>CAITUV010000071.1 GCA_903895725.1 uncultured Myxococcales bacterium | reverse complement strand
TGCTTCTACGCCATCCTGCAGGTGGTCTACTTCAGCTGAGAACCCAGCTACACGGCCCGGCCAGTGCCGATCAGCCCATCTCGACCGCGGGTGGTATCGTCACGCGAGAAATCCCCAGGCTCGTCCTGGTGAGAGTCCAAGGACCTGCTGTTGGTTGCCCGCATTCTCGGGCACTCGCACACGCGGGTAACAGAGTTGTATGCCGACATCATGCCCGACCACCTGGACGTGGCACGGGCGGCATTGTCGTTTGCGTCCCCGGTGGGGCCCGCCACCGTGGTGGCCGGGCGGAAATGGGGGGTACGGGTCAAAACCGTACCCGCGACCGTACCCAACGGCCGCAAACGCACCGTTGCCGGTTGAACGAACACGCGGAAACCCGCCATTTTTCTGGGGTGGGCGATACTGGATTCGAACCAGTGACTTCTACCGTGTGAAGATTCAAAGGCCGATCACGCTCAGGGCCGCTTTCCAGGCTGTTCCGAGCGTGATCATTGGCATTTTCCGAACCGCCCGCCAAGTCCCGCAAAGCCGGATTCGTCCCAAAAAGCCCTGCAAGACCGTACGCGCGACCGTACGCACTGAGCGGCCGCTCAGCGGTGCCCGCCAAGACTTGCGGAGCTGCCCCACATTCGATGTCCGACCAAACACTTGACGCAGCGGCAGCTAAGTGCCTGGCATTGCATCTAATCCGATAAGCAACACCTGCATCCATTGTGCTCGTCAACCACGTTCGGGTTGCTCCCATTACGCAAACATAATCACATATACGGATTCTGCCGACCGAAATTGCCACCGCGCAGCACACGCTGAACACCCCAACTTGGTCCAGTTCGGTCAAGCGACTCCGCTGTTCGCCAATAAAAAGGGTCGTACCAATCAGAGACCCACTCACTGACGTTACCAAGCATATCCATGACACCATATACGCTCATATCGCCACAGACAGACCCAACGGCAACCGTATTAAACAAAGGGCACTCACAACCGACGACTGTGGACTCTGAATGCATCGCCGCAAGGCAGCAGTCGGGCATCGGCTCGTCCCCCCACGAAAACCACCGCCCGTCAGTACCCGGCGCATCGCCAACCAGACCATGATTCCGCACCGCGAGAGAGACCACTTCATCTCCCTCGTGGGCCGGACTGCCGTGCCCCTGGCCGCATAGCCCGAGGCCTCCGCAGGCTGGGCCGGGCCGCTCATGCCGCCCGGACGACCTGCTCCGGCCCCGCCAAGGCAAGCGCAGGCACCTGCACTTCGACCACCCATTCCACCTTGTCCTGGATTGCCACGACCGAATCCGCCGCCGAGTGGTCAACCCACCCCCAACTCCCCCCGATCACCCCGCTGTCGATGCGATCCAAAATCCCTCGCTCCTCCGTCCTGCCCATGTCTCACGTTTTGCATCCGATTGGGGGTTGACAACCACAGCCCATCCACACCACTGAGCGCTTGCGTCTTACCTATAAACAGCACCGAAATCCAACCTCAGAATTCACCCAAGCGGGGTCATTATGCAACCGCAAACACAGCGGCATATACGGGTTGTAAAAAGTGAAGTTTCCACCACGCCTAACACGCTCAACTCCCGAACTCGGCCCGGATGGATTCGCCGGAACCGCCGTCTTCCAATACGCCCAATCGTACCAGTCCGCGACCCATTCGCTCACATTACCACACATATCTCTTGTTCCATACACACTACTGTCAGCCAATCGCGAACCAATCGGTTGACTGTCGAACAACCCACACTCGCAATCGCCTCCCTCCGTCGCTTCGCCCTGAGCGCCCATGACGGTGAGACAACAATCCGGAAGCGGCTCGCTCCCCCACGGGAACAGCCACCCATCAGCACCCCGAGCAGCCTTCTCCCACTCAGCCTCACGACACAATCGCCTCCCAACCCATGCACAATACTCAGCTGCGCCACTCCACGAAACACAGTTCATCGGGTATTCGGACCGAACCTCATACGCAATATTCGCCACACCCCCATAGGTAATGCACTCCCCCTGGCCAGAGCAGGCCCCAGCACCAATGCAGTCCGCAAACTCGCCAGCAGTCACTTCGAACTTGTCGATCCAAAACCTTTCCAGATAAACAACGTGCTCGGGAGCGCAAACCTCCCACACCGCCCTGTCCAATCCTGCCGCCAAAACACCGTCACCACAGCCCATCACAAACTCACCGGCCGGCACCTCAACCATGCCGTTCGGCGCCCAGGAAGTAGCCCCAGCACCGCCACCGCACCCTTCACCCCAACCCCGCAGACAGCCAACGTCACCCCCCCGACCATCGCAGTCAACGCCCCCCCCCGACACGCCACCCATGCCCACACTTCCGCAGCCAAATTGAAAACCCGTCAAAAGGAAAAGCATCCATCGTTGATGCAACATACCGACCTCACTGCACTCGCCACATCAAGAACCCCGCACGTCTAGCCAAAATACAAGAATGCCCATGCCTCCTGCATGTTCTCAGCCAACTTGCCACAGTTCACGACACCAAATCCAGACGCCTTGTCTATCCCGACCTTAGCCAGCTCACCAACCGCGTTGAAGCCACCCGTCACATCAGAACAGCTAACCTGCAATAGCAGTCTAACCGCCAGTATATTGCCCGACGTCCCAACCAACAGGTCGTACACAGTAGTCGGAAACTCTGCCCCCACCAAAGCCAGCGCACCAGCGACGGTCGCCGCCGCAAATGAAGTTCCCCCGGTGGATACAATCCAGCCATCGTTCTGTGAAGTAAAGTCGCCCGTTGAAAGGTTGTCCATCGGCATCGTCAACTTATTAATAACTGCGCACCACAATCCTTCTGCGAGGTCAAGACAATCCCCGTCGCCATTTGGACAAACCCAATCCAACCACCCCTGTGTGACAGGAAACAACTCGCACAACGCCGCCATCTGTTCGTCCGACATCCCAACGGACACCGGAAGACACACGAATACTTTGCCGAGTCCTTTGATGTAAACAAACCCCTTACTTGACTCACGCAAAATAGGAACCGTCGCAGTTCCCTCCACTCCACAAATGTCGGGATAGTACCTGGGAAGGCTCTCGACGATTTTGGCCACTTCACCACTGATGCTATTCACACTCACATGCCAAACCGGCTTAGTCGACACTTTCCCGTATGGAAACGCACCGCCAACACTAATTACGTTGCGTAGATGATTTGGAATGGCATTTTGGTCGTCAGCCGCCCCGCCGATCGCCTCGTTGCCAACCGAGCAAATAGTGGGAACCCCGAGGCCGAGAAGCGCGTCGATAGCCGTTCGCAACTGGTTGCGAACGGCAGTGAACTCCGCGAACGGATCGTTCGACCCCTTGAATGAGTCCATCGTAATCGACTTCGCAAACAATACCATCGTTGTGGCAAGCTTTCTAGGCTTACTCCCGGCCAACTTGATCGTCACGATATCAGCGATTCTATCGAACGCGGCCAAAATATCCGGGATGAGTACGTCCCCGAAAGTAACCGCTGTCCCTCCAGCCGGAGCAAACAATGGCGTAGTCACCATCACTACAGCGCACTCGGGAGCCAGTGATAGCACTGTCGCCGCAAGCATCGTCCCGTGGCCAAAATGGTCCGTCTTCAATAGCGGATCGCTATCATATTCCACGGCTGAACCCAGAAACGTAATGCGATCAACAAGCGCTGGCTGATTTGCGAAAAACGGCGTCGTCACATCTACTCCCGTATCTATTATATAGACAACGGATCCCTTGCCCAGCTTTGCAAGGCTCGGAGCACCAGCACCAACCAATTTCGCTACGTCGGATAGGAACAGCACATCTGGACGGTTTTGATTGTCTGAGCTGTCGAACAAGGGGCCATAGTCGACCTTGCCAGCAAAATGATCCGCGACAAACTGGGGTGAAGGGTCGCCAAGGCCCAAGCTCCGAGCTGGCTTATCAAGGTAGAGGCTGGAAAGCCATCGCCCAAGTGAAGGCGGCATCGAATGGGGCCGAACGAAGCAAACGGCATCACCAGAAACACCAAGCTCAGTTTCAAACGTCCGCTCAAATGCACTCCGCCTACCCACGAACAAGACATGCCTTGCCGAGTCGGACAGGACACGGAACCCGAGAGCCTGCAGATCCTCAACCAGACGCGCCGAAGCCCCTGCTTGCTGAGACAGAAGCGGAGCATAGCAGCGCACTGGCAAATCGCGCGCGATGGCACTCTCAGCCACAGTCCCTTCCTCCAATGCGGAACGCTCGGATGCCCGACGAACGGTGCGACCGTCCTTCTTGCACCAGAAGCCGCCTAACTCGTTTCTAATGCGTCTTGGCATGTTGCCTCCTTTGCCTCAGCGCTCACACACCTACGCTTCCGGTCGCTCGGACCCACCCACTCAGCACACGGAACGTCCGGCCTCTTCGCCGGGAAGAACTCGTCCCGCCCAACGCGGCAGGGGAGGCGACGACCGGAGTCCGAATCTCGACGATGGAGACCGAGGGGGGCGCCTGGTTAGGAGTTGTCGGTCGGCGCATCCCCACTATCGTTTCGCGACGAGGCTGATCCAAAAACATGCGATCCACGGGGGGGTCACGGTGCCGGCCGACACGACCTGCCATCGCACGAAGCGATCGAGCGCATAGGTGGCCCCTTGGGACGCATCCAGCGTGAAATTCGCCCCTGGGGTCGCGGTCGACACGGTCACTGCGGGGCGCCACTGGCCGCCGCTCTCAGACGAATCGCGGGTCGGTGAGGTCTGGATCTCCAGAACGCACTGGTTAAGGACCGATGCCACGACCCGCATCGCGACCTGGCCGTGCTCGCCCGCATCGAACCACCCGGGCTCGGTCTGCGTGACGCGCTGGTTGGTCAGTTCCCCCATCAAGGTCACCGCCTTCTGCAACACGAATCCATCGGCGCCCATGTGTCTCTCCTCGGTCATGAGCCGACCTGGCTTCTGGGTCGGCGTCGCAATCCTCGCCTACTCGAACGTCCCTGCGATCAGGAAGCAGAGCGTGTCTGTGCTGCCGCCCGCCACCCGCCAGCGCAGGTAGCGGTACAGCATAAACTGGGCGCTTCCGTCGCATTCGAGGTCGTAGTAGTACTCGCCGGGCGCGCCCGCAGTGGGGTTCACGGTCAGCACCGGGAGCCACGGGCCGTCAAGCGAGGTTGCCCCGTCGATGTGGAGTTGGCCGCTCGAGCCCGCGTCGCTCACAATGGCATGTAGCCGGCAGCGGGTGAAACCCAGCGTATCGGGGATGCAGCATGGATCCTGGAGGTACGGCCCCGTAGAGCTCAACCCGCCAACAGTGACCCAGTCCTGGATGAGTCTCTCGTTGTTCAGCCCGGTCATCTCTTCCTCCTTTCTTCTACGCGCGCGGGACGAGCATGATGCGGAAACATGCCTGCCAGTCCGTTCCTCCCGTGTAGGCGATGCGCCACCGGAGGAAGTCCTCCAGGAAGTCCGCTGTCCGGCCGATCTCTCGCTGCAGCACCTTGCAGACCGTGCCGGGCCCCGTGAACGAGCATGAACTGCGCCAGGTGACCCTCTCGGCGGAGGGCGAAGTTTCGAGGTGGAGCGTGACCCCCGAGGTCAGCCGTAGCACCTGCACCTGGACCTCGACGGTTTTTGCCCCCGCCATCGAAGCAACCCGTTCCAGATGCTGCACGATGGCCGGAACGAACGTGGATGGCGACGCCTCCCTCGTGATGGTCTGCCAGTCCTGAAGGATGACTGCTGGTCCCAACATGAATGCCTCCCGTAGAAGCCGTTGCGATTTGATCCCGTGTCCAAGAATCAACTATCCCGGCCGGGGCGTCTGATGTCAAGGTGTTTTTCTTGCAGAGGACACCGGCCCTTCGAAGCGGGCCGGACGTGCAACCACGCAAGCGTGGACGAAAGCACTACGAGCCCGAGTAGCCAGCTACGTCCCGTCCGCCTCTCCCGCCCCCGCCAAGTACTCCACCACCCCCTCGCACTCCTTGCCAAGCCCGGCCGCGCTCAGTATGTGCCGGTGCAGCCCGCCCTGACTCCATAGCGGAAGGCCAAGCAGGAGGAGCCTCGCAGCGTTCGGGACACGCACCCTCCCGCCTGCCAGCAACTCGCGCAGGCTGTTCTTCAGCTTCGCCCGGGTCAACTGCGGGAACTTGTCGCGGAGCGCGTTCGCAACGGCCGCCAGCTCTACACCGGAAGGGAGCTCGCCTCTCGGACAAATGCGCTTCCTCAGCGCCCGGCGAGCGGGCTGCAGCTCGACTCGAAGCTGCCACTGCTGCACCAACCCGGAGGCCCGAGCCAGCGTCACCGGCTCCTTGTTGCGGGCGAGAGCACGTGAGGCGAGACCGATGAGGCCGATGATGCACTCGTTCACGATCTTGGAGACCGGGCGGCCAGCGGGAGGCGGCGGAGTGAAGAAGCCCGCGAGACGGGCCATGTTCCCGGCCCGGACCTCGTTGCACACGGCCAGCCAGAACCGGTCGTCATCGATCAGAACAGCGTGGGGCATGAACGCATCCATCTGCGCCCATAGATCCTTGGAGTACGTGCCAAGGTTGGGCGCACCGCGTTCCCGTGCGAGATCCGAGAGACCGAATCGGCCAAGCCGTTGCACAAGCTCGGCAAGCTCGCCAAGCCTGGCTTCAAGGCAGAGACTCCTGCGTTTGCCCGCAGTCTGCTCCAGGGTTTGAAGGACGGCGGCAGAGTCATGAGGCGCTGGGATCCGGCGAGGCCGCCCGCCAGCAATGCCGACCGGGAAGACGAGCCGCATCCGGTGCAGAGTGTACTGCGCCCCCTCGAACGCGGCCGGGCCGGACTTGCGCCCGATCGGAACGGGAACCACGATGGGCGGAGTGTTGTCGTCCGCGATCATCCGGCACAGCTCCGTTCGCGAATCACCGAGCAGGAGCCGGTACGGATTGCTCCGCAACGACTCGCCGAACCTTATGCAGTCCAGGGCCACGCTCTCGATGTGATCCACCGCTCCTCCAGTTCCCAGGCCGTTTCTCGGCGAAACTCCGCGACTTCCTGACCGGATCGGCATTACGGCCCGATGCAGAGTACCACCGTTGACATCGAGGAGGAAGATCGTGAGGAGCGCATCGAAACGGATCGACGGCATAACCCCAGACCGCAGGCCACCCAGTGGAGTATTGCGGCCATTATCGGCAAAGTGCGACGTTGTTCGCTGTCGCCAACCGCGGGCGCATTATGCGCTCGGCCGACGCGCGTGCGATACACGCGAGTCCCTCGCATCACTCTCGCCGAGCCGGCCGAACCAACCAAACCGGCAACGCCGGCCACCCCGGCAACGGAGGCCCCGCCGGCAGTCGGGCATTTCTCTGGCGGCGACTGGAAGGAGGGATTGGATTACAATGGATTTCTGCGTGATATTGTTGTTTAGTGTTTGCTTTGAGCCGATAAGTCTAGCATGTCTAGTGACTCTAGACTCATTTCTGAGCTTGACATTACTAGAAAGCCTAGCTATACTACCAGGGTTTACTGGACTGGTGCGGTCAGTCCGGCAGGCGTTGCCGGTCCTTTCTGGCCGGCGACGGGGGGCGGCGCTCTTTGACAATCCGGCATTGCGAGGACTTGGCGGGCCTCAACCAAGTCAGTGCCGAACAGTGGCGTAAGGGGGGACTGCATGGACCGGCAACCGGACTTCCTCACCCCGAAGCAGGCAGCCGAGTGGCTCCAGCTTCCGGTGAAGACGGTTGTCCAGCTCTGCCGGGAAGGGCGGATCCCCCACGCGTGCAAGATGGGCCGGGGGTGGCGAATCCACCGCACCGGCATCGAGGAGCTGTTCGGCCTGCAACAGGAGGCCCGACATGGCAATCTACCCGATGGATCAACGCAACAAGTGGCGGGTGCGCATCTGGCGCAAAGGCCAGCGCCGGGATCGGATCGTCACAGGAACCAAGGCCGACGCCAGACAGGTGGAGGCCCAAATGCTCCTGGAACCGGACGATCCGGTGCCGCAACACGAGGTGCGGGAACCCGAAGCACAGGGCTCGAAGGCGCAGGAGCAATACGCTCCGACGTTCTTGGACTTCTGCACGGGCGACTACCGCCTGCACGCGGAGAACCACCTCAAGGCCAGCACGTGGACCGTCAGGAAGTACCAGATCGCAACTCTCACCGAGCACTTCGGAGGAACAAGGCTTGACGCGATCGAAGCCACACACGTGGAGGACTTCAAGCGGGCTCAGCTTCGCAAGGGGCTGCGCCAGTCCACGATCAACGACCAGCTCAAGGTGCTCGGGGCGATCCTCTCCTACGCCAGGACACTGGGGATCCCCTGCGCCTCGCCCAAGCTGATCCGCCTGCCCGTACGCGGCAAGCGGAGGGCGCTCGCCTGGACTCCCGAGGAGGTGCAGCGGTTGTGCGGTGCGGCGGCCGAGCTTCACCCCGACATTCTCCCCCTGGTAGTCTTCCTGGCCAACACCGGCTGCAGGAGGGGGGAGGCAATGGCGCTCAAGTGGCGCAACGTGGACCTGGACAACCGGCGGATCCTGATCGAGGCCTGCGAGGAATGGCAGCCCAAGAACGGGAAAAGCCGGGAGATTCCCATCAACGATGCGCTCCTTCCCTGGCTCGCGGGGGACAAGCGCCGCTCAAAGGAATGGGTGTTTCCCTGCCCCGAAACCGGCGGAAAGTACGCCTATTGGCCGCAACGGAAGTTTGACGAGGCGAGGAAGAGGGCAGGGCTCGAAGGCGGACCGCACACGCTGCGCCACACATACGCTACCGAGCTTGTCCGCGTGACAAAGGACCTGCTCCTGGTCGCGAGGATCCTTGGCCACTCACACCAGCGGGTGACCGAGCTGTACGCGCACATCCTGCCCGACCACCTGGACACGGCCAGGGCGGTATCCGCATTCCAGTGCCCGGTCAGTCCGGCGACCGTGGAAGCAAGCCGGAAGTGGGGGGTTTCGGTCAAAACCGTACGCGAGACCGTACGCGAACCGGATTCGCACACCGCCGCCCGGTGAGGAAACACGCGCAAGCCCGCATGGATGTAAGGTGGGCGATACTGGATTTGAACCAGTGACTTCTACCGTGTGAAGATAGCACTCTACCGCTGAGTTAATCGCCCGGATTGTCAACGGCCCCGGATTTACACGGGGAGAGGGGCGGAGTCAAGGGAAAAGTGCGGCCGCCAACGTGCCCGGCCCGCCGGTTCCGACTGGCTCACCGAGTGGTATGAACTCGGCCCATGCCACTTGACGGCGGGCTGGACTTCGGCTATTTTTCAGTCTGCCTGCAATATAGCCGATGAGGGTTTGCATGGACTACTGCAGCCGGACGGCAGAGGGCTTCATTCGCTCGGCATCGGCCCAATTCCCGGCGGTGCTGGTGGTTGGAGCAAGACAGGTGGGCAAGACCACGGTTCTGCGGCACCTGGCAGAGGCCGGACGCACCTACGTGACGCTCGATGACCCGACGGCTCTCGCTCTGGCCAGGACGGAGCCAGGGCTGTTCCTCCAGAGGTTCCGGCCTCCCGTGCTGATCGACGAAATCCAGTACGCGCCGGAGCTGATGCCGTTCATCAAGATGCAGGTGGATCGGGAACGGACATCGGGCAGCTTCTGGCTCACGGGAAGCCAGCATCTCCATGTGATGAAGGAGATCTCCGAGTCGCTCGCCGGCCGAGTGGCAGTCGTGAGTCTGCTGGGGATGTCCCAGTCGGAGCTCACTGGATGCCCGCAGCGGACCGCCCCTTTCCTCCCTCTTCCCGAGGAAATTGCGAAACGTCGGGAAGTCACGGGGGTTGGCGACCTCGACGCGACTTTCCAGGCTATCTTCCGGGGGGGCCTTCCCGGCATTTCCCTCGCTCCGGAGGTTGACCGGAATCTCTTCTTTGGATCCTATGTGCGGACCTATCTTCTGCGGGACGTACGGGATCTTGCGCAGGTCGGAAACGAGATGGCATTCCACCGCTTCCTGAGAGCCGCAGCGGCCAGGACCGCCTGCCTGCTGAATGTTTCGGAGATGGCACGTGATGCCGACGTGGCAGTCAATACGGCCCGGCACTGGCTCGCCATCCTGCAGGCGACCGGCCTGCTGCACCTGGTGGAGCCCTTCCACTCGAACGTGACCAAGAGACTGGTCAAGGCGCCAAAGCTCTACTTCCACGATACCGGCCTTGCTGCCTACCTGACGGAGTGGTCTTCCCCACGAACTCTGGAGGCGGGGGCGATGGCCGGGGCGTTTTTCGAGACCTTCGTCGTGGGCGAGCTGCTCAAGGGCTATGTCCACAACGGGCGACCTGTGGCATTGCACTACTATCGTGACCGGGATGGCAAGGAGATCGACCTCCTCGTGGAGGCCGACGGGATGCTCTACCCGTTGGAGATCAAGAAGACCGGGCTTCCCAAGGTGGCGGATGTCCGCCATTTCTCCGCTCTCGACCGCCTTCGCCTGCCGGTGGGGCCCGGTGCCCTCATCTGCCTGGTGCACCAGTCAATCCCTCTCACGGATCGGGTGACGGCGGTCCCGGTTGGTGCGCTCTGACGCATCGAGTGTCGGCAGACCGTGCACAGTCATCTCCGGAGACGGGATCTTTCTCCACACCGAGCGCGACGGGTACGAGAGCCGCTGGAAGCGCCCGGGCCTTGCAGCGTCAACCTCTACCGCCGGTTGGCACGCGGGTTGCACTCTGATATCATGGCAAGTCGTGGAGGGAGCCATGAAAACGACAATCCGGCCTGTGATGCTCGGCCTTGCTTTGCTTGTGGCTGGCTGCCTGGAATCCAACCCGCAACCCATGCCCGAGCAGGATACCTTCGTCAGGCCTCCCGAAGGCAGCGATGCCGGGGAGGAACCGGCAGTGGCCAAGTCCGTGGACGAAGATCTGATCTTCTCGAGCGCCCCGGACGAGTCGGGGCAGATGGTGGTGGTCGGCGCAGAGGGAGCCGCCCAGGGTGCCGACAGCGCATACGCCGGGGGTGGTGAAGAAGGGGAAGAGCCCGGGGCGGACGGCGACGAGAACGGGGCCTCCGTGGCGGGTGACGGTTCATTCGTCATCGTGATCCCCAAGATCAAGCCGCCCAAGTTGACCCTGACCTTCCACTACCCCGATACCGACGAAACCGTGGTCGTCGACCTGGCCATCCCCGACCCCGCCAGCGATTCCGATGCCCGCCCCTGGATGGATGCGGGGGCCGAGAAGCAGGGTGATCCCGGGTTCAACCAGCCCCCGGCCGAGTATGACGGCATTGCGGGGGGCGAGTCGGGTGGTGTCACCGTTCTCGTGGCGGGCGACGGCATCGTGGACGTGATCGGGACGCCGTTCTCGGTAACCCCGCTGGCCACGGTCGTGGCGGCCAACCTGACCGGAGGAGACAAGGTTCTCACTCAGGCCAACACGGTGGGTGAGTTCTCCATCCAGGTAGCCGGTGTCCCGGGCGACCTGATCTCGGTCTTCGTCGTGAACCCGGCCGACCACACCGAAGCCACCGCAGCCCTGGTTCTCCCCGTCCCCTCCAACTGAAGCGTTGAACGGCCAGCCTTCCCTCCCCCCTCCCACTCGGCATCGGCATCGGCATCGCAATCGTAATCGCCCCCCGAACCCCGAACCCCGCCTCCTCCCCTACTCCGCGAACTTCAGGATGTTGAACTCCACACGGCGGTTGTTCAGGTTGGCCTCCGGACCGGAGCGGTAGTCGATGCGGCGGTCGTAGCCGTAACCCACGGCTCCGAGCCGGGCCGGATCGATCCCCCGCCCGATGAGGTAACCGACGACCGACTCGGCGCGGGCCAGGGACAGCTCCATGTTGAACTGGTGACTCCCGGTCTTGTCGGTGTGCCCCTCGACCTGCACGAAGAGTACCTGCGGGTTCTCGGCAAGGATCTGCGCCACCTGGTCGAGAATCGGGAAGGCCGACGGTTCGAGCTCGGCCCTCATGAACTTGAAGTGGACCTTGTCGAGGATCTGGATCCGCCGGGCCTCCTTCTGGAATTCGGCGAGCTTCTTGTCCGGGCAGCCGTCCTCGTCCTGATAGTCGTTGAAGACCTCCTTCTCGAGCGGGCACTTGTCGACCTTGTCGGGGATTCCGTCGCCGTCGTTGTCCAGGTCGGGACAGCCGTCCTCGTCCTCGAACTTGTCGAGGTCCTCGGCCTGGAGCGGGCACTGATCGGTCTTGTCCGGCACGGTATCCTTGTCATTGTCGAAGTCGGGACAACCGTCCTCATCCTCGAAGGCATCGAGGTCTTCGGGCTCGTTGATACACTTGTCCTCGGGATCGTGGATTCCGTCCCGGTCGTTGTCCTCGTCGGGGCAACCGTCGGCATCCTGGAAGCCGTCGGGGTCTTCCGGTTTGTCGGGGCAGCGGTCCTCGAGGTTGGGGATCCCGTCCTTGTCCCGGTCGGGGTCCGGCCGCCAGCCGTAGTCGAGGCCAGCAAAGGCCCGCCAGTCGGGCGTGGAGAACCCGGGAGTCAGCCCCTTTCCGCCACCGACCAGGACGCGGAAGGGCCCGATGCGGTAGCGGACGCCGGCATCGACCTCGGCCTGGATCTCTTCGGAGCGGGCAAACGGCTCATCGGCACGGGCGGCTCCAGTCAGCTCGACGCCGGCCTCCCACGGGGTGCCGCCGGGAGCAAACGACAGTCCCAGACCACCGGTGATCCGGTCGGCATCGACGACGTTGAGAAGGGTCGTGTCCCCCTGCCAGCGGTATCCGGCGTTGAGGGCAAGTGTCAGGGCCCGGAAGCGGGCGCTGACAGCCAGGCTCGGGTGGGTCGCAAACCGGCCCGTGCCCATGTAGGCGTTTTCGTCCCCGGTGGGGAAGTAGACGGGCAGAAACAAGGCCAGTGCGATTGGAAACGTCTCGGGAAACGGGGCCCTCAGGCGGGCAAACGCAGCCAGGTCGCCCACCCCGCCCCACCCAACGTCACCGAGCTTGAGGCCGGGATAGACGGCATCCTGGTAGAAGGTCACGGGGACCTGCAGACCGACGTCGAACAGGTCGAACAGGCCGACGGCCGCGGACAGATGGCTCTCCACCCGGTGATCGACGAGAGTGCGAAGGACTTCTCCGTCACGGATGACGGTCAGCGGGGAGTCGGCGTAGTGCAGGGTAAACCCGGCTCTCAGCTCGAGGTGCCGCGGCAGCGTCCCGGTCTGGACGGACAGGATTCCCTCTCCATCCGGGGCCAGGCGAAACGAGTTGGCCTCGATGGTGGTGTGATAGGCGTCCGGGTGGTGGGCGTTCGGGTCGGGCGTGTAGTCCGCCCGGGCCTGCGAGGACATCAGAAGGAAACCCAGCGCACAGGCCAGGAACACCCCCACCAGCCAGGCCCCGCGTGCGGAGGGCGCGAGCCTGCCCCGAGCTGCAGTCGAGGGGCGCCCGACCCGAGGAGGATGTGCCTGCGAGGGGCCCCCGCCCCCCCTCCCCGACAGCAGCCGCAGCCCAGCGAGGAGGATTCCCAGCAGAGCCAGCATGGCGGGGAGGGCCTGTGAGGCCGGGCCCCGGCCGGCACCGGAGGCCGCAGCGGCGCACGTGACGCCGCCCTGGACCGACGCACCGTCCTCGAACCAGCCACGGTAGTCGTCGTCCGGATCGAGCGGGTCGGTCATGTGCTTCGTGACCTCGAGCTGGTCGTCAGCCCCTCCGCCGTCAGTATCTACCTGGGTCGGGTCGGTATGGTAGAAGGTGTTTTCCAGCTCATCGGTCAACCCGTCCTCATCCGAGTCCAGGTCGAGATAGTCGGGTGTTTCGTCGCCGTCGGTATCGACGGGCGGAGTCTCCAGGACCGAGTCGCCGGCCTCGGTGGCATCGGGGATCGAATCGCCGTCCGAATCTGCGTCGAGGGCATCGATGGTACCGTCGCTGTCGCTGTCCGGGGGAGCCTGCTGGTCCTTCCCGACCTCGACTCCGTCAGGGATGGTGTCCCCGTCGGAATCCGCGTTGGTGGGGTCGGTCCCGATTGCGGTTTCGACGTCGTTTGGAATCCCGTCACCGTCGACGTCGGGGTTGGTCTTTCCGTCGTCCGTCGGGTCCTCCGGGTTGGTCTCGCCGGGGTCGATGCGGCCGTTGCGGTTCGTGTCCTCCTGGCCGTCCGCCACGCCGCCACGGTCGGAATCCGCCACGAGCATGAAGGTCGTGGTGGAGGGCTCGAGATCGGCGGAGAAGAAGCCCGCTTCCAGGTCGGTACCCGCGACGGGAACGACCTGGCCGTCGATTTCGGTCTGGCCTGCGGGAATCGGCTCGACCGCACCGAGCTCGAGGCCGTCGGGCAGGTCGTCACCGTCGGAATCCGGGTCGAGAGCATTGATGAGCCCGTCGGCGTCGGAATCGAAGCGCCAGTTGTGCTCCGCCCCGTCGAGGAGCCCGTCGTCATCGGAATCTGCATCGAGCGGGTCGGTCAGCCACAGGGTCTCTTCCACGTCGCAGAGGAGGTCGCCATCCGTGTCGGTGCAGAGGTCGGCATCGTCGGCCGGATTCGACGGGTCGGTTTCGCCCGAATCGACGACGCCGTTCTTGTCCGTGTCCTCGCTGCCGTCGGAGAGACCGCCTCGGTCCGTATCCGGCACGGCCGCAAACGTGTTGACCGACATCTCGGAGTCGAGGATGAAGTTGCCCTTGTCCATGTCGGTGCAGTCCGGGTCCGACAGGGAGAACACTCCCGCCTCGGTCCCATCGGCCAGTCCGTCGTTGTCCGCGTCCGGTTCGAGCGCGGCGGCCAGCCCGTCCCGGTCGGTATCGAATGCCCAGTTGGGCTCCAGTCCGTCCAGGAGGCCATCGTCGTCGACGTCGCAGTCGGCCGGGTCGAGACCGAACGCCTTCTCCTCGGCATCGGGCAGCAAGTCGCTGTCCGCGTCGTCGGGGTCCACCTCGTCCTCCGGGAAGAAGGGATCGGTTTCCCCCGGGTCGACGAGGCCGTTGTGGTTGGCGTCCTCGCGGCCGTCCCGCATGCCGTCGTGGTCGGAATCCGGGAGGAGCATGAAGGTCGTGGTGGCCGGGTCCGCGTCGGGGGTGAAGTTTCGGTATCTCAGGGCCGTGTGCTCCGGCAGCGAGGGGGAGGCAAGCCCCTCTTCCTGGCCGTCGCCGAGCCCATCCCCGTCAGAATCGGGGTCGAGCAGGTTGCGCAGGCCATCCCGGTCGGTATCGCAGCGCCAGTTGTGCTCCATCCCGTCGGAGAGGCCGTCCTCGTCCCCGTCACCGTCGGGCGTCAGGATACCGGCTGCCCATTCCTGCCGGTCGGTGAGGCCGTCGCCATCCTCGTCCGCCAGCACTTCGTCGATCTCGGCCGGAGTCAGACCGGCATCGTCCGGGTCGAGCGGGTCCATCTCGCCAAGGTCGATCGTGCCGTTGGCGTTGGGGTCCTCGGCCCCGTCCGAAGCACCGTCCTGATCCGAGTCGGCCAGGGTCGGGTCGGTGGTCGTTCCGGAGTCCTGGTCCGGCTCGAAATTGCCTGCAGCTGGGTCGGTCCCGGAAATGGAGTAGGTTTGCCCATTCTGCGACGGGTACTCGAACGGCGGAGCCGGTTCTTCGACACCGGCCTCGGTGCCGTCGAAAACGCCATCGTCGTCACCGTCGGGATCGAGCGGGCCGGGCAGGCCGTCCGCGTCACCGTCCGCCTGGGCCTCGAGGCCGTCTTCGAGCCCGTCGTCGTCACAGTCTGCGTCCAGCGGATCGGTGACCCCGTCCACCTCTTCCTTGTCGTTGAGGCCGTCGTCGTCCGTATCCGGGTTGAACGGGTCGGTGAGGGTGTCCTCCTCCTCCTCCTGGTCGGTCAGGCCGTCGCCGTCGCTGTCGACCTCGGTCTGGGAATCCTCGACGGGGTCCACGAAGTTGGGAATCCCGTCTCCGTCCGTATCGCCGGTCCCTTCGACCGCGTCCTCCTCCTGGGCATCGTCCGAGTCGAGATCGAGGTAGTTCGGCGTTCCGTCCTCATCGGCATCGGGGTCGGCCAGACCGTCGCCATTGGCGTCCACGGCCCACTCGACGGAATCGGGAATGCCATCACCGTCCGAATCGTCGTCGAGGTAGTCGGCCGTCTCGTCGGAGTTGCTGTCCACCGGAGGGGTCTCGGGGTCGGCATCGCCCGCCTCGACCGCATCCGGGATGCCGTCTGCATCTGAATCGGGGTCGACCGCGTCGATGTCGCCGTCGCCGTCGTGGTCGGGCGGAGAAAGATGGTTCTCCCCGACCTCCATGGGGTCGGGGATCGTGTCGCCGTCGGTATCCGCGTCGTACGGGTTTGTGCCGATGGTCTTTTCTTCGCCGTTGGTGAGGCCGTCGCCGTCAGGGTCGGCCACCAGGTCGTCGAGCGGGTTGAGGGGGTCAGTGCCGTCCACGAGCACCTCGGTCCCGTCGGGAACCCCGCCGTTGTCGGTATCCTTGACGTTGGGATCAGTCTCGTCCGGGTCGACCTTGCCGTTCTTGTTCTTGTCCTCGTGGCTGTCCCAGAGGCCGTCCTCGTCCGAGTCCTTGTTGAGGGGATCGGTGGTGCTGGCGGGATCCTCGTCCTTGCCCTTGCCCGTCTCGACGCCGTCGTTGAGCTTGTCGCCGTCGGTATCCGGGTCGATGGCGCTGGTTTCGCCCGCGTCTTTGTCGAAACAGCCATCGCCGTCGGCATCCTCCAGCCCGTCGAAGAGGCCGTCTCCGTCCGTGTCCTTCACGTGAGGGTTCGACTTGTCCGCGGGGCACGAGTCCTTCCCCGAAACGCCGGCCTCGACGCCGTCCCCCAGTCCGTCCGCGTCCGTGTCCGGGACGAGCGGATTGGTCCCCACGAGATTGTATTCCATGCCGTCGGACAGCCCGTCGCCATCGGTATCGGCCTTCTTGGGATCGGTTCCGACGACCTTCCCCTCGAATCCGTCGTCAAGGCCGTCTCCGTCGGTATCCTTCTGGAGCGGGTTGGTCTCGGTCAGGGGGTTCCACTTGCCGTTGTGGTCCTTGTCCTCGTTGCCATCCGTGATCTGATCGTCGTCGGTATCGGTATCGTTGGGGTCGGTTCCCTGGCCCTGCGGCCCGATGAGCCCATAGGTACCGTAGACCTCGGTCTTGTCGCCCAGGCCGTCGCCGTCGGTATCGACCTTGCAGGGGTTGGTCTGGTTCTTGATGATCTCGCCCTTGACGATCTTGGTGAGCTGGTACTCCTTGAAGTTGGAGAGCCCGTCGTTGTCATTGTCAAGGTACTTGTCCCCCGCGTCCAGTGGATCGAGCGGCCCGCCCGGGGCTCCCGCGCAAACGACAGGACTCCAGTAGGCGGTCTCCCAGGCATCATCCATGCCGTCGCCGTCCGTGTCGAAAAGGTCGGGATCGGTTTCGCTGTTGTCCTGCTTTCCGTCGAGGTCCTTGTCTTCTTCGCCGTCGTCGAGCGTGTCGTCGTCGGTATCGTTGTCGAGCGGGTTGGTGGTGGTGGACTGCTGGGAATCGGCCTTGAACTTGGCCGGGTCGGTGGCGTCCGGGTCCTTGGGGCTCTTCTGGGGGGCGGTCAGCCCCTTCTCCTGGCCGTCGGAGAGGGCGTCCTTGTCACTGTCCCAGGCCACCGGGCTGGTCCCGCCGGACAGGTATCCCTCCACCAGAATCCCCCCTTCCTTTCCGTCGAGGATCCCGTCGTCATCCGTATCCGCGTCGAGGGGAGCGGTCACGAAGCCGTCGTCGAGCGGCAGGAGCTCCTGGGCATCGTTGAGGCCGTCGCCGTCCGTGTCCGGGTCGTCCGGCTTGGAGCCGACCTTCTGCTGCTCGAAGTCATCAGACAGCCCGTCATTGTCCGGGTCCGGAGCGTGTTGAGTCGGGTCGGCCGGGCCGGTCTGATCGAACAGCTCGGAGATGTCGAAAATCCCGTCCTCGTCGGTATCGGGATAGCAAGGGCTGGACGGCACGGCCCCCTGGATCTCCTCAGAATCGAGCAGACCGTCGCGGTCGGAATCCTCGTTTGCGGGGTCGAGGCACTCGAACTGGGTCAGGCGAAGTAGGTGCTCTTCCCCGTCGGTGAGCCCGTCGCCGTCCGTGTCCGGCACGAACGGGTCGGTCTCGTAGACCATGACTTCCCAGCCGTCATCGAGACCGTCGCCGTCGGTATCCGCATTGGCCGGGTCAGTCTCGCCCAGCTCCGGCTGCCACAGGCAGTCGAGGTTAGCATTCTCCTGTCCGTCGGGCAGCCAGTCGCCATCCGAATCCGAAGCGAAGGGATTGGTGCCGAGCTGCTGCTCGCAGAAGTACGTGGTGCCGTCGTCGTCGGAATCGAACGCATCGTCGGCCGGGTCGATGGGGTCGGTCTTGTCGACGAGCACTTCCTCCCCGTCCCACACCCCCCCCTGATCGGTATCCCCGCTCAGGGGGTTGTATCCCTTGCTCACCTCGATGAAGTCGGTCAGCCCGTCACTGTCGGAGTCCGGCTCAGAAGGATCGGTTCCTGCTCCGAACTCGGCGGCATCACTAAGGAAATCACCATCAGCATCCATGTCGAGCGGGTTGTACCCGGGGGAGTTGGCTTCGAACGCGTCCGGCAGCCCGTCTCCATCCGTATCCTGTCGGGTCGGGTCGGTTCCGAGGGCCTGCTCCTCCAGGTTGGTCAGCAGGTCTCCATCCGGGTCCGAGCTGCCATTCTCTTGAGCCAGGGAAACGAAGTAGGACAGCTCCCACTCGTCCTCGAGCCCGTCCGCATCGGTGTCCGCCGCCCGTGCGAGACGCGGGGCGGCCAGAAGCACGGTGGACAGGGCGACGGCAGGCAGGATGCTGCGATGAATCCAGGTCGCCATGGTTCGTTCTCCGTCGATGAGCGTGGACTCCCCGGGCTTTGGGTAGCTCCCGTGCCGGCAGCGCAAGCCTGGGCAAAGCGCCAGCCGGCCTCCTGACGACAGGGACCGCTCATTCACCAAACGGAGTATAGCAGGGCTTGGATTAAAGCAAAGAAGGACTGCACGGTCCGGAGTGCCTCCCTGCCTCTAGAATCCGGGGCCGATACCGATGCCGACGCACGTGCAACCGATGTTTCCAGCCTTGGTGCAGACGTCGTTGAGGGTCTTTGGATTCCCGTCGTCGCAGGCCTTGGCCTCGCAGGTGGGATTGGCAGCAGCGCTGCAGGGGTTCTGGTCTACCGGAGTGCCGATGCAGGTGCACATCTCGATCATGGAGGCCTTGCACGTGTCGTTGGTCGTCTTGGCGTTGCCGTCGTCGCAGGCGACCGGCTTGCACTGGGGATTCAACTCCCAGGCGCAGGGGTTCACGATCACCGGTTTTCCCATGCAGGTGCACTTGCCTCCGACCGGGAGGACGCAGGCATCTCCGGTCGTGTTGGCATTGCCGTCGTCGCACTTGTTGGCGATGCACTGCGGATTGAGAACAGACCCGCACGGATCGGTGTTGGTCGGCTTGCCGACGCACTTGCAGGAGCCGGTCAGCAAATCGAGGGCGCAGGCATCTCCCGTCGTGTTGGCATTGCCATCGTCGCACTTGGTGGGCAGGCACTGGGGATTGAGGAAGCTGCTGCACGGATCCGTGATCACGGTCCCCTTGCAGCTGCACGGGAGCCCCATGGCGCTGGCAACGCACTTGTCGCCGCTGGTTCCCGCATTGCCGTCGTCGCACAGCGTCGGCAGACATTGCGGGTTGAGGACGCTGCTGCATGGATCCGTAATCACGGTTCCGACGCAGGCGCAGGTGCCCTGGGAGCTCACGGTGCACTTGTCGCCGCTGGTCTTGGCATTCCCATCGTCGCACAGCTTGGCCTCGCACTTGGGATTGAGCACCGCGCTGCACGGATCAGTCACGAGCGTCCCGACGCACAGGCAGACGTCGGCAAACGGCGAAAGCTGGCAGACGTCGTTGACGGTCTGGGCAATGCCGTCGTCGCACAGCTTCGGGTCGCACATCGGATTGACCAGGCTGCTGCACGGGTCGAGCACCTGCTTTCCCTGGCAGATGCATTTCCCGCCAACAGGCAGCACACAGGCATCCCCAACGGTGGCGGGGTTCCCGTCGTCACACAGAGAGGGGGCGCACTTCGGGTTGAGGAAATCGCTGCACGGGTCGACGATTGCAGAGCCGGCGCAGGTGCACGCACCGGCCTGATCGAGGAGGCACTGATCGTTGAGGGTTGCGGGGTCTCCATCATCGCAGAGAGACGGGTTGCAGGCAGGATTCAGGTATCCCCCGCAGGGGTCGTCGGCCGGAAGCCCTCGGCAGCCGCAACCGCCATCCGCCAGGATGGTGCACTGATCGCCGGCAGTCTTCGGGTTCCCGTCGTCGCACAGCTTGGGCTCGCACTTTGGGTTCAAAATGCCGCTGCACGGGTCGGTCACGGTGGTCCCCAGACAGAGGCAGACATCGGCAAACGGCGAGATCTGGCAGACGTCGTTCACGGTCTGTGCATTGCCGTCGTCGCACAGCTTGGGCTCGCACTTCGGGTTCAGGATGCTGCTGCACGGGTCGGTCACCTGCGTTCCCACGCACCCGCACTTCCCGGCCGCATCCATCACGCACTTGTCCCCCGTCGTCTGTGCATTGCCGTCGTCGCACAGCTTGGGCTCGCACTTCGGGTTCAGGATGCTGCTGCACGGATCGGTCACCGGCTTGCCCGAGCAGAAGCACCCGACCGCGGGGTCGAGCACGCACGTATCTCCCACGGTGACCGGATTTCCATCGTTGCAGAGCTTGGGTTCACACTTCGGGTTGAGCACGTCGCTGCAAGGGTCCTCGACGGGCTTGCCCGTGCACGCGCACAAGCCGCTGTCCAGCAGAGAGCACACGTCGTTCACGGTGAGGTAGCTGCCGTCGTCGCAAATCATGGGCACGCACTTCGGGTTGAGCACGTCGCTGCAAGGGTCGATCACGGGGGTTCCCAAGCATCCGCAAGTGCCATCGTCGGCCATGACGCACTTGTCTCCGACGGTCTTGGGGCTCATGTCGTCGCACAGCTTGGGCTCGCACTTCGGGTTGAGCAGGCTGCTGCACGGGTCGGTCACCGGGTTGCCGATGCAGAGACAGGGGGCACCGGGAACGGGCTTGCATGCGTCTGCGTCGGTGAGCGGGTTGCCGTCCTCGCAGGGCTCGGCACTGCAATTGGGGTTGAGGAGGGGGTCACACGGGTTGTCGATCGCGCTCCCGAGGCAGGAGCACTGCCCCGCGTCATCGAGCGCGCACTGGTCATACCAGGTATCCGGGTTGCCGTCGTCGCACGGGGAGGCCACGCACTTCGGGTTGACCGCATCGGCACACGGGTCGATGGGGAACAGGCCGGAGCAGAAGCATCCGTTGGGAGTCAGCAGGCACTTGTCGTCCACGGTGGAGGAGTTGCCGTCCTCGCATGCCTTGGGCTCGCACTTCGGATTGAGCACGTCGCTGCACGGGTCGAACACCGGGATTCCCTTGCAGGAGCATTCCCCGAAGAAGCTCAGGGCGCACTGGTCGCCCAGCGTGTTCGGGTCCTGGTCATCGCACGTGCCGGGGATGCACTGGGGGTTGACGTTCGGGCCGCACGGATCCTTGTCCACGACCGGCTCACCTGTACAGCCGCAGGTCCCATCCGCAAGGAGCAGGCAGACGTCGAGCGCAGTATCCGGGTTGCCGTCGTCGCAGGCCTTGGGCTCGCACTGCGGGTTCTCCTCCTTGCCGCACAGGTCGGTCGGCGGTGCTCCCTTGCCTGTGCACCCGCAGCTCCCGTCGTCGAGCAGCGTGCAGATGTCCTCGACCGTCGAGGCATCACCGTCGTCGCAGGACTTGGGCTCGCACTTGGGGTTCTCCTCCTTGCCGCACGGGTCGGTCGGCGGTGCTCCGTTGCCTTTGCACCCGCAGCTCCCGTCGTCGAGCAGCGTGCAGGTGTCCTCGGCCGTCGAGGCATCTCCGTCGTCGCAGGCTTTGGGCTCGCACTTGGGGTTCTCCTCCTTGCCGCACAGGTCGATTGGCGGTGCTCCCTTGCCCTTGCACCCGCAGCTCCCGTCGTCCAGCAGCGCGCAGGTGTCCTCTACCGTCGACGCATCACCGTCGTCGCAGGCCTTGGGCTCGCACTTCGGGTTCTCCTCCTTGCCGCACGGGTCGGCCGGGAGGACCGAGGTCCCGAGGCAGATGCACTGCCCCGAGTCGCTTGCGGTACACTTGTCATCGGTCGTCTCGTCGTCGCCGTCGTCGCACTTGATCGGCTCGCACTTCGGGTTGTTTCCGGCGAAGCAGGGAATCGGGCCGACCACCTCTCCGCCATCGGGCTCGACCGCAACGTCGATGCCGGCATCCGACGCGTCCGGCATCTTCCCGTCCTGGTCCAGCAGCACGCTGCTCGTTCCTCCGGTGCATCCGTACGCCCATGCGAGCAGCATCGCGATCGCAAGAATCCGCTTCATGGAGACCTCCTGCAACGTCGTTTGGCCCATTCCCGACAACACTTCCGGTTCCGTTCGTCCGCTGCCCATCATACTGGTGCCGCGCACCCTTGGCAATGCCGGGCAGCGGTTCGAATTGCATCGTCTCCAGGAGTCCGTCGCGAAAAGCTTCCGGCTGATTCTAAGGCACCAGCTTGCCGCCGCCGGGGTATGCGTAGCTGACGTCGCAATCGTAGCCGTAAACGGTCAGGCCGATCGGAACGGGCGAGGCGAACTCGTGCACGCCGGGCTTGACCGGCAGGACGGCCATTTCGAACTGCCCGCTTCCCACGGGGGTGAAGGGAGTCTGGATCGTGGATCCGTGGAGCACCACGTTCTTGCCGGCTCCGATGGGGGCCACGACGTTGATATAGTCTTCCGTGTAGTTGTCCGGGGTCAGGACCGAGTACACGTTCTGGAAGCTGGTGGACGGGAACACGATGGTCATGGCCGGATCGCCGATTCCGGAGCCGGAGTTGCAGGCCGGATGGGGGACGTAGCCCGTGTAGTTGCTCCCCTGGAGGAAGTGCCCGACCAGGACCGGGGCCGTTGACGAGAGCTCGAAGCTGACGCTCGACTGGAACTCGATCCATTCTCCGGCCTGCAGGGTAGCCGGCCCGGCGACAGGCGGTAGAAGAGTCACCTTGGTACCATCCTTGCCCGCGACCACGCGCCAGACATCCTTCTGAGCGTCGTTGCGCGGCTTGAACGCGTCCGCGATGAAGTGGGTTCCCCAGGCGGAAACGGGGAGGAGCTGTTGCTCCAGGTGGTCGCAGTAGTTGGTGCCGAGCGGCACGTTTCCACATTCGTGTCCGCCAAAGACGATGACCGGTTGACTGGCCACGATGTGGGTCCCGGTCAGATCCGCGCCCTCAGCGCCGTCCACCTCGAGATTGAGCACCTGGCCGAAGCCGAGCTCGAGGACGTACGGTTCGGGCGAACCGGCGACCATGATGGGGATCCCCGTGCCCGGCAAGACCGTTGCGGTCGGGTCCACCTGGACGATGGTCGTCCCGGGAGACGAGGCGACAATGGTCACGAAGCCCCGGAGCGTGTAGCCGCCGTTCGCATCCTTCCGCAGGGCCCAGGAGAGAGCGTAGTACTCGTTTCCTGCCGTGGCAGCGGGGAACAGGAGCGAGGCATCGTTGGTGAACACGTTGGCGCCGTTGAGAGGATTGAACAGGTAGGCGGCCACCGGCTGGGACGAGGTGAACCGGATGCTCTTGCCGGTCAGCCCGGACCCGTCGATGTCATAGCCGGCCGGCAGCGTGAAGACCTTGGCTTGCCCCGGCTCGACGTTCATGTCGACGACTCCCAGCGCCTGGGGAGTCAGCGCGGTCGGCGGCGAGGTCATGAACCCGGAAAACTCGAGCGCGGCCGGTGCCGAGTTGGAGGCCGGTGCCGCGACGATGATTCCGACGGGCTCGAACTGCCCCCCTTCGATATTGTCCAGGTCCAGGGCGAAGAACTCGCACCCCACCTGCGTGCCCGCCAGGGCCGCTGCCAGACAGGGGCTCGAGCACTTCCCGTCGACGCAGGCCGTTCCGGCCGGACACGTTCCGCAGTCGCCGCCGCAACCGTCGGTGCCGCACTCTTTGGGACCGCAGATGGGGACACACACGCACTGACCTTCCTCGCACTTTTCCTGCGTGCCGGTGCACTTGCCACAGCTGCCGCCGCAGCCGTCGTCGCCGCAGACCTTTCCGGTGCAGTCGGGCTGACAGTCGTTGGTGCAGAAATGCCCGTCACAGAAGGGCTTCTCGGCGGGGCACATGCCGCAGCTACCGCCGCAGGAATCACTGCCGCATTCCTTGGCCGCGCAGTCGGGCTGGCACACGCACTGCCCCTCGGAACAGAGTTCCTGGGCACCGCAGAACCCACAGCTGCCGTTGCAGCCGTCGCTGCCGCACACCTTCCCTTCACAGTCGGGGGTGCAATCCACCGAGCAGACAGAATCCACGCAGAAGGGCGCAGCGGCCGGGCACTTGCCGCATTCGCCGCCGCAGCCGTCGGGGCCGCACTCCTTGCCCTCGCAGTCCGGATCGCAGGGGACGGTGCAGAAGCCGGCCTTGCACTCCGGGGCCGCTGCGGGGCACTTGCCGCACTCGCCCCCGCACCCGTCGGGGCCGCACTCCTTGTCGTCGCACTTGGGCACGCAGACATCGGTCTCAGCCACGTCAAAAGGCAGCCGGCCGTCGGGCACGACCCCGTCCGGTCCTCCGATGACATCCGGATCCGAAGCCGAATCACCCGTCTGAGCGGTATCGGCCGGGGGAACCGGCTCCTTCCCGTTTCCACTGCACCCCGCGGCCAGGAGCACCAGGAGCACTATCGCACACAGCCGTCGTTTCATCGTCTTCCCTCCCTGCACGGCCCTGCATCTTACTTCAGACTCATCGGCGTGCCAACTGCGCCTCGATGTGATCGGCCAACGCGGGCAGCGTGACCGCCACGTCCCCCTCGATTCGGACGCGGGCGTAGCGGGAAAGCTCCGTTCGGGTGAGGTTCATCTCGATGATCGCACCGCCTCGGGACGCGACCACCCGCGGCAGCAGAGCGGCGGGCATCACCGTGGCCGAGGTTCCGACGACCAGGATGGCCCGGGCCTCGCCGGCAAGCCGCTGGGCGGCTTCCATCGCCTGCTCCGGAATGGGCTCCCCAAAGAGCACGATGTCGGGCTTGAGCACCGCTCCGCAGCGACACAAGGGGATTCCCTCCGCGTCCCGGAGCCGGTCGGCCTCGGCAGCTCCATGGCGGGCTCCGCAGGAAAGGCAGGAGAGCGCGGCCCCCGAGCCGTGGAACTCCACCACGTTGCGGCTGCCCGCCTCCTGGTGCAGGTTGTCGATGTTCTGGGTGACCACAGCGTCCAGAACGCCCAACCGCTCAAGCCGGGCGAGCGCCTCGTGAGCGGGATTTGGCCGGGCGGAGCCCAGCAGCGAGCTCAGCTCCTCGAACAGCCTCCAGCACTTGCGAGGGTGGCGGCCGAAGGCGTGAGCCGTCGCGTACTCCTCGATGTCGTAGCGGGACCACAGCCCCCCTTTCGAGCGGAAATCCGGGATCCCGGAAGGAACCGAGATACCCGCTCCGGTCAGTGCCACTACAGGCCTGGATTCGGCCAGAAGCCTTGCCACGGCGGACAACCCGACATCTCCCCCCGACTCGTCCGCCCCATCGGTGCCCCGGTATGCCGTCCCCATGCGTACCTCCTGCACGCAGCATAGCGGCCCGGACCCCGAAGCGCAACTGAGGGAGTGCCCCCACTCCGGGGCTCCCGACGAACGCTAAACCCGGAGTTGATCGTTTCGGGTTGCTGCGCTATGCTCCGACTCCCTGATGCGAACGAGGAGGCATCATGAGCCCTGACGTGGGAAGATTTGCGGTGGTCCTCAACCGCAATGCCAAGAAGGTGACCCGGGAAGTTGCCGAGATGTCGGGAGAGCTGGTCCCGCCCGAGGATCTCTTTCTGTCGTCATCGGCGGGCGATTCCCAGGAGATCGCCCGCATCATCATCGAACGGGGATACGAGACCGTGTTTGCCGGAGGCGGCGACGGCACGGTCATGCACCTGATCAACCAGCTTGCCCGCTACCCGTTGGACCGGCAGCCCGCCGTGGGCATCCTCATGCTCGGAACCGGCAACGCCATGGCCCGGATGGTGAGCTCGGGCAATCTCAAGGGGGACTTGAGAACCTACATCCGCAGCGCGACTCGGGAAGTGGTGCCCATCTCGCTGCTCGAAACCGAGGGGATCCGATGTCCGTTCACGGGGGTCGGCCTGGATGCCGAGATCCTGAACGACTACCGGACGACCAAGGAGAAGTTGGGCTCGGGGAAGCTCAAGCCGGTGGTGCAGACGCTGGCCGGGTACTTTCTGGCCATCTTTACCCGCACCGTCCCGACTCGCACGGTCAAGGCCCTCAAGGGACAGATTCCGATCGTTCGGGCGGTGGTGAAGCGGGGCGATGCGGTCAAGCTGGGACCGGATGGGCAGGTGATCCGGAGCTATGGCCCGGGCGACTTGCTCTACGAAGGGCCCATGACCATCGCACTGGCCGGTACCGTTCCGTTTTACGGGTACGGGTTCAAGATTCTGCCCTTTGCAACCCGAGAGCCGAACCGCATGCACCTGCGCATCGGGCACATGATGGCCGCATCGATCCTGGCGCAGCTCCCGCAGATCTGGAAGGGGGAGCAGCCGGGCGGAATCCAGGACTGGCTGGTCGAAGAGGTGGAGATTTCCACGGACGTCGACGTGCCGTTCCAGATTGGCGGCGATGCGCACGGATACCGCCGACAAGTCGTGTTCAACACCATTCCCAACGCGGTGCGGCTCCTGAGGCTCCTCTAGGAAAGGGAGCGGCGCGGCGATTGCGAGTAAGACTGCGACTGCGACTGCGACTGCGATTGCGATTGCGATATCGATGTCGATGCCGATGCCGAAGAAGGCGGTGACGGCAATCCTTGCGCCGCGCGTCGTACTTGGTTAAGATGACCCCCGGCTTTGAACCTGGAGGAGCTTCATGAACCGTCTGTCCTTCTGTGTGAGTTTGGCTCTGGTCGCGGCTCTGGCGGTGGGTTCCGGTTGCTCGGGCACCGGCGGCGAGAAGGATGCTCTTGGCGAGGTCTGCGGCTGCGAGGCGGATGCGGCCTGCACCGCCACGGCACCGGAGTGTGCGGTCCCGGTTCCGTGCGAGACGGACGAGGCGTGCGACAACGGAAACATGTGCATGCAGGGCACGTGCATCGAGGGCTTCTGTCAGTACAGCTTCGTGGGGGGGGACGGCTGCTGCGAGGTCCCCATGGACTGCGACGACTCGAACTCGTGCACCAACGAGTCGTGCGTCGACGGCATGTGCGTGTACGATTGGCCGGACCCGCTCTGCTGCGCGGCGGATACGGACTGCGACGACCTGGACATCTGCACCGCGAACAAGTGCGTCGAGGGGATCTGCGCCTTCGACCCGCTCCAGGATTGCTGCCAGAGCAACGCGGATTGCAACGATTCCAATCCGTGCAGCTCGGACCGGTGCGTGTTCGGGCTGTGCGTTCATCCCATCGACAGCTCAGTATCCGGCTGCCAGTGCTCCGGAACGCCCGAGTGCGAAGACCTCAACGATTGCACGCTGGACAAGTGCCTCAACCAGAACTGCATCTACGAGGAGTTCACCTCTGCGGGGATGCCGGTCGAGGGTTGCTGCTCCGAAGATTCCGAGTGCAACGACATGGACACGACGACCGAGGATTCCTGCGAGGAGTTCCGCTGCGTGCACAAGCACGTCAAGGTGTGCAAGGGGGTCAAGGACTGTGATGACGGCGACCCGTGCACCGAGGACCAGTGCCTCGGCGGTCACTGCGTCATCGAGTTCCCGGAAGGCGGATGCTGCAAGACCGATGAGGAGTGCGAGGATTCCAACGAGTGCACTCTTGACTCGTGCGTCGACAACATGTGTCAGCACGGCCCCAACGTGGGTCAGGCAGGCTGCTGCCTCGAGAACTCCGAGTGCGACGACAAGATCGACTGCACCCAGGACGTGTGCGCTAACTACCGGTGCGACTGGGTGGCGCTGAGCGATGGCTGCTGCCACGGCCCGGACGACTGCCCGCCACCGGAGCTCAAGTGCCACATGGCGGTCTGCAACGCCGGCGAATGTGCGTATGAGCCGAGCGTGGGCTGCTGCAACGTGGATACGGACTGCGACGACGGCAACCCCTGCACCGACGACAAGTGCACGGCCAAGCAGTGTTTCTACTGGGACGTCGAAGGATGCTGCAAGGTCGACGCGGACTGCAACGACGACAACCTGTGCACCAAGGACGTCTGCCAGAACGGCAAGTGCGGACCCCATGACTTCATCCAGGGCTGCTGCATCGACCAGGGACAGTGCAACGACTCCCAGGTCTGCACCATCGACAAGTGCATCGACAACCAGTGCGTGTACGAGGACAAGCCGGACTGCTGCAAGAAGGACTCCGAGTGCATCCCGACCATCTCCTGCCAGGTCCCCCACTGCGTCAACGGCAACTGCCTGTTCGACCTGGGGCCCGGATGCTGCGAGGCCGACAAGGACTGCGACGACAAGGACGACGTCTGCACCAAGGACAAGTGCGTGGCGAACCAGTGCTCCTACCAGCTCACCGAGGAGAAGGACTGCTGCCTCAAGGTCGAAGACTGTACCCCCGGCACAGCGTGCCAGAAGACCTCGTGCAGCGCAGGCCACAAGTGCACGTACGAGGACCTGCCCGACTGCTGCCTCACGGACGAAGATTGCGACGACGGGGACGACTTCTGCACCGACGACTTGTGCATCAACAACAAGTGCACCCACAAGCTCACCGGTGAGGAAGGGTGCTGCCTGACGCCCGACGACTGTGAGACCCCCGACGTCTGCCAGGCCCCCACCTGCTCGGCCGAGCACAAGTGCGGCCTCGAGGACGTGAAGAACTGCTGCCACGCCGACGACGAGTGCGATGACGGCGACGACAAGTGCTCCGACGACAAGTGCATCGCCAACCAGTGCGAGTTCATCTACACCGGTGCAGAAGGCTGCTGCCAGGCCGATGCCGACTGTGTCAATCCGGACCAGTGCCTCAAGGGCAAGTGCAACAAGACCGCGGGGACCTGCACCTTCGACCCGATCCCCGGCTGCTGCCACAACGACACCGAATGCGACGACGGCGACGACAAGTGCACCACCGACACGTGTGTCGACGACGAGTGCAAGTACACCCCGACCGGCGCCGAAGGCTGCTGCGAGGAGTTCACCTGGGAGCAGAGCTTCGATGCCGGCGACAACGGTGGGTTCACCTTCGTCAACGCCATGGATCTGGGCGGGGGAATCCCCGGATTCGACTTCTCCATCGGCTGGAAGGTGGCCGGGGAATGCGGCTTCGTCTCTTCGCCCGCAGCCCTCTACTACGGCATGACCGAGGGGATGTTCGGCTCCTGCATGTACACTATCAACCTCGGCATCCCGCTGCCCCTGCCGAACAACGGTACAGCCACGTCCAAGACCATGACCCTGCCCGCCGGCCAGACCTACACGCTGACCTTCAAGGTGCAGGCGGACATCGCAGCCGAGGCCGCTTCCGACACGCTCGAGCTTTCCGTGCTCGTGGGCAACACTCCGACCACCGTGTGGACCAAGGACGACCTGAAGAACGGCGTCGGCCCCAACTGGGAGGACGTATCCGTGGACGTCTCGGAGTTTGCCGGCAAGACCATCAGCCTGCAGTTCGCGTTCGACACCGCAGCCGGCAACAGCAGCGAAGGCGTCGGCGTGCTCGTGGACGACATGTCCCTCACCGCGGACTGCAATCCGTAGGGTTCGGGGCTCGGGGCTCGGGGGAAAGGCTCCTGACGCATGGAGGGAGGATCGTCCGTCCCGGAATTGGCGACCTCCAGCACTCAGGGTGAGGAACATGCCAACTGCACTCGTGACGGGCGGGGCCGGATACATCGGCAGCGTGACCGCAAGGCTCCTGCTCGAGCGGGGATGGAGCGTGACCGTGCTCGACGACCTCTCGGCAGGGCACAGGGCCGCCGTTCCTGCCAAAGCCCGGTTCGTGGAGGGCGAAATCGGGGATCGTGGGGCAGTCCGGGCAGCGTTGGAGGGAGGGCGGCCCGACTGCGTGCTCCACTTTGCCGCCTTGACCTACGTCGGCCACTCGTTCGAGCGTGCCCACGATTACTTCGCCGTGAACATCGGGGGCACATCGATGCTCCTGGCCGAGCTGGTCGAGCACGGGGTCGCCAACTTCGTGTTCTCGTCGTCGTGCACCGTGTACGGTGAGCCGGATTCCGTCCCGATCGACGAGGCGGCAACGGTCAAGCCTGCCGTGAGCCCGTACGGGCAGACCAAGCAGACCTGCGAAAGCATGCTGTCCTGGCTGGCATCGACCGGGAAGCTGTCGTTTGCAGCGCTGCGCTATTTCAATGCCGCCGGGTCCACGGACGATCTGGGCGAGGACCACCGTCCCGAAACCCACCTGATCCCGCTGGTGATCGATGCCGTGCTGGGGCGTGCGCCGGAGCTGAAGGTCTTCGGGAACGACTATCCAACCCGCGACGGAACCTGTATCCGGGACTACGTTCACGTACGCGATCTGGCCGATGCCCACGTGGCAGCGGCCGAGCTCCTGCTGGCACCGTCCACGCCGAGGGGAACCCGACACATCGTCAACCTGGGAACCGGGACGGGAAGCAGCAACCTCGAGGTCATCCAGGCCGTGGAGAAGGTATCCGGGCGCAAGGTACCCTATTGCTTTGCCCCCCGCCGGCCAGGCGATGCGCCAGCCCTGGTGGCCGACAACGCCCACGCCCGGAAGCTGCTCGGCTGGAATCCGCGCTACACCACCATCGAGTCGGTCGTCGAGACCGCGTGGAAGTGGCGGGTGGAGAACCCGACGGGGTACCCGGGGGGGGAAGAAGAATAGGACCAATAGGACGAATAGGACGAATAGGACGAATGGAAGACATAGGACGCGGCGCGGATCTAGAGGGTGGGTTTGACTGACGGCCGGTGGGCCTGCCTGGTTTCTCTGCGCTTGCTGCCGGTGTGACTGCTCGGCCGCACTTGCCAGGCAGCCAATCCCGCTATAGATGCCGTTCTTCCGCGGGGGGCGGCGGGTCCTGTTTGCCCTATTCGTCCCATCTGTCCTATTCGTCCTATGCCTTTCCCCGCCGCCGGCCTTTCCCCGCCGCCTGCCGCCTCCCTGGCACACGCTTTGCATCCGATCCCCCCGGAACAGGGAACGAGGGGGATTCCAATGGCCGACCCGATGACCGCACGAAACCCGTTGACCCGCAGCCCGGCTCTGCGGGATGATGGGGCCGGATGGCTCGTCAGGTGGGAAGGCGGGCCCCATGGAACCGTAAACAACGTGCACATCAAGGAGGTGCAGCGATGAGAAAGTTCACAATCATCGCCGCGTGGCTGCTCCTGTCACTCCCGTGGTGGGGGTGTGGCCAGGAAGAACAGGTACCGCCGGGGGATAATCTCACGGCAGGCCCGATCTCCCTGGATGAGAGCAGCATGTCGGCCAAGGTGGTCGGGGGGGCGCTCGAGGTCTACTTCCCCCTGGCCAACGTGGGAGGCAAGGAAGTCTCGGGCAAGGCCGAGGTCACCTGTCGCCACCTCACGGAAGACGAGAAGTATTCGGGCACCGGATCGTTCGTTCTCCAGCCGGGGGAAGACACGGTCGCGGTCCATGTGAAGGGAGCCCCGAAGCTCGAGTCCACCGGGGAAGAGGCCGAGTACGTGGTCTCTTACCGCCTCGACACAGGCTCGGGCACCATCACCGGCAAGCGGTCTCTGTTCATGCTCATCGACAAGGCCGACCTGGTGGTGATGGTCCCGGACAAGCTGCTCGAAGGGCAGACCACGATGCTGCGGGCGTTCCTCCATGATCCGAGAAACGGCCTGCCGCTCAAGGGCCGCAAGATCGAGCTGACCGCGACGCTGGCGGGCAAGGATTACCGGCTCGAAGGGACCACGGACGACTTCGGCCTGGTGGTGCTCGACCTTCCGGCGGAGAAGGAAGGGACCCTGGAGGTCAAGGCCTTAGTCGTCGGCGATGGGGCCCAGGGGGTCGTGGAGACTGAGGTGACCGTGGTGCGGGAGAGCCGCCTGCTGCTCACGTCGGACAAGCCGATCTACCAGCCGGGCCAGACCATGCACCTTCGTGCGCTGGCGCTCAATCGTCTGGACAAGGCTCCCCTGGCGAACCAGGACATTCTGTTCGAGGTCATGGATTCCAAGGGGAACAAGGTGTTCAAGCGGCTCGACAAGACCAACGAGTACGGCATCGGCTGGGCGCAGTTCGACCTGGCGACGCAGGTGCTGATGGGCTCGTACACGTTGCGGGCGACCATCGGGGAGGTGGTCAGCGAGAAGACCGTGACGGTGGACCGGTATGCGCTGCCCAAGTTCAAGGTCAACGCGAGCCTGGACAAAGCCTTCTATCAGCCGGGGCAGAAGCTGTCCGGCGAAGTCCAGGCCGACTACTTCTTCGGCAAGCCGGTGGACGGAGGCTCGGTGAAGGTGACCGTGTTCCAGTACGTGGCGGAGTGGACGCCGGCCACGGTCATCAACGGGAAGACCAACGAGTCGGGGCTCTACAAGTTCACCTACACGCTGCCCGACTACCTCATCGGCCAGCCGCTGGAGGACGGAAAGGCCCTGCTGATGGTCGAGATTGCAGTAACCGACACGGCCGAGCACGAGCAGAAGGTCGTCAAGACCGTGGTGGTGGCCAACAGCCTGCTCGACATCGTGCTCATCCCCGAGTCGGGCGAGGTGGTTCCCGACGTGTGGAACTGGTTCTACCTGTTCGTCACCGATCCGACCGGTGCGCCGGTCCAGTCGACCTGCACGCTGACGGTCAATGGGGCCGAGCTCGACGATGAGGGGGACGAGGTTCAGATTGGGGCGGAGGGACCGGGCAAGGTCCAGCTCCTGCCTCACCTCGGAGCCCTCTCGATCGAAGTGGCAGCCGTCACTGCAGACGGCGATTCGGCCGCACGCAAGTTCGACTATGACACGGGCACGTCCGAGGCCCACATCCTGCTGCGCACCGACAAGGCCATCTACAAGGTCGGCGGGACCATGCAGATCGATGCCTGGGTGACGGGCGGGTACAACCACATCTTCCTCGACCTGGTGCGCAAGAACCAGACCGTGCTCACCAAGACCCTCGAAGTCAAGGACGGCAAGGCCCAGCTCCTGGTGGACCTGGATTCCGAGCTGTCCGAAGACGTGTACGTCGACGCGTACATGCTCGCCGACAACGGGCAGTTCATCCGGGATACCCGGGTGGTCTTCGTGCAGCCGGCGGACGACCTGGCCGTTGCGGTCAAGACGGACAAGGAAGAGTACCTCCCCGGTGAGCAGGCCAAGATCGAGTTCGAGGTAAAGGACTCGCAGGGCAAGCCGGCACCGTCCGCACTTGGCATCCAGGTGGTGGACGAGGCCGTATTTGCACTGGCCGAGGCTCAGCCTGGCCTGATGAAGCTGTACTTCATGCTGGAGGAGGAGCTCCAGTCGCCCACCTACCAGATCGGGCCGGCCGGCGGGTTCTCGCTGGGCGGACTGTTCACAGCGGAGGAAGAAGCGGCCCCTGGTTCCGCCGAGGAGAAGGCCATCCAGGATACCACGTTGGCCGCGTTCGCTGCCATGGAAGGGGACGGCTTCGGGCAGAACGAGCTCTCCTCGTGGAAGCAGGCTCTGGCCGACCTCAAGGACAAGCTGGGTCCCTTCTTCGATGCCCAGAAGGAGAAGCTGCGGCTCAAGCTCGAGCTCCAGCTCGGTGCCTCCCACGTGGTCATGGATTCCGCGTGCAAGTGGCTCAAGGACCATGTGGCAACGCACAAGTACTATGACTACTGGGATCACGCGTACACGTTCAACATCCAGGGAGACTGGTGGGACTGCAAGATCGAGTTCACCAGCCGCGGCCCGGACGAAGTGCTGGGCAGCGAGGACGACTGGACCGGCTCGCTCGACCTGTGGGCGCTTGCCGGCGAGCAGTGGGCCGAAGGGGAGCGGAACATGCCCATGGCCGGCGGCGGCGACTTTGCCGAGGAAGACGGCGAGCAGGCCGGCCCCCCGAACGCGGACCCGGGCCACGACGAGAACAAGTCCAGCGGCGGCGACGACAAGAGCGGGGTGAAGGTCCGAAGCTGGTTCCCCGAAACCCTCTACATCGAGCCTGCGCTCATCACCGACAACCAGGGCAAGGCCTCGGTCGACATCCCCATGGCCGACTCCATCACCGAGTGGCGCATGACCACCCTGGCCAGCTCGTCCCTCGGCCAGCTCGGCAGCCGCACCGATGGCATCGTCGTGTTCCAGGACTTCTTCGTCGACATCGACTTCCCGAAGTTCCTCACCCAGAACGACGAGATCCAGTTCCCCGTCGCGGTCTACAACTACCTGCCCGGCGAGCAGACGGTCACCGTCGAGCTCCAGACCGAGCCCTGGTTCGACCTGCTGGGCGAGGACAGCCACGTGCTCAAGCTCCAGGGCGGGGAAGTCACCGTGGTCTACTTCCCGGTGCGCGTCGTCGAGGTGGGCTGGCATGCGCTCACCGTGTACGGCATGGGCGACAAGCTTCAGGATGCCATCAAGCGCACCGTCGAGGTCAAGCCGGACGGCAAGGAGATGGTGCTCACCGAATCGGCCCGCTTCGACAACGACGGCGAGAAGCCGAGCACGGACAAGGTCAGCATGGAAATTCCATTCCCGGAGACCGCCATTGCAGGGAGCCAGTCAGTGGTGGTGAAGGTACTCCCGGGACTCTCCACCCACATCGTGGAAGGGATGGAGAGCATGTTGCAGCTCCCAGGTGGGTGATTTGAGCAGACCACGTCGTCGGCGTGGCCCAATGTTCTGGCACTGGCGTACATGAACGCATCCGGTACCATCACCCCCGAAATCGAGATGAAGGCGATCGAGTACGTGAACTCCGGCTACCAGCACATCCTCACCTTCGAGTGTGCGGATGGCGGCTTCAACTGGTGGGAAGGGGACAACCCCGGCAACGCGATCCTCTCGGCACTCGCCATCATGATGCTGACCGATACCAAGGCGGTCTACGACACGGTGGACACCGCGGTGATCGACCGCACTGCGACCTACCTGGCCGGAGTGCAGAAGAGCGACGGCTCGTGGAGTGAGGAATCGCACCTGCACGCTGGCAACGAGAACCTGGGAGCAGGCAGCCTCCGGGCAACCTGCTACATCACCTGGGGCCTGGCCTACGGCGGCTACATCGATGCCACCGTCACCAAGGCCGTCGGCTACATCAAGAGCAAAATCGGCAGCGAGAAGGACGCGTACACCCGCGCCATGTGCGCCAACGCGCTCCTCACTGCCGGGGACACCTCCTCCACGGCCGGGGACATCCTCAAGGAGTTCCACGACAAGGCCGTTGTGGAGGAAGGGACCGTCCACTGGACCTCGGAAGGCTCCACCCTGGTCAACTCTTACGGCAACGCGGCCGACGTCGAGCTGACCGCGCTGGTCGCACTGGCCATGGCCAGCAAGGGTGCGTACCCGCAGGACGTTAACGGCGCGGTCGAGTGGCTCGTGCAGAGCAAGGATCCGCAGGGCAACTGGGGCTACAACACCCAGGCGACGGTGCTCGCCTTGAAGACGTTCCTCAAGGCGCTCTCCATGACCCCGGGCGAGACCAACGCAGACGTCACCGTGACGTTCGATGGCAAGGTGCTCGGCACGCAGCACTTCGACAACTTCAACAAGGACGTCGTCTGGCAGGTCGAGGTCACGACCGGCATTGACAACGGAACGCACCTGGTCGAGCTCGACTACGATGGGCTCGGCGGCCTCTCGTACCAGGTGGTGGCAACCCACTATATCCCGTGGGAGGAATCGGAGCCGGTGGAAGGACCGCTTTCCATCACCGTGAGCTATGACACGACCACCGTCAACGTGGACGACATCATCACCGCCACGGTCACGATCAAGAACAATGATCCCGACGGCAAGGGGATGGTGCTGGTCACGGTCGGCCTGCCGCCCGGGTTCGCCCTGATCACGGACGACCTGGCCAAGCTCAAGACCGAGAAGAAGCTCGCCAACTACGAGGTGACGGGCAAGCAGCTCCTGCTCTACTTCGATGCGATCCCGGCCGGAGAGCCCACGCAGGTATCGTACTCTCTCGTGGCCCAGTACCCGGTCAAGGCCCAGACGGGCGGCTCCGAGGCGAAGTACTACTACGATGCGGAAGGCTCGTCTGCCGAGGATGAGTCCCAGGAAGTGGAAGTACTTCCCTAAGCCGTTCATCCCCACTACACTGCGTCGTTGCAGGCCATGAAAGGCGGCCGGTGGCCGCCTCCTGCTCTGACTTCCTGGCGGAGAAGACTGGATGACGCTCACGGCATCGGACCACAGGTCATGGAGCTTTCTGGCACTCCTGGTGTGTCTCGCCTTGCTGCTGCCGGCCCCAGCACCCGGAGGCAGGCTTTCCGCGTGCGAGCCCGGCCCGTCGGCATCGCAGGGGAGCGGGAATGCGGACACCCCCATCCAGTCGCCTCTCGGGACGCCCAGGCAGCTCATCCTGACCGGGGAGCGGTCCGGAGAGGGCTACTTCGGCAGAGATGGAACCCGAATGATCTTCCAGAGCGAGCGGGAACCGGGAAACCCGTTCTTCCAGATCTACCTGCTGGACATGGAGACGGGCGATACGAAACGCCTGAGCACGGGGCGGGGACGCTCGTCCTGCGCCTGGCTCCATCCGGATGGCCGCCATGCGCTCTTCTCGGCCACCCACGAGGACCCGTCGTGGAAGAAGGTCCAGGACGACGAGCTGCAGCGCCGCAAGGACGGGACTCCGGAGAAGCACCGTTGGGTCTACGACCCCTACTACGACATCTACCAGGTCGACCTGGAGACCGGAGAGCTCGTGAACCTGACCCGCACCATGGGGTACGATGCCGAAGCCTCCTACTCACCCGACGGCAAGAAGATCCTGTTTGCGTCCAACCGCCGGGCCTATTCCGGAGCGCTGACTGCGGAAGAGCAGGCACGGTTCGAGAAGGATGCCTCGACGGTCATGGACCTCTACCTCATGGATTCGGATGGGGGCAACGTGGTGCGCGTGACCGACGCGGACGGCCAGGATGGAGGCCCGTTCTTCAGTGCGGATGGAAAGCGCATGGTCTGGCGCCGCTTCGCAGTAGAGGCACCACTCGCGGAAATCTGGACGGCCGAGGCCGACGGTAGCAACCAGCGGCAGCTCACCCACCTGTCGGCCATGTCGTGGGCCCCGTTCTTCCACCCGTCGGGCGACTACCTCATCTTCTCGACGAACCTGCACGGGTTCGCGAACTTCGAGCTGTACATCGTGGATTCCGAGGGGAAGAAGGCCCCGGTAAGGGTGACGGCACTGGACGGTTTCGACGGCCTCCCCGCGTTCCTGCCCGACGGTTCCCGGCTGGCATGGACCAGCAACCGGACGGCCAATGGGCAGGGGCAGATCTTCCTGGCGGGGTGGGATGATGCGCTGGCCAGGAAGCTGCTGGGACTTGTGGCAGCGGAGGGTAGGACGCCCCCCAACCCGCAGCTCGAGGAGAGCCCGGACACGGTTCCGGACCTGTCGGCTGCGGACATCCGGCACCACGTGGAGGTGTTGGCCGCGCCCGAGATGGCGGGCCGCCTGACGGGTGCGGCGGAGGAGAGGAAGGCCGGGGAATACATTGCTTCCAGGCTCAAAGGCATTGGCTTTGCCGGGGCCGGAGACGGCGGAGGCTTCTTCCAGGAGTTCCCGTTCTCGAAAGGGGTCCGGCTGGACGACGGGAACCGGCTGGTCTTCGAGGGGACCGGGAAGGCCGAAGGGGAGTTGGACCGGGACTGGCGGCCGTTGTCATTCTCCGCATCCGGGGACTTCGAGGGGCCGCTGGCGTTTGCCGGATACGGAATCGTGGCCCCCGCAGACGGGTCGCTGGCTGCCTATGACTCCTATGCTGGCAGCGACGTGAAGGACCGATTCGTGGTGGTGTTCCGGTACGCTCCCGAGGGGGTGTCGCCCGAGCTGCGCCAGCATCTGTCCCGCTTCTCGTCATTGCGCCAGAAGGCGATGGCGGCCCGTGACCACGGGGCCAGGGGGCTGGTGGTGATCAGCGGACCCTCGTCCAAGGTCAAGCAGGAGCTGGTGCCGCTGGAGGTATCCGGACAGGTGGAGGGGTCGAGCCTGCCCGCCATTTCCGTCTCCGATGCGTGGGGAAGCCGGCTGCTGGGGCTGGAGCCGTCCTCGCTTTGGAAGCTCCAGGCTGCGTACGACGGCGGGGAGTCCCCTGCGGCGGCACCGCCCGGGCCGGAGGGGAAGCTGTCGGTCCGGGTGAGACTGAGGCACGAGCAAGGGACCTCGCACAACGTGGTGGCCCGGCTCGCCTCCGGCCACCCGGAGCGTCCCGCATTGGTCCTCGGTGCCCACTACGACCACATCGGGACCGGGGAAAGCCTCGGCTCGCTTGCCCGCAACGACGAGAAGGGGCAGATCCACCCCGGTGCGGATGACAACGCATCGGGGGTCGCCGTCGTCCTGGACGTGGCCGAGGCCGTCGCTGCTGAAGTCCGATCCGGCAGGCTGACCCTCGAGCGTGACCTGGTGGTCGCAGCCTGGTCCGGTGAAGAGATGGGGCTGCTCGGCTCCGCCATGTTCGCTGCCGGACTGGGGAAGGAGCCGGGACCGCTACCTCATGGAGCGGTCGCCTACATTAATCTCGACATGGTAGGCCGGCTCCGGGACCAGTTCATCCTGTACGGCCTGGCTTCGAGCCCCGACTGGGGAGCCATCGTCGAGAAGGCGAACCTGCGCCCCGGGCTCCCCCTCGTGGTCCAGCAGGAGACCTACCTGCCCACGGATGCCACCAGCTTCTACGTGAACGCCGTGCCGATCCTCAGCGAGTTCACCGGGGTTCACGACCTGTACAATACTCCCCGGGACAGGCCCGACACCCTCAACTACGAAGGGGCCGAGCAGATCGCCCGGTTCACGCTGGCCCTGGCGAGGGGCGTGCTCACTCGGCCCGAGCCGCTGGAGTACCGCAAGGTCGAGCGCAAGATGCCCGCCCCGTCCGGGCACGGGGGCCGTCGGGTCTACCTCGGGACCGTGCCCGACTTCGCTGCCGGAGGCATCAAGGGAGTGAAGCTGGCCGATGCCGCCAAGGGGGGCCCTGCGGCCAACGCCGGGGTGCGGGCCGGGGACATCGTCGTCGGACTGGCCGGGAAGCCCATCGAAAGCCTGGAGGAGTACGCCTACTCAATGCAGCTCCTCAAAGTCGGGGAGCCGGTCAAGATAATCGTGTTGCGCGACGGGGAGCGGATCGAGTTGGAAGTCGTGCCCGGTTCGCGGGACTGACCCTGCTGCCCCTCGGGCGCCTGAGGGGACCTGTCCGCCAGTCGGGCGAGCGTACGATGGCCGGCAATGGAGGGCAAGTGGGGGGGGGCGACGATACTCAGTCGCAGCGCCGATTTCTCAGGATGGTAACGGTGCGGGAGCCCTGGTTGAGCACGGCCACGTCCTTGCAGCCGTCGCCGTCGAGGTCCGCCACCCGCACACGCTTGGGGGTCTGGCCGGACGGAAGGAAGTGAGGACCGAAGAAGTCGCGGTCGCCGCCGTTGAGCCAGACCAGGATCCGGTCTTCCTTCCCGGAGGTGACGAGGAGGTCGAGCAGGTTGTCTGCGTTGACATCCTCGACCACGAGGGAGGTCGGGCTGACGGACTGGTCCCCGGTCGGGACGTAGTCGGCCGGCTCGAAGTACTCGCCGTCGGTTCCGTAGACGATCGAGACGCCGGATGCCAGGGCGGTGACGATGTCGAAGAATCCATCCTGGTCGATGTCGGCCACGGCGAGGTCCACCGGAGAGAAACCGACGTTGAACAGGTGGATCTGGTGCTGGTGGAACTTGTAGACCTTGGGGCCGCAGCTACCCCGCAGGTAGGTGACGTCGTCGGAGTCCTTGTTGAGGAGAACGATGTCCGGGCAGTCCTTCTCATCCGGGGAGTCCTTGTAGAACTCCCCGACGGCCGCGGCGATCGGGGCCAGGCCGCATTCAGGAGGACTGGCAAACAGGGCCGTCTTGTCCGATTCCAGGGCCGGTCCGTTCCCCAGCGGGCCACAGACGACGTCGTTGCCGGTGAGCGGCAGGCAGTTGAGGCCGGGCTCGCCAGGATCGCCCTCGCCCGGCTCTCCGCCTCCGCCCTGCTGCGGCGTGCACGCGGGCTCCGCCATGGGAACGGGGAGCGGCGGGGAGCAGGTGAACCAGGGCTTCTTGGCACCGGCCACTCCCTGAGCGCACATGTTCCAGTCGCTGTCCCAGCGAGTGAGGTAGGTCGCTGCCCGATTCGGGTCCGCTGCGAAGAGCAGGATGTCGGCAATGGCATCGTCATCGAGCTTGGCCGCGACGAGCCCGGAAGGGGTCGAGAGGCCAGCGAATCCGCCGAGCGGCCGGAAGTGTCCCGCTGCGGTCGGGCCGACATCGACGTAGTAGTCGAGGTACTTGAACTCGGTTCCCAGGAGAGCAGGGTCCACTGCACCGACCACCGCGTAGCCGCCCAGGAGCAGGTCGAAGGTCCTGGCGTCGCAGGCCCCCGTGGTGGTCGTGGACTGGGAAACCGCAAGGTCCGGGCGGCCGTCGTTGTTGAAGTCGCCCAGGGAGAAGCCGGTGATTTCGGCATCGAAGTTGACGTCCACTGCGGACTTGCGCGGGGGAAGCTCGGGGAGCACGTCGCCGACTTCTCCCTCGGGGTCGAGGAAAAGCCACGACAGGACCAGAGACAGCTCGGCGCTACGCTCCGGCAGCTGCTTTCCCTCGGCATCGGTTTCGGCCCAGACCTGCGTTTCGGGAGCCGTGGCAGCCACGAGGTCGAGGGTACCGTTGAAGTCCAGGTCGCCGACCTCCAGGTGGGTGGGCTCGATGCGCCCGGACTTCCAGGCGCCGGCAACCGGCATGGGCAGCTCCTTGGGGGCATCGAATCGACCGGGGTCGTCGGCGCGGTTCAGGAGGATGGCTGCATACTGTCCACCCTCGATGAGGCAAGCCAGGTCGTCTCGCGTGTTCTTGTCGAAGTCCGCTGTGATGAGGCTTCGAGGGTCGGGTCCGGGATTGACGAACGTTGCCTCGGAGAACGAGCCGAGTCCCTGCCCTCGGAAGATGGCCACGTAGTTCTTGGACGGCACGGCGACGGCCAGGTCGGGCACCGAGTCGGTGCTTCCGGAGCCGAACTTGCCGAGCAGATCCACGAGGACCATGGAGTCGACCTCATCTCCGACCGAGAGGAACGTACCCTCGGCCACCGGGTCGGAATCGAACAGGTTGTCGGCAAGGACGTTGGCGACGTTCTGCTTGCCGAACGCGATCTCAGGCTCCTCCTCGTCCTCGTCGAGGCAAACGGGCTTGAAGTAGCCGTTCGCTGCTGCCTTCAGGAGGTAAGCGGCCTTGGCCTCGGGAGAAGTGACGATGAGGTCATCCACGCCGACGTCGTCGACGAGGTCGCCTGCGACGAGCAGCCCGGGACCGTCGAAGCACAGGATCGTGTCGAGAGGGGTCCCGAACTTCCCATCAGGGGTCACGGTCATGACCGTCACGATCCCCTTGCCGGCCCGGGCGAAAGCGATCTCCCTGGAGTCCTTGGCGCCCTTGAAGTTGCCGATGGCCGCATCGGAGATCTTGTCGACGCCGATGAGGGTTGCCGGGTCCTTGAAGAAGATCTTCGGCGGAGAGCCGCTTCCGGGAAGGGCCGGGTCGGCCTCCTCCACCACGTGCTTCTCCCCGGTGTGGAGGAGGAGCGCTGCGCTCAGGGTATGCTCGGGCCCTGCGAGCAGCAGGTCGAGGTTTCCGTCGCCGTTCAGATCCCCGGTGCGCAGGAGGGTGACCTTCCCGCCGTCGGGCATTGGATGGGTCTCTGACGGCTCAGCGGCCCATGTTTCCAGCGGTTCCCAATACTTGGTCTCCTCTTCGACGAAGAGCTTGGCGTCCTTGAGGTACACCTGGAGCTGAAGCTGCTTCTCCCCACCGTCGGTCCCCTGGACGTTGGCAAGCACCACCAGGTCGGGATAGGAATCCCCGTTGACATCGAAGACTGCGAGATCGATGACATCGAGGCCGTCAGGGCCAATCAGCTTCGGCTCGCCGAGCTTTCCGGTCCCGTCGTTGAGGGCCGCGGCGATGCCTTTGGTGCCTGCGATCAGCAGGTCGGGGAAGAAGTTGAGATCCAGGTCGAACGCCCGGACGACTCTCGCCTTCTCCACCAGCGTTGCATCCACCCGCCCCGGCAGCTCGTAGTTGGGAAGCCCGATGACGCCCATGTCGGTTTCGAACACCGTCTCGTTACCCAGGCAGTCGGTTGCCAGGATCTTGAACTTCGAGAACTCGGTCTGGTACTGCGAGACATCGAAGGACAGGTTCTGGCAGAGCTTCCCCTCCTGGAATCCGTCGGGAGCCAGGGCCTTGTCCCCCAGGAAGAACGTCGCGGACGGCTTTCCGCATCCGGAATCGAGCAGGCAGTAATCGAGGGGGAGCTTCTCCGCTACCTTCCGAGGGGCCAGATCGCCCGCCAGGGTGTTCTTGGTGAAGTTGGGGCCGGAGCGGTCGATCCAGATGGCCTGGGGCAGGAGCTTGCGGAATGCCTCCCCCTCAGGGTCCTTGAGCTTGGAGGTGACTTCGACGATCAGGCCGATCTGGCCGTCCGGCAGCTCGGCCTGACCTGCGGGGAGCAGTGCCTTTTCGTGCAGAGCCAGGTCGATCTCGAGCTTGTAGAGTCCGTCCGCGGCATCCGGCACTTTGACCGAGACGAGGGTGGTCTTGTTGGCGGGGTTGTAAACCTTCACCGACGCGATGTTGGAGGTCTGTCCATCGTGGCTGGCCTTGACCGCGACCACGGCCTTGGAGTTGAGGATCAGGCAGCCGGCTGGGGCTGATGCCGGGCAAGCGCACGGGAGATCCTGGGCCTCAATCTTGGCCTCAATCGGGGGAATGACCGGGGGGACATCGGCGACCACGTCCAGATCCGCTCCACCGTCGCCCGGAGGCAACTCCTGGACCACGTCCAGATCGGGCACATCGGGCTTTGGAGCGCCGGTATCCTCAGCGCCGTTCGACGGGCTGCACCCGACAAGCAAGAGTCCGGCCATCAGCAACCACCCGGTCGTTCTGCCCATGAAGGCCTCCACGGTTCCGACATCCTGCGCCTTCGCATGTTGGCTGTCGCTGCGCCGGATGCTGCCACGGGCGGCCGCGCACGCGAAAACGGTAATCGTATTGTCCTTTGGATTCGGGGGAGCGTCAAGTTTGGCTCCTTTTCCGTTGCAATGGGGATTCGCCCGTCTTAGCGTATCCATGTTCTGGAGGTGTTGCCGATGTCTGCCAAGCTCCTGTGCATCCTGTCGGGTCTCGTCCTCACGGGGCTGTCGTTCGGGTTGGGCTTTCGCGTGCTGATGGCGCAATCGTTCCTCCTGTCGGGCTGGCAGAAGCTGGCGCGGCTTGCGGCCGGTCTCGGGGCAGCCATGGGGCTGTTCCTGCTGGTCGGTGCGTTCTTCTACCTGCCTGCGGAGTCTCAGGCCCCACAGCAGATACAGTCATCGGGGGACGGCCGGACCGACGCGTCGGGAGGGGCAGTCGAGGCCCCAGGCGGGGGCAAGGAGAGTGCTCCGGCAGCCCCCCTGGTCTGGCTCGAATCGCTGCCTCCGGCTCTGGAGGCGGCCCGCTCGACGGGCAAGCCGGTCCTGGTCGACTGCTGGGCGGCCTGGTGCAAGCCGTGCAAGAAGCTGTTCGAGAACGTCCTGTCGCACCCCTCGCTGGCCGAGCGCATGAGCCGGTTCGTGCTCGTCAAGCTCGACGCCGAAAACGAGGCCAACCTCCCGTTCGTGGAGCAGCAGGCCATCGGGGACGACCTGCCCTGGATCGGTTTCCTGGCCGGCGACGGGAAGCTGGTACCCGGCATGTCATACTCCGGGGAGAAGGGGGCAAAGCCGTTCTCCTCCCCCGAGGAATTCGGCAAAGTGCTGGACGAGGTTCTCAAGCTGTTCCCCGCACAATCGGGGCAGCGCTGGCTTACCGACCTGTCGGAGGGCTTTGCCCTGTCCGCGCTCGAGGGAAAGCCGCTCCTGGTGGATGGATGGGCCGTCTGGTGCGCGAGCTGCCTCCAGCTCAAGAAGAACACCTTCGTGGCACCGGAAGTGAAGGAGGCGCTCAAGGGCTACGTCGCGGTCGAGCTGGACATGGATGCCCCGGAGAACCAGCCCGTGTGGGATCGATACCGCATCAAGGGACTCCCCTGGGTCGCCCGGTTCGAGCCGGGGGAGCAGACCACTCCGACCTGGGTTCTGTCGGGCTTCGAGGCCCCCGGGCCGTTCGTCAGCCGCCTTACCCGAGGCGTGGAAGAGGACAGCATCGCGGCCTGGCTGGCGGGCAAGGGACTGCTACTGACCCTTCTTCTCGTCTTCCTCGCTGGTATCGCGGCGAGCCTGACTCCCTGCTCCTACCCCACCTACTTCCTCGTCCTGGGCTTCTTCACGTCGGGCAAGGGGGATGAGAACAAGGGGGTCAAGGCCGGGCTCCTGGCCGCAGCCGTCATCGTTCTCGGGATGGTGCTCAGCTACTCGGCCGCCGGGTTGGCAGCGGCCCTGGGCGGCGGTGCCGTCGGCCGCGTGATGACCAATCCCTGGGTCATGGGAGCCATCGCGGTGCTGTTCGTCTTCATGGGAGCCCAGAGCCTGGCGGTGCTTCCCCCCATGGAGTTCACCGCCCTGAAGACGGCCCTCCACTCCCGGCAGAAGCAGAATCTCCTCTGGGCCCTGGTGTTCGGGCTCGTCATGGGGCTGGTCGTAGCCCCCTGCGTGGGGCCGATCCTCATCGGCATCCTGACCTACATCGCCACGGAAGGCAACCTGGCGCTGGGGGTCCTGCTGATGGCCACTTTCGCACTCGGCATGGGGGTCCTCCTCTTCCTCACTGCCGCCTTCTCCCAGGCCATCCGCAGCAAGGTCGCCGGCGGCTGGTGGAGTGAGTTCATCACCGTCCTGTTCGGAGTCCTCTTCTTCGTGGCGGCCCTGTACTACCTGAAGGGAACCCTGCCCTACGAGAGGCTGTTCGGTCTGTTCAACTAGAAAGGGTCGACAGCGCTTTGGCCATCTGCTGATCTACTGAACTGCGGTGGGTGCGGCGGCCTTGACCTTGCCGGCATCGTGCAGGGTCTTGATCGCCTTGTGCGGGATCCGCCGGCTCGGCGGAGCAGAAGGCACGGTGCCCCCGGCCGTGGTCCGGGAAACGGCCCCGTGTCCACCGACGGAGGGGTATTTCTTCTCGAACTCGGCGACCCAGCCGGCCGTCTCCTCGTCCTCACGCAGGTTGCGATCGAGGGCAACCGAGTCGTACCCGAGGAACGGCGCATCGGCGGGGGCCTGCACGACGTTCTTCGCCTTGGCCACGAGGTCTTCCCGCTGCTTGAGCATCGACTCGATGACTCCCTTGAAGCGCTCCGGTTCGGCGGTGCGAGTGCCCTCGCGGCCCGGCCGGGCAGCAAGCTCGGCGTAACGCTTGACCCGCTCGTCGATCTGCTTGAGCTCGGTCCGCAGCTTGTCAGCCTCCTCCCGAACCACGAACTCCTTGCGCCCTGGCGAGGTCATGTTCAAGGCGATCACGCTGAGGAACTTGCCGCGCTGCCCCGACTCGAGCCACCAGGCGGCCCCCAGCTTCTCGACGTAGCGGGACTGCCCCATGCTCTGGCCGCCCAGCACAAGGTCCACGCCCGGGACGTCACGCACCAGCGTCACGGCATCCTGCTGATCCAGGTGGGCCAGCAGAATCACGGCATCGACCGACTCCTTGGCCAGCGCATCGAGGGCCTTCTTGAGCCCGTCGGCCGGCGGGAGCAGCTTGTACTCTTCCTTCTCCTTGTACTCCGCCCCCGGGGTCACCAGGCCGACGATGCCCAGCTTGAACCCGGCCGCCTCGACCACCGCAAACGGCTTGAACACGTCCTTGCCGTCCTTGTCCACGAGGTTGGCACACACGATCGGGAACTTGGCATCCTTCTGGACATCAAGAAGCCCCTTGACCCCGAGCACTCCGAGGTCACGGTCGCCGATCCCCAGGGCGGCCAGCCCTTCCTTGTTGAACGCCTTGACGAACAACGCAACCCGCTCCTTGACCTGCTCGGCCTCGGACTCGGCTGCCTGGTTGTTCATGTGGAACACGTCACCGGAATCCAGCACCACGACGCCGTCAAAATCCTTGCGATGATCATCCAGCCACCCCTGCTTCTTGGCAAGACCGCCAAGAGGATTGCCAGCTCACCCACAAGGTTTGAGCTCACCCACGAGGTTCACCGTGTGGATGAGCGCAATCTTCTTGCCGCTGAACGCCGGGTACTCGAAGCTGGGAATCTCCACTGCGGTCAGGCGCTTGGCGACCTCATCCGCATAGTTCGCCTGGTCTGCCGACGCTGCGGGGTCCGCCTGTGCGGCCGGCTGCTCGGCCTTGGGTTCTTCGGCTTTGGGCTGCTCGGCCTTGGGTTCTTCGGCTTTGGGCTGCTCGGCCTTGGGTTCCTCGGCCTTGGGCTGCTCGGCCTTGGGCTGCTCGGCCTTGGGTTCCTCGGCCTTGGGTTCCTCGGCATTGGGCTGCTCGGCCTTGGCCTCGGCGGGCTTGTCCGCCGCTGGCTGAGGCTGGGCTTCGGCCGGCTTCTGCTCTGCTGGCTTGGCAGGGGTCTCCTGCTTGGCCTGGGGCTCCTGCCCCTTGGTGGCATCGGTCTGCTGGCAACCCGCTGCGAGCGCGAGTGCCACCATGATGCCCAGGACGTTCCAGAATCGCATGTTCATCCTCCCTGATCGGTTCAACAAGCGGGGCGGAGTATAGTCCCGAGGGACCGCTGTTTTCCAGTGGTTTTTTCTCCGAGGGGCTTCTATGATGCGTGCAACTGCCGGTCGCGGCCGGTGGGAACCGAGGGAGGAGGGATGATGTCGCACGAGACATCTGCGACTCGTGATTCTCAACGGCCGTCCGCATTCTCCAAGGGCTGGCTCCGCCAGTTTCTGGCCGGCCTGCCCCTGACGGCAGGAGGCGTTGCAGCAGCGCTCTGGGTCTATGCCGTCTGGGGGGCCCTGGCCGTCACGGGCCCAGCGAGAGCGGCCCTGGACCGAGGGGACGACGCCGGCCTCATCGAGGCGGTGGAGCTGCTGGCGGATTCTCACCTCTTTGCCGGATACGAGACCTACCACGGCTTCGGCCCCAAGAGCGCTGCCCCCACGTATGCCGACGTGCGCTCCCTCCTGGCTCGCAAGACCCCGTACTCGCCGGCGGAAACCCGATGGCTGATCCGGAACGTCGCGTACTTCGTTCCGGCCTTCTTGGAGCTCAAGAGCTCCGGCTTTGCTCCGGTCGTGCCGGGCGACCGGGAAGTGGCCGAGACGCTCTGGATGCGCTGGGACAACGCACTGGTCTCGAACCGACTGCTCGCACTGCATTTCACGCTGGTCACCCTGCTCCTGGGCGTCGTCTGGTACGTGTACCGCCGATTCAACCTGTACGAGAAAATCAGCTGAACCGCCAGGGTCCCCTACCGGGACTCCCCCATCGACGGGGGAAGCGGGAGGTCGAGGGCCAGACCGACCACGCGCAGCAACTCCAACTCCTCCAGGCGGACCGTTCGGTCGGCCAGCACGGTCTTCTCGCAGGCCAGCCAGACAAGGGATTTGGACCGGGGACCGGATGCGGCCAGGGCATCGAGCGAGCTGCCGAGCGCGGCCATGGCCGTCTCGGCAGGCTGAAGGTCGGCCCCGGACAGGTTGACGCCCACGGCTTCGGCCCCTGTGGCGAACGCTGCGGCGGCGTCGGCGGCGGTCCTGTTGCCGGCCCACGCCAGGGAAGAAAGGAGCACGGAGGTGTGTTCCCGGAGACTGGCCACCGAGAGGGCCTTCTCCCGCTCGGGCTTGCGGCCGGACAGGAGGTTGACGCGACGGTCGACCAGCCAGAGGGTGCAGAACTCGAACGGGGAGATCCGGTCATCGGCCCTGGCGAGCGCCCGCAGGGCTTCGGCAAGGCGGGCCATCTGCGCCCTGGACAGCTCTCGGAGGGGGGGAAGCGCCAGGTCGAGCAGCGGCATTCGAAGGGTCGGAGGCAGCGCCTGAATGTGGGAAAACAGCCCCGCAGTCTCGCGGACCACCAGGCCACCCGCCAGCCCTCCAAGTCGTTCGAGCTGCCCTTTCCGGATCGAGTCATCGCGGTCGAGCAGAAGGGCACAGGTCAGGGCCGTTGCGCCCAGCGGAGTATCGATGGAGGCCCGCACGCTCTCGGGAATGGAGGCGAGCAGGCTGCTCCCCGCTGCGGCGGCCTCCGGCGTGGGGTTCCCCAGACCGGCCGAGAGCCCCGAGGCGGCCGGCGGATGGGCTCCCAGGCGGCCGGCAAGCCCCATCACAGCCGAGGCCGCGGCGGCTGACAGCTCCTCCCGCCTTCCGGGCACGCCCTCCGGAACCGCCTGCGCCCCCTCGATCCGCCGGATTCGCTCGGGCAGCGGCGGATGCGATGCGAACAGCGATGCCAGCGGAGCGCCGAAGAACATGTGGCTCGCTTCCTGTGCGTTGGGGGAGACCACTTTGGAGCCGCTGGCCCATCCGGCGATGCGGCGCAAGGCGCCTCCGATGCCCTGGGGGTTGCGGGTGAACTGGACTGCGGACGCATCGGCAAGGAACTCCCGCTGCCTCGAGATGGCCGCCTGGAGAATGCGTCCCACCAGTACGCCGATGTAGCCGATGAGCATTACGGCCAGCCCCAGCGCCGCAAACGCGGCCCCATCCTTCTTGCGGCCGGTGGACCCAAGGCTCCAGACGACCCGGCCCACCGTGGCGACGGCCAGGAGGCCTCCGAGAAGCCCGATGAGGCGGATGTTGAGGCGCATGTCGCCGTTCAGGATGTGGCTGAACTCGTGACCGACCACGCCCTGGAGCTCGTCCCGGGTGAACTGGTCCAGGGCCCCCCGGGTGACCGCTACGACGGCATCCGTGGTCGACCGTCCTGCGGCAAAGGCATTGATCCCCTTCTCCCGGTCGAGCACGTAAACCGACGGTACCGGAATTCCTGATGCCAGGGCCATCTCTTCGACCACGTTGAGCAGTCGACGCTCGGCCGGATCCCGGGTCTGAGGGTTCACCAGTCGACCCCCGAGCCCCTCGGCCACGCTGCGGCCGCCGCCACGAAGAGCCACGAACCGCAGCAATGCACCTCCGCCAATGACCAGGAGGGTGATCGAGGTGACGGAGAAGAAGAGTCGGGTGTCCCACCATCCCGGGGGGACTCCCCGGTTCTGAGTCCCGAAGTGCCCCAATCCTGCGGCCAGGAAGTACACCCCTGCCACCACCGCAGCCACGCAGACCAGAAACAGGATCACGAGCCGCCGGCTGTTACGCCTCGCCCGCTCCTGGTGGACGAAAAACGCCGTGGTCATCTCTAGAAGCTCACCTTCGGGGCCTTCCGCTCCTCGGCGCTCTCTGTCGCCTGGAGCAGCTCCGCCGCAGTGAAGTTGAACATCCCGGCGATGATGTTGGTTGGGAACGACTCCCGGGTATTGTTGTAGAGCGTCACGCCATCGTTGAAGGCCTGGCGGGCGAATGCCACCCGGTTCTCGGTCGAAGTCAGCTCTTCCTGCAGGGAAAGCATGTTCTGGTTGGCCTTGAGGTCCGGATAGCTCTCCGCCAGGGCGAACAGGCGGCCCAGCGTCCCGGTCAGCACCCCTTCGGCCTGGGCGAGATCCCGCATCGCCATGGGGTCACCCGGGCTTCCTGCCGCCCGCTGTCCTGCAGCCGCCGCCTGGTTGCGGGCGGCGATGACGGCCTCGAGGGTTTCCCGCTCGTGCTTCATGTATCCCTTCGCCGTCTCGACCAGGTTCGGAATCAGGTCATAGCGCCGCTTGAGCTGAACGTCGATCTGCGAAAACGCGTTCTTGTACTGGTTCCGCCCGGTCACGAGCTTGTTGTACATGGCGCCCACGATGACGATTGCCAGCAGAATGACTCCCAACAGGATGATCGCTGTCCACATCAGGGTTCCTCCTCGATGGTGCGTTGTCTCCGTGCCTCCCGATTCGCTCGGGCTCGTACGGTCCCGATGAAGATATGCCGCCACGTCGTCAAGGTCAATGCCGGCCGCGATTTTGCCCCTGTCCCCCGCGCGTTCTTCCTTCTCGTGACGATAACGGGGCAGATGCCAACAACACGGAGGTGACGCATGGAAAGAGCATGGGTGGGAGTGGTACTGCTGTGTCTGGCCGGCTGCTCGACCGGGGGCGACGATGCGTGGCCGGAGGAGCTTGCGCTGCAACGGACCGACATCGCCCTGTTCGGTGCGGGGGAATTCCGGGGGGCCTCGGGGCGGGACGCTGCTGTGTTGCCACCGAGGGGCTCCGGGGCCGACTGCAGGGCTGGTTCCGGGGCCGACTGCAGGGCTGGCTCCGGGGCCGACTGCCGAACTGGCTCCGAGGGATACTCCGGGGCATTTCCCCCCTCGGCCCTCGACATCGAGGCGGACGAATCCGCCGATCAACTGCCCCGGGAAGAGGAGATTGCCCCCGCTCCATCCCCGATCTGCACGCCCGAATGCCAGGGGCGGCAGTGCGGTCCGGACGGCTGCGGCGGCACGTGCGGCGAGTGCGCATCGAACGTCCTGTGCGTGGGAGGTGCATGCGCATCCGCCCCGCCCCCTGTGCCGGGCGACCTGGCCGTCGACGAGATCCTGGCGGACCCCGCTGCCGTCCCGGACAAGCAGGGAGAGTGGTTCGAAGTGCTCTGCCTCTCGGCCAGCCCGGTCGACCTGTGGGGCCTCACGATCCGCAGCGGGCTCAAAGAGAGCTTTGCAGTGGACCATTCCCTCGTGGCCGAACCGGGACAGCTCCTCACGTTTGCCCGCTTGGCGGGCATGACGCAGAACGGCGGTGTCGCCCCCGATTTCCTGTATTCGGGGCTCCAGCTCTCCAATGAATCTGACTCCCTGGCGCTCGAGTTTGCCGGAGAGCTGCTCGACGAGGTGTTCTACGCCCCCCCCGAGATGAAGGTGAAGCCGGGAGCCAGTCTCAGCCTGGACCCGTGGCTTGCCGACCCGGAGCTGAACGACTATGCCCAGGCCTGGTGCCCGGCCACGAGCAAGATGAGCGGAGGCGACAAGGGGACACCGGGGGCGGTGAACGATCTCTGCCCGTAGGGGTTGGGGGCTGGGGAGTGGGGGTTCGGGACCCCGCTCCTACGGCCGATCCATGTCGCACTTCACCTTCCCCGTGAGCGCGGCTTTGCGGCCCGACGGGGTGAGCAGGAGGCGGCGGAACGTCACGGTCTCCCCGTCCTTGTCAAAGGCATCCTCTTCGTCCGTGAGGTATCCAGCCCGCATGAGCCCGGAGAGCAGGGCTTCAAACCGCTGCCGGTCGGGCGTGCCGGTGGGAAACAGGAGCCGATGGAGCCGACCGACGGCCTGCCGGTCCCGGTGCGAGAGCTCGACGAGGAGCCGTTCGGCCCACCGCCGCTCCCGTGCATCCAACGGACGGAAATCGCGGGCCACGGCCCGCTTGGGGGCACAGTTGTCGCACTGACCGCAGCGGGTGCTGCCAGCCTCCCGCGTGCTGAAATAGCCGACCAGGGTGTTCATCCGGCACCCTGTGGTCCTGGCGTAGCGGAGGGCGTCGTCGATCTGTCCCATCCGATGCTCTCTCTGCTCGCGGTAGGTCTTTCGCCAGTGGGCACCGGGGTTCCTCTTGACCTGTCCTTCGTTGCTCCAGGTCACGGCACCGTGGTTGTGAAGCTGCTTGAGGACAGCCTGCAGGTCCTCCGCGGTCATGGCGAGCGCCTCGGCCAGCTCTTCCAGCAGGGTCCATTCCTCCGGGACGGCCTTGAGCAGCTTCTCGATCTCCTTCTCGTCGGGGTAGTTCTTCTCGACCAGGAATTCGAGCGTCTTGCGATCCCCCCAGGAATAGTAGAGCACGACGCGGCTCGGCTTGCCATCCCGCCCCGCCCGGCCGATCTCCTGGTAGTAGTTCTCGATGCTTGCCGGCAGCGCCAGATGGGCGACGGTCCGGATGTCGGGCTTGTCGACCCCCATACCGAATGCGACCGTGGCCACGATGACCTTGGCCTGGTCGGCCATGAACGCGTCCTGCGTGGCCGCCCTCACGGCCTGCGGCAGGCCTGCGTGGTACGGCACGGCGGACACGGTGGCGGCCAGCGCAACGGCGACCTCCTCGGCAGCCTTTCGAGTCGGGACGTAGACGATGGCGGGCAGCGCCCCCGGGGCCTGCAGCAGCTCGGTCACCCGCTCGAGCCTGTCGGCCTTCTCGCCGACCTCGACAGCCTCGCACAGCAGGTTGTCCCGCCAGAAACCGCGGATGAACTCGACCGGGTCGACGAGGCCGAGCGCCTTCACGATGTCCTTCTGCACACGGACCGTTGCCGTGGCAGTCAAGGCGATGACCGGTGCGGGGCGGAGCATGGGAATCCACTCGCCAAGCAGCCGGTAGTCGGGCCTGAAATCGTGCCCCCAGTAGGAGATACAATGCGCCTCGTCCACGGCAACCAGCCCCGGTTTTCTACGGGCCAGGAACTCCGGAAAGCCCGGCACGGCGAGCCGCTCGGGTGCCATGAACAGGAAGTCCAGCTCCCCGGCCTGGTATCTGCGGCACACCTCCCGGCTCTCATCCCGGCTCCGCCCCGAGTGGATGCGCTCCGCCTTCAGCCCGCCGGCCTGGAGCTTCCCCACCTGATCCTCGATGAGCGCGATGAGCGGGCTGATGACCAGCGTCGTCCCCTCACGGGCAAGTCCTGGAAGCTGGTAGCAGAGCGACTTGCCGCTCCCCGTGGGCATGACCAGGACGACATCCTGCCCGGCAGTGACCGCGGCACACACCTCCTCCTGCCCGGGCCGGAAGGCCTGGAAGCCCAGTCGGGTCCGCAACAGGTCAAGAAGCCAGGGTTCGGTCTTTCCAACGGTCCCGTGCTCGGCCATGCGCGAAATCCCGTGCGTAGCCTTGCGCCTGGCCCCTTGAGAGGTTTCCGACGAGACAACGATCTTCTTGCGCGGCATCCGCAACCTCCAAGCGCGCCTGTGCGCCCTCTGTTATCGTCACGACGCGGGAATTTGTACACAGTTTCGTTCGGGGAGCAGGCGATAGGCTCTTGGGGGACCGCACCCGTTCGGGATGTCCTCAGATGGTGAGCTGCGCCCTGAGGAACAGCTGGTGTGTCCAGGCGGCACCGGGCACGACGGCGGGCTCCTCGGTCGTCTCGGGCGGGACATAGTCAGGAGCCAGACTGCCGTCTTCGAACCGCAGCCCCTGCCAGGCGAGCGTGAGGCGGATTCCCGGCTCGAAGTAGTAGTTGATCCCGGCCATCACGCCCAGGACCGACGTGTCTGCCAGAGGGGCGTGGTCCTCGGTTCCGGCATCGACGTCGACCAGGCGGTCTCCGTCGCCGACCTCGAGCGTCTCCAATCGACCGCAGAGCTCGAGACCGGAAAGCGGGGCGAACGAGCTCCCGGGGTCGTCCCCATGGCCGTCGCCCGCCCCGTCGGGCTGTGACCAGCGCAGCGCTCTCTTCCCGAACAGGTGGACTGCCGCCTCGGCGTACCCGCCGTCGACCCGGTAGTCGTCGAGGTCGGCGACTTCGGCATAGGCTTTGCCCACCTTCTGATTCTCGCGGACGCCGTCCCTCTGCTGGATGGTTCGGGTATACTCCGCTGCCAGGCGGAACCAGGGGGTCACGTACTCGAGCTCGGCCCCCATGCGTAGCTGTTCCCCCCGGGTGGAGGGGGGATTGAGAAAAGAGTGGCCTGCCAGCGTCCGCCCCCGGAATCCGTGGCGCGTCGGGCCGTCGCCCCAGGTGGTGGCGGCCCCCAGGTGCAGCCCGGACAGCCAATTGCCAGCATCCGCCGGGGCGTGCAGCAGCAGTCGGCCCACGACATCGGGCTTGTCGTTCACGTCCACGGCCACGTCCCGGCTTCCCAGGACCGCACCGAACGCGTACCCGACGAACCCGTCCTTCCAGTCCCCCAGCACGAGGAAGCCAGCGTCGCGGAAGTCCTTGCTGTTCCCGAACACCATTGGAGCCCCGAGGAGCCGATAGTCCGGGACGCTGAGCTGCGGGGCCATCCCGAACGGGACCTTGACCCGGCCGGCTCTCAGTCCGAGCAGCTCGAACGGTCGGTACTCGAACCATGCCTCCTGGACGTCCGGGCTTGCCTCGGCCAACTCCAGGTCCAGCCTCCCTCGAACGACCTTCCGGAGCTCAAACCTGCTGCTCACCCGGGCGGACGCAAGCGCCGGCTCCACGTGCCAGGACCGGCCGTAATCGACCTCGGTGCGCGGAAATGCCCGCAGATCCGCGGCCAGCCATCCTCGGAGAGACAGAGCGTTTCCCTCTCCGTGACGCCACGTGAGCAGGTCCGCTGGACGCGACACCCCGGCCCCCCCCTCCTCGGCCGAGGCCGTGGCCGCAGTCACCAGAAACAGCAGCGGGATAGCGACAACGAGAGATGCCCTCATGGCTACTCCCCGGCCGGGCTCAGCGTAATGAGGTACGCATCCTTCACCCGCCAGGAATCGGGAAGCTCGAGAGCCGGTTCCCACACGACCCGACGGACCCCCACCTCCATGTACCCCTGGAGCATGTGGTCCCATTCCGCGTACCCCCCGAACGTGTATCCGTCTGTCCCGAAGATCTGATACCGCCAGGCATCAGGCTCCTCGGCGACTTCCGGGTCGATGAGCTCGTGCAGGTGGATTACCGTGCGCACGGTCCCCTTGTCGTCGAACTCGAACGTCGGATAGTAGTCGATATGCCGATAGAAAACCGATTCGCCCCGGTGAATCTCCACGCAATTCTTGTCGGTCATGGCGTCGCACTTGTCGCCCGGAATTCCGGGGGTCACTTCGTCCGCATCTGCCAGGTCCTCGGCGACTTCCGACATCCCGCTGTCCGGTGATTCGATGCCGTCATCGGGCGAGCGCCCGTCCGGTTGGGCGGCCGTTTCCGGCGTCTGTTCACCTGTCTCTGCGAGGAGGTCTGCGCCTTCCTGCACGTCCTGCGCTTCAGGGACATCCTCGGCCGGACCGGCGGTGTCCTTGCCGTCGTTTCCGCCGGAGCCGGAGTCACTGTCGCAACCCCATGCCGCAATCGCCAGCAGACCTGCAACAGCAAGCGCGGCCAGCACCTGGATCTTCATGGTTTCCTCCCCGGTTACGGCTTGATTCCCAGGATGAGCACGGTGTTCTTCACGGACCAGCAGCACACGGCCGTATCCCACTGCTCCTCGAGGATGATCCGCCGCTTGACGGGCTCGTACCAGGCGTGCTCGGTGTTGGCAAACGGCATCAGGTTGTCATCGTTGTTGCTGAATCCGTCCATCCCGTAGAACTTGTACACGTAGGTCGCCGCATCGGCCACGGCAGCCGCCTTGAAGATCTCGGACATCGCGATCATCGGCTTGGCACCGTCTTCGGGGTGCTTGTAGTCCACGACATCCTGCGTGGGCAGCGTCGCTGTATCCAACAGGGCCCGCACGTCGCCGACTTTGACGACAAAGTTCGTCGCACCCACCTCCACCGCCTCGATCACGCCGCCGCCGATGCCCTTGACCTTGAGCGAGCCGGGCATGTTGAGCGCCACGTCCCAGCCAATACGCAGCGTCTGCTTCTCCTCGTCGAAGTAGATGAACCCGAACTCCAACTCCCCGTAGTACGGCAGCCCGGCGTAATTCCCTTCCAGCTTGTCCACGAGCACGTTGAAGCCGTCGCCGGCGACGAAGTTGTAGTGGTAGTTCCAGGGCATCTCGATGGCTGCGACCTCGACGACGCGCACGAGGCGGATGGCCTCCTTGCCTTCGAACTCGGTCTTCTCGAGCGTGTTGAGCTTGACCGGGGTTTCCGTGCCACCGACCTTGACGGTCACGGTGGCATCGAAGACGTCGGGCTCGCTGATCTCGCCGGCAGTCTCCTCTGCGGTCTCGGGCTGCACGTCGGCCGGAGGCACGACTTCCTCGGCCACCTCGGTAACGTCCACGGGGACCACCGTTTCCGGGACAACCTCCGCCACCGTCTCCGCCGCGGTCTCGTCCACCGTCTCGGCAAGCGTCTCCGAGGCAGCGCTATCCTGTGCATCGGCGGGGGGCACAGCGGTATCGACCCCGGTGTCGCCAGACGCGGTCTCTTCCTGCTGCACGTCCTTGCCGGCATCCGTTCCGGAGTTCGACTCCGACTTGCAGGCCACGAGAGTGAGCACCGCAAAAGCCACTGCTGCCAACGTCGAGATCTTCATCTGCAATTCCTCTTTGTTTGCCGGGGCCACCGTCGGCCGCGGGCCTTAGGGAGCTGAAACATAGACCGATCCGGACCTCGATCGCAAGAGAAAAAAACGAGCGAATCTTCCAAGAAATAACAGATTGCACCCAGAATGTTCCACCAACTCGGGTGGGGCTGTAGCGATTCCCCTGTTGACTCGGGGGCCGGTGGGTGCTACGTTTTTTTGGGTCGTGTTACCGACAACTTGGGCACGACGAGGGGAGGAGCGGACATCGGGGGTTGGGATGAGGAGAGTAGTCGGTGTGGTGATGGTTCTGTGGACGGCTCTGGCGGCGTGCCCTGCGCATGCGGGCCGTCCGCTGGAGACGGAGGATCCGGGGACTGCGGCCCGACGGTCCGTCGAAGTGGAGCTCGGGACGAAGCTGTCGCACGCGTTGTCCGAATGGGGGGGCTTCGACCTGGGGCTCAACGTGGCATACGGGCTGCTCGATTCGGTGGAGATCGCGGCCTCGCTCGGTGGGACGGCATTCGATTCGGAGGGCTGGAAGCCGGACGTGTTGGCTGCGGCCCTGTTTGCCAAGTGGCGGTTCCTGGGCGAAGACGGGGAGACCCCGGCGCTGGCGCTGTTTGCATCGGGTGGCCTTCCCACGCACGCTCCGCATCTCTGGCTCCACGGGAGCGGGTATGGCCTGGTGGGGGGTCTGGCCTTCTCGACGCCGGTCGTCCCGGAGCTGCTCGCAAGGGCTGCCTTGGTGTACCAGGTACAGTTCAGCGACTCCGATCTCTCGGTCGGCTCCGTTGCGCTGGAGTGGCAGGTGGCCGATTACCTCTCCCTGGTGGGGGAGGGAGCGGTGGAGGTGGCTCCGTACGAGACGGGCGAGTACTGGACCATGCGAGGACTTCTCGGGTGCTCGCTGGCGGTGCATTCGGCCGTTGCGCTGGACCTTGGGGTCGGGGTCGAGGGGGATTCTGAGCTCCACGGGGTCGCCGGGGTCGCCGGAGTGACCGTAGGGTTCTAGAGGAGGAGCGGTCATGCACATTCCCGACGGGATCCTCGCCCCTCACGTGTGGGTGCCGCTGGCAGCAACCGGAGCGGGGGCCGTGGCGGTTTCCGCTCGAGCGGCCCGCAAGAGGCTGGCCGAGGAGAGCGTGCCGCTCGTGGGGTTGATGGGGGCGTTCGTGTTCGCTTTGCAGATGGTGAACTTCCCCATCGCTGCCGGCGTGAGCGATCACGTGGTGGGGGCCGGCTTGCTGGCCGTGACTTTCGGTCCAGGCATTGCCGTGCTGTGCATGGCTGCGGTGGTCACAATCCAGGCGCTGGTGTTCGGGGACGGCGGGATTGCAGCGCTCGGGGCCAACGTGGTGAACATGGCCGTGCTGTCTACCCTGACGGCCTGGGCGGTGCATCAGGCATTGAGGCCTGCGTTCCCGAATCTGGCGGTCGCAGTGTCGACGGTGCTGGGGGTGCTGGTCGGTGCCGGCGGGGCCGCCGCGTGGGTGATGCTGTCACAGCCGTACGGCGCAAAGTTCCTCGGTGCGATGATGGTAACCCACCTCGTCAGCGGTCTCGTAGAGGCTGCAGTCACCCTGGCGGTCGTCAAGGCGTTGCGGGCATCGGGACTCGTTCCTGGAGACGCCAGGGTGGTGGCCCGATGAAGCTCGCAACCCCACGGCGTCTCATCCTCCCTGGCCTGGCAGTGGCTGTCATCGCCGGTCTGCTGTCGCTGCTCGCGTATCCTTTCCCCGATGCGCTGGAGGACTCTCTGGAGTCGCACCGGCCGGAGACGAAAGCCGCTGAGGAGGCAGGTCCCCGGCCGAGCTCGGAAGGGAGCGAAGGCTGGTCTGCTCCGCTTCCCGACTACTCGGTACCCGGGGTAAAGAGCGAAGGGCTGGGTGGAGCGCTGGCCGGTATCCTCGGGGCGACAGGGACGTTCCTGGCGCTGCTGCTCCTGCTGCACGTCCTGAAGGGCAGAGGGAGAAGGGGGCCGAATGGGTAGCGGTCACGTCCACGAAGCCCCGCTCTCGGGCTCCTGGTTGGGACGACTGGACGTCCGGGCAAGGCTGCTGGCGTTCGTCCCGGCTCTGGTGCTGGTGAACCTGGCGGGGAGGGGGGAGCTCGTGCCGGTGGCCCTGGCGGCAGCGCTCTTCCTGGCGTTGGCGTTCTCGTGTGGACACGGTGCCCTGTCGGTGCTGTCGAGAGGGCTCTACCTGCTGCCGTTCGTCCTGTTCGTGGTGGTGACGCTGCCCTTTGCTGCAGAGGGGAGGGAGCTGTTCTCTTTGAACCTTGGGCCCGTGCACCTTGCCGCCTCCCGTGAAGGGCTGGGACTGGCTGCCGATGCAGGGCTGAGAGGGTGCACCTCGATCCTGGCCGTGCTGGTTCTGTCCGGAACCACCGAGCCCCCAAGACTGTTCGGGGGGCTGGCCTCGCTCGGCGTGCCCAAGGCCTTCGTGCTCGTTCTGTCCATGGTCTACCGGTACCTGTTCGAGATTGCCGGAGAGCTGGCCAGGGTTGGACGTGCGGCGCAGGCCCGTGCGTTCCGGATGTCCTCGCTGAGGGCGGTTCCTCGACTGGGGACCATGGCAGGAGCCGTCCTCGTGCGCAGCATCGAGCGCAGCGAGCGGGTCAACCGGGCCATGCAGGCGCGGGGGTTCGCCGGCGAGGTCCGCACCCTGGGGAGGGAGCGGTTCGGGTTGCGGGATGTCGTCTTTCTGGCAGCCTTCCACGGTCTCCTGGCTGTCCTGCTCTTTGGAGTGTGAATTGCACAGGCCGATCATCGAGACTACCGATCTTTCCTTCGCCTACCACGACGGCAGGCCCGTACTGTCCGAGATCTCCCTTTCCATCCTGCACGAGGACTCGGTGGGCTTCATCGGCCCGAACGGCGCCGGGAAGTCGACGCTGCTCATGTGCTTCAACGGGCTTCTTGCTCCCAGCCGGGGCAGGATCCTCGTGGATGGCATTCCCGTGGCCCGAGAGAACCTCAAGGAAGTCCGCCGCAAGGTGGGCTGGATGGCTCAGGACAGCAACGATCAGCTCTTCATGCCCACGCTGTTCGAGGACGTGGCGTTCGGGCCGCTCAACCTGGGCCTGGAGCAGGCCGAGGTGCTCCGTCGGGTGGACGACGCGCTCGCCCGGGTCGGGCTATCCGAGTTCCGGGACCGCGCCCCGAGCCACCTCTCGGGCGGGGAGCGCAAGGCCGCAGCCATCGCCACAGTGCTCTCCATGCAGCCGGAGATTCTGCTCCTCGACGAGCCGACCAATGATCTCGACCATGCGTCGCGCCGTGCGCTCATCGACCTGCTCAAAGGGCTTCCAGTGACCCGGGTGGTGGCCAGTCATGATCTCGAGATGATCCTGGAGCTCTGCCGCCGCGTGATCCTGTTCGACCACGGACGAGTCGTGGCGCAGGGGCCCACGGCCGAGGTGCTCGGTAATGACGAGTTGCTCCGTGCCCACCGCCTGGAGGCACCTCTGTCACTGACGCTGAGGCGGTGAACCGGCGGGCTCTGCCGCCGCCCCATCCGTCCCCGCCGCGCGATCCGTCCCCGCCGCTCGATCCGTCCCCGCCGCGCGATCCGTCCCCGCCGCGCTGTCCGTCCCCGCCGCGCTGTCCGTCCCCGCCGCGCTGTCCG
>CAITUV010000070.1 GCA_903895725.1 uncultured Myxococcales bacterium | reverse complement strand
GAACTTGCCGTCCCCGGAAACGACTATCGGGTACACGGGTCCGTCGTCCACCGGCTCGTAGTCCTCCTCGTCCAGCGGGTCCGTCGGGAACTGCACGTCCCCGGGAAGCCCCTTCAGCTTCCGGTCCACGTGCATCTCCCAGCTCCCGTCCGTGAAGGAGGGCAGCTCCGCACTGCACTTGCACTCCACGGCGATCTCATAGGTGCCCGAGGCTCCGGCGTAGCCGTCCACGACGACGAAGTACTCCCCGCCGGCCTTGACGTCGAACACCACTTCCTCGCCGTCCTGGATGTCCAGGGGGGTGGAGGCGGCCTTCGTGCACGACCATGGGTCGCACTGGTCGAGCACGAGCAGATCGAGGTCGACCGAGAGGTCCTCCAGGCGCACCGACACCTGGCAGTCCGCCACGGAGTGGAACGAGTAGATGACCTCGGGCCCGGACTCCAGCCGCTGCGTGCACGCGTATCCGGACCACTCGTCCGGGCGGCCTTCGAGCAGGGTGTTTCCGGACAGGTTCTTTTCGCACTGGAGGATGCCGACGGCTCCCGGGCAAGCTCCGGTGGCATCCACGCCGGCCGGAGCATCGACCGGGTCGTCCCCGGCTACCGTGTCACCGGTCGACGTAGTCTCGGGAGTGGACGCCCGGGAATCGACGAGGTCCGCCACGCCCACATCGGGAACGCCGTTGGCGCCGTCCACCTCGACACGCCCGGAACACGCACACAGCAGGATGACTCCGACGAACACGAACCGGACCAGGTTCTTCATCACGCGTTCCTCCACGAGCGCAGGTAGGATTCTCAGCACCTGCAGGTCATTCCGCCATCACCAGCTCGAACCGGACCCGGGTCAGCACAGCATCCAGGATACGTGCCGGGGTCTCCATGGCCACCCCTCCCGCCGGCATCTTGAGCTCGACTCGTACGACCGGCTCGAAGGTGCCGGAGTGCACGGCCTCGCTCACCCGGTCCATGTCGTCCCAGGACGGGGCCACCACCAGGGCCATGAGCTGGTTGTCGTAAGTCCGCATAGGCTAGCCCCGTCTGGGAGCCGTTCCCTCTATCCTGTCCTTCAATTGCACCTTCAAGTCTGCTATGTCGCTCCAGAGGATGTGGTTGAACTGCCGAGTGTCGAAGTGGAGTCTCCTCCTGTCCCTGTCGCAGCAGGTCCACACGACCGGAATGCCAAGGCCCTGGGCGAAGCCTGCCTCGTAGTAGACGCCCTGGCTTTGCCGAGTAACATCCGCCACGACCAACCCCGACTGCCTTATCAAGGCCATGATGCGGTCGCAGATCTTGTCATTGTGCGGGGGATCGTTGGACATCTTCGGCTCATAGTGACAGTCGGACAGGGTCTGGAGGATGGCCCGCTTCGCATCCTTCATACTGCTGTGGAAGCTGATGGCAACGAATGCTTGGCCGGGCTTCTTTCGCTCCCGCAGTACAGCCGCATGCTCCCAGCCCTTCACGGTAAGAGACACTCTGGCAAAGTACCCGCAGTTGACTTCTCTCCAACCGATGGCCACGGCGACCAAGTTGACCGCCTGCAGGTGACTCACGATCTCGCGAAGTTCATCACCGCTATGCGCTTGGAACAGCGGCCAGTCGTGCCAGGACAACTCGACTATCGAACCCAGGCTCGTGGACTTCTCCGCCAATGCCCGCACGACCGCGTCAATCTTGTCCAGCACAGACATGAAACGGAAGCCCAGCGACTTCGACGGAGCCCGAATGTGCCCCGTTGAGATGGCGAAGGGCTTGTTTCTTCGCTCCCAGTATTGCCTGGTGTAAGTGGAAAGCACCAGCCGGTCCGACGCGTCAACGCGGTTCGAGTCCCACAGATGGCCCCACCCCGCCTCAGACACGACGAAGTGGCCGCAAACACGACAGCGGACGTGGAACCGCCGACTTCTCGGCTCCTGCTCGGGAGCCTTCTCAAGCTCGTTTCCCAGGCACAGACAGCATTTCGGCCTCTCGGTCATGTCTTTCACCCGATCCTGCAGCCTGCATGACTTTATCACCCCGCCAAAGGGAAGGTCAAACCAGCGCCCCCGGGGCCGCTCTCTGGGCCAGTGGCTCCTTGAACCTGCGAGGATAGGGCCCCAGAGCCTACAGCGTCCCTACTCCGGTACCTGCAGTCCGAGTTCCCGGTACAGCCAAGTGAAGTCGTAGGTCCTGCCTCCGGGAGAGCTGTGCGTCAGGTTCTCCTGGCCGTGCAGCAGATCGATGACCTGTTTCCGGCCGGCCTTGGTGCGGACCGCCTGCCGGGGAGTCTTGCCTCCCAGCGCCGGGATGTGGTCGTCGAGCCAGTGCCGCATCTGCCGGTCCATCAACTGGGTCACCATCTGGGCCATTACCTCGGGACGGATCTCCTCCTGCGGGGCCGCCCTCTCTTTGCGGTCCTTCTACTGCCCCGCACCGTAGTGCTTGGCAAGAGCAGTGGCCATTGCAGCGTAGCCCCGGCTGTCCAACTCCTCGAAGTAATCTGACCAGTACCAGTCCACGGCGTACTGCAGCGGGATCGCTGCAAGGGCCCCTACGTTTCCACCGAGGTAGGCCCCCGGCGCTGCACCTGCCCCGCCGGCCAACGCACCGACCAGTGCGCCAACCCCGGCGCCGACGGTGACGGAGCCAGCGAAAACGGTTGGACCTGCAGCTCTCCGGCAGAACTCCCCCCAGGTCATCATTCCCTCGGAGTATTCGTGCAGCGCAATCCCGGCATCGAACAACTCCACTCCCGCTGCTACCGGAAGGAAGTACTTCCCCGCCACACGACCGGCGGCACGTAGTCCGGAAGGAAGACCCTGCACCAACTGAGCTGGAGCAAGGCCCAGCATCCCGGCACTGGCCCACCTCATGGCCGCAAGCCCCGTTCTCGCCGTCGCCATGCCCAGTGTCATGTCGCCGGAGCCAACTTCCCCGAACGCATCACGGGCCTCAAGCGACTCCTGGTACGCTTGCCACCCCATCAGCGCAGCTCCTCCGAAAGCGGCCGTCGCTCCGAGCCCCTGGAGCCCCGCGGACGGGGGGACTGTGGCCAGATCTGCCCGAAACTTCGCTCGTCCCAGGCGGAGGGCCGAGACAGCGACGGGACTCCGCTCCAACTCGTTCATGGCTCTCCAGGCCTCAAGTCGGACGCCGGCCTTGTCGATACTCTCCACCATGGGCCAGCCGGGACGCCCCCGGACGTGTTCCGTCCGCACGACCACCGACTCAAGCCGTCCAGCGCGGGCCGCCGCCAGCAGCCTGGCGTGCGCCACCTTCTCCGCTAGGTTGGCTCGGGAGGACAGGAGGACCCGTCTTGCGGCCCGAACCGCATATAGATTCGTTCCCTGTCGAGCGCCGTAGTTGAATGACGGTTCGGACGAACCGCCTTTGGATTCAACGGCGACTACCCTCGCGCGGTTCGTGCCCAAGTATATCCCGTCCAGTCCCTGCGGGATGTCCCTTCCGGTGGCACCGCAGAGCCTCTTCAGTCCGCGTTGTCGTGCCCACCAAGCGGTCCCCTGATCGCCAATCCTCTTTGCAAGGAGAACCCTCTCCTGCGGGGACACACCAAGCCACTCCGCTCTGAAGTTGCTCCGGAAATCATACCGAAACATCGAACCGCCCTTGAGGGAGGATGAGGCCTCGGTCAGGCCGACCGGTCGGGGGCTCTCTCGCCTCGGAGACTCAATCGGAGCCACCGCTCGTTCCTGGCCCCCCAAGGGCAACGGTCCCACAAGCAGGCCGAGGCAGCCCAGAAGACAGAGGAACCGTCTACCGATTGACGTCATGGAGTCCCCTCCTGGCAGTCGAAACGGACAGCCCGGACAGCGTCCCGAGGTAATCAACTTCCTCGTCTTCGTCCTGCAGTCGCTTCCAGGCGCGCTCGAACGTGTGGCGGTAGAACTCGGCGAGGGCTGGGTCCAGCAATGAGGGGTCCACCGAGAAGAAGTTCTCCTCGAGCACGGCAAGGACTTGTTTCGGCGTATTCTTCTCGGCGTTGATTGCCATCCCAGCCATTTCTATGTTTTCCAGCGCCCACTTCTGATACTCAACGGAGCGTTGGCGTGATGTTTTCTCCGCCTGCCGGAGTGCGTTGTTCCTGACCCACGTCAGATTGGCCCTAAGGTCCTTCGGCAGATCCGCGGTCTTCAGCGGGTAGAGCGCGGCAAGGTGTTCCGAAGCCGCCCCAGCGATTTGGGACAAGAGCAGCAGTCTGGTGTCTCGGTCCACTTCCTTCCCGGATTCACAAGTGCCAGGCAGCGTAGGTCGGAACTCCTCATCCAGGAGGCAGGGGACGAGCATTCCCTGCAGTTCCGTCCTGGCCGCAATGGCAGCGTCGACTGCCACCTTCGCCTGGAGTCTCGCCTTCAACTCTGCGATCGTCTTCGTGTCGCCCTTGGAAATGTCTGGAAGCCGCTTTTCCAAAGCGTCCAGGGCCATCCAGGCATCTGTGACATCCCCCTTCTCTTGTACTGCGTCCTGTGCCTTCTGGAGAACGTCCGCCCGCATCCTGGACAGGAGGGTCTTCTCGGCGCCGGCCGCCTCCGCTGCCAGCCGGTCCTGCAGGAACTTGGGAGCACCGTCGGGAACAGCCGCGTAGAGTGCGTTGAGAGCCCCTGCGTAGTCCTCCCCCCCCCGGCCCTTCGATTCATCCGACAGCAAGGTCCGAAATGCCTCAGCCTCCCACTCCAGGAGGGTCGCTTTCCGCAAAGCGGCTGGATCGCTCGCCCCTGGAATCCTGGCGAGGGTTTCCTCCACGGAGCCGACGAATTGCCCAGCCTCCCCGGCCGTCTTGGGCGCCGTAGCCTCGTTGGCTGCCGTGGCCAGCAGCGAGTCCATTCCTGCAACAACCTCCAGGGGGGTTGCCGCTGCGCCCGATCCGGGCAGAGGGATGCTGGGCGTATTGCTCTCCTGAACGAGCCGGTCGGACAGGGAGCGAACCTCATTCGACAAGTTGTCGAGTTGGGCCTTCAGAGCGTCCAGACGCTCCTGCTGGCCGTCAGCAGCACCGCAACGCAGGACGAGGAGCAAGGCGCCCAGAGCTGCCAACACGCAAGTTGCAAGCACCGAATAGGCCACCATAGGCTTCATCGCAGTCCACCTCCAAGGCAGGTTGTCCAAAGAGCGCCACAAGGGAAATCGCAGGTCTTCATATCGTTCCATCCGAATTCGACGGACTGCGGCGAGCCAGGTCGGAGGAGGCCAGATTCTCCACCGACGACTCCGTCAATCCGACGTGGCTTGTCATTCACCGTTTGCCCCCAGTTTGGGCACCTGCATCCTATCGCCGGCATTGCCCCGGGGTCAATGATTTCGATGCCCATTGGTTCCTGTCGAAGAAGCAGTCACTTGCCGTACCTTCAGCGTGGAGGCGGAACCATGGGTCGGGATGTCGTCGCGGAAGTCGGTGCCAGGATCGCAGCGCTGCGGCAGGCCGCCGGCCTGAGCCAGGCTCGGCTTGCCGACGCCTCCGGAATGTCCCCGGAATTCGTGTCCAGGCTGGAACGAGGGCTCAAGTCCGCATCCCTGTTGAGTCTGGCCCGGATCGCAGAGGCCCTCGGGGTCGAAGTACAGGAGTTCTTCCGCTTCGAATCAGGACCTCCCTCCAGGAAGCGGGCCCTGGCCCGGCGGGTGGCCAAGCTTGTTGAGGACGCTTCTGCGACCGAGGCTCTCAAGGTCGCCCAGGTGGTTGAAGTTCTCATTGGCCGGGGCAAAAAGAAATAGTCCGGTTCCGTGGCACCACAGGACAGGAGGGGTGATGCCCCCCGGGCATGCCGTGTTCGCTCCTTCTCCTTGTCCGATTCGTTGAGCCCAGCCCAGCGTGACCGTCTCGAAATCGGCATGAACCCAGGGGGGCGGGCAGACCCTTCAGGCCACCCGCCCCCCCCGGAATGTATCACCAGGGGCGATGATCATCTCGACCTTGCCGGTAATACAGTCGTCGGTTCTCCTCGAACTCGGCCCGATCCAGTCGATCCAGATGTTCTAGCAGAATCGGATCGCCACACCCGGTGGCCGGCGGACCCTCGGGCAGAACGGGCACGACATCCCCGTCCTCCTGGAGTGAACGGACCAGTGCAATCGCTGCGGAGCGGACCAGTGCCCGCCCGATGAATTCCAACAGGTGAAGAAGCATCTCTCCTCCTTCCCGCCCCGGCCGTCGTCGGGACGACTGGGCGGAGGCTATGTTCGCCCGGCCGGAGGGGCATTCCTCGGCCGGCGGGAATCGTCATGTGGGAGACCGGCCGTTCCCGGCCGGAAGTACCCGGGGGGCTCGACGGTGTGGGATGTCCTTTGCAACGCAGATTGTGACGAGCGAGAGTTCATCCGCGCCCTGCCTCCAGAGGATGTTCGAAGAACATACCTCTTGGGAGGCTGGGCGGCCCCCGGGTTACGGGTTACGCCCGGAGTAGCCTTGTTCAACGAGGACTTCCTGCGGAACACCGACAGGTTCCTTCAGCGGAACCTCCCGGTCCCCGTGGAACAATCACCCGTGGCCCGCCAGTTTCTCGTCTGAGTCTGCGGCAGACATCCGGGACACGTCACGCGATTTCGGAGGCCCCCAGATCCCTACTGCCCCCGAGTTCACGCTTGAGATTCCTTAACGCTCTGGCACGAAGTTCCCGGCCGGCACCACGAGTGATTCGCATACGCCGGCACACGCTGACTTCGGTGTCTCCCATGAGAAGGCCGTTGACGTACTGGCCCTGCCGCACCGGCAACTGGCCCGCTGCGCGGTGGACATGATCGAAGCGGTCCCTGGCGAGCACCAGGTCCTCGACCGAAGTGTCGGTGCTGGACTCGATCCCGTCCTCGAGCTTCAGGAACCTCCGGCGCCGGCTCTCGGCCCTGACCAGATCGAACATGGCACCGCGGACGCGGGACCAGGCGTAGGTCGAGAAACGGACTCCTCGCCGGGCATCGAACCTGCGAAGGGCCAGGACGAGAGCCAGGAGCCCCTCCGCCGCGACATCGTCCAGGTGCAAACAGGACGGGTACAACGCAGTGACCTGGCAAGCCATTGCCCGGACGAAGGCGATCGGATCGACTACGCCCGGGAATGGAGATGTCGTGTTCATTGTGAACTCTCCTTTCATAGGTGGTTGGAAAGCGGAAACGGCGGGAGGATTCCCGGAGTGATGAGCCTGCGGAATCCCCCCGCCGCCCTTGGGGGAAGAGATGAAGCCGAGTTTCCGGGGGACGCTCTACTTGCAGGCGTACCCGAACTCGCAGTCGTCGCAGGCCCACGACCGCACCGGGTAGAAGATCTCGTTCTCGATGGCCCGAAGGACCTCCGAGAACACCCGTCCGAGCTCGACCTCCTGCGCCCGCGTCCGGAGCACCGACACCATCTCGAGATCGGGACGCTTGGTCTTCAGGACGAAGTCCATCCGCAGCTTCGGAGCCTCGGCGATGCCGGTCTCCCGGGCGGCGATCTGGTACAACGTGGGCTGGAGGTCATGCACGAGCTGATCGGTGCTCCACCTCCTGGCCGCGCTCTTCAGCTCGACGATGGTGACGTGGCCGTCCTGATCCACGACGACCGCATCGAGCGCGCCGACAACGAGCAGGTCCGACGTGGACTCGGGGGCGAGCGTGGTCACGGGAAGTGCGAAGGGATGCTCCACGGCCAGCACTTCCTGCGGCCGAGGGACCTTCTCGTGGAAGACTCGGGTGAGGTTGATGCCCATGTCCTTCTCGGCACCGACGTCATCCGCCTTGACCGGAGGATCGCCAGAGACACCACGGTTCCAGCAGTCGTCGAAGGCATCGGTCAACAGATCGACCGGAGGGTCCTCGGCGTGCTGCCGGAAGTACTCGTAGAACTCCGCCGCCACCTCGTGCAGCGCACTCCCGACGAGCAGAGCGGAGTTCCGATGGGATGGACGAGTGCGGAGCAGATAGCGGTGCGCCCACTGCTGCGGACACCGGAGATAGCACTTGATCGCCGAGCAGCTCGTGTGCTCGGCATCCCGGAGGGCCTGAAGGACAGCGTTCGTGCTCATGCGGCACCTCGTGCGGCGGAGCGTCCCGGCCTTCCGGTCATCCGGGCCTGGAGTTCGCCGATGATCTCCGAGGCCTGGCGGGTGGACAACTTCTCGAGCGGGATGCCCGTGAGCTTGAGCACGATGGTCCGGAGTTCGGGCACGGACATCCCGAGATCGGTTCCGAGCTTCTGGATCGCCGCTGCCTGGCGGCCGGTGATCGGGGAGGCGGTGCTGCCTGCAGTCGCCTTGCCGGCGGACTCCTTCGGCGGCGGCGTCCTCGGCGGCCTGAGCGGCCGGACGTTCTCCGGTTCCCTCCTCGGGACAGGCTCCGGATCCTCCTCGAGATCGGTATGCAGCTCGAGGCCGATCCCCAGGAAAGATGCGCACTTCTTGAGGGCGTCCGCCGCTGCCGACTTCAAGTCGTCGGCGATCGACAGTGGCTTCCCGCTCTCCCGTGCCGTCGTGATTGCCGAACCGCCGAACGCCTCCTTCGTGATCGACCCGAGTGTGAGGCGACCGAGCACGACGACTTCATTGTCGAGGACCTTGTGCTCGACGACCTCGAAGCTCCACTCGCCGCCAGCGGCCTCGTTCAGCCGGCGGATGTAGTGTGCAACCTCGACGTACTTCAGCTCCTTGCCGTGACTGCCCTTGCGGGTTCGGTGCAGCTTCCGTGGAAAGGGTTCTTCGAGACGTGCTCGGGTGTTCTCATCCATGGTCCTTTCTCCTTCGTTCGTAAACGGGCTCGCCCCCCGGACCGACTTCCCCCCTCCATCACGAGAGGTGCTGATCCGGACGACCTCGGTATGAATCGACTCGAGATTCTTATGGCGCCAAGATGCCCAAGATTTTAGACCATTGACCAAGAGTCCACGGGATGAGATCCTCAGGACAGGAGGTGCCCCATGGGAGGAATCGTGACGCTGAAAGTCGTCGACCGCCAGATTGAGCGACTGCGGGCTGAACTCATGGTGGTCCGGAAGCTCCGAAGACACCTGTCCGTGGACCTCGATGCGTGCTCGCGTGCTCGGTCAGGGGAAGCCACTCCGACGGCCGCTGCCGTCACCGTCCTCGACAAGCTGGATTCCTGGGCCGGGATTCTGGAGGGGCAGCTCGAAGAACTCCTCTCGGCCCGCCTTGTCCCCTCGCCTCCGGCTGGCTCAGGCCGTGGCAGTCGGTGCCCTCGGGCTTTTCGAGTTGTCCCGTCCACAGGAGCGGGGACCTGGGGCCGAGGTCCCGGGAACGGAAACCGATGAGTGGTCCGTCGTGCTCTTCCACCCGGATTTCAAACGCTGCGGTCCCTGCTCGTCGACAAGATCCACGACCGCCCGGGACACCCGGCCGCCCCGGAAGACGTTGTGGCTCGGTGCGGTGCCGGCCGTGGATGTTGACCAAGATGATCCAGTGTGAGACCATTGTGTTGACGTTGGAGGTGGATCATGAAGAAGCTCGTTGCGCCGGACGAAACACGGGCGATCCGGCAGGCGATCAAGATCTGGAAAACACTGCAGCGGCTCCCGAAAATGCTGGAGCGTCTCGCCTCGATCGAGCAGGATTTCAACCCCAGTCCCGAGAGGGCCCGGCAAATCGTGACCGACGAGATCCAGGCGTGGGAAGACCGCATGGAGGCCCAGATCGCTCGGACGGCCCGTTGCATGGCGGGGGATCCGTGTGAGAGCCTTCTCGCGAGAGGAAAAAGGCGCGGTGCCGGCAGTCGGCGTCGAGCCCGCCGGTAGCGCGTCGACGGCACGCGTCATCGGGGTTCCGGCGGGAGCTCTTCTCCGCAGTCGTCCTCGGGGAACGGGGCGGATTCGAGACGTTCGAGAAACTCCGCGGCCTCCTCCGCACTCATGAGCAAATGTGGGCGCCCGCGGTTGAACTGCTCGGCCAGAGCGAGATCCTCCGGTGACAGGGGTGGCGGCGGCGGAACCCACCCGAACGGGCCACCTTCGGGGTGGCAGCGGGCCAAGACGGCGGCGGCCTTCAACGCCAACCGGCACCGGGGCGGCGGCCTGGCACTTCGTGCCACCGTCGCCAGTGCCTTTGTCGCCTCTTCGCTCACACGCGCCGGATCCTGAACGAGCTTGCGCACACCCTTGTCGGATCGTCGGGACGACAAGTACCGAAGGTCATGACAGGCACGGCATGCGAAAACGCCTCCTTCCGGCGGCAGGTGCAGCGTTCGGAATGGGCGCCCGCAGGGATTCTCCGCATCCACGCCGGGACAGCGGAACGCCCAGCCTTTGGCCACCCGCCGCCGACGGTCGTGATCGACCTGGAGCGAATGGGTCGAGAACGGGCCCCACCCTGTTCGAGACCCGACCTGGACGACCAGCTCGATCGTTCGGATCGTTCCGCCAACCACGCGAGGTCGGCCGGCGCACTTGAGCAGCCGGATGGCCGGAAGCGATCCGATGCCGTGGAACGCGACGAACTCCTGCTGATCGGGGTTCAGCACGCCGCCCCGAACGAGCTCGCCGATGTCGAGGCCGAAGCATTCCTCGACCAGCCTCGACTTCGCACGACGTGGTGACATCGCAGTCTCCCTCCCGTTCCGCAATGAATAAAGCCCCGAATGCTCCGAAACCCGTCAGGCTCTCCCGCACATGCGGCTCCAGGGAGATCCTGTCCCATTCCGAACCGCTCCCGCGTTTCTGGCCTTTCATGAAGCCGGCGACGACAGGGTGGGGACCCTGGCATCGGCCTGTCCTCGATCTGGTCCGGTGCCTCCAGACGGTAGGACGCTTTCGAGCAGGCTCTCCACCGCCTGGCGAAAGGCCTCGGAAGCGACTCGGATGTGGCCCTCGGGTGACGGTTCAAGCAGGTCCAGGTTGACGTCCAGATCTGTGTCCTCGATAAGTCGCTTGATCTTGGCCAAGCGGTCCAGAACGCTCTCCCGCTTCGGCGTTTCGGGGGCAGAAGCGGCAGCGCCCGGGACGGGGGCCTCCTGAGCACAGCCCGTGTGCTGGACGGTGTCGGGAACCTGGTTGTCCGGGGTGCCGCTGCCCCGCTTGTCTTCCGGATCCAAGGTCGCCTGAATCGCCTGGCCAGTCGTTTTGGAAGACTTTCTCAAACGACCGACGATGGAGCGGATCTTGCCGGAGGTCATGCCCAACTCCGCTGCGATGCTGGCCTGGCTGTTGCCGAGCCCAAGCCGTTCTGCAACTTTCAACTCGTTCCCCTCCCGGGTGGCATCCCGCGCCTCTTTGGTCCAGAGGTCTACCGTCCTCGCGGTGACTGACATGGTCGATGCGATGCGCTTCGAGTCCAGCCCTTCAGCGAAGAGCCTCTTCCCGATCGTTTTCTTCTCCCCCCCAGACAAGGGCAAGCCGTGCGCGCTGTTCAGCTGGACCGCGTGCAGAAACTCCGCCGCTTCCGAGGCGTACTTGAAGACCTCCACCTTGACGGTCTCCTGCTCCAACGTGACGAAGGCGTCATACCGATGTCGACCGTCGACCAGGTGAAGCGCTTCGTCCACCACGAGCGGAGGAAGTTCGCATCCGGCCTCCAGCGCGGCGACGAGGCTTTCGAGGTGCTCCCGATCCACGTTCCGGACGAGCGGGTCGGTTCCGAGGACGATGTCATCGAGCTTCACTTCGGCCTCCCCCACGAAGTGGAATCCGGCTTCCCCATCGGTCTGAGCCCGGGGCTCCCGGGGAGCCTCCGTGGGACGCTCCTGGCTCGAGTCGGAAGACTGGACGAGGGGGTTCTCCTGGTCCTCCGGATCCCCGTTGGAAACCTCCCGGGGACCCCCTGCGTCGGTGGATGGGGTATAGGAGTCCGTCCCGTTCTCCCGGGCTCCGGAGGAAAAGCCGGGGTGCGGTTCCCTGGCCGGGATGCTGGAGAGAACGGCCATCACGCTCCCGTCGTCCTGCACCGGCTTGACGCCTCGGGACGACTTCGATGTCTGCTTCCGGGCCTCATCCTGGGCCTCCATGGGAGCACCGGAGGAGTCCAAGCTACACTTGCCCGCCCCGCCCCCACCGGTAGTGATGCTTCCGTCGATCCTGGTCATGATAGCTCCTTGTTTGTTTCTACCCTCTCGTGGCACTCCGGGACCTCCCGGGGACGCCGCCCTGGCCCTCGTGGGCCCGCTCAAATCCTCTCCAACTCCCCAGTTCGCCCCGACCTCGACCTTCACGCCGAGCGGAATCGGGACCTGCGAAATGGGGGCCGTCATCTCCCGGAAACACGCTTCCACGGCGCGCTCCAGGTATTCGTCCGGAACCTCGAGCAGGACGCCGTCATGCATCGGAAGGACGACATGGGCCCCCTGCGGCAGGACCCCGGCAAGCCGAAGGAGGTTCACCTTGAACGCGTCCGAGGCGGTGGATGAAACCGCAAAAGAAATCACCCG
>CAITUV010000069.1 GCA_903895725.1 uncultured Myxococcales bacterium | reverse complement strand
GGCGCCCGTGGCACATCCGGCCATGGTGCCCGTGGCACATCCGGCCGTGGCGCCCGTGGCACATCCGGCCATGGTGCCCGTGGCACATCCGGCCGTGGCGCCCGTGGCACATCCGGCCATGGTGCCCGTGGCACATCCGGCCATGGCGCCCGTGGCACATCCGGCGCATTGGTCCCAGGGCAGCGTCGGCCCAAAGGCCTCCTCGCCCTGGGCTACCAACGTGTCGCCCCCTCCGGGGGCTGGATCCGGTTCGGCTTGGATGTTGGCTCCGCCTCCACGCAACGGTCACACGCCCCGGCAGGGGCGCACGTTGTCAGTGCGGAACCCTGGGAACGGATGCGGCCCCGCCCGGACCGTGGGTGCATGGCGCAACGGCCCATGCCCCGCCCGGACCGTGGGTGCATGGTGCAACGACCCATGCCCCGCCCGGACCGTGCGTGCATGGCGCAACGGCCTTCGTGTCGTGCCGGCCGTTGCATTTCGCCACCATCCGACTAGACTGTGCCCAGGATGCGGACGGTCGGTCCGCACGGGTCGCTATTCCGCTCCGGCTCCGGGGCGTCACGAGGTGCACGTTGAACACGAGTCATTCCGTTCGTCGCCGTCCTTCCGCCGGGCTCCGCCTTCTGCTGTCCGCATCGTTCTTCACGGCGCTGCTCGCCGTCATGGGGTCAGGGTGGGCCCATGAAGGGGTGATCGTCAGCCCCTCGGTGTACGTGTTGAAGACGTTCAAGGACGACGTTCCCCCGTTCCTTCGGGAGGGGCTGCTCACGTCCAAGGATTTTGGAGGAAGCCTCCGCTTCGAGCGCGAGCTGACCGACGAGGAGATCGCCCACCTCGAGGTCCTGGGGGTCCGGTTCGCACGGGAAGGGGCACGAGTCCGTCACGTCGGAGCCATCTATCCCGGCCGCATCGGATTCGAGAGGCTGGAGGATGTGATCGATTTCCCCGGCCTGGTCCAGCTCGATTCCGAGTTCCCGTTCCGCCTGACCCCGGCACTGGACGGCACGCGGCCGCTCACCGGCTCCGTCCACCTTTCCGACCGCATCCAGATGGACCTGGGGGAGAAGCCTGGAGAGGGCATGCGGGTCATGGACCTCGATGACGGGCTCGACTATTACCACCCCGCATTTTTCCGGCCTGATGGCGGCTACTACAACTGGATCGACCTGGACGGCGACGGCCTCCTCACTCCAGGGACCGATGCCGTCGACCTGGACGGCGACGGCACTGCCCAGGATGGGGAGACGCTCCGGATGATCGACACGGTGAGCATCGACTTCTCCGTCGCGGGGACCGACTATGGCACGCCGGACGAGAAGTACACTCCGGGCGTCGACTGGCTCTACGCGGACGAGAACTCGAACCACAAGCGGGACTTCGGCAAGAAGATGGGCTTTGCGGACAAGTCGCACGGCATGGGAGAAGCCCTTTTCGTGGCGGACGACGTAAATGGAAACCTCGTTCTCGACCCCAACGAGAAGCTCGTGATGCTCAGCTCCAGCAAGGTCGAGAAGATGTTCGTGAACGGAAAGACCTACACCTACGGAACCAACCTCACCGACGTCGACCCCGCCAAGTTCGAGAGCTACTACGCAGGCCTTCCGGGCGGCTTCCACGGGACCGGAGTCTGCGGCATCCTGGCCGGCGGTGCGCCACAGCTTTCCCGCTACGTCGGAATGGCCCCCGATGCAACGCTCCTCCTGTCCGACGACAGTCAGAAGGGGTGGCAGGACGAGCCCGGGCTCGACGGCCTCATTGGCAAGCTGGACTGGGCGCAGATGCAAAAGCCCGACGTCATCGTCATGCCGCTGGGAACGTCCGGCTCCAGCTTCATGGACGGTACCACCAACTTCGAGCTCGCCATGGACGAGCTGTACCAGGAGAACGGCACCCTCATCGTGGTGGCGGCGGGCAACGAGGGAGCCGCCGCCAAGCACGTGGAATCCCTGCTTCCTCCCGGCCCCTCCACTCTGAGCATGGTTCTCCCGGACAAGATCCCGAATCACGAGGATTTTGAGTTCGCCACCCCCGTCATTCTGTTCTCGGTCTACTGGTTCGGCGCCAAGGATGACCTTCAGCTCGCTCTGGCTGTGCCCGGGGCGGACGTGCCCGTGCTCATCGAGGACGGCGGAGGCTGGCATGGCAACCCGCTCGGCAACACCGGGCTCATCTATTCGGCGGACACCGCCATGTCGCAGTCCGGCTGGTGCTTCAAGATGGTCTTCGTGTACACGGAGGGCTACGAGAACCTCCCGAACGGCAACTGGGCCTGGACCTTTGACAATGCATCGAGTGTGGACCTCAAGATGCACGGGTTCGCCAATGACGGGCAGTACTCGTCGATGCAGACCCTCCAGTTCGAGAAGTGGGTGGCAGCCTCGACCACGGTCAGCGTCCCCGGGACGGCCGACTCCGCCATCACGGCAGCGGCCTATGCCGGCCGTGAAGGGGAGCCCGAGGGCCTCGGGATGCTCCGCAACTACTCGAGCCGCGGTCCGCGCATGGACGGACCCCTTGCCGTCGACGTTGCTGCTCCGGACGATCCGTTCGTCCCGTTCGCCACGCTCCTGGGGGATTCCTTCAACGGCATTCCCTACCTGTTCGGCAGCTACATGGCCTTCAGCGGAACGTCGGGGGCCAGCCCGCACGTGGCCGGTTCTCTGGCCCTGGTCAAGCAGTACCGCAAGGGCGATTCGGCCACGCAGCTCTTCGATGCTCTCACTCAGGGGGCGCTCGTCGAGGACTACATGGGTTCCGTTCCCAACGCCAATTGGGGATATGGCAAGCTCCAGGTGTACAAGGCGGTCTTCGGAGATCTGCCGCCCGCAAACGAGCCCCCCGTCGCCAAGGCCGAGCTGACCTTCAGCTCCGGCACCTGGGGGCAGTTCGATGCCGCACAGTCGACCGACCCCGAGGGAAAGGCCCTCCTCTATCGCTGGGATCTCGACTATGACGGCAACTATGACACTGACTGGCTGGATATCTCGGAGGTTGGATGCGGCTACGAAGGCCCGGGGCCACATACCGTGAAGCTCGAGGTGCGGGACGAGAACGGGGCCACCGCTCGAACTCTGCTGACCTTCACGCTGGGCGACGAGCCCCCGTCCGTCGATTCCGCCGACGTGGGCTCCGCTGACGTGGGCGAGGGCGAGGCGGACTCGACCGGCCATCCCTCCGAGGCGGATGTCTCCGGCCAGGGCGACACTCTGGGCGGCCAGAGCGTCACCGAGGACCTCAAGGACCCCTACGAGTCCCTCAGCAAGCCCGGCAGCAACGGGTGCTCCGCCGGCGGCACCTCCTCCCTCCTGGCCTCGGCATTGCTGCTCGCACTGCTGCTCATTCTGCAGGGCGGGAGGCTCTGGACCCGCAGGGCGAGCTGACCTCCGAACATCATCCGGGTTCCGTCTGTTTCCCGGTTCGCAGCGCTATAGAGCGCCAGGCAGCTCAAATCGCTGCACGGAAGCAGCCGTGTCCGGCGCGACGTTGAGATGGTAGAGGTAGCCGTCGGGGGAGAGGCTCACGCGCCCCGTCTGGGTGCCCTGTGCGAACAGGCCCAGAGCCACGCCTCCGCTGGAGTACGCCCACACCTCTCCGCCGAAGAAGGAAACATAGACCCTTCCGGTGAACGGATCCCTCACCATCGACGTGACATCGTTGGCTGCTTCGGCAAAGAGCGTATACGCCCCATCGACGGTGTGGAGCAGCCGGATGGTGCGGTCTGCGAGGGCCACCAGGAGGCGGTTGCCGTCGAATGGGCAAGCCGCCCAAACCCGTTCCGGCAGCGTGGTGACGAGACCGATGGTCTGTGTGGCCAGGTCAACGGTGTAGAAGTCGCCGTTGGCCTGGACGTTCCCGACGTAGAGTGCCTCCTGAAGCCCCCACGTGAGGCCTTTCGGGCCCTCATCCAGATAGGTGGTGTGGAACGGTCCTTCCCCGTACAGGCTGATCTGGGCCGGGATGAGAAGGGGCAGGGTTCCGTTTGCCTGGTCATACCAGGCGACACCCTTGGGAGGGTTGCTGGCGCACCCGCAGGAATTGCAGCAGGTGTAGGTCAAGGCCACCTCGAGCGCGTCCCCGCCAAAGGTCGCATTGATTCCCTGCAGGGCCGCCACTTCGTCCATATTGAGGTTGGCCACTCCCGGAACCTGGCTGATCTCGCCATTGGGGGTCACATGCCTGAGGTAGTCCTGTCCACTGATGATCGTCACGGCCCAGGCACCACAACTGAGGTCGAAGTCCAGGTCGACCAGGCCATGAACGAAGCCAGGGTCGTTGAGCGCGGCAAGCGGCGGCGGCGTGCAGGACGCCGGCGGCCGGGTGCAGGTGCATCCGATCCCGGCGCACGCGGAACCAACACAGTGAAGTGCGTGACAGGGAAGGTCAGGCACGCAGGTCTGCGTCTGAGGATGGCAGAGGGTTCCCGGACCGCACCATTGCGCGCCGCAGGCCACCGTCGGCCCGGTCACGAGGCAGGGGGTACCGGGCGGCACGCACTGACCGTCGGGGCCAGCCCCGACCGAGCAGGACAGCCCATCGCCGCACAGGGCTCCCGGTGCCCAGCACGGGGCTATGCATTCCCCTGCGATGCACTTCTCCCAGGGCTGTGGGCAAAGTGCCTCGGCATCGAGCTCGTCTACGCCTCCGTCGCAGTCGTCGTCCTTCCCATTGCAGGTCTCTGAGGTCGGCCCGCAGGGAATCTCTTCCTGGGGCTCTTCAGACAGCTCATCTGCGGGGTCCACCAGCTCGGCGTGACCGTCGAAGTCCTGCGCCGCACCGTCCGGAATGGCCGGCCCAACCTCGGCCCCCGCACCGTCTGCCGGCAAGTCGCCGTGGCTCACGTCCATCCGACCCGAGGCATCCTCTCGTCCGGCATCTGGGGCTCCCCAGAGCACCAGGTCGCCTGCAATGCTCGGGTCGCCCTTCCGGCCCGCCGGCCCGCATCCGGACAGGAGCTGCAGAAACAACAGAACCGACAGCGCATGCTTCATGTTGGCCTCTACGCTCAGCCCCGAGTGACGGCGGGAGCCCGAAATGACCATCTCGCTCACGAGCTTGCCCCACGAGAGGGAAGAAATCAACCCGTCATCCTCGGAGGCTGACAACCGTCATCAGACCGGCTACAATGGCCTCAGCCGCGAATGAATCTGGCGCGTGTTGCCGAATCGGAACCGGAGGCACGGAAATGACCTACAAGCTCAAGCCGGTCAGCGCACCGGTGGCATCGGGCGGGATGTTGAGGATGTTGTGCGTGTTGGCGGAGAACCCGGTGACCGGGCCGCTGCTGGCAGGCCCGCTGCTCAAGTCCGCCGGTGTGCTCGACGTGCGCAACGCCGCGGCCACGGAACCGCCGTGGACTCCGCTGTCGCTGGCTCCGGGCCATATGGCCGGGCCCTCCAGCCCTTCGGCGCCAGATCCGGGCGGGCCGTTCGGTTCCCCCGGGCAGCCCACAGCTGACCTTGGCCCTTCCGCCCTCTTCCACTTCCAGACCTGTGCGGACCTCCATGCAGCGTACCGGGAGAGACGTACCGACCCCGAAGCCGTCGCCCACCAGGTGCTCGAGAGCTGCCGCAAGGCGGAAGAGCTCGATCCGAAGATGCGGATCTTCATTGCACAGATTGCCGACGATGTCCTCGCCCAGGCGCGAGCAAGCGCCGAGCGATGGAAGAGCGGGAGGCCCCTGGGACCTCTCGACGGCGTGCCGGTTGCCGTCAAGGACGAGGTGGACATGGCCCCGTACCCCACCACCGTGGGGACGAAGTTCCTGGGCAACGAAGCCGCCCGTACCGACGCCGGCGTCGTCGAGCGGCTGCGCGAGGCCGGGGCCGTGCTTCTCGGCAAGACCAACATGCACGAGTTCGGCATGGGAGTCACCGGGCTCAATCCCAACCACGGCTCGGCCCGGAATCCGTACGACCCGCGCCACTGCACCGGCGGGTCGTCCAGCGGCTCGGCTGCAGCCGTGGGTGCCGGACTCTGCCCCCTGGCCGTGGGAGCGGACGGCGGCGGCTCGATCCGCACCCCTGCAGCATTCTGCGGTGTCGTCGGCCTCAAGCCGACCTTCGGACGGGTCAGCGAGCGAGGGGCGGCCCCGGTCTGTTGGAGCCTTGCCCACCTGGGGCCCATTGGTGCCACCGTTGCTGACGCGGCGCTCGGTTACTCCGTCCTGGCCGGCCCCGATTCGCACGACACGGGAACCCTCCAGCAGCCTCCCCCCAGTCTCGACGAATCGAAGATCCCGGACGCCAGGGGCCTCAAGCTGGGCATCTACCGCCCCTGGTTCGAGGACGCAACCGCCCCGGTCGTGGACGCTTGCCGCAAGGCCCTCGGACACCTGGTCCAGGCCGGCGCCGAGGTCGTGGAAGTCGAGATCCCCGAGCTGGAGCTCATCCGGGGCGTCCACCTGATCACCATCGTCAGCGAGATGGCGGCCGCCCACATGCACCACTATGCCGCCCATCACGCCGACTACGGCCTCGACGTACGCCTCAACCTGGCTCTTGCCCGGAAGCTCACCAACACCGACTATGTCCACGCACAACGGCTTCGAACCCGCCTCTGCGGGCACTTCGTCCGGGCGCTCAACAACGTCGATGCCATCGTCACCCCCACCACGGGGATGACTGCACCGCTGCTTCCCGAGGAGGCCCTCGCGTCGGGTCAGTCCAACCTGGCCGAGACCGTGCAGATCATGCTCTACGTGCAGGCAGCCAATCTCACCGGCTTCCCGGCAATCACCGTCCCGGCAGGCTATGATGCCGGAGGGTTGCCCATCGGCCTGCAGCTCATGGGCCGTCCGTGGGAAGAGGACCGTCTGCTCCGTCTCGCTGCCGTGGTGGAACGCAACGTGGAGCGGCGCCAACCACTCGTGTATCTCGGCTCCTGAACGGAGATCAGTGGCCCAGCCCGTGGAGCATCTTGAAGGTGTGCTCGAGGACCTTGAGGATTTCCTCCATGTACTCACCCACTGCCTTGACGCTTCCCGGCAGGGCGAATACCAGCGTCGTCCCCATGACTACGGCTACGCTGCGGCTGATGAGCGCGTTCGGATTGGTCGCCCCGTACTTCAGGCGGACATGATCCATGATTCCGGGGATCTGGCGGTCTGCCAGGCGGTTCACGACGTCCGGAGTGATGTCGCGAGGTCCGATTCCCGTGCCTCCCGTCGTGAACACCACGTCGATGTCGTGACCCAGGGCCTCGGTGAGCAACGCCGCCAATGCGGTCTCATCGTCCGGAATCAGCCTGCCGTCCAACTGGAGATGCCATCGCTTCCCGTGGAAGTGCGCAGTCACGAGCTCCTGGATTCTCGGCCCGCTGGCATCCGCATACTCGCCTGCGCTGGCGCGGTCGCTCAACGTGATCACTCGCACCGACAACGGGCGGGGGATGTGCTCGATGACATCGCCCACCTTCACCTCGCCCACGCCAAGAACCCGTGCAAACAGGCCCTCCCGCGGCATCACGCACTCGCCAACCTGGTTGAAAATGGCGCAGCCGGCACCATGGCACTTCTTTCCAATCTGTGTGACCTCCAGCTCGACCGTGCCGATCCGGAAGCGATCGAGCAGACCGACCTGTCTCAAGTCGAGGCCCTCGGTCGTGATGTTCTCCGCAAATTCCCCGGCAAGCACGGGGCGGCCTGCCTTGTGCTCGAAACGCTCGACTTCCTCACGAGCCAGCAGGCTCACCTGGCGGTCCCATCGTCCGGCATGGGCATCTCCCTCCACGCCCAGCTCGCCCACCCGAATCCTCCCGGCCGGCTCCTTGACAGTCCCCTTCCGGGAGGACACATTGACCGACAGCACACGCCCCCTTGCCGCACGAATCTCCGTCATCGCTCCACCTCGTCCGCCAGGTCGGTCTTGGTCTTCTCCGTGAGGCGAATATCGGTGATTTCCATCTTCTTGTCCACGGCCTTGCACATGTCATACACCGTCAACAGGGCAACGGAGACCGCGGTCAATGCCTCCATCTCCACTCCGGTCCGCCCCGTGCACACTACCCGGCTCTCGGCCACTATGCCGTGAGCCTCCAGTCGCAGCTCGACATCGACCTTGGTCAGGGCCAGCGGATGGCACAGCGGGATCAGGTGGTGCGTCTGCTTTGCCGCCTGGATGCCCGCAATCTGTGCCACGGACAGCACACTTCCCTTGGGGGTCCGATTCCCCCGGATCAGGGCCAGCGTTTCGTCCGCCAGGAGGATGCGGCCGGATGCCCTCGCAATCCGAAGCTGCGGTTTCTTGCCGGACACGTCCACCATGCTGGCCCGTCCCTGCTCGTCAATGTGCGTCAGCTCTGCCACGTTCCACCTCCATCTCCAGACAGCTCAGGCCGAAATCCCAGCCCCCAACCCCCAGCCCCCAACCCCGCCCTCCTAGCCCCCCATGCTGTCAAAGCTATGGTTGCGGGCCGTTCTGCCTGACTCCGGCTTGCCCGCCACGGCCCGGCGAATCGCCTCCTCGTTGCCCAGCTCCCGGATGTCGTACTTGAGGTCCGAGAACAGACACGGGAACAGCTCTCCCTGGCAGGTGAGTCTCAGCCGGCTGCAGGCTGCGCAATGCCCGCCGTCGCCGCCGACTACCTGCCAGAATCGCCCCGTGGCCAGATCCATCTCCCGGATGAAGCGGACTTCGAGCCCCTCCTGCCGGGCATACGCCGCCACTCCGACGGCATCCGGCTCGTCCGGGCTCTGCCGGATGACACAGTTGAGCTTCACCGGAGACAGCCCGGCCTCCCGGGCTGCCGCAATGCCTGCAAGGACATCCTCGACCCTTCCCAGCCGAGTGATCTCCTGGTAGCGCTCAGGATCCACCGAGTCGAGGCTCACGTTGATTCGGTGCAGGCCGGCATCTTTGAGCGGCCTGGCAAATCGGCTCAGCAGCGTGCCGTTCGTGGTCATGGCCAGATCCCGGATACCGGCCACCCCGGCCAGCATGGCCACCAGCTTGACGACGTCCTTTCGAAACAGCGGCTCGCCGCCCGTCACCCGCACTCTGTCGATGCCCAGGCGCACCGCCACCCGCACGAACTCCAGGATCTCCTCGAAGGTCAGGATGGGCTTGGCCCTGCACAGCTCGACTCCGTCCTCCGGCCTGCAATACCTGCAGCGGAGGTTGCAGCGATCGATGACGGATAGGCGCAGATAGTGGATGCGCCGGCTATATCCGTCGTACAGGCAGCCTGCTTCCTTGCTCAAGTCGGAACACTCCTGCCGGAACCGGGATGAGCCCGTCGGCCCGGCTGATGGCCAGGAAATGCGCAGAGCCGTGGTACCGGACCGGCACCAGCCCGCCAGCCTCGGAGACACTCACGGGAAGCCACTCCATTCGGTCCGCCTTTCGGCGAACGAGCTCCCTCTCCAGAGGGAGAACCGGGTCGTTGCAGCCCGTTCCGCCCCCCATCCAGGCCAGCAGAAACGGGCGCACGAACACTTCGAAGATGACGAATGTGGATACCGGATTCCCGGGCATGCCGAAAACCACCCGGTCGCCCGCAACCCCGAAGGTCGTCGGCTTGCCAGGCTTGATCGCAACCCGGTCGAACAGGATCTCCACTCCGTTGCCCGTCATGATCTCGGGGACCAGGTCGAAGTCCCCCATGGACACGCCGCCCGACAGGAGCACGACGTCGGTCTCGGCCAGTGCCTGCCGCAGCGCATCGGAGATCTCCTCCAACCGGTCTCGAGCGATTCCATAGTACCGGGGGATGCCGCCAGCCCGCTTCACCTGCGCCGCAAGCTGCCAGGAGTTGGAATTTCGGATCTGGCCGGGGCCCGGCGTCGCAGTCGGCTCCACCAGCTCGTTTCCCGTCGCGATGATCCCCACGCGCGGGCGACAGGCCACCACCGGATTGGCGCAACCGACGGAGGCCAGCACGCTGACGTGCTTCGCTTCGAGAAGCGTCCCGCAGGGCAGCACGGCATCACCCGCCTCGAGGTCGACTCCCTTGCGGGCGACGTTGTCCGGCGGCTCGGTCCCGACGAAGCGCACCCGGCCGTCCGGGAGGAGCTCCGAGTCCTCGACCTTGAACACGGCGTCGGCCCCCGGCGGGAGCATGGCCCCCGTCATGATCTTGCTGCACTGCCCTGGCATCACTTCACGGGTCGGCAGGGCCCCGGCAGCGATGACCTCCAACACCTCCAGCGCCCCGTCCAGGTCAGCACGTCGACACGCATAGCCGTCCATGGCCGACTTGTCGAACGGCGGGAAGTCCATGTCCGTACGCACCTCGCGGGCCAGCACCCGACCAACGGCTTCGGACAGCTCTACCGTCTCGAAGGTGACCTCGCGCACCGCCCTTGTCCGTGTGATCTCCAGAGCCTTTTCGAACGGAATCATCTCACTCAAGCCGGACCTCCCCGCCCCCGGAACGCATCGGCAGTTTAGTCGCTGCGGAGGCGCATGGCAAGCTCGGTTGACAAGCGGATGCGCCCGGTACATGCTGACTGCGGTGCAGGGCTGACGGGGAGGCTCCATGCGCAGGAATCTTCGATTCGTCTCGGTACTGGCTCTCTGCATCCTCTGCTGCGCGTGCGGCAGCGGAGGGACGCCGGATGGCCTGGAGGCCACCGACTCCGGAGTCGAGGTCCCGGACCTGCAGGATAGCCCTTCTGACGCGGATGTCCCCATCGGCGCCGATGTCCGCACCGACGATGAGGGCCCCTCCGGCATTGACGTCCAAGTCCCTGATTTGACCCCCGCAGCACCGCTGTTCGAGCGAGGGGATATCCTCCCGCCCGATTCGCTGTCCTGCATCAACGTCGAGACGGGCCAGGAGACGTTCCATTGCAACCACCACGGCTCGTCGGTGGCCGTGACAGGGGAGGGGACCGTGCTGGCGGTCTGGTACCACGGCCTCGGCGAGAAGTCGAAGGATTCCCGCATCGTCTGGTCCAGGCGGCCCCAGGGCGGCGACTTCGGCCCGGTCGAAGTGCTCTACGACCACCCCGGCCTTGCCGAAGGCAACCCGGCCATCTGGGTCCGGGAGGACGGTACCCTCTACCTGTTCTTCGTCACGATCTTCGGCGAGAGCTGGAACGATGCCAGGATCCTGCTCATCCGCAGCGGCGACGGCGGGACGAGCTGGAGCGAGCCGCAGGTCATCCGGGAGAAGTGGGGGTGGATGGTACGCAACCATCCCATCCGCATGAGCAGCGGGGAGCTGCTCCTGCCCGCCTACAGCGAGACTCTATACGCCCCGGCGTTCCTCATCTCCGGCGATGACTTCGTGAAGGAGTGGAGCGAGGTTTCTCCAGACGACGACGCCGAGTTCCTGATCCACCACCTCGGGCAGATCCAGCCTGCCGTGGTGGAGCGCCACGACCATTCTCTGTTTGCCATCAGCCGGGACACCAACGCCCCCCACAAGATGGCGTTCGAGATGACTTCCGCGGACTTCGGGCGCACCTGGGCGCCGGGAGTGCAGAGCCAGATCCCGAACGACAACACCGGAATCGACATGACCCGCCTCGCCAGCGGCCGGATCGTGCTTGGGTTCAACAACACGACGTCCGGGCGCTACCCGCTGTCCGCCGCCCTCTCCGAGGACGACGGGAGCACCTGGAATGCCATCGCGGACCTCGACGGTCCCTGCGAGGATCCGGGCGGCTGCTCGCACGGCTACATCTCCGTCGCCCAGGATCCGACCGACCTGTCCATCTGGATCACGTTCACCAACGAGCGGGCCACCATCGGCTGGGTGCATCTCAACGAGCCGTGGCTCCTCGAACAGACCGGGGCGTTCGTGCCCCCACTGAACAAGGACTGAAAGGAGACAGCCGCCATGCGTCGTCGAGCCACCACCGTCATCGATACCGAGAAGTGCACCGGCTGCGGCCTCTGCGTCCAGGTGTGCCCCTCCGACACCCTCTCCCTCACGGACGGGAAGGCTGCCGTCACCGGCCAGTATTCCATCGGCTGCGAGCATTGTGTCGCGGTGTGCCCCGAGGACGCCATCCATGTCGGCTTCTCCGATGCCGAGGCCACCACGCTCGAGACCGTGGAGAACCGCAGCAGCTGGCTTCCGTTCGGACAGGGAGACACGGCGGAGCTGGTTCGTCTCTTCCGCTCTCGCCGCTCCTGCCGGAAGTTCTCCAAGGAACCTGTTCCCGAGGCCGTGCTGAGGGACCTCGTCCGAATCGGGATCATGGCGCCGACGGGCACCAATAGCCAGCTCTGGACCTTCACGGTGGTACCCGACCGGGAGTCGGTCATGAAGCTCGGCAGCGCAGTCGGCAAGTTCTTCGACAAGCTCAATGCCATGGCGGAGAAGCGGGTGGCCCGGCTCGTCTCCAAGGTCTTCATGAAGGACATGCTCGGGGAGTACTACCGGGACTACTACGAATCGGTCAAGCGGGGGCTCGACCAGTTTCGGAACGAGGGGAGGGACCGCCTCTTCCACGGTGCTCCGGCCGTGATCCTCATCGGGTCGCAGCCCGGGGCCTCATGTCCGGCCGAGGATGCCCTCCTGGCATCGCAGAACATCTGCCTGGCCGCCCACACGATGGGATACGGAACGTGCCTCATCGGCTTTGCCGTCGAGGCCATCCGCCACGACCCGCGCGTCAAGAAGGTGCTGGGGATTCCGGCGGACGAGAAGATCTACTCGGTGATCGCATTGGGGAAGAGCCTCGAGCGGTACCGGAAGCAGGCCGGCCGGCGCAGCGTCGAACCCCGCTACTTCCGAGGCTAGGCCTTCCGTACCAGGAAGGTGTGGTGAGCTCTCTGGTTCCTGGCAAAGTCGGGCGGAATGGTCTTGGACGTGATGTCCTCGACCTGCAGCGGGGCGAGGGACTCCGAGTCGATCTTGAATCGCTTGAAGTTGTTCGAGAAAACGAGCGTACCGCTCGGTTCCAGGAGTGCGATTGCATCCCGGATCAGACCGACATGGTCGCGCTGGATGTCCAGCGTTCCCGTCATGCTCTTGGACGTGGAGAACGTGGGCGGATCCAGGAAGATGAGCCCGTATCGGGTCCTTTCCTTCTTGAGCCACACCAGGACGTCGGCTTCCACGAACCGGTGTCGCGGCCCCGAGAATCCGTTGATCTCCATGTTGCGTCGTGCCCAGTCGAGGTACGTGGTGGACAGGTCCACGGTGGTCGTCGAGGCCGCTCCTCCGGCTGCCGCATAGACCGAGGCCGCCCCCGTGTAGGCGAAGAGGTTCAGGAAGCGGGCTCCTCGGGCCATCGACCTCAGCAGGATCCTCGTGGGGCGGTGATCGAGGAACAGCCCGGTATCGAAGTAGTCGGCAGGGTTGACGAGGAACTTCAAGCCGCTTTCCCGAACGGTTCGCTCTTCCCTCGTCTCGCCGAGGCGTCCGTACTGCGTCCCTCCCCGTGCCCTCTCCCGATGCTTGATGAAGATCTGGTTGGGGGCCAGTCCGAGGATCTCCCGCAGCGCGGTGACCGCACCATGAAGTCTCTTCTCCGCCTTGAGCGGGTCCACCGTATCGGGTCTCTCGTGCTCCCGCACGTGAACGAACCCTTCGTAGAGGTCGACCGCCAGAGCATACTCGGGCAAGTCAGCGTCGTAGATTCGGTAGCAGGTAACGTTCTCCTTCTCTACCCATTTCTTGAGTTTCTTGAGGTTCTTGCGAACCCGATTGGCAAAATCCTCGGCTCCTTCCCCAGAGTTCTTCTTCTTATTCGGCATCGGCATCGGCATCGCAATCGGTGTCGTTGTCGCAATCGCAGTCGGCATCGCCGTCGGTTCCGTAGTCGCGGTCGCCGTCGCAATCGCAGTCGGCGTCGGTGTCGTCGTCGTTGTCGCAATCGCAGTCGGCGTCGGTGTCGGTGTCGTCGTCGCTGTCGCAATCGCTTCCGTAGTCGCGGTCGCCGTCGCAATCGGCACCGCCGTCGGTGTCGGTGTCGTCGTCGCCGTCTCCTCCCCCAGCCCCTCACCCCCGACCCCCAACCCCTCCTCCTTCACCTTCAGCACCGGCACCTTAAGCAGCCTGCACTCGATCGCTCCGTTGTAGAGCGGAAACCTCCGTGCGACCCGCAGCCCGAGCTTCTTGGCAGCATCCATGTTTCCGGTGAACACATACCCGGTCCACCTGGGGAAGCGGTGCTTCAACGTCATCCCGATCCGTTGGTACAGGAGGAGCAGCGCTCGGGTCTGCCCGATCCGTTCTCCGTAGGGCGGGTTGATCAGGACGATTCCGGGCACGTCGCCGGGCGGGTCGACGAGCGCCAGCTCACGCCGCTCGAAGCGGATGTGTCGGGCAACTCCTGCGGACGCAGCATTCCGTGACGCAGCCCGAATCATGGCCGGGTCGTTGTCGAAGCCATGGATGGGGGGCAATGACGCCCGGTTGCGCGCATCCCGGTCTCGTGCTTCTGTGATCAGCTTGCGGAAGACGGCATCGTCGTGCAGCCGCCAGCGCTGGAAGCCAAACGAGGTGCGCAGCAGGCCAGGGGCCGTGTCGCAGGCCATGAGGGCTGCCTCGATGGCCAGCGTCCCGCCGCCACACATGGGATCCACGAACCCGCCGCCCGCGGCCACCGTGGCCGGCCATTCGGACAGGCGGAGCAGTCCGGCGGCCAGGTTCTCTTTGAGGGAGGCCGGCCCTGCTTCTCGGCGCCAGTTGCGTCGATGGAGGCTCTCTCCCGACAGGTCGAGGGCCACGATGGCCGTCTCACCCTCGACGTGGACCTGGACCCGGATCTGAGGCCGTTCCCGGTCCACCGAGGGGCGTTCCCCCTTCCGGTCCCGGAACCAGTCGGCAATGGCATCCTTGACCTTGAGTGCCCCGAAGTTCGTGTGCGTGATGGACGAGCGGGACGACGAGAACGAGACCGCAAAGGTCTGCCTCACGGTCATGTGCTCGCTCCAGTCAACCGTCCGCACCCCTTCGTACATTGCCTCGGGATCGGCTGCCGGAACCCGCCCCAGCTCGACCAGCACCCGACTTGCGCAGCGGCTCCAGATGCAGGCCCGGTAGCCGTGCTCCAGCCCCCCGACGAACGAGACCCCGGCCCGGGCTTCCGCCACGTCCGGAATCCCCATGCTGCGCAGCTCGTCGGCCAGTGCCCCCTCGAGCCCCCGAGGAACCGTCGCAAAGAATTTCCAACCTTCTCCCATGTTCTCTCCACTCCCCCTCACTGCGGCCTCCCCCGTGGGGGAGGTTGGGTGGGGGCATCTCGCTTCTCCACTCCCCCTCACTGCGGCCTCCCCCGTGGGGGAGGTTGGTGGGGGCATCTCGCCCTACCAGGTGATCACCACCATTCCGTTCCCTGACCGCACTCCCTGCGAGTGCTGGACGTTGGTCAGGGTTGGTGCCGCATAGCTGCTGCCGCCGCCGCCTGCACCGAGACCGCCACCGCCACCGCCGTAGTAGCCACCGCCGCCACCGCCGCCTCCTGTGGTCGAGCCGCAGGAGCTGGCCGTGTCACCATTGCCTCCCTGGCCCAGCGCACCGGTCGTGGAGTTGCAGGAGCTGCATGCCCATGCTCCCGCCGCTCCGCCCGCCGACTGGGTACCTCCCTTCCCGCTTCCCTCGCAACCTGCTGCGCATCCCGACCCGTTCTGTCCGTTTGCGCCGGTTGTTCCCCCGCCGGCACCGCCCGACAGCCCGTTGCAGTTGCATCCGTCCGCTCCGCCGCCGCCTCCCGCACCGGCCACGGCGACCCGGTTGGCCAGAGCCGTGCCCCCGAGTCGGATGTCCGTGCCTCCGCCGCCGCCGCCCCCGGCGTAGCAGCCGGAGTTGGAAGGCATCCCCGTCCCGCCTCCATTCCATCCGCCGGGAGCACCGCTGCCGTCCCCGCCCTTGCCTCCCACGTAGATGGTGAGCACCGCCCCGGGCATGACTGGCAGAGAGGCCTGGAGCCTGCCACCCTTGCCCGCTGCCCCGTTCGACCCGTTGCCGCCCTCGGCACCATTGAGGTCGATGCTCAGCGAGTAGATGCACTGCGGAACCGTGAACGTCTGGCTCGAGCCCGTGTACTGGAACGTCTGCTGGCCGTGCAGATCGCCGCACGCGGTGCAGGCACCTCCGAAGCAGACCTTGTTGGGGGCGCAGACCTCACCGTCCGCCATGGGGGCATGCGCACAGCCGCTCTGAGGCGAGCACGAATCCGTCGTGCAGGAGTTCGAGTCGTCACAGGAAACCGGCACTCCGCCCTGGCACATCCCGCCGCTGCACTTTTCACCGGTCGTGCACGCGTTGCCGTCGTCGCAACCGGCCAGGTTGGGCTGGAACACGCAGCCCGACTTCGGGTCGCACGAGTCATCCGTGCAGCCGTTGCCGTCGTTGCACTTGAGTGCCGGCCCGGGAACGCACTGTGCATCGACGCATGCATCGCCGTCGGTGCAGGAATTGCCGTCGTCGCATGTCCCGCCGAGCGCGTCGTGCACGCAGCCGAGCAGCTTGTGACAGGAGTCCTTGGTGCAGGGGTTCTTGTCGTCACAGACCGCGGCCGGTCCCGGCACGCACGCCCCCGCCTGGCACACGTCGCCCAGGGTGCACGCATCCGAGTCGCTGCACGTGGCCTGGTTGTTCTGGTGCTTGCAGCCGCCCACCGGATCGCACAGGTCGTCCGTGCACGGGTTCGAGTCGTCGCACGACGTGGGCTTGCCGGGCTTGCACCAGCCGTTTGCGCACAAGTCGCCGACCGTGCACACCGAGCCGTCGTCGCAGGCTGCGGCGTTGGCCTTGAACTGGCAGCCGACCTTGGCGTCGCACGCATCATCGGTGCATGAGTTCCCGTCGTTGCATTCGAGCTTTCCGGAAGAAATGCAGCCGCCCAGGTGGCAGTGGTCTCCCGTCGTGCAGAGGCTCCCGTCGTCGCAGGGGGCCTCGTTCATCTTCGTGATGCAGCCCAGTGCCGGGTCGCACGGGTTGTCCGTGCACACGTTTCCGTCCTCGCAATCCTTGGCAAGCCCGGGCAGGCACTTGCCCCCCTTGCACAGGTCGCCCGTCGTGCAGGCATTGCCGTCGTCGCAGGCCCCGTCCTTGGGGGCGAACACGCACCCCTTGACCGGATCGCAGGAATCCTGGGTACACGCGTTGGAATCGTCGCAGACCAGGGCCGTACCCGCCTGGCAGCCGAGCTTCGGGTCGCAGCTCTCCTGTCCGTTGCAGACAGAGGTATCGCCGCAGACCAGGGCTTGCCCGGTGACGCACCCCTTGGCCGGATCGCAGGTTTCCTGTCCGCTGCACACGCTGCCATCGTCGCAGCTGACTACCTGTCCTCCCACGCACTTGCCCCCGGAGCAGACATCCTGCACGGTGCACGCGTTGCCGTCGTTGCATGTAGAGGCATTGGGGATGTTCAGGCACCCTTCCCCCGGCACGCAGAGGTCGTCGGTGCACGGGTTGTCGTCGCTGCAGTTCGGGCCGACTCCGCCCTGACACTTCCCGGCCTCGCAGGCCTCTCCGAGCGTGCAGGCATCGGAGTCGTCGCACGCAAACCCCTCGTGAGCAGGCTCGAATCCACACTTGCCGCTTGCCGGATCGCACGCCGCCTGCTTGCAGAGCGCATCCGGGCCCGCAGTGGGGGGAGCGCATTCCACCACGCTTCCCGCCATCACCATGCACAGGTACGGGAACTTGCCCTTCTCGCAGTACAGCGTCCCGTTGCAGAGGTCGCCGTCCTCCAGGGCAGCGCAGTCCTCGTCGTCCTGGCAGTCGCACGAGACCGGGACTCCTCCGCACGTCTTGTCCTTGCACGTGTCCGCCACGGTGCACGGATCCCCATCGTCGCACACAGCCGTGTTCGCCTCGAACTCGCACCCTCCCAGACCGTCACAGCTGTCGTCGGTGCACGGGTTCGAGTCGTCGCACAGGACCGGATTGCCCACGCACGTGCCTTCCTCGCAATGGTCTCCCACGGTGCAGGTGTCACCGTCCTTGCACTCCCCCTCCGTCAGGATCTCGTAGGAGCACCCATCCGCCCCCTTGCACATGTCCTTGGTGCACTCGTTCCCGTCGTCGCACAGGTTGACCAGGTTGCCATCCACCTCGTCCGGCTCGTCTACGTCTCCATCGCAGTCGTCGTCCAGTCCGTTGCACGTCTCCTCAGCGGGTACCGCGGCATCGCATCCGGTCAGCCCTTCCGCCGTGCACAGCCGCTTGCCGGAGCAGACTCCTGCCTCGTTCACGATCTCACAGGGGGTCGACAGCCCGAGCGCGACGGACTTGGCTGTGCACGGACAGACCCCGGAATCGGCCACGCACTGTCGGGTCTCGACCCCTTCGACGGTCTTGCCGTCCAGGCACGAGAACCCCCAGGGGCAATCGTCATCCTTCTCGCACACGCCTCCGCAGAAGCTCCCGGCCTCTCCGTAATCCACGCAGACGTCCTCGATTCCGGAGACGCTCTTGCAGTCCGAGCCCGAGCCGCACGGGCGACACAGGTTCGCATGCTTGGAGACGCATAGAAAAACCACGTCCGGGCCCATGCCCGTCACCTGCTTGCACTCCCACCCGGCAGGGCATTCCTCCTGGCAGGGCATCGTGCAGATCCCTTCTCCGAGATGGTCCACACACCACCCCGAGTCGCACTGCTCGTTCGCCTGGCACTTGTCGCCAAAGCACCCTTCGCCCGGGTTGCACCCGGCCTGACCGTCGGACGCCAGGTCGGGCGTGAGCGAATCCGTTTCGGCCGTTACCTGGTCGGTCGGCACGGCCTCAGCGCCAGTGTCCGCAAGGAGATCGGGGGCCTCAAAGTCGGAGCGCTCATCGGCTCCGCCCGTCGGAATGTCGACTTCTACCGTCGTCCCTCCGCCGGAACATCCCAGGCCCATCGCAACCGCCCAGACTGCAAGCCAACAATACCACCGCATGGCGACCTCCCGAGCTTCCGTCCGATTCCCCGAATGCCCCGGGGACCGTCAGTATACACGATCCGGGGCCGTTGAAACGATCCGGCAGCGACTTTCGCTGGCGAGGGGGCCCCACCCGCGTGGTCGGGGCTGTGTGCCGCCAGCATGGCAGGCCGGTAGTGATCGCCACCTCCCCAGATGCGGTTCAGGCGGCGAACGATGGAAGGCCGCTGATGATTGCCGCCTCAGAAGATCCTGTTCAGGCCGCAGGCGTCTCGCCCGCCTTGGGATACGCGATCTTCGCCAGGTCGTCGTAGTACGCGATCCGCCGGCGGACGAACGCTTCCTGTGCCTTGACGAGTTGCGCAAAGCGGGCAGGATTCTGCTTCTCGATCATCCGGAAGCGGGTCTCGTTGCGCATGTACTCGGCAACGCCTTCGCCGGTCGGCTTGGCATCGATCTGCAGCGGCGGAAGCCCTTCCTGGATGCGCCGCGGGTCGAACCGATACAGCGGCCAGATGCCCGATTCCACGGCCAGCTTCTGGTGCGCTGCTCCTTCGCTCAGCTCGAACCCGTGAGCGATGCAGTGGCTGTACGCAATGATGATCGACGGGCCGTCGTAGGAATCGGCCTCGACAAAGGCCTTGACCGTCTGTGCATCGCGAGCTCCCATGGCCACGCTGGCCACGTACACGTGCCCATAGGTCATGGCGATGAGCCCGAGGTCCTTCTTGTGAACCTCCTTGCCGGCTGCGGCGAACTTCGCCGATGCACCGATGGGGGTGGCCTTCGAGGCCTGACCGCCGGTGTTGGAGTACACTTCGGTATCCATGACCAGCAGGTTGATGTCCCGCATGTTGGCAATCACGTGGTCAAGGCCGCCGTACCCGATGTCGTAGGCCCACCCGTCGCCACCCAGGGCCCAGACCGACTTGCGGCACAGGTAGTCCGCCAGGTCCTCGAGCCGCCGGGCCCGCGGATCCTGGAGGCCGGCCAGCTTCGTCCTGAGGGCCGCAATCTGCGAGCGCCGCTCCGCAATGCCGATTTCGGTGCGGGGCTCGTCCAGCAGCAGCATCTCCACGAGGCCGTCTCCGAGCTGGGAGGCGAGCTCCTTGAGGAGCTGGCGGGCCTGGAACTTGTGCGAATCAGTCGCCAGCCGGAACCCGTAGGAGAACTCCGCCGCATCCTCGAACAGCGAGTTGGACCAGGTTGGGCCGCGCCCGTCCCGGTTGACCGCATACGGCGTGGTCGGCAGGTTGCCGCCGTAGATCGACGAACAGCCCGTGGCGTTGCCGATCATGGCCCGATCGCCGAACAGCTGCGACAGCAGCTTGACGTACGGCGTCTCGCCGCAACCGGAGCAGGCACCGGAGTACTCGAACAGCGGCAGCAGGAACTGGCTGCCCTTCACATCGAGGCGGACCTTGGTCCGATCCACGTCCGGGATGCTCAGGAAGAAGGAGTAGTTGGCTCGCTCCTTCTCACGCAGCGGAAGCTGCGGGCTCATGTTGATGGCCTTGAGTCCCGGATTCGCCTTGTTCTTTCCCGGGCACTGCTGCGTGCACAGCGCACAGCCGGTGCAATCCTCCGGTGCCACCTGGATGGTGAACTTGGACCCGGCCGGGAAGTCCTTGGCCTTGTAGTCGACCGACTTGAAGGTTTCGGGAGCACTCTCCAGGTTCTTCGGGTCATAGACCTTCGACCGGATGGCCGCGTGTGGGCAGATGAAGTTGCACTTGTTGCACTGGATGCAGGACTGCGGATCCCACACGGGGATTTCCTGGGCGATATTCCGCTTCTCCCACTGGGTCGTGGCAACCGGCCACGTACCGTCGACCGGGAACGCACTCACCGGGAGCAGATCGCCACGGCCGGCCATGATCTCGGCACTGACCTTGCGAACGAACTCGGGAGCCTCTGCCGAGACGATGGGCGGCCGGCCGCAACCGTCGGTCTGGCCGGCGGGGACCGTCACCTGGTGCAGGTGCGCCAGCGTGTCGTCCACGGCCTTGTAGTTCTTCTGAACCACGTCGTCGCCCTTCTTCCCGTAGGTCTTCTTGATGGTGTACTTGATCTGCGCAATGGCCTCATCCCGAGGCAGCACGCCGGAGATTGCAAAGAAGCAGGTCTGCATGATCGTGTTGATACGGGTTCCCATGCCGGTTTCGCCCGCGACCTTGTAGGCATCGATCACGTAGAGCTTGAGCTTCAGGTCGAGGATCTTCCGCTGGATGTCGCACGGAAGATGCTTCCACACCTGATCGGCCGGGTAGGGGGAGTTCAGCAGGAACGTGGCCCCCGGTGCCGCGCACTCGAGCACGTCCAGCTTCTCCATGAACGTGAACTGGTGGCAGCCGATGAAGTTCGCCTTCCGGACCAGGTAGGAGCTGGAGATGCTCTTGGGCCCGAAACGGAGGTGCGATACTGTGCCGGCGCCGGACTTCTTCGAGTCGTACACGAAGTAGCCCTGGGCGAAGTTGTCGGTTTCCTCACCGATGATCTTGATCGAGTTCTTGTTGGCACCGACCGTGCCGTCCGCCCCCAGCCCGTAGAACATGCACCGGACCACGTTGGACGGCTCGATGTCGAAGGAAGAGTCCACCGGCAGCGACAGGTGGGTCACGTCGTCGTTGATACCCACGGTGAAGTGGTTGAGCGGCTTGTCCTTCTTGAGCTCGTCGAACACCGCCTTGACCATGGCAGGCGAGAATTCCTTGCTGGACAGGCCGTAGCGGCCGCCGATGATGCGGGGCAGCGGTGCGGTCCAGAGACCCTCGCCAATCGCCTCCTGCATGCCGGCGATGACGTCGAGGTACATCGGCTCGCCCAGTGCCCCCGGCTCCTTGGTCCGGTCGAGCACGGCCAGCGACTTCACGGTCTTGGGCAGCGCTGCGACGAAGTGGCTCACCGAGAACGGGCGGTAGAGCCGGACCTTGAGCACGCCCACCTTCTCGCCCCGGGCAATGAGGTGATCGACCGTCTCGGACGTCGTCTCCGCCCCGCTTCCCATGAGGATCATCACACGCTCGGCCTCGGGGTGCCCGACATAGTCGAACAGGTGGTAGGCCCGCCCTGTCAGCTTGGCGAACCGGTCCATGGTTTCCTGCACGATGGTCGGGCAGGCCATGTAGAACTTGTTGCAGGCCTCGCGGGCCTGGAAGAAGGTATCGGGATTCTGGGCGGTCCCGCGCAGCACCGGGTGGTCCGGAGAGAGGGCCCGCTTGCGATGGGCCTGGATGGCGTCGGCATCCATCATGGCCAGCAGATCCGCGTTGGTCAGCTCCTCCATCTTGGCCACTTCGTGCGAAGTCCGGAACCCGTCGAAGAAGTGGAGGAAGGGAACCCGGGACTGCAGCGTCGCACTGTGCGAGATGCAGGCCATATCGTGAACTTCCTGGACCGACCCGGAGCACAGCATCGCAAACCCGATCTGACGGCAGGACATGACGTCCGAGTGGTCACCGAAGATGGACAAGGCATGAGTCGCCAGCGTCCGGGCGGTGACGTGCATGGCGAACGAGGTCAGCTCGCCCGCAATCTTGTACATGCTCGGAATCATCAGCAGCAGGCCCTGGGACGCAGTGAACGTCGTGGTCAGGGCACCGGCCTGCAACGCCCCGTGCACCGCAGCGGCCGCTCCGGCCTCGGATTGCATCTCGGACACGTCGGGGCGAGACCCCCAGATGTTGACCTTGCCCGCTGCCGTCCACTCGTCCGAAAACTCGCCCATGGGGGACGACGGGGTGATCGGATAAATGGCAATCACTTCGCTCACCCGGTGCGCCACCGATGCCGCCGCTTCGTTTCCATCAACCGTGATCTTCCGTCTTTCCGTCATGACTCCTCCTCGCCTCCTACTGAGCCAGCCAGTCCACCCTCATCTCCCCGGCTACAGCCGGGAAACCGAAAACCGGCTAGACCTAACTCCCAACGCGGCCCGAAGTCAAGGAGATTCGGGCTGGGTCTTCCCCCTTCCCGTCAGGCTCGGACCTCAGACATCAAGATCTTCTTGATTCGCCACCGGACCCTGCTGTATTTTTGTATCAGGCTCAAGTCTCTCACTCCGTCGAGTCGGCGGCGAAGCGCAACGTTTCGGGCCTGTGTGTGGAGAAGAATGTGACCGGCAGGAAAACGGCTGGGGAGACGCAGACAGGGCAGGATCTCTGCAGGAGCCTGCTCATGGCCATGCCCATGGCCTACTGTTACTTCCAGCTCATCCTGGACGACAAGGGCAAGCCCATCGACCTTGGATACATCGATGTGAACGAGCCGTTTGCGCAGATGCTGGGACGCACCCGGGACCAGGTGGTGGGGAGGCGGTACAGCGAGTTGTTTGCAGCATACGAAGACACTCTCCTTCCCGAATGGCTTGCGCTGTTCCCCAAGGTGGCGGCCGACCAGGCAACTCACGAGAGGGAGTTCTTCTCCAGGAACCTCCAGCGCTGGCTCCGGTTCCACTGTTGCTCTGTGGAGCCGGGCCGGGTGGCCGCGTTCGTCGAGGATACGACGGCCGGTCGGACCGCGGATGGGGAGAGGCAGAAGATCCGGGAGCGCCTCGAGCTGGAGGTCGCATCGAGAACCATGCGGCTCGAAAAGGCCGTCGAGGCCCTGCGCAACGAGGCCGCTCAGCGCGAGAAGACCGACCGGGATCTCCAGCTCTTCCGGACTCTCGTGGACCAGTCCAACGATGCCCTCATCATCGCAGAGCCAGCGACCGGCCGCATTCTGGACGTGAATCTGCGCACCTGCGCCTTGACCGGTCTTACCCGTCAAGAGCTGCTGGAGCAGCCGGCGCTGAAGGTGGTCGGGGCCTTCTCCGGCGAATCGACCAGCTCCAGGGCGGTGGAGAACCTGAAGGCCGATGGGCGGCGCCTCCGGGAGACCTTCCTCCGGCATAAGGACGGTTCGACCGTCCCCGTGGAGGTCAGCTCCCGCTACGTCCGGGGCACGCCGCACGACTATGTGATTGCGTTCGCCCGCGACATGCGGGACAGGATTCAGCAGGAGGAGGAGTTCCGCACCATCCTGAGGACGGCCATGGACGGGTTTGCCATCGTCGATTCCCAGGGCCGGTTCCTCGACGTCAACGAGGCGTACTGCGGCTTGCTGGGCTACTCGCGGGACGAGCTCCTCTCCATGACTCTTGCGCAGGTCGAGATGGACCCCCCCGAAGGCTGTCACAGGGCCGATTTCGGCCGGACCACCGACCAGGGGTACCAGCGGTTCGAGTCGCTCCAGCGAAACCGGGACGGCAGTTCACGCTGGCTGGAAGTGAGCATGACCCATATCAGGCGCCCCAAGGGCCGCTTCTTCATGTTCTTCCGGGACATCACGGAGAGACGCAGGACCGACCTGGAGCTGGGCAACAAGGTCCGAGAGCTCGGTCGCTCCAATGCGGCACTGGAGCAGTTCGCGTATGCGGCATCGCATGACCTCCAGGAGCCTCTGCGGACGATCACGAGCTTTGTCCAGCTTCTCTCCCGGCGATGCACATCGGCCCTGGATGAGACGGGGCGCGAGTACATGAAGCACATCGTGCAGAGCACGGTGCGGATGAAGGCCCTCGTGGACGATCTTCTCGAGTTTGGCCGTGTGGACCTCGCCCGCCGTTCCTACGTGCCCATCGACTGCGCTCTGATCGTCCGGCAGGTGCTGGAATCCGTTCAGGATGCAATCACCGGCTCCGGAGCGCATGTGACCGTGCGAAAGCTCCCGATGATTGCCGGCGACCCGGTCCAGATCCGACAGCTTTTCCTCAACCTGATCGCCAATGCGCTCAAGTTCCGCAGCGAGCGAAAGCCGGAGATCGCCATTTCGGCCCGCAGGCAGGGAAACGAGCATGTCTTCTCCATCCAGGACAACGGCATCGGCATCGAGAAGGAGTTCCTGGAGCGGATTTTCGTCATCTTCCAGCGTCTTCATCCCCGGGAGCGCTACCCGGGTACCGGAATCGGCCTCCCGCTCTGCAAGCGCATCGTGGAATGCCACGGCGGGCGGATCTGGGCCGAATCGGTCCCGGGACAGGGCTCCGTGTTCCGGTTCACGCTCCCGGCCCACAATCTCGGGCCGGAGGAGAATAGCGAATGAGCCCCGTGCAACTGACTCGAACCATCGAAGTCCTGCTGGTCGAGGATAACCCTGCCGACGTGATGCTCACCCGGGAAGCCATTGGAGAATGGAAGGTCCCGGCGCAACTGCACGTGGCCGTCGATGGAGTCGAGGCGCTGGCCATGCTCCGCCGCAACTGCCCCTATGAGTCCGCGGTCCGGCCGGACCTCATCCTGCTCGATCTCAACCTTCCCCGAAAGGACGGGCGGGAAGTGCTGGCCGAGCTGAAGACGGACGTCTCGCTTCGCTCCATCCCGGTCGTCGTCCTGACCACGTCCCAGGCCGATCCGGACATCCGGCGCTGCTACGAGCTCAACGCCAATGCCTATGTGGTCAAGGCAGCTGACCTCGACCAGTTCTTCCGAACCATGCACAGCATCGAGGAGTTCTGGTGCAACATCGTCCGACTCCCCCGCCGCTGAGCCACGACCCCATCGAGGTGAATTCTTCCATGAACGAAATCAAAGGAAAGCGAGCCCGGGAGCTTCGCGCCGCCGGCCATCATCTGAACCCTGCCGTGTTCATCGGAAAGGGAGGTATCGGCAAGACCCAGCTCGCCGCTCTCGACGAGGCGCTCTCCACCTCCGGCCTCGTCAAGGTCCGGCTGCTCGACGCCGAGGGGGCGGAGCGCCGTGAGATGGCCGAGCAACTCGCTCGGGAAACCGGTGCCGCAGTTGCCCAGGTGCTCGGAAAGACCGTCCTGCTCTGGCGGGAGCCCGAGGAAGACCCCGGGAAGTGAGCGCTCGGCTCAGCCCTTCTCACCCCCCGGAACATAGAGTCCGGCCACGTTGGCACCTGCCATGCAGGCATCGTAGGTCCGCTTGTCCACGAGAGACAGCCCGGCTTCCATGGCCGGTGTAAGGACCTTGAAGTGGCGGACGGCGATGAGCGCATCGATGACCTGATCCACTGCCGCATCCTCGAAGCGCCACGGCAGCTCGCCGAGCTTCTCCAGCTCCAGCAGCCCCGAATACCCGCGGACCGACAGCTCCCAGTCCAGGTTGTAGTAGAACGGGAAGTACGACATCGCCAGCTCCCGCAACGACCGATACACCGGCTCCCGGAAGCGGAGGCTCATATAGTTCGATTTGGCTACCGCTCCATAGTGGCCGTGCTTCCGGTAGATGGCCAGAAGATGGTCGTCGTCCCGCACAGCGGTCAGCTCGATGATGAGCGGTGGCTCACCCAGCCGGGCCAGCGCCGAGGCCGCAAACAACGCCCCGTCGGTGCAGTGCGCCTTCCTGTCTCGAATCACCGAACGCGGGCAGCGGTAGATCGGATCCGCACTGTACTCCACGCTGTCCAGGAAATCCTGGATCTTCCTCGGCGTGGTCAGATCACGCAAGACCGCATCTTCCTCCCTCGTCCACACGTACCTGTTACGACCCATCGTCCTCCCCCTGAGCAACGTTCGTGGGGAATCTAACGCCGCCCTTGCGGCTCTGTCAACGAAGCGCTTCGCCGGCAACCGCGGACCGGACGCCTCTCACTTCACCGTCGGGATGGGCAGGGACTCCAGGTTCTCACGGGCCTTCACCAGCAGCTCCTCGGCGGTCAGGTCGAGCTTCTCCCGCTCCGCGTCGAGCCGTTCGATCTCCTTTTGCGCCGCGGCCACTTCGGACAGCATCTGCTCCGCGGGGCGAGTCGTTCCGGCCCCCTGGGGCAGGGAGGCCAGCGCTTCCTTGCGCCTGTCAATGGCGGCCTGCCGTTTGCCCGACTCGCGGGCCGCTGCGGCCGACTTCTCGAGCACCCGGTCCCTTTCCTGGAGCAGGAGCAGCGAGGGGCGAAGCACCTGCTTCTGCTCCTCCGGTACCTCTTCGGCCTCGGTCAGTCGCTTGAGCCCGAGGGTATCCACCGCCACCTCGTTCATCACTCCCTCCTCGACGACCACCCGCTGCTGGACGTCCTGCCGGCCCGGCACTTCGAGGAACAGCAGCCTGTACCCGTCCCCCTCTTCGTGACCCTGCGGCGAGACGATACGCCCGTTCGCCCGGTGTGTGATCGGCAGCGCAGTCGAGCGAACCGCTCCCGCACGGTTCATCACGCTGAAGTCCGTCGTCGTGGTCTGCAGGGCATGCACCCAGAGCCGACCGTTACGCCACTCCGCGGCCTTCGGCCGGGTCTGCACGTCGGCACGCCGGCTCGCCTGGATGTCCGGGTCCTTCCCGAAGCAGACCACGCTGAGGTCGCCCGGCTCCAGCCTCGCCACCTCCGCCTGTCCGCGGAATCGGCCATTCACGTAGAACGAAGCCACTCCGGCCTGCAGGACCAGTCCTGTGTCATTCTCGAGCCGTACGCACTGCAGCGGCTCGGACCACCCGTCGGCCATGGTGAAGGCCCGCGCCGGTACCGTGCGCCGCAGCAGAGGGACCATCCCCGATGACCTCCCAGGGATCGAGACCTTCTCGAGTGCCGTGTAGGTGGATATCTCCTCCTCCACCCGAGGCTCCGCCCGTTCCTCGAACGCCGATTCCCCGACCTGCAGCAGCGAGCTGTCCCGCTCTCCCTGCAGCCTGTCCGCCGCAACCGTGGCCGAGCTCATCCGGATCGACGCCGAGCGGCCCTCGCCTGCACCCATGCCGGCCCCACCGTAGCCCACCGTCCCGCCGTAAGCGTAGGAGATCGACACGATTTCCGAGTACAGCAGCATGTCGGGCGTCTGCGCCCCGAGCTGGGGCATCATGTTGAGCCCGTTTTGAGTATCCAGGCTCGAACGCTCCGCATACCGAGGGGTGGCCATGGACATCACGTACGAGTCCGGAAGACCTGACACCAGCGTGAGCTGCACCGAGTCCCAGGCCTCGTCCGTGTCGTTGTGCACGACGGCCCACGTCTCGAGCGTGATCCTGCCATCTTCCACGATCACCTTGTAGGATGTCCTCCAGACCGGCGCCTGACGCACGTAGCCGGCAGCCAACCTGCCCGAGGCCCCTCGGCCAAGCTCCACCGTCACCTGGCTTTCCTCCCAGCCGTTGGCCTTCCCCAGCTGGCGCGCAAACCCGGCAATGCCATCCCCCTCACGCCGCGACACCGGGACCAGCCGCTCGATGTCGGCCAGGTCCAGCCATTCCAGCGTGCCGTTCTCTGCTGCCACCAGGAGACTGCTGCCGGCCCCGCTCGTCTTGCTTCCCCCGCTCCCGTCCTCCACAGAGGCGTCGGTCGGCGCCGTGCCGCCTCGAGGCACGCAGTCCATGATCGTCCCGACCACCACTCGGCCGCCCCGACCCTCGACGCGCACCAGCGTCCCGGTCAGCGCATCCAGGTAGGACTCGAGGGCGTTGAGCCCTCCCTCCTCTTCTTTCTTCTGCGCCAGTGCCGCCGCAAAGCTGCTGGCGGCCCGGGCCTGCCCGAGGTTGAGAGCTGTCGGATACCGAACCCCCCGGACCTTCACCCCTCCTTCGGTCCCCAGGACCAGGGTCGCAAGCAGGTCATCCAGGTGGGCCAGGTTCACGGGGATGGCCAGGGCCGTGCCTCCCTGCACCTCCGCAACCCGCTCGAACTGAGCCACGCCCGAGTCATACATCGTGACTCGAGTGACCGGAAATGCCGCAACCTGCGGCCGAGTGGTTTCACACGACACCAGGGACAAGGCGACCAGCAGGAGCATGATGCGAGAAGCCATGGAGCACCTCCTCAAAAAGGGGTGCTTCTGACACGCCTCGAACTGGCAGGTTCCAGGGAGATTGAAACTAGTCGCCGACCAGGCCGGAATAGCGGAACGCCCAGTACGGAAGCAGCCAGGCCATGGGGCCGCTGACCCCTCTTCCGTCACCGCCGCTTGCCTTCCCACGGAAGTTCGTGTTCCACCAGACCGTCTTGAGCTCGTCGTAGGCGAACACCCGGTCGAACTGCGGGTCCCCGTGCCGGTCGTCGGGCCAGTCCAGCGCATCCTTGCGATGGGAGTTGTCCACCAGCCACTCCTGCCGGTTGAGCGGCATCTCCCTCATGCTCTGCAGGGCGTCCGCCACTTCGGTCTTGTCGCCGCCGGCCGCTATGGCAGCGAACGCCCCCCACATCGGGTTGCGCTCGGGCTTCTCCCACTCGTACAGGAACAGCAGACCTTCGATCCACTTCTGCCGTCGATCGTCGTTGGGCTCGTACCGGATGAGCGTCTGGTACGCCAGCATGGCGAGCTCGTGGTCGGAGTGGTTCATGATGCTCGGGCTCGTGATCGTGTAGGTATCCTGGTGGGGCATGACCAGGTTGTCGTACCGGTGAACGGTGACCAGCTCCTCGTAGGTATCGTAGAATTTCGGGTCACCGGTCATGTGCCAGGCCGCCAGCAGGAAGCCCAGGATCTCCGTGGCATTGAGCCAGCCGCCGCCTCCGTACGACTCCATGCAGAGCTCGACCGCGGCAAACGGATCCTCGGCTTTCTCGGCCTCGTCCATGCACGGTTCGAACCCCTTGGCTGCGGTCCCGATGAGAGCCGGGCTCCAATGACCATGGAACGTCTTGGCCCCGTCCAGGTCGATGAGCACCAGCCCCTTGTCGACGATGTAGGACATCACGGCCCCCGCATAGGATGCCACTTCCGCTTTCTCCTCCTCGGTCTTGGCGCAGATATCGTAGTAGAGCGGGAAGCCGAACATGTGCCCCGTGATTTCATCCGACGACGTGTCGTCCTTCCAGTAGTACTTCTTCCCCTTCCACTCCACCGGGTGCCAGTTCGGCTGCGGGATCTTATCCTCGTAGACCGCACCTTCGTCCTCGCGCACGAGGGACCGCGAAATGAAGCCTCGTCCCAGGCCGGCTTTCTCGAAATCCACGGCAGGGATGTCCACCAGCAGGAACATGTTCTCCAGTGCCTTGCGGGCCTTGACGCAATACTGCTCGTCCCCGGTGGCCGCATACGCGTAACACCAGGCCCCGATCTGCATCTGCGTCCAGAGCCCGTCGTTGTCCTTGTCCCAGACGCTCCATGTCGTCGGGGCATAGGCGTCGTCCACTCCGGCATCGGAGGAAACGAATCCGTCCATGCGCCAGAAGTGGTCTTCGAGCAGCTTTTCTTCGAAGGCAGCGGCCTCGGCCAGCGTCCGCTCCACCCGGACGATGCGGGAGATGCCCGCCGGCGTGCCGACAAACAGGTCCGTTCCATCCGGGCCCGGTGCGACGCTCGTTACCGCAGCGGCCGGCAGCCAGCGAAGGGCGGTATAGTGATCGAAGCGCTTGAACGGCTTGTCCTCGAACAGGGGAAGCTCCACCGACGTGGCCCCGATGGCATGACCGATGAGCAGCCCGTTGGACGTGGCTGCCAGCGCCGTCACCTCTCCCTCGGGAAGGAGATCCACCCCCACGCCCAGGGTTTCCCAGACCAAGTTGTCGAACCGGCTCACGCCGAGCGCTGTGCCGGCCCAGATCGCACCGGCCTGGCCCGTCCCCGGTCCGGCCGCCAGCGCCCGCACATCGTCGTCCGGGAGGCCGCTCTCCTTGCCGAACTTGTCGAGCTTCCCGCCGCTCCAACGCAGCACCCCCGCGTCCGTGGCGATCCAGAGGCTTCCGTTTCCGTCCACGGCAAGATCCCTCACCGTCATGGAATCCTCGAACAGCGGCTCGAACCCGGAATCCGCCGAGGACGAATCCAGCGACCACACTCCCCATCCGTCCCCGCCGCCCACGTAGACCGTGGCTCCATCGACCGCCACCGCAGAGGCCGACTGAGGATCGACCGCGGCCAGAGGCGTCCAGTCCAGCGTCTGGGCGTGAACCAGGCCGGCCCCGAACGACGTCAGCACCGCCAGGCGGCCACTCGAGTCCAGCTGCGCAGAGATGTCGCGGATGGCCGGTACATCCCCTTCGCCCAGCACCACCTCCTCGAAACGGTCGTCCGCCTCGTCGTACGCAAAGAGGCCGGCCGCAGTGCCCGCCAGCACCACTTCTCCGACCTTACGCAGCACCCGCACGTCGAGAACGGGCAGGACGTCGGTCGTCCGATACAGCACCCGCTCATCCACGAGGTACTTCTCGGTCGCACTGAACGCTGCCTTGCTGTCCATCTTGTGCACGAACCCCCGGTCGGGGTAGGGGGATGTCACCTCCGCATCCAGGCTGGAATCCCCAACGACATCCGGGGGGAGCACCCCGTCCGCCGGCACGTCGCCCCCGGCCGCATCCGGCGGCTCGAGGGACGAGTCGGAATCGGCCGGCCGCCCCTTGCCACCGGCACAGCTCGAGCCCAGGGCAAGGGCCAGGGCAAGTACGAGTCCTCCGTGCCGGAACGCTCCGAGCCTCCCCCATCCTCTCTTCATGACTTCCTCCTCCGTGTTGCCGACTCCAGGTTGCCGACCCATTATACCTGCCCGGACGGCGGCGTAAACCACGGCGGTTGCCGTGCGGAGGCCGTGCCTCAAAATTGACCCCTTCGGCGGTCTGTGATATTCCGGATGAAGCATGTCCGAAGCACCATGGCATAAGGAGGACGGAATGAAGCGATTCCTGGCAGCGATGATCGTGGCGAGTCTCATCCCCGCGGCCGCACAGGCCACGGACACGAGGATCCAGTCGTTGGGCGGCAAGGAGAAGTACTTCACCATCCACGATGAGTCCAACGCCCTGGTGCTCCCGGCCACCCTGCTGTTCTTCACCAACCTGGTCTACGTGGATGCCGGCCTTCAGCCCGGCTGGGCAGCCGACGAGCCCGCGAGTGCCGATTTCCCCTACAACGCCGGGTTCGCCGTCCACTACGGCCTGGGCGAAGACACCGTCATCGCATTCTACGGCAGCAGCCTGAACCGCTACGTTTCCGGCGATCTCCTGGACCGGGCGTTTGGCGGGGACGGGCTCTGGTCCGGAGCCTCCTATGATGTGCCGGGCAATGCCGAGCAGCAGGGCAACCGGGCTATCCACAACGCGGACCACAAGGGAACCGCTCTGTTCGCCCAGCGCCTCGGCTCGATGCGACTGGGCGTCGGGCTCTCGTTCTGGGGGGACAATTACTCCATCACCGACCCGGAATCCGATCGGGTCAACCGGGGGGGCACCCTGTTCGAGGGGACCATCGGCCTTGGCTTCGACATCGACTCCACGGATTCGGTGGACCTGGCCTTGAAGGTGCTTGGCGGAACCTTCTCGGACAGCATCAGCGTTCCTTCCGGGGCCGGCGGCTCGGATGAGGTCACCCGCTTCTCGTCGGACCTCAACTGGGGAGTCGGGCTGCTGGGCCGGGCGGTCTTTGGTATCCCCGGAGGCGAGAAGATCGTCCCCTACCTGTCCGTCGACGTCGCCCGAGGCGGCTTCGCTCTCAACACCGAGAAGGATGCGGTCAGCGACCAGGGAACGATGTACCAGGTTGCCGCAGGTACCGACGTGCGCATCCAGCCCCTCGACCGCGTCTTCATCTACCCCGGGATCGGACTGGCCGTGATCGGGCTCAAGGGGACCGAGTCGGTGGACGACACGACGGAGACGTTCCAGGACGACATGGCCTGGCTTGCCCCCTTCGTCTCGGCATCGGTCGATGCCCAGGTCCTCGACTGGCTGGCGTTCCGATTCGCTGCCCGGCAGTCGGTCATCTTCCGGAGCTGGGAGACGGCCACGCAACGAGGCAAGGACAACGACACGCTGACCGAGCTGACCATCGGCTCCAACCTCCATTTCAAGAGCTTCGATATTGACTTCATGGTCAATCCGGAGATGTTCCTGAACGGCCCGGCCCTCTTCACCGGAAAGGAATGGACCGACGGGATGGCCTTCCAGTCCGCCCTCCGTTTTCAGTGGTAGTCCCGGCTCCCGGCTTGGGATGCCGGTCCTGACCTCGCGTTCGTCCTTCCGATTTTGCTGTTGAATCCCCCCGCGCTTCGCGTGTATGATTTGCTAGGTGCGGTGGGAGAGATGGAGAAAGACAAGTCACTTCTGGTAGTCGACCCGAGCGAGACGGTCCGCAAGGTGGTGCGCCTGGCCGCTGAAGGGTTGGTGGTGTCGGTGACCGAGGCCTCGGACGCTGCGCAGGCGGCCCAGCCGCTTGCCGCCGGGGTCGACCTCGTGGTGACTGAGCTTGTGCTTCCCGATGGGGACGGTGCCGCGATTCTCCGCCAGGCCCGCGCCGGGAACGACCTGTCCGTCCTGCTCGCGATGACGGCGGAGGACGACGTCTCCAAGGCCGTGGATCTGCTCCGTGAGGGGGCGTTCTCGGTCCTCCCGAAGCCCTTGTCGCCCGGCGCCACGAGGCAAGTGATCGAGCGGGCCGTCGAGCATCATTCCATGCTGATGCAGAACCGGGCCGCCCGCGAGCTCGAGCGCTGCTACTCCCGGGATCTGGAAGAGCAGGTGGCCAGCCACACGGCCCTGATTTCCTCGCTGCTCGACTTCACCAACGAGCTCAACGCTCTGGGCACGGTGCAGGAGGCGGTGGACCTCCTGATCGGCACGTTCCGTCGAATGCTCGGATGCGACCGGATCTCGGTCCTGCTCAAGACGCAGGAGACGGGGCAGTTCGCCATCGTCCAGTCCATCGGGGTTCCCATGGAGGTCGCCCGCAAGACCCTGGACCTGGCCGATGCCCCCGTGGTCAGTCAGGTGGTGCGTACCGGCGAGCTCCTGCACGTCGAAGCCCCTGCCACCGATACCAAAGCAAGCGGGCGCGGCGGCAAGGGGGCGTTCGTGTCCGTGCCGCTCAACGCAACCCGGGACGGTAAGCGGGAGGTGTTCGGCATCATCAACCTCACCGACCGTAGAAGCGGACAGCCCTTCACCGACAATGACTTGAAGCTCATCCGCTCCGTCGCGGATGCGGCCTCCGTTGCGTGCTCCAACCTGAGAAACCGCCAGCAGCTCGAGAAGAGCTACTTCGATACCGTAGGTGCCTTGGCAATGGCCCTGGAAGCGAAGGACCGCTACACGCACGGCCATTCCCAGCGCGTCACCAGCATGTGTATGATTGTTGCCGACGTGATGGGCTTCTCCAACCAGGAGATGGACCAGATCATGTTTGCCGGCATGCTGCACGACGTCGGCAAGATCGGAATCCCGGAGGCCATCCTGCTCAAGCCGGCTCGGCTGACCCCGGAGGAGTTCGAGCGCATCCGGGAGCATCCCGTCGTAGGGGAGCGGATGGTCAGCCATATCTCGTTTCTCGCCAATGCGGCCAGGATCATTCGCCACCACCACGAGCGGTGGGATGGAAAGGGCTACCCCGACGGCCTTCGTGGGGATTCCATCGAGCTGCCGGCCCGCATCATGGCCATTGCCGATTCCTACGACGCCATGACCACCGACCGCTCCTACCGACGCAAGATGCCGGTCCACCAGGTCATGGATGAGCTGATGAAGGGCAGGGGGACTCAGTTCGATCCCGAGTGCCTCGACCTCTTCATCAAGCACGTGGCCGAGAGCAAGTCCATCCCCTCCTTCGTCTGATGGAGACTCCGTTGGCCGGTGCGAACGACACCCAGGAACAGAAGGAAGAGTTGCGCCGGGAGGACGGGCGTCTCGTCGAACGATTCCGCGAGCTTGGCGACCGCACCGCGTTTCAGCAGATTATCGAGAAGTATGAGAACCGGATCTACCGCTTCGGCTTCCGGATGTGCGGGCACCGGGAGGATGCCGAGGACGTGGTGCAGGATACCTTCATCAACGCCTTTCGCTACCTCAAGGACTTCCGGGGAGAAGCGTCCCTCCTGTCCTGGCTCCTGAGAATCGCATCGAGTGCCTGCATCAAGAAGCGTCGTCTTCGAAAGAACCAGCCGCGCCAGTTGCTGGAATTCGAGGAGACGGGCGAGACCGGCTCCGCCGGGATCGCTGACCCCGCTGCGGTTAGACATCCGACTCCGCACGAGGCCCTGTCCAGGGCCGAGGCGCAGGAGTTGCTTCGCCGTGCTTTGGAGAAGATTCCGGCCAGCTACAGGGCCGTGCTGGTGCTGAGGGAGATGGAAGGGCTGTCCGGGAAGGAGACGTCGGAGGCACTGGGCATTTCCGAGGGGGCGGTCAAGGTCCGCCTTCACCGGGCCCGGGCCATGGTCTACCAGGCTTTCGAGAGCATGATCAATGCCGAACAGCAAGAAGAAGCGTGAGCCGGGCCATTGCGCTCGGCTGCTCGAACGGATGTCTCAATACCTTGAGGGTGACCTCGGCACCGACTGCTGTGGAGAGCTGGAGAAGCACCTGCTCGACTGCCCCGAGTGCCGCTCCAAGCTGGACGGCCTGCGCCGTCTCGCCGCGCTCTGTCGCGAATGCCGGGAAGAGGAGATTCGCCAGACTTCGGAGTTCAAGGCCCGCCTGAGAGCGATGCTCCTGGAACAGGACGACGACTGATACCAACCCTTGATGCGGGAATCAACCTGGGAGTGGAGGCGGGTTTCCGTGGCGCCCCGGCATCATCGTGGAACCCCGCTCGGGGCGCTGGGCTGCCTCGGATTCCATGATCGTGTTGCCCTCGAAGATCACCCCCTTCTGGATGTACAGCGACGGGGTGACGATGTTGCCGATCAACCGGCCGGGGGCATGCAGCTCGACACAGTTTGGAGCCCGAATGTTCGCGGAAACATCGCCGCGGATCACGACGTTCGACACGGAGATCTCGGCCTTGACCCGGGCGTTCTCACCGATGATCAGCGTCCCCTTGGAGAACACCTCCCCGGTGAATTTCCCGTCGATCTGAACCACACCCTCGAACGTCAGCTTCCCTTCGAATTCGCTCCCCTTACCGAGGATGGCGATAACATCCTTCTTGTCGATTCCGTTCAGAATGGAGTCTTCCGGCATCTTCCCCTCCAGAAATCACGCAGGCTCAACCTAGAACAGCCCGGCACGAGTGTCAACAACGATCTCGGAATCGCCCAGGTGCCGTCGAGGAACGAAAGGAGTGGTTTGGCCCCACGTGAGCCGTGTCATCGGGCGCTAGCGGAACAACCCCCTACTCAATAGGTGGGTTCTTTGGTGGCCGCTTCAGGCAGACCGGCGCAAGCACCTGTCTGCTCACCGCAACCAGGGAAAGATCCCCTTCTGTCCGCTGGGGTTTTCAGCATTTCACACCCTCGACGAACCCCGCAGGGCCAATTCCTATACTAGCCGGAACTGCCCGCCTCGGCAATAGGGTCGTTCGAGTCTTTCGACAAACGGTCGCACGGACCGGGGGAAGAGCCTAGAACTGGGAGCGCTCCATGAGCGTCCGCCGGGCCTGGCGGGCCACGAGATGACGAACTCCAGGGGTCTCGACGAGCTGCTTGAGATCGTCTACGGACAGGAAGGCCAGGAGGTTCGGGATTGCCTCCGGCGGCGTCTGCGGATTGAGCACCAGGTTCTTCACGACCCTGGGGCACGTACCCCATCGTCGGCTCTGCAGGAGGAACGTGAGCGCTTCGGCAGACAAGGTCTCCATGGCGCTGAAATCGCCGACCTCTTCCTCCACGAGCCCCGGGTTCTTCATCACCCAGATGTGGAGAGACTGATCCTCGTCCTTCATGAGGATGGACCGAGCCTGCCGGTTGCCCGAAATGGCCAGCTTCTTCTTCTGATTGGCGGAGAGAGCTTTGATCCGCTCCTCCATCGAGGCCTGAGCCTCAGAGGTCGGCGGGGGCTCTGCTGGCAGGTCGCCGGGGGCCGTCTCGCCGGGCGTCGCTCCGGAAGCCTTTGCCGACCGCCGACCATCGGACTTGACGTGGTCCTCCGTGCTCGCCCCCGGCATCTTCTCCCTGGAACCGGCAGGAGAGGCCTGCAACGTCTCCCGATTCTCGACCCGATCTCCCTGCTGGCCGACCCACTTGTCCATCATGGCGATCCGCTCCACCAGCTGCTCCTGGGAGGGCGCCAGCTGCTCCGGCGTCTGCGCCTGCGCAGGCGGAGTCGAAGCGGATGTATCGGCCTTGACCGGCTTGGTTCGTGGACTCTTGCCTTCGGGACGCTTGCCTCCCACTCCGGCCTCTCCCGGAACGAGCGGCCGTGTCGCTGGACCTGCCGACGCCGCACGCTCCGCGGCCGCAGCCAGCAGCCGGGCCACCTTCTCTGCATACGGTGCCGCCCTGGAAATCAGCCACTCCAGATCGTCACCGCCTGCCAAACGGACCAGGTAGGGCCCTCCTTCCGACGTAGGCAATGCCTTGACCCGCCCTCGGATGAACGTCCCGTTGCCGTCCGGAAAATTGAAGCGGATCTTCACCTGAGTGTCGATTGGCAGGGAATCCTTGGTCATGAGCAGGTAGTCGCCCGCCTTGAACATGCCGTGCGCGTCGTGAACCTCACGCGGCTCGACCAGATCCACTATGTAGGCCCTTGCACTCATGACCGTCATCATAGGCGAACGGGCCCGGTTTGGCAATCGGCAAAACCGCTGCTATACTCTGTCCCATGTTGGGCGGAATGGGCAGACGAGTCCTGGCGTACCTGATCCTCATCGCTTGCGTGGTGGGGGTGCTTTTTGTCCTTCGCTCTCCTGCGCTCGAAGTGCAGCTGGTCGTCGATCTCTCCGGCGCTTCCAGGCTGGGTGACCTTCCTCTCCGCCGTCTCGACGTGACCGTGCTCGACGAGGACGGGCGGTACGTCGCTTCCACCGAGCACTCGTTCCCTCCCGAGATCTATCCGTCAGGCCCCCCCGTCGAGACCCGTCCCGTCACTCTCAGCATCCGCAAGGCCGACTACGAGGTGGAGCTCGAGTTCCAATATGGCGATACCGATCCGCCCCTGTTGAGGATTCGCCGCCTCGTCGTGTCGGTCAAAGAGCAGGGAATCCTCAGACTTCGTGCAGCCGGAGATTAGCCCATGACGACGGTTCTGGCCACGCAGGAGCTCCAGAGCATCTTGCGGTATGCACAGCAGCTTTCTCACCAGGCAGGGAGGCCGATGACCACCCTGCACATCCTCATCGCAACGATTGCCCGCGGGCCCAACCAGGTGAGCACCATTCTCAAGTCGCTGGGAATCGAGCTCTCCGCCAATGCAATCAAGGAGATCGCTGAGCGGCTCAAGAAGAAGGAGGGGACCGAGGACCTCACCGAGCCGGCCGATACCATTCGCGTCATGCATGCCAAGGCATGCGAAACCGCACTGCGGCACGGTCACAGCGTTGGCTCCCTCTTCTATTTCCTCACCCTTCTCCGCATGCGCCGTGCCCTTGCCACCCGCTACATCGAGGAGGCCCGGGTCGACCTTTCCAAGCTGCGCCAGGCCCTGCTCTCAAGGCTGGGCTCGCTCCCCAGGCAACGGGCGGCGGATGGAGCCGCAGAGGCCTCCTCCGAGCCCGTGGACGATGCCGAGGGGGCCAGCGACGAGCGCCTTGCCCCTGCTCCCGCTCCCGTCGTCCAGCGCGACGCCGTGGCACCGAAGGACGACGTCTTGCCCGAGGTCCGGGCCGCCTCTTCAGTCCGGAGCGCAGCGTCCCCCGCAGCACCCGAAGGACCGCTTCAGTCGCTCGAGCAGTCCGCCAACGAGCAGTATCGACTCGACCCCGAAGAATACCCGCTCCTGACCCGCATCACCCGCAACATCACGCTCGACGCGGCCATGGGCAAGATCGACCCGGTCATCGGCAGGCGCCGGGAGATCCAGCAGATGGTCGAGATCCTCCGCAAGCGACATACGAACAACCCCTGCCTCGTCGGCGATCCCGGAGTCGGCAAGACGGCCCTCGTCGAAGGGCTGGCCCTCGAGATCGTCGAGGGGAATCCTGTCGTCGGATGGCTCAGGGACCGAATCGTCCTGGGCCTTGAAACCGCTCAGCTCGTGGCCGGAACCCAGCTGAGGGGCTCGTTCTCCGAGAAGATGATCGAGCTGCGCAAAGAGGTCGCCAAGGCGCAGGGCAAGATCATCGTCTTCATCGACGAGATCCACACCATCGTCGGCGCCGGCGGCGGCGAAACCGCGCTCGATGCGGCCAACGAGCTCAAGACCGTCCTCGCCAGGGGGGAATTCCCCACCATCGGTGCCACCACCCTCGACGAGTACAAGAAGTACTTCGAGAAAGACCCGGCGCTGGAGCGCCGATTCCAGCCCGTCTTCGTCAAGGAGCCCACTCCCCAAGAGGCCGTCGAGATCATCCAGGGCATTCTTCGCTTCTACGAGGAGTACCACCTGGTCCGCTTCGACCAGCGGGCCGTCGAGGCGGCGGTTCGACTCACCTCCCGCTACGTCACCGACCGTCGTCTGCCCGGGAAGGCCATCGACGTGCTCGACTGGTCCGGCTCCCGCGTCTCCGCTCTGCTGCGGGACGTGGTGACCGAAGACGACGTGGCTGCCGTCATCGCAGACCAGGTCGGCATCCCCCTCGAACGGATGCTGCTGAGCAGCGAGAGCCGCCTGCGGGAGCTGGAAAGCTTCATCCGGAACATGGTCGTCGGACATGACCGATCCATTCCCCGGATCTGTGATGCACTTCGCCGGGGAATGGCCGGTTTCTCCTCGGCACGGCCGCTGGCATCCCTGCTGTTTGCCGGCCCCCCCGGGACCGGAAAGATGCAGACGGCCAAAGCCCTGGCCCGATTCCTGTTCAACGGAGAGGAGGCAATCCTTTCGTTCCAGGGGAGCGAGTTCACTGAGAAGCATTCACTGGCCAAGCTCATCGGAACGGCCCCGGGGTTCGTCGGTCACGATCAGGGAGGACGACTCACCGAGGGAATGTACCGGCGCCCCTTCCGCATCGTCCTGTTCCGCGACATCATGGCCGCCCATCCCGACGTGCAGGAGCTGCTGGCCGAGATGATCCTCACGGGGACCCTGACCGATGGAAAGGGGCGACGGGTCTACTTCTCCAACGCGGTCGTGATTCTCGTGCAGGATCTCGACGAGGAGAAGTACTTCGGCGACGGCAGCTCCGCCCGGGTCGGATTCGCCCATGCCCCCACCACGCCCGACCGGGGCTCGGTCGGTGACGAGGCCGTGATGCGCCGGGTCGAGCGTGACTTCCCCGCCTCGCTCCTCCACATCCTCGACGAGCGCATCCTGTTCCATCCACTCACCGAGGAGCAGGTCCTGAAGGTCGTCGGCCTCGAGGTCGCCTCTGCCAGCGCCACTCTGGCCGAGGAGCGCAACATTTCCTTCGAGCTGACCGCTGAAGCGGGATTGCACCTCATCCGTGCCGGCGGATTTACCCGTCGGGGCGGAGGACGCCTCATGAAGCAGACGCTCGCCCGACTCGTGCTCTCCTCGCTGGCCGACCGGATTCATGCCGGAGAGATTGCCCGCGGCGATCATGTCGTCGTCGGCCACTCGGACCAGGGCTTCTCGTACGAGGTCAATTCCCGCCAGGCAGCCCCGGTCGCTTCGAAGTAGGCCTTTCGTTTCGGGTGATTGCGGTCTGGAGGACTCAGCGGCAGACGGCCCGGAGCGCATCCACGTAAGAATCCACTTCGCTGCCCGGGCACAGCTCGGTCACGGCCACGAGCAGGCGATGCTCCTGCCCCGGTGCGAAGCGGGACAGCGGCACTCCGGCGAGGATTCCCTTCTCGAGCATGCGCCGGCAGACCTCGTCAGCCGGCAGAGGGAGGTCGACGGCGAACTCGTTGAACCAGGGAGTCCCACCAAAGGGAAGGCTCACCCCCGGCACGTCCGCGATTCGGCGGGCCAGGTGACGGGAAGCATGGTGGTTCAACCGGGCCAGCTTCGAGACGCCGTCGTTGCCCAGCAGCGACAGGTAGATGGCGGCGGACAGCGCGCACAAACCCTCGTTCGTGCAGATGTTCGAGGTCGCCTTCTCCCGGCGGATGTGCTGCTCACGGGTCGACAACGTCACGCAGAATGCATCGTTCCCGTGCCGATCGGCCGTAAGCCCGACCACCCGTCCGGGCATCGACCGGACGGTTGCTTTCCGGGTCGTCATGATGCCCAGGAGCGGGCCACCGAACGAAACCGGCATGCCAAACGACTGCCCTTCTCCCACGACGATGTCGGCTCCAAACGCACCGGGCGGCTTGAGCAGGCCGAACGCCAGCGCCTCGGAGAACGTGGTCAACAGTAGCGCCTCGTGCTTCGTGGCAGTATCCCGCAGCTTCTGGAGATCCTCCACCAGTCCCATGAAATTCGGGTGCTGCACCAGGACCGCAGCCACGTCCGGTCCCATGGCCGATTCGAGGGCCCCCAGATCCACACGGCCGTCCGGCCCGGCGGGGACCATCCGAAGCGTCTCCTCGGGGTGCGTCAGGTAGGAGCGCACGACCCCCAGGTACTCGGGGTGCACGTGCCCCGCCACCACCACCACCGGCCTCTTGTTCTTGAAGATGCGCAGCGCCATGCCGACCGCTTCCGCCGTCGCGGTGGAGCCGTCGTAGAGCGAAGCGTTCGAGACCTCCATCTCCAGGTACCGGGCCATCATGGTCTGGTACTCAAAGATGGCCTGAAGCGTCCCCTGGCTCACCTCCGGCTGGTAGGGCGTGTACGCGGTGTAGAACTCGCTGCGCAGGAGGAGCTGGCCCACCGCGGCCGGAACATAGTGGTTGTAAATGCCGGCCCCGGCAAAACAGGACATCTTGCCGGCGTCGCTGTTGGAGGAAGCGAGCGTCTCGAGCTCGGACCGCAGCCGGCACTCCGGCAGGGCGGCCGGCAGGTCGAGGGACCGCTTCAGCCTCAGCGACTCGGGAATCGGGGAGAACAGCTCATCCACCGACGACACACCGATGACGTCAAGCATCTCACGAACATCTTCAGGAGTGTGCGGGAGGTATCTCATGGTCGGACCTTTGGCAAGCGTGGAAACGGATGGCAGCGAGGCCGGAAGAAATCAGTCTTCCTCCTGCAGCTCCGAGAGGTACTCCTCGTACTCCTCGGCATCCATCATCTCGTCCAACTCGGAGAGGTCGCCCGGCTCGATCTTCACAAGCCACCCTTCCTCGTATGGATCCTGGTTGATGAGCTCGGGTGACTCCGCCAGGGCCTCATTGACCTCAAACACCTTGCCGGACACGGGCGAGTAAACCTCCTCGACCCCCTTGTGGTGCTCGATCTCGGCAAACGACGTTCCCCGCTCCGTGTCATCCCCCTCTTCCGGCAGCTCGACGAAGGTGATGTCGCCGATCTTGGCCTGGGCGTAGTCGGTAATCCCGACGATGACCACCCCCTCCTCCTCGTCGTAGTTGGCCCATTCGTGATCCTTGGAGTACTTGAGGTACTTCGGCACGTGCATGTGCAGCCTCCCCAGAAATAGCGCCTTACCAGCTATCAGCCCCGGGCCTTGTAGAATGGCGTCTTGACCACTCTCGCCCCGGCCTTCCTACTCCGCATTTCAATCTCCAGCTCGGTGCCCCGGCCGGATGCCTCTGTGCTCACATAGCCCAAACCGATCGCCTTGTCCAGCGTCGGCGACAGGGTCCCCGACGTAACCTCGCCGACGGGCTTCCCCTGCCAGAGGATAGGATAGTGCTGACGGGGGGCAGCCCTGTCAAGCATCTCGAAGCCCACGAGCTTGCGCTGCAAGCCCGCGGCAGCGATTCCATCCAGGGCCTTCTTGCCCAGGAACTCCTTGCCGTCGTGCACCGTCCACTTCAACCCCGCCTCGAGCGGGTTGGTCGTCTCGTCGATGTCGTTCCCGTACAGGCAGAACTTGGCCTCGAGCCGCAGAGTGTCCCGAGCCCCAAGGCCGATGGGACTGCACCCCTCGTCCTTCCCTGCCTCCATGAACAGCTTCCAGTAGCGGGGGCCGGTCTCCCAAGGAACGTACAGTTCGTATCCCGCCTCGCCGGTGTAGCCGGTTCCGGCCACCATGACCCGCGCTCCCTCGTGATCGAATTCCTGGAAATCGAACGGCTTGAGGGTCGAAGCCACGTGCGGCCATATCTTCCCCAGCACCTTGTAGGCCGCCGGTCCCTGCACCGCAATCTGGGAGTAACTGTCTGAGACGTTCTCGAACACCGCTCCGCCCGGGTTGTTGGCCGTGAAATGGGCAAAATCCTTGGCCGTCGTACCCGCGTTCACGCACAACAGCAGATCCGTCTCCGAGCGCTTGTACACGATGAGATCGTCGACGATGGTTCCCCGCTCGTTGAGCGTCGGCGTGTACAACGCCCGCCCCGCAGGCAACCCCGCCACGTTGTTGGTCACGAGCCAGTCCACCGCCGCTGCGGCCTTCGGCCCGGTCACCAGGATCTGCCCCATGTGGGACACGTCGAACATCCCCACGGCAGACCGCACCGTCTTGTGCTCCTGCCCGATCCCGCCGAACCAGACCGGCATCATCCAGCCCGCAAACTCGACCATACGACCGCCTGCCTGGCGGTGAGTCTCGTACAGCGCCGTCTTCCGGGTATCCTGAGACATGGCCACCCCTCCCCATCGGTCACGGCTGCATGATAGTGCGCCACCCGCAACGGTCAAGCATTTTAGTCGCAAGTTTCGTGAACGGTCCAGGTCAGCTCGTACGAGCCCTGCCACGACTTGTCGAAGGCCCCCTCCCCCATCCCGTCCACCACCGCATACAGGGTCTCGTGCGGAAACACCGAGACCCCCTTCAATTCCAGCACCGCCTCGTGACCCCACGTGCAGGCCACCACCGCCTGCGCAGCGCCACATGGCGCCGTAGTCACTGCAAGAATCCTGCCCGGCGGCACGGCGCCGCCGCCCGCCGGTGCGAACTCCACGCGGACATCAAGCTCGCGGGGCAGCGCCGCTTCGAAGTCGGCCGTGTACGCATGAGCTCGATCCGGCATCCCCCCGATCTCGTCCGCTGCAACCCCGCCCTGCGAGCACGCCAGATCGAAGTCGTCCTGGGCGCTCCACGCCAACGTCGAGAACACCTTCTTCGACTTGGCCGCTTCCCCGCCCGAGACCTTGCACTGCGACGGAATCTGGGAATCCTGGACGTTCTCCTCCGCCATGCACGGGTCCTGCCCGAACGGCTGGTTGAGCGCTGCATGAAGGTCGAACTGGAGCCCGGTCGGATCGAACGGAACTTCGGCAGGATTGGGGAATTCCACCCCCAGCAGATACAACCCCGGCATCAACGAGGCCTCCGCCTGAACCGTGCTTTCCCCCGTGTGCCAGCAACCGACCGTACTGTCGTACAGGCAGCCATTCTTCATCAGGAACAGGTAGCAGGGCTTGCTGCAGTGGAGGCTGGCCACCAGGTCCGTCGGTGCATCGATCTCGATGGGAAAATACCGCTCCGGCACCGCGGAGACGGCCTGCTCGATGCCGCAGAGGAAGCCGTAGACATACAGCATATCCTGCGCCCCGATGTCCAGGTCATCCGCGATGAAGGAGGTCGTGAGCGGCTCCGAGACGACTTCCTCGATGGGATAGTAACAGCTCCACGAGGGTTCGGGGGGCGCAGCATCCTCATCCCCACCGGTCACCCAATCCCCCGTTGACGTCGAATCCGGAAAGCCCCAGGAATCCCACTGCGGCGGCGGATTCCAACTGTAGTCCGCCAGCCCTTCCGAGGTGACGTCGAGGCGCACCGTGCCGTCGTCCGGCAGCGGAATCACGCCGTCTCCTGCTGAAACGACCTCCGCATCCTGACCCGTCAATCCCGCCGTCTGCGGCAGCTTGATCAGACAGGATGGAAGCAGGCTGAGGCCGAGCAGCAAAGCGACAGGAAGCGGAAGGCGGACCTTGGACAGGAGGCTTCGGGACAGCCCCGTACCCGCTCTTCCTGCCCCGTTTGAAGCGTGTCTCAAGCCATCCCCCCGCTCGTTTCGAACGGCCCTCGGCCTGCTGCCTTCCATCCGCGTGCCGCCCGCAGGAGAACCCCCTGCTTCACAGGCACCGTACACCTTCTTTTACGGAAATCCCAGCCCGCGTCAATGGTGCGTCCCCGTCATTGACCCGGAATCGTCAGGATGCTACCGTGCCTTCGACTCGGCAGGCATCGGCCTGCAGGATGAGCAACCGCCAAGCAGGGAGGGATGGAAATGGGAATCCGCAAAGTGGGTGTCGTGGGATGTGGGCTGATGGGCTCCGGAATCGTTCAGACCGCCGCTTCGTGCGGTTTCGAGGTCAAGGTGCGTGAGGTCAACGACCAGTTCCTCGCCAAGGGGCTGTCCAAGATCGAAGGCGTGCTGGCCGGTGCGGTGAAGAAGGAGAAGATGACCGCAGCCGAGAAGGACGCCGTCATGGCCAGGATCTCCGGGACCACGCGGGTCGAGGACCTGGCCGACTGCGATCTCGTCATCGAGGCGGTCAATGAGAACGTCGAGCTCAAGCAGGATCTCTGGCGTCGTCTCGATGCCCTCTGCCCGGCCACCACCCTCTTTGCCAGCAACACCTCGTCGATTCCGATCCGGGTCCAGGCCCAGGTGACCGCCAGGCCCGATCGGTTCGTCGGGCTCCATTTCTTCAACCCGGTCCCGGTCATGAAGCTGGTCGAGGTCATCCGGGCGGAGACGACGTCCGAGGCCACCTACCAGGCTGCCATGGAATTCTCCAAGGCCCTCGGCAAGACCCCGGTCACCTGCATCGATACTGCCGGATTCATCGTCAACCGTCTCCTCGTGCCGTACCTGTTCGACGCCGTGCGTGCGCTCGAGGCCGGAATCGCCACTGCCGAGGACATCGATACCGGCATGAAGCTTGGCTGCGGTCACCCCATGGGCCCGCTGGCGCTGCTCGATTTCGTCGGCCTCGATACCGCCCTGGCCATCTCGCACATCCTCTTTGATGCGTTCGGGTTCCCTCACTACAAGGCCCCCAAGCTCCTCGAGAAGCTGGTCTCCGAGGGCAAGCTCGGCCGGAAGTCCGGCGAAGGCATCTACAAGTACTGAGAGTCGTTGGCGGTTTGACTACTTGCCGGCCTTGAGGGCCGTGACCAGCTCAGCCACCTTGTCCCGGGCATCGCCGAACAGCATGCGGGTGTTTTCCATGTAGAAGAGGGGATTGTCCACGCCGGCGTAGCCCGCCGCACGGGACCGCTTCGACATGACGCACATCTTGGCATGCCAGACCTTGAGAACCGGCATCCCATAGATCGGGCTTCCCGGATCGGTCTCGGCCCCCGGGTTCACGATGTCGTTGGCACCGATGACCAGGACCACGTCCGTCTTCTCGAAGTCCTCGTTGATCTCGTCCATCTCCAGCACGATGTCGTACGGAACATTGGCCTCGGCCAGCAGCACGTTCATGTGGCCGGGAAGCCGGCCCGCCACCGGGTGGATGCCGAACCGGACCTTGGTCCCGTTCTGCCGGAGCAGGGACGTCAGCTCGTACACCGCATGCTGGGCGCGGGCGACTGCCATGCCGTACCCCGGGACGATGATGACTTCCTTGGCTGCCTGGAGCTCGCCGACCAGGTTCTCCACGTCGATCTCCCGCACTTCGCCCTGCTCCGTCGAGGCCTTGCTGGTCGCGGTCGGAGTGCCGAAGCCGCCGAAGATCACGTTCCAGATTGACCGGTTCATCGCGCGGCACATGATGTAGCTCAGAATCGCGCCGCTCGACCCGACCAGCGCTCCCGTGATGATCAGCAGGTCGGACCCCAGCATGAAGCCGGCGGCCGCAGCGGTCCACCCCGAGTAGCTGTTGAGCATCGAGACCACCACCGGCATGTCCGCACCGCCAATGGCCGCCACCAGGTGCACGCCCATGACCGAGGCAATGGCCGTCATGGCCAGCAGCCACCCCAGCGCCTCGCCACCTTCGGTCCGACCGAACATCACTCCCGTCAGGATGATGCCGATGAGCATCGCCAGATTGAGGTAGTTCCGGCCGGGCAGCACCAGCGGTTTGCCCGAGATCCGGGCATCGAGCTTGAGGAACGCTACGACCGAGCCGGTAAATGTGATCGCACCGATCGCGATGTCCACTCCCACCTCCACCACGAAGATGGCGGAGCCCCCGTGCTCACCGGGGTTCAGGAAGCTGGCAAACCCGACCAGGACGGCCGCTGCCCCCACGAAGCTGTGCAGCAGTGCCACCATCTGGGGCATCGACGTCATCGCCACACGGGCTGCCATCACCGAGCCGACCGCACCGCCCACCACCAGCGCCCCGAATAGGAGGGTGTAGCTCAGCGGCGTCCCGTTCTTGATGGCCAGGAACGTGGCCAGCGTCGCCAACCCCATTCCCACCATTCCGTAGATGTTTCCCGTTCGCGCCGTCTCCTGGTTGGAGAGGCCGCGAAGGGCCAGGATGAAGAACACGCTGGAGGCCAGATAGGCAATTGTCAGAAGAACGCTTTCCATGGGTTGCCTCCTACTTGCGGAACATGTGCAGCATCCGCTGCGTGACGTAGCTTCCACCCACGATGTTGATCGCTGCGAGCAGCGCACCGATCAGGCTGATGATGAGGGCCCCGGTCGGCGTGTCCCCGTTGGTCTGGAGCATCGCTCCCACCAGGATGATCCCGCTGATCGCATTGGTAAGGCTCATCAGTGGCGTGTGCAGGGCCGCCGTGACCGACCAGATCACCTGCCAGCCCACGAACACCGCCAGCACGAACACCGTGAGGTGTTGGAGGAAAGCGTACGTCGCCGGGCTTGCCGCTCCCGTCTGCGTGAACTTCAGGAAGAGCCAAAGTGCCAGGAGCAACCCCCCGACGATAGCCATCCTCACGCCCCTGTTGGCGGGCTTGGCAACGGCGGCAGCGGCCTCCGGCTTGGGGGTCGCCGCAGCCGCCGGCTTGACCGCCTGCGGCGACGGCTCGACCACGGGAGGCGGCCAGGTCAGCGTCCCCTCGTGGAGCACCAGGGCCCCGCGGACGGCCTCGTCCTGCATATTGATATGGTAGCCCGACCCCCCGCCCATGTCGGTCAGGAGGTTGAGAAGGCAGTTCCCGTAAAGCTCCGAGCTCGTCGTCGGCAGCCGGCTCGGGTAGTCGGTCAGGCCGACGATCTTCACGCCGTTGTGCACCACGACCTTGCCCGGCACGGTCAGCTCGCAATTGCCCCCCTGCTCAGCCGCCATGTCGATGACCACCGAGCCCGGCTTCATGTTCTCCACCGCCCGCTTCTCCCACAGCTTGGGAGCCGGTCGGCCCGGGATCAGGGCCGTCGTGATCACGATGTCCACTTCCTTGGCCTGCTGGGCAAACAGCTCCATTTCGGCCTTGATGTACTCGGGGCTCATGACCTTGGCGTAGCCGCCGCCGCCCTCGCCCTCCTCCTTGACCATCACTTCAAGGAACTCGGCCCCCATGCTCTGCACCTGCTCCCGCACCGCAGCCCGGGTATCGAACGCCCGCACCACGGCGCCGAGCCCGCGGGCAGCACCGACGGCCGCAAGCCCCGCAACGCCGGCACCCACGATGAGCACCTTGGCCGGCGGCACACGCCCCGCTGCCGTCATCTGGGCCGTGAAGAAGCTGCCGAAGTGGCTGGCTGCCTCGATGACCGCCCGGTACCCCGAGATGTTCGACATGGCGCTAAGCGCATCCATCTTCTGGGCACGGCTGATTCTCGGGACGCAATCCATGGCCAGCAGCGTCACCTTGCGCGCCGCAAGCTTCTCCAGGAGCGGCTTGTTCGAGGCCGGATACACGTAGCTCATCACGTGCATCCCCTCCTTCACCTTGCCCACCTCGGCGTCGCTCAGCGCCCTGACCTTCAGCAGGAGGTCGCCCTGAGCAAACGCTGCGGCCGTATCGACCAGCACGGCCCCGGCCTGCTCGTAGGCGGCATCGGAGAAGCTCGCCGTCTCCCCGGCTCCCCGTTCCACAAGGACCTTCTCGAAGCCCATCTTCAGCAGCTTCTTGACCGCCGTCGGGGACGCGGCCACTCTGCACTCACCCGGAAACGTCTCCCTCGGAATGGAAACAATCATCGCTCCCCTCCTTCGACTCAACGATGAATGGCCGGCCGGATGGCCTCAGGCCCGAAACCTGCGTGACAATACGGGGCAATCCGCTCCGTTGCAATACCTTTTTCGAGGGGAGAAAATCTCAGGATTCCGGGGAGTCCGGAATCACCGGTCAGGCAGGCTCCTTCTTTCCCTGGAGCCGCTCGATGCGGCGCTCGAACAGGCGGGCGTAGTCGTTGAGCCCCTTCTCCCGGGCTGCAGAAGCAATCTGTCGCGCCAGCGCCACCAGCGCCGCCCGGTGGAACTGGAACAGCGGAGGATACTCGAACTCCGCCGGGCAGGCGACCAGGTCGTCCAGTGCATACAGAGGTCTTCCCATGAGCAGGAAGGCCTGGCTGCGATGTAGCAGAGCCAGCGGACGCGGGTGCCCCGACTCATCGACGCAGCGCGAGAAGTCCCCCGCCGCTTTGAGCAGGTGCCCCCCTTTCAGGTGGAGCTTGCCTCGCTCGAAGAACAGGTCGGGACTCTCCTCCTGTCGGAGCTTCTGTGCCAGCCCATCGCGCTCCAGGCGGAGGGCCTCCGTGTCGCTCTTGCCGCCCAACGCCGGGCTGGCCACGAGCCGATAGAGGGCCGAAGCAAGCTGGGCGCGGACCACCGTGTCGCGCTCCTGCTTCTCGTATTCGAGGAGTGGAGGGAGTATCAGCGGGTTGCCTGAGCGGCCCAGCGCAAATACCACGCAGGTCCTCACCTCGGCGTCCCGATCCGCAAGCTGGCGAAGCAGCGCCATGAGCACATCCGGCTCCGTACGCCCGGCCAGGGCCAGGGCCGTCTGTCCCCTCTCCCAGGTCGCTCCTCCCCGAAGCCTGGCCAGCTCGGCCTTGAGCGCGTCGGCAACCGACTCCGCCTCTCCGGTCGGGTTCGGCTCGCTCTCCTCACGAGCTGCCCCCAGGGGCGGAGCCGGCTGCTGGCCCCCCCGGAACAGCAGCTCCTCCTCGCCGAACTTCAGGAAAGAGGGCCCGGCCGGATCCGTGAGCTCCAGCGCCCGCTCCAGCAGAAAGGAGCGCTCCGTCGCGATCGGCGAGGGATCCGATTCTCCTCCCTGGTAGCTCGCTCCGCAATGGATACAGTAGCCGCTGCCCGACTCCAACGGCTGACGGCAGCGGAAGCAGATGATGTCCAACCGCTACTCCTCTTTGCTGCAGCCCACCCACGGTCCAACCGCCTTTCCCGGGCCGGTGCGGCTGCTCCCCTCTTGCTTCTCCCCGTCCGAGTTACCCTCGAAACGGTTGACATCAAGGGTAATGCTCGAACCCGAAAGTTCCAGCCCATACCCCTTATTGAACTGCATCAGGTTCCCCTGGACCACCCCCTCGGACCCGAAGAAGGCGATCCCGGACTGGGCGTTGTTCCTCACCGTGTTGTAGAGCACCGAGGCAAAGCTCCCGGCCGCAACGGAGATGCCATCCGCCCCCTGGAACGGAACATCTCCGGGGCCCGGCGCCGCGCCGGTGGCCGTGCTCTCGACGTAGTTGACGGCAAACGTGACGTCCCCAGCCTCCAGCGACAGCAACCCGGCCAGCTTGTTCGCCCGGGCCAGGTTGGCCCGAACCTCGGCCTCGCTGGCCACTTCGATCCAGGCTCCGACGCCTCCGCTGCCGCCCCCGGCCGGGAGGTTGTCCTCCAGGTGATTGCGCCGGAAATCCACCGAGGCCTTGTGGCTCACGAACCCCGCCAGCCCGTTCCTTCGGAATGTGTTCCCCGTGACAAGGAGCTGGCTGTCCAGATTGTTCTGCGCCACCAGCCCGCCCCCTTTCCCCTTGAGACCGTTGTCCTCGAACAGGTTGCCGTCCACCTGCCCCGTACACCCCTCCAGGAGCACCCCGGAATCCCGGTTGGTCCGGAACCAGTTCCCGTGGATGTTCATCTCGCTCCCGGTCAGCACCATCCCGATCCCGAGCGCGGTCTTGCTTCCTCCCGTCTCCTGGATGATGTTCCCCTTCACCTCTCCGAGCGACGAGTTGTCCGCCCGGATTCCCGCTCCGAAATTCCCCGTGATCAGGTTGTCGGCGATCCCCTTGGACAGCACCGTTCCGGCCTGTCCACCCAGCACGACTCCCCCGCCGCAGCGCTCGTCCTTGTCCGCCAGCGTGTCGCTCACCACGTTGCCAAGGAGCCAGCCGTACGCATCGTCGAATCGCACCCCCGTTCGGTAGTTCCCGGAGATCACGTTTCCTTCGAACCCGACGTCGCTTCCCGATACCACCTGCACGCCCGTTCCCAACGCGACGTTGAGCGCGGGCGAGGGCAGCGTCTCCACGATCACGTTCCGCTCGAACCGGGCAATCGACGCGGTCACCAGCGCCCCGTTTCTCGTGTTCTGAACCAGCGTGTTGTTGCGGACCAGCACCGGGCCCGGGTCGCAGTCCTTGAGCAGGAGCCCGTCTCCGTTCTTGAGCCCGGGGTCCGACGGCAGCCCCTTCTCGACCCGGTTGGCCAGGATCGAGCCCTTCCCCCCGACCACGGCGATCCCCGCATACTGGTTCTCCAGAAGGTGATTCTCCACGATCTCGAACAGGGCGTCGGTGACCTTGATGGCCGGCCCGTTCACATCGTTGTAGTCCGTCACCGTCCCGATGATCCGGTTCCTGCGGATGAAGGGCTTTCCCCCCTCCACCAGCACCGCATGGGTCATCTTGGCCAGGAAGACGTTGTCCTCCACCACCAGCTCGTCTGCGCATTCCTGGACCCAGAGCCCCAGAGGCTGCAGTCCCCCCAGGCCTCCCCGCTTCTCGAAGTGATTCAGCCGGACCTGCGGGCAGCTCTCCGTCGCGTGAATGTCGGCCCCCTGCGTCTTGAAGAACCGGCAGTTGTACACCTCGACGCCCGTGCTCTGCGCAATCCGAAGCCCATAGCCGATCTGCCCGAACGGGCCCAGATCGTCGAGCATCGTCGTCTCCTGGAACCCGACGTGGTGGATCCGGGCTGCACCCACCGACTTCAGCTCCATGGCCGCCCCGGAAAGACCCTCCAGCGTCACGTCCCGAATCTCCACGTCGGCCAGCCCGTCTACTCCGATGCCGCACCCGCGGTGCCCCGGCTCGCTGGCTGAGTCCACCAGGCGGAAGCCTGCCAGTACCGCAGGTCCCTCGCCCACGACCAGCAGGCCGTAGCGTGCACCGTCCGAGCCCCCCTGCCCGGGCAGCTGTGCCGTTCCATCGATCGTCACGTACTCCGCACACTTGCCCATGAGCGAAAGCCCACGGTCAAGCACGACTCCGCCGACGTACGTCCCCTTGGCCAGGACAAGCGTTGCCCCGTCCGGTGCCTCGGCAGCGGCGGCCGACAACGACTTGAACGGTTTGCCCTGTGTCCCGGTCTCCTCGGTCGCCTGGCTGGCCGGGTTCACGAACACCAACTCCCCCATCCCCTCTGGAATCACGCCCCATTCATCGTCCGGATTTCCGCACGACTGCACCGGCCCCGATTCGAAACAGCCCGCCCCGATGGCCCAGTCCTTCCCCTCCGTGCACGGCTTCTCGTCCACCGCACAACCGCCGGTCTCCTCGTCCACGACCCAGCCCGCAGGACAGCCCTCCACCCCGACGGGCACGCACTTGCCAGCGACCAGAATCTCTCCCGCATTGCACCCCGGCGTCTCCAGCCCGCACCCGGAATCCGTCGCCACGAACGGGGCCTCGCAGCTCTCGATCCCTACCTCCACGCAGGCATCGCTGGCCGCCGCCATCCCGGCCGGACAGTCGCACTGCCCCTCGCTGCACATCGCCCCCTGGATACACTTCTCCACCAGCTCGAACCCTGTCTGGGACTCATTGCACTGCAGAATCGACAGGAGATCCTCGGAACAGATCCGCTCGCCCGCAACACACTCCGGCTTCACCTCCTCCTTCGCTTTCTCCGAAGAGCAGGCCGCCACCACGAGCAGCAACGGAATCAGGACGCTTCGCATCTTCCCCTCCAGCCTCAAGGCCCCGCATTGTAAACAGGATGTTCGGGTTCGGCAATCGCCGAAGTGCGCCAGAGTGGACGACTCACACTTCCGTGACAGCAAACCCGGGATGGCAGGTAGACTCCTCAGGGGGACCAGGGGGAGGTCGCCCCGAGACAGATGAAACCGTGGAGGAACTACTTCTTGCGAGTCTTGCGGAGCGTCGGAACGTACTCGCCCGGACCGATGTACAGGATGTTCGCCCGTCGGAGAATCTTCACCTGTGCATCCATCTTCCTGCGGACGACATACAGAGCCGTCAGCTTCGACACGGCCTTCTTCTCGTCCGGGAACTCGAGCTTCATGGGCTCGCTCTCGGCCTTCTTCAGGAGGCTCTGGTTCTGGCCATACGGTGCGCGACGACTGCCCGTGGTCACCAGCGTCTGAAATTCCTCAATCGAGATCTTCGACACTTCCATGGCAACGCTCCTTTGTAGAAAGGTTGTTGTATCAACGACCCACCGTCCTGGAGGCTACGCCGTACGCAGACAGTGTCAAGCTATTTTTTGTCTCTCGACCAATTCGAATTTGAGATGCGCTTCGGCACTACCGCAGGGCTCCTCCTCCTGACATGCCGCAAGAAGAGACGAGGAAGGCCCAGGAGAACGCCTCATCAGGCCGCTTCACCCAAGCCGAAGAGCCGTTGAGTATTCTCGGCCGTAGTTCGAGCCACTTCCGACGCCGCAACCCCGCACATTTCCGCTATGCACCGCACGACATAGGCCACGAGCGCCGGCTCGTTGCGCCGCCCGCGAAACGGATGGGGGGCGAGATACGGACAGTCCGTCTCCACCAGGAGCCGATCGGTCGGAATGCTCCGCACCGCCTCTGCCAGCCGACCCGCCCGGGGGCCGAAAGTCACCACGCCCGGTATGGAGATGTAAAGACCTCTCTCCAAATATGCAGTGGCCTCCTCGGGGCCACCGGTGAAGCAGTGCACAACGCCCCGATGTAACGGGGCCACGGAATCGAGAATCTCCAACGATTCGGCAAAGGCCTCCCGGATGTGCAGAACCACCGGCAATCCTGCGTCCGCCGCCATCCGGAGTTGGCTCGACATGACACGCTTCTGCATCTCTTCCGGGGAGAACCGGTAGTGGAAGTCGAGCCCGATCTCCCCTACCGCAACTACCCCGGGGGAGCGCAGTTGCTCCCGGAGCGGCCCGATGAGCACTTCCTCCAGGGAGGCATTGTGAGGATGAATGCCGAGCACCGCATGAACCCGAGCGTGTCGCTGAGCCAGCAGGACCGTCCGGTGATAAACGTCCGGATTCTCGCTGGCCGCCACAGCGACGACGCCGCTCAGACCGGCGCTCCATGCCCGCTGCAGGACCTCGTCGACTCCTTCGCCGAAGGTCTCCGGGTCGAGGTGTGCGTGGGAGTCGATGGCACCGAATGCGTTGAGATCAGGAGGAACCGTGGCCGGCTTGAAATTCACGTTGCGCTCCGCTCAGTCGCCGCCCCCACCGTCGCCGCCCCCGCCGACGCCGCCCCCACCGTCGCCGCCCCCGCCGTCGCCGCCCCCGCCGTCGCCGCCCCCGCCGTCGCCTGTCCCGCCGCCCGCTTCATGCCCGACTTCCCGGTTGCCTCCGGAGCCACCTCCCCGGCGCCGCCGTCTTCGCCTGCGGCCGGTTCTCTCCTGTCCCACTCCGGGGCCCTCTCCGCCTTCCGGGGGTTGGCCGTGATCCGAACCGTCGACCGGAGAATCGAGGAGGGCACCTTCGATTTCCACCTCGCTGCCCAGGTCCCCGGAGGAGGGTGCCTGGCCGCTGCCGCCATCGCCCTTGAGCCGGTTCAGCAGCTCGCCCAGGGCAGGGCTTCGGCGCTCGCCTCCCCCCACCTCAGGTCTCCCCGCTCCGCCAACGTCGCTGCGACCGTCCCGGCCTGGCTCACCCCGGTCTCCCGGGCGTCCATCCCGGCGCTCGCCGTGTCGTTGCTCGCCCCGGTCTCCCGGGCGTCCATCCCGGCGCTCGCCGTGTCGTTGCTCACCCCGGTCTCCCGGGCGTCCATCCCGGCGCTCGCCGTGTCGTTGCTCACCCCGGTCTCCCGGGCGTCCATCC
>CAITUV010000068.1 GCA_903895725.1 uncultured Myxococcales bacterium | reverse complement strand
GATCACCATCGCTCAGGTGACCATGGCCCTCGTGCCGGCGGTCTGCAACCCGAACCAGGAATGCGTCCCGCTCGACCCGACTCCGGAGGTCTGCGACGGCCTGGACAACGACTGCGACGGGGCCACCGACGAAGAGCTCGGTACTACCACCTGCGGCGTCGGTGCCTGTGTCGTGACCGTCGACAACTGCGTCAACGGCGTGCCCCAGACCTGCATCCCCGGAGCCCCGGTTGCCGAGGTTTGCGGCGACGGGCTCGACAACGACTGCGACGGCAGCGTAGACGAAAGCTGCACCTGCCCGCACACCATCGGCTACTGGAAGAATCACGAGGAGAACTGGCCGGTCGAGCAGATCTCCATTGGTGGCGTGACCTACACCAAGGCTCAGGCCATCAACAACATCCTCAAGAAGGCTACCGCCAAGGACGCGACCTACCAGCTTGCGGCGCAGCTTACGGCTTCCAAGCTGAACATCCTGGTCGGCGGCCCGGTGGACATCCAGCCGGTCATCGACGCGGCGGATGCGTTCCTCGTTGCCCACCCGCTGGGAAGCAACCCGCAGGGTGCGGACAGGGACTACGGCCTGTCGCTCAAGGATGAGCTGGACGACTACAACAACGCCAACGACTATCCGTGGTGCAACGGTGGCTGCGAGCCCGACTGTACGGGCAAGCAGTGTGGTTCGGACGGCTGCGGCGGCAGCTGCGGAACCTGCGGCGACGGGTACGAGTGCACCGACGAGCAGCTTTGCGTGTGCCTGCCGTCCACGGAAGTCTGCAACGGCAAGGACGACGACTGCGACACGCTGGTGGACGAGAACCTGGGGACAACCACGTGTGGCGTCGGTGCCTGCACCGCCACGGTCGACAACTGCGTGGCGGGCGTACCCCAGACCTGCATTCCGGGAACCCCGGTTGCTGAGGTCTGCGACCTTGCGGACAACGACTGTGACGGGAACGTGGACGAGGAGCTTGGCACCACGACCTGCGGTGTCGGTGCCTGCACGGCCACGGTGGTCAACTGCGTCAACGGCGTCCCGCAGACCTGCGTCCCCGGGACCCCGGTTTCCGAATCGTGCGACCTGGTCGACAACGACTGCGACGGCATGGTCGACGAGAACCTCGGGACCACCACCTGCGGGACCGGCGTCTGCTCCGCAACGGTCGAGAACTGCGTGGATGGGCAGATGGTCCAGTGCCAGCCGGGCACCCCGCAAAACGAGATCTGCGACCTGCTGGACAACGACTGCGACGGCATGGTCGACGAGAACCTCGGGACCACCACGTGCGGCGTGGGCCTGTGCAAGGTGACCGTCCAGAACTGCGTCAACGGCCAGCTCCAGACCTGCAACCCCGGTGCGCCGGGCACCGAGGTCTGCAACGGCAAGGACGACGACTGCGACAGCGTCATCGACGAAGGACTGGGCAGCATCACGTGCGGCACGGGCGCCTGTGCCGTGACGGTCCAGGCCTGTGCGAACGGCCAGCCGCAGACCTGCACACCGGGCAAGCCTGGAACCGAAGTCTGCAACGACTACGTGGACAATGACTGCGACGGCCAGATCGACGAGGGCTGCCAGGTCAACGACGACTGCGAGCTGCCTGCGGGTTGCGTGTCCCTGGCCGAGGCCTTTGCCCGGGACTGGATCGCCATCATCACGCCGTCCACATCCTCCGCCTCGGTGACCCTCAAGAACATCGGGACGGCACCGGTCTGCCTGGACGAGCACCTGCTCTTCCTCTCCGATCCGACCCAGAGCTTCACCAACGGAATCAAGACCGCGGCCAACGCGTCGATGACCATCCCGGCCGGCGGGACGATCGTGCTGCGGTACGCTCCGTGGACCTTTGCCAACGGCGTGTACCAGCCGTACCTCAATCTGCCCCCGTGGTGGTGCGTGGAATACGGCCAGCTTGCCACCGACAACACGGTGTTCGGGTACTACGGCGAGCAGGCACCGTCCGCCATCACCTATTACATCGACAACAGCACCAACGTGGACGGCGACGGCAAGGAAGACCACGTGGACTGGGCCGGCTCCTACGGCACCCAGGCCCTGTACAACATCTGGAACTACCAGCTCGGCCACCGCGTCCTGACCGCGGGCAAGATGGCCTTCGCTGCGGGTCCCGGCACCATCGCCGTGGCGCTCACCAGCCACAACATCGGAGCTCTGCCCGGCACAGGCGTGCTCGTCGACACCGTGCCTGCCGGCTACCTGGCCATGAACTTCAGCAAGGCCCCGGATATCTGGAGCCCGCAGCCGGACGGCAGCGTGATCATGGGCTGGAACGTGTCGCTCGACGGGTTCGAGGACACCCCGGGCATGGGCACCAGCACTGTGTTCGACGTGGTCGAGCTCAGCTACGACCTTCAGCCGGCCTTGAATGCCAACGGCAAGCGCATCGTGCTGCCTCGGGCCAAGGTCACCTACAACGACGGCCAGACCAACCGGGAAGTGCAGTCGGCCCTGGTGGTCGCCATCAACGTCGACGTGGACGGCGATGACTTCCCGGCCTGCGGCGACTGCGATGACGGCGACGCGGAAGTCTACCCCGGCGCTCCGGAGCTGTGCGACGGCCACGACAACGACTGCGACGGCAAGGTCGACGAAGGGTGCCCGGTGTGCGGCAACGGCGTGGTCGAAGGGTGCGAGATGTGCGACGACGGCGCCAACAACGCCAATGAGCCCAACATGTGCCAGAAGGATTGCACGCTGAGCGTCATGTGGCCCTCGTCCGGCCAGTCGACCATCGCCTACGAGGATCTGCCCACGTACGGCGGCAACGACTGGGACTACAACGACTGGGTCATCGCACTCGAGGTCGAGTACATCTTCGACTGCAACGGCGTTACCCAGCTGCGCCTCTATGCCGACCCGTGGGCCCGTGGCGCCGCGTATCACCACAGCCAGGGCGTCTCCATCGGCATCGGCGTGTTCGGCTCGGCCGGGTACTACCTGGTTCGGCACTACGACACGCAGTGGGACCTGACCTCTACCGAGCCCCCGGTTAACTTCGGTGCGGGACAGGACATGGCCATCGCCATGTTCGACGATACCTGGCAGACGCTGCCGCCCAACCAGATCAATGGCAACTACGGCAACTACAGCTTTGATGCCAACACCGAGTCGGGCTACGGGATCATGCTGGGGCCCAAGGTGGCGGTTGAGTTCGTGTTCGAAGACTCCGTTCCGGGCACTCCCACGCAGATCCTGAACAACGTGCCCGGCACTCACGGCGAGAACATGCCGTTCGACCTGTACCTGTACGTGGCCAACACGGGCGAGTACATCGCCAATGGCGACGTGCGAATGCTGTGCGTGCCCGACTTCTGGGATTGGCCGGCGGAGAAGGCCCCCATCTGGACGGTCTACTCCGGCGCACAGCCCGGTCCTGACGGGCCGATATTCGACGATGGATGGTTCCTCGACCCCGCGGTCGGTGCCACCTGGCATCCGTAGCCAGGCTGAGCCTGGACCCATTACGCCGCTGGCGCACCGCACCTGCAGCTCGGCCAAGACATGACAGACCGTGAGCTTCGCTCCGATCCGGGGCACCAGGCTTCCGCCAGATATACCTGGACCCACGACGCCGCTGGCCGGGACTGTGATCACTTCTGAGTCAAGATATGGTATGAACTGGCCTGCGTCGCGCCGCAGCGGATGGGCCGGGTTCGCTGGCCGTTCAGGGAAGAGGGCTGCCGGGGCGATGCCTGAGGAGGTCGAGTGCTCCAGTACTGGTTCATGGTGCCGCTGGGATTCACCGTTGGGGCGTTCAGCACTGTCGTTGGTGTCGGCGGCGGCTTCATCCTGGTGCCCACTCTTCTGCTTCTGTTTCCCGAGGAGAGCCCTGCGATCATCACCAGCATCACTCTGGCCGTGAACTTCTGCAACAGCACGGCCGGAAGTGTGGCGTATGCTCGGTTGGGACGCGTTGACTTCCGATCCGGCCTGCTGTTCGCAGCAGTCTCGCTGCCCGGGGCAATGGTGGGAGCCTATGTGACGGACTTCATCCCGAGGCGTTCGTTCGATGCGATGTTCGGAGTGGCTTTGATCCTGGTGGCCGGGCTGATGCTGGTGACCAGGGAGAATGGGAAGAAGAGCCTCCCGGAGACCCCCCTGCCGGGGACCTTGGTCCGGAAGATCGTGGAGCGGGACGGAACAGTCCACGAGTACTCGTATGATGCCCGCGTCGGAGGCGGGCTCAGCTTCGGGATCGGATTCGTATCCAGCATCCTGGGGTTGGGGGGCGGCATCATCAATGTGCCGGCCATGGTGCGAATCCTCAACTTCCCGGTGCACGTCGCAACGGCCACGTCGCATCTCATCGTGGCGCTGATGTCCCTGTCGGCCACCGTGGTTCATTTCTCGACCGGCTCATTCACGCACGGATTCAACAGGACCGCGCTCCTTGCGGTCGGAGCGCTGCTCGGGGCTCCGCTCGGGGCCAAGCTGTCCTCCCGGCTGAAAGCGGGGGCGATTCTGAAGGCTCTTGCGTGCGCGCTGGCCCTGGTGGGGCTGAGACTGCTGGTGGGGAGCTTGTAGGAAGAAGAGAGAATGGGACAAATAGGACGAATAGGACGCATGGAAGGCATAGGACGGGGGGATCTAGGGGGGGGGTTGACTGGCGGCCGAGGGGGCGACTCGGCCGTACATGCCAGGCAGCCAATCCCGCAGTGGAGGCCGATCCAGGGCATCGTATGCTGCCCCTGCCGTTCCTGCGAGGAACCCCCACCCGCGCCAGCGGCCTTTCGTCCTATCGAGGCGGCGGGTCCTATGTGTCCTATGTGTCCTATGTGTCCTATTCGTCCTATGCCCTTTCCCCGCCGCCCCGCTTGCCATTCTTCCACGGCCTGCGCTATCCTGTGGCCGGACGAGGGTGGAGGTTGACGTGCGGGTCGTCGTGTCCGGTGTCGCGGTCCTTACCGCAGCCCTGTGCCTGACCGGGGTTGCGGGTGCCCAGCCGCGTGATCTGGGCAAGCCGGTGGTCCTCCTGACCGCGTCGTGGGGACAAGGACCGGGTCAGCTCGGGCGAAAGGACGGCAGCGAAGGCTCCTCCCTGGGTCCCATGAGCTTCACGGTAGCACCGGACGGGAGCTTGTACGTGCTTGATCAGGTCAACGGCCGAGTGGCGGTGTTTCGCCCGAGAGGCCTGGAGAACAAGGAAGCCCCGCAGGAGGCGGCGTACACATTCGACCGATTCATCTCGGTACCCGGGACGACCTTCGAGGAAATCGAGGTCGGAGCGGACGGAAGGCTCCTGCTGCTCGATCGGCTGGTGCGGGAAGCGCTCGTCGTGCTCGACCCCGTGACCCGGGATACTGAGGAGCTGTCGGTACTGGGGGCCGGAATCCCGGAAGGGGGAGGCGTGATGGCCGTCCTGGTCCGGAAGGACGGCGTGTGGCTCGACTACGGGCGGGAGCATTCGGTCCGAGTGCTCGATTCGAGCTGGAATCCATGCGAACGGAAGATCGTGCCCGGGCGGCCGTTGCGGGGTGAGGACGGGACGTTGGAGGCCTCGCTCGGGGTCCGAGGCGGAGCGGACGTCCGGTACGAAGGGACCGGGGATGGCCCCCGATCGCTGTTCGTGCTGGACGACATGCCGGTCGGACGGCTCATCGACGTGACGGACGGGCCCGGCGGGTTGCTGCTCGTAGTCTACCATTGCTGGCGGTGGGCCGAAGACGGGGACTCGCTCTCCTTCCAGGAGGTCCGGGGCCGCTGGTACGACAAGAACGGGCAAATTCTCGCCACGCTCTCGTCCCCCCATACGATCACGCCCATTGAGCAGTTCCGGGAGATCCGGGTGCTGCAGGACGGCTCGGTGGTCCAGATGGCCTTCACGCCGGAAGGGGTCCGCCTGCTGCAGTGGGGGGGACCGTGAGAAGGCCGAACGCACTCCCCAGACGACGGATGGTCGATGTTTCCATCGGCCCCGCTCGGGACAGGCGATGGTCGATGGCCGCCGATGCGCTGGCAAGGGTTGCTCCGACGGCCCGCGCCGTCAGGACCGTATGCTGTTGGGCGGTGTTCCCGCTCGTCCTGCTCTTCGTACCGCCGGCGGTTGCAGCGACGCCGGCCATGACCGTGGATGACATCTTCTGCCGGGCCAAGAGCGGAGTCGGCTTCTCCTACTGGTGGGGTGGGTCGTGCTGGGAATCGTCCGGATGCAGCCCCGACTACGGCGGGGGCAAGGGGAAGTGCACCTGCACGTGCAGCTCGTGTTGCGGCGACTGCTGTAACCACACGGGCGGACACGGGGCGGATTGCTCGGGATTCACGTACACGGTCTGGAGACTGGCCAATCTGTCGCAGTCGGATGTGTGCGGCCCGCATGGTCCGGTGGCAGCGACCTACATGAACGGCTCGTCGGACTGGACGCACGAGGGGGATTCGGAGCGCAAAGGGGGCGATGCTCTGGCCAGCAAGACCCACGTGATGATCTTCGAGAAGAACAGCGACTGGGGAGAAGTCTGGGCTTGGGAGGCGAAGGGGTGCAACTACGGAATCGTCCACAACTCCCGATCCATCGACTGGGGCAGCTACGCCGTTGCCCGACGGAAGAACATCGTTGTCGGCGTGTGTACGCCGGGGCAATCGCAGAACGAGGACTGCGGGAACTGCGGGACCCGGAAGCGGACCTGCGACGGCAACGGCCAGTGGGGAGCCTGGGGGGCCTGCACGGGCCAGGGGGATTGTGCCCCGGGAAGCAACGACGAGAAGTCGTGCGGAACGTGTATGCACCAGGTCCGCACCTGTTCGGGCCAGTGCGCCTGGGGGGCCTGGAGCGGCTGCCAGGTGGCAGGGGCCTGCGTCCCCGGAGACGGACAGAGCCAGGGATGCGGCAACTGCGGAAGCCAGAGCCGCGGTTGCGAGGGGAGCTGCCAATGGGGCGGATGGAGCCCCTGCCAGGGAGAAGGACCGTGTGCACCGGGCCAGGCCGTTGAGGAAGCCTGCGGCGACTGCGGCAAGCACGGGAGAAGCTGCAGCGCGTCGTGCCAGTGGGACGATTGGTCCGAGTGCTTCGGTCCAGACCCGGAAGGGGGAACGTTGCCGTGCGTATCGCCTCTGCCCGGCGTGTGCGCCGAGGGGCGGGTTCGGTGTGCGGGCGGGTGGCTCCAGTGCGTGGGGCTGGTGGCCCCGTCTCCCGAGCTGTGCGACGGGCTGGACAACGATTGCGAGGGGCGGACGGACAACGGGGAGCCGCAGGGGCTGTCCGACCCGCCGCCTCCCTACGCGGCAGAGCTCGAGGATGCCTCGCTGCCTGCGGTGCTGGAGCCCGGGGCGATTGCCACGGTCTGGGCCGACTTCCGCAACGTGGGTCTGTTCCCCTGGCCGGCCGGCGAAGTCTGGCTGACGATGGAGGATGGAGCGGAAGAGCCCAGCCCGCTGTACAAAGCCGATTCCTGGGCCGCCTGGGACGTGCCGGCCCGGTTCCTGCACGAAGTGGCCCCGGGCAAGGTGGCGCGCCTCCAGTTCGACGTGCGTGCTCCGGACGAGCCCGGGCGCATCGTGAAGAACCGGATGGTCCTGCGTCTTCCCTCGGGGGAGGAGATTGCGTGCCCGTCGCCTTCGCTGGCCCTGTCCGTGCGGGTGGCGGGTGGCCCGAACCCGACCGAGGATGTCGGCCCCGGGGAGGAGCTTGCTGCCGGTACCGATTTCCAGCCGGGGATGGCGGAACCGGAACTCCCGTCTTCTGCGGGTGGGTTCGGTCTCGGGTGCGGCGCGTCAAGGACGCTTCCGGGACATTCCGACGGCCCGGTCCTGCTGCTCGGGCTACTGCTGATCCTGTTGTCCCACCGTGGCGTTCAGAACCGCACCAGAGGCCGCTGAGACGCTGATTCCGGGGTCCGCCCTGAGCGATGCATCCGGGACCTCCCCGCTCCGGAACCGGTCAGGGCCGCGTATCCGGAAGGATCGCGATGGAAGGCCAAGGGGTTGACATCCTGCGTCAATGTGGCCATGATGTGGCCCCGGCAGTTGGGGTCGGGGGCGGGGGCGGCGAGATGAACCCGAAGCGAGACGCACGTTTCGTAGCGCTGGCAAGGAAGAAGTATCCCGAAAAATTCGTCACCGAGGATGAGGCATTCTCGAAGATCCGCCGCGGCGACCGCATCTTCATCGGCACCGCATGCGGCGAGCCTCAGTACCTGGTGAAAGCCCTGGTCGAGTACGTCGAGAACCATCCGACCGCATTCTTCGATGCCGAGGTGTTCCACGTCTGGACGCTGGGCGTGGCACCGTACACGGACAAGAAGTTCCGGTCGAACTTCCGCCACAACTCGTTCTTCATCGGCAACGACACGCGGGATGCGGTCAACCAGGGAGGGGCGGACTACACGCCGATCTTCCTGTCCCAGGTCCCGAGCCTCTTCGAGCGGGGCATTGTGCCCGTTGACGTGGCGCTGGTGCAGGTCTGCCCGCCGGACCAGCACGGCTACATGAGCCTCGGCATCTCCGTGGACATCGTCAAGGCGGCCGTGGACAAGGCCGACGTCGTGATTGCCCAGGTCAATTCCTATATGCCTCGCGTCCTGGGCGACACATTCATCCATATCTCCGAGGTGGATGCCATCATCCATCACGACGAGCCCCTGCTCGAGTACAGTGATGCCGTGTCGGACGAGATCGCGGAGCGGATCGGCAACTTCGTAGCCCGCATCATCCGCGATGGCGATACCATCCAGGTCGGCTACGGGAGCATCCCGAATGCCATTCTGAGCGCGCTCAAGAACAAGAAACACCTGGGGGTGCACACGGAGCTGCTCACGGACGGGCTCATGGAGCTCATCCGCTCGGGTGTGGTGGACAACTCGGCCAAGACGCTCAACCGGGGCAAGACGGTGGCCGCGTTCTGCATGGGGTCGGAGGAGCTGTACCGGTTCCTGCACAACAATCCGTCCATCGAGCTGCGCCCGGTGGACTTCACCAACAACCCGCTGACGATCGCCCGCCTGTCCAACATGGTGGCGATCAACAGTGCGCTCGAGGTGGACCTGACCGGGCAGGCCAGTGCGGAATCCATCGGCAAGCAGTTCTACAGCGGCATCGGCGGTCAGGCGGATTTCATGCGGGGGGTGGTTCTGGCCCCGGGAGGACGGACGATCCTGGCGTTGCAGTCCACGGCCGGAGACGGGCAGACCTCGCGCATCGTGCCGTTCCTGAAGGAAGGGGCGGGGACGACGCTGACTCGTGGAGACATCCACTACGTCGTCACCGAGTGGGGGATTGCCTATCTGCATGGCAAGAACATCCGCCAGCGGGCCATGGACCTCATCGCAATCGCCCATCCCAAGTTCCGGCCACAGCTCATCCAGGAGGCCAAGAAGCTCAACCTGATCTACAAGGATCAGGCCTTCATCCCGGGCAGGAAGGGAGAGTACCCCGAGATGCTGGAGGCCCGGCGGACAACCCGCACCGGACTCTCCCTGTTCCTGCGCCCCGTCCGGATCAGCGACGAGCCGCTGCTCAAGGACTTCTTCTACTCCCTGTCCGACCAGAGCATCTACCGGCGCTTCATCTCGGCCAGGAAGGACATGCCGCACGAGCGTCTGCAGGAGTTCTGCGTCATCGACTACTCGCGGGAGATGGTGATCCTGGCGGTCGTGGAGAAGGACGGCTTCGAGCACGTTGTGGGGGTCGCTCAGTACGGGATTGCGGAAGACCTCCACAATGCCGAGGTTGCGTTCGTGGTGCGCGACGATGCGCAGAATCAGGGGATTGGCTGGGAGCTGCTCTCCTACATGACGTTGCTGGCCAAGCGGCAGGGTCTCCTGGGTTTCACGGCGGAAGTGCTGGTGGAGAACCGGCCGATGCTGCACCTGTTCGAGAAGGCGGGATTCGATCTGACCAAGCGGAGCGAGTCCGGCGTTTGGGAACTGAAGATGCTGTTTCGAGGGTGATCGACATGCATGCTGGAAGTCCCGACATCTCCCTGCTGTTCGAGCCCAAGTCGGTGGCCGTAGTCGGGGCCTCGCCGAACCGGGGCAAGATCGGCTACAAGATCATCGAGAACATCCTGGAGGACGGGTACAAGGGGCGGCTGTACCCGGTCAACCCGAAAGGGGGGGAGGTTCTCGGTCACGAGATCTACACGAGCCTCTCCGCCATTCCCGACGACATCGACATGGCGGTGCTGACGATCCCGGAGAAGCAGGTGTTTCCTGCGGTGCAGGAATGTGCGGCCCGAGGGGTGAAGTACCTGCCGATCATCACGTCGGGGTTCTCCGAGGTGGGCAACATCGAAGGGGAACGTCAGATCGTGACGTATGCCCGCGAGCACGGCATGCGGGTTCTGGGGCCCAACATCTTCGGCCTGTACTCGTCGAGGGTCTCGCTGAACGCGACGTTCGGCCCTCGAGGAATCAAGCACGGCAAGGTGGCCATCCTGACGCAGAGCGGTGCGCTCGGGATTGCCATGGTCGGCAAGACCGCGGTGGAGAATATCGGGCTGTCGGCCATCCTGTCCATGGGCAACAAGTCGGACATCGACGAAGCGGACGTGCTCGAGTACCTGGTGAGGCAGGACGAGACCCGGATCATCCTCATGTACGTGGAGGGGGTGCAGAAGGGGGAGAAGTTCGTCCAGGCGCTCAAGGCCGCGACGAAGGTCAAGCCGGTGGTGGTAATCAAGTCGGGCCGGTCGAAGCGGGGCGCTGTGGCCGCGGCATCGCACACGGGCTCTCTGGCAGGAGCCGACGAGGTGTTCGACGCGATCATGCGCCAATGCGGCGTGATGCGGGCGGAAAGCCTCAAGGATGCGTTCAACTGGTGCAAGTTCCTGGCCGAGTCGCCCCTGCCGGAGGGGGACAACGGGGTCATCGTGACCAACGGCGGCGGCATCGGCGTGATGGCCACGGACGCGTGCGAGAAGCACAACGTCCCGCTCTACGACGATGCAAAGACGCTCAAAGAGATTTTCTCGCCGGTCACGCCTGCGTTCGGAAGCACGAAGAACCCGGTGGACATCACGGGGCAGGCGACCGGAGAGGACTACACGACCGCGTTGTCAGCCGGGCTGACCCGCACTGACCTCCACACGGTCATGGCCCTGTATTGCGAGACCGCACTGTTCACCCCGGAGAGCCTGACCGCGATGATCCGGGAGAACTCCAGGCGCTACCGGGAAGCCGGCAAGCCCATCCTGTTCTCCATCATTGGCGGCAAGGCCATCGAGGACTCCATCTCGGTGCTGCGCAAGGAAGGCATTCCGGTGTTCGACGATGTGTACGATGCCGTGTCGTGCATGGGAACGCTCTACCGGTACCGACGGCACGTCAGGGAGCCTCTCGAGGCGGATGCGGTGGCCGACATCGATCTGAAGCGGGTCGAGCAGGCCATCGCCTCGGCCCGTGCCGACAACCGGACGTTCCTGCTGCCGCTGGAGGCCCACCAGGTGGCCAGAGCCGTGGGGATCCCGATGCCCAAAAGCGGGGTTGCACGCTCACTGGACGAGGCCGTGCGGATGGCCGAAGGAATTGGCTACCCGGTGGTCATGAAGATCGTCTCCAAGGACATCATCCACAAGTCGGATGCAGGGGGCGTGGCGCTCGACCTCGACGACAAGAGCGAGGTCATCGACGCGTACCAGGCCATCCTCCACAATGCTCGGCGCTACAATGCCAAGGCCCGCATTGACGGCGTGGAAGTGTCGGAGATGATCAAGCGGTCCACGGAGACCATCGTGGCCGCACGACGGGATGCGGCATTCGGGCCGGTCGTGATGTTCGGGCTGGGTGGCATCTACGTGGAAGTGATGAAGGACGTGGCCTTCCGGGCGTTCCCGCTGACGCTGCACGAGGCGCGGACCATGGTCAAGGAAACTCGCTCATATCCGCTTCTGCTGGGGGTGCGAGGCGAGAAGAGAAAGGACATCGACGGCGTGGTCGATGCCATCGTCAAGATGGGGACCCTGATTTCGCTTTGTCCCGACATCACCGATATCGAACTCAACCCCGTGGTGGTGTATGAACATGGCCAGGGGGTGAAGGCACTGGACGTCAGAATCCTGCTTGGCACGAGCAAGAGGTAAGACAGATGGCGAACCTGATTGTCGCATCCACACGGAAGAGCTCAGGCAAGACGGCGGTCATCCTTGGATTGTCCCGTGCGCTCGGAAAGAGCGCCGGCTACATCAAGCCCCTGGGTGACCGACTCCTTTACAAGAAGAAGCGGCTGTGGGACTACGATGCGGCGGTGGTCCTGTCCGCCATGGGCTCGTCGGCCCTGGCGGAAGAGGTCACCATCGGCTTCGAACGCTCCAAGCTGCGCTACATGTACGACGAGGCGCAGATTGCCGCCCGCCTCGATGAGCTGGCCAGGGTCAGCGGCGAGGGGCGGGACCTGCTCTTCGTGGAGTGCGGCAGCGACCTGATGCACGGGTCGTCGGTCCACCTCGATGCGATCTCGGTGGCCCGCAAGCTCAAGGGCCGGCTGGTGATGGTGGCCGGCGGGGGACGGGACGACGCCATCGTCGACGACGTCACCTTCGTCAAGCGGTTCGTGGACACGGCCGGAGTGGACATCGCCGGGGTGATTGCCAACAAGGTCATGGACCCGGACGACTTCCGCATGACCCAGGCTGGAGAGCTCGAGCAGCTCGGAGTTCCGCTCCTCGGCGTGATCCCCATGCGCCCGGAGCTCGGCCGGGCGTCGGTCCGCTTCATCTCGGACTGCCTGTTTGCACGGGTGATCTCCGGTGAAGGCAACCTGGATCGACAGGTCCACCACATCTTCGTCGGTGCCATGTCCGCGGATGCGGCCCTTCGCGACCCGTCGTTCCGCAAGGACCACAAGCTCATCATCACGAGCGGAGACCGCAGCGACATGATCCTGGCCGCCCTGGAGACCGATACGGCGGGCATCGTGCTGGCCAACAACCTCCTGCCTCCACCCAACATCGTGTCCAGAGCAGCGGAGAAGAACGTTCCCATTCTCCTCGTCCCGACGGACACGTTCCAGGCCGCCAAGCAGGTCGATGACCTCGAAGCGCTCATCACCCGCGAGGATGCTCCCAAGCTGACGCTGCTCGAAGGGTTGGTCCGGGAGAACGTGGCGCTGGACAAGCTCCTGTAGGAAATTCCTTGCCATCCGGAGACGGGTGGCTATGGTCGATGGTCGATGGTCGCCGCAGAGCAGGACGAGGCTCGCCGCACGTGCAGTGCCTGCGAGGGCTCGTCGGTCCAGAGAGGGCCCATCACAGGAGACGATCCATGGCAGAGTACCTGACGACCAAGGAAGTGGCCACGTATCTGCGCCTCAACGAGAAGAAGGTGTATGCCCTGGTTGCAGCGGGGCAGCTTCCCGCGTCGCGCATCTCGGGCAAATGGCTCTTCCCCCGACACATCGTGGACCAGTGGGTCGAGAAGAACACCCGCTATCCCAGCATCGGGCTCATGGGGGCGCTCCTGGATGATGTCCTGATCATTCAGGGGAGCGACGACTGGCTCTTTTCCCGGACCTTCGAGCGCTACCAGGCGCACAGCAATGTCCCGGTAGTGTCGGCCTCCGTCGGGAGCCTGGCCGGAGTCTCGGCCGTAACGTCCGGCAAAGCCCACATGGCCGGTTGCCACGTGGACAACAGCGAGGTCGAGAAGCTCACGGGCGGCGGCCATGGCTGCTACCTGGTCAATCTCTTCTCCCGGGAGCAGGGGCTCCTGTTCGACGCGACGAAGCACCCGAAGCTGCCACGAACAGCCGATTCCGTGCTGCCTCTGCTGGCCCGAGGGAAGCTCCGATTCGCGGAGCGGCAACCGCTGGCAGGCACATACCGCCTGGCGATGAAGCTGTTCGAGAAGGCCGGTGTGGACTACCAGAAGGTGCGGCGGGTCGGCCCCTTCACCTCCCACCTCGACCTGGCGCTCGCCATTCGGAACGGGGAGGCCGATGCGGGCCTCGGGACGCAACACGCGGCGCACCAGTGCGGCCTCGACTTCGTGCCCCTCCACAAGGAGCCGTTCAAGCTCGTGGTGCCCGCCGAGTTCGCTTCCCAGCCTCAGATCGTGCGGTTCCTCGACTTCCTGCTCCAGGAGCTTCGGACGGTGGCACAGCAGGGGCTTTCCGGCTACTCGTTCGAAGACACGGGACGGATGGAAGCCGTCGGGGCAATTACCCCCGAACCGTAATTCTTCGTTGCATTGCGTTCCTTTTCCGCTTGCGTCCCGATTGGTACGGGGTATGCTCGCAGCGGTTGCCCTGGAGGACCATCTTGTCTGGTACGCGAAGATTCCTGGTCGGGTTGGATGACACGGACTACGGCGAGAGCATCGGCACGGGGGCCCTGTCCCGGGAGCTGAACCTGTTCCTCGTGCGGCGCCTGGGACTGAAATCCCACGGCATCACGAGGCATCAGTTCCTGGTCCACCCGGACATCCCGTACACGTCGCACAACAGCTCCGCCTGCATCGAGCTGTCGGGCGAGAGCTCGGTCGAAACGATCGCGCTGGAGGCCCGGCAGTTCATCGAGTATCTGTTTCACCCGGGAGCCGACCCGGGGCTGTGCGTGGTGACTCCGGACCGGATTCCGCCTGACTGCCTGGCCTTCGGGCACCGAGCCCAGAACGAGGTGCTCAAGAAGCAGGAGGCGATCGACCTGGCTCGTGAGCATCGCCTGTACCTGGTCGAGCTGGGCGGAACGGGCCAGGGAATCATCGGTGCCCTGTGCGGCTGTGCGCTTCGCTCCTCCGGGAACGACGGCCGGTTCATCTCCATGCGGGGAATCCGGGAGCTCCAGGGGGAGATGACCGTTGCCCAGCTCAAGGCCCGGACCGGCATCGACCGGGTGGTGGATGAGGAGGGGGGCGAGCTGTCCGAGGACCGCCTGGTCGACACGACCGGAGGGGCCCGACCGGAGCTTACCCAGGGGAAGATCGTCCAGCCCGTGCTGATTCGGGACGATGGCGGCTTCCGCGTCCCCAAACGGCAGAAGGGCGAGGACAAGTAGGGAGGCAAACGGGATGGCTGAACATGCATTGACCGGAGCTCGCGTCACGGTGCCTCAGGCGGTAGTTCTCCTCGGCCTCGTGGGAATGTCGTTCCTGCTGGAAACGGCGTTTGCCGGTGCGATCCGGCTGCCCGGCCACCGGGCGCTCCCCGGTGCGTTCGTGCTGCTGCTGCTTGCCGACTACCTCGCCCCGCTGCTGTTGGTGGGTTTTGCTGGCGTCACTTCCGTCGTGCTGGCGGCCACCGGATTTGCCGAGAGCATGACTCTCATCGGAGTGTGGCTCGTGACCGCGGGCCTGATCGTGCTGGCCCGTCGGAAGGAGTTTGGAAAGACAGCGCTCTGTTTCCTGTTGATGGGGATCCTGTTCGGGTTTCTGCGGAGCATTTCCAACGCCCCTGGCTTCCACAGGACTCCCGAGATTCTTCGTCTTGCGGGCCACCTGGCGTTTGGTGCCACCGGCGGGCTTGCCGCCTGGGCCGCGGTCAAGGGCAGCCGGAGGCTGGAGCGGAAGTCCTGAGAGTGCCTACCACCAGGCCTCGGCCCCGCCGTAGATCATGCGGCCGGCACCGGGGTTGAACGGGTCCATGCTGTAGTCGTCGAGCACGTTGCGGGCCAGGACGTAGACCCTGAAGTGGTCCAGGAGCTCGTGGGACAGCTTGAGGCTGAGCATGAGCGGGTCGTTGAGCAGCACCGTGGTGAAGTAGCGGGTATCGTACGGGGCGAACTCGTCGGGGGCCTCGGCCATGACGTACGTCGAAGCCCCGTAGAGATAGGTCGCGAACACATCGAGCGCAGTCCCGAACGAGAATCCGACATGCAGGTCGAAAGAGACCTGGTGCTCGGGCGTGAAGGCAACGAGCTCGCCCATGTTCACGCTCTCCTCGGGCGAGTCGTCATGGTTGCGGGCCCGGACGTAGGCGTGCGACAGGGATGCGGCGAGGTCGAACACCTTGAACAGCATGGGGGACTTGCCGGTGACGATGGTCTCCACTCCGTGGGTCGTCATGCGCTTGACGTTGACGGGTGGCTCCTCGGAGCTGACCCGGGCGATCCGGTCGGTCACCGTGGAGTGGAAGTAGTCCGAGCGAAGGCTCAGCGCGCGGTCGAGGAACAGGAGCTCGAACCCGACGTTGGCGTTGTAAGAGCGCTCGGGGCGCAGATCCTGGTCGAGCGACTCGTCGGTGACCTTGTCATAGTCGCCCAGCGTCGGGAAGCGGGTCTTTACCGAGCCGGCCGCACGGAGCAACAGAAGGTCCGTGACCGGCTCGAACACCAGACCTGCCACCGGGTTGAGCGAATCGCGGGTCCCGAGGATCATCGACTCGTCCCGGGCGATGTAGTGCGAGGAGTAGTCCATGCCGCTGCGGATGCGGAAGTCCCCCAGGATCTGGGCATCGTAGCTGACGCCCGCCGACAGCTTCAGGCGGTCGAAGAGTGTCGACTCGTACTCGAGGGCCAGGCTGAGCCGTTGTGCGCTCAGATCGCTGACGTCATAGGGTGACGTCCCGACCAGGGCCGTGATGTTGGGCGACTTCTGGGCCGAGATGGCCTGGCCCTCCTCGAGGAACAGGTCGGTGCGCCAGTGCGCGCCCAAGGTCAGCCGGTGCGCTCCGATCTGGTAGGACGGCAGCAGCCGAAACCCGTAGCTGCCGTAGTCCTTGATGTCCCAGAACGGGTCGTAGGCATTCGGGTCCTTCCGGTCCGTGAACAGGGCCGTGTAACCCTTCGTGAGGTGGTGGTCCGTGGCCCCGTACCCCACCTGGCGGGCATGCCCGAAGAAGAAGAACGGTGCCAGCCGCAGCGAGAAGTCGCCGACCCGACCGTCCAGATACGGAGACACGGTGACCCGGTAGACCTCCGGCCAGACGAAGGCCCGGTTCCGTAGAGCGAAGTCCTTGACCGCGGTCTGGTCGCCGGTGAAGTTCGGGCGGCGGTTTGAGCGCCACTTCTGCTGAGCGATGTTGTAGTCGCTCATGCAGCCGGGCTCGTACGTGTTGGTCTCCCCCTCCCGGTAGAAGAAGGACGAGGACAGGCCCACCTCCCACTCGGGCAGGAAGGAATAGCCAGCCTTTGCCGCCACGTTGTAGTCGTCCATGTTGGCATGGTCCCAGCGGCCCGTGTCGCCCAGGTACTGGTCCCTGGCAGGGAACTCGAGCTCATCGAACGTCTTCCCATAGAGGTCATACCGGATGATCTTGTCGAACCACTCCCGGCGCCTGGCGGCATCGAGCCTGGCCGAGGGGACGAATCCGTCCGAGGTGACGATGGTGCCGGTGAGCCAGTAGTAGAAACGCCCGAGAGGAGCACCATGCGCCAGGCTGTAGGTTCCGTTGTTGTAGAGGCCCCACTCGGCCTTTCCGTTGGCAAACAGGCGTTCCGGCTTGCGCGTGACCACGTTGATCGAGCCGACCGCACCGTCGGTCCCATACAGTGCCGACGAGACCCCTCGGTTCACGACCACCCGGGCCACGTTCATGACCGGAATGGATGTCAGGTCAATGTCTGTCGCATACACGTCGTTCATGGGGATGCCGTCGATGAGGACGACCACGTAGTCCTGATCGTAGCCGCGCAGCCGAAGGCGCGTATGCCCCTTGTTGTGGGTGTAGACCTGCATTCCCGGGATGTGCTCGACGGTCTGGTCGAGGGTCTTGTCTCCGCGACGGTCGATCTCCTCTCCGGAAACGGAGGACGTGGTCCCGGCCTGCTCGATGTTGGCCGCTTTGCGGTCGGTGACCACGACCTCACCGACGGTAAACACGTTCTGAAGCTCTCCAGGCTGCGGCTCACGAGCGGGAGAGGCCTCCCTCTCCTGCCCCGATGCGATGCCCGCGCTCAGGATCAGCACCAGGGACAGTGCCGGCATCTTCATCCGCAGGTCCGTTGCCATACCGTTTGCCATGCCGACTCCGCTTCACGCGCTTCCAGGCGTTCGATGCCAGGCCTCAAGGCTTGCAGACTCCCTTGCGGTTGCACTTCTTGCCCTGCGACCCCTCGGGGCAGTCGTCTGCAGTCGCACAGGCAATGGTGCAGAGGGGATCTCCCTGGCCGAACTCGTGGCAGATGCCTGATTCGCACTCCTCGTTGGCAGCGCAGACCTCGCCGAACCCCTTCTTCTGCACCACGGTTTCCGGGGGAGTCAAGGCGTCCTCGGGAACGGTTTCGGGAATTTCGTTGTCCGGTGCGACTTTGTCGGCAGTCGGGGCATCGTCTTCCGCAAGCTCCGGCCCCTGCACGTCGGCAGGCGGCAGGTCGGGAGGGAGGGAGCCGTCGACAGGGGGAAGGTCGGCAGCGGACACGTCGTCGACCGGCAGAAGATCTCCTTGGGCCGAAGTGTCGTACACGAGCCCCTCCTCCAGGGTTTCGGGGGCGGAGATTTCGGCGACGGAGTCGGTTTCCGGCACGAGGTCGGCAGAGTCGGACGAGCCGGCGCAGGCGGCCGCAAGGACGGACAGTGCAAGCAGAGGCAGGAAGCGAAGCATGATCATTTCCCCTCGGGTTGTCACCGGGCGGGAGTATACAGGGGGAACGAAAGATGGCAAGGAGGAAACTAACCAGAAATTACCAGATCTCCTCAGGAGTCTCCGGGCATCAGAACTTCCCGCCCGCGAGCGTGCAGGTTGCCCCACGGGGATCATGGGGGTATGATGGCCGCACGACGGGGGATCCCCCTTTGGAGGTGCTCATGCTGTTTGGGAATGCAGGTCGTCTGGCAGCGCTGCTGGCTGCCGTTGCGGTCATAGGTTGCTCTGGACAGACGGTGCAGGAGGCCAAGGGGCCTCTGCCGCCCAAGGTGATGGAGCTTCTGGCGCTCCATCCGGAGCTGTCGGATGCGGCGCAGGTGTTGGCCGGGGGGGACTGCCGACAGGCGCTTCCCCTGCTGACCGTGTATGTGGGGCAGCACGAGAAGTCGGCGCTGACCGAGTACCTGCTGGCCAGGGCCTGGTTCTGCGGGGAGGAGTTCATCAAGGGGGCGCACCACCTTGCGCTGGCCTGGAACCAGTCCGAGGAGCTGCATGCGGAAGTCCGCGAGGTGGCCCGGGATGCCGGGGCCAGGCTGTCGGAGCTTTACGCCAAGGGGCAGGCGGGTACGTTTGCCCATCTGCGGGCGCTGTACCTGCTGTACCAGTACGGGGACCCGGAGTGGCATTCGCCGGCAGCCGAGCAGGCGCTGCGAGACTATGCGGAGCGGCTTTCACAGCGGGGAGACCACGGAAAGGCAGTTGAGGTCGCGGAAGTGATGCGGCGGGTGGGAGTGCCCATGCAGGGCGTGTTCCCGGTGGCGGCCGCAGCGCTCGTCAAGCTGGGTGAAGACGAGAAGCTCCGGAAGCTCGCGGACGAGTTGGAGAAGAGCGGTGGCGCCGAGATCGGAGGATTGCTCCATACGGCCGGGCTGGAGGCCGAAGCGGCATTCCATGCGGCCGAGGCCGTGGACCTGCTCGAGCGGTGTGCTAGACAGCCCTCTGCTCCGGCGTCGCTGGAGCTGGACCTGGTACGCGTGCTGCTGAAGTCCGGTCGGGCCGAGGAGGCGGTGGCCAGGGCGGAGCGCTGGATTTCAGCGGCCCCGTCCGATTCGGAGCGGAGCGTGGAGATCGGAGACCTGCTCCTCCGGTTCGATCGGTTCGACGAGGGGCTGTCCGTGTTGAATCGAGGGCGCAAGCAGAACCCCGGAGATTTCCGGTTCTACCGGGCGATGGTCGGACTGTCGAAGAAGCTCCCCGGCAAGGTGAAGGCCTCGGAGGTGCTGTCGGACTACCTCGAAGCGACAGGGAGCTCGGCCCAGGCCGTGACGACCGTGGGCGATCTGTGCCTGGAGTGGAAGCTGGCGCAGGAGTGCGCTCCGGTGCTCGAGGGGACGAAGGGAGCCCCCCGCGGATTGCCGGAGTTCTACCTGGCAGCCCTCGAGTGGTCCGCCGGAGATCGGGCCAAGGCCGCGAAGCTGTTCGATCGGCTGGTGGCGGAGAAATCGGGCAATCCGGCAGAGCTGCTCGAGCGGGTGGCTCGATTCCTGGTCGATCAGGGAAGCAGGGCCGAAGCGGTCCGCTACCTGGAGCGGGCCGTGGAGCGGGATCCGGCCAACGTGGAGGCGCTGCTCCGGCTGGCCTCCCTGCTCGAGGAGCAGGAGCGCGGGCGGGGGCTGGCCCTCGTCAAGCCGGACGGAGGTCGCAAGCTCGAGCAGGCGGCCCACTGCCTGTCCGTGGCGAAATGGTGCAGCGAACGGGCGTGGCCCGAAGCCGCTGCCGAGTGGGCCAGGAAGGCCCTCCAGATCGCTTCTCCTCCGGAGCGGTCGCAAGCGGCGCTGGAGCTCGGACAGTACCTCTGGGACGTAGGGGACTGGAAGGGGGCGTTCGGAGCCTGGCACGTTGCCGTGGCGGAGGCATTGGACAAGGTTTTGCCCCTCGCACGGGTGCTCGAGCGTGCAACGGCAACCGGGAATGCGGAGCTGGCCTGCTTCGCATTGGACGAGCTGTCGGGTGGCATCGCAGGCGAGGTGCCGGCAGAGCTGCTCGAGGGCGCAGTGCTCGCGTCGCTGCGCTGCCGCCGCCCTGACGTGAATCTCATGGCCCGCTATGTGTTTGGTCAGGCGGACCCGGAGGCCGCCTATCTGGCGCTGCTGGCCTTTGGCGGAGATCCGACTCTGGATGCGGCCTTCCTGGAGCTGGAGGGAAAGAAGGGGGACCGCGTGTTCCGCTCTCCGGAGCTCACGGGACGGCTGTGCGAGCTGTTTGCCGCTGCCCAGCAGCCGCAGCGGGCGCTGGAGTATGCCCGCCAGCATGCCGGCTCGGTGGGAGCCGACGGGGCGGGGCTGGCCCGCCTCGGACGGCGCGTGTTACTGCTGGGAGCACCGACAGCAGCGCTCGAAATCCTCCAGGCGGCCCATGAACGACAGGGGAGCGAGGCACGCGGGGAGGTGACCCTGCTGCTGGCCTCGCTGCTTCTGTCCCAGGGGAAGCAGGAGGAGGGGGTTGCGGTTCTGGACGATCTCCTGGCGCAGGAAGATTCTGCGCCGCTGGTTCCGATCGCGGTCGGGCTTCTCCTCGACCTGGGCCGTCCGGATGCGGCGGAGCGGGTGTGTGCGGAGGCACTTACGCAGTCGGGACGGCGGGGGAAGAGACCCAAGGCCAAGATCGAGGAAGGGGCCGAAGACGGCAAGGGGGAACCACTGTCCAAGGCCCGCCTGCTGGCCATGCTCGGTGACGCTCTCGACACGCCTGCGGAGGATTCCAGGGAGCTGTTGCTGGGGCTGTTTGCCCATGCCTGGCTGGCTCAGGGGAAGTCGCCGGAGAAGCTGGCGGAGCGGGTGCTCGAGCTGGTGGAGCCCTGGCATGGGGAGCACCTGGCCGGTGCGCTGCTGCTGCGTCTGGCGGCGGTGGAGCAGGGGCTGGAGTTGTTCCAGGAGTCGTTCGACCGGGCCCCGGGGGATTTCGAGCTGTTTGCCGGGCTGGTGGATGCGCTGTCGCTCTCGTCCCACCTGGCCGGGAAGGCCCCCGAGGAGCTGAAAGGGTCGATGAAGAAGCTGGCGGACCGCTTCCTCGCCGCTCGTGAGCGGGATGCCGATGCGCATCGGCTGGCTGCCGGGCGGCTGGCGCAGAAGGGATATGCCGGTGTCGGAGCCGCCCTGCTGGAGGAGCTCGTCCAGAACAGTGCGGATGAGCGGAGCCTGCTGGAGCTCGCACGGGAGCTGGCGTCGGCCGGGAAGTTCGACGAAGGGCTGGCCGTATTTCGACGGGCGGTCCAGGCCTCCGGTTGCGGGATCGAAGCGCTGGAAGCCTGGGTGGAAGACTGTCTGCGGTTCGGGAGGACGGATCTGGCCCTGGCCCCGGTGGAGGAGTGCAGCGTCCGCTATCCTCGGGATGCGGGGGTCCACCTCCTGGCTGCGAGGGCCGGGCTCGTGACGGGAGATCGCTCCCGGACCGAAGCTGCCGTCGAGCACATCAAGAAGGCCGTGGCTCTCAATGAAAACCTGATCGCCGATGCGCTCCGGATGCTGGTCCGGACGGACCTGGATGCCGAGGCACAGCGTCTGGCGGAGCAGATGGTCAAGTCCAAGGATCGCCAGCAGGTCCTCGAGGGGCTGGAGCAAGGCTTTGCCCTGGCTGCCAAGACGGGCGACGTGGAACGCATGACGAGACTCGGGGCCCAGGCCACCCGGCTGAACCGGAAAGATGCCTCACTGGTCTCGGAGATCGCAGGACTGTACTTCCGGTACAACCTGGTGCCGCAGGGGCTGGAAAAGCTCAAGTCGGTGGCGGAGAGCGGGGACGACTACGTGTCGCTCCTGCTGGGAGTCCGGCTCCTGGCATCGGGAGACCGTGAGGCGGGGCTGGCTCGGCTTTCCCGGTACAACGAAGCCCGCTGGACGAAGCTGCCCAAGCAGAGCGGGGAGATGCCCGAGGAGCAGTACGGGCCCCTGAAGATCCAGCTCCAGTTCCTGGACGATCTGGGGCTTGCCGAAGAATCGGCCAAGCTCTCGCGGGCAGCCCTGGCGGTGTTCCCGGAGGATGCCCGCCTGCGCTTCCGGCGGATCGATACCGTGCTTCGACGCCAGGGAGCCGGTGCGATTAGGGACGACCTCGGGGAGCTGTGCCGCAGAGAGTTGGAACCCCCGATCGAAGAGAAGCAGTGGCGTGCCTTTGCCCACGCGGCGGCCCATCGGGGCGAAGCCGGCACGCTCTGCCAGGAGATCGAGCAGGTGGGGGGCGCTGCCCCCGGTGGTGCCTGCTTCCCGCTGTATCTCTACTCCATGGCGCTTTCGGGCAACACGGGACGGGTCGGACAGCTTGCCCGCCAGGCGGTGGACGGGCGCCTGCTGCCTCTGGCCGGGATGGTGCAGGCGGGACGCCTGCTGCTGGACCTGGGCCACTTTGCAGCGGCCGAGCTGCTGCTGGTTCAGGCACTGTCCCTGAGCTGGGGAGACCCGGTCAAGCTCGGGGAAATCCATCGGGCGCTTTGCCGGCTGCATTCTGCGACGGGCAGGAGGGACGGGATTCGGGAGGTCACCCGGTCGGTTCTGCTCCAGGGAGGAGCGGACCGGGAAGTGCGGCTCCAGGTTGCCCGCAACCTCGTGGACTACGAGTACAACGAGGAGGCCCTGGAGCAGCTGGAGCTGCTCTACAGGACGCTGGGGGATGACCTGGCCTCGGCGCAGCTTCTGTTCGACCTCCTGCTGAGGCTCGACCGCAAGGATGATGCGCGCCTGCTGGCGTTGCGGGCCGCGTACCGCCAGGGAAGCCTGGTGAACGGCCTGCTCACGTTCGGCGGGCTGGCTCGGGAAAGAATGGCGTTTGACATTGCCCTGGACCTGTATGCGGCTGCGTTGGCAGCGGATCCCACCAACCTGGCCCTTAGGTTCAACACCGCGGAGCTGGCCCTGGTGGCGGAGCGCACGGACCGGGCGGTGGAGCTGTTCCGCTCGTATCGGGGGAAAGCGGGGGATGGGGGCGACGCCGGGGCCGAAGTGGTGCAGAACCTGGGCAAGTACGACCGCCTGGGGCTGGCTGCCGGGCTCGCCCGCAAAGTCGGTACGGAGCAGGCGCTGGCCAATGCGGCGGTGCATCATCTGCGAGCCGGACAGAAGGAGGAGGGGACCCGCCTCATGAACGAGGCCCTGGAGGCAAGCCAGGATCGGCCCAAGCTGGCGGGCAGTGTGCTGCTGTACTTCCTCGGCCGCCCCGGGAGGCTACCCTACGATCTGAGAGGCCGACTGGAACAGGAGGAGTGCAGCCGCGGGAAGACCGTCGTATGCGCACACTACCAGGCGGTGGAGAAGGTGCTCGCCGGAAACGCCGACGCGGCGCTGCCTCTGTTCGAGTCTCAGCTCGTCGGGTCGAGCGAAACCTGGGCGTTCGTGTTGGCCGGAATCCGGATCCTGGCAGCGACCGGGCACGCGGATCTGGCCGACCGACTCCTGTCATCGACGATGGTGGGATACGCCAGCGACCAGGTCCTGGCCGAAGCGGTGAAGACCCTGGGGGCGATGATCGAAGAGGACCGCCCCGAGCCGGCTGCCCGGGATGCCGCGGTGGCCCTCATGTCGCGTTATGCGGGCAAGCTTCTCGAGGCCGACCCGTTCGACTTCTGGAACCGGACTCTCCTGGCGGAAGGCGAGGTCAATGCGGGCCGCAACGGGGAGGCTCAGCGGATGTACGAGAAGTTCTCGGAACAAACGCCCTGGGATCCGGGCCTTGGCAACAATCTGGCGTACCTGCTGGCCAAGCAGGGCATCGAACTGGACCGGGCACTGGAGATGGTGCGCCGTTCCATTGCGACGGAGCCGAGCCACAGCCCGTTCTACCTGGACACTGAGGGATGGCTGCTGTACCGGAAGGGAGAGGTCGGGCCGGCACTGGACAAGGTGAGGGCAGCAGTCCGCCGTACCCACCTGGGATTTGGCGACTCGCTGGCTGAGTCGCTCTACCATCTCGGCGTGCTCCAGGATGCCTCCGGGGACCGCTCCGGAGCCACGGCGACGCTGCGTCAGGGGAGCTTCCTGGATCCGTACGGGGAGTTCGGGTCTCTGTGTCGAGGGTTGTTGGAGCAGTGGGGTATCGACCCCTATCGCCCGGACGAGAAGGCGGACTGGTAGCTCGGGCTGCCCCGGCGAGCCCCACGCTCGACGGTGACGTCCCAGGGGCTATCTCTTGGGCCGAGGAGCCGGCGCTGCGGCCCACTTCTCGATGACCTTGGTCGCCCCGTAGCCGGCGAGGGCGCCGCCGAAGATCCCCCCCAGCAGAATTCCGACGAGCGGAAGCACGGGACGGTCGGGAGGCAGTCCGCGAGCAATCAGCTGATTGGCCACCGCCAGAGCCAGACAGTATGGCACCGCAGCGGGAAACCGGCCCTGCCGAAGCATCGGAATCGCCAGGATCAGAGAGGCCAGGACCAGTGCCCACAGCGCCCAGGCCAGGGTTTGCGGCGGAAGCAGCGGCACGTGAAGACCCACCGTGAGCGGAAGGGCGTCTTCCGGGCGCAGCGAAGCGAGCTCGAGCCCTCCCTCGCCGGCCGGAAGGGCCCCGAGGAACCACATGTCCGCCTCCCGGGCCGAAATGGAGGGTCCACGGCTGCTTCCCCCCCCCCTCGAGGAACCGGGTCGGCTCCGGAACAGGTTGACCGAGAAGGAATCGGCACCGGCGGCAGTCGACAGCCGAACGGTGGCATGCACCTCGCTGTCCTGACCGCTCGGACTGGCCCCCGGCCTTCCCCGCACGGTCAGGTAGCATCCCTGCCCCGCACTCTCCGGAATGGCCAGCCGGGCCTGCGGTTGGAGAAAGGAGAGCTGCGCCTCGACCGTGGGCTGGCCGGGGAAAAGGACCTGCGCCCCCGCCACGACGAGGAGCACTCCCCCGGCCAGGATGACGGCAGCCCCGGAAAGCCGCACGGGCAGCACGGAAGACGACGACATGCAGTTGAGCACAGCGAGCACGGCTGTCACCAGGACAGCCACGACACAGAGAAGCAGGCCGAACACGGGCTCGCTGAACAGACGCAGGAAGTAGACCACCGCGAGCAGGGCGCACAGGACGATCAGACTGACTCCTCGAAGCCAGTCATGCCACACGATACCCCACTCTTCTCGAGTCATGGTCCCCCTCCGGGTCGAGCGCTCACCGGCGGTAGTACTAGCACAGCCCGACCGGCAGTGGTAGGGTGCGCATCGGAGGAGAGCCATGTACGCTGCCGATCTGCATATTCACTCGAAGTTTTCGCGGGCAACTGCGGCAGACCTCGACCTCGAGCACCTGCATCGGGAGGCCATGCGCAAGGGAGTGGCCGTGGTGGGCACCGGAGATTTCACCCATCCGGGCTGGTTTGCCGAGCTGTCGCAGAAACTGGTAAGGGATTCGGGGGGCCTGTACCGGCTCGAGCCGGGCCTGGCCAGTGTCTCCGCCGCAGGGGTCCCCGCTTCGTGCCGCGCAGACGTGCGATTCGTGCTCCAGGCCGAGATTTCCAACATCTACAAGGCGGGCGGGCAGGTCCGCAAGGTCCACAACGTCCTGCTGATGCCCGACCTCGAGAGCGTAGCCCGGCTCAATGCCAGCCTGGACCGCATCGGCAACCTGAAGTCGGACGGCCGCCCCATCCTGGGGCTCGATTCCAGGGATCTGCTCGAGATGGCGCTGCAGGCGCATCCGGAAGCGATCTGCATCCCTGCCCACATCTGGACTCCATGGTTCTCGGTCCTCGGCTCCAAGTCCGGGTTCGACTCGGTCCGGGAGTGCTACCGGGACCTGGCGGACCACATCACGGCGGTCGAGACCGGTCTGTCATCGGATCCCCCCATGAACTGGCGGGTGTCATCGCTCGACGGCTACGTGCTCGTATCCAACTCCGATGCTCATTCCCCGGCCAGGATGGCTCGCGAGGCAACGCTGTTCGACGGAGAGACGACCTGGCCCGCGCTTCGCAGAGCGCTGGCGACCGGAGAGGGGCTTTCCGGAACCATCGAGTTCTTCCCGGAGGAGGGAAAGTACCACCTGGACGGCCACCGGAAGTGCCAGACCCGCCTTGAGCCCCTCGAGACCGAGCGACATGGAGGGCTTTGCCCGGTTTGCGGCAAGCCGGTGACGGTGGGGGTTCTCAACCGGGTGGAGCAGCTTGCCGACCGGACGACGGGGGAGCGCCCACCGCTGGCCCGAGACTTCCGGAGCCTGGTGGGGCTCGACCAGATCGTGGCCGAGACGCTGGGAGTTGCCGGACGCGCCACCCGCAAGGTCGAGGACATGTTGAGCCGCCTGGTGGAGCGACTCGGTCCTGAGTTGTCCATCCTGACCGATGCCCCCGGGGCGGAGCTCCAGAAGATCGGCGGCCACCGATTGCGCGAGGGCGTGGAACGGGTCCGGTCGGGCAGGATTGTCCTGCTCGGAGGCTATGACGGCGAGTTCGGGACCGTAAGAGTATTCCCGGACGACACGGCGCAGGCAGCGGGCAAGACCCTCTTTGCTTCCAACTCAGCAGTCGAACCGCACCATCGAGACAGCCGTGAGGATTCCGGGAGCGAACCTGGCCCTGACCCGGTTCCCGTCCTTCCCCGAGCCTCGGCCCCCGTGCCCCGAACCCGGAGCCCCGAGCCCCGAACCCCGAGCCCCCCGGACACGCCCTCCGCAACGACCGATACACCGCAGTCCGGGCTCAACTCGATTCAGGAATCCCTGGTGAAAGCACCCGACGGCTTCCGGATGGTCCTTGCCGGCCCCGGGACTGGCAAGACCCGCGTGCTCACGCACCGCATCGCCCATCTCCTGTCGCAGGGGGAGGAGCCCGAGTCGATTGCGGCACTCACCTTCACCCGAAAGGCAGCCGGCGAAATGCGGGAGAGGGTCAAGGCACTGGTGGGCGCGGCTGAGCTGACCGATCGCGTTTTCATCGGCACGATCCACGGCTGGTGCCTCGAACGGCTGTCTCGGGATGCAAGATGTCGCGGGAAGGAGCCGCCCGCAGTGTGCATGCCGGCGGACCGGACGCTGGTCGTTCGAGAGATGGTTTCCCAGGCAGGCGCACTGGGGGAGCCGGAGGCGCTCCTGTCCGCGCTCGAAGCGGACCTCGAAAAGGGTGAGCCGGGCGTGCAGACGTCTCCCTCGGCTCTGCTGTGCGCCTACCGCAGACAGCTCGAGCGGTGGGATCTCGTCGACTTGTCCGACCTGGTGGGCAAGGCAGCAGAGCTCCTGGCCGGAGGCCGCACCCCCTTGACGGAATGCCCGACACCGGAGGGAATGCCGGCAGAGGGGCTCCGCCATCTGCTCGTGGACGAGTTCCAGGACGTGGACCGGTCGCAGTACGAGCTCATCGGCCATCTGGCCCGCAGCGTGGAGGACGTGCTGGTCATCGGCGACCCGAACCAGTCCATCTACGGTTTCCGGGGGGCAAGCCCGCACTACTTCGACCGCTTCGAGAAGGACTTTGGGGCGCAGAGGGTGAAGTTGACCGAGGGCTACCGCTGCCCCCCCGGCCTGTCCTCGGCGTCCCGCATGATGCTGGGGCTGTCGGCCTGGGACGAATCTCTGGGCGAGGTCGCCCGGGAGGTCACGGTGGAATCGGCCCCGTCCGAGGCGGCGGAGGCAGAGTTCGTTGCGCATACCGTCGAGGAGCTGGTGGGCGGGACCGCCAACTTCTCGTTCAACACCGACCGTGTGGCCACCGCGGCGGACGGCACGTTCTCCTTCGGAGACATTGCGGTGCTTGCCCGGACCTCGTTCCTGCTCGACCCGGTGGAAGAGGCCCTGGCGCGGCTGGGCGTTCCGACGAGCCGACCGGCCAAGCTGCCGGCCGGCGTGATGCAGCTTGCCACGTTCCTGTCAGCCGCCTGGAAGGCGGTGCTCACCCCGTCGGATCCCCTGGCCCAGCGCCGGGTGCAGGAGCTCCTGAAGCGCAGACAGGCGGAGGGGCGGCCTGTTTCCCTGACTCGACTGCAGGCCCGGCTGCGGGCCGCAGCCGCATCGTCCGCCGGCAGCCCGCTCGACGAGCTGCTGCCGCAGTGTTGCCCGGAGCCGGTGCCCGCCCCGGAGCAGCGGTCGATGGAGCTTCTGCGGCGAACCTGTGGACCGGTTCGGGACCCGCTCCAGCTGGCGATGCACCTCGCCTCACTCGGGGAGAGCGAGCTGGTCGGAGCGGTGGCCGAGCGAGTCCAGCTTCTCACGCTGCATGCCGCCAAGGGGTTGGAGTTCCCGGTCGTTTTCATCTGCGGTCTGGAGGAGGGGCTGTTGCCGTGGTCGATGTCGGGCCGTCCGGGCGACGTTGAGGAGGAGCGACGGCTGCTCTACGTGGGAATGACTCGGGCCCGGGATCGGCTGTACCTGACCCATGCAAAGCGACGCCGCGTCTTTGGCAGGGAGCGGACGGCCGGAGAGTCACGGTTCCTGGCAGGAATCCGGGAGCGGCTGGCGCAGCATGTCCGTGAGCCGGCCCGCAAGCCGAAGCCGCGTGCACAGCGAGGACCGGTGCAGAAGCGCTTGCTGTAGCTTCCGCTTCCAACGGGCTGCTACCGTGCGGCGAACTTCCTTCCGCCGACGAGCCAGGATTCGAGCAGAACGAGGACCATGGCCACGAGGAGGAACAGGGGACCGTGGCGCCGCCGCAGGGGGTTCGGGGTATCTCCGGACTCTCCCTCCGGAGCAGTCACCGCCCGGGCGAGGACGGGAGACTGGGCGGCCGAGAGCTCCTCGTCCGGAACGCGACAGGAGAACGCCAGCTCCCTTCCGGCCTTTCCCACGGCGACGTAGGGACCAGGCCGATTGCAGAGGACCTCTCCGGCGCTGGATGCATTCAGGAATGAGCGGGGATCGTCGCCGGCCTCGAAGCGGCGAGAAGAATCGGCCGGAGGAAGTGGCCTGCACTCACGGCCCACCACGCAGGACGGGGGCAGACGCCAAGCCTGGGACGGGGGAAGGGCCTCCTTGAGGAATGCGGTCACGGCCAGAGGAAAAAGCGGGTGATAGGTGAAGTCGCCGTTCTCCGAGTCGGGGACGATGGACCAGAGCAGGATCTCCCCCTTGCCCGAAGGGATCTTCAGCAACGCGGGGACCTGGTCGCTGAACCGAGCCAGAACGCTGCCGGAGCGGGCAGCCACGGATGGAGCGACGTGGCGCAGGCTCGTCCAGCTGCCGATGAGGGACTCCCCGGCCTGCTGCAGAAAGGCCAGCGACGGGTCGGTCCTGTCGAACCAGCCAAGCAGGAACGGGTGCTCGGCCGCCGCCACACAGGAGCGGAAGTTGGCCCCGGGCAACAGCTGGTTGTCCGGGTTCCAGCGAGCCGTCTGGGTACCGGCAAACAGCCACAGGCGCCCTCCTCCCCGCACGAACTCGGCCAGACGCTGCTCGAGGTAGGAGGGCATCGGCTGCGGGTCGATGAGGACGAGCATGTCCGCTACCTTGGCCGTGTCGAAGGAGAACTCGGGCTGGCTGATCCGGAAGGTGGCCACGGGCTCGCCCGAGGACTTCATGGCCGCGGCCAGGAAGAACGACGGGGAATGTGCGGTTCCGGCTGCAGGAGTTCCGTCTACAATCACGACGTTGAGACGATCTCGACGCTGAAACTCGACCCAGAGGGCATTGTCCGCTGCGAGCCCATCCTGCGGCAGATAGACCGAGCAGAACCCGGGGGACATCTGGTCCGACGGGGCAATCCGGACCGCCGATGTCCGTCCTGCGTCCAGCTGGAAGGGGACCTTCTCGGTTCGGTCGGCACAGCTCAGGGCGAGCTCGCCGCGAACATCGGTCCCGTGATTGGCGAGGATGGCGGTAAGCCCCGTCCGCTCAGGAAGCAGCTCGACCAGGGCGACGTTGTTCGGCTTTCGGGGAAGCGACACCTGGACGGTCTCGATTCGACCGGGGTCGATGGGGAGGTGGAAGAGGCCCGCTGTCTCATCGGGAGGGCCCGCGAGGTCGCTAACCCACAGGATCCTCGTGCGGGCCGGAAGCTGGGGAGCGATCTCGGCCAGCATCCGGTCGGGTCGACAGCGGCCGTAACCCTGGACCACGTTCTCGAGCTGACGCCGGGCCGAGTGACGAGTCAACCAGAGGAGCCTGTGCGGGACGGCCCCCGGGCATTCGACCAGGGCGGCTCTCCCTCGATCCGGCAATGCATCGACCCTGGCCAGGGCCTGGCGGACGGCCTCCTCGAGGGGGGACATTCCGTCCGCCACGGTCCCCATGCTCGCAGACACGTCCAGGAGCACCAGCAGGCGCGGGCTGCTGTCCTGGGCCAGTGCCGGCCCCCCCAGCTCGGAGTGGGGCTCGGAGAAAGCCAGTGCAATCGCAGCCAGCAGGCCGGCCCTGACGAGGGTCGTGAGGGCCTGTCGAAGCCTGAGTCGAGCCAACGGCTTGCGGTCCCTCCCGAAGAGGAACCATACGGCCGGAAACGATGCCCGGGTGGAGCGAACGTAGTGTGAAAGTGCCATGCCGGCCGGGACCACGGCAAGGATGAGCGCCAGCAGATACTCCGGTCTGTCGAAGCTCATCGCCGCCTCGTCAGGTGCTCGACGATGAACTCGGCCGGTGCGGTATCGGTGTTGCACTGGGACAGCTCGATTCCCGCCTCCGCACAGCGCTCGTGGAGCTCGTCCTGGAATGCCCGGAACCGGGCCAGGTAGTCTGCCCGTGCAAGCCGGGCATCCATGAGGATGCCATGCCCCGTCTCGACGGAGCGGAAGAACATGGCCCCCTGGAACGGGAAGGTCCGCTCGGTCTTTCCCGGGTGCAGGTCGAGCTCGGCAGGGTCGAGCACCTGGACCAGCCAGACATGGCTGCCTCCCGCCTTCAGATAACTCAGGTAGGGGAGAAACTCCGCCATGTCCATGAACAGGTCGGACAACACGATCACCGCACTGCGCCGGGTTCGACGCGAGACGAGGAATTCGAGCCCCTCGGCAAGAGACGTCGGTCCTTCGTGATGGTCCGGGGAAGCGGCCTTGCCCGTGACGGCCCGGTCGAGGTGCTCCTGGACCGTGACGAGCTGTGACGCGTGGCTGCGTGGCGGGACGAAATCGGTGAGGCGGTGGCCGCGCACCGAGAGCAGGCCGACGGAATCGTTCTGCCGAAGGAACAGGTAGCACAGGGCAAGCGCCAGGCCGGCAGCGTGCTCGGCCTTGCTGCGGTCGACGGTGTCGGACCGGTAGAACATCGAGCCCGAGCAGTCGAGCACGAGGCAGACCGTCGCGTGCGTGTCTTTGGCGAACTGGCGCACGTAGAACTTGTCCGATCGAGCGTACACCTTCCAGTTCAGGTGCCGGATGTCGTCCCCCGGCGAGTACTCCTTGTGGTCCGAGAACTCGACGCTGACGCCGGGCTGAGCGCTGCGGTGGACGCCGGTGAGACGGCCGTCCATGGACTCCAGGAAGTGGAATCGAATCCCGGCAAGCCGCCGCTCGACCTCCGGGTCGAGCACGATTCTCGGCTCGGGGGGGGCCACCACGGGGCCGTTGCGCGGCCCATTGCCGCGCCCGCCGCTTCTGCGGAAGAGCTCAGCCAACTTCTTTCACCAGCTGCTTGAGGATCTCGTCCGGCTCAACCCGCTCGGTCTCGGCCTTGAAGGTCATGACCAACCGGTGCTTGAGCACCGCGGCAGCGATGTGTGCGGCATCCTCGACCCTGGGAGTCGGGGAGCCCAACAGCAGCGCCCGCGCCTTGGAGGCCACCAGCAGGTTCTGTGCGGCCCTGGGGCCAGCCCCCCAGAGAATGAACTCGTTGACGTAGTCCGGGGCTCCCGGTCCAGGTCTCGTGGCCCTCACGAGCTTGACCACGAACTCTGCGACGTGGTCGCCCACGGGGACCCGGTCGACCAGCGCCTGGGCTTCAAGGAGACGGTCCTTGGAGACGACCCGGTCGAGCGGGGCCATGTCGATGCGGGGCATGCGGACGATGCGTCGCTCCTCGTCGACCGAGGGATAGTCCATGCGGATGTTGAGCATGAATCGGTCGAGGAGTGCCTCGGGAAGCGGGTAGGTTCCTTCCTGCTCGATGGGATTCTGGGTGGCCAGCACGTGGAACGGCGGCTCCAGGGGGTAAGTCTTTCCCATGACGGTGACCTGGAGCTCCTGCATGGCCTGGAGGAGGGCTCCCTGGGTCTTGGGGGGTGTACGGTTGACCTCGTCGGCCAGCAGGAGGTTGGTGAACACGGGGCCACGGACGAACGTGAATGCCCGGCGGCCGGTGGCCCGGTCCTCCTCGATGACCTCGGTTCCCGTGATGTCGGACGGCATGAGGTCCGGGGTGAACTGGACCCGGGAGAAACCGAGCTCGGTCACCTCGGCCAGCGACTTCACGAGCAGCGTCTTGGCAAGCCCGGGGACGCCGGTGATCAGGCAGTGGCCTCCGGAGAGCAGCGCCACGAGCACCAGCTCGAGCGTGGCGTCCTGCCCGACGATCCGGCGCTGGAGCTGCCCCCGGATGCGTCCGCTGACCTCGGCGACGAATTCCACCAGCTCCCTGTCGTTCATTTCTCCCATCGTGCCTCTCCCGGCGTTTCAGGTTGTGCCATTATCGCGTCGGCCGTTTCCTTTGCAAAGGGGTTGACGAGCCAGGCTTCCTGCTCGAGGTGCTGCGCCTGCTCGGTATCTCCCGCTGCCCCGTAGACCAGGGCTGCTGCATGCAGGACCCTGGAATCGAGTGGAAACAAGGCAAGCGGCCCCTGGATACGGTTCTTCGATTCCTCGATCCTGCCCAGATCGACCAGGAGGCGGCAGATCCGCCAGGCGGCCTCTGGGGTGAGCTGCAGCTCCTCGGGAAGGCGAAGGTAGACGGAGAGCGCTGCGGCGGTTCTCCCCCGTCCCCAGAGGAGGTCCCCCATCATCAGGAGCGAGGCCGATTCGTCGGCGGCTTTCTGCGACTTGTCGGGCAGCCACTCGGTTCCGCTGTCGTAGAGGAAGGTAAGCAGATTCTCACGGCTGGCTTCGACCCTCCAGCGGGCCCTGACCCGAATCTGGAACGCTTCGGCCGATGCTCCGGTCAGCGTCCTGGCGACATCCTGGAAGGGTGTCCCGGCCGCGAGGCCGTCGAGAAGCTGGCGCAGCGACTCGACAGGGTCCTTCTGGAGCAGCAGTCCCGCTGCCAGTCGCGCCTGCACGAACGCCAGGCGGGTCAGGATGCCCCCCTCGATCTGCCAGTACGGGGATTCCAGGGCATCCCGCTCGAGGTACAGGTTCCGGTCTTCCGCCAGTTGGAGCAGGGCCCTTTCCAGAGGGAGCAGGCCCTTGGGCTTGCCGGTCCGCCCCCAGTCCTCGAACAGGGAGGCCAGCCCTTCCTCGAAGAAATGAGGGACAGCCCCCGGGACCCTCCTCTGCAATGCGTAGTGGACCGCCTCGTGCCCCAGGACCACGTGCCAGGCATACCCGTCCGGGTAGCTCGCCGGACTCAACAGGAAGATGCGATGGAAGGCCGTGGTCCCCACGGTTCCACTCCGCTCCAACCGGGCCGACGGAACCCGGGACACGACCGAGAGCTGCTCGACGTTCTCGAGAAATACCACGTCGACGGGCCGCCCCTTCGGCGCGCCGAAGAGATCCAGCACCGGCTCGACGATGGACACGATGTGGGGAGCGACCTTGTCCCCCCAGGCGCGGTGCGACGGAGGAAGGAGGATGCGGACGCGTTCGGAGGCCGTACGGGCGGCAAAGCCCCCCAGCAGGGCGTGCCACGACGCTACGGTGTCGCGCAGCCACTCGGCCCGGCCCCGGGTCTCCTCGCCGGCCGCCTCCACTGCGGCACCGGCCAGTGCCGGGGCCCCGGCCTCGCCGGCCAGGAATGCGGCAGCCGCAGCGCTCAGCTCCCGGTACCCGGGAGTCCCCGACTGCGCGGCACTCTCCACGAGCCCGGCCTCGTCCCAACGGGCCAGCAGAGCATCGTAGCGGGCAAGCGGCTCATCCGCCCCGGCCCGTGCCGGGACCAGACAACACGCTAGGGCGATAGCTGCCCGCAGTAAGACTCGAACACCCGTCTCCATTCCTCACGGCCTCCGAATCCGGTCCCCAGGGACAGCATCCTCTGCACCCGGTCCCGGGATGTCACCCGCTCCTTCCCCTCGATGTCCAGCGCAGGCTGAATTCCGCCGGCGCCGAGAGCGCTCGCCGTCCGCGCGTTGCGAGCCGCACTGTCCAGCTCCTCCAGCAGTCGTGCCAGTGTCTCGTCCGCATAGGCGCAGGTCTTGAGCGCATCCTGCAGCAAAAACGAGGCCAGCTTCTCCCGAGTCTGCTGGACCGCCTCGCCCAGCCTCTCCAGCGCCGGAGTGAAGCGCCCGAAGAAGATCGGGAACATGCGCCTGAGCCCGCCGGCCCTCTGCGCTGCCTGGGTCACGAGCTGGTATACCTCGTCGAGCTTCCGGGCAAGCTCCTCCAGCTTCTCCGTTCGCAGGCTGAAGAGCTTCTGCCGCTGCGATCGGATGGCCTCCAGCCTGGAGGCCGCATGCTCGGCAATCCGCCGGGCTTCCCGGACCTTCTCCAGCTCGTCCCGGCTCTTGTCCACGAGCGCCTCGTCGCTGCTGTACTGAATTGCCAGCTTGAGCGAGAACTCCATCGACTGCGTGAGCAGCACCAGCTCGGATGCAACCGTGGCGGCCTCGTCCACTCGCAGCGCTGCCACGAGGTCGGACAGCCGCTTCTGCCGCTCGGCGAATTCGACCACCACCTTGCGGTCCACGGGCAGGTACGTCGATGCCCGGAACTTGCGGGAGCGGCGGGAGAGCGAACGGACCAGGTCCGCGATGTCACGTACGGCCTCGATGGTTCGGGCACGCTTGATGTATTCGGAGGTCTCCTTCTCGACCTCGGCGACCAGGAGCTCGAGCTCCTTCCGGATGGCCTGGTTGGCGGTCTGGGCCCGCTTGAGTCGCTCATTGAGGTCCCCTTGCGCCTGCCGGAATGTGGAGGAGAGACGACTCATGCTGCGGGCATAGGAGCCCTCCATCGTGCGGGTTGCCTTCTCCACGGCCAGCGAAAGGGCATCGAGCCCCGCCTTCCATTCGGCTTCATCGGGACGGGACGGGCTCTCGGCCAGCCGACCGGTCAGGCGTGCGATCTGCTCGAACCCGCTCCCGTCGGAGTCGCTCTCCATGGCCGGCGTAAACAGGTGAGGCAGTGCGGGGCGGGTACCGTCCCGGAACTCGACCGCGCGGGTGGCCATTCTCTGGAGCTTTCGCATTCCGCGGCGCACGGAGCGCTCGGCCTGAGCATCGAGATCCCCCTCCCGGGCAAGCGTCAGGATGCGGGACAGCTCCCCCTGCAGGCGGCCCGAGAGGTGGAAGAGATACTCCCCGAGCAGCTTCTCCACCACGCCGTCCAACACGAGCGCCTGCTGCTCGACCTCGGCCAGAAGAGACCGGGAAAGGGCGACCTCCCGGGCCGGCTGCCCTCCTTCTTCCATGGCTGCCTGGAGCATCTCCTCCAGGGTCGCGGAGAGGGAAGCCACCCGGCGCACGTCCTCCTGCTTGAAGTGCCCGCAGTCCGCCATGCGAGCGGCAGCTGTTCCCGCGGCCTGTGCGTAGCGGACCACGTCCAGCCGGAACCGTTCCAGCGGCTCCGTCTCCGGGGCTTCGGCCCCCAGCACCTGGATCCCGTCCCCCGCCAGGTCCACCGCACGATTCCTCAGCTCGGCCAGCTGGGAGATGACTTCCTTCTGCGCCCCGTACGGCGATGCCACGGTCACCGTACGACGCGGGGTCGTGCAGACCGAGGGGCGTGGGAACTCATTGGCATCGGCCACTTCCACCCACAGGATGATGCGGTCATCCGAGTCGGCCCCGAACGCGCTGACCGGCAGCTCGCGCTGCACGACGAGCCGACGCTGCCCCGGTGACCTGGCCAGCTCGACATGGGAGGGGACCGAGTCGAGCCCCTCGACCAGGTACCCTGCTGCCACGGAGGACAAGCCCAGATCATCCTCCGCCTCGACCAGGAACGAGATCGTCCCGGAGGGGTTCACCTTCAAATCGACGGTCGGCTGCACCAGGGCGCAGGTCGGTGCCTGGTCGGCCACCTGGTCGACCCACAGCCAGCCGGCGTAGGCTGGGCCACCGTCCCCGGACACGATCCGGAGCCGCATCCTCTCCGGCACGGTGAGACTGGCGGTGTATCGGTATTCCCCGCGCTCCTGCCCGCCTGCGAAATCGACCCGCCGTAGCGACGAGGACAGGGCCTGCTCCAGAACCGGAGGAGTCGGCCCGCTCCCTTCGCAGTTGATGGCCAGCACGGTCCCCGGCAGAACCCGCAGTGCCCCTCCCCATTGTGCGGCAAAGGCAGGCCGCCCGACGTAGGCCGGGGGGGTGACCTCGACCGATGCGGACCGGCAGGGCGGGAGCCGATTCTCGCTCGATTCCGGCGTCGACTGGGGGCCGGCATCCACGGTTACGGCGGCGGCCGGCTTCCTGGGACGGCTCAGAAGCTTCGTGAGCGCCTCCCGACTCTCCCGTGGGACCCAGATCAGCGTGGCCAGCGATACCGACAGCAGCACCAGCAACGTCACGAGCCCCAGAAAGAGGCGCCTGGACGGCACGGCCAGCGCCAGGCTCGCCCCCGCCAGATCGCGCAGGGCAAGCTCTCCCACGCGCTCCAGGAGAACAGGGGAGAGCGCTCCACCGCTCCCACCGGCCAGGACCGATGGTCCGTTCTCGGCGGACTGCCTCGGATTGGCCCCGGCCTGGTCGAGCACCTCGCAGGCCGTCAGGATGTACCCTTCACGCCGAAGTCCGGCATCGAGCTTGGAAGCGAACCGTCGAAGCGGCATGTGGCGCTTCAGCGGCAAAGCGATTCCGTAGATGGCGATGAGGACCACGAGGCTCGAAAGCAGAGCCTGGCTGATGGGCAGGACGTTGCGCGGATCGGGCAGGAGCCAGGCGGCCAGCAGGGCAAGGTCCACTACCCCGACCACGGCGCACAGCATCCACAGGACCCCGGTGATGACGACCGTTGCCAGGAACGCCGCCCGCCAGCGCCGGACCTTGCGCTCGGCTGAAAAAAGCGACTGGAGCATCCGCCCCCCTCGTACCGGCGGCCATTGTAGGGGAAGCGGCCCCAAAACGCAAAGCCTGCGGCCGGGGCCACGACCCGCTCGGAAGAATCCGGCCGCCGTAACTTCCAGCCCGCCATCGGCTCTGCTATGGTGTGACAGTCGGAGGTGACGACATGCAGGTACGGTTCGTGGATGGATTCAAGTTCGAGATCGAGCAGCGCGGGCACCTGCTGGTGACCGACCAGCCGAGGCCTGTCGGCGGTGATGAAGGAATGACGCCCGTAGAGCTCATGGGAGCCGCCCTGGGTGGATGCGTGGCGGTCTATGCCGCCGATTTCCTCGTCCGCAACGAGCTGCCCCGGGAGGGGCTCACCGTCGACGTCCAGTGGCAATCCGCCTCGCAACCCAACCGGGTCGGGGCCTATGAGGTGACCGTCCGTGTTCCGCAGGCGCTCACCGAGCGGCAAAGCGCCAGCCTGTCCCGGCTGGTGCATGCCTGCACCGTGCACAACACGCTTTCTCACCCGCCGAGCGTCAAGATCGATCTCACTACGCCCAGCTCACCGAGCACGAAGTAGGCGGCAACCGCCGCCAGGGCAAGGAGCCCGAGTGTTCGTCCCATGCCGGCGGGCTGGCCCGTGACCTGGGGCTGGATCTCGCGGACGCGGTGCTCCGCTGTGACTCTCTTCCTGCCGGCGCTCATGAGCTCTTCAAGTGCCACGTCCAGGCCGATCTGCATCGACACCGGGATTTCCTCCGACCTGGCCGGGCTGCCGGCCGCTCCGCTGCCCCACAGTGCTGCCCCTTCCCCAAGTGATGGTCTCATGACGCCCTCCTCCCCATGGTCCTGTCGAGCACGTCGGCCCAAAGACGCACGCACAACGGTCTCGGAGCGCATCGGTTTAGGGTGTTCTTTTCCCTTTCCCAGCCCGGAGCGAACCACTATATTGTCCGACGGACCGGCTCTCACAACGCAAGGAGCGTGACCATGAAGCTTCGGGATTTCTACAAGGCAGCGGTGGCGGCAGGCATGGCAGCGGACCCTCGTGGGAAAGAAGGGGTCCAGGAATGGCTGGAGCTGCGCCGGAAGAAGTACGAAGGGCTGAAAGGGGATGCGAAGGAGTACTTCGACACGGAGTCGCTCGAGAATCCGTTCGGAGATACCCGGATCCTCAACGGGACGGGAGACGAGGACATCCGTCGCGTGCTCGTGGGCATCGACATCGATGCCGGGGAGGTCGTGCTGGCCGACCGGCTGCGTGAGCGGGGACAGAAGGTGGACCTGGTGCTCGCACACCACCCGAGCGGCCGGGCGCTCGGCAACCTCCACGAGGTGATGGGCATGCAGGCCGACATCCTGGCCGCCTTTGGCGTCCCCATCTCTGCGGCGGAAGACTTGATGGACAGTCGGGCCAAGGAGGTGGAGCGCAGGCTGATGCCCGGAAACCACACCCGGGCCTCCGATGCGGCCAGGCTCCTGGGAATCCCGCTGATGTGCACGCACACGCCGGCGGACAACCACGTGCACCGGTTCCTCCAGGAAAGCGTGGACCGGGAAAAGCCCAGGCGGCTGGGGGACGTGGTGGACCTGCTCCAGGCCATTCCGGAATACCAGGAAGGGGCACGCCAGGGGGCCGGCCCCAGAATCCTCCTCGGTGACCGGGACCGCAAGGCCGGCAAGGTGCTGGTCAGCATGACCGGCGGCACGTCCGGCAACAAGAAGCTTCTCGAGAACCTTGCCAGCAGCGGCGTGAACACCCTCGTCGAGATGCACATGTCCGACGAGCACCGGGACGAGGCCAAGAAGTTCCACGTCAACGTGATTATTGCGGGGCACATCGCCAGCGATACGATCGGGATGAACCTGATGCTCGACAGTATCGTCCGGGCCGCTGGGCACCCGATCGAGGTGATCGACTGCTCCGGGTTCGTCCGGTACTCGCGGCTGGCAACGGCCCGCAGCGGGAAGAGCACCGGGAAGCCCCGAACCCGGAGATGAAGGCCTGGGCCGGCGCTGCGATCATCGCCATCGGGGTCGTGGTGGCGATTTCGGCAGCCGTCTCCCTGTTCGGCCTTCGCCGGCTCTCGCCCGGCCCGTCGGCCGGCGGCGAGGAACCCGTCAAAACGGCCGGTGGAGGCATGATTGACTCCCGCCAGGACGTTTCTATAATGCTCGAGAGACCGGATGCCAGGTCCACCAAGGGGGGCAAGATGCAGGTTCGGTTGATCCCGGTGACGATGTTCCAGAGCAACTGCGTGGTGGCCTGGGACGAAATCACCGGTGACGGCGTGCTGTTCGATACCGGCGGCGATGCCGGGCGGATCATCGATTTCGTCCGGTCCAAGGGAATCCAGGTCAAGGCCATCTTCCTGACCCACGGCCACGTGGATCACGTTGCCGGCACGAACCGGGTAAAAAAGGAGCTGGCAGTCCCCGTGTATCTCCATCCCGAGGATCGGCCGCTCGCCGACGCCACGTCCCGGCAGTGCCTCATGTTCGGAATCCCGATGGAGGACGCCCCGGAAGTCGATCACGACCTGGCCGAAGGGGAGAAGTTCGCGTTCGGCAGCCTGGAGTTCACCGCCTTGCACCTTCCGGGACACAGCCCCGGGTGCACGGCTTTCCTGTTCTCCGGCGAGAAGCCGGTGCTCGTTTCCGGCGACGTCCTGTTCGAGAGCTCCATCGGGCGCACGGATCTTCCCGGCGGCGACATGGACAAGATGAAGGAATCGCTCAATCGGCTCAAGCAGCTTGCGGACGACGTGGTCGTGGTGCCGGGACACGGGCGCCAGACCAGCATCGGACGTGAGAAGAAGCTCAATCCATACCTCAGCGAGAGCTTCAGCATGTGGTAGAAGGAGGCAGTATGAAGCAAATCAAGGACAGCGAGCTGTACCCGAGGGAGTTCATCCGGGCGATCCCGAAGGCTGACCTGCACGTCCATCTGGACGGCTCGGTCCGTATTCCGACGCTCATCGACATTGCCAAGAAGAGGAAGCTCAAGCTCCCCTCGTTCACCGAAGAGGGGCTGCGCAAGCTGGTGTTCAAGGACCGGTACAAGAGCCTCAAAGAGTATCTCTACGGGTTCGTGTTCACGACCGCGGTCATGCAGGACCCGGAGGATCTGGAGCGCATCGCTTACGAGTTTGCCTGGGACAACATCGACGAAGGGGTCCCGTATGTCGAGGTGCGGTTCGCCCCCCAGCTCCACATCAATGAGCGACAGGGGATGCGGGAGGTGCTGGCCGCGGTCAACCGGGGGCTGAACCGGGCCAAGCTCGAGCAGAACACGCAGGCCGATGTCCTCGCAGGGAAGGCTCCCTCGTTCGAGTACGGGATCATCACGTGCGCCATGCGCAAGTTCGATCCGCACTACTCGAATTACTACGGCCAGCTCTTCGACGTTCACCGTTACGCCAGCCCGACGACGATCTACTCGTTTGCTTCCCTGGAGTTGGCGCGGGCCGCGGTTTCGGTGCGGGATACCGATGGCATCCCCATCGTGGGGTTTGACCTGGCGGGAGAGGAGGCCGGGTACCCGGCAGAGAACCACCAGGAGGCCTTCGACTACGCACACCGGCACTTCCTCAAGAAGACCGTGCACGCGGGGGAGGCTTACGGGCCCGAGTCGATCTTCCAGGCCATCACGGACCTGAAGACCGACCGCATCGGGCACGGGTACTACCTGTTCTCCGTGGGCTCCATCAAGGCCCGGTCGATCGAGGATCGCCACAAGTACGTGCGGCAGCTCTCCGAGTACATTGCCGACCGGCGGATCACCATCGAGGTGTGCCTGACCTCGAACCTCCAGACCAACCCGAAAGTGAAGTCGCTCGATTCCCACGCGTACCACAAGATGCGCAAGTACAACCTGTCCACGACGCTGTGCACGGACAACCGCACCGTGTCGAACACGACGGTGACGGACGAGGTGTACATGGCGGCCAACACGTTCGGGCTGCGGCAGCGGGAGCTCAAGGACACGATCATCTACGGGTTCAAGCGGAGCTTCTTCCCCGGCTCCTACATCGAGAAGCGCCGGTACGTGCGGGCCATCATCGACTTCTACGAGAAGGTCGAGCAGGAGTACATCGGCCACCTGGAGAAGAAGATCTGACGGGGCCTTCCCCGGAAGGTTGCCCATGGCAGCGGACAGAGAGCGGTCGGTAGCCCTGATGTTCTCAGGCGGGGTGGATTCCACCGTGGCGGCGATGAAGCTGCTCGAGGAGTTCGACCGGGTTCACCTGCTCACGTTCCGGAACGGGTATGGGCATTACGGTTTCGGGCGAACCCGACGCCGGGTGCGGGAGCTCGTCGAGCGCTACCCGGGTCGCTTCGTCCACGTGGAGGAGTCGATCCGGGGCCTGTTCGAGCGAATCTGCCTGTCGACTCTGGCCGAGGACTACCGCCGCTTCCGGTCCGCGTTCATGTGGTGTATGGGGTGCAAACTCGCCATGCATGCCCGGTCGGTGATCTACTGCCGGCAGCACGGAATCGGCACGATGTCGGACGGCTCGGCGGCGGATTCGGACGAGATGGTCGAGCAGATGCTTCTGTCCGTCTCCATGATCCACTGGCTGTATGCGGACCACGGCATCGAATACCGGGTCCCTGTCTACCAGATCAACCGGGAGGAGAAGAAGAGACTGCTGGTCGAGCAGGGGTTCTTCATGGGGATTCCATTGCTGGATCGCCATCTCGGCATCCAGCCGTCGTGCATCCCGGGAGAGCTGTACTACCTGCCCTACATCCTGTTCAACAAGGCACCTGGGCACGACGAGGAGACGGTGGCCCGGTACATTTCGCTCAAGCGGGTGCTCGTGGACGAGATCATCCAGGCTGCGGGCCCGGCCTGCCGGGCGGACGACAGGAACGGAGCCTGACATGGCCGGATGCTGTGGGGGAAAGAACGCAGGAAAGCCGATCACTCGGGGCCGCTACGCGCTCGGGATGGCGTTCTTTGCCGCTTACCATGCGGCCGTTCAGCTTGCACTGAGCGGGGTCGGCCTGGTGTCCCCGAGGTTCCGGCCGGTCCGGGACTTCCATCGCCGCTACTTTGCCCATCTCTTCAAGGAGACCTGTCGTCGGGAGGGAATTTCCCTGATCGGAAACGATTGCCCCCTGGAGCGCCCCCCTGAGGCGTCACGGAGCAGGACGGAATGGCCCGAATCGCACTCGTGAACCTGCCGTTCCAGGCAGAGGTCGCCTCGGTAGCGCAGACCTCCGTCGGCCCTCCCATGGGGCTTGCCTACCTTGCCGCAGTGCTTCGCGATGCAGGCCACACCGTGCGGCTGCTCGACGCCAATGCGCTCGGGCTGTCGCTCGGCGATATCGGACGGGAGATCGTCGACTTCGAACCCCAGGTCGTGGGGACCACGGCCGCCACTCCCTCCATCGGGCTGGCGGACCGCTTCGGTCGGATGGTGCACAACTTGTTCTCGCATCCGGTCCCTGTGGTCGTGGGAGGGCCGCACGCCAGTGCGCTGCCCGCGGAAACCCTGGCTCAGTTCCCGGGCATCGACGTGGCCGTGGTCGGCGAGGGAGAGTCCATCGCCGCCCCCCTCGTCTCCACGCTGGCGGAGGGGCTCCTCCCCGAGCGCATCCCCGGAGTGGCGTTCCGAACTGAGAAGCGCTCCGGCCGCAGTCGCGTCGACGCGGATGTCCAGGTCAACCCGCAGGCCCCGCCGGTGCAGGAACTTGATCGCCTCCCGTTCCCGGCCAGAGATCTCCTTCCGAACCGACGGTACCGGACCATCGATGCCTGGCCCACGACCTGCATGGTGGCCATGCGGGGCTGCCCCGCCGGGTGCAACTACTGCAATGTCCCCGGGCTGGCAGGTCGCATGGTCCGGCGGCGGACTCCGCAAAACGTCGTGGCGGAAATGACGGACGTGTCGGCCCGTTACGGGGTCCGGCACTTCTCGTTCCTGGACGACACGTTCAGCACGTCGCGGAGCTGGGTGGAATCGTTCTGCCAGGCGCTCGCAACCTCGGGGCTGTCAAGCGAGGTCACGTGGTCCTGCCTGACTCGCCCCGACCTGGTCGACCTGCCACTGCTGCGGACCATGAAAGAGGCCGGCCTGACCCGCCTCGAGATGGGAATCGAAAGCGGCTCGCCCGCCGTGCTCGACATGCTCGGAAAAGGGGCCCGGATCGAGCAGATACGGGAGGCCTTTTCCATGGCCCGCCAGGTCGGCCTCGTGACCCTCGGGTTCGCCATGGTGAACACTCCGGAGGAGACGCTGGAAGACCTCGAGAAGACAGCAGAGGAAGTGCTGTCGATCGACCCGGATTTCCTCCAGCTGAGCTTCTGCACCCCCTACCCCGGCACCCTGCTGTTCGACTACTGCCGGGAGAACGGGCTTCTGCTCACCACGGACTGGGAGGAGTACCGCTTCCTGCGCACCCCCGTCATCCGGCATCGTCATCTGACTGACTCGCAGGTCGTGGACAGGCACCGGGAGATCCTGCGCCGATTCTACGCCAGGCCCGGGAAAGCAGCCCGGCTGGCCCGGCTGGCGCTGCTCCACCCGAGCACGGCCAAGTCGTTTGCCTTCACGTCGTACCTGGCTGTCAGACACCTGTTCGGGAAGCGCTGACGACCGTGCCGGAGCATCGCTCGGCCTTGCCTGTCCGGGGCAGGCGTGGTACGTAGATGGTGCCTGTTCGAGGGGGCCGATGAACGTCTTGCTGTACGGCTACTACGTGTTCGCTCTCGCCTACGTGTTCCTGCTGCCGGCATGGCTGGTGGGAAAGGTCCTGTACCCGACGCATCGCCAGGCGGTCCGCATGTCGGTCGGGATGGCATTCTCCGTCACCGTCCTTCCGATCCTGGCATTTGGCATCTCGATGCTCCTGTCCACGCACATGTCGGAGACCTTGATGCTGGTCGTGGCCTCTGCCTGCAACGTCGGGTGCGCCGCGGTACTGGCTGCCCGGTTCAAGAAGCGGACCCGGGCCCTGGAGGAGTAGGTGAAGGTCCTTTCGGTCCACGAAGACTCGAACTCGAGCCTGGCGCTCCTGTCCGATTCCGACGTGCTGTTCGCCGCGGCCGAGGAGCGGTTCACGAGGAACAAGTTCCAGCACGGCTTCCCGAATCGCTGCCTGGAGCACGTACGCCGCACGTTCGGCATCGGGCTTGACGAGGCGGACGTCGTGGTCGCAGGAAACCCGCACCACTTCCTGGCCAGACTCCCAGGCCTGCTGCCCGACGGCGAGCACGACTTCTTCGGCCCGGTTCACCGGGCGTACCTGTCTTTCCAGCATGCGATTCCGGCAAGCAGGGTGTTGCAGGCAGCAACCCGGGCCGTGAGCAGCACCGCGTTTCGGGCTCGGTACGGACGCAAAGTCCGCTTCGTGGATCATCACACGGCCCACGCGTACTCGGCCTACTCGACCGCCGGCTTTCCGCAGGCCGTAGCGGTCAGTGCGGACAACATGGGGGACGGGTACGCGGCCAAGGTGTTCGACTGCACCGGGGGCCGCTGCCGCGAGCTGTATGGGAGCCGGGCCATCCGCTCCCCGGGCCAGTTCTACGGAGAGATCACGCAGCTCCTCGGCTTCCACTGCCTGATGGCAGGCAAGGTGACCGGCCTTGCTGCCTACGGTGACTGGCGTCCGGCTTACCCGGTCGTGAGCCGGCTCTTCTCGCTGAGCCGGGACGGGACCGACTTCGACGTCTTTCCGATGTGGAAGCGCAGGCGGAACCGGGGGCTCATCGCGGAGCTCTCGCGCTTCTCCCCTGCGGAGGTGGCCGCAGCGACCCAGAAGCGATTCGAAGAGGTCATGGTCGGGTACGTCCGCCACGCGCTTCAAGCCACGGGACGACGCCGGCTCGTCCTGGCCGGAGGCATCTTCGGCAACGTCAAGCTCAACCAGCGGCTGCAGGAGCTGGCCGAGGTGGACGAGCTGTTCGTGCATCCGGCCATGAGCGACCAGGGCATCGCGTTCGGTGCGGCCAAGGCTCTCCTGGCGCAGGACACGTCGACTCCGCCCCAGCCTGCCGCCATCGAGCACGTCTTCTTCGGGCCGGACTACTCGGAAGAGGAAATGGGAAAGGCCCTCGAAGAGGGCAAGCTTCAGTACACCCGGCCCGGAGACCTGGAGCGCTGCATCGTGGACGAGCTGCTCCAGGGGCGGACGGTGGCGAGATTCCACGGCGCCATGGAGTACGGTCCACGGGCGCTGGGCCACCGCACGATCCTGCACCGTCCCGACGACCCGACGGTCAACGACTGGCTCAACCGCAAGCTGATGCGCTCCGAGTTCATGCCGTTTGCGCCGGTCACCCTCGAGGAGCATGCCGAGGACTGCTATGCCGGCGTGGACAAGGCCCGCCTGTCGGCCCGATTCATGACCGTCTGCTTCGACTGCACCGATGGCATGAGGAAGACCGCCCCCGGCGTCGTGCACGTGGACGGAACGGCCCGGCCGCAGCTCATTCGGGAGAAGCTCGACCCCGGCTACTACCGCATCGTGCGACTCTTCCAGGAAGAAACCGGGATTCCGACCCTGATCAACACCAGCTTCAACATGCACGGCGAGCCCATCGTCTGCTCGCCGCAGGATGCCGTACGGGCCTTCGTTGCGGGGCGGCTGGACCGGCTGGCGCTGGGGCCGTTCTGGGTGGAGAACCGTTGAGCCGGGGTTGGGGACTGGCGGGGCGGGGTTCGCTAACGATTACGGCGGGAGACGGGTTGAGGAGCGGGCGTACCTGCTTGGGGGGATGACATGACGGACAGACTGCTGAGCGAGAGTCAGGGGAAGCTCCGGGAGGACGTGCGGCGGTTCGTGGCGTCGGTTCCCAAGGAGCTGCTGCGGGAGATGGATGCGGACAAGGTCAACTACCCGACGGGCTACCTCCGGAATGCTGCTGCGGCCGGAGTGCTGGGACTCCGCTTCTCCCCCGAGTACGGCGGTCGGGGGCTGTCCTGGGCGGATGAGGTGGTTGCCCTGGAAGAGGTCGGGGTGCTGGGAAGCTCGCTGGCCTGCCTCTACTCGCTGGTCAGCATCGTCGGCGAAGCGCTGCACGTGTTCGGAACCAGGGAGCAGAAGGAGAAGCACCTCTCCCGGCTGGCCCGCGGCACGGCTTTTCCCGCGGAGGCCCTGACCGAGCCGAGAGGCGGCTCCGATTTCTTCGGCGCCACGGCCCGAGCCGTGCGGGACGGCGACCACTACATTCTGAACGGCCAGAAGCGCTTCGTGGTCGGTGCCGAAGGAGCGGACATCTTCCTGGTCTATGCCAGGACCTCAGATGACAAGCCGCACAAGTCGCTGACCGCTTTCATCGTCGAGCGGGGGCCGGGGCTTCACGTCCACTACCTGTACGGGCTGCTCGGAACCCGGGGCGGCGGAGCGGGACGCATCGAGTTCAAGGATGTGCGAGTACCGGTCGAGAACGTCGTACACCAGGTGAACCGTGGCGCGGACGTGTTCTACCAGATGATGATTCCGGAGCGGCTGACCACGGCTGCCGGCTCCCTCGGTACCGCCCGGGCCGCGCTGGAGCTGGCCACCCGCTACACGGACAAGCGCAAGGCATTCGGCCAGAAGATCCGCGAGTTCCAGGGGGTCAGCTTCCAGGTCGCAGACTCGATCATGAAGCTCGATGCCGCTCGGGCGCTGGTGCAGCAGACTGCTGCCGCGGTGGACCGGTTCGGCAGCACGGGCTACACCCGACGCCTCGTGTCCGAGGCTAAGCGGTTCTCCACCGAATCCGCGTGGGAGATCATCAACCACTCCATGCAGGTCCTCGGGGGCATCGGTTACACCAACGTGTTCCCGGTGGAGAAGATGCTTCGTGATGCCCGGATCATGTCGATCTGGACGGGTACCAGTGAAATCATGAACCTCATCATCCAGCACGAGTACTACCGCGAGCTGCTCGAGAAGCCCTCCGATGCCCGCAACGTCGAGGCCGATGCTGCGGAGGCCGATGCCGAAGAGAAGGTGTACGAGTAGGGCTACTTCGCCGTTGCCTCGACCCGGGTCTGTCGGATGACTGCGACCTTGATGCGGCCGGGATAGGTGAGGTCCTGCTCGATCTTGGCCGCGATGTCGTGGGCCAGCACGGACAGCTCCTCGTCGGAAACCATCTCGGGCTTGACCAGGACTCGGATCTCACGGCCGGCCTGGAACGCGTAGGCCTCGTCGACGCCCTTGAACGAGCGGGACAGAGCCTCGAGGTCGTCGAGCCGCTTGACGTAGGTCTCGAGGAGCTCGCGGCGGGCACCAGGCCGGGCACCGGAGATGGCGTCGGCCGCAATCAGGATGTGGTCGAGGATGCTTTCCGGCTGCTCGTGGTGAGCGCGGATGGCCTGGACTACCTGCGCCGACTCGCCGAACTTCTTGGCCAGGTTGCAGCCGACGATGTGGTGCGGCCCTTCCGATTCCTGGTCCGCGGCCTTGCCGATGTCGTGGAGCAATCCTGCCCGGCGGGCGATCTTCACGTTCTGGTTGAGCTCGCCGGCAAGCAGCCCGGCGACGAATCCGACCTCGACGGAGTGTGCCAGCACATTCTGGCCGTAGCTGGTGCGGTAGCGGAGGCGTCCCAGGTACTTGACCAACTCGGCATGAAGCCCGTACACGTTGAGCTCCATGGCGGCCTTCTCACCGGCCTGCTTGATGAGCGCTTCGACCTCACCCTCGGTCTTCTTGACGATTTCCTCGATGCGGGAGGGGTGGATGCGTCCGTCGCTGATGAGCTTTTCCAGGGACAGTCTTGCGACCTCCCGGCGAACGGAGGAGAAGCCTGAGACGACGACGGCATCGGGTGTATCATCGATGATGAGGTCGACGCCCGTGGCCGCTTCGAAGGCGCGGATGTTGCGCCCTTCCCGGCCGATGATGCGTCCCTTCATCTCCTCGTTGGGGAGGTTGACCACGGTGACGACCTGCTCGGCGACGAACTCGCCGGCATACCGGCTGATGGCCGAAGCGATGATGTTCTTGGCGTTGGACTCGGCCCGGTCGCGAGCCTCGTCCTCGATGGACTTGACGTCCCGGGCGGCCTGGAGACGGGCCTCTGCCACCATCTCGCCGACGAGGGCCTGTTTGGCCTCCTCGGCCGACATCCCGGCAACCCGCTCGAGCTCCTTGCGCCCCTGCTCGACGAGACGCTCGTAGTTCTCGGTCATGCCCTGGGCCGCCTTCTCCTTGTCCTGGACCTTCTTCTCCCGGGACTGGAGCTCCCCCTCCTTGGAGGCAAGCAGGTCACCCTTTCGCTCGATGCTCTCTTCCCGCTTCAGCAGGCGCTGCTCGACCTGCTGGAGCTCGAGCCGGCGCTGTCGAGTCTCGTTTTCATATTCGTGGGCCCGGTTCTCGACTTCCCGCGCCTCCAGGTGCGCCTCCTTGCGAACCTCCTCGGCTTTTTTCTCCGCCTCGGTGACGATGCCTTCCGCTGAGGAACGGGCGGCCAGGAGCTCCTGGGTCTCCCGTTTTCGAAGGACGAAGAAGTAGAATGCGGCGGCGCCGCCGCCCAATACGAGTCCGATCAGAATGTATACGGCCACCATGGATGCAACCTCTGGCAATCTGGGTCAGACAACCGCACAACCTGGAGCCAGGGTCCGGTGGGACGACAGGAGAGCATGCGAAGCGGAAGGCCGCCGGAAAATGGACGCGAACTCACCCCAGAGGTGGTATGGCGTTCTTCCTCCACGCGACCAGGGACAGGACATATCGAGCCTGTCCTCGTGGGCCAACACGGCTATTCAGGTCAACTTCGACAAACGCCCGTGTGGGCTGTAGCATCGCCTGCAACCTCACGCGCAAGAGCGCATATGTCATCCTCCGTGACGGAGGCTCGTTCAGCAAAGATACCGGTTCTCGCCAACTTTTTCCAGAAGAAAATTCGACTTGGCGCGAATGGTCTCCTTGAGCTCTCGGACGCGCTGTTGCTCCTTGAAGAAGTCGTCAGCGGTATTGAGGAGGGCGAGGATGGCAAGCGTCATCTCGGGAAGATGACGGTCGGGGTCGATCTCGTCCATCTTCCCCTGGAGGTAGCCCACCAGCTCCCGAATGTGCTCCTCGGAATCCTCGGTGCGAATGGGGATCTTGCGGGAAAGCAATTCGACGACGATGCTGGTCATGGACGCTCCTCCAATTCCAAATCACGACGCCATTCTAGTGTGATGCGGGATCCTGTCAAGAAACGCGCCCGCTCAGAGGTTCTTGTCGACGATGGCCTGGTACTGGGCCTTGGGACGCGCCCCCACCAGGGAATCGACCAGACGCCCTTCTTTGAAGAAGAGCACGGTGGGGATGGAGGTGATCCGGTAGGTACCCGCCACCTGGCGGCTGGAATCCACGTTCAGCTTGGCCACCAGCACCTTGCCGGCATTGGCGTCCGCCAGTCCCTCGAGGGTCGGTCCCAGTGCCATGCATGGGCCACACCACGTGGCCCAGAAATCTACCAGCACGAGCTTGTTGCTCTTGAGAACCACGGCATCAAAATCCTGATCGGTCACGTTCACCACATTTGCTCCGCCCATCTTCTTGGCTCCTCCATGGACCCGGTCGGGTCAAGTCCGGTCGAATCAGCCTAACGCTACACCACTGAAATGGAAAGGTACGTTCTCAGCCGCGAGAACGGTTCCGAGATTGAGTAGCTCAGCAGGTCATCGACAATCTCCTCGCGAGAGGCAGCCGACAGCTGAACCGAAGAGGCCTTCACGAGGTTGACCGCCACATGCAGGTCGTTGGCAAACAGCAGGCCGAACCGGGCCGAGGTCTTCTCGATTCCGATGAGCCAGCGCTTGACGCTGAGCTCTCCCCCCTTGTTCTTCAGAGTCATGATGAGCTCCCGGACCCGCCCCATCTCGACGGCCGGAATCGCCTTCTCCATCTCCTTTCTCAGGTCGGCGTTGACCTTGGGATCGCCGGCCGGCTCGGGGAATCCGGGGACTGCCAGCTTGAGCAGGTTGCTCAGCAGCAACCTCAGGTTGTCCCGGTCGATGATTCCAACGGCCATGTGGTGTGGGACGAACAGAGCCAGGGTTCGTGCCAGCTCAAACCTCAGCTCCTTGCCCTTGCGGGCCTCCACGAGGTCGTTTCCAGCCACCAGCGTACCCGGGAAACACCCCTCCTTGACCGCTCCGGAGACCGCCTCCCGCAGGTACACCTGGGGAACCGGGATGCCGAGCACCTTGGAAACCACCTCGACCATCTTGAGCACCATGGGTGCCCGCTCCTCGTCCAGGAGCCGCTCCCGGGTCAGCCCGAGCGACTTGGGCGTGGGCAGCGGAAGCCTGCCGGACATCCGCTCGAACAGGATGCGGATGATCTCGGTCAGCTCCCAGTCCTCCTCCTCGGCCACGAGATCGGTACGGAACCGGTCGATGTCGACGACCTTGGGCTTGATCTTCAGCGCGGCCGAAGAAAACTTCTGGAGGAAGGCCTTCTCCTTGACGCTGGCGGCTCCGAGCAGGTCAAGGATGGCGGAGGCATACCAGGCTTCGTCGAAGCGCTTCATCAGAGAGCTGGTCTTCCGGAATGCCCGGACCAGATTGGCGTCGTGCGGATCGTCCTGGGTGAGCTTTCGGTATTCCTCCAGGGCCCGTTCGAGCCCTCCTTCGCTCTGCATGTAGATCCCGGCCCGGATCTCGTTGAGCTCGGCATCCTCGGGGTTGTATTCCGCTGCCTGCTCGAGGTGCTCGAGCGCCCCCTTGGAATCCGAAAGCTTCTCCACGAGGACGCGCCCGAGGTTGAGATGCAGCCGGAAGAGCAGATCCGGCACCCCCTTCTCTCCGACCTTGTCGAGCATGAAAGTGTACAGCTCCTTCTGACCTTCCCAGTCGGTCCGCTCGACCAGGATCTTCTCGAGCATGGTGAATGCCTCGACCTTGGTCGGGTCGTGCTCGAGGCATCGCCTCAGGTGGATCGCCGCCTGCTCAGGATTGGCGGCCTTCTCGACGAAGAGCACCCCCTGGGTGAGCGCGAGCGCAGCCTTCCTGCGCGAGTCGGTCTCGACGTTCTCGACTTCCCGGAAGGCACGGGCTGCCTCCTCGTACCGCCCGGCATCGAGGAGGAGCTGCCCCATGGAGATGATGACACCCCGGGAGGTCGGGTTGATGGCAACCGCCTTCTCGTAGGCGGCGATGGCTTCGTCGCGAAGCCCCGGAAGCTCCTTGGCAAGATCGCCGAGGCTCACCAGCAGCGGGAAGCGCTTCTCGGGGTCGGTCTCCACCTCCAGGTACTGGCGCAGATAGCGGGCCTCCGAGTCCTTGTCTCCGTCGGAGCGGCAGACGTCCATGAGCTTGCGAAGCGTCTCCTTGTCCCCCGGCGACTGGGCGAGAAGCCCTTCGAGGTGCTCCCGCGACCGGTCCATGCGTCCCAGCTTCCGGTCGGTGTCGGCCAGCATGGCCTTGAGCTCGCGCAGCCGGTCCCCGCTGACCCGCCCGGAATCGAGGAGCCCGGCCAGCAGGGTCCTGGCCTCTGCGTACGACTCCTCCATGTAGAGCAGCGTCGCCAGCTTCTCCTTGACGTCGTCGATGCGATATCCACCATCCAGTGCCGCGCGGAACGCCTCGATGGCCTGCGGGCGTCTCAGGAGCGCTTCGTGCGTGAGCCCCGACAGGAACGCGAGTCGGGCACTCTCTTCGGGGAAGAGGTCCGCCTCGCCCGAGTGCAGGAGCGTGAGCATGGAGGCCGCCCGGTCCCAGCGGGACTGGGAAGCGTACAGCTCCACCAGGGAGAGAGCGGCCCCGGTATTCCTGGGGTCCAGCTCCCAGACCTTCTCGAGGATTTCACAGGCCCTGACCTTGTGGTCGAGCTTCTCGACGAGAAGACGGGCCGCCTGGAGACCGATCTCGACCCGCTTTCGCTCGTCCTCGACGCGGCCGAACTGTGATTCCATGAGCGAGGCAAGCCCTCTCCAGTCCTCCTGTCGCTCAAGGATCTGGCGGTAGAGCTCGAAGGCCCCCTCGTGTCCGGGTTCCTCCCGCAAGACCTCGTCCAGGTAGCTCTTGGCCGGGGGCAACAGCCCCATCTCCATGGCCGACAGACGCGCCATCTCCACCATGAGCGTGAGGCGCTCCTCGAACGCTGCCGAGCGGCTGCGCTCGGAGAGGAGCTTGAGCAGCGTGTCGTAGCGCTTCTCGCCCAGACAGAGGGTGCGGGCCCGGTCGAAGACCTCGCCGTCGTCCGGGTTCTGGCGCAGCACCTGGCGCAATGCGAGGATTGCGGCATCGGGGTTGGACAGCCGCTCCTGATAGAGGGTGGCCAGGGAGAGCAGCATCTGCCTGCGCTCGTCCCCCTTGAGATGCTGGGAGGTCTGCTCGTAGAGCCAGGCGAGCTCGGTGAACCGCTCGGCCCGTCCCAGTGCATCGGCCAGGGAGTTGACGTACTCGATCTTCCTGGGGGCCTCGGCCACCAGCTGCCGGAACAGCTCGATGGCATTGTCCAGCCGATTGAACACGGACAGCTCGATCTGGGCTGCCTTCTCGAGGTAGCTGAGCTTGGTGGTGTTGTCCTCGGTCACCGGGATGAGCCGACGGTAGAGCCTGAGCAACCCGGCCCAATCCTCCGCCATGGCCATCGCATCCTGGAGGGCCTGCTGGACATCGGGGTCGTGCGGGGACTTCTCGAGCGCAGCCTCCAGCCAGACCCGGGCACGGGCAGGATCCTTGGCCCGCATGGCCGCCTCGCCCAGGTACAGACGCAACGTCTGCGCACGCATCGGGTCGAGCTCCTTGTCGAGCTCCCGCTCTGCGACCTGGCCGAGCGCCACATGGTCATCCTCCATGCGGCAGACCTCGACGAGTGCGGCATTTCCCGGGGTGCCGACGAACTCGGACGACATCTCCACCAGCCGCCCGATGAGCTTGCGGCCTTCCGGGGTTCCCACCAGTCGGTTCTTCACCAGGAGGACGGCTTCCTCGAAGAGCTCGGCCCGCCGGGCCTCCTCGGCCTTGGGGACGTAGGACAGCAGTGTGCCGGCCAGATCCCCCCACTTCTCCTGCTCGCGGTAGACCGACAGCAGGGCACGCAGGAGCGGCTCACTGTCCGGGGCAAGACGAGCGGCCTCGGTGAGGGCAAAAACCCCCTTGGTGCGGTCGGCCAGCGAATGAAGGGCATGGAACGCCAGCCGGCCGGCGATGTAGTTCCTCACCTCGCTGCCGGCCTCGGAGCGGGCGAGCTGTTCCACGTAGAACGCCACGAGGTCGTCCCAATTGCCGGACTTCTCCGCCAGGCGCTCCACCTCGACCCGCACGGAAGCATCCGCCGGCGCCTCCGAAAACGCCCGCTTCATGACCTCGAGCGATGCCTGGGCGGGCTCCCCGGACTTCTCGAACAGGGAGGACAACTTCCAGAGGATCTCGAGACGGGCCGTGGGATCCTGCTCCCGCTCCAATCGCGAGAGGAGCAGGCGGCTCTGGGCTTCGCCATCCTGGTGCTGTGCGTACAGACGTTCGAGCGCCGCCTCGATGCCGGCATGGCCCGGTGCCAGGGCGAGGCCCTGCTCCAGGGCGGCCCGGGCACCGACGATGTCGGAGAGGAACTCGACCCGCGCCAGGGCCATGGACAGGAGCACCCCCGCCTTCTCGGCCGGATCCGTGGTCGCCTCGGCCTTCTGCTCGAGGATGCCGATGTACTTGTCGTTCTGCCCCTCCCGGAGGTAGAGGCGCTCCAGGTAAGAGAGCGCCGTCTGGTTGCCCGGAGACAGCTTGAGCAGCTCGGTCCAGACCCCCAGGGCCGTCCGGGAATCATACACGTACGAGGAGAGCATCTCCCCCAGCTCCTGGTACAGCTCGACCAGCTCGGCGGGATCCGATGGGGCGGCCTCGATCATCTTCTTGAGCAGCTCGGTCAGGCGGCCGTAGCTGAACAGCGCCCGATAGAGCTTGCGCAGGGCCTGCATGGCCAGCTTGTCGGAGGGCTCGACGGCAAGTGCCTGCTCCCAGGCCCGGACCGCCGAATCGTGCGAGTCCAGCTCGTCCTGGTAGATGGCCGCCAGGCGACGGAGAATGCTGGCCCGCTCGGCGGGCGTGGCCGCCAGCGCCTGCCACTTCTCCAGGGCCCTTGCGGCCCCGGCCCAGTCCTTCACCTCTTCCTTCAGGCGCACCAGGAGCTCGATCCACTCGGCCTTGGCGCCGGTCTTCTCGACGAGGAGCTCGAGGAACTCCGACGCCCGGGCCGGATCGTGCAGCTTGTCCCGGTAGAGCTCGACCAGCCGACGGAGGTAGCCCTCCACCGGCGGTCCCGCTTCCGTACCCTGGCGCAGCTCGTCCAGGAGGTCGGCCAGCTCGTCCCACTGCCCGGTCTTCTCGAAGTGCTCGATGATGGCCTGCGTCGCCACCGGGTTGTCCGGGGCCAGCTCGAGGCAGTCCCGGTAAATCGAGACAGCCTTGCCGGGCATGTCCAGCTTCTCGAAGTAGAGCTGGGCAAGCTGCTGCATCCAGAAGACCTTTTCTTCGACGTCCCAGACCTCGTCGATCCGGACCTGGAGCAAACGGGCGGCCCCTTCGAAATCCCCCTTGGCCAGGGCTTCGGACCGCTCGTTGTCGATCCCTTCCAGGTTACCCACATGGACGTCGCCCAGGTGCCCGAGGAGCTGCTGCGCCTGTGCGACGGAGCTCACCTGGTATTCGGCCCCCATGTTGCTCTCGATGTCACTGAGGGCTGCAAAGAGCTCCATGGCGTTGGCATGGCGGTCCCGGGCATTGTAGGCGAGCGCCTTTTCCAGCACCTGGTCCAGCTCTTCGGGAATCGGGAAGATGAGCTCGGATGGAGCGAGGAACTCGGTCTTGCTCGGAATCTGGGCCGTGAGCATCTCGTAGAGCACGATGGACAGCGAGTAGAGATCCGACGCGGGGCTGGCCTGTCCTCCCAGGAGAAGCTCGGGAGAGGCGTAGCGCAGGGAATGGAGCCGCTCGAGCGGTCGGAATGCCGCTACCCGGGAAGACGGCAGGCGCAGGATTCCGAAGTCCCCCAGGCACCAGGTTCCGGTCTCGTCCTTGAGGATGTTGCCCGGATGGATTCCGCCGTGGAGGAGGTTGTTCTCGTGCAGGTGGTGGAGCGCTTCGAGCACGGACAGGGCAATCCGGATGCACTCCCGCGGGGGGAGGGTATCGCGTCGTTCGAGGAGCTCAGCGAGGGAGCCGCCCCTCATGTACTTCATGACGATGTGGTTTTCCTGCAGGGTGGAGGAGTACCCCGCCTCGTAGACCGGTACGAGGTTCCGGTGCGAGAGGCGGGAGAGCATCGCACCGGTTTCGAGGAAGTAGCGGGTGAAGAACTCGTTTCGAGACAGGTCCGGGTACAGGATCTTGACGGCCTTGTCGGTCTTCTCGTTGAGGTCATGGACCTGGTAGACGGCCCCGATGCCGCCTCGCCCGATGAATCCAAGGGTCTGGTATCGCCCCTCGAGCACCTTTTCGGACGGCAGGAGCTTGCTCTGGAACTTCATCCGGTTGGCCGACCCTTCGGTGGGCACGAGCCGGGCGAGCGCTCCCCCTTCGGCCCAGGAGAGCATGTACTCGCAGAGGTTGGCAGGCTGCCCCTTGTCGCCCAGCTCACGGGTGATGAAACGGCCATGTGCGAAGCTCTCCAGGCGCAGGGTGCTCGGGGTGCGAAGCCCGCTGGCCAGGTAGAATCCCTCGTTCTGCCGGGAGGGAGGGGTGGCCACGGCCATGAACGGGGACAGCTCGAGCGCCCGGTCCCCCTCGGGGGCCAGCAGCAACACCTGACCGAGCGGCACGGTCCCATCAAAGTCGATTCCGATGGGCAGCGGCTGCGTCCGGCATCCCATCCATCGCATCATGAAGCCTTGGAAACCACCGGCTTCGCCGGGGGCCGCATGGCTCCGGAAGACCACCAGAGGATGGGCCTGGAGGAACAGGAGGGGACGGACCACTTCGGCCAGCGACTCGGCGAGCAGCTGGGCGGTTTCGCCCGACTTGCCCGCGTCGACCAGGAGATTCCGGTTCGACAGCAGCTCGGTGGCCGTCTGGGCCAGCGTCAGCAGCGAGCTGCCGGTCTGGGTGGGCTTTCCGTTCCGGCCGATGAGCGCGCCGCACAAATCGGGCATGAACGGTCCGCGTCCGGAGAGCTGCCCGGCCAGCTCAAGTGCAAGCTCGGCCCAGCGGCTCGGCGTCGGATGGAGCAGGAACTCCTCCGCCTTGGCGGCCTTCTCGGGGGCAGGTGACTTCGAGAAGTAATCGCTCAGGAGGATGCAGCCCAGGTAACGGACAAGGCCGTCCACTGCGGCAAGGTTGAACGCGGCCCGGTCGGGCCCCCCGGTGGCCGTTCTCGCATTGCGGAACGGGGCCGCGATGGGGTGCGGAAAGCGGTGTTCAAGGATGTAGTTGAGGGAAAGCTCGTCGCTCATGGACTGGTACCTCCGGCAGGCTCCTCGCCTGCGCGCAAAGTAATCCCATTACATCGTTTTCCCTTGTCCGTGTCAACGGTTTCTGCTATACCCGGAGAACATGAAACGGTCGCTCTGCAATGGTCACATCCCCTTCCTGATCCTGGCACTGCTGGCAGCGTGCGGTCCGGATGGCGGAAACGGCGCTGGTAGGCTCACGGTGCGCACCGGATACACCACCGACACGGTCGTCCGGGCCTTCGAGAAACGCTATGCCCTGGAGGAAGGAAAGGCACCGCCCGGGACGGTAACGATCGAAGGGAAGCAGACTGCCTACGCGTCGGTAACCGATGCCGTGGCCGCGGCTCCCGACGGTGCCACCATCGTCGTGGGTCCTGGAGTCTACGGGGAATCAGTCGTGGTCTCAGGACGCCGGATATCCCTGGTGGGGGCCGGGGCCGGACGGTCCGTGGTCGTGGCCCGGGAGACCGCTCTGTATGTCAGCCGGTCGGAGGTCACGGTTTCCGGAATCGGTTTCTGGTCGCTGACGGTGGGCCCGGATGTCGCTTCCGCTGCCCTGTCCGAGACCGTTGCCAATATCGACGACTGCCGATTCACCGGCGGAACGGGGCCGGGCGTGGTCGTGGCCGGGACCGGGTCCTCCGTGTCGCTCACCGGAAACGTCGTCACCGGAAACATGGGAGGGGGCCTGAGATTCCAGGGGGGACGGCTGGAGCTCCGGCGCAACGTGATCGTGCGCAACGCACAGGCGGGAATCGTGCTGGCCCCCTCGTCGCCCGGGGCCATCTCCGGGTTCTCGTCCTGGCACGATACCGTGCTGGACAACTGGAGCGGCCACCGATGCGTCTCCTTCGGCAAGGCGGGCATCGTCCCGCTCACGCCCTTCGACCGTTATCGCTTCGAGGCCTCCATCCTCAACTCCGGGGGCCTGGGCGAATCCTTCTCCGAGGAGTTCTACGGGACGGTCAAGGAAAGCGGTAGGAACTTCCTGTCCAGCTCCGCCCTCCCCGCTCCCGATTTCTTCGTCGACGCGGATCTGGAGGACTATCGTCCACGGGGGCGCCTCGTCGTCGACAACCTGGGAATCGAGATCGGTGCCCACCCCTCCCAGGAGGGGCTGACCCAGCTCAAGACGGTCCTCTCGAACGCGCTCATCACCGAGAAGCTCCAGCTCGGCTACATCCTGTCGCTCTTCATGCCGGCGGACGAGCGGACCGCGGCGCAGGACAAGATTCGGGCGGTGCTGGATGTCTGGGTCGGGGAATTCCTGCAGACCGGCCGGCTGGGCACGCGGCTGTTCGCCGTGCTCGGGCTGGCTCGCGTCGTCCCCGTCCACTGGCGCATGGAAGTCGTCCTGGAGCGCTTCCTGGCCGGCTTCGATGCCCGGTACACCTTCCACCTCAAGCCCATCAATTTCTTCCCGGAGGATGAAGCGCTCGGGCAGCGGATCCTCAGCTATCTCGAGGGGCGGATGGCGCTGTTTCCCAGGCACATCGTCAGAACCGGGGACGGAGAAAATGCCTTCGTCCTCTCGGGACACGTGCTCAAGGCCCTCTCCCGCTCCTCCCAGAGCAAGCCCTTCTCCTTGAAGCGGGTCGTCGAGAATCCGTACTTCGGACAGCTCGGGGCCACCGCCCTCCAGCTCGAGTCCAGGCTCTCCGAGACCCAGAAGAAGATCGACGACATCGAGTTCACGCTCACCAACCCCCACGTCGGTGCGGTCAAGCAGCAGAACTCCCGCTACCGGCAGGGGCTCGAGAAGAAGCTCCAGGGGCTCCAGGAAGAGAAGGCCCGGTTGACCGAGCAGCTCACCTCGCTTCGCAAGGCGATCGAGGACAGTGCCGAGCGGTTCGACGTCGAGATCAAGGGGACCCTGCGGGAAACGACCAGCAGCGGCGATTTCACCCAGACCCTGGTGGCCGCACCGGGGGGAGAGATCCTTCTCGACCTCAACCGGACGCTGAGCTTCGTCGACATCGAGGTGTCCGTCGCACCCCTGGAGCGACACGGGTTTTCCGGAAAGGAGCTCTCCGTCAAGGCCGGTGAGCCGCTCGACCTGGCGGCCACCGAGCTGGCCCGGGCCATGCAGGAGTCGGTGATCGCACGAGAGACCCAGACGCTCAAGACGCTGCTCGACCACTACCACTCGGGGCTCATCGAGAGCAAGGCGGAGGATCAGCTCGTCGAGCTGCTCCTGCTCAACGCTCACCTGTACCAGAAGGCGCTCGAGCTCAAGCCCGAGCATGACCGGCTCCTCGAACAGGGGGCGGGGACGCAGACCGGAATTCAGGCCGGGGTCGTGTTCGACTCCGCGGCCGGCCCCGATTCCAGGGCACTGCGCATCGACGTGTCGTACAGTGATCCCAGGGCCCAGCAGGACCGCCTGAGGGAGCTCCAGGGGATCTACAAGCCCTACTGGGAGCTCCAGCCCCAGGTGGACCAGTTCCTCAAGCTTCGCTTCGGTTTGACTGCCAAGGAGTTCTTCGAAACGCGCGCCGTGCTCGACCGGCTGCTCCCCTCAGACCAGTAGCCTCTTGTCGGATTCCAGCCCCGGGTCGGAGCCGTCCCTCGATGCCAACAGCCTGTTGCGGGACTTCTCCCCCGATTACGCGGGCGGAGCGGGGATGTGCCCCTCGCGCATGAGGCACTCGATCTCGGCGCGGGCCTTCCGGATGGTATCCTCGGCAATCTGGAGTGCCTTCTCTCGGGACAGCTTCACCCGTGCGACGCCCTGCTCGATGGCCTTCTGCCCGACGGCAACGGCCTCGCGGGGGAATACCTCCCATTCGGCCATGGTGGGCACCAGGTAGTCGTCGCGCAACCCCTTGTCTTCCGCACACTTGGCCAGCTCGCGGGCCGCTGCGATGCACATCTCATCCGTGATGGTGGTTGCCATCACGTCGAGCGTGCCGCGGAAGATGGCCGGGAATCCGATCGAGTTGTTCACCTGGTTGGGGAAGTCGGAGCGCCCCGTGGCCACGACCCTGGCACCGGCCTCCTTGGCCTCCCAGGGCCAGATCTCCGGTACCGGGTTGGCGCAGACGAACACGACCGAGTCCTTCGCCATCTTGGCAACCCACTCCTTCTTCACCACGTCGGGCCCCGGCTGAGACAGCGAGATCAGCACATCGGCCCCTTCCATGGCCTCGGCCAGCGTACCCGAGAAGCACTGCGGATTCGTCTTCTGAGCCATGTCGAACTTCACGTACTCGTCGTCCTTGAGCCCCGGGCGATTACGGGCAATGCCGCCCTTTCGGTCGACCAGGATCATCCTGTCGCCGTCTACGCCGGCGGCCAGCAGCAGCCGGGCAATGGCGATGTTCGCCGCGCCCGCACCGTTGAGAACGACCCGGGCCTTCTCCATCTTGCGGTTCGTGATCTTCAACGCGTTGATGAGGCCGGCGACCGTCACCGCAGCGGTCCCCTGCTGGTCGTCATGCCAGATCGGGATGCGGCACTCGGCCCGCAGCGTATCGAGGATTCGGAAGCACTTGGGCTTCTCGATGTCCTCGAGGTTCACGCCGCCAAATGTCGGCTGGAGGATCTTGACGGTCCGGATGAACTCGTCCGCGTCCTTGGTATCCAGGCAGAGCGGGAAGGCATCCACGCCGCCCAGGTACTTGAACAGGATGCACTTGCCCTCCATGACCGGAAGCCCGGCCTCGGGGCCGATGTCTCCCAGCCCCAGCACTCGCGTGCCATCCGAGATCACCGCCACCATGTTGGCCTTGGCCGTGTGCTCGAACACCTTCTCAGGGTTCTTGTGGATGTCCTTGCAGGCCGCAGCCACGCCGGGCGTATACCAGATTGCGAAGTCGTCCACGCTCCGGATGGCGCACTTGGGCACCATCTTGATCTTGCCCTTGTAGAAGGGATGCAGCTTGAGGGCATCCTCGTTGGGCTTGTACGCCTTGGCCAGCAGCTCTTCCTTTGTCGGCAGTCTCTCGGTCATCTCTCCCCCCCCTTTCCCCGTGCGGGCGGCCGCCAGCCGACCGCCCGGAAGTCTGGAGCCAACGTAGCACCACGGAATTCACAGTTCAATGGGTTTCGAGGCCCCGGCTCGAAACGGCCCGGGCAATGACTCGCGACTTTACCTGCGACTCGCCCGCCAGAGATCCTCGAAGGCCTCGCCGACATCAAGGATGCGCTGTCGCACCCCCTCTCCTCCGATGGAGACGACCAGGGCAGCAAGATCCGGCTCCATGGGGAGGAATCGGACCATGCTCCGGTCCGGATCCGGACCGGCCACATAGACTGGCCGCCCCCCGCTGGGAACCAGGAGCATCGTGCGGCGACGAAGCCCCGGTTCGTACTCGAAGTTGGGATCGTAGACCGCGAACACGTCGCCGTCCTCGAACCGCCACCCCCGGTACACGAGGAAAGCGTGTCCCGAATCAAGAAGCGTGTAGGTCCCGATGCGGGCGAAGATCTTCAGCACCCGGCTCTTGAGGCGAAATCCGCCGAGCACGGGAAGCCGCCCCGCCCGGAGCTGCGAGAACAGATTGGCGGAAACCGCTTCGCCAGTCTGCGGGGAGAGGACGGCTCGGATGGTCTCCGTGATCACCTGCGGGTCCAGGTTCTCGTAGTGAAGAGCCGTCATCACGGCCATGACCGTGTCCGGGTGGCGGTCGGAAAGCTCCCGGAAGCTGGCAGCCGAAAGCGCCAGCCTGGAACGGCGGGCCAGGGTTCTGGCAAGAAGCTCGGCGCTCGGAGCATCGGTCCCCCCTTCTACGCCGAACCGGGCATGCTCGAAGAACACCTTCACGGCCATCGCAATGCCGACGCACGTACCCCGGGTCAATCGCGAGAACAGCGAGCGCTCGAAGTTGGCAAACGAAGGGGCGTCCGCAAACGGGTCGAACCCCGTGGCAGCCGAGGCCAGCAGCCGATGGCCTTCTCTGCCGTCGGTACCGACCGACAGGTGCGCCAGCACGTTCGTCGCCCCGACCTGGATGCTCGCCCACTCCTCCGGATCGTCGTGGGCGGCCGCCTGGTCGAATCGCAGATAAAGCAGCACCGTCCCCTGTCCGTCGTACATGCGGCTGCCGTCCTGGAACACCAGCTCGTCCGGCAGCGTCACCCGAAACAGCCCGGGATACGATACCTCCACCACGATGTCGCCCACCATCTCCCGGGCGCCGATGCTCAGCCGATCCGGAAAGAGCGTCAGCGGTCCCAGCCAGGTCTCCACGGTCAGCTCGCCCGCCGTGTGGAATCTGGACCGAACGAGCGGGTCCCCGGTCCGGTCCCCCTCGACCGAAGCGGGAAAGACGGTCCAGACATAGTCTTTCGACGGCTCGAGAATGCCGTACGGAAGCTTGACCTCGGGCCGTCGAGCGACCACGTCGTGCAGCACGTGCCCCCGCCCGTCGGTCAGCACGAATCGCCAGGCCGGGGAGCCTTCGTCCGGCCAGGTGAACGTCTCCGAGCGCCGTTGGACCAGGGCATCGTCTGCGGGCCCGGCGAGCACCTGCACCACTTCGTCGGGAGCCTTGTAGAAGAACACGTAGATCAGGAAGCCCCCTGCGGCCAGGGCCAGGAGCACCCCGACCAGCAGAGCCCACCGCCCCCATCGCCAGAGGCGGCCGGGAAGGCTCAATGCTGGCTTGTCGTGGCTCATGCCAGGAACCATCCGCAGGAGTGCCCGCTTCTACTTCCGGGCCAGCCTCGCATCCATCTCCGCCAGCGTGGCCAGGTTCTCGTCCGAGATGCTCTGCCGCTCCTCGGACTGCGCTGCCCGGCGCAGCGCCTCGGGCGACACTACCCCGGTCCTGGCGGCCAGCCAGGCCACGCAGGCGAGCACGATCTGAGTCTTCTTCTTCTGGATATCCACCGCGGTGGCGGGAATGGGCTCGACACGGGCGGGGGTGTCCAGGGGCAGCAGCTCCTCGAGCGCGTAGACGGTCGACGTGGCAGGCAGCCCCTTGAGGCGCTCCCTGATCACGTCCCGTCCTTCCTCGGCCGTGATCAGCACGTAGTCCGGGGCGTCGACGGTCAAGGCGTTGACCGGATCGGGCTGGAAGATCATCTCCGCGGTCGAATGACCGGTCATGACCGTGACGGGATAGTCATCCCGCTGAGTGACGTAGAGATCCGACAGCACGCCGGCCCGGCCCAGGATCATGGCCGTGGATCGGACCTTCTGGCCGGCACGACCCGCAATGAGAACGCTCTGCCTCGGGTAGGAGGGGCGGGGGAACTCGGAGGCCATCGGCGTCCCCTCGGAGAGCGGCTTGCCCTGTAGCGCCTCGAGGGACTGCCGATACTGCTCCACGTAGCCCTTCCGCTCTCTCCGGACCACGATGCCCGTCGACAGGTTGCGCTCCTTGAGCTGCTCTTCCAGGACCGTCCGATTGAGCTTGTTCCGCTTGGCGTAGTACGCGGTACACATCTCCCAGATGTCGAGCGCTGCAAACCCGGGGGACCGGATGGCCTCGGCAATGATCTCGGGAAGCTTGGGATCATAAAACATCACGCGGGCCGCAAAATTGCCCTGGGCCACGTCCACCAGGCCCGCGATGTCGAGCGGATACTCGAAGTTCCCTTCGCTCGTCGTGGCGGTGACGGCCTGGTGAGGAGTCGTGACCGAGTGCTGTCCACCGGTCATTCCGAAGTTGAAGTTGTTGCAGACCAGGACGGTGATGTCCACGTTGCGACGGGCCGCATGCAGGAAATGGTGGCCGCCGATCCCGAGCCCGCCATCGCCGACGAGCACCACCACGGTCAGATCGGGGTTCCCCAGCTTCAGGCCGGTGGCATAGGTCACGCTCCGCCCATGCAATCCATGGAACGTGTGCATCCCGAAATGCTTGTCCGAGATGCCGATGCAGCCGATGTCCGTGACCAGGGCAACCCGGTTGGGTGCCACGCCCACCATCGGCAATGCCTTGCCCAGGGCATCGAGCACCTGGCCGTGCGAGCAGCCAGGGCAGAAGGGGTATGGCTTGGACTTCTCGAGCAGGTAGTCGTTCACTTCGAAGCTCATGCGACCCCTCCTTCCAACTCGCCCGTCCGGATGATCTCGTCCGGGGTCAGCACTTCACCGTCGACCCGGTTGACTCCGATGGTCTTCCGGTTCGGCAGCAGACGCTCGATTTCACGACGGTACAGGCCGACGTTCATCTCGGGGACGACGACCCGGCTCACTCCCTCGGCTGCCTTGCGAATGGCGGCCTCGGGCACAGGCCAGACGGAATACACGGTCAGCATCGAGACCTTGCCGCCACGGGCGCGGACCATGTTCACGGCGGCCCGGGACGACCGGGCACTCACTCCGGAGGCCACGACCAGCGTGTCGGCTCCCTCCTGGCGGTCCTCTTCCACGAGCACCAGCTCATCCAGATGGGCAAGGACTTTCTCCTGGAGATGCCGGAACGTGCGGTCCACCTTGGCGAGCTTCTTCGTGAGGTTCCCGTGCTCGTCATGCATCGAGGTGGTAAAGCGCACCTGCAGGTCGGCTCCGACGGGAAGGAACTGGGGAACATCCCCCAGCCGGTCGAAGCGGTAGGGCACGTAGGGGGCTGCCCCGCCAAAGGGGGTCCTTGGCTCCACCGGCACCTTCTTCCATGCGGAGACGTCGACGGTTTCCATCGTCTGGACCAGGTCCTTGGAGGTATTGAGAATCACCGGGATACGGAGGCGCTCCGCCAGCCGGAAGGCCACGGTGGTCAGCCAGTAGGACGAGGCCACGTCCGTGGGCGACAGGACGACCATGGGAAGACCGCCCGAGGTGACCCACTGGACGAACTGGACGTCCCCCTCGGCTCCAGTCGTGGCACCGCCGGTGGCCGGGCCGAGACGTTGGACATTGACGATGACGAGCGGCACCTCGCCCATGATGGCAAGACCCAGGTTCTCAGAGTAGAGGCTGATGCCCGGGCCGCTGGTGGCGGTGAGCGGCCGCCTTCCCGCCATCGATGCCGCGATGCACATCCCGATGGAGGCGATCTCGTCCTCTCCCTGGACTGCCATGCCGCCAATCTTGGGCAGCTCCCGCATCATGCGCACGAGCACGCCGCTCGACGGGGTGATCGGGTAGCCGGCGAAGAAGTCACAGCCGGCATGCAACGCCCCCCGCACGATGGCTTCGGTTCCGTCGATGTACTCTCTTGCCACGTCCATCCCTCCCGTCCGGTCGGACTCACACCCTCGGACGGCCCGCTACTATAGTCAAACCGGCGGGAGATACAAGGCCGGGGGGGGAAGGATTGCGCTGGTCGGAAATCAGGTCGGCCGATGCATCGCATGGGCCGACGGTGAAAGCAACCCAACGGCCGATGTATCGCATGGGCCGATCGCACGGACCCCCGACGGCCGACGCGCTTGGCGCGTCATCCTGACGCCCCCGACGCACGGCCTCCTCCTCCGGCCGTGCCCTTCTGGAGGCGGCGGAAGGACCTCGGCCGGGGCAACGGAAAGGCCGCAGGACCCGCGGCCGTTCGAACGCTGGAGAAGTGTGCTCCTCGCATCGGTGTGGAAAGGCCGCAGGACCTGCGGCCGTTCGAACGCTTGAGAGGCCGAGCTCCTTCGCTCCCGGCAGAGCGGCAGATCCGACTTCGTAGGCAGGGGGGCCGGGTCGCTCAGGATGACGTGCCGAGCATGGAGGCCGTTGTGTGCCGGTACCCACGGCACATCCGCTGGGACACCCCCCGGGTCCCCGGGGGGTTCAATGGATGGGGATCGAGCGGGGGCAGGCCGGAGGGGGGATCTTGCCTCGGCACAGACCTTCTTCCCAACCCGAGCGAAACCGCTTCTCCTAACGACAACCGGGGACAAGGAACTCTGCTGGAGGCCTTGGTGCTCGCCGCGGCTGGCGGCCACAACGTGCTCATGGTCGATCTCTGGGGGTCGGGGAAGACCATGTCAGAAGCCGACGGGCTGATCTTGTGACTG
>CAITUV010000067.1 GCA_903895725.1 uncultured Myxococcales bacterium | reverse complement strand
GGCGTCACAACTCGGCCGGTGATCCAACATCCCTCGACTTATGACGCTCCCGGCGTCACAACTCGGCCGGTGATCCAACATCCCTCGACTTATGACGCTCCCGGCGTCACAACTCGGCCGGTGATCCAACATCCCTCGACTTATGACGCTCCCGGCGTCACAACTCGGCCGGTGGTCCATTGTCCCCAAGAACACTGGCGAGACAATGTTGAGCTGTCGGCCGTCGAGCATCCGCCTTCGCACCAGGCTTCGGCGGGAGTTCGTCTACCCTTGGGCGTTGAATCCGTCCGAAGCCTCGCTTCCGGCCGCCTACTTTGGCTCGCCGGTCAGGGTGTATTCGGACTTGGGATCCCAGCCGACCACCATCACGTGCACCTCGGCGGGGGTGTTCAGGCTGACCTCGCAGGACTCGTCGCTGCCTGCCTTGTAGGGGCGGCAGTCATAGAGCTCCAGCGTGGGGGCGGAGCCGACCCGCACGTACAGGTCGGCGTCGCCCGAGCCGCCCAGCGTGAACAGGTAGTTCCCGGCATTGAGGGCGGGCGTCTTGTAGTTCCGCTGCTCGTCCTGAGCGACGGTGCCCGTCTCGTTCATCCCTTCCCAGGTTCCGGGCTCGGGTTCCACGGGCTCGCCCTCGGGGTCGTAGCCGGGGTAGTACACGTTGTCCTGCTCGCCGGTCACCAGGACGATCTGGTGCGGGTCGAATCGGGTGAAGATCTGCTCGTAGGTTTCCGGCTTGGCGTAGGCAAGAAGCCCGTTCACCATGGCCATGGAGGCCTCCGAATCGGATGCAAAGTAGGCGGGCATGGCGTTGACCACGAAGTCCAGGTACTTGGTGCCGTCCGGGTCATCCGGGTTCACGGACTTCCGGATGTCGGCGAGCGAGCCGTCGACATAGGCGAACGTGTCGCAGCCGTTCATGAACACGATGACGTACTGGCCGGCAACCCACTTGCCCTTCTTGGCGATGGCGCGGACGTTCTGGCCCAGGCCGGCATGTCCGTTGTACGCGATGAGGTCTGCGTAAGTCGACAGATCCTCGTACCGGTCATAAAAGGCGGTGGTGGCGCTGGCGATGTTGTCTACGAGCAGGACGTTGACCTGCACGGTGCGGCCGTCGCCGAGATCGGCCTTGAGCTCGATGTCGGTGGCCTTGGCATTGGAGCCCGGATCGGCCGGGATCTTCTCGGGAACGGTGACCAGCGAGTAAGGCTTGAGCCGCGTGGTCATCGTGGTCACGAACTCATTGTACGCGGCGATTCCGGCATCCGCTGCCGTGGTGGCCCCGTCCTTGTACTTCCCGAACACGGCCACGACCTTGAGCGCATCGTCCTCCCACACCTTGTGGTACTCGGGGTACTTGCCGGTGGTGTTGACTTCGCTGACGGTGACCGTGGCCTCCATGCGGATCACGTCTTCTTCGGCCAGCTTGCAGCTTCCGCGCTGAGGTCGGTAGTAGTACCACATGCTGCCGGAATCGACGTCGTGGGCCCCCAGCTCGACGCAGTCCGGATTGTACTTCTTGGTGAAGGCCTCCTGGCCGGCGGAGCTCACGTCGAGCGGCAAGGTCAGCTTGTAGCTGGTGGGCAGGTTCGTCTTGCTTCCCCAGGCCACCGGCATTCGGGCGTGGTAGGTAACGATGGTCTTGCCGCCGGTCCCCGGCTCGGTCTTGACGTTGGACAGCTCGAGCCGGTCGAGGCGGCCGACCGAGTTGTTGTGATTGAGATGCCCGATGGTGTAGAGCATCTGGTCCTCGATGACGCGCTCGGCATCCCAGGCCCAGTCGGTCTGGGTCTTTCCGTCGAACTCGAAGTCCAGGACGGTGGCCAGTGCGCTGCCGTCCGTCTTGCCGCCCATCCCCTTGACCTGCTGGGACGGATCGATCTCGAACGAGGCGCCCTCTTCACCGCCGCATCCAGGCGTGAACACCGAGACGAGCCCGAGAGCCAGCAACACCGAGACGATCGACTTGCGCATCCTGTACCTCCTCGCTCATTGGAGCGTAGCGTTGGCCGCCCGCGTGCGAACGGGCGAGCATGTGTACCAATTAAGCGACGCCGCGTCAATTCCCTGTCCGCATCGGATGGACAGAGTCAACTCCATTTCTCTCGCCCGGATCGTCATGGGGTCGGGGAGGACTGCTCCGCAGCGGGGCCCGGGAGAGGGCCCGGGAAAGGCTCGACGGAAGCCTCGGGGAGCGGTAGTATGCCACGACGGGCAGGCGAGACCGAGGTTGTGGGGCCGATTGCCCGTGCAGCGGGAGAACTTCCCGCACCGTGCGCTGCCAACCTGACCCAGGAGGGGGACATGCTGCTGCTGAATCCGAAGAAGCCGGACCGGTTCTACCCCGACGAGCGATCCCGGGAGATCATGCTCAAGACCATCGAGTTCTTCGAGGCCAAGGGGAAAGCCCGGATCAAGAAGGACGACCACGAGCGGGTCTGGTACTCGGATTTCATCGAATTCCAGAAGAAGGAGAAGCTGTTTTCCACGCTCCTGACCCCGGCCGGATGCGGTGGTCCCGATGCCCGCTGGGATACCTGGCGCATCTGCGAGTTCAACGAGATCCTGGCGTTCTACGGATTGCCGTACTGGTACACCTGGCAGGTTTCGATCCTCGGTCTGGGTCCCATCTGGATGTCGAAGAACGAGGAGGCCCGCCGACGGGCAGCCCGCCTGCTCGAGGAGGGGGCCGTGTTTGCGTTCGGCCTGTCGGAGAAGGAGCATGGGGCGGACATCTACTCGACGGAGATGAACCTGAAGCCGGGTCCGGACGGGACGTGGCTGGCCAACGGTCGGAAGTATTACATCGGCAACGGCAACGCAGCCCCCATGGTTTCCACGTTCGGGAAGATGGCCTCGACCGGCGAGTACGTGTTTTTCGTGGCCAATTACTCGCACAGGAACTACGAGTGCGTCCGCAACGTGGTGAACAGTCAGAACTTCGTGTCGGAGTTCGGGCTGCACGACTACCCGATCACGCAGGCGGACATCCTGCACGTGGGGCAGGATGCCTGGGATGCAGCGCTCAACACGGTCAACATCGGCAAGTACAACCTGGGCTGGGCCTCCATCGGTATCTGCGAGCATGCCCTGTACGAGGCGTTCACCCATGCCTCGCACCGTAAGCTCTACGGCATGCGGGTCACGGACTTCCCGCACGTCCGGCAGCTCTTCGTGGATGCGTGGTCCCGCCTGATCGCGATGAAGCTGTTTGCGCTGCGGGCTGCCGATTACATGCGGGTGGCATCTCCCGACGACCGGCGGTATCTGCTGTACAACCCGGTCATGAAGATGAAGGTCACCACGCAGGGGGAGGACGTGATCAACCTCCTGTGGGACGTGATCGCGGCCAAGGGGTTTGAGAAGGACACGTACTTCGAGATGGCTGCCCGGGACATCCGGGCCATGCCCAAGCTCGAGGGGACGGTCCACGTGAACATCGCGCTCATCGTGAAGTTCATGATGAGCTACTTCACCAACCCGGGCCCGTTTGCCCCGGTGCCTCGACAGGACCAGGCGGCCAACGACTCGTTCCTGTTCAACCAGGGACCGGCCAAGGGGCTCGGCAGGATCCGGTTCCACGACTTCCGCAAGGCCTATGCGGCCTGGGATCTCCCGAACGTGAAGATCTTCCGGGAGCAGACCCGGGCATTCATGGAGATGGGGATCGGAGCCCCTGCGGACGAGGCCCAGCAGAAGGACATCGACTTCCTCCTGGCCGTCGGCGAGATCTTCACGCTCATCGTGTATGGCCAGCTCATCCTCGAAAACGCGACCCTGTACAACGTCGGCCCGGACGTGGTGGACCAGGTGTTCGACTTCATGGTGCGGGACTTCTCGAAGTTCGCTGTGACGCTGCACGGCAAGCAGAGCACCCGGGCCGACCAGGCCGAGTTCTGCATGAAGATGATCCGCCGCCCGCAGGCCGACCCGGACCGATACGCCCGCATCTGGAAGGACTGTATGCTCCCCCTCGACGGTGCCTACGTGATGCCCGAATAGCCTGGCGTTTCCCGCTATGGCAAGACCCCACGTCATGGTCGATTCGACCGGAGACTCTACGGATTGACCTTGAACGTTGCGCTGAGCTTCTTGACGACCGGAGCGGTCTGCTGAGTGTCGGAGACCAGCCAGACCCTCAGCTCGAGGAACTGGCCGATGAGGTTCCAGGAGGTGGTATCGAAGGGGAAGGTCTGATCCGGGAACGGCCCGGCCGGACCCTGCCACGCGGCGATGGCGAGCGCTTCCTTCGTGTTGCCGACCCGGGCCTCGACCTCCAGGTGGCTCCCCTGGGGAACTTCGGCGTCGACCGATACCGAGGTCCATTGGATCTTGTTCGGATCCGCGGAGACCGACCCGGGCAGCGGCCCGACCAGACCGAACGTCTCCTGGTAGTAGCCCTGCGGAGCGGTGAAGTTGTGAAGTGTGTACCCGGTCATGTCGGAGTAGGTGTACGGGGCCGAACCGACCGGGTACTCTCCGACGATGGTCCCCGTGGTGGCATCGATCTTCGTGGCGCTCGAGGTTCCCTGGTTGACGGCCCAGACGAACCCGTCGAAATCCACGGCCATCCCGACCGGGAATCGGCCACCGCCGAGGCTGATCTGTCCCAGGTTCTGCATGGTATCCGCGTCGATGACGGCCACGGAGTTGCTCTCGTCGTTGGCCACATACACCCGCCCGTTGAGCGAGGCCGCGATTCCACGAGGCCTGCCCTGAGTCTGCGCCTGCGCCCACTGTCCGGTGACCGGGTCGAACCGCACCGCCACGTGGGAGCCGCAACAGTTGGCGAACCAGACCCGCCCCTTGCTGTCGATGTTGATTCCGTAGGGGTCGGTCGGGCTGACCGGTGACTGGTAGGAATTGACCGTTCCGGTGGCGGGATCGACCCGCACCAACCGGCTTCCCCCACGCCCCGCCACCCAGATGATGTTCTTCGAATCCACCACCAGGCCGTACGGGTTGTTCGGAATGGCGATGGTCTGCACGACGCTTCCATCCTCGGGGTGGAGGCGCCGGAGCGTCGGCTGGTTCCATTCGCCGATCCAGGCGTAGTTCTCACTGTCCACTCCCGCGGCACGCTGACAGCCTCCCCCCGGGTACACCACGAACTTCACGCACTCGTCCTGCCCCGGAGGCACCATCTCCCCCGGGGAGATCTTCCCGTTTCCGTCGAGGTCGCGGGACGTGTCGATGAAGCCGTTGCCGTTCTTGTCCTGGCAGGCCAGCTCGTGGCGCCGGATCTTGGCCACGCCACCGTCGGCCCGGCAGGCAACCCACACGTCCCCGAGCAGATCGACCGCGGTCCGGGACGGATCGGCACAGGTGTAGTACCTTCCCAGCTCCTTGCCCGTCTTGGTATCGAGCTTGGAAACCGTTCCTTCGCCCGAGTTGGCAATCCAGATGAGGGAGAGATCGATCTCCTCGGCATCCAGCGTGAGAAAGCCCTCGGGGGTGAGGCCGACTCCTTCCGAGTTCTCGCCGTCCGGAGCAAAGGGGAGCGGTGTTCCCGGCCCGGCCTGAACGCCATCGCACTGGGGATCGCAGTTGCCGCAGGGGGACAGGACCCCCTCGTCCACGTTGCCGTCGCAGTCGTCATCAAGGCCGTCGCAGACCTCGTCCTTCGGGACAACCTGACCGACGCAATCCCCCCAGAAGCCGTTCTGCAGGCATTCGCGGGAACCAGCGATGCACACCCCTACGCCCGAAGTGCCGAGCGGCCCCTCGTAGCACTGCATCAGCTTGCCCGGTGCGTGGCAGGGACAGCCGCTTAGAACCTGGGTCATGCAGTCCGGGCAGGAGGAGAAGAAGTTGGGGTTTTCGTCGTCGCAGTCGGCCCCGGCCTGGCACCCCTCGCCGTGAAGATCCTGATCGTAGTCGACGCATCCCGGATCCCCTGCGGGAGAAGTGCCCGGGTCGTCGGCCCGCCCGCGGGGCTCTGCGGGGGGATCATCCTGCGAAGGTTCCTCGCCCCCGGGCTTGTCTTTGGGAAACAGGAGCTCATCCTCCTCCCCCTGCTGCCCGGCCACGGTCGTTTCCTTGGCACAGCCGGAAAGGAGCGCACAGGCAATCGAAAGCGCGCAGGAAACCATCACCACCGGACCCAGCTTGCTCATGTAACCGGTTCTCATGGCACCCTCCGTCTTGCCGTCCCAAGGCCACTGTAGATCCATCCTGCGGGCAGGTGCAAGAAAAATCGACCAACCGGTCGGACGGTACCTTCGGCGAGGTGCGAGCGGCAGAGGTTGTCCGCTGCAATCGCAGGTGATAGCATGGCGGTCGCCACCGAGGCGACGAGACGGGCGGACCCGTCCTCGGGGGGCAGGCGGCAGGAGACCTTGATGGAGAAACACGACAGCAATTCCCGGCTCGTGTACACCAGTGCGGCCGGCCGCATGTGCCCGGTCTGTGGGTATCCGAAAGACGGGTGCCGGTGCAGCAGGAAGGAGGCCGGCAAGGTGCGCGGGGACGGGCGGGTGCGGGTCGAGCGGCAGACCAAGGGGCGCAAGGGAAAGGGGGTCTGCCTGATCACCGGGTTGCCCCTGAACGACGAGGAGCTCAAGGAGCTGGCCCGGGAGCTCAAGCAGTCCTGCGGAACCGGCGGCACGGTCAAGGACGGCATCATCGAGATCCAGGGGGACCATCGGGACGCGCTGGTCGACGAGCTCAGGAAGCGGGGGTACGAGGCCAGGAAGAGCGGGGGGTGATCACCGCCAGGAAGCCGTGGACGACCGGACTCTCACGGCAGCACGAGCGTCCCCATGTAGCTGCGACGGGCCAGATTGTCGGCCGCGTAACCCGAGAAGAAGAAGACGATGCGGTCCTCGGTCCAGACCTCAGGCGAGGTGTAGCGCTTGATCGGGGTGAAGCCGAAGTACTGCACGTCGCCGTTGGCGGGAAGCCCCTCGATCGGTACGGCCGCCCAGGTCCAGGTCTGGCCGTTGTCGGTGCTGGTCCCCAGGGTCACGGTCGGGCCTGTCCCCGTGGCCAGGATGTGGAGAGTCCCATCGTCCCGGACATGGAGCTTCGAGTAATTCCCGACGCACCCGACGTCCAGGATCTGCGGGGGTTTGGACAGGCCGTCCGCGTACCGGATGAGCTCCGTACAGATGCCGTTGCCCTTCGGCATGTACGACAGCAGGTGGAGGATGCCTCCGGGCCCGTACTCCACGTCACTGGGATACGCGTTGATGGCACCGGGGACCGGAACGGGTGGCTTGCGCTCGATGAGGAGCTTGAGCCCGCTGAGCACCGTCGGGCCCGCCCAGGCCATCGATGAGGAGTAGGCAGCGTTGTTGCCCGCCGAAGGGTCGAACCGGCCGCCGTAGAGCACCCGCTCGTCATGCCCGAGCTCAGGATGCGCTGCGTGGATCGGATACAACAGGTAGTCCGGGGCCACGGAAAGTGAGTCGGGAGTGCCGTAGCTGTTCCCGTCGAGCCACCACTGCGCTTTGCGAGCCCAGCTCCCATCGGCAAGCGACCACCAGGTGTACCCATCACTCGTGGTCCCCACCCCGAGATAGCCGTTCGTGTCCGCCGTCCACTCGTTGTAGTTGGCGTAGGTATCGAACTTCAGGCTGCCGTCCGCATGGTGCGCCGAGAAGATGAGGTGGTAGAAGCGCCGGACGAGGCCGCCCGTTCCGGCCCCGCCCTGGAAGCAGGTGACGTCCGAAGCCCCCGGCCGCTGGCAGACGAAGACCATGTGCAGCCGGTCCTGCGTGTCCATGACGAGGCCCGGCGGCTGGTGGGGATAGGACAGTTGGGCCGCCACGGTCCACTCCCCGCCCTGCCCCACCGGACGGCAGAGGATGGTGGTCAGCCGGTTGGCCGTGCTATCCGCGTAGTAGGTGTGCGCGGCATAGAGGAACTCCTCGTCGCCGGCCAACTTGGGCAGGTGCGCATTCCACGTGGGCGGTGTGACCACCCCGGCCGGGCTGGAGTAGATCAGCTCGGCCAGGACCTGCGCCGAGCACACGCCGCCCATGCAGGCAAGCCCCGGCTTGCAGTCGCCGTCGGACTGGCAGGGGCCGGGAGGGAGGTCAGGAACGTCGGCCCCCTCGAGGTCGCTTGGGGCCGGTGCGTCGGACAAGTCGGACACGTCGGACACGTCGGACACGGCCGACACGTCGGACACGTCGGACACGTCGGACACGTCGGACACGTCGGACACGGCCGACACGTCGGACACGTCGGACACGTCGGACACGTCGGACACGTCGGACACGTCGGACACGGCGGACACGTCGGACACGTCGGACACGTCGGACACGTCGGACACGTCGGACACGTCGGACACGTCGGACACGTCGGACACGGCGGACACGTCGGACGGCATTCCATCACTGACGTCGGCAATCCCTGCCTTGCCTGCGGATGTTCCGCCGCAGCCTGCCCAGGCCACCGCCATGACCGCCGCCAGGACGACTCCGTGCCTCATCGGTTTCCCCCCCACGGCTCCAGCAATCATCAGAATCCCTCAAAGCTCCGGCTGGTCATCAAAGCTCCGGCTGGTCATTCGTGATGCAGTGGAGGCCCCCACCGTTGTACCACAGCTCGAGCGCCTCAACCATGTGCACGGTGCGGCCGGGGAAGAGCCCTTCGATGGTGGCTCGGGCGGCGTCGTCCCATTCGGGATTGCCGAATGCCATGGCAGCAACGAACCCGTTCCCGACCAGCCAGTTCATGTACATGACGGGCAGGTCGGAACCCTTGTAGGAAACCGTCCCCGGAACATCGACGCGCACGACGTCAAACCCGGCCCCGGAAAGCAGGTCGGCAGCGTCCTCGAGCTGTGCCGCACTCGGGTCGCCAGGGATGAGTGACCTGGCCACGGCCGCCGTCGTCCCGTTCACGAACCGCACAACCCCATCGATGTGACCGGTGGTGAGGTCTTCCGCATCATGTCCGTACACCCACAGAACCTGCGTGGCACCAAACCTCTCCCGGAGAAGCACCTCGGTCGCCTCCTGGGTCCAGTCCGGATTGCGATCCGCCTGGCAGTCCCAGCCGAGGACCACCGTGTCGTCACCGTTGGCCTCCAGGTTTCCCCGCTCCAGGACGTAGTCGGAGTACTCCACGCGATCGATGTCGAGCAGTGCTGCGATGGCAGCCGGCACGGCGTCGTCCTGGTCAAAGGGGATGTCGGCGCCGAAGTTGCCTCCCCAGGCATCGAAGCTCCAATCCTGGAGCTCGACGGTTCCGCCGCTGAGAGAATCACCGCCCGAGGTCCGCCGTGCGTACACGGGTCCGTTGTCCCGCATCCAGCTGTTGTCGTAGGGGATCTCGTGGAACGTCACCGCATCCGGATCGCCCCCCACGGCTGCGATCTGCTCCCGGGCGTTCTTCTCCAGGCCCTTGTCGAGGACGAGCAGGTGCACGGGCTGGTACTTCTGCACGACTGTGATGACCCGGGAGAAGTCGGGCCTGAGCGAGGCCTCCCACTGCGTCGGCCACTGCATCCACGTGGCCCCCTGCGGCTCCCATTCTCCGGGAATGCGCACTGCGGGCTGGGGCACGAGGTCCGGGGAAGGTCTGGCGTCGGACGCCCCGCCATCGTCGCCGGCTGCCTCCTGCGGCCCGTCCGCAATGCCATCGAACGCAGTTTCCACGCCCCCACCGGTCGTTTCGAGAAGCAGGTCCGAGCGCCCCCCGGCAGAGTCTACGGAAGCGGAATCCACGGCATCGGGGATACCATTCTGGCTGTTCCTCCGGCTTTCACATCCATGGAGGGCTGCGATCATAGAGAGGACCGCTACTGAGAGAGCTGTGGAGTGATTGGGGAGTTCGCTCATGTGCGGGAGTATACCCCGGCGGCCCGCCAGGACAAGCGACTCCCCGTCATGGCGGCCGGCACTCCCCTGGGCGTATCCCGTCGGCCCGGCACGGGCTGGCAGAAATCGATGGACGCCGCCCTTGCTGGCAGGCCGGAGCGGGCGTAAGATCCGTTGGGCGGTGAGAACCGGAAGGAGACCCACATGCGCTACGGATTCCTCGCATGGATGGCGCTGGTTGCCCTGGCATGCGGCTCGGCGGGCAATCCGGACCAGCTCTATGTGTATCCCGACGGCCTGATCTCGGACCAACCCCCCGCCCAGGAGGATACCGTTTCCGAAGTGAGCTTCGGCACGCCCGGAGACCAGCGTGAGGAAGACGCCGTCTCCGCAGATGCACCGGCCGAAACTGCGGGCCTGCCCGACGCCGGACCCGAGCTGCCGCAGTATGAGCTCCATGCCGTGCCGGACGTCCCGGACGTGCCCTTCGAGGAGGTGGTCAACGACCTCGTCCTGCCCGAGCCGGACCTGCCCGAGGTGGAGGACGGCCACCAGCTCCCCGAGGTGACCAACGACTGCGACCCGCTCGGGCTGCCGACCCAGTGGGAGGGGACCTTTGACGGCGAGGTTACGTCCAACATCCCGGACATGATGGGATACACGTTCAACGGTCCGGTCGCGGGCAAGATCGCATTCGAGATCAAGTGCATCAACCAGAAGTACGTCGTGCTTGGAACCCTGGACGGCGGTGCCACCAACTGTGCCCTGCCTTCCGGATGCCCGTTCGTCGCCAAGCTTTCAGGAATGTACAATCCGCAGACTCAGCACATGGAAGGGGCCGTGACCGATGCGGCCATCGACTACGCTGCGGTCATCGTGTACGCGGAGGGGCTCTTCGACGGAGACCTCGTCGGCGACACCCAGCTGCAAGGGAACTGGTCGGGCGAGAAGACCGATATCAAGAATCTCCTCCTGCCCGGCATCTCGCTCGACTGGGTGCAGGCGTCCGGTGCGGGCAGCTGGACTGCGGACCCGGTGGAGGAGTAGGAGAGCGGGACAGGACGCTGCATCCCGGGCTCGGGCAGCGCTAGCGGGCCCGAGCCGACTGCCGACGGGACACCCACCAACCTGGCCATCCTCGGTTCACGGCGGGCTTGTCAACTGTGGCCGAACGTGCTCTACAATGGCGGCATGAGATTCCAGGGTGTACAGGTCGCTGAGGTTGCCATGCTGTGCTTCCTGCTCGGGTGCGGGGGGCGGACCCCCAGGCCGGCCGACGCGTCCTTGCAGCCCGATGAGCGCGGAGCCGAAGGGGACATCGCAGCCGACTCCGGTGGATCCCTGTGTGGCTGGGTCCCCTCGGGGCCTTCGTCCGTGGGGCGATGGGAGCGGTTCGAGGCAGCGGCCACGGTGTCGACGGGCGACCTGAACCCCTTCGACCCGGACCAGGTCGACATTCGGGGGGTCTTCGAAGGCCCGCAGGGGAAGTCCTCCGAGGTACCGGCGTTCGTCTACCAGGGGTATCAGCGGACGCTCGAGGGGGGCAGCGAGGTCCTGGCCCCCGTTGGAGACCCGGAATGGCGGGTCCGCTTCACGCCCGTGACGCCCGGGGCCTGGCGCTGGAAGATGACGGCGAACGTCGGCGGCTCGAGCTGCGAAACGGCCTGGTATGCCCTCGATGTGGACGAGGCGGCTCCGGGACACGGAGGGTTCGTGAGGGTCAGCGGGTCCGACCTCCGCTACCTGGCGCTCGATGACGGGACTCCGTACTTGGCGGTGGGCGAGAACATGGCCTGGTACGATGGTCGGGGGACGTTTGCGTACGACGACTGGATGGAGAAGCTGGCGGGCGTCGGCGGCAACTACATCCGTGTCTGGATGGCCTCGTGGGGCTTTGGCCTGGAGGCACTCGAAGCGGACAAGGTCTACCTGGGCCGGTACCGCCTGGACCGGGCATGGCAGCTCGACCATGTGGTGGACCGGGCGGACGAACTGGGAATCCGCTTGATGCTCTGCCTGCAGTACCACGGGCAACTGTCCAAGGAGGTCAACTCCGAGTGGGGGCTCAACCCTTACAACAAGGCCAACGGGGGGCCGCTCTCAGACCCGCTGGACTTCTTCACGGACGACCAGGCGCGGCACCTGGTGCGGCAACGGCTCCGGTACGTGGCGGCACGGTGGGGCCATGCAACCAGCCTGCTTGCCTGGGAGCTCTTCAACGAGGTGGACTACACGTCCCAGCTCGATGCCGGCATCCTGTCTGCCTGGCATGCGGAGATGGCCGACGAGCTGATGCGCTTCGACCCGAACGGACATCTCGTGACCACCAGCACGTCGAAGCTCGGGGATGTCCTGGGAATCTCGGATGCGCTCTTCTCACTGCCGGAGATGGGAATCGCCCAGCTGCACCTGTACGGTGGGGACGGGTTGACGCCCGACTTCACGTCCCTGCTGCCCAAGGCCGTGGCCGGTCTGGCCAAGCATGGCAAGCCGGTGCTGATCGGGGAGGCCGGAGTGGACTTCAACGGTCCTGCAGAAACCCTGGCAGCCGACCCCGAATTCACCGGCTTTCGAGACATCCTGTGGGCCGGGCTGCTCTCCGGATCCGCAGGTACCGGCATGACCTGGTGGTGGGACAACGTCATTGCTCCGCAGAATTCCTATCCGATGTTCCAGCCGGTGGCGGACATCCTCTCCGGAGTCGACCCGACCACCGCCTCCTTCCAGCCCGTCTCCTTCGACATCGCTGCGAACGTCCGCATGATGGCGCTTCGTTCCGACGAGCTTGTCCTGGGGTGGGTGAAGAACCTCGACGACCTCTGGTTCAAAAGCGGTGCACCGGGCCCGGTCGGCCCGGTCTCGATTCCGCTGGAGCTTGCCGACGGCACGTGGACCGTCACGTGGGTTGCGACGCATGACGCACCGGCACCGGCCCCGTCGATGCTGGAGGCGTCGGGTGGCCATGGCACGCTCCTGGTACCGGAGCTCTCCGGCGACATGGCGTTCAGGCTGGTGCGGGAGCCGTAGTCCGCTGCATCACTCCGTCGGAACCCAGGAGCTGATCGGAGAGCCAACCGCCTTTCCGTAAGCGGCGCTGGCGGTCCAGGCAGCGTAGAATGCCATGTCCCGTTGTGCGTGGGCCTCGGTCAGGGCCGCTTCGGCATCGAGCAGGTCGGTGCTGGTCTTGTACTCGGCTTCGTAGAGCTTCTTCTGGACGCGATAATTCTCTTCCGCTTCTGCGACCCGCACCTCCACGGCCCGGAACTCCTCGAGCGCGGTCTGGAGATCAAGCCAGGTCTTTCGGACTTCCAGGGCCACATAGTCGCGCACCTGGTCCACGGCAAACTCGAGCTGACGCGTTCGGGCGGCCGCCTCGTCCGCCTTGTAGAAGGTCTTGCCCCACTCCCACAAAGGCCAGCTCAGGTCGAACCTCAGGAAGAAGGAGTTCTCGTCCATGAAGGTGCTGCCTCGGTTGTAGAGGTAGCTGCCCGAGGCCGCGACGACCGGGATGTACTCGGCTTCCACGATCTTGCGGCCGAGCTCGGTCTGCTTGAGCTGCACTCTCATGGCCTGCAGCTCAGGCCGCCGTGACAGTGCCACCCGGATACTCTCATCCACAGTGCCTTCCGGCGGCACCGGGAGCCTGTGCTCGATCTCCAGGGGCTCGACCAGAGTCCCGCTTTCCCAGCCGACCTGCGTCGAAAGGTTGGCCCGGGCGAGCTCCACCAGGTTCCTCGTCCGCACCATGGCCTGGGCGAGCTCCGCCGCGGCCACTTTGACCTTCAGAACGTCCGACTTGCCCACCAGCTCCGACTCGTGCAGCTTCTCCATCTGCCGCTGGTGCGCCTCGATCCTCACGACCGATGCCTCGAGAGTCGCCACCACCGACCGGGCCTGGAGGAAGCCCAGGTAGGCCTGGACCACGGCCAGGGCCACCGTAGTCCTTGCTTCCTCCTCCCGGATACGGGCCTCGTCGATCCCCAGGCCCGCGAGCTGGTATGCCTTGAGCACCGTCCAGAGCGGAGTGATCGGCTGCACGACCGAAGCGGAGAGCTGGGCCGTGACCTGCTCCTGGACCACGGTCGGCTTGCCAAACCCCTTCAGCATCTCGTAGAGGATCGTCTCATACACGGTTGTCGGCTGCGGAATGAGCGAGAGGTCCGCTCCGCCGGTCCCCATGGCACCTCCGAAGTCGGCGACGGTCTCCTCGTCCCAGATGGTCACGTTGCCCCCGACGACGACGGACGGCCCGAAGCTCCCGCGCACGGACTTCCTGCCTGCAATGGCGGCCTCGGTGGCCTGGGCACGGCCCAGGATGCTCGGGTTCAAGCGCATGGCATCGTCGATGCACACGGCCAGCGTCACGCTCCGGGGCTGCGAGGCAGGCTGGCACAGGGCTGTCAGGGGCAGGAGCAGGAGCGCGGCCAATGAAGCACCGGCCAGGACGAACGGTCGGGGCGTGTATGAAATGGATTGGCGGGTCATCGTGATTCTCCCAACGTTCGAAGTCGTGCTCGACACCGGTCGTCGGTCGGGCGGCTCGGCCACGACCGGGTCAACATAGGCGATTCGGGTCGGGTGAGTCAAGAAGGATTGTCTACCTTGGTGAAGAAAAATCACTTGACACTTTGACCATTCACCGCGATAGGATGACGTGCGCAATGGCCCCGGGGCGCCGCCAGCGACGGAGCGCCCCCGCGGACCCGAGGAGAATCCCATGCGGCAACACTCGTTGTGCATTCTGGCGTTCCTTCCAGTACTGGCCTTTGGGGCGGGTTGCGTGGAGAAACAGTCGGTGGCCGGAGAGGAGAAGCCGGCAACCGACGATCGGTCGGAGGTACGGATGCAGCCCCCGCGGATAGCGGACATCCCGGAGCTGGTTCGCTTCTCCGCCACGGTGACGAATCCGGAGGTCATCGGCGTGTCCTCCCAGCTTCCCGGCACGATCGCCCAGGTGCTGGTAGACGAGGGGCAGGTGGTGGAGAAGGACCAGGAGCTGCTGCGGCTCGACGAACAGGAGCTGAAGCTGCACGTCGAGCAGGCGACGAAGGCCCTCTCCGGTGCGGAAGTGCGGCTCGAGCAGCTCCGCCTGGCCGCCGTCATCGAGCAGGAGAGTCTGGAACTCGGGGTGAAGCAGGCCGAGTCGGCGCTGGCTCAGATCCAGGCCAAGGCAAAGATGGTGGAGGAGGGGGCCCGGCCCGAGGAAAAGCGCCAGGTGGCCGCCGTGGTGGAAATGGCCCGGACTCAGATGGAAGCCATGGGCCGGGAGACCGAGCGCATGAAGGGCCTCTATGCAGACGAGGTGATCCCGAAGCAGCGGCTCGAGCAGTTGGAGGATGGGTACAAGGTGGCGCAGGCGCAGTTCCAGCAGGCGTCGGAGCAGCTCAAGCTCGTGCAGCTCGGAGCGCGGGAGGAAGATCGGGAGGCGATGGCGGCGGCGGTGGACCAGATGCGGCATGCCGTGGCGATGGCTCAGGTGGGCCTCAAGCAGATCGAGGCCCGCAAGCTGGACATCAAGGCAACGGAGCTGGCCGTCGACCAGGCCAGGACGGCGCTGGAGCTGGCCAAGCTGGCTGCCGGCAAGGCCGTGGTCAAGGCACCGTGCCGGGGGTTCGTGGATGCCGTTTCGGCCAAGGGGGGCATGCTGGTGGCGCCGGGAACCCCGCTGATCACGCTGGCGGTCCTGGACAAGCTGGAGGCCCGAGCCCTCCTTCAGCAGGCCGAGGTCATGAAGGTGCGCTCCGGCATGGAGGTCACGTACACCGTGGACGGGGCCGAGCAGGCAGGTCCGTTCCGGGGGAAGGTCGTGCACGTGGGGGCCATGGCCGACCTGATGACCCGGGGATTCCCGGTGGACTTCGCCGTGGCGGAGAAGGACATGGGGCTGCTCAAGGGTGGAATGCACGTCAAGGGTGAGATCACGGTGGGCACGCACGCACGGGCCATGCTCCTTCCGGCGTCCGCAGTGCTGCGCCGCGAGGGAGCCAAGGTGGTGTTCGTGGTGGAAGATGGACTGGCACGCCAGCGGAAGGTCGAGACCGGGATGAACGTGGGGAAAGAGCTGGAGGTGGTCTCCGGGCTCTCAGCGGACAGCCAGGTGGTACACGAAGGGCACCTGGGGCTGGTGGATGGCGTGGCGGTCAAGCCTGCAGCATCGGATGCGACGGCAGCCGAACCGACCGAGGTCGGGGGCGGGCCGGGGGCCCCCACCGAGGCGACCCCGGCACAATAGGCGGAGAGGCCATGACGTCGAGAAAGGAACGCCAGGCAGCGCATAATCGGAAGATGATCCTCGAGGCAGCAGCCCGAGTGCTGGTACGCGGCGGGCTGGAGGGACTCACCATCGAGGCCATCGCCACCGAGGCGGACTACAGCCCGGCCGCGCTGTACAAGTACTTCAAGAACAAGATGGCCATCTTTCACGAGCTGCTGGCATACGTGGGCGAATGCCTCATGGAGGAGATCGGCCGTCCATCAGTTCGTCCGCCCACTTTCCGGGGAGATCTCCTGCACATTCTCGAGAGTGCCTTCCGATTCGCGACGGAGCGGAGCGCTCTGTTCGAGGCCCTCCTCATCCACGCGCCTCGAGGGGAGCTGGTCCGGGAGGGAGGGCTGCATCGTACGGTCGTGCAGATGGACCTGAGCTTCATCGAGCACCTGGAGAAGCTGATGCAGCGGGGCATCGAGGCCGGTGAACTGCGCCCCGGCTCGGCACTCGACTATGCCTGGGCCATGCGGGGCCTGCTGCAGGCATTCCTGATGCGATGGCATTGCACCAGCGGGGACGGCAGGTCGTTTGCCGGCGCCCGGGACCACGAGGCGCTCGTGGATCTGTTCCTCAACGGAGCCGGAACCCCCCAGGCCCGTTGACGGCGAGGAAAGAGAATGAAGATTGCTGACCTGTCCGTACGCCGCCCGGTCCTGGTCTCTGTGCTCTTCATCGCCATGTGCCTGTTCGGCGTCGTGGCCTACATGAAGCTGCCCATCGACCTGTTTCCCGAAATCGAGCTGCCCGTGATCACCGTGGTCACGACATACTCCGGGGCCAGTGCGGAAGACGTGGAGAAGAAGATCACCGAGCCGCTGGAGATGGCCTTTGGAAGGCTCCGGCATCTCGAGGAGATGTCCGCCACGTCCCGGGAAGGGCTTTCCGCCGTGTCGCTGCGGTTCGGCTTCGGGACCGATCTGGACGAAGCGGCCAACGACATCCGGCAGTACCTCGAGATGGTGAGCCGCTACCTGCCGGAGGATGCGGACAAGCCGTTGCTCATCCAGATCGACATGTCGATGTTCCCGGTGCTCATCTTTGCGGTGACGTCGTCGACCGGAAACGTCGTGCAGTACCGGGACTTCGTCGAGGACAACATCCTCGATCCGCTCAAGCGCCTGGAGGGGGTCGGCTCGGTGATGCTCTTCGGTGCCCCCGAATTCCAGGTGAACGTGGAGGTGCGCCGGGACCAGATGGACCGGTTCGGCATCTCCATGGAGCAACTCACCCGCGCCGTCCAGATGGAGAACTTCTCGATGCCCTCGGGCTCGATGGACGAGGGGGTGACCCACCTGTTGGTGCGCATGCCGGCGGAGTTCTCGACCCTGGCGGAGATGGAGGAGATGATCGTCGCCCGGCGCGGGGATTCCGTCGTGCGCCTGAAGGACGTGGCCGTAGTGAGCCGGAACCTGCGGGACACCACGGAAGTCGTGCGGGTGGACGGAATGGCCACGGTGGCAGGCGGCATCATGAAGCAGTCGGATGCCAACGTGGTGGATGTGGCGGATGCGGCCAAGAAGGAGATCGAGCGTTTGCAGGCGACGCTTCCCTCCCACATGACCATCGTGCCGGTGGTGGACACGTCGGTGTTCATCCGGGACATGATGGACAACCTGATGTCGACGCTGCTCCTGGCTGTCGGGCTGGTGGTGCTCGTTGTACTGCTGTTCCTGCGCGAGTTCCGCTCGAGCCTCATCGTGGGGATGGCGCTTCCCGGCTCCATGATCATTGCATTCTTCGCCCTCTACGTGGCCGGCTTCACTATGAACGTGATTTCGATGATGGCCATGGTGCTGGCGATCGGGATGGTGGTCGACAATGCCATCGTCGTGCTCGAAATCGTCACGCGTCACCTGGAGTGGGGCAAGTCGTCAAGGGCCGCGGCCATGATCGGAACCGACGAAGTGGGGCCGGCCATCACGTCGTCGACCCTGACCACGATGTCCGTGTTCGGGCCGATGGTGTTCGTGTCAGGCCTGATCTCGATCCTCTTCAACCAGCTCGCATTCGTCGTGTGCGTCACGATCGGTGCCTCGCTGTTCGTCGCCGTCACGCTGACTCCCATGCTGTGCGGCCTGCTGTTGAAGCGCAGGAAGGCAACAGCCCCGGGAACGGAAGGTCAGGCTACCTGGCTGGAGCGCGGGTACCGGCGGATCATCACCTGGACGCTCGACCATCGGCTTGCGGTGGTGCTCCTGAGCCTGGGCATCGTGGCGACCACCTTCATCTTCATCGGGCAGGTCGGCGTCGACTTCATGCCACCGGCCGACCAGGGAGAGATCAACATCACGGTCAAGCTCCCCATCGGCACGGCCCTGGAAGAGACGAAGCGGGTTGCCGAGGTGCTCACCGAGGAGCTCCGGAAACAGCCCGAAGTCGAGCACGTCTTCTACCGGGCTGGTGCCAGCGAGGATCCCATGGCCGCGGTCATGGGAGGTGAATCGGGCAGCCATGTTGCCATGATTGCGGCCCGGCTTACACGTCCGAGCCAGCGAACCCGCTCGGACCTGCAGATCGCGGAGATCGCCAGGGCCCGGGCGGCGACCATGAAGGAGGTGGTCGGGTTCACGGTACAGAGCGGAGGGATGGACCGGCTGTTCACGGGCAACGCCAAGCCCATCACCTACGAGGTCCGTGGCAAGGATCTCAAGGTCATGACCGAGGCGGCCCTGGAGATCCGCGACATCATGATGAACGTTCAGGGGGTCAAAGATGTCTCGGCCGACATCCCGGAGCTGGTCCCTGAGCTGCGCTATCAGATCGATCGGGAAGAGGCTTCGCGACGCATGGTGCCGGTGGCTTCCGCAGGGATGGCGCTGCGCAACGCGCTGACCGGCGATCCTATCGGCAAGTTCCGCGGAACCGGCGAGGATCTCAACGTCGTGATCCGATATCGCGAGCAGGACCGACAGGATGTGGAGAAGCTCAAGAAGGTCCAGGCCGTGTCATTGACCGGCGAGCTCGTAAGCCTGGGGGACCTGGGCACGTTCGACGACCTGCGCACGCCGCTGGAGATCAAGCGCAAAGACAAGGAGCGCGTGATCGCGGTCGGCGGCAACCAGGAGGGGCGGGCCCTCGGGGACATCTCCAAGGAGATCGAGAGCAAGATGCGGGCGGCGGGTCTCTACTCGAGACGGGACGTGGCCATCGTGGCCGGTGGCAACCTGGAGCAGCAACGCGAGTCCTTCGAGGCCCTGGGCATCGCCCTCCTGCTCGGCGCCATCCTCGTGTACCTGGTCATGGCCGCGCAGTTCGAGTCGTTCCTCGACCCGTTCCTCATCATCTTCAGCATGCCGTTTGCGTTCACCGGGGCCTTCCTCCTGCTGGCGGCGACGGGAACGACCCTCTCGCTGCCGGCATTCCTCGGTCTCATCATCCTGCTGGGCGTGGTCGTGAACAACGCCATCGTGCTCGTCGACTACGTCAACCTGCTTCGCTACCGACAGGGGATGCCGTTGCGGGAAGCTCTGGAGACTGCAGGAGAACGCCGCCTGAGGCCCGTGCTCATGACCACGCTCACCACGGTGGTCGGGCTTATTCCCATGGCCATGGAGAGTGGCGAAGGCTCCGAGTTCTGGCGTCCCCTCGGCCTCACCACCGTGGGAGGGCTTACGGTGTCCACGCTGGTCACGCTGGTGCTGGTACCGGTCCTCTACAGCCTGTTCGAGCGGTTCCGACGCAGACGGACCCCGGACGAAGAGCCGACCCCCTCGCCGGAGGTGTAACCCTTCGGACGGTCGGAAGTCGCCCGCCGCCGAAAGCCGCACATCCGGCCCGCGTGTCTTCATCCGGTCGACAGGTCCGGGCAGCGTGGAACGCCAGGTTCCGTCGTTCATGCGCCTCGGTCAAGGCCCCTTCCCGCGAGCCTGGTATCGCATGGACCGGCGGTCGCTCAGGGGGTTCCGACCTCCTGGAAGTAGTCCAGCAGCGGCAAAGAGAGGTTCAATCCGACCCCCACACCCCAGGTGCCCGTGCCGGATACCGGCATCAGCGCATCCACTGCCAGGTTGAGCTCGACGAGCCGCCTGAGGTTGAGGCCCACGACGTCGAGGCCGACCAGGGCATTGTCGGCCAGCGGGTTGTCGGAGTCGTCCTGGAGGGCGGTGGCGAGGGCGTACAGCAGGCCGCCGGCATAGAGTGTGTGGTGAAGCGTTACGTTGCGGCCCCGATACGAGTTGAGCTTGACGCCCAGCTTCTCGCTGTAGATGAGCGGGTAGATCGTCGAATCCACGCCCGCCGGCGGTTCGAACAGAAAGACCGGGCCCGCGATCATGCCGATCCCGAGGTAGAGCTGCCAGCGGGGTCCGGCGTCATAGCGTCCGTAGAAGTGGCGGAGGAAGGATTCCACGTCCGCGGTCATAGCCCCGTCCTCGTCCACGAGGACGAACGTCGAGAACTCCTGGAACATGGACAGCAGGTAGCGTGCATCGTCGCTGGTCGACACGTCCCGGAAGACCGAGGACTGCCGGCCCGCAGTGAGGATCTTCTCGACGACTTCGCGAGTCGGCAGCTGATTGCAGAGGGTCTGCCCGAAGAACGGGTTGTCGCCCCGAAGAGTCTCACAGGACATCTCGTCCGCGTCCTCGTCCTCCTCGCCCGACTCGGAAGAATCCGTCTGGGAGTCTCCGCCACTGTCCTCCCGGTTCGCCGGCTCTTCCGTCGGCTCCTCGACCGGCAGAAGGCCCGGCTCCGGCGGTGGCGGAGTCTGCCCCTCGCTGTCGGCCGCGGGCGGCGGGCAGGTGTCGAAGCTCCAGCTCACGGTGGAGAACTTGAGGGATGGTCTCTGGTCGAGGGTCTTGAGCCCGAGGTCGGGGCCCTGCTTCACGCAGGCTCGCAGGGCTCCCAGGACCGACGCATAGTCACACGGGAGTCCCCCCGAGCCGGGGCCTTCGGCCACGGCGCCGGGCTCGCCCCCCTGGACGGCGCGCCAGAGGGCAGCAAGGGCTACGACCCGGGTCCCCGACTCCCTGAACCCGCTTCCGTCAGTGGTCGAGAACTCTTCGGAGAGAGCGGAGGGCCCATCGGCAGCGCACTTCGCCAATGCGGTGACGGTCCTCCCGAATCCGTTGAGCGCCTCGGTCCAGGCCGAGCGGAGCTCCGGGGGCAGTTCCTTGGCTCCGGGCGTGAGGACTGAGTCCAGCATGAGATAGGCTTCGGCCGCCCGGAATCGCTTCTGAGGGCCTTTGAGTCGCGTGATCACCTGCGAGTCTCCGCCTCCGTCCCCGGGGTCCTGGCCCCCCCCTCCGATGAGCATGGAGCTCAGCGGATCGCCCGGAGAGGCCTTCAGGTAGATGAACTGGCGCTCCACGGTGGCACGAACCGCGGCCATTCCCATTCCCCACCCCCGTCGGATCCAGGCTGCCACGTGGACCGGCGAGTCGCCGTCCTCCGGAAGATGGAACAGGATCGTCATGAGGTCCACGAACGAGGCATCCAGCAGCAGCCAACGAAGCTGCATGTCGCTGCTTCGATCCGGTCGGATCAACGTGGTCCAGAGGTCCGATCTACCGCAGTAGCCGCCCGTTCCGGCCCGCTCCAGCCACTCGGCCACTTCAGACAGGAGCCGCTTCTCGGACATGCTCGGGACATCCAGCGCCTCCCCGCCTTCCGGGAACGCTGCGACGCGGTGCTGCAGGTCGGAGCGGATGGTCTCGATGTCAGGCCGGACGTCTTCGAACGACCGGGGCTTCTCATTCTCACAGAGCAGCTTGTCCGCATCGAGTCGTGCGTCGGATACGGTGAGCGACAGGATCACGTAGTCCGCGGCCAGCCGCTCCAGCAGGAGACGCCCCCGCAGCATGCCGATTCCTCGGACCGCGTCCTCCACGATGAGCCGGAGCGCGGCGCTCTGCGCCCCGAAGACATCCCGAATCCGGTCCTCGACCATCTCATCGGCGAGCCGCTTGAGGCGCTTGTACATCAGCATCTCCAGCGCTCCTGTGTCGAGCGTTCCCCGTCTCAGCTCGAGCCCGGAGCCCGGGTCGACTTTCAGAACCGGGGCAGCCGCCACCGGTTCCTGAGCGTGAGATGGTCCGGTCGGAACCAGCAGGGCAAGACACAGCACCAGACTTTGGATGGCGTGGGGCAGCGTACGCATCGGTCCCTCCAAGAACTCGAGCAACATACTGCTTCGCAGAGCGGCAGCAAAGTGTGGACGGGAGGATGCTCCACCCGCTGTCCGCACCGGTTCGGGCTACGCAAGCCCGGCGGCCACGACACGGTTCCTTCCCCCCTGCTTGGCGGCATAGAGGGCCGCATCCGCCACCCGGATCAGCTCATCCGGGTCCTGGCCGTTCCGGGGGTAGGCCGACACCCCCATGGAGAGAGTGATCTGGCCCAGCGCCCGGCCCTTGTGAGCGAGCCGAATGGTGCGGACCGCTTCCACGAGAGCCTCAGCCCGTCGAGCCGTCTGCTCGAGATCGCAGTCCGGAAGGACCATGGCGAATTCCTCTCCCCCGAACCGACAGACGATGTCGGAGCCACGCACGCTCATGCTCAGCAGCCGGGCCACTTCGGCCAGGAGCAGGTCGCCGGCCGAGTGACCGAACTCATCGTTGAAACGCTTGAAATGGTCAATGTCGGCCATGATGACGCCGACAGCGGACTTCCTGCGGCCGGCGCGTGCGATCTCCCGGTAGAACGAGTCGGACATGAAGGCCGGTTGTGGAGCCCCGTGAGCGGATCCCGGATGGCCTGGTTGCTGAGCATCTCCCGGAGGCGGATGTTCGAGATGGAGAGCGACAGGAGCTCCGCAAGCGTGATCGAGAGCTCTTCGAGCATCGCCAGCGGGTTCGTCAAGTCCTTCTCCTCTCCCGGGGTTCGGAACACGTGGAGAAGCCCCAGAACGTCTCCCTTGGCCATGAGGGGGATGCACCCGTATGAAGTCAGCGGGGAATGCACGAGGTGCGGACACCGCAGTCCGTCGTGTGGGTCGTCCACCAGGTACGCGCCTCCGCGGCGCAACCCCCAGCATTGGTCCGGAGCGAACAGGTTGTCGTCCAGCTCCTCGGGGTGCCCTCCCCATCGTGCCACCGACTCGAGGTCTGTCTTGGACGACTTCAGAAGGAAGAGCGCACCCCCCGTACCGGGGATGAGCCTGGGCATCAGGCGGGCCACCACCGGGCCGATCTCGGTGGACGAAGCGCAGGCCTGGAGAAACTCCCTCAGCTCGCCCAGGATCGCCCCCTGGCGGTTCCTCTCCTGCAGACTTCCGACGGCCCGAGCCAGCCGTGCGTTTGCCTCTCGGGCCTCCTGCTCCATGGCCTTTCGCTGGCTCACGTCGCGCCCGATGCTGAGGAGGAGAGTGGGGCCGTCCTCCTGGAGAACGGTGGTCGCGGAATACTCGTACGGGATGGACTGCCGGCTCCGGGTCACCAGCGACAGCTCCACGACCCCCCGGCCGCAGGCCAGGATCGAGTCGATGGCTGCGGCTGCCGCTTGAAGGTCGTCCTCTTCATAGAAGTCCCCCGGTGCCTTCATGCTGGCGATCTCCTCGTCGCTGAAACCGCTGACCTCGGAGAAGCGCCGATTCCAGCGCACCGGTCTTCCCGATTCCGGTTCGAACAGGAAGACCGTGTCGGACGAAGCCTCGAACAGCACGTCCGAGAATGCCTTCTCGGCACGCAACGCACGCTCCGCTGCCAGACGGGCTTTCAGCTGCGCCGTCATGCCGAGGTTCCACAGGAGGGTTGCTCCGACGAGCGCAAGCAGGATGAAAGCCACCGTCGTCCCGATGATGAGCCCCGCGTTGAGCCTGTTGCTTGCCATCGCCTCTTCCTGATCGATCTTGGCCACGATGGACCAGGAAGACTCCGGGATCCCGCGCAGAGCCGAGAAGACCTCGACCCCGCGGTAGTCGGTCCCCTCCACGAAGCCTTCCTGCCCGAGGACGGCCATGACCGCAGGCACATCCGTCCGGGTCAACGGGATTCGCTGTTTGAGCGCCACGTCGGCCCGGAACTTGAGATCGCTCAGGAACAGCACCGAGTCACCGTCCCTGCGCACCAGGAGCGTCTCCGCACTGCGGCTGGCCACGGGCCAGGACTGGATCAGCGGGTAGAGATAGACCTGAGCGTCCACCCGGAGCAGCAGTGCCGTCCGGAGCTGGGGCGCACCGACCGTAGCCAGGTCGAGCGGAGCGATGACGTCGAGGTGCACCGGGAGATCCCCGGGGCCCATGTGCAAGTCGGTCAGGAGGGTCTGATGCTCCGACAATGCCGTGGCCAGGACACCTTGTGCGTCCGGGTGGATCTCACCGGTGCGCCCGGAGACGCTCGCCAGGATCCGACCGGCCCCATTCACCAGGAGCACGTCCCCGTAATCGCCGTACCGCTGCAGCGAGCGGAAGACCTCCTCGATTCTATCGAACGCAGCTGGGTTGGACGAAGCAGTCGCCTGCAGCGCGTCCGCAACTCCCTGTCGGAAAAAGGGGTTCTCTGCGAGAAGGGTGGCATCGAGCGTCCGCTCGGCCCGCCACGACTGCACCTGCTCTGCTTTCAACCGGGCAATCGTTTCGAGCGACTCCCGGGCCTCTCCCTTGGCCGCCCGCCCCTCTTGAACCACGAACCAGATCCCGGCGGCAGCAATCACGACAAGGACAAGCAGGAGCGCTGCGTAAGCCCACCGTGGCACCAACCAGTTCTTCCTGCTCTCCTGCGCACCCATGTTAGACCCCTGAGAGGATCCCAGGTCCGCGGGTTTCCGCCTCGGTATCATACAATCCACGGACCCAACCACTTTGTTACACAACGGGACCCCCGTCAAGAAGCATGATACGCGAGGTTGCGGCGCTCGTGCGTTGACGTGGCTTGACCGGGGAACGTATACTCGGCCACGGATTCCGCTCTCCTGGGTCTCCGGAGGTGCTACTGTCATGAAGACCACCCGTGCATTCGTTATCGTTCAGTCTGCGCTCGTCCTGGCCGCGTGCGGCTCCGGGGGCAGCGTGACCCAATCCGGGGACACCGGGTCCGACGAAGCGGGCGGCGAGGTGGCCGCAGAGACGGCAGGACCGGAGGCCGCAGGGGAGGATGTCGGGCAGGAGCTCGATGCCTCGCCCTTCCCGGACCTGGTGTTCGACACGGGCGAGCAGTCGACCGGGCCGTTCGACCTGGGGCCGGAGCCCGGCGGGGCGGGTTTCCCCTGTGCGAGCGGAGCGGAGTGCGCCAGCGGCTTCTGCGTCCCGACGCCGGATGGACTGCAATGCACGGTGGCGTGCCAGGACGAGTGCCCGTTCGGCTGGATGTGCGTGCTCCATACACCGAGCCTTCCCGATACCCTCTACATCTGCATGCCGCGGTTCATGAGCCTGTGCCGCCCCTGCCGCACCAACGACGAGTGCTTCGTCAACGGCATCGATGCGGGGGAGGCCTGCGTCTCCTACGGGGACGAGGGGAGCTTTTGTGGGTCGTCGTGCCAGGATGAGGGCTGCCCGGACGGATATGACTGCACTGCCACCGAGGACGTCACCGGGGCCAAAGCTGAACGGTGCATCCTGTCCGATGCCACGTGTGCGTGCACGAAATCGTTTTCCGACCAGGGAGCATCGACCGACTGCTTCGTGACCAACGAGTGGGGTCAGTGCGCCGGGAATCGCAAGTGCACTGCGGCCGGGCTTTCCGAGTGCACTGCGGCCATTCCGCTTCCGGATTCGTGCAACGGCAAGGACGATGACTGCTCCGGCGCGGTGGACGACGGCAGCTACGAGGGGGCCTGCTTCACCGACAGCCCCTTTGGTGCGTGCAAGGGGACGCAGGCCTGTGTCGACGGCAAGCTCGTGTGCAACGGGCCGGCCGCCGAGCCGGAGGAGTGCGACGGGCAGGACAACAACTGCAACGGAACCACGGACGAGGGATTCGAGGACACGGATGACGACGGTGTCGCAGACTGCATGGAGAACGACAAGGACGGCGACGGGACGCCCGACGGCAAGGACAACTGCCCCGGCACTCCGAACCCGGACCAGAAGGACTCGGACCTCGATTCGCTGGGCGATTCGTGCGACCAGGACGACGACAACGATCTGGTGGCGGATTCCCTGGATTGTGCGCCGCTCGACCCCAAGGTCTTCCCCGGCCACGCCGAGGACTGCGACGGCAAGGACAACAACTGCAACTACTCGGTGGACGAAGGGTACCCGGACGTGGACGCCGACGGCTTGAAGGACTGCGTGGATGACGATGACGACGGCGACACGGTCCCCGACGCGGGGGACTGCAAGCCGGCGGACCCCAAAGTCTTCCCCGGGGCCGAGGAGGGGTGTGACGGCAAGGACAACGACTGCGACTTTGCCGTGGATGAGGGCTTCCCCAATCTCGACTCGGACCAGGAAGCCGACTGCGTGGACTCGGATGATGACGGCGACGGCTACGGCGACGCCCAGGACAACTGCCCCGCCATGCCCAACAAGGGCCAGGAGGACTTCGACAAGGACCAGGTCGGCGATGCCTGCGACCTGGACGCTGACGGCGACTCGATCCCGGACGGCACCGACAACTGCCTGCTCCTCAAGAACCCGCTCCAGACCGATACGGACAAGGACGGGCTGGGCGATTCGTGCGACGACGACCTTGACGGGGACGGAGTCGCCAACGGGACCGACAACTGCCCGCTCGTGGCCAACGCGGACCAGAAGGATCTGGACCAGGACGGTACCGGAGACGCTTGCGAGGGGGACAAGGATGGCGATGGGACGCCGGATGCGGCGGACTGCTCCCCGCTCGACCCGGCCATCCATCCCGCGGCAGCGGAGGCCTGTGACGGCGTGGACAACAACTGCAACGGGATCACGGACGAAAAGTTCCCGGACTCGGACCTCGATGGCTACAAGGACTGCGTCGACGAAGACGACGACAACGACGGGGCCGCGGACGTCTCGGATTGCGCTCCAACCAACCCCCTCATCAACGCCGGGGCCAAGGAGTCCTGCGACGGTCTCGACAACAACTGCAACGGCAAGATCGACGAGGCGGTGGGGCAGCTCGCGTGCGGCAAGGGGGAGTGCTTCCACACGCTCGATGCCTGCATCGACGGCAAGACCCAGTGGTGCGACCCGTACCAGGGGGCCGTCCTGGAGGCCTGCGACGGGAAGGACAACGATTGCGACGGGCTGACCGACGAGGATCTGGGTTACACTGCCTGTGGCGTGGGACCGTGCTGGCACCAGATCTTCAAGTGTGCGGGAGGAAAGCTCCAGGTCTGTGACCCGCTGGAAGGCTCATCCCCCGAGACATGCGACGGCCTGGACAACGACTGCGACGGCAAGACCGACGAGGGGCTGGGAACCGTCACCTGCGGCAAGGGCAACTGCTTCCACACGGTGTCCGCCTGCATCGGGGGCGAGGCCCAGGAGTGCAACCCGTTCCAGGGGGCGACCGTCGAAGTGTGCGACGGTGCGGACAACGACTGCGACGGCGACAAGGACGAAAGCCTCGGGTCCACGACCTGCGGCCTCGGAGTGTGTCTGCACGAATCCCCCAACTGCGCCAACGGGGTACCGGTGATGTGCAACCCGTTCCTCGGGGTCACGACGGAGAAATGCGACGGCCTGGACAACGACTGCGACGGGCTCGCGGACGAGGAGTTCGACCAGGACGGGGACGGCGTCAAGTCGTGCGACGGAGACTGCAACGACTTCGATGCCAACAACTGGCTCTCGTGCGCCACGTGCAAGGACAAGGACGACGACGGCAAATTCGGAGGGTGCGACGCGTACAACAACCTGGCCGGCCCCGACTGCGACGACAGTGACCCGGACAACTGGTCCACCTGCGACACGTGCCTCGACGTCGACCAGGACGGCTACTACACCGGCTGTGCGCTCTACACGAAGCATGCGGGTCCGGACTGCGACGATGACGACTCGGACAACTGGATCTCCTGCCTCACCTGCAAGGACGGCGACCAGGATTCCTGGTTCGTCGGCTGCGACGTCTACGGCCAGATCGACGGCCCGGACTGCAACGACGGCGACGCCGGCTACAACCCCGGCGTTCCCGAAGCTTGCGACGCCAAGGACCACAACTGCGACGGCAAGCCGGACGGCGACGTGGACAAGGACGGCTATCCTGCGGCCACATGTGGCGGGACCGACTGCGTGGATACCGACGCGGCCATCAAGCCGGATCCGGCCGGCGGCTGCGCCCTGGGGGCCACCTGCAAGGCGATCCTGGACAAGGGGCTCTCCACGGGCGACGGCTTCTACAAGATCGACCTGGACGGCTGGAACGCCGGCCAGCCCCCGGTCGACGTCTACTGCGCCATGTCCCTGCAGGGGGGCGGATGGACGCTGGTCTACAAGCTCAGCAAGGATGTGGATGCGGACATCGTCACGCTGTTTGCCGACACCTCGGTCCTCAACGAGGACAGCAAGGCCCACATGGCGCTGGCCGCCACGGGCGGTCACTACAAGAGCCGTATCCTCGCCAAGTACTGGAACGCCCAGGGGCTCACGTTGAGCCAGGCGCTCGTTGCGGTCTACGTAGACGGCAAGGCAGCAAAGACCCTCCGCTTCAATGCGGCGGGGACCACGAAGGACAACTGGTACCAGAATGACAAGCTCCTGGCATCGGACTGGTCCGATCTCACGGGGCAGGCGGTGCAATACTTCAGCATCCCCGGGGATTCGGGCAATGGGCGCCACTGGTACATCAACAACAACTACGGCGGCTGCCCGGCCGATGCCGGCTGGCTGGTCGTGGACCGGGGCCCGCACCCATGCTCGTGGGAAACCGGGCGGGATCCTGCGGTCAGCATCCTGTACTCGACTTCCGGCGGCTACTCAAACTGGAATGCCGGCTCGATTGCCGAGGCTCACGCATTCGCCGTGTTCGTGCGGTAGAGGTGTGCTGCTCCCCGGCGGTGGCTTCCCGGCCGGTGGGCAGGGCTCGTTGGTTCGAACGCGTTCAACAGGACGGAGGGTTGGCATGAGTCGAAGTGCCTGCGTGCTGATGATTCTCCTGACAGGGTGCGGGACAGATTCCTCGGGCGGGGGACACAAGGACGGCACCGGGCCGACCGACACGGTCGGGAAAGGCGACGGAGCGGGCCCGCTGGACGGGGCGGTCGGAGAGTTGGCGGCAGACTCGGCGGCAACGGAGGTGGGAGACACCACGTTGCCGGACGGACGGATCCCGTGCACGGAAGGTGCGCGAAGCTGCCTCGACGACACCCTCATCTCGGTGTGCGTGGACGGTGAGCTCAAGTTCAACTCTCAGTGCAGCGAAGGGACCGTGTGCAAGGACGGGTACTGCACCAAGACCGATGAATGCACCCCGGGAGAGATCGCCGGGTGCGACGGCCTCGCGGCCGAGTGGTTCTGCCTGCCCGACGGCAAGACGCTGGCTTCCCATCCGTGCCAGGGGGTCGAGAAGTGCGTCTCGGGCAACTGTGCAGAGGTCCAGTGCGCCCCCGGGTACGGGATGTGCGTCAACTCGAACTCGTTCCGCAAGTGCCTTCCGGACGGTTCGGGATATGGAGAGCCGGAGGACTGCGAGCTCGGCAAGACCTGCGTCGGGGGCATGTGCCTGTCGCTTTGCGAGGCCGACATCAAGCAGAACACCAATGTGGGCTGCCAGTACTGGGCCGTGGACCTCGACAACGACAAGACGCACAATCCGGCATTCCCGAACCAGCCCACTCCCGAGATGTTCCCGCACAGCGTGGTCATCGGCAACCCGGGGGAGTCGGATGTCGTGATGACGTTCAGCGTCAAGGTGAGCTGCGCCGATGGCTCCGGGTGCGCACCCGGGCTCAAGACCTGCAACGGCAAGGAGGAGACCGTCTGCGACACGCCGGCCGAGGAGTACGAGCTTGCGTTCGACGACCCCGTCGTCCCCGCAGGCGGCAGCCGGGAGTTCAAGATGCCTGTCATGAACGTCACGGGCTCCAGCCTTACGCCAAAGGCCATCCGGGTCATGGCCTCGCTGCCCGTCGTCGCGTACCAGTTCAACCCGTTCAACTCGGAGAATGCCACTTCCAACGACGGCTCCCTGCTGCTGCCCCAGAACGCACTCGGCAAGACCTACTTCGCCGTCTCGCTCCCCTCCCGGGGTGAGTTCATGGGCTTCCCGGAGAACAACGGCTTCCTCACGATCGTTGCGATTGCCCCCGATACCAACGTCGGAGTCACGCCGACGTCCAAGGTCATCGCCAATCCGGCAGACGGAATCCCTCCGGACGGGACCAATCCGCCGGTGCTCCCTCCCGGCAAGACCTACGTGTTCACGCTCCAGCCCTTTGACGTGCTCAACCTGGAGCAGTATGCCGAGACGGAGGTCGTCACGCCCGGGAAGATCCCGGCGGACCTGACCGGTACCCGCATCCAGGCTGACCAGCCGATCGCCGTGTTTTCCGGCCACCAGGTCGCCGGAATCCAGGAGGCGCTCAAGCTCCAGATCCCGGACGTCTGGGATACATGCTGCACGGAGCACATGGAAGAGCAGCTCATGCCGGTAGAGACCTGGGGGACCGAGGCACTGTGCGTGAAGTCCAAGCCCCGCGGCTCCGAGGCGGATCGCTTCGTCGTGGTGGCCGGAGAGCCCGGCATCCAGCTCACGACCATCCCACCCCTCGAGGGCCTGAACGGGAAGACGCTGGAAAAGCCGGGGGACAGCGTGCGGGTCGAGACGACCGACAGCTTCATCCTCCAGGCAACAGGGAAGATCGAGGTCGTCCAATTCCTGATGAGCCAGGGACAGACGCAGCCCATCGGCGGGTCCCCCGGAACGGGCGATCCTTCCATGATGATCCTGCCGCCCAGCAGCCAGTACCGGGACGAATACGTCATCCGGACCGGAGACGGCTACGGGACCAACTGGACCACCGTGATTCGCCCGGCCGGCGTGCCCGTGACCGTCGACGGGGCGGCAATCCCGGACGGCAGCTTCGAGCCTCTCGGCGACGGAACCTGGGAGTTTGCATACCACGAGGTAGCGACTGGCTCCCACTCCTTCGAGGCCGACGAGCCGTTCGGCCTCATGGTCTACGGTTACGGCGGAGTCACGGCGTATGGGTACCCGGGCGGAATGAAGCTGGAGGCATCCGACGAGTAGCGGCTCGTCGATCGTCCCGGTGCGACGCTCCGGGTTGAGAGCGCGCTCCTCGCTCTATCGGATGGCAAAGCGGTGCGCGAGCACCCGCCCGAGAACGTCGGCCAGAAAGCGGTTTCCCGCGACGTTGAAGTGGGCCGAATCGCCCGGGATGTAGAGGCTCTCCGGCGGGATTCCGGAGGCCCGGATCTCGTCGAAAATCCAGAGCACCTCGTAGCCCCCCTCCTTCAGCAGCTTCTCGAGGTTCCTGTACCTGGACAGCTCCCGCACGTACCGACCGTCCGGCATGAAATCGTTGGCATCGGGAAGCAGCACGTAGAGGAGGCGGGCGCCGTGGGAGCGCACGAGCTCGTCGATCTTGCGGAGAATACGCCGGACCACCTCCTCGAGGACCGGTTCCTCGAGGTGGGCGGCGTTGCAGACCAGGTCGAGCAGGCCGCCGGCAAGCTCGGGCCAGCTCCACAGGTACCGGTAGAAGAGCACGCTGGAGGACAGGAAGTCGATGCAGTTGAAGCGCGGCGTGTACTCGCGCCAGAGACGAAGATCGTCGCCGTCCGGGACGAACATCACGGTGGCGTGGCCGTTCCAGTTGGTCACTCCCGACGAGGCGTAGTCGTTGCCCGAGTAGATCCCGACCACGACGACCTTGGGGCGGGTCTTGCCCAGGTGCTCCCGGAGGTACAGGAGATACTGGGTCGGCGAGTATCCCGAAACCGAGAAGTTCATCACCTGGAAATCCCGGACCGCGGCCGCCAGGAGGCTGACGGCCGACTCGGCCTTCTCGACTCCCCAGCCGTAGAGGACCGAGTCCCCGATGACGACGACTTGCTCCCGCTGCGGGTCGACGGTCTCGAGGTTCTGGCCCACCGTGTCCTCGAGCTTCAGCCCCGCGGCCTCGGCCCACGGTGTCATGGTCGGGGCGTGCCCCAGCGTGGGATGAGGCTCCAGGTTCGCGGTCCGATCCGCCGGGTCCCGGAAGAACTCTCCCCGCATCCCGGCCAGGACCAGCACGGCAACCAGGAGGGCCAGGAACGTGGACACGCCGGCAAGAGCGATCTTCCCGGCCAACCCGGTCAGCCGGCCCGACCGGAAAGAGATGACCAGGAGCCCGGGGAAATAGCAGGACAGGCCGACCAGCCCGACCACCAGCGCAATCACGGACGGAAGGGCAAAGGTCTGGTGCGAGACGAGAAACGCGGCCGCAGTGATCGCGGGTACACCGAACCCCCACATTCCTGCTGACTTACGGCTCATCGTTCGACTCCCTGCCGGGGCGCCGGGCTCACCGACGTCGCATTGTTGCAGAACGCCGCTGCCGACGCAATCCCCAGGGCTCGACCCTCCTCCGAATCCTTCTGGCAATGGTCGCGGGCCCGCTGTATTGTGGCCTGTGAGCGCTGCTCATTGTCGGTTCCCTGGGAAACACTCTTCTTGCGGAGGTGGACGTATGCGTGGATGGATGTTGGTGCTGGCCGTGTGCCTCGCGTGCTCGTGCAAGTCGGAACCGCCGGCGGCCCCTGCCGGAACGACTCAGGAGGCGCCAGGACCGGGAGGAGCGACTCAGGGCGGCGGCCCCGGGCCAGCCGGTCCGGTCGAGGGGAAGCCAGCCCCCGAGGTCGATCCGGAGTCGACCCTCACCCCGGAAGAGAAGGCCGCCTTCGAGCTGCTGAAAGAGGCGGGTCCACGGCATCTGGCTGCCGTCCTGGTATGGCCCGCCCGATGGAAGGATGCCGTGAGCCTGGTGGCTCCGGTGGTCGATGCTCTGCCCCTCAAGCAGGGGGTCCGGGAAGCCCTGAGGCCCGGCTCGACGCCGCTTGCTGCGCTGGCCGCCCTGCTGGGGCTCGAGCTCCCCGACAAGCTCGAGGGGTGGGATACCGACAAGCCGATTCTGCTGGCTCTGGGGGGAGTCGACCCGCTGTTCTCGTCCCCGGCCGAGGTTCTCTCCCTGTCCCTGTCGCTGAAGGACCGGTCGGTACCCGGTCTGCGTCACCGGATTCTTGTCCCCGCGACCGATGCCGTGAAGCTGACCGCCGAGCTCCAGGCGCTGCTGGTCAAGACCGGAATGAGCGCCGGGGCCTCGGGGGTGGCACTTCCCAAGGATGCGGTGCTTCTCCACACCCCGAACATGGACGTCGTGGTGATCGTCCCGGAGTCCGGGCGGGTTCGGATCGAACTGCTGGCCGCCCCGTCGGTGACGGAATCCATGGCAGCCGGGAACATCCCCGCCCCCGATATCGAAGCGCTGCTCCGTCTCGATCGCAGCGAGCTCGTCCTGACGCCCGCCGTCCGCCAGGCAGTGGCTCCGGGACAGCTTGCCGCCGTGCTGCTTCGTGGAAGCATGTTTCGCTCCTTTGCGGCCCAAGTGACCGCCCGTGTCATCGCCGACGTGATCCCCATGGCCAGTCCCGAGATGCGCGAGACGCTGGCAGGCCGGGGGACGGCTGAGATGCTCTCCGGGTGGGGGCTGATGTCGCCGGCGTTTGCCGCAGTCGACCTGGTGGCATTCGGGCTGGTGCCGGGAGAGTCCATCACGGTGACGGGAATCGTCGAGCTGACTGCGGAAGGGAAGCGGCTTTCGGGGCTGGCGGCAGGGACTGGATGGCCCATGGCAGCGGCGGCGGGAAAGCCGGCCGGGGCCCGGTTCTCCACTGCCCTGGATCTGGGCACCGCACTTCGTGATGCCAAACGGCCCCCCCTGCTGGCGGGGGAGGAGCCCTCCTCTCACCTGGAGGCAATCCGGCTGGTGCAGGAGTGCGGGCATTTCTGTCTCCTTCACGCTGGGCTTTTCTCCTGGCAGATCGTGCCCTCGATCCTGGCCCGGACTCCCCTGGCGCTCCCCCTGACCGGCACGGTCCAGGATCTCCTGCCCCGCAGCCTGTCTGCCGCCGTGGTCGCGGCCGACGACGGCGGTCCGCTACCCGGAGTGGCGCTGGCTGCCTTCTACCCGAAAGGCACGGACCTCGGTCGCCTGCAGGAAGCTGCCAGGCTGGCGGGAATCGCGCTTGGAGTGGAAATCCCCCTGTCGCACCAGGAGACCGCCGACGGCCTGTGGGTGTTTGCCGGCTTCAAGACGCAGCCCGAGAAGGCGTTCGACATCTCCGGGGCGCCCCGGCCCGGCGTCGCGGCTCTGGCAGAGCTGAATCCGAGCCTGCTGGCCGACTATCTCAGGCCCCTGGAGCCGAACGCCGCTTCGTTTGCGGCCCTGCTTCCCCGGATGTCGGTGGAGTCGATGCTCATGGACGGGTTCGTGATGACCCGGCTGCAGCTCCATTTCAAAGAAGGCGGAACCGCAGCTCCTCTGGTGGCTCCGGTCGCCCGGCCGGTCGTGCTCGAGGCTTATGCCGACGACTCCGTCTGTGCGGACAGGCTCCTCGCCGAGGTCCGGTCGCTCCTCATGGCCCTTTCGATTGCCGATCCCGCGGAGCGGGCGGCCCTCATCGGCAAGGGAATCGAGGCGCTGGACAAGCTCTCATCCTGCGCACCGGACAACACTGAATTCAAGAAGCAGTGCGACGGGGTCAAGGCCGCCTTGGGCCGGTATCTCAACAACGCCAAGTCAGCCGGGGGCGCGTCTTGATTGAACCAAGACGGTGATTCGCCCGGCAGCGCACGCCACTCGATGCTGCCGGCGGATCGCCCCTCCCCGCTCCCGTCCCGACTACCAGCCGGCAGCGTGGCAAGAGTCAGCAGGAGCGACAGGGCGACCGTTCTCATGTTCATCTCCACGGTACGGGGCGACTCAGTGCCGTTCCGGGAATCCGGGGGCTACTTGACGACGAGCACGAACTCCTGGATGTCGAAGTTCCCCGCCGGGTCCTCGACCTTCACGCTGACCGGATGACTTCCGAGCTGGGCACAGGTGATGTACCAGTGGATGAGCCCCGTGCCCGCGTCGATGAACATGCCGTCCGGCCCCTTGAGCAACGTGTAGACCAGGGCATCGCCGGTGATGTCGATGGCCTCGACCTGGTAGGTGAACAGAACCGGCTTGTCACCCGGCAGCACCGTCCCGGAAATCGCCAGCCCGAATGGTCCGAAAAGCCCCGGGTCGTTGGCGGAGAGGACGTCCGCACCATCCGACGAGAAGCGATAGATGTCTGCGGGAAGAGTCCCCGAACCGTTCTCGTAGTCGGACGTGTAGATGCGCCCCCAGTTGTCGACCGTGAGCGGTACCGGGAAGTAGTCGTCGGGCGCATCGAACGACCCCAGCTTGACACCGGTCCAGTAGTCGTACCGCACGATGTCTCCCGCCGCGGCGAGCACCTCTCCGTTGGGGGCGATCCGGATGCCTTCGAAGCTGGCGGGATTCCCCGTTCCGTCCAATGCCTTGATCCACTTGAACGTGGTGAAGTCGGAGTCGAACTCGAAGACGTGGATCTTGTTGTCCGACTGGCTGGCAAGGAACAGACGGTAGTAGTAGTCGAACGTGATCCCGGTGAGCTGCCCTGCTCCGGCGGGAAGGTCGATGGTCATCTGGTACTTGTAGTCGATGGCCCGGTACTGGTTGAGCTTGTCCGAGCCCCCCGTGGCCGTCGTGGTGTACAGGTTGCCCTTGTTGTCGAACGCGATGTTCTCGGTGGCCTCCGAGACCTCCTTGGGATAGACCGCGTACTCGACCCCGTAGCTGCTGAACTCGACGAACGCACCGTAGGCGGCCACGACGAGATTCCGCCGGTCGTTGAATGCCATCCCGTTGGGACCGTAGGTGTAGCTCGGGGAGTCGACTTCACTGAACTTGGGATGGGTGAAGGACTGCAGGAACGTCAGGGTTTCCGCATCATAGACCCGGATTTCGTCGGTCCGCGAGGACGAGATGAAGGCCTCGCCCAGGTTGAACTGGCTTCCCAGCTCCTGGGCAAGGTCGAGGCTCGTGACCGGCTCGGAGACGATCTTGGGCGTACCGCAGTCATAGTCGGTCATCTCCTCATCCAACTCGACATCGCAGTCGTTGTCGATGCCGTCGCACACCTCGGCGGCTCCCGGGTGGATCGCCGGGTCCAGCGGGGCGCAGTCCTGCGCGTCGGGTGTGGTGTCGTTGTCATCGTCCGGGTCGCACTTGTCGCCGACCTGGTCCTGGTCGAAATCGGCCTGGTCCGGATTGGCCACGAACGGACAGTTGTCCACGGCATCGGGCACGCCGTCGGCGTCCCCGTCGTCGAGGTTGCCCGGGTCTCCGTCCAGATCCGAGGTCTGAGCCCCCTCGTCGGTCGCGACGTCGCACTCATCCTCCGAACCGCTGCACTGATCGGTCATCGGCTCCCCGCACGGCAGCTCGCAACCGGAATCCGCCTGGCAGAGGTCGACACAGTCGGCCTCTCCATCCGGCCCGGTCCACTCATCGGCCGCCGCATCCCCGGAGTCCGCCTGGACATGAACGTCCGGAACATCGCCAGGAGGCTCGAGGACCGCCCCGTCTTCCATCGAGTCTTCCGGCGAGGGCACGAAACGCAGGTCTTCGTCCGGTCGCACTTCTCCGGTGCCACCGCCCTGCCCCCCGCAGGCGGCAAGCACCAGCACCCCCATCAGGGCACCGAGCATTCCTGCATACCGTGTCGACATGGTCCCCCCTTCGCCAGATCGCGACTCGATGGTGCCTCAACACAGCGGGACAGTCCAGGGGTGTCGCACTCCGTGCGGGCCCTACCGCCGCACGCCCATGTACAGGCTCTTCGGAATGTCGGCATATCCGTCCTTCCCCGAGATTCCTCGGAAGATCTGGACGCGGCCGTCCGGAGACACCACGACGTCGGACAGCCTCCCCGCATACTGGCGATTGCCGTTCAGGGCATAGGTGTTGATGTCCTCGATGACCCAGCGGTCCTTTTCCCTGTGGCCATAGCGGAGGCCGTTGAGGGTCGCATCGTGCCAGGTGATGTGCGGGGCATCGTCCGGACCGAAGGTGAGCGAGGCAAACTCGCCGGTCTCGGCCCGGCCGTCGACCGTCTCGGTGATCCAAGTACCGTCGATCCGGCGGGCCAGTCTGAGCGAGTCGGGAGAGCCGCAGTAGCCCGGCTCGGGGTGCACACACGGAGCGTACACGATGCCCGGACGGCCCTTCGAGTCCAGCGCCAGGTCGGTCGTGCCTGCGAACCGCTCCACATCCGGCTGATCGACGGTTTCCTGCTTCCAGCCGCCCCCCGCCTTCTTCGACGCATAGAAGATCCCGTCGCCGTCCAGCCCCATCCAGGCCACGTGCAACGTGCCATCGGGCGCCACAACGAGGCTTCCCCCTCCGCCCTTCGTGTCACTCACCGGTTCGTGCTCAAGCTCCAGGAGGACCGCCTGCCAGGCATGGCGGGGACGGTTGCTCGAATCGAAGTAGAACACGTGAGGCATGCCGTCCGGGCCGCTGTCCACGACCCAGCCGCCGCCACCGTCGGCAAGGTCGCTGCCATCCGCGTCGAGCGGGTTCTTCCGCAGGTCCATGAAGGTCCAGTCCTGGCCATCGAAACGGTACAGATCCTCGTCGTGGAACAATGCGATGGGCCAGGGAGGAGCCTCGGCACCGGCTGCCTCGGGGAAATCGTCCACCAGGGGCACACCGTCCGGGAGCCAATATCGGTAGAACAGATCTCCCACCTTCAGCCGATAGAAGGCCTTGCCGACGATGTGGATTCGTCCCTCGGAATCGGTATCCAGGAACGCACAGTCGTCGAGCGTATTGCCGTCGCTGTTGCCCAGCATCACGTCCTCCAGCGGGGCGAATCCCTCTTCCCGGATGGCGTGGATGGGAAGATGCTTGAACGTAGAGTAGGTGGTTCCCCCCGGCCCGCTCTCGAGAGATTCCAGCGGCTCGCCGTGGTACAGCAGGTGTGCCCGGTCGTCCGGGTCGATGGCCAGCGCCATCTGGATCGTCTCGCGGCCGTGGGGAAGGGGCTCCAGGGTCCACTGATCATCCTCCAGCACGGCATACCCGCTGCCGTGCGCAATGTGGATGCGCCCTTTGGAATCCGCTGCGATTCGCGTATGGGCACGATTCCAGCCCGTCCCGTCGAACACGGTCTTCTGGATCCACTTGGATTCGCCGGCGGGCCGGTACGCGTGCACCAGCTCATCCGTATCCGCCCTCTCGTAGGCGATGTGCAGCCCGTCCAGCAGATCGACGGCGATGTCCGGGTCACGGGAGGATTTGAAGTCCACCTGCTCGGTCACCCACGGGGAATCGTCGTCGGCCCTCGTGTGGTGCCGGAGGGCTTCCGGAGCGATGCAGACCACGTGCGGCCTGCCCTTGGAATCCACGGCCATGCCGATCCGGCTGTCCGGGTGGAGGTCCTCCTGGGGGATGAGCGACTCGACCCACCCGTCAGGCCCCATGCGGTTGTAGTAGAGACCTGCCTGAAGGTCACCGGTCTTGGGCTCTCCGGAAGCGAACACCACGTGGATGCGATCCTCGGAGTCGATGGACATGGCCATCTGGCCCCCGGCCCCCCTCACCGTCTCGACCTTCTCGTCCTTCCACACTCCCCCTTCCAGCCATGTGTGCCCGAAGTGTTTCCGGAAATCGTTCGTCTTCCCGACATACACGATGTGAGGTCGGTCCTGCGAGTCCACGGCAATGGCGCAGTCCTCCAGCCACTGGACGCTGGGGGTGGGCGGAGTTTCCACGAGCCAGTCGTTCCCGGTGTAGCGCGCATAGCGCACTCCGCTCATCATGAACGCAGCGTGCCCCTGCCCCTTCGAGTCGAAGGCCAGGTTGATGGAACCGTCCGGCATGCCGCAGTTGGGGACTTCCGACGGCTTGGTCTTGCACAGGGTCATGGTGGCTGTGTTCCAGACGGCCTTGGGCCGTGGAGCCAGGGTATCTACCTCCGCGACGGTGGACATCTCGCCCTGCCGATCGCCTTCCAGGAGGTAGCCCTTGTAGAAATAGCGGGTCGAAGGCTTGAGCCCCTCGTCGAGCCACTCGACCGTCGTCTGCCCGTTTCCCTCCCAGTAGGCCACCTTCATTTCCGTGAATGCGGCTTCGTCCGCCGCCATCCGGAGGATGTGGATCTCGAGCGGTTCCCAATACACGCCCTCCACCGAGACGCGAATCGCGGTGTCGCTGACAGCCTCGGCGTGGATACCTGGCCCCTGCCTCGGCGCAGGGGGAGCCTTCTCCTGCTCCACCCAGTTGCAGCCCCATGTCCACAGGCCGCCACCGGCCACGAGGACTGAAGCGAGCACCAGGATCGCTGCACGCGTCGATCGAAGACTGCTGCGGGACTTCATGGTTACCCCCTTCAGGCGGGCTGTTGAGGCTACTCGACCTCGATGCACTTGAAGCTCTTGTTCGTCGGCACGTGCATGGCACCGATGCGCAGCACCGCCTTCTGGGTCTGCCCGAGGCACCAGTCCGGGACGAGGAACCGGACTTCGTCGTCGGACCAGGAGGTCACCTCTGCGGCCATGGCAGCGGCATTCCACTCCTTGGCATCCGGCGCCTGGTTCCACCCGAGGAGCACCTGGCCCGGCTCGGTTCCGAATCCGCCCCCGCGGACCGTGAGCTCCTGGCCCGGCTTGGCCTGCCCCATGAGGATCCCGTCCACGTCCTCGACGATCGGCATCGGGTCGTCGGCAGCGGCAAGCACCGTGACCGGCAGAGGGCTTGAAATCTCCCTCTCCCATCCCTCCTTGGGCTGCCCGAGACCGTCCCGTTCCGTCAGGAAGTCGATGCGGATGGGGAACTCTTCGCCGGCCAGCGGGTTGCAGTCGACATCGAAGAACAGATCCCCGCGATCCTCGATTCCGCACCAGTCCTGCCCGTAGCGCACCTTGGGATCCTTCCCCGCGTAGATGGAGATGATCTTGCCCCCTTCCAGCGATTCGGGAGTCCTGGCTTCGATGACCCCCTGCTCCCACGACACGATGGTGCACGGCACGTACAGCGCTGAGACCTCGATGGGATGACCACTGGTCAGCGTGACCGCACCGGACACCGGGACATCGGGGGCCCTGGCCACGACGGCCGTGTTGGTCCAGGAAACGACCTCGCAGGGCGCTCCTCCAATCTCAATCTGGCTCCCGCTGGTGCCGAAGCCTTCGCCGCGCACGGTGAACAGCGCACCAGGGCCCAGCAGTGACGGAGTCACGTGGGAAATGAAGCGGGCCGGGTACGACACCGCAGGAGGTGCCATGTCGGCCAGAAGAATGGCGGGAAAGCCGATGCACAACAGCCAGATCCCGGCTTGCAGAGCGGATCGTCGGATCATTGTGCTCATGGTCTACCTCCACCGGTCCACGGAGTAGGGAGCCGATTCGCCCGCCATGTGGTCGACGAGCTCCTGGGACATGGCCGGCAGGGCCAGCAGCTCCGTGCCGTAGATGTCCCGGATTGTCCAGTCGCTGGTCAGGTAGGACGAGCCGTCCGGCGATACCCCTTCGGCATCGAAGAAGGCGATCTCGCCCGAGACCGGCTCCAGGCGGGCGAAACGTCCCGGTGGGCCCTTGAGCACCAGGTGGCCCGTCTGCCACGACAGGGAATGAGCGGCGAACTCCCCGTCGTCAGGCTCCAGGCCGGAGCTTGCGACGGCCAGCGAAGTCGGAGCCGAACCGTCCAGCGGGATGCTCAGAATCTCTCGGCCCAGCCAGTGGATCGCCGAGCCGCCCTCGAACCGATGCACCCCGAGGAGCGCGGACTTGCCGTCGGGGGCAAAGCCCAGGATACGCCACGAAAGGCACTGGTCGCCCGCCAGCTTGGTGGTCCACTCGAGCTTTGTCGAGACCTCCTGCCCGGCCATGGCCGAGTCAGCCACCGCCATCCACTGCAACGGAGCCGGCGAGGTGGCCAGGCACTTGCCGTCGTCGGACAGCACGGGCAGGCGCTCCCCCAACAGCAGATGTCGACCATCCGGAGCCCACAGCGGTGCCGCAGAAGCGGGCTCGGCCTGGGCCAGGGGCAGCCCCCCTTCCTCGTTCACCAGGAACCCCGGGTGGCTCATATCCGCCAGCGCCGGATTCACCGCCGTACACGTCGGGACGTGGAGGAACCGGTACCCGAGGAACTTCCGCACTTCCCCTTCGGGCGGCTTGGTCGTGACGCTCCAGGCCAGCCATTCTCCGGTCGGCGAGAACGAGAAGGCCCGGGTGAACTTCCCGTCCGGGTCCTCGGCCAGCGGGCAGCGCTGCTGGTCTTCATCGACCGTGAGCTTCCAGAGGTACGCGTCCGCAACCACCACGCTGTCGCCGTCCGGGGCCCACACCGGCGTTCCCCCCTTGGTCTGGGCTTCCAGGATCATGTGGAAGTTGCTGAACACGTCCAGCACGTGCCACTTGAAGTTGATGGAATCCCGCGTGACGAAGCGGTGCCCGTCTGGCGCGAATGCCGCGGTGGTGAAGTTCACGTCCTCGAAGGCCCAGAACTCCTGGAACTGCCCGCCCGGCTTCAGCGTGAAGGCCGTGGCCGCAAATACGGGCGAACCGTTGTACTGGTAGATGCGGGTTACCAGGAGCAGGTTGCCGGTCTCCGGAACGGACATGGCATACCCCGGAATGAGCCACCACTCCCCGACCTCGCCGTGGCGAGGGTCCAGAAACCAGACCTTGCCGTCGTCCTTGCGGAGCTTGCCCTGCCCCCAGATGATCGTCCCCGGCGGGCCGATGCCGGCCTTGCCCCCGTCCCCTCCGCCGCCCCCGGAGCCGCCCTCCGGCCAGCAGGCAGGAAGCAGCTGCGCCAACCCGAAGAGTACGAGCCACCCCGCAACGCCAAACGGTCTCTTTCGCATGCAAACCCCCATGGGATCTGGCCCTACTACTACCTCACCAGTGGCAGAAGTGTCAATTGGCGCATCCCGGTGCTTGCCGACCGCATCTCGTCGTGGCACAAGATAGCGTGAGGGTGCGTTGCAGACGGCTCGCTCAGTTTCCGGTCGACGGACGTGGAAAGACGCTGAGCACACCCGACTCTTGACCATTTGCAGGATATCTCGGAGGGCAAGATGAGACTCTATATGGCTTGGTTAGCGCTCTTCCTGGCCATGCCGTCGGCAAGGGCGGCAGACTGGTACGTGAGCCCGACGGGAGAGGACGGCACGGGCAAGGGGACGCTGGAGTCACCGTGGCGAAGCGTGGGCTTCGCGCTCGAGAACGCTGCAGCCGGGGATCACGTCGTCCTCCTGGACGACGGCGATGCCGCCACCCCGGACTTCAAGGAGACCATCAGCATCTCCGAGACCCTGCCCGGTCTGGTGCTTCAACGGTTCGACGACGACGATTCGCCTCCCATGATCACCCCCACCGGCGGGCCGACCACCATCCAGGTGTGGGCCGACGACGTGGTCGTCTCGAGGCTCGACATCGTGCCCCACAAGAGCGGCGGTGCCGTGAAGTTCGAGTCGTTCACCACGGGCGGACGCGTCGAGGGGTGCACCATCCACGGCCAGGCCGGAGAGCCCGGTCTGTACGGCATCATCCTGTCGAACGGCTCGACTGACCATGTCGTCTCCGGAAACCAGGTGTCGGGTGTCTCAGACACGGGGCTGCTGGTGCTCGGAACCGGGCACGTGCTGACGGGCAACGAACTGGTCGACTGTGCGTCCGGGATCACCATGAAGGACGGTGCTTACGGGCTCATCGCCGGCAACGTGGTGACGGGGTTTACGGGCGCGGGCATCGCGGTCACCCCCAGCCTTCCCAGCCCGTATTCGGCGGCGTTCCTGCTGGGCAACACCGTCAGTGGCGGAAAGGGGGATGCGCTCAAGCTGCAATGCAGCCAGTGCCTCGTCGCGGGCAACGTCATCAGCGGCAATGCCGGAGCGGCCTTCTCCTTCCTTTCCGGCGGCAACTTCCTGTTCTTCAATGACCTCTCGGACAACGGTGGAGGACCGGTCGCGGCCAAGGACAAGGTCAACACATGGACGACCCCCATGGAGGTCGCCTGGCGCGTTGCCGGCAATACGTTCAAGGGGCTGCCCGGGAGCTTCTACGGCGGCCTCTACAGCGGCAGCGACGATGGCAGCGGAACGGGAATCGCGGGAGACGGAATCGGCGACACGGCACTGCCCGTGGTCACCGACGGACAGGGTGATTCCCACCCACTGACCCAGCCCCTTTCCCAGTATGAGCCGCTGGCGTGGCTCCTTGCGCCTGATGGGCTTCTGTACCCTGCGGCATCGGCCCTCACGGCCGATGGTCTTGAAGGCCTGGGTGCCGGCAACATCGTCCTGTTGCCCTCGCAGACGGCCGTATTCGCAGCCAAGGAGCCGGCAGAGGAGCTGCTCGTGTTTCCGGCCGGGGAGCCCTCCGAGGGGACGGCCTGGACCTGGCACATGCAGTTCCAGATCAAGGGGGAAAAGCCTGGCGGATACCTTGCCCGCATGGGCTGGGTCGATCCCGACGGCGAGTTCCGGTTCGGCCCCGACGGCCCGGCGCAGGCGTTCGACCCGGCTGCGGCCGAGAACATCTCCACGGGCACGCTGGCCCCGGCCTGGCTCGTGATTCCGGAAGGGGGCCGGCTGGCATTCACCCTCACGAACCAGTATTCAGCCGGAAAGACTGTGCTGCTGCCGTGGGCCTCCTTCGTCTCCCCCTCGGTTCCGGGGACGCCTCCCTACCCCAAGTCGGGCCTGGCCGCACCGGCGGCCCTGTCCGTCGCTCCCGACGCGCTGGACCTGGGCGACGTGGGCATCGGGGAATTCTCCCAGGGAACGGTGCTGCTCGAGAACACCTCGGCTGCGCCGCTCACCGTCGACAAGGTGTTCCTCGCTGGCCAGCACGCGGAGCAGCTCGAGCTGCCCGAGACCGGCTGCCTCGAGGCGGGGACCCCGTTCACCCTTGCTGCCGGTCAGTCGTGCGAGCTGGCCGTGGGGCTGTACGCATCGTCGGGTGGGCCGAAGTTCGCTGCCGTGATGATCCAGTCGGACGACGCCGCGGCACCGCTCGTGCCGGTGGGAGTCACGGCGCAGGCAGGCCCTCAGCACGTGCTGTCGGTCCTGGCCGACCCCGCGGGCCTCGGGCTGGTCAACGGCCCCGGGATCTGGTGCCCCGATGACTGTGACCAGGCTTTCGACCCGGACACGGCCGTCTCCCTCCAGGCCGCGCCGGGGGACGGCAACGGGTTCGTCTCGTGGGAAGGCTGCGATGCCGCCAAAGGCCCCAAGTGCGACGTCACCATGACCGGGGATCGGCAGGTGGTCGCTCACTTCAAGACGCTTGCGCCGGTCCTCGTTGCCGACCCACTGGAGCTCGCTTTCGGCACGGTGGAGGAGGGGCAGACTTCCGAGGCCCAGCTCGTCGAGATCCACAACGAAGGGGATGCCCTCGCAGACCTCGGTGAGCTGACCATTCAGGGGGCCGATGCCGCGGACTTCGCCCTGAAGGATGACGCGTGCAGCAAGACCGCCCTGCCCCCGGGTTCGAGCTGTACCGTGAGCGTGGTCTTTTCTCCCGGATCGGGCGGAGACAAATCCGGCTCGCTCGTCATCCCGACCACCGGGCTTCTCCCGGCCGAGCTGACGGTGGCGCTTACCGGCAACGCACAGGCATTCCAGCGCTCCCTCACGGTGGTCGTGTCTCCACCCGAAGGGGGAACGGTCACGGGAGAGGGCATCTCGTGCCCCGGCGATTGCACCGAGACGTGGCCGGGACCGATGCAGGTGACGCTGCAGGCCGAGGCTGCCGAGGGGTTCGGACTGAGCTCGTTTGTCGGCTGCATGCCGTCGGAAGCCTCCTGCCAGCTCGATGTGGGCAAGGATAGCGTGGTGACCGTCACCTTCGTTCCCAACGCTCCAGCGCTTGCCGTGAAGCCCGACCTCCTGGCGTTCGGAAAAGTGGCTCCGGGAGGCGACTCGGAGAGCTTGCCTCTGACGGCCGTCAACGGGGGAACTGCGGCCCTGACCGTCAAGTCCGTCGAGCTCCAGGGGATGCTGGCAGAGGAGTTCCGCATCGATTCGAATGGCTGCTCCAATACGACGCTCCAACCGAACGACGAGTGCAAGGTGTACGTGACGTTCAGACCCGACGCGGCCGGGGTCCGGGCAGCCACATTGCTCGTGACGACGCTTGAGCCGCTGCCCCCCGTGCCCGTCGGGATGTACGGAATCGGAGCCGGGGAGCCGGTCGAGCCGACCGATGAGCCCGACGTGGTGGAAGGGGGAGAGGTGGCCTCCGAGGGACCGACCGTCTCGGTGTCCCCCGAGATCGTCGAGTTCGGGACCAACGGGGTCGGAGAGCGCTCCGCCCCGGTGGATGTGAATGTCTCCAACACGGGGACCGGCATCCTCGAGCTGTGGGCGGTGCAGTTCGAGGGTTGGCCCGGAGAGGGAGAGGAATACAAGGAAGGGGAGTTCGAGATCCTCTACCAGGACTGCGACGATGCGAAGCTCGAGCCGGGGGAGCAGTGCGTGATCCGGCTCGTCCACACCCCGGCCGGAAACGGCTCGCGCGGCGCACAGCTCTACATGGGCACGAGCGATCCAGCACGGCCGATCGTGACCGTCATTCTCCACGGCACCGGCGGGAGCACCGACACCGGCGGATGCTCCATGGCAGGCAGCACGACGATGTCGGGCGCCCGGAACGACGGTACCACCCCGTCGCGAGGGATGATCCTGCTGCTGGCCCTCGGCCTCGCGCTGGGAGTCCTGCGCCTGCGGCGGACCGGAATCATGTCTGGAGTCCTGCGCCTGAGGCGACTGCAGGGCACCGCGCTCCTGCTCCTGTGTGCCATGCCACTTCTGACTTCCTGCATCGATGCCATAGACCCATGCGACGGCGAGATGAATCTGTCGGTCGAGGATTACGGCAACGTCAACGCGCTCAACCCGATCAACTCGGTGGACAAGTGGATGTGCTCGGCTGAGTCGTATGGCTGTCACGAAGTGGTGTTCACCTGCTTCGAGTCTCCCCAGGCCAGCAGCTACGTGCGCGGCATCGAGACAAACTTCAGCTTCACGCTCCAGCCGCCCCTGTTCCTGGGGCGGGTCTTCGGGCCCGGCCTCGAGCTGATCTATCTGCGCAAGGGGAACCTGGTCCCGGAGCAGCACGTCATGGTGGCCGGAACGGTGACCATCACCCAGGTCGACGTCCACGAGAAGGGGCTCGTCTGCACGGACAACATCACGCTCGAGATCGATGGGGACTTCGGCTCGCTCGAGGGGGAGCTGGCCAACTGGGCCAACCCGCCGCCCATCCTGACCCATCTTGAAGGGTCCATCCAATACAGCTACGGTGGCCCGGGGTGGAGCTACTCCTTGAGCGAGACGTCCGATACGGTGATCACCTCGGGCTGCCTGCCTCCGCAGGTCGAGACCTCATCCTCGGACCGGCATCTGGGGTGGGCCTACATGCAGTCCGCCCTCAGCCTCGAGATCGACTTGCCCGGCGAGGTCCACGATTGCCCCGCCGATGCCGGAGCCTGCTGCGGCAGTGACGTGAACCGGGTGACTGGCCACGACAGCCGCTGGGTGAGCCTCGACAACTCGGGCAAAGACAAGGTGACCGAGTCCGTCTTTGCCGAGGTCGAGCCGCCGGAGTTCCTGATGGGCAACTACGTCTGCGATCCGGCGAGCTTCCCGGCTCCGCCCGCCGCCTGTCCCATCTGGCGCCTGCCCGAGCCCTTTGCCGTAGAGTTGCCCGTCACGCTGCTTGGCCGCTACGGCCCTCTGCCATCTGCGCTAACCCAGAGCTGGCGTGACGAGAAGCCCGTGTTCCAGGACGTTGCGATCCTGGCTCCGTCCCCGCACGCTGCGCTCTCGCCGCTGCAGCCACTGACGGTGCAATGGACGGTCCCGGATGGTGGTGCGACCAAGAATGTCCGGCTGGCGCTGCACGGGACTGCAGCCCAGAGCACGGTGCCGTCGTTCGAGACTCCGGGGCCGCAGTACTTCGAGCTGGACGTTCCGGACACGGGCGAAGCGATGCTCGATGCCGCGTTCCTCGTTCCGTTCGAGGGAGAGGCTAAGCTCTCCCTGAGCCGGGTGACCGAGGTGCCGCTGGTGAGCGAGTGCCCATTTGCGGAGGGCTCGAACGTGATCGTGGAGCGGGGCCGGGAAGTGCCGGTACAGATCGAGGTGCTGCCATGAGACATTCACTTCCAATCATGCTGCTTGTTCTGCTGCCCGGCCTGGCGGCCTGCGAAGCGTTCAGCGATCCGTCGTTCCCTACGGCATTCGATACCTCCATCGAGGTGGTCTCCGAGGGCGCCGGCCAGGAGTTCGGGCCGGAGCTCTTCCCCGCCGGCGATGGCGACCGTTGGCTCTACATGGAGAACGGCGATGAGGAGACGGCCTGGATCACCTGGCCCACCGGGAAGACCACGGAGGTCAATGCGGAACAGGTCCCGATCTGGATGCAGAGGGGCAACTACGGAACGAACGAAGCCTGGACGCTGGTGACGAAGGACGCTGTCCAGGACTACGGGAATGTGTTCCGCCTCAACCCCTGCACGATCCCCCGCCTGCACTTCCCGGTACGCATCGGAAAGGTGTGGCGCACCGACTGCACCAGCGACGGGTACCTGAACTCGGAGGCCACGGTCCTGACCGTCGAGCGGGTGCGGACCGACGTCGGCTGGTTCAGCGCGGTGCGGATCAACTACGTGATCCACCGTGCCTCAGGCAGCGGCTCCACCCTCGACTGGTGGCTCCAGGGGCCCCCGGAGGCCAACGAAACCTGGTGGTTCGCCCCCGGCATCGGAGTGGTCAAGCGGGAGTATGCCCAGGGCCACTTCCACGTGCTCCGACATGCCCGGGTCGGCGGAAAAGACGCTGCGGGCGACTGGAAGGAGTAGCTCAGCGACGGAGCCGTCACTACTTGGGAAGCATGGCTCCAGCGGCAAAAGCGTACGAGCCTGCTGTGCCATATCCGTACACGACCACCCCGAAGGGCTTGGAGCCCGACAGGCTGTGCACCCCCTCGGACACCTTGCAGCGGATCGACTCATAGGCCACATCGGCTGCCTGGCCGGCAGGCTCGACGGTGCACCCGGCAGGGGGCAGGCCGTCCATCAGGGTCGTAGTCCCCACCTCGGTAGCCAGCACGATCCAGCTCTCGTTCCAGCCGGCGGGCATCTGGACGAGGTACTCGGAGCGGAACTGGTCCACCGAAGGCATCAGGGTCAGAGACGGGTCGCCGATCTGGGCTCCCTGGCAGAACTGACCCGAGACCAGGAGCTGGCCGACGAGCACAGGCGCTGTGGCCTCCACGACGAAGTTGTTCTGCGCCCAGGTGGTCTTCACCTCGCCGGGGGCCAGCGAGAAGCTGTCGAACGGGGCCGGCAGGCTCGTCTTCACCGTGGCGGCCTTTTCCGCACCGACGAAGCGTATGACATCCGGCTCCCGGAAACCGGACGTCGAGCGCACGGGACTTCGCGCCACGACGTAGCTGAGTCCAATCGCCTCGACCGGGAAGAGCTGTTCCTCGAGGTGGTCCAGGCAGCAGCTATCCTCCTGCTGCCACCCGGGAAACGTCGGGACCTTGAAGGCACCGGGCACACCGGCGGACTCTACGCCGGCAAACACCGCCACGGGCTTCGTGGACTGGACCAACGTGCCGCTCAGATCGGCCATGGTCTCCACCGCGTCCTGGAGCGTGCCATTCGCAGTCTCGAGATTCAGCACGTCGAAGGGGCCGAGCTTGACCGAGATCTCCCCTCCCGGCTCGGTGGCCTGGATCGGGGGATTGCCGGCAATCCGCCAGCTCGGCGTGACGACCACCTGAGTGTCCGGATGAACCCCGACCACCGTGACGTAGGAGCGGTCCAGAATGTAGGGAATTCCCGGCCCCTCGATCAGAATCGGATGCCCTGCTCCCCAGCCCAGCACGCGGTACTTGCTTCCGAGTGCGTGGGTCGGGAGCAGCAGAGACGCGTCGTTGGAGTAGGAGTTGGCAAAGACGTTGTACTGGTAGACCGCTATCGGCAGGGACGACGTGATTCGGACCGCACGGGATGACAGGCAGGTCCCCGGCGAGTAGTAGTCGTTGGGCTTGGTGCCGCAATCCAGCTCCCGGGTGGGCAGCACCACCGATTCCGCGGTTCCCGGCTGAACCGTCACCTTCTTGACCTCGCTCAACTGGAGCGGCTGGCCGGGCGGCGCCTCGTTGATCTCGATGGTCACGACGGCAGCCCCCTTGCCTGCGTTGGAGAGGACCACCCCCCAAGGGGCACTGGCCGGGTCGTTGAACGCATCCTGCTGATCGAGGTCGGCTGCAAAGAACTCGCATCCCAGGTTCGAGGGATTCACCAGGGCCAGCTCGCACGCGCTCTGGCACTTGCCCTCGGCACAGGTCATCCCCAGGCCGGGATCGCACGTCTCAATCACTTCGAGGCCGACCTGGCCGTCCGGGGTGCATGGGTGCACTTCCTCACCTACGCAGACGGAGGTTCCGGGCGAACAGACCGACACGTCGGCTCCGGCGTCGCCTTCCCCGCCCTCACCCGACTGCTGATCCTGCACCTCGAGACTGCCGTCCGAGGGGTCAGCGACATCGAGCAGTGCCCCCGTGTCGCCCCCGTCCGCCAATGCTCCGTCGGCACCACTTCCGTCGGATCCTGCGCCGTCACCTTCCCCGCCGTCTCCTCCCTTGTCGGCGCGACCGTCTTCCAGGGCGTCGGAGACGGGCACCTCTGTGCCCTGGGAGTCCGGCTGGCTTGCGTCGGCCAGCTCCGGAAGGACGTCCGACGGCCGGACAGCGTCTCCCTGGACCGAGTCGACCGGAACATCGGGCGTGCCGTCCCCCGAGCTCGTCCCGCAAGAAGCAGGCACAATGCTTGCGAGGCACCACAGCAGAGCTGCGGCCACCCGGCTTGCATGCAGGCTCTGTTGCGCAAGCGACAGTCTCTTCATGGTTCCTCCCCGAAAACAATCGGCCGAGGCGCTTCGGCCGTGCCTGCATGCTACGCGCAGCGCAGGGGCGAGTGTCAAGCCGGCGCTCGGCTCCCCGGCCCCGCGTGCCGAGACGCTGCCGCCACTCGATGTGAGCGAGAAGCCGGAGGGATCGTCGGGTTCAACCCGCACGGAACCTGGATGTCCGCGAAGTGGAGCCCGGGAGGTCGAGCTTTCGGCCCCTGAAATGCCATTCGGTATTGGAGTGCCGAAACTGACTCCCTTCTGACTTGCGGCGACAATGCCGTCAGCACCCAAGCTGGAGAGCGGTTGCTGACGGCCCGCGCTGCATCGCCTGTCCCCGGACCACACCGAATCACCCATCGGCCCTCAGGGTCGAGGTGCTGACGCCGAACCCGCCTTGGTGGAACGCTGGAGTCCCGATCGGTGGGACAGGCCCCAGGTCACTCTGCACGGACCTGCGACCGGCGCCTCATGGCGGGCAGCAGCCCGAGGGCAAGCAGCAGCATGAGCAGGGAGGCCGGACGCCCTCCCGCATTGCACCCGCCTCCGGACGAGCTGCTCTGCTCGCCTTCCACGACGAACGACCCATTGCCGTCCCCCTCCACGTCGTCCCAGCCCGGAGGGGGAGAGCGGTCCCCTTCGTTCTCGGGCGACTCGCACTCGTCTCCCTCGCAGGTGATGACCTTGGGCAGAGTCCCGGCCAGCGGCGTGCACACTCCCTTGTCGCAGTATTCCGTCTCCGCACACTGGCCGCAGTAACCGCCGCATCCGTCGGGCCCGCAGCCCCGGCCGATGCAGACCGTCAGCGTGCACAGGCCTGAGATGCACGTCTGCCCGCAGCCGCAGGGACAATCCGGGAAGCACGTGTTGCACTTCTCGCCCGCGGCAGGCTCGCAGATACCGTCGCCGCAGCTGTCGCTCGCCACGCACAACCCGTCCTGGCACAGGTGCCCCGACTTGCACACGCCGCACCACCCCCAGCACCCGTTCCAGCCGCACTGCTTCCCCGCACACGCCGGAGTGCACGGGGTGGTGGAAGAGAAGCCCACATCGAGCGCATAGGCCCCGGCATACTGCTTCCCGGAGCTGTCGCTCCATGAGTCCGCCACCAGCCAGTAGGTCCCCGGATCGATCGCCTGCACGATCTTCTTGTCGGCACGGACCAGGCACGCGGCGGGGTCGGCTGCCCAGAGCAGGTGCAGGTCGATGTCCACCCCGGTCTTGTCCACGACCGAAACCGTGACCGTGCCGGGAACGGTGACCGTGAACCGGTAGACCACCTCGGGCCCCGTCTCCCCCTTCTCCGGGGCGCATGTGTAGCTGTCGGCCACATCGCTGGCAGCGCCGCTCGTGGTCCGGTCGTCGTGGTAGGGGAACGCCTCGATCAGGATCGGGTTCTGGAACGTTCCGGCCCCCGGTGGGGCGGGCGGTGCCTCGGTCGAGAGCGTCAGGTCGAGCGAGTACTTCCCCCCATAGCTGATCCCCGACGCGTCCGACCAGGAGTCCACGACGAGCCAGTAGGTGCCCGCAGCGACGGTCGCCGTGACCTTGTTGTCGCCCCTCGCGATGCAGGCGTTCGAGGCAGCGCTCTTGAGCAGGTGCACGTCTACGTCCACGGCGGTCCCGTCGGACACCGCGGCGGTCAGGGTTCCGTTCGAAGGGACCTGCACCTTGTAGACGACCTCGGGCCCCTTCTCGCCGGTACCCGCCGCACACGAGTAGGAGTCGAACACGTCACTTGCGCTCTGCGTCGAGTCCGCTTCGTGGTGGGACGGGAACGTCGAGATCACGATCGGGTTGGAGACGGTCCCGTTGGTCATCCCGGGGGCGCTCTCCACGGTGAATCCGTTGTAGCGGATCGGCGAGTACCCGTTCAGGTAGCTCCACGATGCCGAGCTGTTCAGCCGCACCTTGGACGCGGACCCCGAGGCCTCGTAGAAGATCGGTCCGCCGTCGCCGGCCGTCCCCACCCACAGCACGATGTGCGAGCCCTTCTTGTTGAAGGCATCCCCCGAGACCAGGTCCTTCTTGGCGATGGAGTGGCTCACTTCACCGATCGTCGAGGTCGAGTACTTCTCGGACAGCTCCCAGCACCGGCTCACGAACCCCGAGCAATCCACGCCCGTGGTGCACGAAAGGATCCCGTGCCAGCTGTGGCTTCCTGCGCCGTAGCCGTCTGCGATCTTCTGGTCGAACTCGGCAACGGTGTCGAATCCGCCCCAATCGTAGGGGACCCCCTTCTGGGCCCCCGGCGTGTAGTCGCTCTTGTAGCTCGAGGTGCACGAGCCCTTCTGGTTCTTGACACTCATCACCCACGTGTGCTGCGCGTAGTCTGCGGCGTGCGAGAGGATCGCAGCAGACCCGATCGCCAGTGCGCTCCCGCTGAACAGCAGGACGACCGAGGCAGCCAGCGCGGCGGTCGCTGCAACGCCGGTGGTCCGGAAAACACGCCCGGGTGATGGCGGGATGACGGCGTGCGGGATCTTCTCGGTCGGAGCCGGTGCTCGAGCCGGTGTCGTCTTCACGGCTGCACCTCCATCCGGCCCCTCCACGACTCGGAATCGACCCGGAACAGAGCAAGCCCGTCCGCCTGCGGTCGCATCACCCAGAGGGTGCCGTCATCACCGACCGCTGCCGGGCGGAGCACGGGGCACTCCGCGGAGGGGGGGAAGCGAAACGTCGCCACTAACCGCCCCTCCATATCCAGCCGCCGCACCTCCGAGGTGACCCGCAGCTCCCCCTCCCTGCCGGACAGCAGCTCCACCAGCACGTCCAGCCGCCCCGAGACATCCTGCGCCAGCGGCTGCAGGAACCCGAGCCACGGTGCGTCCGCCCCCGCAGCCTTGCCCGCTCCCGAAGCTCCGCCCGCTCCCACGGACCCATGGGCTCCAACGGCCCCACCTGCTCCCACAGCCCCGCCTGCTCCCACAGCCCCGCCTGCTCTCACAGCCCCGCCTGCTCCCACGGCCCCGCCTGCTGCCACGGACCCATGCGCCCCGGCCCCCTTGACCTTCTCCACCCCGGCCTCTGCGTCGACCGAGACCCGGCGCACGCGGACCGCCTGGAACGTGGCGGACGCATCCCACGGCCAGATCCAGACCACCCCGCGCCCGTTCTCCCCCAGCTTGGCCAGCGCCTGGGCCTCGGCTCCGGACAACGGCAGGGCACGCTCCTTCGCCGGCTTCGCGTCCCGGTTGAGCAGCACGGCGGTGCCGTCGGCAAGCTCCCCCCAGAGACCGCCCTGCCGGTCCCACGCAATCCTCCGCAGCGGCAGGGTGGTCTCGTCCAACTCCCGGATCGTCCAGTCCCCGCCGGGACAGCGCCAGGCGACCCGGTCCAGGCCGTCGCCCAGGATGCCCAGGCACCCCGTTGAGTCCGCTGCGAGGTCCACCGGGGCCAGCGGGACCGCCAGGGCCGTCAGCGTCCTGTCCGGCGCCACCCGGAGGATCTCCGAGTCCGCCAGGTCGGCCACCCACACGGTGTCGCCCGAGACCGCGATCGCGGCAGGACCGGCCGGAGGCTCGTCGGTCTTCCCCTCCCGCAAGGTCGGAGCTCCGGTCCGTCCCCAGGGCAGCACGGCCCAGGCCTTCGCCATGGCCACGGCGCTCCCCTCTGACGCAACGGGCTGCCAAGGCTGGACCGGCTGGCCCGCCAAGACTGCAACCCCGCAGCAGAGCCCTGCCAGCAGCCCGCAGCATCCCGCCACGAGACCACGCTTTGCGTCCATGGGTCCCTCCTCCGTGCCTGTCCATGCCGAGAAGAGTCGTCCAGCCCCCGCTGGTGCAGGAGCGGCGGCTCCCCACTTCCTTTCTAACGCCCTGCCGAGGGGAGTCAAGCAATTTCTACCGCCCGGTTGATAGATGGCGAATAGGACGAATGGAAGGCATAGGGGGCGGAGCGGATCGAGCGGATGCGTTTGACTGACGGCCGAGGGGACTACTCGGCCCCTCGTGCAAGAAGGCAGATCTCGCAGGTGCGGCCTTTCCGCCCGTCGGGGTGGCACTTGCGCAGTCCACAGACCTACCCGCAAACCCGCATGAAACCTAGATGTTGGTGAAGTGGAGCTAGGGAGGATCGAACTCCCGGCCTCTTGAATGCCATTCAAGCGCTCTCCCAGCTGAGCTATAGCCCCAGATTGTCAACGGCCGTCTGTATAGACAGGGTCTTGCACCTTGTCAAGCGAAAAGAGGAGCGGATCCGAGAGTTTCGTGGTGGAACCTGGACCGGCCCCGGTGTACCATCTGCTTCGATACGGAGGTGGGCCGTGCACGAGCAGAGGACCCGAGTTGGAGCGTTCCTGGCAGCGGCAGTGGGGTTGTGTAGCGCAGTCCTGGGGGCCGGCCACGCCCGCGCCAACGGCAACTACACCCACCTCTGGGTCGCCATGGACGCCGTTTCCCACCTCGAGGATGCCGAGCTGGCAAAGCTCCTGTCCGACCCCGGGCTGTTCGAGGTGATGCGCAACGGCTCCAACTTCCCCGACGGCGGATACGCCATGGACGACAACTACGGCGAGATCGGCCACTGGGAGCCGTTCCAGACGCTCTACCTCGAGTGGATCCGAGACACCTACGGTCCTCCCTGGTCGGATGAGGCGAAGGTGCACATCGCATTCCTGATGGGAATGGCCGCACACGGGCTGACCGACCAGCTCTTCGATGGGATGTACCTCGAGCGGCACTACGTGTTCGACGAGAACAGCGCCAGCGGCGAGTGGGGCAACATCGACGGCGTGACCGACGTCTGCTTCGCTGCCAGGATGGGGCCGATGGAGCTGCCCGAAGCGTGGGTGCCGGCCGACGTGATGGCGGACCTCTTTGCCGAATCGGGGCACCCGGTGGCGCCGGCCACGATCGAAACCGGGCAGAGCCTGGTGGGCGTGGCCGTGATGTACACCAACGACAAGAGGACAGAGAAGGCCACGCTCGAGAGCTTCATGACGCTCTATCCCTGGGCCTGCGGACACGTGGATGATCCGTCGGTCCCGGGAAGCCCGATTTCCCTGGGAGTGCCGGTCGCACGCTACATGGAGGTGCTCTGGGCAAGGCTCAACGGTGCGGAAGGATTCGGTCAACCCCTGCTCGGAACCTGGTTCAGCACTGGAGAACCGTTCAACCAGCCCCGCGATTCCGGGTCCCCCGATTCCTGGGTTTCGTTCGCCATGCCGAGGGGGCTCGACAAGTCGACCGTCACCTACACGAGCATTGCCGTGGCAGGCCCCGATGGGGGCACGCACCTGGTCACGCTGCAGCTCTACTACGGAAATGCGTCGCATCTCGTGAACATCCGCCCGACGCAAGACTGGGTGGCCGATACCGACTACACCGTCACGATCTCCGCTCCGTTGGCGAGTTGGAACGGCATCGAGCTGGAAGGCACGAGGGAGTTCCAGTTCGCCACGGGGCCGGAGCCTGGGGGTGATGACATTCAGGGCGGCGAGGACGGGACAGCTGAGGAACTACGCTCCGAGGATTCCGTCGAGGAAGCCAGAGAGGCCGCGGCACCCGCCGAGGTGATCCTGGAGAACGATACCGGCAGCGGACACCCGTGCGTTGATGGAACCGGCAAGAGCTGCGGCAGCAATGAAGGCTGGGGGTGCTCGGTCGGAAGCGGCGCAGTGGCCTGGAATCGGCCCGGGAGTTGGGGGAAACAAGCGAGTGATGCCGGTACCGTTGCCGCCGGGGCGATGCTCGTGGCGCTGCTGCTTGCGATGAGGACGACGCAGAGGAAGCGGCACCGAGGGGTGTGAGGCGGGGACGATTGCGATTGCGATTACGATTGCGATTGCGATGCCGATGCCGAAACGGCCTTTCCCGAGCCCCGAGCCCCGAACCCCGAGCCCCGAGCCCCGGCTAGTTCGACAAGTAAACTGCGATCGAATACCCCTCGACCCTTCCATCATCCAGGCAGCCATTCCACATGCCGCCACCCACCCAGCGAATCTCGGAAGTCGGTGTGGTCCCGTTGTTGTGGGAACGGTAGCCGCCGTCGTGGCGCCGGCCGCCGAGGAAGATGTAATTGTGTCCCATGGCCGTGTCGCCATTGGTGGTGTTGGCGATGCGGACTGCGCCGGAGGAGTTGTCGTCACCGTGGCAGCCGCCGTTGCCGTTCTGAGGCTTGTAGACCAGCAAGGCCTTGCCCGAGGTTCCGTACTTGCCGCAGGTCCCGTAGCCGCTGTCATCGCAGCCGGACATGTTGTTCTGCATCTCGGTCGCGGTGAAGGACGGGTACGTTTCATCGAAGACCACATTGCCGCCGGTATCGTGCAGGCGGAAGCGGAGCTGCTTGCCGCTGGCGGCGCAGGAGTGGATCCAGTTGGTGGTCACGATGTCCCAGCTCGAGGTGTTCTTCCAGCCCGCACACTGGGTCCATCCGGCAAGCACGGGGCCGAAGTACTCGGAGCCGGCCAGGATGCTCCCGGACTGGTTGATGTTCTTGGCCTGGCACTTGCCCACGTTGCAGAAGTGGGACGGTGCGCAGTCGAGCTCGGTGGCACAGGAGTTCTTGCACCCCTGGGCCGTGCACGCGTACGGCGTGCAATCGGAGGTGCTCGGGTTGGCCGGGGTACAGCCCAGGCCGTCCTGGCAGGTCTGGGCCTGGGAGAGCACCGTGCCGTTGCAGCCTGCCGCCTGGCACGCTAAACCCGTTGACCAGGAGCCGGCGTTGCACGACTTGGGCGTGTCGCCACCGCCGCACATCTTGGCCCCGGGGCTGACTTGAGTGGCCGAGAGGCCTTGCAGCGCATACACGCACGAAACGCCATCCTGTGCGCAGAACTGGCCGTTGCCGTCGAAGTCGGTGCGGCAGAAACCGGACAGGCAGTCGCCGTTCTGGGTACAGGCCCGGCCGTCCACCAGGAGGCACTTGGCCGACGTGCACACGGTGAACGGCGGGCACACGAATCCGCAGCTTCCGCAGTTCTGCTCGTCGGTACTGAAATCGGTGTTCAGGACGTGGGTGCAGCCGGTGACCGGGTTGCAGGCATCGTCGGTGCACTTGTCGTTGTCGTTGCAGTCCGGAGGCGGTCCTCCGACGCACTGGCCGTTCGTGCACGCGTCCGCCGTCGTGCAGGCGCTGTTGTCGTTGCACGGCTCCGTGTTGGGGCTGTGCAGGCATCCCTGCTTGGGGGCGCAGGAATCGGTGGTACAGGGGTTCTTGTCGTTGCAGTCCGGGCTCCCGGTCCCGGTGCAGACACCCGCAACGCACGCATCCACCACGGTACAGAAATCGCCGTCCGAACAGGGCACGTCCTGGGGGGTGTGGAGGCACCCCGTGGCCGGGTCGCACCCGTCCAGCGTGCACGGGTTCTTGTCGTCGCAAGGGAGTGAGGCGGTGCCTTTGCACTGCCCCTTCACACACGAATCGGACAGGGTGCACAGGTTGCCGTCGTTGCACGCTCCGGCCTGCTCCGTGTACGTGCATCCCTTGGTCGGATTGCACGAGTCCTTGGTGCACTCATTGCCGTCGTTGCAGTCGAGAGCCGGTCCCCCCTTGCAGGCACCGAGCTGGCACGAATCGCCCGTCGTGCAGAAGCTGCCGTCGTCGCACGGAATGCCGTTGGCCATGGTGAACACACAGCCCGAGTCCGGCTTGCACGAGTCGATGGTACACGGATTGCCGTCGTTGCAGTCGGTCTCGAGCGAGGATGCACAGACTCCCTTCTGGCACGTGTCGATGAGGGTGCACTTGTCCCCGTCGTCGCAGAGGGAACCGTCCGGGGCATCGGCCAGCATGCATTGCCCGGTGGCGGCATTGCACGACGAGACCTTGCACGGGGTGTTGGAGGGCGGGCACGAAACGGCCTGGGCCGGGTCGAGCTTGCACACCGTGGGTACCGCCTTGGTATCGCAGTAGAGCTTCCCGAGGCACCCGCCGACGAACCCGAGCCCGGCACAATCGGCATCCTGCTTGCACGGGCAGACGTCGGGACCTGACGTACAGGCTCCGTTCTTGCACATGTCGCCGCTGGTGCAGGGGTTGCCGTCGTCGCACGGGATGTCGACGGGAAGGTACTGGCACCCCTTGGTCGGGTCGCAGACGTCCTTGGTGCAGGCGTTGGAGTCGGAGCAGGTATCCTCGTCGGTCCACAGGTCGCAGTCGTTGTCCTTGCCGTCGCACACCTCGGTCCCGCCCGGGTAGCTGTTCTTGTCGAACGGCTGGCAGTCGGCCTCGTCCGCTACCTGGTCGTTGTCGTCGTCCGGGTCGCATGCATCGCCGGCCATGTCGAGGTCGCTGTCCTTCTGAGTGGGGTTCGCCACGACGGGGCAGTTGTCGAGCGGGTCCACGAGCCCGTCGTTGTCGTCGTCCTCGTCCACGCAGTTGGCCACCTGGTCGGCATCGGTATCCAGGCTCCCGTCATCGGCGGTGCCATCACAGTCGTTGTCGATGCCGTCGCAGAGATCCTGGGCGGGCTTGGGTGCATCACAGACCGACACTCCGCCGACGCAGAGATCCTTGCCCTTGCACTCGCCAAATTCGTTCTTGACCGTGCAGTCTGCGCCGCTGACATCCTCGTCGACCACGCCGTTGCAGTTGTCGTCGCTGCCATTGCACAGCTCCTTGGCCGGAGTCGGTGCGGAGCAGGGAGTCAGGCCGTCCTGCTTGCAGGTGCGCGTGCCGGAGCATTGGCCGTTGTCATTCTCGACGTAGCAGGTGGTCTGGGCCCCCTGCGAGATGGCAAGACCGGAGCAGTCGCACATCCCTCCGTCGGGCACACACTGATAAGACTGGATGCCGCCAGCCACGTCCACGTGCTTGCAGGTGTAGCCGTCCGGGCACTGGACCGCACCGGAGCAGGCGGCACCGCAGAACCGGCCGTCAGGTCCGAAGTCCACGCAGAGATCGGATGAGGCTGTCTCCTTGCCCATGCAGTCGGAGTTGGTGATGCAGGGGCGGCAGAGGTTCACGAAGAGCGGCATGCAGAGATACTGGCAATCGGGGCACGAGCCCACCACGAGGGAGCACGAGAACCCCTCGGGGCACTCCTCGACGCACTGACTCGTGCACACCTTGCCGTTCCATGCCTGGACGCAATGGCCGTCGGAGCAGTCATCGTCCTTGGTGCACGGGCAGCCGAACCCGAGCGGCTGCTGGTAGCATGGGTCGAACACCTCGGCGGCAACCTCGGACTCCACTGACTCGGGCTCGACGGCCTCGGGCGAAACCTCGGGGGCACCCACTTCGGGCTCGCCCGGGAGCTCCGGCCCCACCGCCTCCGGAAGGGCAGCATCGGCGTCCTGCTCGGTAGAGAGCTCCTGGCCGATCTCGGGCAGACCGGTCAGGGTGGAGCCGCCGCCACACCCGGCAAACCCGACGACGACCAGGACGGAGAGCACCAGCAGGAAGGTTACGGAGAGCCTCATCTGTTCACCTCGTCAGCAGCAGAAGAAGGGAAAAGGACCCGACTGCGACTGCGATGCCGATATCGATGCCGATGCCGAGCGAGTATTTCCCCGAGCCCCGAGCCCCCAGCCCCCAGCCCCGCCCTTACGGGCAGTTGGTCTTGTCATGTTCGCACACGTGCTGCGCACTGCACGTGTCCACCGAGCATTCCAGGCCGTCGTCGCAGTCGGCTGCCAGGTTGCAGCAGTCCGGGATGGGGGCGTTGTCACAGGCATTTCCGACGCACTTGTCCGTAGTGCAGGCGTCGGAGTCATCGCACTCGCCGTCCAGCAGACAGCAGTCCGGAACCGGGGTGTGCGAGCACTTGTTGTTCGTGCACACATCGTCGGTGCAGGCATTGCCGTCGCCGCACTCGCCGTCGAGCAGACAGCAGGCCGGAATGGGAGTGTTCGTGCACTTGTTGTTCGTGCACTTGTCCGTCGTGCAGGCATTGCCGTCGCCGCACTCGCCGTCCGCTGCGCAGCAGGCGGGGATGGGCGTGTGTGAGCACTTGTTGTTGGCGCAGGAATCCGCGGTGCAGGGCAGTCCGTCGTCGCAGTCCTGTGGGACGAGACAGCAGCCCGCAATCCACTCCTGGACGCACTGCCCGCCCGAGCACTTGTCCGAGGTGCAGGCGTTGAGGTCGTCGCACTCCTTGTCCTGGGCGCACTCTCCGAGGAAGCAGGCACCGCCCTTGCACTGGGCTTCGGGGAAGTCCTCGGTCTGACAGTCGGAGGCCCAGTCGCAGCAGAGGGCCGCCCCCTCCTGGTAGACCTTCACGTCATCCACGTTCCAGGAGGCAACGGAGAACACGCCGCCGCTGCCGATCTTGTACCCGAACCGCACCTTGAAGGAGGCGTTGGCATACGGGGTCACGTCGAGCTCGACGTAGGTCCAGGCGGTATCCTGGGCCCCCGGCGACCCGGCCGTCTGCCAGAGGCTGACCCAGCCGCCGCCGTCGAAGACCTCCACGCCGTTGGTCATGAATGGCTCGTAGTCGCTGTTGAGCCAGCGCCAGTAGGAGAGGACTACGGCCCCACCCACCTTGGCGTCGATGTCAGGAGAGGTCAGCCAATACCAGTCGTGGATGTCGGTGGGAGCGTTGTCTCCGATCTTGACGCCGGCCACGATGTTGTCCGTAGAGCCGGTGTGGTCGTTGGCGGGGTCGGGGCCGGCATACTGCTGGCCCGCACTGACCTTGGTCGGGCCCTTTTCCCACGTCGTATCCAGCTTCCACCCTTTGTCGGTGGAGAAGTCGTCTTCGAAGAGGGGCATGTTGCAGCAGCCCGGGGCACCGGTGGGCTCGTGGAAGCAGAAGTCGTCCACGCAGAGATCCTTGGTGCAGAGGTCGTCGCCGTCGTCGCACTCCTTGTCGCTCTTGCAGCAGATGTTCTCGTGGCCGCAGACGTTGTCGATGCAGGTTTCCTTGGTGCACTTGTCCGTGTCGTCGCAGTCGAGGGTTGCAAGACAGCAGTTGTTCTTCCAGTCGTGAGCACAGACCTGGCCCACACCGGGGCAGTCATCGACCGTGCAGACGTTGCCGTCGTCGCACTCCTTGTCGTCGCCGTGGCAGCAGTCGAGGACGGCCTTGTTCTCGCAGAACCCGGCATCCCCGCCGGCCAGCTGGCAGACGTCGGTGGTGCAGGCTTCCCCGTCGTCGCACTCCTTGTCCTCGTGGCAGCAGCCGGCCAGGTTGTCGTAGACGCAGAAATGGTCGACGCACTTGTCCGTGGTGCAGCCATCGCCGTCAAAGCAGTCCTCGCTGGCCATGCAGCAGCCGGGGCCGGCAGCGAACTGCTGGCAGAGCCCTTCGAGGCAGACGTCCTCGGTGCACTCGTTGTCGTCCTTGCACTCGTCGTCCGTCTTGCAGCAGGTCAGCCCGGGAATGGCCTCGAACACGCAGGCGTAGGCCTTGCACTGGTCGAGCGTGCAGGGCAGCCCATCGTTGCACTGGAAGTCCGCCACACAGCAGTCCGGGTCGGGCGAGGGCTGATGCTTGCAGCCATCCGGTGCGCTGCACGAGTCGATGGTGCAGGGATTGCCGTCGTCGCACTGCATCGGCTTGGAGGCGCACCCCGCCTGGGGGCTGCACCCGTCCGCAGTACAGGGGTCGTCGTCGTCGCAATCCTTGGCAGCAAAAACGCATCCGACCGCTGGGTCGCACGACTCGACGGTGCACAGGTTGTCGTCGGTGCAGTCGACGGCCGCATGGGTACACTTGCCATCTGCCGGGGTGCAGCCATCCAGCGTGCACTCGTTTCCATCCGAGCAGTCCTTGGGGGTGTGAACGCAGCCGTAGTCGGGCTCGCATCGGTCCTTGGTGCAGGGGTTCCCGTCGTTGCACTCTCCGTCCACCTCGCAGGCCTTGACCGGGGGCAGCTCGGGCACGAGCTCCACTTCGACGTCGAGAGGAACGGTCTCCTCTCCGACGAAGTCCTCGACCAGCACGTCGTCCTCCAGGATCTCGACCTCGGACGAGAGGGAATCGGCATCAGGGGAAACGGACTGATCCGGGGCGTCGCCGCCGCCCTGGGAGCAGGAGAGTGCAAGCCACGAGCAGGCTGCCAGAATGCAGCAACTGGTCAGGGAGCGGAATCCAAGCATCCTGGTCCTCCGGAATGACATGTTCGGGGCTGACCCGATCCGGCCCTGGCGCGGCTTCGCCTTTGCCTGACCCGGCACAGTGTGCTACAGTCTGCCACGTTGCCCCTTGCTTTGCAAGGTGACCTGATGAGCGTCGAGAAAAACACGCGTGCGCGTGACTATTCCCTGTCCATCGTTGTGATGGCCTACAACGAAGAGGAGAACGTCGGCCCCCTCCTGGATGAGCTGGTGGCCTGGCTCGAGGCCAGGCACCTGTCCGACTGGGAGGTGCTGGTCGTGGATGACGGCTCCACCGATTCGACCGCGGCCCGAGTGTCGAGCCACGTCGAGCGCGAGCCGAGGATCCGCCTGCTGCGGCACGAACGGAACCTGGGCATGGGGGCCGCCATCCGGACCGGCTACGCCGCTGCCCGCTGCGACTTCGTGACGCAGCTTCCGGCGGACCACCAGGTTCCTCCCGCCACGCTCGATCTGTTCCTCCCGCACCTGCCCCACACCGACCTGGTGCTGTCCGTGTACACGGACCGAGGGGATGACTGGACCCGGCGCCTGATGTCGACCGGATACCGCATCGTGGCGCGGCTGCTCCTCGGACAGCGGGCGGACTATACCGGCACCATGGTGTTCCGCCGCAAGCTCCTGGACTCCATCCCCCTGACGACCGACTCGTTCGTGGTGAACCTCGAGCTCCCCCTCAAAGCGCTGAAGCGGGGGGCGAGCTTCCGTATCGTCCACTTCGTCCCGTCCCCCCGTCGGTCCGGTGAATCGAAGGTCCTGGGGTCGAGGCGGATCGCCCGGGTGGTGCGAGAGCTCGTGGAGCTGCGTAGACTGGGGATCTGAGGCGGGGCTCGGGGCTGGGGGCTGGGGCCGAGAGGCTCCCGGCGCTGCAGTCCGAACGGACCGTGACGAAAGGAGAAACGAATGAAGACGTTGGTCCTCTGGTTTGCAGTGGCACTGAGTGCGGCTCCAGGATGCACGGGCGATACTCAGCCCGGGAACGGCCCCCTGGAGGATGGAGCGCCGGCCGGAGAGACCGTGGACGGGCAGAGCACGGAGGCCGTAGCCGATCTCGTCGATGACGGCCAGTCGTTCGAGCTGTCCGGAGATTCCATTGGCGTCCCGGACGGCACGCCGCCCGAGCCGGATCTGTGTGCGGGCTGCCAGTGTGACGACTCGTGCGGCTCCGACGACTCCCTGGCCCTCGAAGTCGAGGATGCGGGCCCCGTGTGCGGCAACGGCAACTGCGAGCCGGGGGAGACCTTCGAGTCCTGCCCTGCGGACTGCAACGACTCACCCGACCCGTGCGGCAACGGGGTGTGCGACGCGTTCGAGGACTGCGACGGCTGCCCCGAGGACTGCGGTGACTGCTGTGGCAACGGAACCTGCGATGAGGGGGAGAGCTGGCTGACCTGCCTGACCGACTGCCCCAACCCATGCGGAGACGGCTCGTGCGGTCCCAACGAAGAGTGCGACACCTGCCCGGCCGATTGCGGTGCCTGCCCCGGTGCTGCGTTCTGCAACCTCTCCGGCAAGGCAGGGGACGAGATCTCCTGCGCCGTGGAGCTCGCCGCTGCAGGCCCCTCCTCCAGCAAGGCCGTCGGCCTCCAGTTCAAGTTCAGCTTCGATGCCGGGGTCGTCGAGTTCGTGAAGTTCCACGACGAGCTCTGCACCGAGCCGGGAAACTGCATGCCTTGGGACATCCCGCCTCAGGCCATCGTCATGCCTACGGGCCATAACCTGGCCTACACGACGCTCGCCGACGGCCTGATCAAGGTGATCCTCTACCATGGCTCAGACCCGACCAAGACCCTCTCGGATGCCTGGCTCTCGCAGGGGCAGGTGCAGGGTGACCCCTGGCTGTTCGACATCGTGGTCAAGCTGAAGCAGGACGTGACCCCGGGGGCATCCCAGATCACCGTGGACGAGCTCGTAGCCACGGATGCCGAAGCCAACTCCCTGGCCGTGGAGATGGATGGAAACCTGTTCGTGACTCAGTAGCTGCCCCCGGAGCCCCGAGCCCCCAGCCCCGAGCCCCCAGCCCCGAGCCCCCAGCCCCGCCCTACACGAAATCCTGCAGGCCGTATCCCGACTCTTCGAGGTTCCGGCGGAGGAACGCCAGCCCCCTGTCCAGCATTCGGGAGGCCTGGACCCGGGTCAGGGCGAGCTTGTCCGCAGCCTCGGTGATGCTCCTGCGCTTGAGCTTGCACTCCACAACGACCATGCGCTGGCGCATGGGAAGGGACGCGAGGGCCCGGGCAAGCACGCGAGAGGCTTCCCGTGAGGTCAGGGTGGATTCCATGCTCCGGGGCGGGAGAGGCGCTCCGGGGGCACACTCGGGGCGGGGGGTGTTGGCCTCGTGACGAGGGCCGGGCACGGCTTCGTCGTCGCCTGGCGCCGAGTCGGAGCAGACGGATACCGGGGCCAGGGAGGTCCTGCGCGCGGCCCGACGGCGGGAGTCGACGACCCGCCCCCGCACCCGGACATAGACATAGGTCCAGAAGTCGGCACCACGGCCGGCATCATATCGGGCCGTGGCTTCCGCAAGGCCCAGGAGCCCTTCTCCTTCGAGGTCCTCCCGCTGGCTCCAGACCTGCCCCGAAGCCCGCTCCAGGGAACCGACCATCCGTCGCACCCGCTCGATGCTGTCCTTGTCCAGTTGCATGGCTGCCTCCTCCCTCCGAGTCAACGGGTGGAGGAGGAGCAAGCTGCGTGCCAACCGGGAACCCCCCGGATCGGAAATGAGCAAGCACGGCCATTTTACTGGGTCTCCCGCATTCGCCAGACATCGAGAGACAGACGGTGCCCGGGTTGTGCGGGGTTTCATGCTGAGGGGAATGGGGAGTCGGGACACCAGGAGGGTGGGGAGTCGGGACACCAGGGGAGTGGGGAGCGCCCCCTCCTTCTTACTGCTCCATGATCTCCCGTTCCTTGTCGGTGCCGATCTTGTCGACCTTCTTGATGTACTCGTCGGTCAGGTCCTGGAGGTCCTTGAGCGCCTTGCGCTGGTCGTCCTCGGTGAGGTCCTTTCCTTCATCGATGAGGCTCTTGCAGTCGCGGCGGGCGTTGCGGATGCCGATGCGGGCGCTCTCGGCCATCTTCCCGACCTGCTTGACGAGGTCCTTGCGGCGCTCGACGGTGAGGGCGGGGATGGGGAGGCGGATCACGTTGCCGTCATTGTTCGGGGTGATGCCGACATCCGCGGCCATGATGGCCTTCTCGATGGCGGAGATGAGGGAGCGATCCCACGGCTTGATGGTGATGAGCCGGGGGTCGGAGATGTTGAGCGAGGCGACCTGCTGGATGGGAGTCGGGCTGCCGTAGTACTCGACGCGGACGCCGTCCAGGATGGACAGGTTGGCGCGGCCGGTACGCAGGCGGCTCAAGTCCTTCTGGAAGGCGGAGATGCACTTCTCGAAGTTCTCGGTGACCTCGAGGAACAGTTCGTCCAACATGGGAATCCTCCTATTGCGGGCCGACCTGGGAGCACTCCAGGTTGCCTGCAAGCAGCTTGGCGAGGTTGCCCTCGACATGAGCGTTGTAAACGAAGATCGTCAACCGGTTCTGCGATGCCAGGGCGAGAGCGGGCAGATCCATGAATCGGAGCCGTTTCTCGATGGCATCGGCATACGATACCCGCGGCATGAACTGGGCCGGTTCCCCGGCGTGAGACCCGGGGTCACGGTCGTAGACGCCGTCGACCTGGGTTCCCTTGAGCAGCGCATCGGCACCGATCTGGAGTGCCCGGACCACGGCCGCCGTGTCGGTGGAGAAGAACGGCAACCCGGTCCCTCCGGAGAACAGGACGATGCGGCCGGCCTGGAGGTGCTCAACGGCCCGGTGTGCGTCGGCGTGCTCGGCACCGGGCATGAACGGGAAGGCACACATGTGCACCGTCTCGCACCCCTCCTTGCGGAGGAAGTCGGACAGGGCCGTGCAGTTGATCGCGGTGGCCATCATGCCCATGGCGTCGAGCGACTGCTGCTCGACATCGAGGGCATAGCGGTTGGGGCCGGCCCCTCGGACGAGGTTTCCGGCACCGGACACGATGGCCACCTGCGTACCCTGTCGGGCAACGGCAGCGATCTGGGTGGCAACGGCCTTGATGGAGGGGTTGGCCAGACCGCGGCGATCGCCGCCGGCCATCATCTCTCCAGAGAGCTTGAGCAGGATGCGCTTGACGCGGGGCATGAGTCCACCCGGATCAGGAGTTGAGGTCGAACCGGACGAAACGGCGAATGGACATGTTTTCGCCCAGGGTACCGATGACGTTCTTGAGCAGCTGGGAGATCGGAACCTGCTCCGACTTGTCCGCACCGAGAGCGAATTCCTGGTCGAGGAGGCAGGAATCCTGGACGAACTTCTTGATCTTGCCTTCCACGATCTTCTCGATGATGTTGTCGGGCTTTCCCGACGGGCGGAGCTGCTCGCGGGCGATTTCCTTCTCCTTCTCGATCACTTCGGCCGGGATCTGCTCGGCATTGAGCCAGAGCGGGTTGGCCGCTGCGACGTGGAGGCAGAGCTTCTTGACGAAATCCTTGAACACTTCGGAGCGGGCAGCGAAGTCGGTCTCGCAGTTGACTTCGACGAGCACGCCGATGCTGGGGACGCCGCCGTCGGCCCGGGTGTGCAGATAGGAGCCGATCATGCCGTTCTTGGTCTCGCGGTGGGCCTTGCGGGCCGCAACTTCCGCGTTCTGCTTGCGCAGGACTTCCATGGCCTTGTCGAGGTCGCCGTCAGCGGCCTGGAGAGCGCCCTTGCAATCCATGATGCCGGCCCCGCTCCACTCGCGGAGCTTCTTGATGAGATCCATCGTGATTTCTGCCATTTGGGTATCTCCTATTCCTGGTTGTCCTGGTCAGCGTTTTCCTCGGCGGCCGGTTCTTCACCAGCGGGGGCCTGGGCAGCGGCCGGGCGCCGCGGCTTCCGGGGACCCTTGCCACGCACGATGACCTCGACCTTCTGCTCGTCCCCTTCGGCACCGCCGACCTGGACCTTGTCATGAACGGCGATGATGGACTGCTGGTGGGTCTCCCGTCCTTCAAGGCAGGCGTCGGCCATGGCCTTGACGAAGAGCTTGATCGACTTGATGGCGTCGTCGTTGGCCGGGATCGGATAATCGACCTCGTCCGGGTCGCAGTTGGTATCGACCACGGCAACGGTCGGGATGTTGAGGCGACGGGCCTCGGTGACCGCGATGTGCTCGCGCATGGGATCCACGATGAACATGGCCTTGGGCAGGCCGGAGAGGGTCCGCATGCCCTCGAGGTTGCGCAGCAGCTTCTCACGCCGCTTCTCGAGGTGGAGCACTTCCTTCTTGGGCAGACGCTCGACCGAGCCTTCGGCCAGCATGGACTCGAGCTGCTCGATGGACTGGATGGAGCGCCGGATGGTCGCAATGTTGGTCAGCATACCGCCCAGCCACCGGTAGGTGACGAACGGCATGTTGGCGCGCTGGGCTTCCTCGGTGATCACTTCGCGGGCCTGATGCTTGGTCCCGACGAAGAGCACCTGGTCCCCCTTGGCCACGACGCCGCTGATGAACTCGATGGCCTTCTTGAGCAGGGGGTAGGTCTTCTGCAGGTTGATGACGTGGATCCCGTTCTTGGCGCCGTAGATGTACGGCTTCATCTTGGGGTTCCAGCGCCGGGTCTGGTGGCCGAAATGGGCTCCGGCCTCCAACATGTCTCTCATGCTGATTTCGACTGCCATGTCTTCTCCTCTTCGTTTGGCCTCCACTCCGGGATCCCCCGACTCTCGGGGGCACGAAGAATCCGGAGTGTGCGTCGGTTGAACAAACACCACACTCAAAACGGGCGCCGATACTACTCACGAAACCGGCGGAAAGCAACGAAAAACCGCGCGTGCGGAAACGATTTCCTCGAGGTGGGGGCTGCCGGGCCGGTCGTGGGGGCTGCCGGGTCGACTCGAAATGCCTTGACAGGACCTGGGGCTCGGTGGTAGGAAGCG
>CAITUV010000066.1 GCA_903895725.1 uncultured Myxococcales bacterium | reverse complement strand
CTCCCGGGCGTCCATCCCGGCGCTCGCCGTGTCGTTGCTCACCCCGGTCTCCCGGGCGTCCATCCCGGCGCTCGCCGTGTCGTTGCTCACCCCGGTCTCCCGGGCGTCCATCCCGGCGCTCGCCGTGTCGTTGCTCACCCCGGTCTCGAGGCCGCCCCCGGTCGCCCCCGCGGTCCCCCTCGGGTCCCCCGGCCGCGGCCGGCCGGCTTCCCGGTTCTCCGCACCCGGCATCTCCGTCTTCCACCACCACGATTTCACGGGGCTGGTTCCCGTCATCTTCCAGGTCACCCAGGGCTCCGTCTTCCGAGCCGTCCACCGCCCCGGGCATGGGCCCCACCGGCATTCCGTCGCTGTCCAGCAGCCGAACCTTGTCCTTCGGGAATTCCCGGAACCCCCCGCCGTCATCCAGCAGGACCTTGATACCCCCTCGGATGACGTGCAGCTCCACGATCTTGCCCTTTCCGTCCGGCGTCTCCACCCGGCTGCCGACCGGGAGCATCTCTTCTCGCAACGCGGCATACGTATCCCGCTCATAGGCCAGGCAGCACAGCAGCTTCCTGCAGTGCCCCGTAATCTTGTCCTGGTTGACCACAATGCCCTGCTCTTTGGCCATCTTCGTCCGCACCGAGTGGAATTCGGACAGGTAGTTCGAGCAGCAGTGCTCCCGGCCGCACCTTCCGTAGCCCCGCAGCATCTTCGTCTCGTCGCGGGGACCCACCTGGCGCATTTCGATCCGGCAGCGGAGGTTGCGGCTGAGCTCCTTGACCATGTCGCGGAAGTCCACCCGCCCTTCGGCAACGAAGTAGAAGACCGTCCGATTCTCCCACCATACCAGCTCGACGTCGACCAGCTTCATGTCCAGCTTGAGCCGGGTCAACAGTTCGATACAGGCCGAACGGGCCTGCTTCTCCCGCTCCTGGTAGCGCTGGGCCTGCCATCCTTCGGGAGGCCTGTCGATGGGCCGAACGACCCGGCGCACCGTCTTGACCTGCACCCAGCGGCGGGCCGGTGCCTCCATGACCACCCCCTCGGTGGTCCCACGCTCCGTCTCCACCACCACCTTGTGCCCCGGCTCGAGCGCCATTCCCTCGCATCGGTACAGCAGGACCTTTCGGGTGCGCACCGTCCGCACGAGCACAGCGTCCTCCAGGGTCATCCCCTCCTGCTCCATGGAGGTCAGCCACTCCTGGTCCAATCCTTGCCTGCGTACCTGGAATTCCTCGTCGTGCATCGGCTCTCCTCGATTGACTTCCTTCCCGACTACAACGGATTCAGGATGCCGCAATCCCGGTGGCAAGCGCATGAAGGCGGTTGCCCAGGTAGTGCAGCAGGTTCTTGGGATTCTCGTTTCGCTCCACTCCCCGGGAAAACTCGTCCAGCACCTGTGACAACCGCAGGACCCCCTGCCGCTGGAGCTGTCCCGCCAGCCGTTCGATCTCCTTGGCCCGGTCGCCGAGCAGCCACGAGGAGCGGTCCATCCCGGCAGACGCGTGCAGCAGATCCCGGGTCAGCATCCGCCCCACAGCACGCACCCGGTCGAGGAATTCCCGCTCCGCCTTTCCTGTGCCCAGCATCATCAGGCTCGATGCCGTCCTGTCGGCGAGGCTCGCCTCGAACAGGTACAACAGGTAGTCCACCAGCTCTGCCCGTTGCTCCAGGAGCCGGCTCTGGCAGAGGTCCAGCGCCCGCTCGATGCTCCCCTGGCTCGCCGCAGCGACGGTCGCTGCCAGCTCCCCGTCAATCGACCGCTGCTGCTGCAGATACCTCGCCACCAGCTCCGGGGCCAGCGGCGTGAACCGCACCTTCTGGCAGCGGGACACGAGCGTCGGAAGCACCGATGTCTCCACCGTGGCCACCAGGATGAACAGCGTCTTGGTCGGCGGCTCTTCCACGGTCTTGAGCAGCATGTTCCCGGCCTCTGCCGTCAGACTGTCGGCCGGGTCGAGGAGGACGACCTTGTACCGGCCCATCACGGGAGCGAAGTGGAGCCGCTGCAGGATGTCGCCCAGCGCCATGCGGTCTCCGTCGCCCGACGAGCCCTTCGTCAGCTTGCCCCCCTGAGCTTCCGGCGCGTACAGGTCCGGGAAGTCCCCCTTCTCCACCAGTCGGCAGGGAGCACACCGGTCGCACGAATCCCCGTTGGCAGGCTCGAGACAGTTGATGGCCTTGACGAACTGGCGGGCGGTGAAGCGCTTCCCGACACCCGGCGGCCCCACGAAAAGGTAGGCTCCGGCAAGCCTGCCGGCCGCAAGGCCTGCCTGCAGGACCGATTTTGCCCTCTCCTGTCCCATGACCAGAGCGAACGACACGTACCCTCCCCGACCCGCTCTACCGAGCGGCCGTCGCATTCTAGCGGGTTCGCAGGGGCGAGTCGAGAAAAGTTGAACGCACGCTCGTGAAATTCCGGCATTTTTTCTGCCGTTTCGGGTTGAAATGGCCGTGGACGGCAGGTATAGTCCGTTTCCCGCCGAAACCGTCGGAGTGGCCAGATGGGGACGAAAAGCTACACCCTGGAACAGCGCCTGGCAGCCCTGCTCGGGGTTTCTGCGCTTTCCCAGGGGGACATCCTGGAGCTGCGCCACATCATCGAGGGTGGCTCCATCGTCGACTGGCCCAGGCTGTACTTCACCACAGCGGAGCAGGTGGCCGAGTTCCTCCGCATCTGCGAGTACGACCTCGACAACCGACTCCACGTCGAGCGGCTCACTGACATCCATCGAGGGGCGGTGGAGTATATGCGCGCGGCCCTCGGAATCGATGTCCCCCCGATGCTTGCCAAGCCGGAGCAGGTACAGGACATTTTCCTGGCTGCCTCCGCCACAGGGCCGTTGCGATCGTCGGCCTGCATGATCCTCAAGGTCATGCACGTGATCCATCACCTCGAGGCCCGGGAGCTGCTCTATCACCTCCCCGTCAGCGAGCGCCAGCTCTTCTCCCGCGTCGAGAAGCGGGTCTCGGCCACCGTCGCCGACATGCAGGAGCTCGGCTTCCCCATCGACAACTACCAGGCTTCCCAGAAGACCAAGGACAGTCTCATCACCAAGCTCCTCTCCAAGCGCAAGGACACGGCTGCCCAGGTCTTCGACCGCATCCGCTTTCGGATCATCACGACGCAGCGCAAGGGGATCTTGCCGGTGATGTTCTACCTCAAGCGGCATCTGCTTCCGTTCCCGTATGTAATCCCCGGAGAGTCCGCGAATACGCTGGCCGGCGAGGAATCCCTGTTCCAGGAGGCATTCGGAGTCGAGCTCGAGCGGGCCCGGGAAACCAAGGCCGCTCCCAATCCCTTCTCTCACCGGGATTTCCGCGTCATCAGCATCGTCGTCGACGTGCCCGTCCGCGTGGATGACCTGGCCGATGTCTCCCACCGATGGCTGCTGACCAAGTTCGGCCACGTGGTCTTCATTCCCACCGAGTTCCAGGTGTTCGACAAGGCCACCTACTTCCTGAACGAATCGGGTCCTGCGGCCCACGAGCACTACAAATCGCGCCAGGTCCGGGAAGTGATCGCCCGCCTGTACCCGGGGCCGGAGACCGAACGCGACGAAGAATGAGCCGGGGTAGGGGGGCTCAGCGAGGAGCCGGTGCCACCCGCAACGATGACTCGTGGGCTGCTTTCGAGGCCTGGGCCAGTTCCTGTCTCATGAGCTCCACTTTGGACTGCGCCAGGTAGGCCTTGAGCTCCCAGCGCAGCGTCCTGGCCGTCCGCAGGGCATGCAGCCCGCTCGAATCCAGGCACCGGCCGAGCATGTCGACCAGCCCCGACGGCAGGCGGCTGCGTCCCTCCAGGATCGAAGGTCCGCCCAGGCATTCGACCAGCAGCCGAGCGATGGACCAGACGTCGAATTCAGGTCCCTTGTCCCGGTCGCGCAGGAACTGCGGAATCTCGGGACCTCGCGATCGCAACACCCGCCGCCAGAGCCCCTCGTTGGCCACGGCAAGCCCCATGTCCAGAAGCCGCACCGTCCCGTCCGTGTCCACCATGACGTTGGGCGGACGGATGTCCCCGTGCACCAGGCTCTTCGTGCCCCTCCGGAACTTGTGCAGCTCACCGACCGCTGCCGCCAGGTCGCTTGCCAGGAGCACCCACGACTCGGGGCGCATCGTCGTCCCGCCGGTCTGCGCCAGAATCTCCTGCACCGACGCGCCGACCACGAGCTCCATCACCATGAAGGGGATCCCTTGCGAAACCCCCACCTCCTCGATCCTCGGAAAGGCCGGAGCCTGCATCTTCTGCGCCAGCTCCGTCTCCTTCCAGAACAGGCTGAGCAGCTCCGGATCCTCCATCACGGTCGGCAACGGCCGCTTGATGGCAAACGAGGTCACCTCCCCGTTCTCCCCCAGCCGACGGCCGAGCAGCACCTCGCCCATCCCGCCGTAGCGAATCCGGTTCACCACCGTGTAACGACCCATGGCAAACGGAACGAAAAGCTCCGAACCGGCCATCACGATACCTCGAACAGGGGAAGAAGCGCCTCGAGCGCCTTGCGCTGCTCACGAGACAGCCGCTCCGGAATCTGAACGTCGAGATGGATCACCAGGTTGCCCCGGCGACCCGAGTTGGGATCGGGCATCCCCTTGCTCTTGACCACGTGGACCGCGCCGGGCTGCGTGCCGGCCTCCACGGTCACGGTCACCTTCCCCTCGGGACCGTCCAACGTCACCTTGTCTCCGAGCGAGGCCTGGAGGAAGCTCACCGGCTGATGCACGTGGATGTCGCTCCCCTCGCGGACGAACCGCTCATGCGGTGCCACCTCGAACACGAGCACCAGGTCGCCCGGCGGTCCGCCATGACGCCCCGCTGCCCCCTGGCCAGCCATGGCCATGCTGTCTCCGGTATCCACCCCCGCGGGAATCTTGACCTTCAGCTCCCGTTTGATCCGGGTCTTCCCGCCCCCGTCGCACTCCTTGCATCGCTTGGTGACCGAGTGCCCGCTCCCGCCGCACCGGCCGCACGGAGCGCTCATGGTGAAAAAACCGGCCCGTGTCACCTGCTGCCCCGTGCCTCGGCAGTCCGAACAGACCTCGAGGCCGTCCGGAGCCGCACCCGACCCCTGGCAGGCCGGACAGTCGTCGAGCCACGATACCGCGACGTTCTTCTCCACACCCGCAAACGACTCCTCGAAAGTCAGGTTCACCCGGGTCCGCAAGTTGCTGCCGCGCCCCGGCCGGGGTCCCCGACGTCCCCCCCGCCCGCCGAACCCGAACAGATCCCCGAGGACCGAGCCGAAGATGTCGAACGACGAGAAGATATCCTCCATGTCGTGGATGCCGGTGAAGCCCGACCCCTCGAGGCCCCTGTGCCCGTACGCATCGTAGATTCGCCGCTGCTCCGGATCGCTCAGCGCCTTGTAAGCCTCCGTCGCCTCCTTGAACTTCTCCGCCGCCGCCGGATCTTCCTGGTTCCGATCCGGATGGAACTGGACCGCCAGCTTTCGATACGCACGCTTGATCTCGTCGGCCGTGGCCTCCCGGGCCACCCCAAGAACTTCGTAGTAATCCCGCTTCCCGTTTCCCATCAAACCGCCTCAGTCGGCCGCGACCGCTCAGTCCTGACGGCAGGACCGGGCCAGAAGCTCGGCCAGATCCACTGCCTTGAGAGTATCCTCGCACCCCTTGTCCGCAATGGCATCCTTGAACATCATCAGGCAGAACGGACAGGCACTCACGATGGAATCCGGCTTCACCTCCATCGCCTGCGAGACCCGAAGCTGGTTGATGCGAGGCTCCTTCTCCTCCATCCAGACCCGACCGCCGCCTGCCCCGCAGCAGAAGCCGCCCTCCCGGCATCGCTCCATTTCCACCCGCTTGAGCCCCGGAATCTCGTCCAGCACGTCACGCGGCGCATCGTACACGTCGTTGTACCGGCCCAGGTAGCACGAGTCGTGGAACGTCACCGTCTCCTGGATTTCCCGCGCCGGCTTGAGCTTCCCTTCCTTGACGAGAGTGGCCAGGAGCTCGGTGTGGTGGAACACCTCGTACCGCCCGCCGAACTGCGGATATTCGTTCTTGAACACCTGGTACCCGTGGGGGCACATGGTGATCACCTTCTTGATTCCGTATCCATTGAGCGTCTCGATGTTCGCCTGGGCCTGCATCTGGAACAGATACTCGTTCCCGAGACGCCGGGCCGAATCGCCGCAGCACCCTTCCTCGGCCCCGAGGATCGCAAAGCTCACCTCCGCCTGCTTCAGCAGCTCGGCAATCGCCCGGGCCACCTTGATCGACCGGTCATCGTAGCTCCCCGCACACCCCAGGTAGAACAGGTACTCCGCATCGGGCTTCTCGGCAAAGGTCGGAATGCCGGCCTCCAGCGCCCACTTGGCCCGATCCCCCATGGCAAGCCCCCACGGGTTCGACTTGTTCTCCAGCCCACGAAGCGTGGTCCCCAGCTCCTTGGGCATGTCCGCTTCCATCAGCATGAGGTACCGACGCAGCTCCACGATGCGGTCCACGTATTCGATGAGCAGCGGGCAGTTCTCCTCACACGACCGGCACGTCGTGCAGTCCCAGATCGCCTGCCATTTGGACGCTTCCACCAGCGTCTCCGGAACGTCCTCCGGCTTCTTCTTCCCGAGCATCACGGGCATCTTGGCATACAGGTGGTGCTTGTGCCGCTCGGTCAGCTCCTTGGGACGGAGCACCTTCTCGGTCAACGACGTCGGACAGTTGGTCATGCACCGGCCGCACTCCGTGCACGTGTACACGTCCAGGAGCTGCTTCCACGTGAACTCCTCGACCTTGCTCGCACCGAAGGCCTCCTGGTTCTCGATGTCCGCAATCGGCGTCAGCGGCCGCCCGGCCTTCAGGTTGCCGAAGAACACGTTGGGCAGCGACGTGAGCACGTGCATGTGCTTCGAGTAAGGCAGGTAGTTCAGGAAGAAGAACAGCACCAGACAGTGAATCCAGTAGCTGGCGTGCCCCAGCGCCGCCAACGTCCCCTCTCCAGGCTCGGCCAATGCCAACAGGCGGCCTACACCGGCGCCGACCACGGCGTAGGCCGCATCGGGCAGCTCCGGTGCCGCCGCAAACCGGGCACCGTCATACAGGAAGTCCGTCACCATCAGCGTGCCGATGAGGGTCAGGATCAGCTCGGCATCCCGGGACTGCGTGATACGCCAGGGCTTGAGCACCCAGCGGCGGAAGAAAGCGGTCCCCACCATCACCAGCACCGTCAGCTCCGTCACGTCCTTGGCCGCATTGTAGCCGTTCTCCAGCGGGCGGAAGAACCAGAAGATGCTCCAACCGGGGGCAAACGCCTCCCCCACCACGGAGATGCTTCTGAACAGCAGGATCAGGAAGCCCCAAAAGATCAGCGCGTGCATGAGCCCGGGCCCCGGTTCCTTGAACATCGACTTCTGCCCGATGGCGTAGCTCAGCATCAGCTCCACCCGCTTGAACACGGAATCGAAGCGGCTGCCGTCCTTCTTGGCCGCCAGGAGGATCTTGATCTTGTTCCAGCAGCTCCACGTGAAGATCCCGAGCGTCGCCAGGACCAGCACCAGCATGATCATCCCTTCAAGTCTCATTCGGTTTCCCCTCCAGGTTTGCCACTCCCGGCACCGCCGGCGCTCCCAGCGGCTCCCCGATCCGATTCTCCAATCCTGCGGCGATAGCACACTTCGCCGTAGGGGACTTCCTTCGCAATGTATCGACGCTCCCGGTCCGTGATCGGGAGCTCCATGCCGGGCGAGGCCACCTGCTCCAGCAGGTCCACCTCGCAAGCCGCCTCTCGAGTCAGGTCCAGGACCATGGGCACGTCGCTTCGAACCAGGAACAGACCGCCTGGCCGCAACAGTCCGGCGAACTCGCGGAGCTGCTCCGGCGAGAGCATCCGTCGTTTGAAGTGCTTCTTCTTCCACCAGGGGTCCGGGAAGAGCAGGAACAGGGCCTCCAGCGAGTCGGGCCTTACATACCGCGGCAGAAGCTCCCGGGCATCCCCGAGCAGAATCCGGGCGTTCGACAGCCCCGCCTTGTCGATCCGCCCCAGGGCCGCCTTGACCAGCTTGACCTTCACCTCCAGCCCCACTACGTGCCATCCGGGCAAAGCCCTGGCCAGGCCGACGAGGAACAGCCCCTTTCCAAAACCGATCTCCAGGGCCACCGGCGCTGCGGAAAGGAACTCGCCAAACGCCTTCTCGTGCTCTTCGTGCAGGCGGGGATTCAGGAAAAAGGGATGCTCGATCCGAGGCGTCCACCCGGTCTCCAGACGGCGGTCGAATGCTCCGCCCACGAGCCCGCGCAGCCTCTTCCCGTCCATCCCGTGCGTAGTCCCGTCCAACGATGGTACCCCCCACCCGCAGCAGCACTCTCTTCTAGCAGCCGCCTCGAACCGTTGTCAAGCGCCGAACCGCCCGGATCCTTGCGGGAACGGGCACCATCCGCTACTATCGCCCACGGGAGTATCGAGGGGGGAGTTTGACCAGGAAGCACAAGGACCGTCTCCCGTTCCCGTGGGAGAAGAAGAAGGCCGGCTCGAGCGACCGGGGCAGGACGACTCCGGCAGGACAGGGCCCGGCCACCGCATCGACGGCTTCGGGCGAGGCTGCCGAACGGCCCCCGACCCCTGCCGACGCACGCCCGTCTCCGTCCGTCCCCCCCCTTGGTTCGGTCGTACCTTGCGACCGCATCGATGATTCCGACACCGGGGAGATCTCGGTGGCGGATGATTCCCCCGACGGCCAGGCACCAGGACCGCTTCCCGCCCCGCCCACGTCGGGCAGGATCCAGTTTCGCGAGGAGAACACCGACGAATACGACGTGAGCGAGATGTGGGAGAAGGGCTCCGCCCGCTCCCAGGTCTCCGTCGCAATCGGCGAGACCGTCGAGGATACCCGGGAGCTCATCATCCAGTCCGGCCGCAAGCGAGCCGCCCGGGAGGGGGAGCTCGAGCAGCAGAAGTGGGCAACACCCCCCACGCTCCGGGCCCGCCTGCGACTCTGGCTGGCAGACGACCCGCTGGTGATCTGGTACCTGGGACTCCCCAAGCCCACTCGGGCTCTGCTGTCCCGCTTCTCCTGGATTCTCGCAACCGCCGTCGCTATCGCGGCCGTCTTCAGCATCAGCGCTCTGGGCATTTACCCGCTCGTCGAGGAGCACGTGCGCCCGGCGTTTGCACCCCGGCCGGAAGAGCCCACCCGGCTGGTTGCCCGGGAGGGCCTCGCCTTCGACCTCGTCGAAGACCGGGACTACCCGCTGGAGCCCTTCCGCCTGGGAACTGACTGTATCTGGATTGCCCGCTCCCCCCTGTTCGAATGGAAGGTGGACCCCCCTCACTTCGAGCTGGTCGATGCCAGCGGGACGCACGTTGCATCACTCGACGTCCGCCTCAACTGGGACGGCCTCATCCGCGTCTACTTCGGCGTCGGCGACCTCCCATCACTCAAACCCCTCTGGATTCGTGTCACTCTGGCCAACGGCGGCCTGTGGCCCCAGGCTCGCACCCTCGCGTACTCCGTAAGCCGCCTGGGCGGCATGCCGCCCCCGTTCGTGGACGTTGGCCCGGTGCGGTTCGTGGAGTAGGGGGGGCACCCTGCACGAGGGGGCACCTCTCCGGTTCAGCAGCGACGGACCTGGCGGGCCGAGCTCCGGTCGCAGGTGTTGCCCGTCGACGTCTGGTGGTCGTGTCAGTCCGTCGGGAATCTCGCTGCACCGAAATCCAGCACTTCGGTTTCCAGGCGCACCCCGCTCGTCGCGTGCACTCGGGTTCTGACCTGCTCGATGAGCGCCCTCACGTCAGCGGCCGTGGCCCCGCCGGTGTTCACGATGAACCCCTTGTGCTTGGGGGAGACGAGGGCACCGCCGATGCGCATTCCGCCGCACCCGGCCTCCTCGATGAGACGGCCCGCATAGTTCCCCGGCGGTCGCTTGAATACCGAGCCCGCACACCGCTTCTCCTCAGGGAACTTGCTGCACCGAAGAGACCGGATGGCCTCCATCCGTCCCCGAATGGCAGCGGGCGAGTCGGTCGGTCCCGGACGGATCCAGGCTTTCACGATGATCCCGGGCCTGTGCTGGAAGCGGCTGGTCCTGTAGCCCATCTCGAGAGTCGAGCCATCCTGCTCGCACAACCTCCCGTCCGGCTCCACCCAGCGCACCCGCTCGAGCCCGTTCTTCATCTCGCCGTCATTGTTCCCGGCATTCATGTACACGGCCCCGCCCACGGTCCCCGGGATGTCGAAGACCCACTCCAGCCCGGACGCGGACTGGCTCAGTGCAAAGTCGGCCAGGCGCTCGTCGGTCACCCCGGCCTCGGCAACGATTGCGCCCTGTTCGAGCCCCAGGTGCCCGAGCGCCCCGGCAATTCTCAGGACCACCCCGTCGATGCCTTCGTCCGGGACCAGGATGTTGCTGCCCCCGCCCAGGATGAAGAGAGGAGCTTTCACCGAGTGGCAGAACGAGAGCACGGTGACCACATCACGCTCGTCGGCCGGCTCCACCAGCACCCGGGCCGGGCCGCCCACGCAGAACGTCGTCAGCGGAGCCAGCGGCACATTCTCGCGAACCTGCCCGCAGACTTCACGTCCCAGACGCCCGATCTCCATGGGCTCTTGCCACTCCCCGCTCATCGCACTCTACCCCCCGGCCATCGCCTCCCGGCTTCTGGACCCCAAACCCCGAACCCCGAACCCCGGCTCCTACTTCTTGTACTTCTTGTAGATCGGATCCTGCTCGGCGAGCTCACGGCGAAGCACCTTGCCGACCGGCGTCTTGGGAATGTCGTCCCGGAACTCGATGTGCCTCGGGACTTTGTAGTGCGTCATGTTCTCCTTGCACCACGCCAGCAGCTCCTCCTCGGAGATCTTCCCCTTCGAGTCGGTGCGCAGCACAACCCACGCCTTGATCACTTCTCCCGCCTCCGGATCGGGCAACCCGTGCACTGCCACCTCGGATACCATCGGATGGCCGCCCACCAGCTCCTCGACTTCCTTCGGGAACACGCTGTAGCCCTTGTACTTGATGAGCTGCTTCTTCCGGTCCCGCAGCGTCACCTGCCCGTGCTCGTCCATGAATCCGAGGTCGCCGGTCATCAGCCACAGCTTCCCGTCTGCCCCTGCCACCACCGTCTCGGCCGTCTCCTCGGGCCGGTTCAGGTAGCCCACCATCACCTGGGGACCGGCAAGGATCAGCTCGCCGATGTTCTCCTCGCCCGGCGGCAACTCCTTCTTGCCGGTCTCGATGTCCACCACCTTCCACTCCGTCCCCGGGAACGGCAGACCGATGGTCCCGATCTTCCGCTTTCCGTAGAACGCGCCGGCACTGACGACGGGCGAGGATTCGGTAAGCCCGTACCCCTCGACCAGGGCCGACTTGGTCAGCTTCTCGAACTTCTCCTGCACCGGCCGATGAAGCGGCCCGGCCCCCGAGATGCAATGCAGCAGCTTGTTGTTCAGCTTGTACTTGCCCGGGTTGGCCTCCACGTGATCCGCCATCTTCTGGAACAGGATCTCGGCCCCCAAGAAGATCGTGTTGTTGTCGACGCCCAGGGTCTCCACCCGCATGCACAGCTCATCCATGGCCGGCGGCTTGGGGAAGATCATGATCCATCCCCCCGCCCGGATCGTCACGTTCATCACGCACGTCATGGCAAAGGAATGGAAGAACGGGAGAACTCCCAGGTTGCACATCCCGGACTGCAGCCGGTACAGCCATGCCAGCGCCTGCAGAACGTTCGAGACACAGTTGAAGTGCGACAGCACAGCGGCCTTGGGGACGCCCGTGGTCCCGCCGGTCATGATGTAGGTCGCCGTGTCGGTTTCCGGGTTGATGTCAACGGCCGGCGGGGTTCCCTTCGTCTTGAGCAGGCTGCACAACGGGATCGAGTGCTTCGGTACGGGACCCGTTGGAATCTTCTTGAGCGTCTTGCCCAGGAACTGCTTGAGCGGCGGAAGGAAGTCGGCCACGTTCGTGTGCACCAGGAACTGGACCCCGCTGCGGCTCAGGATCGGGTCGACCGAGCCCTGGTACAGAGCATCCAGCACCACCAGCCCCTTGGCGTTGACCGTCTTGAGCTGGTGCAGGATCTCCCCGGGCTTGTAAGTCGGATTCACGCCCGACACCACCACCCCCAGCTTCGCACACGCGTAGTAGCACATGATGTACTGGAAGCTGTTCGGGAGCAGCAGGGCGATGACATCCCCCTTGCGGAACCCGTGGTTGTGGAACGCCACGGCCAGGGCGTCGACGTGCCGCGACATCTGTGCATAGGTCATCCACGAGCCCAGGAACCAGCCGATCGGGCGATTCCCATGGCTCCGAACCGCCTCGTCGAACATCTGCCCCAGAGTCATCCGGGGGAAGTCCACATTCTTCGCCACTTCTTCCGGCCAGCCGGATTCAGGGCGGAACCACGGCTTCGTCTCGTCCACGTGGAATCTCGGGTCCATACGCTCTACCTCCGTCGATGCAGGTTGGTCCCCGCTGCTCGGGTTCTTCTTCGCACTATGATGGGTTCCATGGGTGAATTCAAGAACAAAGTCGCGCCGCGCCGCTCAGACCCAGAACTCTCCCGTCCGGGCCGACTGCGCCACCGTCGTGGCCGCCAGGAACTCGATGAACTTCCGATCCGACTCCTCCAGGATGTTCCCGAAGACGCAGGCGGTCCCGTCGCATACCGGCGGGTCAAACAGGCAGGTGTGCACGCGCAGCGGCCCCTCCACCGCTTCCACCACGTGCAGGAGGCTCAGCTCGTCCGGAGCAGTCGCCAGCCGGAACCCCCCGTGCGGACCCCGCGTTCCACGCACCAGCCCCCGCCTCGCCAGCTGCTGCAGGACTTTGGACAGGTGTGCCTCGGAGCGGCGAAACGCACCGGCCATCCGCTTCACGGATACCCGCTCCTCCGGGTGCGCAGCCAGGTACGTCATCGCGTGTACCGCAAGAGCGGCCGCCTCGCTCAGCTTCATGAGGTCCTCCGGACCGGAGGCAACCAGCCCCGGCTGCCTCACCCTAGCCCCCCCCGCCTCGACATGTCAAGCGGATGGCACCGACGCCGTCCCATGCCGGCAAACCGGGCACGCACGGCATCGGCCCGGACGGGTCCGAGCAAACTGTGCTTGACACTCAGACCTTCGCCAGTATTATATCGCCCTGCTTGGCGGGTGAAAGGCCCCCACTTACGTTCTTTCAAGTAGTGGATTTCGGCAAGGTTCGCGGCACGCCGCGGACCGGCAGGACACGGGGAGATGACCGAGAGGCCGAAGGTGCGCGCCTGCTAAGCGCGTGTACGCCCAAAAAGGTGTACCGAGGGTTCGAATCCCTCTCTCTCCGCCGTGGTCGGCAGGCCCTCCATCGAGGGCCCCGCCGCCAGCGTGTGCGCCCATAGCTCAGCTGGATAGAGCAGCGGTCTACGGAACCGCAGGTCAGAAGTTCGAATCTTCTTGGGCGCGCTGAGCTTTTCGTGGAGGTCGATCGTGCAGGGTTTTCCCTGGGACCCCGTGGTGTGCGAACGCTACATGGATGCCGCCATCGCACAGGCCGAACGGGCAATCCATTTCGGCGAGGTCCCCGTCGGATGCGTAGTCGTGGATTCCCACGGAATCGTTGCTGCCGCCCACAACCTGCGCGAGACACTCCAGGACCCCTCCGCCCACGCCGAGCTCATCGCACTCCGGGACGCCTCTCGCCGCAAGGGATCCTGGTATCTCTCCGACTGCGTCGTCGTGGCTACCCTGGAGCCGTGCCCCATGTGCGCCGGTGCCCTCGTCAATGCCCGGGTCGCCGGCCTCGTCTACGGCGCTCCCGACCCGAAGGCCGGCGCCTGCTCAACCCTCTTCCGCATCCCTGAGGACAGCCGCCTCAATCACACTCTCCCGGTGATCCCGGGAATTCGAGCCGACCGGTGCGCCCAACTGCTCTCCGATTTCTTCCGCAGGCTTCGCCAATCCCGGGAATCCGCCTGAATCCGAAACGAGAATGAACAAGCCCTTCCACTTGCCCGTCTCCCGGCTCCCGATTTCACCCGTTTATCGAGGAGGATCACCGATGAAGAAGACATCACTCGCTCTGGTGCTTGCCGCCCTGGTCGCCGTCCCCGCATCGTCGCTGGCCTACGAGGCCTCGGTCTTCAAAGGAACCTCCGCAAAGGCCACCGCCTCCGACCTGCTTCCCCACGCCGGAGCCATGGACAAGACCTTCTACTCCGAGAACTACCTCCTCAACTGCGACATGGAAGGGAAGGCCAGGCTGCAGGTCAAGCTCGGGGCCAGCAACGTCCTGGGCAAGAGCGGCTCGGGATTCGCCGACGTCACTTTCGCCGCCCCCGGCATCCCCTCCCAGAAGCTTCAGAAGACCGTCGGCCCCGGCAAGTGGTCCGTATCCAAGGCCCTGCCTTTCAAGCTCCAGGTGGCCGGCACCGAGCTGTCCGGCGACGACCAGTCGCTTCACCTGACCGCCTCTACCTCCCGAGCCCGGCTCAAGGTCGATTTCACCGCCACCACCCCCGGCTGGAAGCCCGGCAACGGCCGGGTCGAGCTCGGTGACCAGGGGTACTTCGCCATCACCGTCTGGCCGGCACTCGATGTGAAAGGGACCGTCACCGACGCCAAGAACGGAAAGGCCGTGCCCGTCACCGGAAGGTGCATCTTCAATCACGCGGTCAGCACTCTCCCGCCCGAGCTGATGCCCGACCGGTGGTTCTATTTCAGGACCGAGGGGGAGGGCGCTGCCCTCCTGTTCCAGGCGCTGCAGCTCCCGGAGGCCTGGGGCGGTAAGTCCTTCGGCTGGGTCGTCGGCGTGAAGGACGGCAAGCTCATCCTCTCCGCCTCGCGACTCGAGCTTGCTCAGTCCGACGTAAGACCCCGGGGGGACATCAACATCCCCTGGGCCCTCATCGGGAAAGATCCTGCCGCCGGCGTCGAATGTGCCGTCAAGGGCAGCAAGCTGCGAAAGGTCGTCGACCGCCTCCGGAAGCTCCCAGCCTTTGAGGCCGCCCTCGTCCGCAAGTTCATCAACCCCATCCGCTACCTGTTCGATGCCCAGATGGAGTGCTCCGCGACCAACGGCACCAAGGTCCGGGCCTCGGGCGAATTCATTGTCGAAACGCTTCGCTGATTTCCGTTGCGCCGGCAAAGCTCCGGCCACTACCGGGCAGGCTACTACTTCTGGTCCTTCTGCTTCTTCTTCTCGATGATCTTGTCGAGCACGTTGGGATCGTTTCCCGTGTTGTCTTCCTGGATATCCTTCAGGATGTCATCCGTGGCCGTGCCTCCAGCCCCCTTGTCCGACGCCGTCTTCCGCATCTGCTCCACCGCTGCCCTCGCCGGCAGGAATTCCCAGCGCAGCCGTGAGCAGACGAAGATCCCCTCGGGCGGCTCCACCACCAGCTCAAACGTCGTGTCGCGCCAGACGGCCCGCATCGGCTGAGTCTTCTCCTCGTCACGATACTGGATCTCCAGCGGATCCCCGTACCGCGTCGCCAGCTTCACCAGCAGCCCCGGGTAATCCGCTTCCGTCTGCGAGCAGATGAACAGCTTCCACAGCACATTCCCCGAGAAGAAGAAGTACGCTGCGTTGTTCGACCAGACGTACTTGTAGAGCGCCTCTCCGGCCGATTCGGCAAACTCTCCCGAGATCACGGAGACCGCGTAGCTGCTCCCTTTGCCGGCAAACTCGACGTAGCTGTTCTTCACGTCCTCGAACGTCTTGTCCATCTTCCCCTTGAGGATGTCCCGCTCCCGCGGGTCTAGAGTGGCTCGCAGCACCGGCTTGAGCTGCTCCTCAAACAGGGCTTTCAGGGCATCCAGGAAGGTGCCCCGCTCCTTGCCGAAGGGGAGTTCCTTGAACACCGAGTCGAACAAGCCCGGATCGAGCGGGCTTGGCCACACCGGCTTGGGCGGCTCCACCGGCTTCTCCTCCACCGCCTTCTTCTTGCTCTTGGCCCAGGCCGTCCCCCCGACGCCGACGGCAAGCCCCAGCGCAAGAATCCCGATCAGAAGAGCGAAACGTCCGTGCTGTTTCAAGTGTGAACCTCCAGGTTGCCTTCCTCGCCACGTAGTGTAACATGAACCGAGGGCGAGGTCACCTTCTTTGAGCGCTTCGACCAAGATACTCCCTTGGAAGCCCATGAACCGTGGATCCGACAGCCAGTTCGCATCGCTCTCGAGTCAGGGGCTCCCACCGCACCGCCCGCCGCCGGCCGCTATCGAACGACTCGCTCGGTGGCTCCGGGCATGCGCCCGGCTCTGCCTGCTCGCCATCCTTGCGACGGCGTGCAACGGCTCGGCCGTGTCCAACGGGATTCTGCCCGACGCGCCCGGAACCGAAGGCGAGCTGTCAGCGGACGTCGGCGCAGCGGGGCTCTGCGACGACGTGGCCTGCCGGTCGCTCCTCCCCTGCATGGAGTCAAGCTGCGACCCCTCCACCGGCCAGTGCCTCGGGCTCCCGCTCCCCGACGGCTCTCCGTGCGACGACTCCGACCCCTGTACGATGGAAGACCGTTGCACCGACTCCGTGTGCACCGGCAAGCCTGCCTCTTGTCCGCCCCCCGACTCGTGTCACCTGGCCGCCTGCTCGCCCGAGAACGGCCAATGCGTTTCCACGCCCCTGTCGGGGCCGTCGTGCGACGACCTCAATCCTTGCACAACCGGCGACTCCTGCGTCGACGGGCAGTGCCTCGGCACCCCGGTGGACTGCGACGACGACAACCCGTGCACCTCGGATTCCTGCGACCCCAAGAACAGCTCCTGCAGCCACGTGCCGCTCGAATCCGCCCCGTGCGACGATCACGACCCCTGCACGGAGCAAGATCTGTGCCTGCTGGGCTCCTGCGCCGGAACCCCGAGGGCGTGCGACGACGGCAACGCGTGCACGTCCGATTTCTGTATCTCGGCGGATGGCGACTGCGGCATCACACCCCTGACCGACGTACCGTGCGACGATGGCGACCTGTGCACCCATGACGATGTCTGCATCGACGGAACCTGCGCCGGAGCCCCCATCGACTGCGACGACGGCAACCCCTGCTCTCTGGACCTCTGCCTTCCCGCCTCAGGCTGCCTGTACAAGACCCCCGTGCTGCCCTGCGACGACGGCAATCCCTGTACCCACTCCGATGCCTGCGCGGCCGGCGAGTGCCTCGGTCAGCCCCTTGCCTGTCACGATGCCAACCCCTGCACGCTCGACTCATGCGACCCCGTGACCGGCGAATGCCTCCACCTCCCCATCGACTGGCCGTGCGACGACGCAAGCCTCTGCACCACCGGCGACGTGTGCGTCCTGGGCGCCTGTGTCGGACAGGGCCTCTCCTGCGACGACGGGAATCCGTGTACGACCGACTCCTGTCAGCCCCAGTCCGGATGCACCCACTCTCCACTCAACATCCCGTGTGATGACGGAAACGGCTGCACCGTCGGCGACCTGTGCACGGCCGGCGCCTGCCAGCCCGGCAAGGGAACGCCCTCCTGCGACGACGGGAACCCCTGCACCAGCGACTCCTGCAGCCCCGAGGACGGCTCCTGCAAGCACCTTCCCGCTGCCGGCCTCTGCTCGGACGGCAACCCCTGTACCATCGACGATCACTGCCAGGACGGGGAGTGCACGGGCAGCGATACCGACGCATGCCAGTGCGCCAATGATGCCGACTGCGCCCCCTTCGAGGACGGCAACAAGTGCAACGGAACCTTGTTCTGCGACAAGGCCGTGCTCCCATCCAAATGCAAGCTGCTGCCCGGCTCCGTCGTCAAGTGCTCGACTCTCTACGACACGCCATGCCGGAAAGCCCTCTGCCAGGCCGACAGCGGCATCTGCCTCCCTACCGACCTGCCCGACTTCTCCCCGTGCAATGACGGGAACCCGTGTACCACCGGGGATCACTGCTTCGCCGGCGAGTGCGCCTTTGCCGAGCCCATCTCCTGCGATGACGGGAACCTCTGCACCAGCGACTCGTGCGATCCCAAGAAGGGGTGCCAATGGGACGCCGTCTCCCTCCCCTGCAACGACTCGAACCTCTGCACCCTCGGCGACACGTGCCAGGGGGGCAACTGCATCGGAATTCCCGTCTTCTGCGAGGACGCAAACCCGTGTACGACCGGCGTTTGCGACCCGAATTCCGGGAAGTGCTCTTTCGTTCCCGTTCCTTCCTCCTGCAACGACGGGAACCCGTGCACCACCAAGGACCAGTGCACCGGAGGAATCTGCAGCGGACAGCCGGTCAGCTGTGATGACGGCCTCTCCTGCACCGAAGACGCCTGCAACCTCACGCTCGGGTGCCTGCACACGCCGCTCGTCGGGGATTGTGACGATGGCGACGGCTGCACGGCAGACGAGGTCTGCAAAGGGACCAAGTGCGTCGGAGTTCCCATCACCTGCTTCGACGCGAATCCCTGCACCGACGACCTCTGCGCCGCCGCAACCGGCTGCGTGTTCAAGCCCAACATGGCTCCCTGCGACGACGGCAACGCCTGCACATACGGGGACATGTGCAAGAACGGCGTGTGCGCCGGACTCTCCGTCTCGTGCGACGATGGAAACCCCTGCACCGCCTCGGCCTGCCACCCCGTCGCAGGATGCGTCACCGAGCTCCTCGACAAGCCGTGCACCGATTACAGTCCCTGCACTCTGGGAGACTGGTGCAAGCAGGGAGCGTGCGTCCCGGGCTTCCCGACACAGTGCGATGACGGGAACCTGTGCACGCTCGACTTCTGCGACCCCGACACCGGCAAGTGCGCCTTTGAGCCCAACGGCCTGCCCTGCGATGACGGCAGCTCCTGCACCACCCAGGACCATTGCTCCAAAGGGGTCTGCACCGGCTTCCCAATCGATTGCACCGACCTCAATCCCTGCACCGCGGATTCGTGCGTGTCCGACGAGGGCTGCCTCCATCAGCCCACGAACGGTGCGTTCTGCGACGACCTGGACTTGTGCACCCAGGGGGACATCTGCGTCGCCTCCAAGTGCCTGGGCCCAATCCCCACGCCCTGTAACGACGCCAACCCCTGCACCCTCGACGGATGCCTGCCCGCAACCGGCTGCACCCACAAGAAGCTGGACGCCATCGCCTGCAGCGACCAGGACCCGGCCACGCTGTTCGATTCCTGCGTCCAGGGCAAGTGCACGGGGCTGCCCGATCCGGACCTGGACGGGATTCCCGATTCCGGGGCCGGTGAGCCCTGTGCGGCCGGCCAGGTCGCCGATTGCTCCGACAATTGCCCCGCCCTCTCCAACCCGGCTCAGGAGGACGCCGACATCGATGCCATCGGCGATGCCTGCGAGCAGTGCGGCCCGCCTCAGCCCTTCGACGGAGCCACCCCTCCCGACCCCGCCCTCTGGAAGAGTGCGGTCGACGGCCCCTGTCCCGAGGGTTCCACATCGTTTGCCGCCGGATTCTCACCCGGAGGAGCTCCCGCACTCGAGCTCTCCGCAGTCCGGCAGGCCCAGTGCACCCCGGCCCCCGTCGCCGTCACCCTCGGCTCGGAGCGAGACCTCTACGGAGAGTCTACCGTGCTCCGGATCGACTTCGAGTGGGAATCCGTGGCCCATGCTGCGGCTGGCAGCCCTGCCGCCCGACTCCTGCTGGACGACGGTAGCTCGTTGCTCGTGCTCTACGAGGCCCAGACGCACTCCGTTGCCGGTGCCTGCGGCCCCGAGCGGCGGATCGCTCCGGCCTCATCCTCCGGCCAGTTCGAGCTGCGCTTCTCCCACGTCGACTTGACCGTTGAGGTTCTCCTCAACGGCATTGGCGTCCCGGGAAGCCCGTTCGACCTGTCCGGGCTTCAGCCTCACTGGCTCGTGGCCCTCGAGGCTGCAGGTGCATCATTCGACCCCGCATGCTCCGCCCACGCAACCGTGCGCCTGCTGGGGTACTCGTATGTCTGCAAGTAGGGGGAGCCCGTGAAGAACCCTGTCACCGGGACGGCCGGAAGCCTCAGCGCAATGCTCGTTTCTTCAGCCCTTCTCTGTGCGCTTGCTTCCTGCGTCGACATCGGCTCGTCCCTGAACCGCCACAGCGACGTGTCCACGGGCGCCGTCGGAAGCGACTTCCCCGAAGACTGGAAGCCCCGGAACACCGACTCCACCGCTCCCCCCGGCGATGCACGGGCCAGCGGCGACCAGCTTGCCGACGGTCTCGTCTCCGACGCAGCCGGAGACCTTCCCCCGAACCCGGCAGACGCTGCCGAAGCTCTCCTGGCCGACTCTCCCGACGTCCCCCCGGACGCATCCGAACTCCAGGAGTTGGAGACGGCAGACCTGGACCCCGATGCCTGCGTTCCCGATTGCATCGACAAGAAGTGCGGCTCCGACGGTTGCGGTGGGCAGTGCGGCTACTGCCCGGAATCCAAGCCGGTCTGTTCCTTCGGGGTGTGCAAGGCGTGCAAGCCGGATTGCGGCATCTTCGAGTGCGGCCCGGACGGATGCGGCGGAAGCTGCGGGGCCTGCCCGGCCAAGTTCGCCTGTGTCGGCGGCTTCTGCAAGGCCCCCGCCTGCCAGCAGCAGCAGGTTCTCTTCCTGGAGTCCTTCGATTCCTGCACCCAGGGAGCGTTCGACATCATCGACGACAAACCCGAGGACCCCGTGACCTGGTGGTCGCTGCCCCTCAAGAACCACACCCCGCCGTGCGCTCTGTTCCTGGGCGACCCTGATACCCTCACCTATGAAACCGGGGGCAGCGTCCACCTCGAGCTGCTGTCACCCGAGCTGACGCTCGAGCCCGGCATCGCATGGCGCCTGACCGTGCGGCTGTTCTTCGAGCTCGAGCCGGTTCCCTCTCCGCTCTATCCGTACGACTACGATGTGCTCTACCTGCGCTTCCTCGAGCTGCCCTCGGGGGAGATGACTGACCTGTGGTCCACCAAGGAGGATCTGAACTCCAGCGATGCGGAGATGAAGCTCCTCAGCCTCGATTTGTCCGATGTTGCAGGCAAGACCGGGAGGTTCGTCTTCGAGTTCGACACGGTCGATTCCGTCGCCAATGGCTACCCGGGGGTCTACCTGGACGACTTCCGGATCGACGTGACCTGCCCCTATTGCAGCGACCCGGAGGACTGCGGCGTTCCAGGCTCCTGCGTGACCACGTCGTGCGAGCCGTTTGCCAACGTCCCGGACGTGGGGGCCTGCTGGGAAGAGCCGATCGCGGACTGCTGCAACGGCCAGGCTCCGGAATTCTGCGACGACCTCGACCCCTGCACCGTCGACTCATGCTCTGCCGATTCGCAGGCCTGCGCTCACGAGATCATTCCGGACTGCCCCCCTCCGCGCACCCCATAGTGGCCTTCATTCCTTGGGGCTGGCCTCGGCGTCGTCCTGAAACTGTCCGTCTGCTGCGGTCTTCCCCGAACCCCCAGCCCCGCTCCCCGAAACCCGCCTAGTGGTGTCCGCAAGACGAGCAGTTGCCGGACGCACAGCTCGAGCAGCCGGAAGAAGATGCGGTGGGTCGGTAGCCCCCGGAATCGCTCTTGACCCGGGAGCTGAAGGAAGACATCAGCTTGCCGACGTCGTTGCCCTGGCACGCGGGACAGCGCACCGAGTCGAGCGATGACATGGATACCAGCTCTTCGAACTGGTGCTGGCAGGTTCGACAACGGAATTCGTAGAGTGGCATGTGCGTTGAACCCCCCGAAGCTTCGTGGATTCCGCGATCCCCGCAAACAGCGGCAAGATGCCGACCGGTGACGGCCAGGTACAGCCTCTGGGGAGACTGGCGCCTACTGGGCCGGCTCGGCGGGCTTCTCGTCGGCCTTGGGAGCCTCGGCAGCGGGCTCGGCCGCCTTCTCGTCGGCCTTGGGAGCCTCGGCAGCGGGCTCGGCGGGCTTCTCGTCGGCCTTGGGAGCCTCGGCAGCGGGCTCGGCCGCCTTCTCGTCGGCCTTGGGGGCCTCGGCAGCGGGCTCGGCGGGCTTCTCGTCGGCCTTGGGAGCCTCGGCAGCGGGCTTCTCCTCGGTCTGCTTGGCGAGATCCTTTCCTTCCTCCTCTTCCGGCTGGAGGTTCACTTCCGGCGCCACCGAGCCTCGAGCCCGGCTCAGATGGATGGCAATCGCCACGGAGAGGATCATGAACAGCGCCGCCATGACCGCAGTCAGCTTGGTCAGGAAGGTTGCCGCTCCCCGACCGCCGAACACCGCGCTGCCGCCGCCGCCGAAGGCCGCACCCAGGCCGCCACCCTTGCCCGCCTGGAGCAGCACCACGAGAATGAGGAACAGGCACGCAATCACATAGAGAATGATGAGGATCGTTCCGATCACGACTCCCTCCTGAGCCTACAGGCTCGACTTGACGATCTGTGCAAAGGACGCTGCATCCAGGCTGGCCCCGCCCACCAGGGCACCGTCCACGTTTTTCGTGTGCATCAACTGAGCAGCGTTGTCCGGCTTGACGCTGCCGCCGTACTGGATCCGGACCTGCTCGGCCACCGACCCGCCGAAGTGGTCACCGAGCCATTCGCGCAGCCAGCCGTGGACTTCGGCCACCTGCTCCACCGTCGCATTCCGTCCCGTCCCGATGGCCCACACCGGCTCGTACGCCAGCACGATGCGGCCCACCTGCTCCTCGGACAGGCCCGAGGTTCCCACTTCCATCTGCTTGCGGAGCACCGCGGTCGTGCGCCCCTCTTCCCGCTCCTGCAGAGTCTCGCCGATGCAGAGAATCGGCGTGACTCCCACCGACAGAATGGCCTTCACCTTGCGGTTGACCACCTCGTCGCTCTCCCCGAAGATCTTGCGCCGCTCGGAGTGACCCGCAATGCAGTATGTCGCGCCCACACCGGGCAGCATTTCGGCCGAGAGCTCGCCCGTGAATGCCCCGAAACCGACATCGTGGATGTTCTGCACTCCCACGGCGATCCCGGTATCCGTCAGCTTGCGCCCCACCGGCTCGACGAGCAGGGCCGGCGGGATGACCGCCACGTCGCACCCGCGGACCATCGCCACCAGCCGCTTGAGCTCCATGACCAGTTCCAGGGCCTGGGGCAGCGTCTTGTACATCTTCCAGTTGCCCGCAATCAGTTTGCGTCGCTTCTCCATCCTACACCTCCTCCAGCACCGACATGCCCGGCATCGCCTTCCCCTCGAGGAAGGCCAGGCTGGCACCGCCCCCCGTCGAGACATGGCTGAAGAAGGGGACCAGCCCGCTTCTCCTCACGGCCGATACCGAATCCCCGCCACCCACGAGGCTGTAAGCGTTGCTACGTGCCACCGCCTTGCCAATCTGCTCTGTGCCACGGTGGAACGGCGGGACTTCGAAAACCCCCATCGGACCGTTCCAGAACACCGTGCGGGCCGTCTCCAGCTTCGAACGGAAGAGCTGGATCGTCCCCGACCCGATGTCCACGGCATGCGCGGTCGGCGGGAACGCATCGATGCCCACTTCCCGGCTCTGCGCACCCTCCCGAACCTCGTCCGCCACGACGTGATCCACTGGAAGCAGGATCTCCGTCTCGCTGCTTGCGGCCTTGCGCAGGAAACGCTCGGCTGCCGCCAGCGACTCGAGCTCGATGCGGGAGGCTCCCGTCTTGTGCCCGCGGGCTGCCAGGAACGTCAGCGCCATGGCACCGCCCAGGCAGAGCGTGTCCACCTGCCCCAGCAGGCTCGTCAGCAGCTCCAGCTTGTCCTTGACCTTGGCCCCGCCGATGACCGCCACGAACGGGTGATCCGGCTTGTCCTTCAGGCGAGAAAGATGCTGGATCTCCCGCTCCACCAGAAGGCCGATGCCCCGATCCTTCAGGTAGCGAGGTACTCCCACGATGGAGGCGTGCGAACGATGCATGCATCCGAAGGCATCGTTCACATACAGGTCCGCCAGCGTCGACAACTGCTTGGCAAAGGAGTCGTCGTTGTGCGTCTCGCCCGGGTAGAAGCGCAGATTCTCCAGCATCATAATCTGCCCCTCCCGCAACGCAAACGCCATCTTGCGAGGCCCGTCACCAACGCTGTCCTCGGACAGAATGATCTCAACATCCAACAAATCCGCCAGCCGGGCGGCCACCGGCTCCAGCGAGCAGTTCGGAAGCCTCACCCCCTTCGGGCGACCCAGGTGCGACGCCACCACCAGCCGTGCCTCCCGTTCCAGCAGATGCTGCAGTGTCGGGAGCGCTGCCTGGATCCGGGTATCGTCGGTGATGGTCCCTTCCTCGTCCAGCGGGACGTTCAGGTCCAGGCGTAGAAAGACCCTCCGGCCATCCACCGGAAGCTCCTCCAACCTCTTGATTCCCATGCGGTCCACCTCCCGCGCACACGGACAGCGAAATCTAAGGGAATGGCCGCCCGGAGTCAATTACTTTTTGAGCCGAGCTTTCGGTTGCATTTCGCCCTGGCACGGCTAGAATAAGTCCGCCCAGCAGGGGAAGGGATGAAGAAGCGACTCCTCATCGTGGATGACTCGCCCGATATCGTGGACATGATCCGCGAGCATCTGGCCGATTCCGAATACGACATCAGCACCGCCTCCAGCGGAAGCGAGGCACGCACGCAGCTCGGCGGCGGATTCCAGGGAGTCGTCCTCCTCGACTTCATGCTCCCCGACGTCGACGGCCTCGCCCTGCTGGACGAGGTGCGCACCATCGCTCCCCTCTCCAAGGTCATCATGATCACCGCCCACGGCAGCATCGGCATGGCCATGGAGGCAACCAAGAACCGAAACGCGTTCTACGTCCACAGCAAGGGCGAGGATGCCTTCCTCGACCGTCTGGCGGCCACCGTGGCCAACGCATTTCGCAACCTCGAGCTCGAGAGCCGCCTGGAACGACTCGAAAGCCAGGTCCGCACCTACTCCTTCGATTCCATCATCACCCAGTCCCGGCGACTCCAGGCCATCTTCCGGACCCTCGAAAACGTCGTCGACAGCAAGGTCGCCGTCCTCGTCCTGGGCGAAAGCGGAACCGGAAAGGAGCTCGTGGCCAAGGCCATTCACTACAACGGCCCCCGCTCCACCCAGCCCTTTGTCGCCATCAACTGCGCCGGTATCCCCGATACGCTCCTCGAAAGTGAGCTGTTCGGCTATGAGAAAGGGGCCTTTACCGGTGCCTACACTCGGAAGTCCGGCAAATTCGAGCAGGCCAACAAGGGGACGCTGTTCCTCGACGAGATCGGAGAGATGAACCTGGCCCTCCAGGCCAAGATCCTCCGCGTCCTCCAGGAGAAGAGCTTCGAGCGCCTCGGCGGTCACGAGACTGTCAACGTCAACGTCCGCATCATCTCCGCCACCAACAAGGACCTCGAGGCCGAGGTTCGGGAAGGACGCTTCCGCGAAGACCTCTACTACCGTCTTTCCGTGTTCCCCGTCCATCTTCCCCCCCTGCGGGAGCGGAAGGAGGACATCCCCATCCTGGCGGAGCACTTCCTCAAGCGCTTCAACGACGAGGAGGACCGCAAGATCGAGGGCTTCACGCGACGAGCCATGGACCAGCTCCTGGCCTTCAACTACCCGGGAAACGTCCGGCAGCTCGAGAACGTCGTCTCGCACGCCGTGGTGGTTGCCAGTGGATCCCTCATAGACATTCCTGATCTTCCTCCTTATCTTCAAGGGCGTGAGTTCCAGGGTTTTGCACAAGCCAGGTCCCAGGCCGACGATTTCGTCTCGGACCTCACGGCACGCATCCTGCCCCTCGAGAAGCTCGAGGAGCTCGCCATCCGAAAGGCCGTGGCCGCGTGCAACGGAAACGTCTCCCTGGCCGCCCGGCTCCTCGGCGTATCGAGGGCAACGATCTACCGCAAGACCCGCGACGAACCAGAGCAGGAGGTGACATCGTGAGCGAGCCCCTTCCCTTCCCGTCCGTCGAAAGGACCGTGACGCTGATCGCGATCAGCAAAAGCGAGCCCGTCGTCCTGCAGGCGAAAGTCCTCGTCAGCAAGCGGCATCTCCTGGCCGTGGTCGTCGAGGGGCAGGACGACGCATTCTTCGAGAGGCTGCAGGACGCCCCGACCACCGTCCTCTACGAGGAGCAGGACCTGTCCCTGGTCGTGCGGGGCCGCGTCTCGGGCCGGGTTCGCCCCGACCGCCTGCTCATCACCCTGACCACCGAGCCCAAGGTCGGAGAGCGCCGCGAGTTCATCCGGGCCGACATCCTGCTCGGAGTCCGGGTCGAGGCGGTGCCCCCTCACGTGGCATCCGAGGAGGCCGCGTTCGAGTGGCTCGCCTCCTTCCCCTCCGACCCCAAGCTCTTCTCCTTCCTGGACACTCCGGTCGACCTGAGCGGCTCCGGTGCCCGGTTCTCCGCCACGCTCCTGCTCAAGAAGGGGGAGCTGGCCGCCGTGACCCTGCGCCTCCCTCCCGGCCAGGACCCGCCCATGGTCCACGTCCTGGCCCGCATCGTGCGCGGCCGGCCCGCCAAGGGGCATGAGGGGCTTGCCGAGCTTGCCGTGGAGTTCCTGAACATGCCCGAGAAGGTACGAGACCGCCTCCACCACCTCGTCTTCCAGGCTCGCGCCCGAATCCTCGGCGTGGCCGACCTCACTACCGTCGACGACTGAGTCTGCGGCTTCCTACTCGCAGGTCGCTTCCATCACCCGCCGCCAGGCACCGAACCCGTCGGTCCCGACCACCAGGTTGAGGTTGTCCGGAGAAACCAGCAGGGCGCTGGAATGAAGCAGGGAGTTGCCCGCGGTCCGCAGGGATGGCAGACCCGTCGAATACGGCGTGAACGTGGCCCCGCCGTCCTGGCTTGCCAGAACTCCCGAGTCCGACGTCACCACGAATACCCGGCCTCCCGTCTCCGGCGCCGAAGCCACCTGCAGCGCCACCTTCCCCTCGAGCCCTTCACCCAACCCCTCGAACGTCGCTCCCGAGTCAGCACTCACATAGAACACCCGGTCCCCCCACTGGGTCTCCGGCTCCGAAGTCGGCCGGCCGTGGGGCAGGGTAGGGGTGCACAGCGCATACAGCGTCCCCGCATCCTCGCCGTCGAATGCCACCGAGAAACAGGCGCCAAGCTGTCCAGCCGGCTCCGAGAGCAGGGCGAACGTGGCCCCGCCATCCGTGCTCTGGTACAGCCCTCCCGCCGTCCCGGCCACCACCAGTTGCCCGTTGACCGGCGACCGTGCCAACGCATACACCGGCCCCGCCGGCAATCCGGCCCCCGTCGGCTGGAACGTCATCCCTCCGTCTATCGTGGCATACAAACCGAACGGATCCATGCCCAGCAGGAACGACTTGTCCTGGGCCGGATCCCCGGAGGCCGCATGCCACAACGCCAGCAGCCTCCCACCGAATGCCTTGCTCGACTGCCCGAAGAACCCGAGCGGCGCAGTCTTCTGCCACGACGCCCCGTCGAACTGCACCGAGTACACCCCGGCACCGGTCACCGCCGCATACACCAGGCCCCCCACCTGCGGGAGCATCGCCTCGATTCCGCCGGCAGGAAGACCGGTCTCGATCTTCTGCCACATGGTGCCGGCATCCGCCGTCCGGAAGGCCCCTTCCAAAGTTCCCAGCCAGACGTAGCCTGCATGGTCGGGGTCGTGCCACAGCTCGACCGGGTGCGACTTCGAAAGCGGCAGCGAGCCCGCAGAATCGAACACCCAGTGAGCTCCGTGGTCCCGCGACATGTAGATCCCGCGTCCCGATGCCATCACCCACAGCTCCTGGCCGTCCGGCGTCTCGAGGTACCTCGGCACGAACGAGAGCGAGCGGGTGTCGCCGACCCATGCAGGATCCGGACCCAGGCGGTCGGTCACGTCCCGCCACTTGTCCCCGAAGCTCTCGGTCAGCCCGATCCCGCCCGGGACCGCGGCCACGACCACCCGAGACGAGTTGTTCGGGTCCACTTCCACCCGGATCTGGCCCACCGGTGACACCGTCCTGGCACCATCCGAGAGGGCCGTGGCGAATCCGCCGACGATCCCCGTGGCGAAGTCGATGGTCCCCCGTGACACGCCGCGGCCCGTCGTCCCGACGTACAGCCGTTCTTCGTCGGCCACCACCAGGGCCGTTGCCTGGAGGTGCGGCCACCCGGTCACCTGAGACCAGTTGTCGCCGCCGTCCATCGACCGGTACACGCCGTCCCCCGGGCAGGCGGCAAACACGTAGTTGGGATCCTGCTGCGACACGGCCACCGACACGCACGGTTTCCCGACGTTGAGGACCGTGAACCAGGTCTGCCCTCCGTCAATCGAGCGTCGGACCCCGCAGTCCGCCCCCAGGAACGTCTCCACCTGGTCATACCAGCCCGGCAGCACTCCGCAATCCACCGCGGCAAATAGCACGTTCGAGTCGTCCGGCTTCACCGCCAGGTCGAGTCCTGCCGAATCCAGCGACCCGAAGGACTGGAACTGCTCGCCACCGGTGGTCGACTGGTACGCCCCGCCGAATCGGCCGAGCGCCATGATCTTGTTCTCGGAAGCCACCTGGACGGCCACGTCGGCCAGCGCGCTCGGCAGGACCGCCTCCTTGAACCCCGTCCCCTTGTTCACGAACAGCTTGAAGTCACCCTTTCCCTTCCCCTGCAGCAACGCGAACACGAACCCCTGCTCTGCAACGACCCGTTGGACATGGTAGTCGGTCAGGCCGAAGTCCTTGTGGACCGACCACGTGGCCCCCTGGTCGTTGCTGACGTAGATCTTCGGCTCCAACCCGCTGCCGGCCAGCAGTGTCGTGCCCGGCTGCGCCCCGCCCCAGGCCAGCGACGTGACCCCCACGGGCGACCCGTCGAGCACGGACCACTTGGTCGTCGGCTCGTCATATCGGTACACCCGCCCCAGCGTGAACGCGGCAAAAAACGAGCCCTTCGACGTCGGGTCCGGCAGCAGCTCTCCCCGACCCCGCATGCTCAACAGCGGCAGGTCCACGAACGTACTCCAGGAGTTGCCGTAATCCGACGTATAGTACACCTTGCCCCCAAGCCCCCCCACGGCGGCGAACACCCGCCCCGGGAAGCCGGCATCGGCAAACAGGCTGAACCCATCCTGCCCGGTACCCCCGGCATCCACCGGCACCGTCAGCTTGAGAGAACAGTTGGAACCCAGATCCGTGCACGTGTAGAGCCGTGCCTCGTTCAAGGGAGGAACAGCCCGGATTCCCACGTAGACCCGACCCTGCTCAAACGGGTCGGAAAGCACCGCGCTCACGTAGGCCTCGGCCGGCCCCGTTGCCTTGAAGCCCGATCCCGCTGGATTTGCCCCGTCCTCCGAGCGGAACAGCCCGAGGCCCTGGCGGGCCTCGAAGAGCTGCCCCGGCGATGCAGCCGACAATCCGATGCGCTGCGGACCGCCCAGGACCAGCCCCGTCTTCTCGTCGGCAAACGTGAACTGCTGCCCCCCGTTCTTGGTGGACAGAACCGACCCGCCGGCCCCGAAGAACCACGCCGAGGCCGCATTGGCCGGAGAGCAGAGCGCTGCCACGTACTCCTTGCCCGCCGCATCCGCCGGTATCGAGAGTCGGGCAAAGCTCGCCCCGCCGTCCACCGACCGCAGCACCCCTCGGCTCAGCCGATCCTGGGCATAGATCGTCTTTCCATCCGCACACCGGGCCATCACCGCCAGCTGCACCCCGTCCAGCCCCTTGGACAGCAGCGTCCACTTGGCCCCCAGGTCGGAGGCCATTGCGACTCCTTCATACCCCGGCACGAAGAACGAGAAGTCGTTGACCGGATGCACAGCGGCCGAGTGCACCGAGTGCAACAGGATCGAGCCCGGAGGCGTCGGATCCGGAATCTGGCCCCACGGCCCCGTTCCAAAGCTCCCGCCCCGGCTCAGGTGAGAGTCCACCCCCAGGATCAGCCGACCGATGGAATCCAGCGCAAGCGGAACATACACGGCTCCCCCCCCCGAGAAGTTCGGGTTGAGCGCCATGAACGAATTCCCGGCATCCTCCGACCGGAACAGCGACATGGTCCCGAAGTCGAACGGCTTTCCCTGGATGTTCGAGTAGCCGACGTACAGCCGGTCCGGTGACTGGGTGGACATCATCAGCCCCCGGTGCGACACGTACGCCTGGTTCGGCCGATCCGGAGGATCCACCTGTGACCACGAATTGCCTCCATCCTGCGTCCGGTACACGTACCCTCGCCCGGCCCCATCCTCGCCTCGAGTTCCCAGGAACACGAGCTGCGTATCCTTGGCCGCCAGCCCCGTGACGGTGGCCCCGTTCGGCAGATGGCTGCCGGGCAGCATGGCCCAGGTCGTCCCCTTGTCCTGCGACGCGTACAACCCACCCTGGCAGACAGCCACGTACACCGGAGAGTCCAGCGTCGACGACGATGCCTGCGCCAACCCCTTGCATCCGGTCAGCTTCTTCTCGTAGCTCAACCCCGTGTTCGTCGACACGAACAGGTCTTCCCCGAAGATTGCCAGGATCGAACGGACCGCCCCGGAGCTCACGAACAGCCAATCCCCCGGCTTGCCGCCATCCGCGAGCAGATCGCTCGCCTGGAACGACTGCCCGAGATCCTGGCTCGAATACACTACGCCACCGGCCCCCACCGCATACACCACCGGAGGGGTCCCCGGCACCACCCGCACCGACGTCAGGTACGCCATGTCCGCCGGCGCCCCCTGCTCCCACTTGGGCTTCGAGTACGTCCCCGGCTGGCACTCCCCGCCCACGCAGGCGTCCCCGCTCGTGCACGGCTCTCCGTCGTCGCAGGTCGTCCCGTCTGCAGCCACCTGCATCGAGCACTTCCCCGTCAGCGGGTTGCACGCCGATTGCGCACACGGCGTGTTCTCTTCCGTCGGACAGGTGACCACCGACTCCTCGTCGTACACGCATTGGCACTCGTCGCAGACATACAGACCGTTGCAGCGGTCCCCGTCGTCCTTCTTCACGCAGTCCGCATCCGAAGCACACTCGGCCGTCCCGGCAACGGCCACACAGAACCCCTGCTCGCACTTCCCCTGATCCGTGCACGGGTTCTCCGGCGGCTCGCAGGCTGGCCCCGACACGGGAGACCAATCCCCACGGTTCTGGTCCGGGACACACTCCCGGCACGGATTCCCCGGCTCGGACGTCCCCGCAGAGACGCACTGGCCCCCAATCCGGCACCAGCCGTCCGCCAGCTCCCACAGGCAGCCCCCTTCCGGATTGCACTGCCCGCCTGCCGAGCATTCGTCCGGCGGCGTGTCGCACTGGGTCGTCTGACCCTCCTCGTAGAAGCACTCGCCCCCCAGGCAGACGCCGGGCTCCGGGTGACACGGATCTCCGTCCGTGCACGGCTCGCCCTCCAACCCCTCACACGAGGTCGGCAGCGATGTCTCCCCCGCATCCCCCACCATATCGGTCTGGTCCCCGAGATCCTTCTCCTGCTTCTTCGGATCCGAGCTGCAGGACCCCAGCAACGCACAAGCCATAGCCAACGGAATCCAGGTTCTCATGTCACCCCCATCCGGCAAACCGCCGCCTATTTTAATCAGAACGGCAGGAACTACAACGATCAGTTCATCTTCGTCCGCGAAACACCGCTTTCGCCGCCACGGCATTCGACCAATGAGCTCCGGGGATTGCTGCAGAAAAGACAGGAAGGACCGCTACTGACGCCGCCGCTTCTTCTCCTGGAACTCCTTCAATGCCTGCGCCAGGGAGCCGCCAAGCTGAGGAGCACCCCCCGCCTCGTCCGTCTTCACCTGGGGTGCCCGTTGAGTCAGAGAGGAGGACGCCACGTTCTGCAGCGCAAACCGGGAGAGCCCCGCCGTTCGTCGAGCCGTTCGCATCCGCCGAAGGAAATCCGCCATGTGCGATTCCACCTCGGTCAGCGGTGGCCCCTGCCGTTTGCAGCCCCCCAGGCACCGGCGCGGCCGAGGCCAGTTGAACATCCGGGAAAAGAGCCTCAGCTCCCGCGGAAAGATGAACACCCGCCCACACACCGTACAGGTGATCGACTCATCCTGGAGCCCCGTCTTGAAGGCCCGGCATCGGGGGCACAGTGACGGAACATCCTTTCCGTTGGCAGACAGCCACTCCGTTTCTTCCGGCTCCACGGAGAAGCCGACGCCGCAATTCGCACAATTCGATGGCATGTAGTCCTCGACCGGTTGCGCTACTCGCTCTCAGGTTTTCGCTTCGTTTCGCCCAACTGATCACCGCAGCGAAAGGCAGGAACCAACGCCAACACTATAGCGCCGGCCGAATCGCATTGCAATACCCAAAACTCCGGCCCTCGGTCACCGCCCCAGCGGCCCTCCCGGAATGAACTGCACTGCCTCGTTCCCCGCCACGCGGCAGAGGGCCTGCACCGCATCGTCTCGGAGCGAGACCCCGACCCCGGCCGGCGGATCGACCTGCACGCTCCCCAGACCCGGCACTACGACCTCCAGGCTCACGGGAATCGCCCCCGGGTGCTCCTGAACCGCGTTCCAAAGCTCATGAATGCGTTCCCGATCCGTCGTCTGCCCGTCCACCCGGACCTTGACCCAACGGATCAGCTTCTCCGCCGCACCGGAGAACGCCTGCACCGACTCCGCCTTGACCAGGACGTTGAGCGAGTCCCCCTGCTCCTCCACCACCAGCGTCCCCTTGACCAGGACCGGATCCTGCCCCGCCAGCAGCTCCCGGGCCGGCTCGTACACGCGCGAAAACGCCATCACCGACACCACTCCCGTCGGATCCTCCAGGTTGAACCGGGCCATCCGCCCGTCCCCCCGCTTCTCCTTCTTCTCCGTCAGCCCGGAAACCACCCCCACCAGGCTCACCGAGCTTCCATGCCCCAACTCGGCCAGAGAGATCAGAGGGCACGTCGCCACCGTCGTGGGTAACGCCCCATACATGTCCAGCGGATGACCCGACAGGTAGAACCCCAGGGCTTCCTTCTCATTGAACAGTGTCTGCTTGTCCAGGACTGGCCTGGCGCCGTTGCCCGCAGCACCCGCAGCACCCGCAGCAGCCGGAGCCGCGCCCGGAGCCGCCGGCTCCGCCCCGGCCTTCCGCTTCCTCCCGCCCATCGCAGCCAGACCGAACAGCGACTTCTGACCCACGTTTCGGTTGCGTGCCTCAATCTGTGCCAACGCGAGGTTCCGATCCAGATCCTCCAGGAGCTGTGCCCGGGTTGCCCCGAAGCAGTCGAAGGCCCCCGCATTGATCAGCCCCTCGAATACCCGCTTGTTCACCCTGCGGCCGTCCACCCGCACGCAGAAGTCCAGGAAATCCTTGAACGGCCCCCGCTCCGCTCGCTCCTCCAGGATCGCATCCACCGCGGTCTCGCCCACGTTCTTGATCCCCGCCAGCCCGAAGAGGATCTCCTCGCCGGCCACCGAAAACTCCTTGTCCGACTTGTTGATGTCCGGCACCCTCACCGGCAGCCCCATCCGCCGACAATCCGCCAGCTTGGCCACCATCTTGTCCGGCTTGTCCTTGTCCAGGCTCGTCAGCGCCGCCATGAACTCGGCCGGGAAGCGGGCCTTCAGGAATGCGGTCCAATACGAAATGAACGCGTAGGCCGCCGAATGCGACTTGTTGAACCCGTACTGCCCGAACTTCTCCACGTTGTCCATCAGCTCCGACAGCAGGGCCTCCGGATACCCCTGCCTGAGGCCGCCCGCCACGAATTCCTGGCGGAGCTGTTTGATCTTGTCTTCCTTCTTCTTGCCAATCGCCTTGCGAAGCTCGTCCGCCTTGGACATCGGGAATCCGCCCACCACGCAGGCGATCCGCATCACCTGCTCCTGGTACACGATGACCCCGTAGGTCTCCTCGAGCACCGGCTTGAGCGACGGATGAGGGTAGGCCAGCGCCTGCTCTCCCCGCTTCCGCATCACGTAGTCGTCCACCATCCCGCCGCCCAGAGGTCCCGGCCGATACAGCGCCAGCACCGCGATGATGTCCCCGAACCGATCCGGACGGAGCTGCCGAACCAGCTTCCGGAACCCCGGAGATTCCATCTGGAACACCCCCTCCGTCTCGCCCGTGCAGATGAGCTCGTACACGTCCGGCAGATCCAGCGGCAGCGAATCCAGGTCCGGCGCCTGCTTGCCGTTCTTCCGGATCAGGGAAAGCGCATCGTCGATCACCGTCAGCGTCTTCAGTCCAAGGAAGTCGAACTTCACGAGCCCGATCTTCTCGATGTCCTCCTTGGCGTACTCGGTGATGACCTCCCCTTCCTTCCCCGTGCACAGCGGTGCCACGTCGATGAGCGGATCCTTCGAGATCACCACCCCCGCCGCATGCACCCCTGCCTGCCGGTTCAACCCCTCCAGCGCACACGCCGTCTCGATGAGCTGCTTGTGACGCTCGTCCTGGTTCGCCAGCTCCCGGAGCTTGGCGTCATCCTTCATGTGGTCCCGGATCGTCTTCTTGGCCGCCGCCGGTCCCTCCGGAATCAGCTTCGACAGCTTGTCCGTCTCGTCGTACTGGAAGCCCAGAACCCGCCCGGCATCCTTGATGGCCGCCTTCGGATTCAGCGTGCTGTACGTGATGATCTGCGAGACCCGATCCTTTCCGTAGGTCTGCGTCACGTACTCGATGAGCTTGTCCCGCTTGCGCTGGCAGAAGTCCACGTCGAAGTCCGGCATGTCGATTCGTTCCGGGTTCAGGAACCGCTCGAACAGCAGGTCGAACTTGAGCGGGTCCAACCGCGTGATCCCCACCGAGAATGCCACCAGGCTCCCTGCACCCGAGCCTCTTCCCGGCCCCACCGGGATCCCGTTCTCCCGAGCATGGCGGATGAAGTCCCACACGATGAGGTAGTAGTCTGAAAAGCCCATCCGAGAGATCACCGACATCTCATAGTCGAGACGTTTGGCGTACTCGTCCGCGTCGAGCTTCTCCCCGGCCTCCTCCCGGCGGCGCAGATGCTCCGCCAGGCCCGCCTCCGCCACCCGCCGGAGGTACGCATCCGCCGTATCCCCTTCCGGTACCGGGAACTTCGGAAGCAGCGTCTTGCCCATCGGGATCCGGGCATCACACTGCGCCGCGATTCGCTCCGTGTTCTCCAACGCCCGCTCGAGCCCCTTGAACTGCGCGTACATCTCCTCCGGCGACTTGAGGTAGAACTGATCCGTCGAGAACGTCATCCGCTTCTCGTCCGACAGCAGCTTGCCCGTCTGGATGCACACCAGCACCTCGTGCGCCAGGTGGTGCTCCTTCGTCAGGTAATGGCAGTCGTTCGTCCCCACCACCGGGATCTTCGCAAGCTCCGAGATGTTGAGCAGCTCCTCGTTGACCAGATCCTGCTCCGGAATCCCGTTCTTCTGCAGCTCCAGGTAGTAGCTGTCCGGCTCGAAAAACGACCGGTACTCGAGCGCCGTCTGGTACGCTTCTTCCTTCTTCCCTTCCTTGATCAGGACGGGGACCTCGCCCGACAGGCACGCCGACAGCCCGAACAGACCCCCGCTCAACTGCTTGAGCAGCTCCTTGTCCACCCTCGGCTTCCCGTAGAACCCCTCCAGGTACCCCAGGCTCACCAGCTTCGACAGGTTGCGATACCCCTGCTCGTTCTTGGCCAGCAACACCAGGTGGTACGGCGACCTCCCCTTCTGCTTCACGTGCCGCCCCTCGGGGGCTACGTACACCTCGCAGCCCACGATGGGCTTCACCCCCGCCTTCTTCGCCTCGTCGTAGAACTTCACCGCCCCGAACATGTTCCCGTGGTCCGTGATGGCAGCGGTATCCATCCCCATTTCCCGGACCCGCTTGAACAGATCCTTCATCCGGATCGCCCCATCCAGCAGACTGTATTGCGTGTGCAGGTGCAGATGCACGAATCCCATGGCTTGACCTCCGCTCAGACCGCCCGTCGACCCCTTATATCAACCATCGGCTTGACATGGCAAGGGACAACCCCTATACTCCGGCTCCGTTTTGTGGGCACGGTGCCTGCAACCGGTCGGAATGATTGTAAAAATGCCGGGCCTTTTCGACATCCACATCGACGAGATTCCCCAGGCGGGGCTGGAGCTCGATTCCCCCCTTCCCGAGGGATGGCTGGCCTCCCACCTCGGGCCCGCCTATCGTCCGTCCGGAAAAGCCGAATCACTCCAGGCTCACGTCCGCCGGGAAGGCGACAACGTGCTCGTCACCGGGACGCTCAAAGCCTCCGTCGAGTTCGAGTGCAGCCGTTGCGCCGATTCCCTCAGCCGGGAGCTGGAGCTGGCCGTCAAGGCCCTCTTCATCCCCGAAGACGCCGCTCACATCCACCTCGAGAACCTGGACCTCTCCAGTGACGGCCTCGAAGGGATGTACGAGTACACCAGCCGCACCATCAGCATCGAGCCCCCCCTGGCCGAAGTCGTTGTCTTCGCACTCGAAGACTACCCCCTCTGCAGCCAGGAGTGCGCCGGGCTCTGCCCGACGTGCGGCAGGAACCTGAACACGGAGAAATGCGATTGCGGTGCAACAGGGAAAGATTCCCCGTTTGCCGCCCTCGCTCAGTTGAAGAACAAGCTGGCCCGCAAGTAGCCGGGTCGTGGAGGAGCAAGATGGCAGTCCCAAAGAAAAAGAAAGCCAAGGCCAAGACCCGGACCCGAAAGTCCAACAACAGCAAGGTCTCCATTCGCAACGTCGGCACGTGCAGCCGCTGCGGAGCCCCCAAGCTCCCGCACCGCGTCTGCCCCCACTGCGGATACTACAAGAATCGGCAGGTTCTTCCCGTCGTCGAGTACGAATAGAGCTGTCGGTCGTCAGCGGCACGTCTGCTGCGTTTCCTCGCTGGATGGTAACTGTGAGCGGGCTTTGACCGTGGCTATGCGCGGAAGTGGAAGTACGCGACATCCCCGTCCTGGATCGCATACTCCTTCCCCTCCGCACGGGCCGCTCCTGCCCGCCGGACTCCGTGCTCCCCGCCGTGTCGATCGAACAGCTCGAACGGGATGATCTCCGCCTTGATGAACCCCTTTTCCATGTCCGAGTGGATCCGCCCGGCCGCCTGCGGCGCACGGGTACCCGCCGGCACCGTCCACGCCCTCAGCTCCGGCCCGACCGTCGTGTAGAACGTCACCAAGCCCAGGATCCCGTATCCCGCGGCCACGACCCGCCCAAGCCCCATCTCCACGATCCCCAGATCCTTCATGAACTCCCCCCGGTCCTCCGCAGGGAGCTCCGACAGCTCCATCTCCAGCTTCCCGCACAGGGGAACCACCGGGAACCCCCACCCCGACAGATGCGCCCGGAGCGGCTCCACCAGCGTCTCCGCCTGCGCCACCTGATCCTCCCCCAGGTTCGCCACGACAAAGCACGGCTTGGCCGTCAACAGAAACAGCTCCCCGAGAACCTCCTCCTCCCGCTGATCCCTCGGTGTCACCTTCGACGCAGGCAACCCTCTCCCCAGGCTGGCCTCCAGCCGGTGCAGCAGATCCAGCTCCTTTCGGACCTCCTTGTCCCCGACCAGAGCCATCCGCTCGCTCTTTTCCCGCCGCCGCTGCACCGTCTCCAGGTCCGCCAGCAGCAGCTCCGTCTGGACCACGTCGAAGTCCCGGCACGGATCCACCGTGTCGTGCACGTGCGCCACCTTCCCCGTGTCGAAGAACCGTACCACGTGCGCCACCGCATCCATCTCCCGGATGTGCGAAAGGAAGCGGTTCCCCAACCCCTCGCCGCTGTGCGCCCCCTTGACCAGCCCCGCAATGTCCACGAACGTCAACGTCGTCGGCGTCACCGCCGGCGGCTTCACGAGCTCCGCCAGGCGGCTCAGCCGCGAATCCGGCACCGCCACCATCCCCTCCTTGGGGTCAATCGTGCAGAACGGGTAGGCTGCAACCGGGGATCCCGCCTGCGTCAGCGCATTGAAAATGGTCGACTTGCCCGAATTCGGCAACCCCACGATGCCACATGAGAATCCCATCCGTACCCTCCTCGCCGTCGTCTCCCGACGGGTCAACCCATCCGGTACCACTCCGGCCGCCGATCCTCCGCCAGGTCGTTGAACCGGGTCACCCGCTTGTCCAGGGCCAGGGTCTCGTCGATCTCCACCACAGCGGCCCTCTCCTCATCGACCCCCAGGCCGAGCACCAACTCCCCCCTCGGCGTCCAGACCACGCTCTGCCCGATGTAGGTGTAGGACTCCCCCGGAACCCGGCTTTCCGTCCCGATCCGGTTCGCCGTCACCGTGAACAACCGGTTCTCCAGCGCCCGGGTCTTCATCGCTTCCGGGCAGTGCGGAAGGACCAGGTTCGACGGATGGAGAATCACCTGCGCTCCCCCCAGCATCAACGTCCTGGCACTCTCAGGGAACACCCAGTCGAAACAGATCATCATCCCCACCCGCACCCCCGCCGCGGTGTGCACCTCGAACCCCCGGTCTCCCGGCGAGAACAGCTCCTTCTCCCGGCCGAACAGGTGCGTCTTCCGGTATAACCCCGCCAGTCCGTGGGGCCCCGCGAGGAACGCACTGTTGTACACCCGCTCTCCCGACCGCTCCGCAAACCCGCCGCAGAACCAGCACCCGAGCTCCCGGGCTTTGCGGATCATCGTGTCGACCGTGGGTCCGTCCACCTCTTCGGACAGCGCTTTGACCTCCTCCCGGTCCACGAACTGGTATCCCGTGGCGAACAGCTCCGGCAATACCCAGACATCCGCTTTCAGGGGACGGACCAGGCTGATCGCCTTGGCAATGTTTCTCCCCACTCCGCCAAACAACGGATTGAACTGCACCACACCGACACGCATGGGCCTCTCCTCCGGACCCCCATTCTACATCCGCTCACCGGCCCTGTCATCCATCCGTCGAGCCCCTCTGGCCGCCCACGATTTGCACCGCCATCGGACCGGAACCAGGCTCTGCTGTCCGCTCCCTTGCGTTTGGTGCGTTCCGGCCTATGCTATCCGACGTCCCGATGGAGGGACTCGACTGACGGGAGGCCATCCTCCATGCCGGCACAACTGCTCCTCCCCCTGGTCCTCCTGCTGGCATCGACCCCCGCGGTTTCCCCCGCACCGGAGGGTGCACCTCCCGAGGTCTCCGCATCCGACCGCTCCGGCCCCACCCCCCGAACCGACCCCCGAGTCGAGGAAGCGCTTGCCCTCGTCGTGGACTTCTCCGCAGCCGACTCGCTCGAGGAAAAGTCCGACATCGCCCGCCGCCTCGCCGGCTACCGGTACGAGGCCGTCGCTCTGGCCGTGATCCAGCTCCTCGACGATCCCTCCCTCCCGGCCGAAGTGGTCCGAGAGCTGGAGTGGACTCTGGTCTCCATGGAACAGCATGCGCTGGCCCCCCTCTCCGCTGCCATCGCCGACGAGATGCTGCCCGAGGACATGGTCGTCTCGATCCTCACCCGCATCGCCCGGCGCAACCCCGAGGCCGCCGCCGCCCTTCTCTCCGCTCCCAATTCCCCCGTCTCCCGACTGGCGGCCCTGGCACTTGGATCCTGCGGCCGTGAGGAAGCCATCAAGCTCCTCATGACGGCCCTTCCCTCCACCGCCCCCGAGGCCGCTCCCACGATCCTCCATGCCGTCTGTCGCCTCTCGAGGCTCTCCTGTGCCGCATCGCTTCGCACCGCCCTGGCGTCCGATGCCGAACCCCTCCAGACCGAGGCGCTCTCTCTGGTCGCAGCGTCTGGAGACCGGACGCTCATATCCGCCTGTCTCCCCCTTCTCCACAGCGACCGCCCGGCCGTGGTCCGGGCAGCTCTCGATACCCTGGCCGTGGTCGGAGCCGACGGTGGCGAAGATGATCTCGAAATCCTGTTCAACAGCTCCTCGGACGAGGTACGCGAGCTCGTCGTACGAACCCTGGGGGCCACTCCCTCGGATTCCGCCCGCACGGCCCTCCAACGCATTGCCCGGGAGAGCTCCCGCCAGACTCGCGCCGGGAGGCTGGCCGACGAGCTGTTCCGCAAGGCCGCCGACAAGACCGTGGTCGTCGAAACCCGCGATGCCAACCATCCGGCCCAGGCCGTCATCGTCATTGCTCCCAAGGGCCCCGCAGGACTGGCCCTCTACTCGGAGGAAGGATTTCGCGTCGTGGCCCGGGGATCGCTCCTGTGGAAATGCCGGGGCCAGAGAGGCCAGGAGCAGCGAATCGGTCACGAAGACTACCTCGCCGACGCCACCATTCCGTTGCCCAAGTGCGGTTCCAATCCCATCCCCCAGGTCTTCTGGCGCCGTCAGGACGGGCGGCAGATCACCGCCGTAGTCCCCGAATAGCCCCCGCACGCCATCGAGGCAGCGGCATCTGCCGCCCAGCCAACTCTACAGTTCGTTGAACCTCGGTTCGCCCCGTGCTAGCATCCCTGCAGCACGAGGGAGCCGGCGACGTGGACAGGGATTTCATCGCCATACAGATCGGCCTGCAGCTGGGCCTCATCTCTCCGGACCAGGCCAAAACCATTACGGCCCAGCCTGCCCCGGCCCTCATCGTCGGGAGCGATGAGCCGGATGCCGACACCGATCCCCCGTCCGAGCCTCCCGATTCAAGGCAAAGGAGGCCCGCTGCGGTCGAGAGGCCCGCTCGGCTTGCCTCTCCCCCTCCCGTCACCGGACGGCCGGACCGGCTCCGGGAGGCCCAGGCAAGACCCTATGGCCCAGTTCCCAAGATCGATGAAGGTGGGAGCGACCCGACGGACGACGGCTCCCCTCCGCGACGCGGCAACAAGCCGGGCGCAAAGCCGCCCCGAGGTTCCCCCACGCTGCCTCCCGTCTGGGGGCGAGACGAGCGGCTCGACACTCCGTTGCCTCGCGGCTCGGCCCTGGCCGTCGCAGCTCGGGCCCCCGAATCTGAGGCTCCGGGCCCCCCGCCCGCCAGCACGGCTCCGCCGACCCCTCTCCGGCCGATTCCCGTGGAGGGAAGCGCCCCAGGCTCTCCCGAGCGTCCGTCCCAACCCTGCGGAACCGCCGATACCGCCGTGATCACCCAGAGGCTGCTGGCCGAGCTACGCCTGGTTGCCGACAAGGTCCTGGAGGTCGGGGGAGGGGATGCCGCACTGGCTGCCGAGCTGCTGCGCGGCGACCCCGGGCTTGCCCGCCGCATGGCAGCCGCAGTCGCCTGTTCACCCGGCGTCGAAGACCTCTCCACCATCGTGGCCATTACCGAGTGCACCGAGGAGCTGGTGGCCGGCGATCTGCACGTGACTCCCGAGCAGCCCGGCCGCTACATGGCACCGGAGGCCGACGCCATGGAGCTCGGCCGCGGCGGAATCGGCAGAGTGCTCCTCGTACGGGACCGCCATCTCGGCCGCGACATCGCGATGAAGGAGCTGCTTCGCAAGCCCCGATTCGACCACCAGACCGCCGACGCCGCCAAGGATGCCCTCTATCGATTCCTGCGTGAGGCCCGCATCACCGGCCAGCTCGAGCATCCCAACATCGTGCCCGTCCACGAGGTCGGTCAACGCGCGGACGGAACCCTCTACTACACCATGAAACTCGTCCGGGGGAGAACCTTCAGTGAGGTTCTCGGTGGGTGCAAGTCCCTCGACGAGCGCCTCAAGCTGCTCCCCCGATACCTCGACCTCTGCCAGGCCATCGCCTATGCCCATTCCCGAGGCGTCATCCATCGGGACATCAAGCCCCAGAACGTCATGCTCGGGGAATTCGGCGAAACCCTGGTTCTCGACTGGGGGTTGGCCAAGGTCGCCGGCCAGGCCGAGGCGCCCGCAGGCGACGCCACCGACCCGACCCTTGAAGCCCCGGTTACCGGAGTCGATACCGGCACGGTCATGGGGACGACCATGGGCACCCCGGCGTACATGAGCCCGGAACAGGCAGCCGGCGCCGTCAACGAGCTCGACGCCCGCTCCGACGTCTGGTCTCTCGGAGCCGTGCTCTATGAGCTCCTCACCGGCCGCCTCCCCTTCGGCGGCGCCAGCCTCCAGTCCATCCTGCACAAGGTCGTGACCCAGGATCCGGAGCCCGTCCGAGCGATCGATCCCGAGATCCCCCCGGACCTCGCATCCGTGTGCGACAAGGCTCTCCAGCGCCGCCGGGCGGCACGCTACGCCTCCGCCTCCGAGCTGGCCGCCGAGATCGAATCCTACCTTGCCGGACGCCGCGTCCAGGCCCACGAGTACAGCTCCTGGCAGCTCCTCAAACGCCTGGTCTCCCGCAACAGGGTGGCAAGCTCCCTGGCCGGCAGCATCCTGGCCCTCATCATCGTCTCGTCCATCGTGATCCTGGCCGCCTACCGCGAGGCTGAAGTCAATCGAGCCCAGGCCGTCACCGAGAAGGTCGAGGCCAACCGACAGAGGGATCTGGCGGAGAAGTCACGAGACGCCGAGCAGACCGCCCGCGAGCTTGCCCAGAAGCGGGAGACCGAGGCCAATCTCAACCTCTCCATCGCCCTGGAGGAGGAGGCCACACGTCTCGCCAGAGCCAGGGAGTTTCTCAGCGCCGGCATCTTCGCCTCCGCCGCCCTATTCTACAGTCCCCACAACCCTGCCAGCCCCCATGGCTCCCGAACATTCGGTACCGCCCTCCCCGACGAGGCCGGAACCGAGCGGCTCGCCTCCCTCCAGTCCCTCCTCTTCGAGGTCGCCACCGAGAGCATCGCCAAGCTCGAACGCACTCTTCCCGGACATGGTGATGCCGTCTCCACCGTAGTCTTTCTCCCAGCCGGAGACTACCTCCTCTCCTCCTCGCTCGACGGGTACCTGCGCTGGTGGCGCGTCCTCGACGGCACCCTGGCTCGGGAAGTCAAGGCCCACGACGGCTGGATTCAGGGGATGGCGCTGAGCCAGGATGGAACCGTTATCGCCACCGCCGGAACCGACGACACCGTTGCTCTCTGGGATGCCGCCAGCGGCTCCATCCTGCGGCGCTCCCCCCGTCTTCCCGAACGCCAGCGGTCCGTCGGCTTCGCACGGGATGGCCGCCTCCTCGTGGGCGGCGGACGTGATGGGAACGTCACCGTCTGGCAGCTCCCGGCCCTCACTCCCATTGGAACCGCCTCCGTCCAATCAGGTGAAATCCGCTCCATCGAGTGGATCCCGGATCGCGACGCCGTCATCGTCGCCGGTACCGACAAGGAGATCCGCATCGTTTCCCTGGTCCCTCCGTTCCCGATCCTATCCAGCCTCGCCGGACACTCGGACATCACCTACTTCGCCTCCCTCTCCTCCGACCACAAGAAGGCCGTCTCGGCCAGCCACGACGGCACCGTCCGCATCTGGAACCTGGACCGACCCGATTCCCCGATTACCCTCGTGGGCCACAAAGGACACGTCGTGTGCAGCGTCTTCTCGCCCGACGGGAAGCTCGTGGCCTCCGCCAGCCATGACCGACGCATCAGCCTCTGGAACGCCGAAGATGGAACACTCCTCAACACGATTGATGCCCACGCATCCGCACTCCGAGGCGTCGTCTTCTCTCCCGACTCCTCCCGCCTGGCCTCCTCCGGCGAGGACCGAACGGTTCGAATCTGGCGCATCTCACCTCCGCAGGCCCGTACCATCCGGACCGCCCACGGAAAAGCCGTGTACCGCATCGCCTATCGCTTCGACGGCCGAGCGCTTGCTGCCGCTAGCCTGGACGGCGGAGTCAGCATCTGGAATCCGGATTCCGGGGAACCCCTCGCCTCCTGGACCATCTCCGGCAAGATGATCTGGTCCATCCGGTTCTCCCCGGATGGCAGGAGACTGCTCACCACGACCAACGACGGCTTCCTCTACTCCCAGAATCCGGCGGACGGTACCACCCTCTGGTCCTCCCGGCACTCCCAGGGACGGCTCCATTCTGTCGTGCCCTTCCCCGACGGCCGCCGGGTCGCCATCGCCGGGGAGGGAACACTCCGAATTCTCGATGCCCTGGACGGAAAGACCCTCATCGACCTCAATGGCAGCGGGCGCTACTTCTGGAGCGCAGATGTGTCTCCGGACTCCTCCCTGCTCGCCACCGGCGAGGAGAACCACCGCATCGTCCTGTGGGATACTGCCACCGGCAACCCGCTCAAAGAGCTCTCCGGGCACTCCGATTGGGTCACCTGGGTGGAATTCTCCGCCGACGGCAAGTTCCTCCTCTCCTCCTCCAAGGATTCCACCATCCGGTTGTGGGACGTCGCTTCCGGCCGGCCCCTCTTCACCATCACGGGCCACGAGGCCTGGGTCAACCTCGCCCGCTTCTCGGCGGACGGCCGGTACATCCTCTCCGGCAGCGACGACAGCACCGTGAGACTCTGGGACGCCGGTACCGGCCGACTGCTGCAGAGCCAGAAGCTGGATCGCGAGGAGTCGGGGGCGGCGTTCGCTCCGGACGGCCGGCACTACGCCTATGCCGACGGGTTCGACATCCGCATCTCCCCGCTGCGACTCGACCTGTGGCGGGAAGCTCCCGATACCCTCTTGAGGACGGCCCAGGAGGCCCAGGGAAAACAGCTCGTCGGTTTCGAGCTGCTCCCGCTCGGGAAGTAGACGTCAACCCTCTATTCCGGGGATGCGAACCAGAGCAGGCCATTGTCCACCGAGGACTGGATGGCGTAGGAGAATGCCGCCTCGACAGGGATCCCGGGAGGTAGCAGATCCCCATGATTTCTGGCCAGGAGCCCAAGCCCTTCCGAGTACGCCCTTCCAGCCGAAAACGTGTGGAGGATCACGGCGGACAAGGGGGAAACCGCAGACACGCTGACGCCCTCGTCCGTCAGGGAACGAGCCACAATCGACTCACTCCGTCGGACCGATGGCAGAGGCCGCCCACGAAGCACGGCCTCGCTGAGTCCTTCGAACGGGTAGGGGTATCGGCTCAGTGTACAGCCTGCAATAAGCACCGGATCCGGGCAGGTTCCCGGTCCGTCCGCCCGCATACCCTCTCTCCTGCGAAGCTCCACGACGTGAGGCTCCGGCAGCGAGTGCATGTCCACCAGGCACCTCATGCGGTCCGATACCTCATCATCACACCCCAGACGAACCGGAAGGCCCCTGAGGAAGTCCAGGAACTCCGTGCGGAACTCCCCTCCGACATAGTACTCGGTGGTCAACAGCCGGGAAACCACCCTTCCCGAGAACCACAGCTCCAGCAGCTCCAGCAGCCCCCCCGCAAGTCGCACTCCGGCCCGCAACGGCAGTCCCAGCAGCCCGTTGGCATACTTGAGGAAGCGCACGGTCAGATACACGCGCTCCAGGTCCAGCCCTTCGAGCGGAATCGTGAAATGCGTCGAGCACAGCTCTGGATGCCCCCTCAGAAATGCCAGCGTCTTCTCGTCATAGCTTGCGTTTTGCGCCGCAATGTCCGAAAGGTTCCCCGTGAACACCAGGGCCCGACCGAACTCCTCCCCGTAGCCGCTTCCCGCCACCGGCGCCAATGTCGTGATCTGTGGGCGGGCACCGGGCAGGAACAGCGTCCATTCGAGGAACTTCAACGTGTCGGCGAAATCTTCGACGGTCTCCCCCGGGAATCCGGCGATGAACGCCACTTTGAACTTGAGACCGACGTCGCAAAGACGCTGCAGGGATTCCTTGCACCGCTCCAGGTTGAGCCGCTTCCCGATGACCTTCTGCATCCTCGCCGAGCCGGTCTCCACGCCGATGAAGACCGCCGTGCATCCCGAGCCCTTGAGCGCCTCCACCACCTCGTCGTCCAGCGAGTCCGCCCTCAGGCTGCAACTCCAGGTCACGCCCGCCAACGCCGGTTCCCGCCGCCACGCCCGGCACAGCGCCAGGAACTCGGCGCGATTTGCCGCCAGATGGTCATGGATCAGCTCCATCGAGCTGCAGCCGAACGTGCGAGTCAGCTCCAGCGCCTCCTGGACCACCTGCTCCGCCCTCTTGATCCGGTATCGGCGCCCGAAGAAACCGCTCGTCGAGCAGAACCGACAGTTGAACGGGCACCCCCGACCCACCTCGAGGGGCATCTCCGCAGAGGTCGTTCCCTCCCAGAGGTCCCAGGCAGGAGGCGGCGTTTGCTCCATGGTCGCTGGCACCTCGACAGAGTTGCAGCGGACCGCCCCGTTCTCCCTCCACGCAAGCCCGGGAACCTGATCGGGACCTCGAACCCCGGCCGGACCCACCACCTGCTCCAGGAAGAGACCGATGGATTCCTCCGCCTCCCCGCACAGAACGTAGTCCACCGAGGGACACTGCTCCAGCGTTGCCAGGGCCGTCGCCGACGCCTGAGGCCCCCCCAGCACTACGGGAATCCCCGGGTTGCGCCGCTTGAGTTCGCCCGCCAGCGCCAGCGTCACGTGGTAGCAGCTGCAGATCGACGAGAATCCCACCCAATCCGGCCGCGCCGATTCGATCTGAGCCGCGACGAGCGCTTCGTACGATGGGCTCGGGCCCCCGCCATGCCCCGCACCAGCCGCATCCGCCCGCCCCTGCGCCGGATCCACACCGACACGTCGCTCCAGAATCCACCGCTGGAGCAGGCTGTTGGTATCAACCAACACCACGTCACACCCACCCCCACGGCGCAACAACGCCGCCAGTGTCAGAAGCCCCAATGGAGGATAGCCCAGATCCCGTTCGGGCAGGCGATGGAATACACCGACGTCTCCGTGCTCGGCAAGGGTGGGACTCGATACCAGAACCACCTTCACAGCTGTCCCCTCCCCCCACCCGACGGGAAGCCGCTACACCTGGTAGGTGACAAAGATGGTGTCCATGACCCGATCGACGTGGGTCCATCCGAGCGTGTCAATCAGGTAGTCCTGGATCTTCGTGTCCTGGAGCTTCTGCTTGATCCTGTCCTGCTGCGCCGTCGTCAGCGACTGCCCCTGCAGAAGCGGAATCCTGGCAGACAGCGTTACCTTGTACGTGGTCATCATGCACCTCCCTCGATGGAGTCAACGCATTCATCTAAGCGCCGCCGACCGACAGATGTCAAGACCTTTCGGAGCGCTGTTCCGACACGCTGCCGGGAGCCCCACCTCCCGGGTTCCTGACCGCGAACGTCGTCGTCTCAGATGTCGCGGGTGACGAAAATGGTCTCCAGAACGCTGTCGAGGTGGGACCACTTGTGGGCGTTCATTCCCTTCAGCATCGTGGCAATCTGGGTTGCGGTCAGCCGGAGGCGAATCGCCTCAATTTCAGCCTGCGTCAGAACACAGCCCGACGGGGTCGGAATCTCCGCTTCCACGCGAACCTGAGCCAGTCGGATCCCTGGCTTCTTCAGGGCAGCCGGCTTCTTCGCCTCCAGTCTTCCAGCCGCCACCTTCTTCTGCGCCGGAAGAGCCTTCTTCGTCGTCACTTTCTTCGCTACGTCGGGCTTTCCTGCCATCGTTTTCGCTGCTACTGTCTTCTTTGCCTTCACCGTCTTCTTAACCGCTACTGCCTTCTTCGCCGCTACTGCCTTCTTCTTGGTCGTGGGCATCGAATCCTCCTGGTTGGAACGTGACTGCATCTATTGCCCACGATCTGTGTGCAGATGTCAAGCAGTTTCTTCCAGGAGCTCGAGTCGAGTGCGCCGGGGCCAGTGGGGGGAACTTGTGAGCCGATGCAGTCCTTCCAAAGCCTCGTGCGGACAGGGACGGAGACGAGCTGCCATGCGCCAGGAAGCAGACACAAGACCGCAAGGAGCGGTCGGCCTTCTCTGCTCCCGCCCCCCTCGGGGAGAGCCAGGCCTCCGCCCGGACGTCTGCCCGCGGGCAGCGACTACACGTCGTAGTGCACGACGATGGTGTCCAGCACCTGATCCACCTGAGACCAGTTGTTCGGCGGGTCGATTAGGTATTTCGAGATTTCGGAGTCCTGGAGCTTCCTCTTGATTTCCAGCTTCATCGCATCCGTCAGAACTTGCTGGAGGCGCTTTGGAATTTCCACTCGAACACGAACTTTGTATGTAGTCGGCATACTCCCTCCTTCAGCGGAACTGCTGACAGAGCATTGAACAGGGGGCATGTCCCTGTGTCAAGCGCAAACTTCCAGCGGGCTGGCAAGGAGTACACTCAGCCGAGGGGAAGGGCTGCGTTGAGCGAGCCGGTCCGGTACCCCCGGGCATCGAGGGCCACGGAGCGATAGCCCGCCCCGAGGACCTGAATTGTGACCTCCCCCCTCACGGCAGGATCGAACAGATGATCGAGCTCGTCGGTCCCCACTTCGACTACCGCCAGGTGCCCGAAGTCGCGAACGCGGACACATCGAAACCCCAGGGACCGAACGGCCCGCTCTGCAGCATCGATTCGACTGAGCCTCTCGGGCGTGATGGCCTGCCCGTAAGGAACCCGTGAGGCCAGGCAGGCCTGGGACGGCTTCTCCCAGGCAGCGAGTCCCTTGCGCTGCAGGAGCTCGCGGATCTCCCCCTTCGTCAGGCCGGCCTCCGCCAGGGGCGACCGGACCTCGAGCTCCGCAATGGCCCGCCGCCCGGGGCGGTAGTCCCTTGCATCATCGACGTTGCTGCCTTCCACCACGTGCTCGAGCCCCCGTTCCCCCGCCAGAGCCAGCAGCTTCGAGAACAGGTGCCTCTTGCAGTGGAAGCATCGATCCGGTGGGTTGGAGCGGTAGTTCGGATCCTCGATCTCGTGAGTCTCCACCTCGACCAGCTCCGCTCCGAGGCGGGCCGCAAGCCCTCTCGCATCGGCCAGATCCGCCGCCGGGAGGCTCGGCGACCGGGCCAGCGCAGCGAGCACCTTGCCCGGCAGCGCCTCGACCGCTGCGGCCAGGAGCAGCGAGCTGTCGACCCCCCCCGAGAACGCAACCACCACGCTGTTGAGGGAGCGCAGTATGTCCAACAAGCGGGAGTACTTCGCCAGGCACGGTCTAGCAGTGATGTCGGCGTGCTCCATCGCGGACGGCTGCTCCTTGCTGAACGGGGTCGACACAGCCTACAGGCCCGCAGTCTTGAACTGCTCCTCGAAGAGCCAGGTGGACAGGTACCGCTCTCCCGTGTCGGGCAGCACCACGACGATGAGCTTGCCGGCAGAGTCCGATCGTGATGCCACTTTCAGCGCTGCCGCAACCGCAGCACCGCTCGAAATGCCGGCCAGCAGTCCCTCGACCGAGGCGAGCTTCCTTGCAGACTCCCCCGCCTCGTCGTTGCCAATCTGGATCACCTCGTCGATCAGGTCCCGCCCGAGGACGTCCGGCACGAAACCCGCCCCGATCCCCTGGATCTTGTGCGGCCCCGGAGACCCTCCCGAGAGCACCGGAGAGGCGCTCGGCTCCACCGCCACCGCCCGGAACGACGGCTTCAGCTTCTTGAGCACCTCCGAAACGCCCGTGATCGTGCCGCCCGTGCCGACGCCGGCGACCAGGATGTCCACCTTCCCCTCGGTATCTTCCCAGATCTCCGGGGCCGTGGTCTTCCGGTGAATCTCCGGGTTCGCCGGGTTGGCGAACTGCTGCGGCATGTAGCAGTTGGGATTGGCAGCTACGATCTCGGTCGCCCGTGCCACAGCCCCCTTCATCCCCTGCGCCCCGGGGGTCAGCTCCAGCTTCGCTCCAAACACCGTCAGCAGCTTGCGCCGCTCCACGCTCATGGTGTCCGGCATGACCAGGAGCAGCTCGTATCCCTTGACCGCCGCCACGAACGCAAGAGCGATGCCCGTGTTTCCGCTCGTCGGCTCCACGATGAGCATCCCGGGCTTGAGCGCACCCGAACGCTCCGCCGCATCGAGCATCGCATACCCGATCCGGTCCTTCACGCTCGAGGCCGGGTTGAAGAACTCGAGCTTGGCAGCGACGCGGCCGGGCAACCCCTTGGCCAACCGATCCAGGTAGACCAGCGGCGTGTTCCCCACCAGCTCCGTCACATCTGCTGCAATCCGAGGCCGATTCCTGCGCTCCACCGTCTTCTCCATCTCATTCCCTCCGATTCAGGACCGCCGGTGCTCTACCGGCATTGGATTCTGTCGATCCCGCTCTCGGGCCGGAACGCCCGAGCCCATAGCCAGGATAAATCCGATAGAATAAGTAGGAATCCTCTCCGCCATGTTCAAGCCGGAACCCCTGGATCCCCTCCATTACCCACCTGGTTTCCAACGCTACCTGGAACCGAACTTACACTGCGGCCAACGCCGCGTCCAGATCCGAGAGAAGATCCGACACGTCCTCGATCCCCACCGACAACCGCACCAACGTGTCCGCAATGCCGAGAGAGCCGCGGATTTGCGGCGGAACGCTCGCATGCGTCATGATGGCCGGATGCTCGATCAGCGATTCCACGCCGCCCAGGCTCTCCGCCAGCGTGAAGACACGCACCTTCTCGAGGAAACGTCTCGCCCCATCCAGATCCGAGGCCAGATACATCGTGATCATCCCACTCATTCCCGACATCTGGCTCCTGGCCAGCGCATGCTGAGGATGGGACTCGAGCCAGGGGTAGATCACCCGCTCTACCTTGGGGTGCGACTCGAGGAAACGAGCCACCTGCAGCGCATTCTCGAAATGGCGCTGCATCCGAACACCGAGCGTCTTCACCCCTCTCAGCACCAGCCAGGCATCCCATGGTCCCGGGACACCGCCGACGGCGTTCTGCACGAACCGCAGGCGCTGCGCCAGCTCGTCCTCGCGAACGATGATGATTCCACCCACGACGTCGCTGTGCCCTCCCAGGTACTTCGTGCTCGAGTGCATCACCACGTCGGCCCCAAGCTCCAGCGGGTTCTGGAAGAACGGGGACGAGAAGGTGTTGTCGACCACGGTCAGCGCCCCCGCCTTCCTGGCCAGGGCCGACACCGCTCGAATGTCCGTGAGCTTCAACATCGGATTGGTCGGCGTCTCGATCCAGAGGATCTTCGCCCCCTTCTCCAACGCCTTCTCCACGTTCGCCGTCACCGACGTGTCCACCCAGGCAAAGTCGATCCCGTGCTTGCGGAACACCCGTTCGAACTGCCGGTACGTGCCACCGTACACGTCGTCCGAGCACACCACCCGGTCGCCCGCCGACAGCGTGTGCATCAGCGCATCCTCGGCCGCAAGTCCGGACGCAAACGCGATGCCGTGCCGTCCGCCCTCGAGAGCTGCGACGCAAGCCTCCAGGGCCTCCCGGGTCGGGTTCTGAGTCCGCGAGTACTCGTATCCGGTATGCTTGCCCGGACTCTCCTGCGCATAGGTCGAGGTCTGGAAGACCGGCACGACCACCGCCCCCGTCCGCTTCTCAGGCTCCTGGCCCGAGTGAATCGCTTTCGTGTTGAACTTCATCGGGCCTCCTTGTCACTTCCCCGCGTTGAGATGCTCAATGAGGTCGATTCGCGTCAGAATCCCGCCAATCTCCCCTTCCGTCTCCCCGATGCCCACCAGTACTGCGCTTACTCCCAGCAGCAACTCCGAAACCTTGGCCAGACTCGTCTCCGGACGCAGAACCGGCATCTTCCGGTCCATCACTTTGGAGACCGGCGCCTGTGGACCTACGCCGGACACCAGGGCCGTCAGGAGCGCCCGCTCCGATACACTTCCCACCAGGCGGCCTGCAGGATCCTTCACCGGAGCCTGGGAGATGTTCTTCGCCTTCATGTGATGCGCCGCATCCCCGATGGTATCGTCGCGCATGACCCAGATGATCGCACGCTCACGCGCACGAGCGACGTCGCCGGCTGTCGCCTCGGATGCCTCGTCGAAGAACCCGTTCACCCGCATCCACTCGTCGCTGTAGAACTTCGACAGGTAGCGGTTTCCGTGATCCGGGAGCACTGCGACCACCCGTTTGCCGGCCCCGAGCTTGCGGGCCACCTGGATCGCCACCGACATCGCCGCACCGCTGGAGCCTCCGACCAGGAGCCCCTCCTCCCGTGCCATCCGACGGGCCGCCAGGAAGCATTCCCGATCGTTGACCTGATACATGTCGTCAATGACCGACATGTCCAGCGCACCGCACACCATGTCCTCTCCGATTCCTTCGACCTTGTACACGTGCGGCTGAGTCATCCGCCCCGTCTTGAACAGGTCATAGTATATCGAACCGACCGGGTCCACGCCGATGATCTTCGTGTTCGGGTGGTTCTCCTTGAAGTACCGCCCGACGCCGCTGATCGTGCCGCCCGTGCCGACTCCCATGACGATGGCGTCGACCTGTCCGCCCATGTCCGCTGCGATCTCCGGGGCAGTCGATCGGTAGTGCGCCTCGATGTTCGCCTTGTTGTGATACTGGTTCACGTAGAACGACCCCGGCGCCTCCCGCGCAATTCTCTTGGCCGTCTCGTAGTAGCTGTCCGGGTGCTCCGCAGGAACGTTGGTCGGCGTCACCACGACCTTGGCCCCGAACGCACGCAGCGTGTCGATCTTCTCCTGGCTCATCTTGTCCGGCATGGTCAGGATGAGCTTGCATCCGTATACCGCGGAGATCAAGGCCAGCCCTGCTCCCGTGTTGCCCGACGTGTTTTCAACGATGAGACCCCCCTGCTGCAGCTCTCCGGTCTCCAATGCCTTGCGGACGATGTGAACCGCCATGCGGTCCTTGATGCTTCCCCCCGGATTCAGGTACTCGCACTTGGCATACAGCTCAGCGCCCCCCTCCGGTGCCAGCTTGCTCAATCGAACCATCGGCGTCTGCCCGATGGCGTCCAGGATGTTGTCGAACACTCTCATGGTCCCTTCCTCCACGGTTCGTGCCGCACACTCTAGAGAACGGCCCCTGAACTGTCAATCACCTCCGTGGCGGATTCTCCGCCTCGTTCGAAGTTGCCATCCCGGGGGAAACCGGCTAGACTCCCGCTCTGGTTGAATAGCGTCGGCAGGTTGACGTCTCTGGACCGGCTTGTGGTGGTGCCTTTGGAAGCGGAAGACAAGATTCTCGTGCAGAGAGCAAAGGAGGGAGATCAGGCCGCTTTCAAGGAGCTCGTGCTTCGGTATCAGAGGAAGGTTTACATGATTGTCTACTCAATGATTAGCAATCACCAGGAGGCAATGGACAAGACGCAGGAGGTCTTCCTCCGTGTCCACCGCCACCTGCCTTCCTTTGAAGGGACGTCGTCGTTCTACACCTGGATCTACCGGATTGCGGTCAACATCTGCATCGATCACTACCGCAGACGGAAGCTCCAGAGTTATGAGTACGACGACTCGTTCAAGCACGGGCCGGCACTCCAGGAGGAGGTCTTCCCGGTGGTGTCATCGGCATCGAGGGAAACCCCCACGGGCAGGCTTCTGAGGGAGGAGCTGGCCGCGAAGATCCGGGCTGCTCTGGACAAGCTGCCCCCCAAGCATCGGCAGGTGCTCATCCTGCGGGAGCTCGAGGGGCTGTCGTACCAGGAGATCGCCGATGTCGTGGGCATCTCCATCGGTACGGTCATGAGCCGCTTGTTCCACGCCCGGAAGAAGATGCAGAGCCGGTTGTCTCACTACGTCAACTGAGGGGAGGCGCATCATGTCGAACAAGGTCGAATGCCGGGACGTGAGGGAGATGCTGGAGCGGTTCCTCGACGGGGAGCTCTCCCCGCAGGAGCACGACCGCGTGCGCAACGAGCTGGCCCATTGCCAGGAGTGCCGGCAGCAGCTCGACCGCCTGCAGAAGCTGAGGGCCCTCATCCGTGAGGTCTACGTGGAGGAGGTCCGGCGCGTCAACCTCGATGCCGTGCTCCCGGGAGTCATGACTCGAATCCAGAACCAGGAGCGCGGCTGGAAGGAGAGGATCCTCGCCTGGCTGGAGCGCTATCAGATCGGCCTCGTGTCGCCTGCAGCCCCTCTCGGCGTGGCCGCTGCCCTGGCCGCTGCCGTGATAGCGGGCACCCTGATCTACGCCACGAGCGGGCCGACCGAAGGGCCGGACGTGGGCAAGGCTAGGGTCGAGGTGGCCGCTGACGATCCGGCCGCCCCCGCCGAGGCCGAGAGCGGGACGATGCTTGCCGGTGCTCAGGGCACTGCTGCCGACGTGCTGGTCCAGGACGCGTCGGCCAACCGCCGCTCCGCTCACGAGGAGAAGCCGTTCAAGCGCAACGAGTGCTACGTGACCTACTACCAGGTCGATTCGGGCACGGTGATCGTGGATGTCGATCCGGATGGTGATGCCCCTGCCGTCGTCTGGCATTTCGAGGGGGAGGGCTCGCCGGAGCCGGGGGAGGACAATCGAATATGAAGCACGTGGCGGTTCCAATCCTTCTTCTTCTGGTGTTTCTCTGCCAGGCTGCGCATGGTCAGGAAGTGAAGTTCCGTGTCCGGGTGATGCTGGCTTCCCGGCAAGGAACGCTCATCGATCCGCAGCTTTCCGAGAGCATCGGGAAATACCTCAAGAAGAGCTTCGGAACGCGCTACACATCGTTCAGGCAGCTCGACAACCGCGTTGTCAGGCTCCGCCTCGACGAGACCGGCGAAGTGGCTCTGCCGGATCAGACCTCCCTGAAGCTGAGGTTCCGCGACATCCAGGGTGAGTTCATCAAGCTCACCATGGAAATCAAGGATCTGAGGACCACGATCCGAATCAAGAACGGCGGGCTCTTCTTCCAGGCCGGGCATCGGTACAAGAACGGCATTCTGATCCTGGCGGTCACGGCGAACCTGATCGGTGTGGAGGATTCGTCCGAGAACCCATCCGAGGCCAGGCCCGAGCCTCGCCCCGAGAATCCGGCCGCCTCGACGCCGGCTCGCCCCATCGAACGGAAAGCCGTCCCCATCAGGCCCTTCCGTGGGCCCATCCCCACGGTTCCGGTGGTCAATCCGCCCGACGAGCCGGAGAAGCGCCCCGCTCCGACGGGCACGCAGCCAGCGCCGACGGGAACGCAGCCCGCTCCGACGGGCACGCAGCCCGCTCCGACGGGCACGCAGCCAGCGCCGACGGGAACGGCGCCCACGCCTGCGCCGGCTTTCCTGGCGGCTCCGCCGGCTGGACAACCGACCCCTACGCCGGCCCCGGTTTCCGCACCAAAGGCGGAGAGCCCGACTGCTCCCACCCACTAGGCACCTGAGTCGTTCGTCAGGCAGCGGAACCTGCTAGGCTATTCTTCGGACTGGGGGCCTGTGAAGACCCGGCGGATGCGCATCACCCTGGGCTCTCCTTCCCCTTCGCCAATTGCGATCAGGCGGCCCGCTCCGTCAAGCAGGAGCGTCGTGCCCTGCGGTATCCCCTCCAATTCGGCAAGGGGTCTGCCGGTGCGTGCCAGCTTTGCCTGGCGGCTCGACAGCTCGAGGTGCGGGAGGTTGGGGAGGTAGGCCGTGAGAGGAGCGATATGGTCCTGGACCTTTTCCCGGCCGCTCTCGAGCAGCTCGAACGGGACGGCCTTGTCGAGGTGAAACGGAGCACTCTCAATGCGACGCAGCGAGGCCAGCACCGCCGGGCAGTTCACGGCATCACCGAGGTCGCGGGCCAGCGCCCGGATGTATGTGCCGGCTGAGCAGCGGACGTCGAGGACGACCGAATCCTCCCGCCGCGAGACCACGGTGATGTCCTGGATGGTGATCTCGCGGACCGGAGCCTCCACTTCCTCGCCCTTCCGGGCTGCCTTGTAAAGGCGTCGTCCCTTCACTTTGATGGCACTGAACACGGGCGGAACCTGCTGAATCGTCCCGACGAACCGCTTGAGCACCCGGGTGATGCGATCCTGAAGTGCAGCGGGCACTTCGGCCTTGCCGACGATCTGGCCGTCCATGTCGCACGTGTCCGTGGCCAGCCCGAAGCGGACCTCTGCGATGTATCGCTTGAGTCCTTTCTGAAGGAAGGGGACGAGCTTGAGCGCATCGCCGAGGCAGGCGACCAGCAGCCCGGTGGCCATCGGATCAAGCGTGCCCAGGTGGCCGCAGCGGGCATCATAGGTCATGCGGGAGATCGCCCGGACCACTTGAGCCGACGTGCGGCCGGCCGGCTTGTCGAGGAGAAGATATCCGTGCAATGCGTGCATGTCGCCTACTCCTCCCCGCCGTCCAGGTGCAGCTCCTTGAGAATCCGCTCCACGTTCTCGACGTGATCCACGCTCTCGTCGAACCGGAATCTGAGCTCGGGGGTGAACTTCATCTTGAGCTGTTCGCCCAGCTCTCTACGAAGAAACCCGCTGGCTGCCTCGAGGGCTGCGTCAACGGCTTCACGACCGCATCCCCCCTTGACGATCCGATAGCCGACCCGAGCCAGGCGAAGGTCGTCCCCGATGTCGACCCGGGTCAGCACGACCGCAGCCAGGCGAGGGTCCTTCACCCTGCGGGAAAGGAGCTCCGCCAGGATCTGCTTGACGAGGGGGGCCACTCTGTCCGCTCTCTTGAAAGTCTTCATCTCGTCCAACCCTCACGCATCGATTTCCGGGTCCGGCCTCGCGTCGGGAGCAGCTCAGTAGTTCTGAATCTCAAAATCGCTTTCCCCCAGGACCACATCTCCGATCGTCTCGATCCGGGCCAGGATGCGATCGATCTCGGAGTTGACCACGCGGCGGTCGTTGCTGACGAGGGCAAAGGCCAGGACTGCCTGGTCCGCAACATTCTGGAGATCGACTTCGGCCACGCTGACATGGTGGTCGTGGTGCAGAGCATGGAGGATAGGCCGGATGCGGCTCCGCTTATCCTTCAGCGTCTGGCTGCCTGGGATGGACAGCACGAATCTGCAGATTCCGACGACCATGACGTCACCGATGAGCCTTGTCGCAGGCGGTTAGTCGAGCGTGGCAGCGATCTTCTGGATCTCGAATGCCTCGATGATGTCGCCCTCCCGGATTCCATCGAATCCGTCAGCGGACATGCCGCACTCAAACCCCTGTGCGACTTCCTTGACGTCATCCTTGAAGCGCTTGAGCGAGGAGAGCTTGCCCTGCCAGACCACCTCGTCGTCCCGCTTGACGCGAACCAGGGCGCTTCGCAGGATCTTGCCCTCCAGCACCTGGCAGCCGGCGATCTTGCCGATTCGAGAGATGGAGAATACCTGGCGGACCTCTGCCTTGCCCAGGTAGACCTCCTTCTCCACCATTTCGAGCTTGCCTTCCATGAGGAGCCGGGTCTTGTCGATGAGCTCGTGGATCAGGTTGAAGGTCAGGATCTCGACTCCGAGACTGTCGGCCAGCGTCTTGGCCTTGGCATCGGGGCGGATGTTGAAGCCGAGGATGAGGCCTTCGGAGGCCCTGGCCAGGTTGACGTCGCTCTCGGAGATGACGCCGACGCCGGTACCGATGACTTCGAGCTTGACCTTCTCGGTCTGGATCTGCTCCATGCCCTGGCGGATGGCCTCCATGGACCCCTGAGTGTCGCCCTTGAGCACGACCTTGAGCACCTTGACGTCGCTGTCCGGGCCCTGTGCGAAGAGCTGCTCGAGCGTGGGCTTCCGGACTCGGGCGAGGCGCTCGTCGCGCTCCTTCTTCTCCTTGTAGTCCGCCACGATCTTGGAGGTCTTCTCGTCCTGCACCACGTGGAGGGTCTCTCCTGCCTGCGGAACCCGGTCGAGACCGATGATCTCGGCGGGCATCCCGGGACCGACTTCCCTGAGCGAACGCCCCTTGTGGTCGTTGAGGCCTCGGACGCGGCCCTGGGCCATGCCCGCAACCACCCAGTCGCCAATCCTCAGGGTACCATCGCGGACTACCACGCTGGCCACCGGGCCACGCCCCTTCTCAAGGCGCGACTCGATGATGATGCCGCTGGCGCGCTTTTCCGGATTGGCCTTGAGCTCGAGCACCTCCGACTGAACGACCAGCATGTCGAGGAGCTGCTCGATTCCCTGGCCCGTGCGTGCGGAGACGTCGACGTAAATGGTGTCGCCGCCCCACTCTTCGGGGACGAGCTCACGCTCTGCAAGATCCCGTCGGATCCGAGCCGGGTCGGCCTCGGGCTTGTCCACCTTGTTGACGGCGACGATGATCGGCACCTTGGCGGCCCGGGCGTGGTCGATGGCTTCGAGAGTCTGGGGCATCACGCCGTCATCTGCAGCAACGACCAGGATGACCAGGTCGGTCACCTGTGCGCCGCGGGCGCGCATGGCGGTGAAGGCCTCGTGGCCCGGAGTATCGATGAAGGTGACGCGACCCTTGGCCACTTCGACGACGTAGGCACCGATCTTCTGGGTGATGCCGCCGGCCTCACCCGAAGCGATGTCGGAGGCCTGGATGCGATCCAGCAGCGAGGTCTTGCCGTGGTCGACGTGTCCCATGATGGTCACGACCGGCGGGCGGGTGGCCATGTCTTCGGCAGCGTCTTCCTGGACAGCGAGGTACTTGCCGACGTCGAACGACGTGTTCTCGACTTCGTAGCCGAGGTCGTTGGCGATGATGGCAGCGGTCTCGTAGTCGAGCTTGTCGTTGACCGTCACCATGATGTTCTGCTCGAACAGCTTTCGCAGCACGATGCTTGCCTTGACGGCCATCTGGTTGGCCATGTCGGCCACGGAGATGTTCTCGTCGATCTGGACGGTGCGCTTGGCCACGGTGGAGGTGGGCTGCTCGCTGTCACCCCCTCGGCCTCCCTTCTTGCGCTTGACGCGGATGGGACGGCCCTCCCGGTCGAACTGCTGGGCGGGCGGGGCCGTGCCTTCGCGGCGGCGGTCATAGATCAGGCGCTTGCCCCGGCGCTTCGGCCGTGAGGAATCGTCATCCTTCTCGATTTCGCGGGTGGAGGGACGAGGCAATGTGCCGGGGCGGACGACGGCCGTAGGCGGGGCCACCTTCGGGGTTTCGGTCACCTCGGGCAGGGCCACGACGACTGCGCGGAATTCCTCGCGGCCACGGGGGCGGCGACGCAGCGTCGGAACCAGCTCGGGCTGGGCCGGGGCCGGGGCCGCAGCGGGCGGGTGGGCCGGCACGGCCGGTTCAGGGGGCGGTGCGACGACGGGTGCTGCCTCAGCCGAAGGCTCGGCAACGGGGGGTTCCACGGGCTGCGGCTCGGGGACCGCCTCCTCCTCGGGTGCGGGTGCAACGTTCTCGACCGCCAGCTCGGGCTCGGCCCGCAGCTCCGCTGGAGCCTCGACGGCCGGCTCACCCTGTGAAAGCTCTTCCACCGCATCGGCCGGGATGTCGGCCTCGGGAGCCGGAGACTCGGGCGAAACGTCGGCTGCCTCGGGCAGCGGGGCCTCACCGGCCAGGAGGGCCTGCTCGGGTTCCTCGGCAGCGGCCTGCTCCACCGTAGTGCGGCGACGGACGATTCGGGCGGCCTTGGGAGCGGCCCCTTCGGCCGGTTGCTCGGCGATGGTCGTGGTCGTAGTAACCTCGACCGAGGCTCCGTCCCCTTCGCCCACGCGACGACGGCGGACCACGGTGCTCCGGACCCTCTTCTCCTGGCCCGGATCGGGCGCGACCTGGAAGGCCCGGCGGATGCGGGCAGCATCGGCCTCTTCCAGGTAGGAGAGGTGCCCATCGATCTCGATTCCCAGCTCGGTGGCCTTCTCCTTCACGTCGCCGGCGGTCAGCTTCCTCGCAGCGGAGGACAGCTCCTTTGCCAGCTCGTAGACCCGAATCTTCGTCATGACTTGCGCCCCCCTATCTTGCACCGCTTCGTGGCCAACAGCCCACGAAGCTGGTCGAGGTCCGGCGGCAGCGCACGGCCCCGCCACCCACGCTCGAACGCACCCCGGCGAAATGCCCTCTCCGCACAGGCCGGATCGGGACAGAGCCAGGCACCCCGGCCTCCCATCCGCCCACCGGGGTCGGCAATGACCCTGCCGTCCAGCACCGCCAGGCGCACGAGCTCGCACCTCGGGCGCGTGGCCCGACAGCCGATGCAGGTGCGAAGCGGTACGTGGTTGCGACAGCCGCCATCTTCCTCTCCCCGGTCCAAGTCCTCCCGGTCACCCATTACAGTGTGCCCGTGTCGTCTCCCGGCACCTTGGAGGGCAACGGCGCATCGATTGCCTCATCGCCGTTTCCTCCCTCCTGGGCCTCCGCAGCCGGCACTTCCGCTGCGCCTTGAGCGGCCTCCACCGCCGCATCCGGTGCGGCCCCCTCGACTTCCGAAGCCGGCTCACCGGCCGGAGCCGCATCCCCATCCGCCGCCGGCACCGACACGACGGTGGGCACCGAGGCCTGCTCCCCGGCCCGGCGTCGCTCCTCCTCCTCGATGCGCCGCTCACGCAGGTCTTCCAGCGCGTCGCGCAACTTGGGAAGAGTCTCCTCCTTGATCCCGGGAAGCTCGAGCAGCTCTTCGTCCGGAGTGCCCAGGATGTTCTCGATGGAGTGGAGACCCAGCTTGAACATGTACTCGATGTCCATCGCCTCCATGACCCCGGCCTCGAGCAGGGCGTCGAGAATGCCCCGCTTCTGCTCCTGGATCTGCGATTCGCTGTGGATCTCGATGTTCCAGCCGACGAGCTGAGAGGCCAGCTTCACGTTCTGACCACGACGTCCGATGGCCAGCGAGAGCTGGTCGTCCGGCACGATGAGCTCGATCGTGTTGGTATCTTCGTCGATGAGCACTCGAGCCACCTCGGCCGGAGCGATGGCGTTGCACACGAAGCGGGCCAGATCCGGGCTGTAGGGCACGATGTCGATCTTCTCGCCCTTGAGCTCCTGGACGACCGCCTGCACCCGGGCGCCTCGCATGCCGACGCATGCGCCGACGGGATCCACGTCGCTGTCCGTCGACGTCACTGCGATCTTCGTACGCTCCCCCGGCTCGCGGGCCACGCTGACCACCTTCACGATGCTCTCGTAAATCTCCGGAACTTCCATCTCGAAGAGCTTGACCACGAGGAACGGATGGCGGCGGGACAGAACGACCTGGCTTCCCTTGACCGAGTGCTCCGAATCGAGCACGTCGAGCACGAAGGCCTGGACCCGGTCGCCCGCGCGGTAAGACTCTTTCGGGACCTGCTCGCGCAAGGGAAGGATGGCCTCCGCCTTGCCCAGGTCGACGATGATGTCGCCCCGCTCGAACCGACGGGCGATGCCCGTAACCAGCTCGTGCTTGCGGTTCTTGTACTCGTTGAACACGATTTCGCGCTCGGCCGATCGGACACGCTGGTTGATGACCTGCTTGGCAGTCTGGGCCGCGATGCGGCCGAACGTGCTGCGCAGGGCGGAAATGCCCAGGATGTCCCCGTATTGGAGCTCCTGGTCGCGGGCCTTGTCCTGGTCAAGCGGGCTGTAGAAGATCTCGAAGCCGAGCTCGTCCCCGTCCATGGCCTCCGGGTCCACCAGGTGCGCCTGGTCCAGCGTGATCTCCTGCTCCGGATCTTCCACTTCGGAAACCACCCGCATGTACTGGAACAGCTCTACCTGGCCCGAGTCCTCGTTGAAGCGGGTCTCGAACTGACGGTCCTGGCCGAACACCTTGCGGGCCGCGGCAAGGATGGCGGCCTCCAGAGCCTCCACCAGCACCTCTCGTGAGATGCCTTTCTCCTTGCTGATTTCGGAAATGACGTTGTTGAGATTCGGCTCCATCTACTCCTCCGAACTGGCTGAATCGTAGACCAGGTTCGCCCTGGCCAGAAGGTCGTACGGCAGCTCCATCTGCTGCTCCCCGACCGCCAGAGTGACTTTCTTCTCATCGGCCCCCACCAGGGTGCCTTCCAGGTTGCGCTTCCCGTCCATAGGGCTTCTCAGGCGGACCCGCACGCCACGCCCGGCAAACCGTGCGAAGTCACGCGGCCGCGCAAGACGACGATCGATGCCGGGGCTCGATACCTCGATAGCGTACTCCGCTCCGAACCGCCCCGACTCGTCCAGGAGTGCCTCGAGGATCCGGCTGGCCCTCGCACAGATTTCGACCGTCACCGTCGTGTCGTCGAGGCAGCCGATGAAGTAGCGGACCAGGGGGCGGGAGCGGGACGGCTCGACCTCCAGATCGACCACGTAGCAGCCGATTGCGGCAAGCGCCTGGTCGCCCTGTTCCGCCAGCGATTTCGTCGTCTCGTTGAGCACCCTGAACCCCGATCCAAAAAAAAAGGGGGCCTATATCCACCCCCGAGTACGACACAGCCCCTACCCCCCCGGCACAACCCCGAAAACGGGCGGAGTATAACGATGGAGTCCCGACTAGGCAACAGAAAAATTTCCGATTCCCGGAGGGGGGGGCTACTGCGGCAGGACGCACTCGAGAATGGTGCACATGTTCGTCTTCAGCTTGTCCATCAGCTCCAGGTCCTCGTCGATGACCGGATCCTGCATCGTCAGGTTGATCCCCTTACAGAATGTATCCGCGTCCGCGAGCTCCTTGACCGCTCCATCGATGTCCGCCGGCTCCTGGTGGAACAGGGTGCATGCCTGCTTCATGGCCAGCCCCATCCGAAGGATGCAGAAGTTGCGCTGCATGGTCGGCCCCGTGAAGTAGGCAAGCGGCGATCCGGGGTCGTCCTCGGCAAAATACGAGAGGCTCCCCATCGCCACCTTTTTCGTCGCCGACTCGGTCTTCCCCTTGTCCGCCAGCTCGTAGCTGTACTTGATGACGGCGAAGTCGTTGACCGCCTCCCAGGCATCGAAGATGTTGGGGTTCTCGGCCGCGATCTTGACCATGACGAGGCCGTTCTTCTTGGAGGCAAAGAGCGTGGAGACGGTCACCTTGCCGTCGTCTCCCGGGTTGACCACCGGCGGCTTGTCGTCCTCCGGGGCCACCGTGTACTGCGGCGAGGGCCCCAGAATCACAACCTCGCCGTTCTGCTCGTCGAAGTCGAAGCCGAAGATGTCCTCCACGTGAAAGCCGGGCGGCAGGAAGAAGGAAATTTTCAGGTTGTCGGCGACCGGAGTGAGAAGGTACTCGAGCTCACTCTGGAACACCTCGACGAGCTTCTCCCCCTTGTCCAGGAAGTAGAAGTTGCCGTTCCCCTGGCTGGCCAGCTTGTACATCAGCTCGAAGTTGAAATCGAGCCCGACCCCCAGGGTAGTGATTCCGATGCCCGCACCCTTATAGGAAGCGGCCTTGTTGAGGATCGTGTCGAGGTCGGAGACCCCGGCCGTGATGTTGCCGTCGGACAGGAGAAGCACCCGATGGATCGCCTCCGAATCGGTGATGTTCTTCATGGCCTGCTCGAACCCCTGGACCATCCCCCCGTAGAGGTTCGTCGAGCCGCCAGGGGTCAGACCGTCGATCACGGCCAGGATCTTCGGCTTGTTCTCGTCCGAGGCATGAACCGGAGCCATCGCCACCGCTGCCACGTCGTCGTAGGACACGATGCTGATGATGTCCTGCTCGTCCAGAGTCTCGACCATCAGCTTGAGGCCGATCTTCACGAACTCCATCTTGTCCGCCTCGCCCATGGACCCCGAGGCATCGACTACCACCGCCAGGTTGAAGTGCTTGTTGGCAATGACCGTGGGGTCGAGCCCCGAATTCATCCCGAGCTGCATCGAAATCAACGGCTTTCCCTCCTGCGGGTCATAGAACAGCCCGAGGAACGCATGGAGCGTGACCAGCATCGAATAGTCCGGAGCCGGGAGTGGCGTGTCGTGCTCGTTGAGGAAGCCCTCCACCGGGAACAGGTCCTCGGTGGGCACCTGGCCGTCATCCACCAGCTTGCGAAAGTAGCCCACGTCCTGCGCTCCGCCCGGCTTGAGGCCGATGCCCATTCCACCTCCCGTGCACACGCCGCCGCAGCCGTCCGGCTCGCCCACCATCAGCCCGGCGCATTCCGGCGTGCAGCCGTCGACGACCACGCACGTCCCGCCCTGGCAGCTCGCCGATGCGGAGCACCAGCCACATGAACCGCCGCAGCCGTCCGGCCCGCACTGCTTCTGCTCACAGTTCGGCACGCACCCTTCGGGCGGCGGATCGTCCCCGCCGGGGGGTACCCAAGAGCCACTGTCGCCGGCGGAGGCATCGGCCCCCCAATACCACCCTGCATCGTCGTGGACGCCCACCGATTCGGCAACCATGTCCCCGTACGACGAGCCCTCCTCGCCCGGGAACCAGTAGGGGAGGTCCGCAGAAGCATCGGGCGAGCCCCAACCGCCGGCCATTTCTTCCATCGCCTGGTCGCCGGACGGTCCTTTTTCTCCGCCCCAGGGCAGCTTCCCGTCACCCGAACTGCACGCTGCGATCAGCCCGACCCCGAGCAGCAGCGCCGCTGCCGGAGTCCTCCCACTCGTTCCGCTTTCGTTCCCTTCTGAACCGTTCGTGCTCATGGCTCCCTCCTCCACCGCTCGTTCGGGGTCGGCCTTTACAAGTTCCGTGCCAGCCGGGCCTGCCCGGGGATTCAAGCGGCCGGCACAGGTCAGGGCAATGCCCCGAGGGCCGCACGGGAGGCTGTCGCGAACGTCGCGGAAAGGGTTACGGGGGATGAACGCGGCGAGTCGGGCGGAGGGTAGGGGCGGGCACCGGGACGCAGCCGAAATCACCATGTGCGCGGGCCGCTGTGCACGATGTATACACGTTCTCGATGGCCATGCAGTTGCAGAAATCGATTCCGCCACCCAATATATGCATCGGACCGTGTTACTCTCAAGATTTCCTTCGTCTGCGTGTGACGACCGCGAGCGATGAGCGATGTTGGCATCGTTCTTGCTTGGTCGAGGGAGCGTGAGACGAGCGATGGGGTTCTCAAGCCAGGGAGGGAGACCATGACGACGAACTCGATCGGCGGACGGACTGGGGGATGGGCATGCCGGGGGGGGCTGGCCCTGATGGCGATCCTCCTCGCTGCGTGGGGCGGGCTCGGCTGCGAGCCGGACGGGAAGTTGCCTCCAGAGGACGAGATTGCCCCCGACGCGGTGGACGTCCCTCTGACCCCCAACGAGCCGAACAACCCCGACAACCCCGTCGCCCCGGAGGCCCCGGGCGATCCCGAGAATCCGGACGACCCGGGCGATCCCGAGAATCCGGACGACCCGGAGACTCCCGTCACCGTGCCGGTGACTCCCTTCCTGCGGGCTGAGCTCAGCCCCGACGGCCGCTACCTCCTGGTGCAGCGGGACACGGACAAGGGCTTCTGCCTGGTCGTCGTCGACGTCGAGGAAGGGGAAGTCCACGTGTCGGAAGGGGCCTGTGACTTGCGGTGGTTCGCCTTCTCGCCCGATGGGGAGATGGCGTTCCTGCTGTCGGCAAACGGGCTGGACGTGGACGTTCTGACGCTGGCCACGCTCCATGTGGTTCCCGGGTTCAAGCTGGCCAATCCGTACACCGTGCTCGAGGTGTCGCCCGACGGTGAGTTCCTGGTTCTGTCGAACAAGCCGATGGACGAGTGGTCCGAGGCGCAGTACGAGTGGAGCACCTACCTCATGGACCTTCGCCGCATCACCGTGGTGGATCTGGCCCATGATGCCGTGCACGAGCAGTTCTTCCCGTATGCGGTCCGTTCCACCGCATTCTCGCCGGTGGATCGGGCGCTCCTGGTCGCCATGTCGTGGTGGAAGGCGGACGGCCTCCCCGAGGCGCAGGTCCACTTCATGAACACGGCGACGGGGGTGGTCGAGAACACGATCGTCTTCCCTAACTGTGCCGACGAGGTCGTTGTGCAGCCCGAAGGCGAGCTGGCGATCCTGGCACCGACGCAATGTTTCGTGCATCCCATCACGCTGGCACCGGAAGTGGTGCCCGAGGAGTTCCCGGATGCGGAGGAGGAGTGGGACGAGTGGGACGAGTGGGACGAGGCGGATCCGTGCTCCGTGATTGACCTGGTGGAGCGAAAGTTCGTGGGCAACCTGCCCGGGTTTGGCCCGGTGGCTTTCTCCGGGGACGGGCAGACCGCTGTCGCGTTCTCCCGGCAGGAGACCATGATGAAGCAATGGAACATGTTCCAGCAGAAGCTGGTCGGCCTGATCTTCATCCGCATGTCGGACCTGTACTGGAAGGTGGTCGAGTACGGCACCGACGAGCCGGACTACTTCTTCGACCTGGGGAGCCAGCACCTCTACCTGCACGACCGGGAAGGGGGCACGGACCGCCTCGTGCGCATGGAAGCGGATTCCAAGAATATGGATGTGCTCACCGGGCCTCCGGCGACCTTCGAGGAGAAGGCCGAGGCACCGGACGGGACGTTGTACCTGGTCCACGAGGGCAAGCTGCTCTCCGTGGCCCCGGGCGGGCTGGAGACGGTCGATGTCAACTTGTCCACGGCGGCCGGCCAGGTGTTCTCCCGGCCTCAGGGGGACTCGGTAGTGGTGTACTCCCAAGACGGCTCTTCAGCCCTCCTCGTGGGTCATCCGGAAGGCAGCGTGCTGTCCACGGTCGTTCTGCCTTAGCACGGCCCCCCGCACCCCGGGCCCCGCACCCCGGGCCCCGAACCCCGGGCCCCGAACCCCGGGCCCCGCACCCCGGGCCCCGCACCCCGGGCCCCGAACCCCGGGCCCCGAACCCCGGGCCCCGAACCCCGGGCCCCGCACCCCGGGCCCCGCACCCCGCTACTCCTGCCAGTAGACCTGGAGGGAAGACAGGGCCGGCTGAACGTCCCCGTCCATGGTGGTGAGCCAGGCCCTGGCCTGGAGGTAGCGCTGCTTGCCCGCGGCGAAACCGCACGTGGTCAGATCGGCGGGGCTGGTGCTGAACGGAGTGCACCAGGAGGAGTTGGACAGCCCCGACTTTGTCTCCGCAGCGCGGAACTGGATCCGCAGCGACGTCTTGGAGGGCAGATCGGCGGTCCAGACCGCTTTCTGCCATGCGGCGGAGGCAGAGCCAGAGTCGTACTCCTCGGTCCAGCTTCCCATCTGCCCGTTCTTGGTCACGATCGTCTTGAGTGCGTAGCCGGTCCAATCCGCATAGTTGTACGGGTTGGAGCCGTAGAGCGAGGTCGTGGCCTCGGTTGCCCCGGTGGCGGCGTTGAACCTGGACACGTTGTTGGACGTGGTACCGGTCAGCCAGCACTTTCCGTAGGAATCGCACGAGATGCCCACGCCGCTGCTGATCCCGGAGATGCTGTAGTGGCCAATCTTGGTGCCGGTGCCCCCCTGGAACTTGGCGGCGTACGTGGTGGATGCGCCGCAGTTCCAACGGGAGATGGCGGCCCAGATGTCACCGGATGAGTCGATGGCCATGCCTCGTGCACAGTAACACGTGTCGAACCCGGTCAGCGTGATGGTCAAGACCGCCTTGGTGGTCTTGTCGACCCGCCAGATGTAGTTGCCGCACCAGGATGCGAAGAACGCGTTGCCCAGGCGGTCCACGATGACTCCGTAGGAATTGGCCGGGTTGGTGATGGTGTCCACGATCTTGCCCGTGACCGTGTCGATGGTCCGCCAGGGGCCGGCATCGAGCACCGACATCCAGAGCTTGTCGTTCTGATCGATGGCGAACCCGTAAGGCCGCGACGGGCTGGTCGAGATGTCGAGCACGGTTTTGCAGGTGAGCGGGTCGATCTTGTGCACCCGGGCATCGTTCCAGGTACCGGCCCAGATGTAGCCGTAGCCGTCGACGGCGATGGCCCTGACGAATGGGAGTGGCTGGCCGTCGGCGGCCTTTCCGACGATGCACCCGAACGTTCCGTCCGGATTGATCTGGGTGACGTTGGAGCAGGATGCGTTGTTGGGGTCGGTAGTGCAGCGGTGGGCGATCCAGAGCGAGTCATCGAGGGCCACCGTGGTCCGGGACGGCCCGCCGCCCCAGGTCTGGTAGGTGCCGAGCAGCTTGCCCGTGACCGCGTCCAGACGGTTGACCACGTTGGAGTCGTGCATGGCGACCCAGAGCCAGGGGGAGGTGGCAGCATCCTGGCCACCGGACTTGATGGTCTGGACGCCGGCCTGCGGGTCGCATTCGGTTCGGACCATGTCACCCGAGCAGAACTGGTCTCCGGTGGACCCCGTGTCGTGGCAGATCTTGCCGCAGCTCGTGCAGATCTGCGGGGCTCCCTGATTATAGCAGACGCCGCCGCAGCAGGTCTGCGTCGCTCCGCACGTGATGCCGCAGCCGCCGCAGTTGGCCGGGTCGGTCACGAAATTGGAGACGGCCATGCAGGTCTTGTTGCAGCACATCTGGCCGGCAGCGCACGCGTTGCCGCACACACCGCAGTTGGAAGCATCGTTCCAGGTCTGCACCTCGCAGCCGTTGGCGGGCTTGCCGTCGCAGTCCTCGTAGCCGGCCTCGCACGAGGCGATCGTGCATACCCCGGCCGGGCAGCCGGGGGTTCCGTGAGGCGCGTTGCAGACGGCCCCGCACTTGCCGCAATCCGAGGGGGAGTTCAGCGAGGTCTCGCATCCGTTTGCCGCCACGTCGTCACAGTCGGCGTAGGATGGCAGGCAGCTCTTGACCTCGCACTCGGACAGGTAGCAGTAGGAAACCGAGTTGGACAGCACGCAGGGGGAGTCGCAGTCGCCGCAGTGGTCCGGGTCGAAGCGCGGGTCGACACAGGCACCGTCGCACGAGATGAGGGGCGACTTGCACGTGGCTTCGCATTTCCCGTCGATGCAGGCTTCCCCTGCGCCGCAGGCCTTTTCGCAGTCACCGCAGTTGTCCGGGTCGTTCTTCAGGTTCACGCACCAATCCAGGCAGTTGCTCAGCCCCTCCTGGCAGGTGAGGGAGCACTTGCCGTCGATGCAGACCTGGCCGGGCTGGCAGGCGTTTCCGCACTGGCCGCAGTCGGTGTTGCTGGTCTCCGGATTCACGCAGAGGCCGCCGCAATCGGCAAGCCCTTCCTGGCACGAGACCCCGCAGCTGCCGCCCGAGCAGACCGTACCCGATGGGCAACCCTTGCCGCACTCGCCGCAATGGGCGTTGTCCGTGAGCAGGTTCACGCACAGACCGTTGCACTCGGTGAGGCCGACCTGGCACGAGAGCTTGCACACTCCGTTCGAGCAGACTTTGCCTTCCTCGCACGCCTTGCCGCACTCGCCACAGTTGTAAGTGTCCGACAGCAGGTTCGCACAGATGCCGAAGCAGGAGTCGAGGCCCTGCTGACAGGTCAGCGCACAGGCCCCGTTGGAGCACACGTGTCCCGGTTCGCAGGCATTCTGGCAGTGACCGCAGTTGGCCAGGTCGGTCAGGAAGTCCACACAGACTCCGTTGCAGCTGTTCAGACCGGCCTGGCAGGAGAGCGCACAGGCCCCGTTGGAGCAGATCATGCCGGCCTCGCACTTCTTGCCGCAGGCCCCGCAGTTGGCGTTGTCCGTCTTCAGGTTGGCGCAGGTCCCGCTGCAGTCGGTCAGCCCCTCCTGGCAGTCGAGCTGGCAGGTGCCGTTCGAGCACTTCTTGCCGGCCTCGCACTTCTTGCCGCATTCGCCGCAGTGCGCTGCGTCCGTGAGCAGGTTTGCGCACACGCCGTCACAGTCGGTCAGCCCCTGCAGGCACGAAAGCGAGCAGCTCCCGTTGGAGCAGATCAGCCCGGGCTCGCACTCCTTGCCGCACTCGCCGCAGTGGGAGTTGTCCGACAGCGGGTTGACGCACAGGGAGTAGCAGTCCACGAGCCCTTCCTGGCATTCCAGGGCACACAGGCCCGACGAGCACTTCTCTCCGGCCTTGCAGCCCAGGAAGCACTCGCCGCAGTTGGCCTTGTCGGTGAGGAGGTTGACGCACGTGCCGCCACAATTCTCGAGCCCTTGCTGGCAGGAGAGCTCGCAGCTTCCGTTCGAGCAGACCAGGCCCGGGTCGCACGCCGCAGAGCAGGTGCCGCAGTGGGCGTTGTCCGACAGGGGATTGATGCACACGCCGCCACATTCCTTCAGCCCCTCCTGGCAGGCCAGGGCACACTCTCCGTCGGTGCACACCGAGCCGAACGGGCAGCTCTTCCCGCATTCGCCGCAGTGAGCCAGGTCGGACAGTAGATTCACGCATACGCCGTCACAATCCGCCAGCCCCTCCTGGCACGAGAGCTTGCACTCCGAGGCCGAGCACACGAGGCCAGGCGGGCAGACGGTCGAGCACAATCCGCAGTGGCCCGAATCGGTGGCCAGGTTGACGCAGACGCCGTCGCAATCCGTGAGCCCCTCCTGGCAGGTGAGCTCGCAGCTTCCATTGGAGCACACCGTCCCCGGTTCGCACGGAGCGAGGCAGTCGCCGCAGTGGCCGCTGTCGGTCTTCAGGTTCACGCAGATGCCGTCGCATTCGGTCAGCCCCTGCTGGCAGGTGAGCGCACAGGTGCCGGCCGAGCAGATCTGGCCCACTTCGCATGCGGTGCCGCAGTGGCCGCAGTTGGCATTGTCCGTGTCCTGGTTCACACAGGTCCCGTTGCACTCCGTGAGCCCTTCCTGGCACGAGAGGTCGCAGGTCCCGTTCGAGCACACCATGCCGAACTCACACTTCTTGCCACATTCCCCGCAGTTCGCATTGTCGGATTCCAGGTTGACGCAGATGCCGTCGCATTCCGAGAGCTCCTCCTGGCAGGACAGAGCGCACTTGCCGTTACTGCAGACCTGGCCCGGGTCGCACTGCGTCTCGCATTCGCCGCAGTGCCCGAAGTCGGTCAGCAGGTTCACGCAGACGCCACTGCAGACGCTCTGCCCCGGCATGCACTCGACCGCACAGTCCCCTGCGACGCACACTTCGCCATCGGGGCACTTCTTGCCGCACTCGCCGCAGTTGGCAGCATCGGTCAGGAGATTGACGCAGAGGTCCATGCAGTTCTCAAGGCCTTCCTGGCAAGAGACTGCGCACTGGCCGTTCGAGCAGACCTGGCCGGACGGGCACGTCTCTCCACACTTCCCGCAGTTGATCGGGCTTACCTGCAGGTTGGCGCACTGCTCTCCGCAGGCGACCTGGCCCTCGGGGCACGAGAGCACGCACTTGCTCTCCCTACACGCATAGCCCGACTCGCACTTCGTTCCGCAGCTCCCGCAGTTCTCCTCGTCCGAGCCAAGCGCGACGCACTTGTCGCCGCACGGGCTCCAGTTCGAGGGGCATTCGAGCGGAACCTCCGTATCTCCGGAGCGGGAGCACGCGTCCTCCTCACAGGCAACATCGGCCAATCCAGTCACGCCGCCACCGGCGCATGCCGCTGCCAGGACCAGCAGCGCCCCGGCCACTACCAACTCGCTTCCAAAGATGCCTTTTCCGATCTTTGCCATGCTATCCCTCCTCCGTAGCTCTCGTGACAGAATTGCCAATCCGACTATCCGCGCCTGCCGGGGGGATGTCAACGCCATATCGCTGAAGAGGTACGAAAACGGGGCGTGCAACCGTTCCCGAGGGGGAGTAAGATGCCCCCGTTTGCTAGGGGGACGACATGAGCTGGATCCAGACGTACACCGGGCGGAAGTTCTATTCGGTCGATCCCAGGGCCGAGGACATCGACGTGCGGGACATTGCCCACTCTCTGTCCAATCTGTGCCGTTTCAACGGGCATTGTCTCCGGTATTACTCGGTAGCCGAGCACTCGGTGCGGGTCGCTCGCGCGCTGCCGTCCGAGCTGAGCCTGTGGGGGTTGCTGCATGATGCCGGCGAGGCCTACCTCACCGACCTTCCCCGGCCGGTCAAGCAGTTCCTTCCGCAGTTCTCGGAGCTGGAGGACCGGGTTCTGTGCCGGGTTGCCGAGCGGTTCGGGCTTTCCTGGCCGATGCCTGCCGCAGTGAAGCACGCGGACAATGTGCTGCTCGCCACCGAAGCCCGGGACCTGATGGCACCGCCTCCGGAGGCATGGAACCTGGGGGTCGAGCCCCTCGCCGAACCCATCGAGCCGATGATGCCCCACGAGGCGGAGCGCTGGTTCCTGGAGGAATTCGCCCGGCTGACGCGGACGTAGCGGCAGGAGGAGCGATGTCGGCAATCCTGGTCTCCGCCCTGGCCTTCCTTCTTTCCGGTCCATCTCCGTACGGGTTGCTTCCAACGGATGCTGACCGCGGGTTTCCTCCGGCCGGCTGGGTTCTGGTCAACGTCGAAAGCACCGAGGTGGAAACCCGCTTCCTCCTGGAAGGGAAGGAGGGGTGGAAGGTCACTCTGTTCGTGACCGAAAGGGAAGAAGGAGCCTCGGCCTTTGCCCTGTCGGCCCGGCATGCCCTCAACTACAAGGTCGAGGCGGCACCCAAGGGGGAGAACCCGGACAGCTTCCCGCCGGTGGTGGCCACGCTGGTGGAGGCCGCTGCCGAGGCCATGGTGGCGGGGGAGGAGGAGGGCCGGCCCGGCCTGCCCCAGGCACGGGACGGCTCCGTCGACGCAGGGGATTCTTTCGTGCCGGAGACGCTGCTGGGGGGCGTTGCCGGGAGTGTACCCGAACTGTCCCCCGGTTTTCGTTTCCGGGCGGTTTCCATCGAGGGGGCACGGATCCGTTTCCGATTCGACCACCCGTACGGCGGCCGGCTTGACCTGTGGGTCGCACCCAGAAGCGCCGGTCACAAGGGGTACGCGGATACCGACTACCTGACCCTGTGGTACGACCTGGATCGGGAGTTTCCAAAGGCACCGGAAGCACTGGCAGAGCTCGACCGCTTTCTGGAGGAGGCGGTGGCCAAGGTGCGCCGCTCGGACTCGGGGGAGTGGGCCGGGATCGCTCCGGCCGACCTGGGGCCGGGCCAAGGGGAGGGCCCGCCGAGGCCGGAAGGCAGCGGCGGGCAGGCGGAAGGCAGGGGAGACGCACAGGAAGGCGGCGGGACGGAGGAATCGGGACCGGGGCGGGACGACGCCTCGTGGTTGGCCGGAAGGCCCGTTGAAACGGCGGCTGCATTGACTGCGTTCCTTTCGATGCTGCTCAGTCTGGTCTCGTGCTGGAAGGCCTCCGGGGCGGCCCGCAGGACGTTGGCCGGAGCAGGAAGGAAGGAGTGGATCACGGTCCTCGCCGTCACCGCCGCAGGGGCCGTCCGACTGGTCCTGGTACCGCTCGCCCCGGTCAAGGTCGGCATGGTCTTTCCGATGCTGGAGCAGGCGCTGCGGATGGAGGGGCTTCCCCGTTACGGGGCAGGCGGTGCGGTGCTCGTCCACCTCCTGTTCCGCATCCTGCGTGCTCACCTCGACGAGCTGCTGCGATTCCACTCCCTCCTTGCGTTGGTGATGCCGGTGCTCGGCGCCGCGGCCGCCCGGAGGCTATTCCCCCGGCCTGGAGTCGCTGGCTTTGCCGCCTTCTACCTGGCGCTGACGCCGTTGTTCCTTCGGGACGGAAACACTGAGAGCCTGCTCGTTCCGGGGTTCTTTCTGTTTCTCGTGGGATTTCTCCTGCTGTGGGATTCCGTCCAGGAGGGGCGGTGGGGATCTGGACTGGCCGCGCTTCCGGCCCTCGTGGCCGGGGCTTCCATGCGGCCGGAGATTCTGGTCCTGGCGGTCCTCGTGACTTCGCTTTTCCTGGCACGGGCAACGGGACGGCGGCGCCTGGCCTGTCTGGGGCTTGCTCTGGTCGTGCTGCTGGCACCGGGAATCGTTTACCTGGTCCTGGCGACGGTGCGGGAGGTGGCCGGGGACAACCTCACGCTCGACCGGCTGAAGCCCGGGTTCATTGCGCGCAACCTGGTTCTGCTGAACGTGCTGGCGGCCCCCGGTGCGTACCCGTTGTCCCTGAGCCTCCTGGGCGGCTTGGGGGCGTGGTGGGCGGTCCGGTCGCCCGCCTTCCGCAAGACCGGGCTCGTGCTGCTGGTGCTGGTCGCCGGCTGGCTCGCTCTGTTGGCGGTCGACCTCAACGAGGAATCGATGCTGAGGCTCGAAGTCCCGGCCGCCATGATCTGGGCGGTCCTGGCTGCGTTCGGGAGCGCATCGCTCCTGTCCACGGCCTCGTCGCCCCGAGCCCGGCTGAACGTGACGGCTGCCCTGGTGGCTGCATTTGTGGCGTCGTCCCTTCCGGGAGTGGACCGGCTCTTCCGGACCACCAACTCGCAGGAGGATTCCCGTGTGTTCCACGCTGCGGTGGAGCGACTTCCTCCGGGCCGCGTGAGGCTGGTCGTCCTGACAGCGGAGGACCTTCCCGACCTGGCGATTCCGGATCCGGGGGCCGTGGGGGTGGAGCCGCCTGCGGGGCACGTCCCGGTCCACCGGCAGCTCCCGCTGTATCGACTTCACGCACTCCGGCCGGACGTCGAGGTGGTCTCCGTGTCCCGTCTCCGGGCGGGGCTTCCGCGCGACAGCCGGACGTTCTTCTACCTGGGGGCATCATGCTACGCCTATCGGAACGCAGGCGGCCAGGCCGAATGGGGGGTGCCGCTCGATCCGCCGCCCGCGCTGCACCCGGCGTGCCGCTATGTGCTCGAGTCGCACCGGGTATCTCGACTCTACCTCGAGCGGGTACCCAATCGGATGGAGGAGGCCCCGGCCTTCCACTGGTACCCCGACTCGCTTCAGGCCATGACCCTGGGGCTGATCGAGCTGGAGGCCACCAGCCCGAGCGGCCGGCCGCAGGACCCTTGGGCCTCGCTGGGAGACGAATGCAATCGGGAGGCCCGCCCCCTGATCATGGCGGGGGCGTTGGACCGGGCTGTGGAGACCTTGTCCGGCTGTGAGCGGCTGTTCCCGGACTCGCTCACCGTCGCGGAGCACCTCTCATCCGCTCTTTACCTTCGCGGAACTCGACAGGACGAGCGCCGGGATCTCGAGGGAGCATTCCATCGTCTGGCCCGGGTGGCATCCGGCGACCCGGGGCGGCCGCAGGTGCTGTCACGACTGGGCTCCGTTTACTTCTTCTACAGCAAGTTCCGCACGGATCGGGAGATGGAGGAAGAGCTGGATGCCCGGCTGGCATCGGATCCCGCCGACCTCGTCGGGCTGTATCTCAAGGGGCTGTTCCTGTTCTATGCCCGACGGGACTACGCAGCCAGCGAGGGCTATTTCCTCCAGGTGCTCGAGCGGAAGAAGGACGAGCCTCGGGTATTCGTGTACCTGGCCCTGGATGCCTTCTACCGAGGACGGCAGGAGGAGGCGGAGGCCTGGATCGGCAGGGGGGTCGACCTCGCACCGGAAATCGAGGACCCGGACGTCTACTATGTCCGCTCGATCATCATCCGACTCAAGGACCTCGGCCAGGCGGCTCGGGACATCGAGCGCTACCTGGAGCTGACCGAAGGGCCGGACCGGGTGCGTCATCCGACGAAGCAGGCCTGGCTTCGGCAGGAGCTGGAGAATCTCCGGGCGGGGCGTCCCTCCGACTGGTGGAAGTCGCGTGAGCCGACCGAGCCATGGGTGGAGTAGGCACGGGGCGAGCGGCTGGCTCCGGAGAAGGGGAGAGGTGAGCGGCGAGGAAGAGGATGGTTCCAACGGCAACGGAACGCTGAGTGGAGGGCGAAATGAGAAGAGCGAAGATCGTGTGCACGCTCGGGCCGGCAACGGCAACGGAAGAGGCGCTTGCCGGACTGCTGGACGCCGGCATGGACGTGGCCCGGGTGAACTTCTCCCACGGGACCCGCGAGGCTCACCGCCAGACCGTCTCCATCCTGCGGCGGCTGGCCCATGAGCGGGGGCGCCCCATCGCCATCCTCGGGGATCTGTGCGGCCCCAAGATCCGGCTCGGCAAGGTCGGTGGCGGACCCCGCACACTTGCCGCCGGTGAGACCGTCCGACTGCGCTACGGGGAGGGGCCGGGCGAGGGCAGCCTTCTTTTCCACTCCTACGAGCCGATGGCGAACGACGTGAAGCCGGGCGAGCCGATCTTCATCAACGACGGCCTGGTCCGGCTCGTCGTCACGGCCGTGTCGGGAGACGTGGTCGAGTGCCGGGTGGAGGCGGGAGGGCCCATCAGCGACCGCAAGGGGATCAACCTTCCGTCAACCCGGGTGTCCGCCCCCTCGCTGACCCCGAAGGACCTGAACGACCTCGAGCTCGCTCGGGAGCTGGGGCTCGATTACCTCGCGCTGTCCTTCGTCCGCACCGCCGACGACATTCGACAGGCCCGTTCACTGGCGGGCGGGATCCCCGTGCTGGCCAAGATCGAGAAGCCCGAAGCCATCGCCAACCTGGATGCCATCCTGGACGAAGCGGACGGGGCCATGATTGCCCGCGGAGACCTGGGTGTCGAGATCGGCCAGGAGAAGGTCCCCCTCCTGCAGAAGCGGATCATCCAGAGAATGCTGCCCAGGGCCCGCCCCGTCATCACCGCCACCCAGATGCTGGAGTCGATGATCGAGAACGCCACTCCCACCCGGGCCGAGGTGTCGGACGTGGCCAATGCGGTGCTGGACGGGACCGATGCGGTCATGCTCTCCGGGGAAACCTCGGTGGGGCGACACCCCGCAACGGTCGTGCGCACCATGGTCCGAATCATCGAGGAGGTCGAGCAGAGCGGATGGGTGAACCGGAATCTCACCAATCCGGTCATGAACGACAGATCGTTTTCGAGCATGATTGCCGAGGCGGTCAGCGCTGCGGCACGGGAGTATGGGCTCACCGCCATGGCCGTTTACACGGAATCGGGCCGGAGCGCTGCATTGACCGCTGCCGAGCGTCCGAAGGCCGCCATCGTGGCCTTCTCCCGGCACGAGACGGTGCTGCGCAGGCTCAACCTGCACTGGGGAGTCACGCCGCTCCACGGGGATTGGGTGCGCGGGGTCGAGGGGGTTGTCGCCCAGGCCGAGCGAGAGCTCGTGAATCACGGACTGGCGTCGGCCGGCGACACCATTGCGGTGACGTTCGGCATGAGGTTTGGTGCCGAGCCGTTCCAGACCAACATGCTCAAGCTGTGGAGGATTCGCGACGACCTCTCTGCATCCCTCGTTCCGGTCCAGTCCGAGCCCTGATCGGTCTTGCTCGCGGACCTTGTTGCTTCCGCCTCAGCGCCCTTTCCTGCGACTGGAGTCTTCGCCGTCAAGATGATCGCGGGAACCGGGGGATTTGCCCGCCAGGCGCTGGTGGAACTCCTGGGAGTGCATACGGATCCGGCTGGCAACACGGCCGGCATTGCGAACGTGCCCCAGCTCGCCCAGGCGGACGGCCAGCCCGGCAACGGCCTCCGGCACGGCAGCACGGAATTCCCGTGGAAGACGATCGATGTCCAGATCGACGAGCATGAACTCCACGAAATCCTCTTCAGCGAGGTCGTCGAGGCTGGTGGCGTCGATGGCCTCGAGGCCCTCGAAGAACCGGGCTGCGACGTAGAGGAACGCTTCGGCCGGTCGAACCGGTGCCTCCCTGGCGCAAAGCTCATCGAAAGCTCCGGAGAAGACCGTGCCCCGATACTCACCCATGGTTTTCCTCCCAGACGACCAGCCTGACCGGTTAACTCTATTCAATCGCTCGGGCTCATGCAAGGATGATGACGAAGACCTCCACCGAAGGTGGGGTGGGGGGACGGAATTCCCGGTGGAAGTGCGGAGTGCGGCATCGTGTCCATTGTGTCGGGGCCGCTGCATGGAGTACACTCGCCGTCGGCGACCGAAGGGAGGGAGGAACGCATGGCAAAAGGATACATGGGCCGGATTCTGTGGGTGGATCTTACTGAGCGCACGTGTACCGAGGAGTCTGTCCCCGATTCGGTCTACGAGGCGGTCACGTCGGGAATGGGGCTCGCTGCCTGGGTGCTTGGAACGCGCATGGAGCCGGGGGCGGATCCCCTGGGGCCGGGCAACGTCCTCGGCTTCGTTTCCGGCCTGCTGACGGGTACCGGAAGCCTGTTCACCGGTCGGTGGATGCTGGTCGGCAAGTCACCGCTGACCGGCTGCTGGGGTGATGCCAACTGCGGAGGGCAGCTCTCGCCGTTCATCAAGAAGTGCGGGTATGACGGGATTTTTTTCGTAGGGGCAAGCCCTTCTCCAGTTTTGCTCGTGGTCAAGGAGGGGAAGGCCGCGCTGGAGGACGCATCGGAGCTCTGGGGGCAGGACACGGTGACGTGCGAAACCAACCTCAAGGCGCGGTACGGAAAGCTTGCCCAGGTGGCGTGCATCGGACCCGCAGGCGAGAAGCTCTCCCTGATCTCCGGCGTTTCGAACGACCGCGGACGGATGGCCGCCCGCGCCGGGCTCGGTGCCGTGATGGGGGCCAAGAAGCTCAAGGCCCTGGTGCTTCACGGCACGAAGAAGGTGGAGGTCCACGATGCCGAGGAGATGAAGCGGCTGACCAGTGCCTGCATGGAGCACGTGAAGAAGGATCTGCCTCTTCCTCCAGGCCCTCTGGCCTCCTACCTCGGGACGTTCATGGGGCTGCTGCCGGTGCAGATGGCGCAGGACGGAATGCTCTACAAGGTCATGCTGAAGAAGTGGGGGACCGTCAGCATGAACCAGATCTCGATCGAGATGGGGGACTCTCCGATCATGAATTGGAAGGGGTCCCAGGTGGAGTTCGGCCGGCGCCGGTCCCAGTCGGTCAATCCCGATGCCATCGTCGCGAGGGAGAAGAAGAAGTACCACTGCTACTCCTGCCCGCTCGGATGCGGCGGGATTTGCTCCGGGGCCGGTGGCTACGAGGAGACACACAAGCCGGAGTACGAGACCGTGCTGTCGCTGGGCGGGCTGCTCATGAACGAGGATCTGGACAGCATCTTCTACCTCAACGAGCTGCTCAACCGGGCCGGCATGGACACGATCTCGGCCGGCAGCACGGCGGCCTTCGCGCTCGAGTGCTTCGAGCACGGGCTGCTCACGGAGAAGGACACGGACGGTCTTCAGCTGCGATGGGGAAACACGCAGGCCATTGTCGCCCTGATCGAGAAGATGACCCGGCGGGAGGGAATCGGCGATCTGCTGGCGGACGGGTCCAAGGTGGCAGCGGAGAAGATCGGCAAGGGGGCGGAGCGGTTTGCCATGCATGCGGGCGGCCAGGACCTCCCGATGCACGACAGCCGCCTCGACCCGGGGTTTGCTCTCCACTATGCCGCCGAGCCGGCACCGGGGCGGCACACCATCGGGGCGCAGCTCTACTACGAGATGTACCAGCTCTGGAAGGTGGTTCCCGGCCTGCCCAAGCCGCCGCCACTCTACGGGAAGGGGAAGAAGTACGTCGTGGATCGGGACAAGGCCGCCATGGGCGCAGCGTGCAGCCGCTACTCCGCGATCTTCAATGGAGCCGGGCTGTGCATGTTCGGTGCCTTCATGGGGGCAACGAGGCTGCCGCTCTTTGCCTGGCTGAACGCGGCCACCGGCTGGCGCAGGACGCCCGACCAGTACTTGGAGATCGGCGGGCGAATCCAGGGGCTCAGGCAGCTCTTCAATTTCCGGCACGGAGTGGATCCCCGGCGCAACCGCCCCAATGAGCGGACGCTGGGCAATCCGCCGCTTCCGCACGGCGTGCTCAAGGGGCGCTCGGTGGATCTCGACTCGCTCCAGAGGGAGTACTGGCAGGCCATGGGCTGGGATCCCGCCACCGGTCGTCCCGGCGAGGACGTCCCCGTGTCGTAGTCCTTCGCAGGACTGCCGACCCGGAAGTCAATTTCGTAAGAGCCTCGAAAAAAGCTGTTGACCGAGCCGGCGGATGCGCTATGCTCACGATGGACGAGAACCCCCTGGACGTGCAAGAGTGCTGGCGAGAGGGCGAGGAGGTGATTCCTATGCGGGAGAAACCTGTCCGCCTGTTGATTGTCGAAGACAATCCGGCGGACTTGCGATTCGTGCGGATCATGTTGTCCGGCTTCATGGAGCCCGCCTTCGAGGTGGAGGGCACGAACACGCTGGCAGGGGCTCTGGCTGCGCTCCGGAGGACCGAGTTCCATGCGGTTCTGCTCGACCTCACGTTGCCGGACAGCTGGGGGTTGGAGACGATCGTCCGCCTGATCTCCGGCCAGCCGCAGGTCCCCGTCGCGGTGATGACGGCCCTGGCCGACGAGGACATGGCGAGGCTGGCGATCCAGCGTGGTGCTCAGGAGTATCTGATCAAGGGCGACTTCGATGCACGACTGCTCGCTCGCTGCATCCGCCACGCGATGGAACGGCATCGTCTGCTGCGGGCGGCCGCTGCCGGCATGTGGGTCGAACCGGAGACCGGGGTGCTGTCCCGCGAGGGGTTCCTGGCCATGGCGGCCCAGCAGCTTCGGTATGCCAAGAGGGCCGGAACGCGCCTGCTCCTCCTGCGGATCGACATCCCGACGGTCAAGGCGCTCTCCGGCCTGACCATCTATCAGGCCCAGGCTGCTGAACGGCTCGTGGCGGACGCTGTTCGAAGGGTGACCCGCGAGGCGGACCTGGTGGCCCACGTCTCCAGCGGTGAGCTCGCCGTCATCGCTCTGGATGTCTCCGACGGGGTGGAGCGAGTGCTCTGCAACCGCATCGGCGATTGTCTCGGCAAGGTCGTGGGACAGGGGGCTGGAAACCCCCTTCGCATCGAGATCTCATCCCGACTGGTCGGGGCAGTCGCCGGCGTTGAGCCGGAGGAGCTCCTCAACCGTTCCGGTCTCACCCCGGTCCAACAGCGAATCTGAACCTGCGTTACTCCTTGACTTTGGAACCGGCGTACGCGACTGAGTCCTACCCGTGGAGGTGTGCGATGAGATTCCAGCTTTGGGGTGCGGGATTTGCGGCGCTGCTGTTCGTGGCTCTGGGCGGATGCTCCGGTGGGGGAAAGGACCCCTCGGATCCGGTGGACACAGCGGTGGATTCCGTTGCCGACGGGCAACAGCCCGGAGACGTCCGGACGCCTTCGGACGTATCCGATGTGGCGGCGGATGGCATTGACGCGACCGGCACGGAGGGGATTCCGTCCGATGTTGCCGACTCGGTCGACCAGGCCGGCTCACCCGACGGTGGAGAAGAGCTCGACACTCAGTCCGACGTCGACGTCGAGCCGGAAGGCTGGAAGACGGTCGAGTGCGGCCCGCTTCCAGCCGTAGAAGGAGATGCCTGCGAGGTCAAGTCCGGAGGCGATACCGTTCTCCTTCAAGGCACGGTCCTTGGGCCCAAGGAAGTGTTCGTCGGCGGGGGCGTCCTGTTCCAGGCGGACCAGATTGTGTGCGTGGGATGCGACTGCGCTGACCTTCCCGAGGCGCAGGGGGCAACGGTGGTTTCCTGCCCGTCGTCAGTCATCTCTCCCGGGCTCATCAATGCCCACGATCACATCACCTACACCCAGAACTCGCCCTCCGATTGGGGCGATGAGCGGTTCGACCATCGGCACGACTGGCGGCTGGGCATCCGCAATCATAAGAAGATCCCGGTTTCGGGCGGAGCCAAGGAGCAGCAGATCATCTGGGGCGAGATGCGCCAGGTGTTGGCCGGTACCACGTCGCTGGCGGGCTCCGGGTCGGCCCCCGGCTTCCTGCGGAATCTGGACAAGAGCGCTCAGGAGGGGCTCGAGCAGCCTCCCGTCTACTACAATACCTTCCCGCTCAGTGACAGCGACGGGACGTTGCTTACCGGGAGCTGCGCCTATCCCAAAATCGACGGAAAGTGGGTGCTGGACAACGACTGCTATCTGCCCCACGTGTCGGAGGGGATCGACAAGGAAGCCCGCAACGAATTCCTCTGCCTCAGCTCCGATTCCAACGGCGGCGTGGACCTCACCGAGCCCGGAAGCACATTCGTCCATTGCATCGGCCTGACAGCCGAGGATGGTGCCGAGCTGGCGGGCAATGGAACCGCCGTGGTCTGGTCCCCCCGCTCCAACGTCGCACTGTACGGCAACACGGCCCAGGTGTCGTTGTACGACCGACAGGGAGTGCTCGTGGCATTGGGGACGGACTGGACGGCCTCCGGCTCGGTGAACATGCTGCGTGAGCTCCAGTGCGCCTCGTTCCTCAATGAGCATTACCTGGACCAGTACTTCGACGACCGGGATCTGTGGCAGATGGCGACTCTCAATGCGGCGTCGGCCCTGTCGGTGGATGACGCAACGGGACTCCTGCTGGAGGGGCGGGCGGCCGACATCGCCCTCTTTGACGCATCGCTGGCCGAGAACCCCTTCCGGGCGGTGATCGACGCATCGCCGACGACCACTCTGCTCGTGCTGCGCGGGGGACTTCCCCTGTACGGCGACTCGAACCTGGTCCAGGCTCTGCCCGGCGGCAAGGAGGGATGCGAGGCCATTCCGGGCGGTGTTTGCGGGCAGGTCCGGTCCATCTGTGCGGCACGTGAGACCGGCTATGGCTATGCCGAGCTCGCCGAGGCAAACCAGTCGTCCTACGGGCTCTTCTTCTGCGGCGTTCCGCCCAAGGAGCCGACGTGCGTTCCCATGCGGCCGGACGAGTTTGACGGCGAGTCGCTTCCCGACGATCTGGACGGAGACGGAATCCCCAACGACGAGGACAACTGCGAGGCGGTGTTCAATCCGCCCCGGCCGGTGGATGGTGGCCAGCAGGCGGACCAGGACGGGGATGGGCTGGGGGATCCCTGCGACCCGTGCCCGAGCGACGCCAACGAGAAGGATTGTGTGACTCCGGAGCCGCTGGACAGGGACAGTGACGGACTGCTGAATTTCGAGGACAGCTGCCCCAACGACAGCAACCCGCTCCAGGAGGATGAGGACCAGGATGGCATCGGCGACGAGTGCGACGCGTGTCCGCAGACGCCGAATCCGGGCAACGCCCCGTGCCTGGCCACGATCTACGAAGTCAAAACGGGGATAATCCCCATGGGAGCCCGGGTCACCGTCGACGGCGTCGTGACCGGCGTGAACTCCCCGCGATTCTTCATGCAGGTTCCCGACTCGGATTACGACGAGGTGCTGGGGTACCAGTTCGGCGGACTCTACGTCTATCTGCCCGCCAACAACCCCGACCAGCTCCCGGTCCCCGAGCGGGGCGACATCGTGCGGGTCACCGGCAAGACCCAGGATTTCTGGGGCCAGATGCAGCTCACCTACGTGGAGTCGATCGACGTGCTGGACACGGGGGTGGGCGAACCGACCCCCGTCGTCGTGACCCCCGAGGACGTCGCCGCCGGAGGGGATCTTGCGGCCGCCTATGAGGCGGTCCTGGTGCAGGTCGTCGGGGCCGAGGTCACCGCTCTCGCACTACCCGCCGGCCCGGGGGATACGGAGCCGACCAACGAGTTCCAGCTTGCCGGAGTCCTCCCGGTCGATGATTTCATGTACCTCCTCGACCCGCTGCCCGAGCTGGGCGACGTCCTCTCCCTCGCCGGGATCCTCCGCTTCGCCAACGACAGCATGAAGCTCAACCCGCGAGGACCGGAAGACATCGTGCCGCAGCTCAAGCTCGCACCGTTTGCCAACCCGTTGGTCTTCGTGGACGAGGGGGCGGTGGGGGTCCAGGGGATCCCTCCGCTGGTGGTCCGGCTCACGACGCCGGCAGCCAAAGACCTCTCCGTAGCCCTGAAGAGCGCCGACCCCAAGAGCCTCGTCGTTCCGGCGACCGTTGTCGTTCCGGCCGGAAAGATCGAGGCCGCCGTTTCGCTGACCGGCCTGATTGGCGGCCCCGACCCGATCCAGGTCACTGCCACCTATGAGGACAAGTCGTATGTCGCTGACGTCGTGGTCATCGAGAAGGGGCGCATTCCTGTGCCGACCGCTCTGACTCCGCCCGAGAGCCAGGTGGCGCTAGCGTCGGACCTGGAGATGGTCGTCACTCTCGACATCCCGGCCCGTCCCGGGGGAACTCTGGTCCTGCTCTCGGTCGACGCCGGAGGAATCCTGGAAGTGCCGGATTCCCTGCTCGTGGAGGAGGGCACGTTCACGGCCCCCTTCCTCGTGGCGGCAAAAGGGGTGGGAAGCGCTCTCGTGACTGCGGAGACGGAGGCGGGGGAGACCTCGGCCCTCATCGAGGTGGTGGACCTTCCCCAGGTCGGGCTCATTCTCACCGAAGTGCTGTACGATGTCCCCGGTGAGGACAACGGCCTGGAGTGGATCGAACTCTACAATGGCACGATGAAGACCGTCGACCTGGCGGAGTACTCCATCGGAAGCGGCGGAACCTCCTACACGGCGTCCACGCTGCAGCTCCAGGGCACGCTGGAGCCCGGACAGTGCTTCGTGGTCGGCGGCCCCAAGTCGGAGGCATCCAACAACTCGCCGGTCTTCGGCCAGGCGGTGGACTTCGACCCCGACCTCCAGAATTCCGGGAGCACGGCCGATGCAGTCGGGCTGTTCGCTGTGCCGGCCGACAAGCTGGGCGTCGATACCGTTCCGGTGGACGCGGTCATCTACGGCGGCTCCAATGGCAGCAATCTCATCGACGAGACCGGCAAAGTCGGTGCGGTCGATGCGCCTGATGCATCCGGCGGCAACTCGCTTCAGCGCACCGGGACCGGCTGGAGTGTCCAGCCGGCTCCGACTCCGGGCGACTGCACCCATGCTTTCCTCGGCCAGTAGCCCGAGCCCCGGGTCGCACTCTTCGCGTTAAGATTTATTTCAAACGTCCGGTTTGGGTTGACATGGCCTGCCTGTGTCCATATCCTCCGCCCGGCAAGGTTTGACTTGCCACGGGCACTTGGACCTGTGGCACCGGTGCCAACCGAAATGATGATGGGGGTGGGGATGCGAACGGTGAGACTGGAAGCAGCGGGTTTCCTGGCGGCAATGGTGATGGCTCTGGCATCGTGCGGCGGCGGCGGTTCGTCGCAGGATGTGACCTCCCCGGACGTGACCGATGATGCGGGCGGGGATGCTTCGGTCGACCAGCAGGGGGGATGCACGGCGGACGATCAGTGTGCCGACGAGGATCCTTGTACCGACGACAAGTGCAATGCGGGCGTCTGCGAGAACCCGCCCCGCGTCTGCAACGACGGTCTGTACTGCAACGGGATCGAGGCCTGTGACCCGGAATCCGGCGAGTGCATCCAGGCGACCCCCATCGACCTCGACGACGGGGTGCTGTGCACGGTGGACAAGTGCAACGAGGATACGGACCAGATCGTCCACGATCCGGACAACGCCGGCTGTGATGACGGTGACCCCTGCACCGACAACGTGTGCGATGCCGCGGCAGGCTGCCTGAGCCAGAACAACAAGGCTGCCTGCGACGACGGTGACGCGTGCACTGAGAACGACAAGTGCGGAGACGGTGTTTGCAGCGGCAAGCCCAAGGCGTGTGACGACGGGCTGTTCTGCAACGGCGCGGAGAGTTGCGACCCGGCCAACGGTGACTGCCTCCCCGGGACGGCCCCCGAGACCGACGACGGCGTAGACTGCACGACGGACTCCTGCGATGAGGGCAAGGACGAAGTGCTCCACGAGCCCGATGCCGCCGCGTGCGGCGACGACAATCCCTGCACCGATGACGTGTGCGACCCGGAGGAGGGCTGCTCCAATCCGAACAACACCGACGAGTGTGACGACGGTGACCCGTGCACGGAGAACGACGCATGTGCGGAGGGCGCATGCACGGCCACTCCCAAGCTGTGCAGCGACGGCCTGTTCTGCAACGGCCTCGAGACGTGCGACGCCGAGACCGGGGATTGCCTCGTGGGTGAGGCCCTGCCGCTCGACGACGAAGTGGCCTGCACCGTCGACACGTGCGACGAGGACAAGGACGAGGTCGTGCATGTTCCGGAGGCCCTCCTGTGTGACGACAGCAACGCGTGCACCGACGACGTGTGCGACGCTCTGGCCGGGTGCATCAACACCACAAATGTGCTGCCTTGCGATGACAACAACCCGTGCACCGTGGACGACGTCTGCGCAGGAGGTGCCTGTACGGGTACGTCGAAGCTGTGCAGCGACGGCCTGTTCTGCAACGGAGAAGAGACGTGCGAAGGCGTGACCGGCGACTGCCTTCCGGGCGTGGCTCCTGTGCTGGACGACCAGGTGGACTGCACCGTGGATTCGTGCGACGACGAGAAGGACGAGGTGGTTCACGTGGCGGAAGCTGACCTGTGTGCGGACGAGAATCCGTGCACGGACACGACGTGCGACCCGGTTGCCGGATGCGTCCTCGTGAACAACACGGCCCTGTGCGACGACGGCGACCCGTGCACCGTCGACGACGTGTGCGGCGACGGCACCTGCAAGGGAACTGCCAAGGTCTGCAGTGACGGAAACTTCTGCAACGGCCTGGAGAGCTGCAAGCCCGATACCGGGGAGTGCCTGCCCGGGACCGCTCCGACCATCGACGACTCCGTCGCATGCACGGTGGATTCCTGCGACGAAGTGAACGACAAGGTGGTCAATGCCCCCGATGACCTCCTGTGTGGGGACCAGAACCCCTGCACCGACAACACCTGCGATGCCGTGGCGGGATGCGTCCTGGTGAACAACACCAACGCGTGCGACGACGGCAATCTCTGCTCGGTCGATGACGTGTGCGGCGGCGGCATGTGTGCCGGCGTTGCCAAGGTGTGCAGCGACGGGAAGTTCTGCAACGGCCTGGAGACCTGCAATGCAGCGGACGGCAAGTGCCTCGACGGGCTTCCCCCGGTGGTCGACGACCAGCTGGCCTGCACGGTCGATTCTTGCGACGAGGACGGCGACGTGGTCAAGCACGTGCCGGACCATGCCTCGTGCGACAAGGGAAACCCCTGCGCGGACTACACGTGCGACACGGTCAAGGGGTGCCTGGAGACGGCCAACATCAAGCCGTGCGACGACAAGGAGGCCTGCACCGTCGGTGACGTCTGCGCCGACTTCCAGTGCAAGCCCGGCAAGTGGACCTGCGAGGATTGCGCCAACCAGAAGGATGACAACGGAGACGGCAAGACCGACTGCTGCGACGCTCTCTGCTCGAACAAGGCCGAGTGCAAGGTAGAGTCCACTTGCGGCAACCTGCTCGACGACGACTGCGACCTGGCCACCGACTGCACCGACGAGGACTGCCTCGGCAGCGAGGATTGCGGGCCGTACCCGGGTTACGGCGACATTGTGATCACCGAGGTGATGCAGAACCCCGGTGCCGTCGATGATTCCAAGGGGGAATGGTTCGAGATCGCCAACGTCTCGAGCCAGACCTACAACCTGGCTTTCCTGGAAGTTTCAGACGCCGGGCTGGACTACTTCAAGGTCCCCGTGGCCCTGTCAATCAAGCCGGGGGACTACCTGGTCTTTGCGGTCAGCGGCGACAGCCAGGTGAACGGCGGCGTCGAGGCGGATTTCGTGTACTCAGGCTTCCAACTGTCGAATTCGGAAGACGAGATCTCCCTGTCGCTCAATGGCGAGATCCTGGACGAGGTCGCCTGGGACAACGGCACGACCTTCCCGGACCCGAACGGCGCCAGCATGCAGCTCGACCCGGACTTCACCGACGCAGACGGCAACGACGACGGCAACAACTGGTGTGCTTCCGTGGCCCCGTGGGCCGTGGACCTTTCCGGCGACCTCGGGACTCCCGGCATGGCCAACTACGCCTGCATGGAGTACGACTGCGGCGACAACAACGACAATGACATGGACGGCGATATCGATTGCGACGACGCCGACTGCCAGGGCGACGGTGCTTGTGCGGATGCTGACGGCGACGGCGTGTACGATCCCCAGGACCTCTGCCCCGGCGGCGACGACAAGGTCGATGCGGACAACGATGCGTTGCCCGACGCCTGTGAGATTGGCTGGGTTGGCAACATCTGGCCGAACAACGGAACCAGCGTGGACAACAAGATGGACCTGACGGTCTACGTGCAGATCTACAAGGCCGGCGTCACGGACAAGGTCGGACAGGGGGCCAAGATCCTGGCCGACGTGAAGTACAAGATGATGGACGGGGAGGGCTACGTCACCGCGGCCATGACCTACAACAAGGACGTCGGCAACAACGACGAGTACAAGGCCGTGATCCCAGCCTCCTTCACGATTGCCGGAGGTACTTTGTCGGTGGACTTCACCGTCCGCTATGATGCCGGCGTGGCCGGCGTCGACTATGTGTACAACAATGGCGAGCTCAAGGATCAGGCCAACATGCCTGCCCCGATGCAGTACCCGATTTCGGCCATTCCAGAGGCCCCGGTATCCGGTGACCTCGTCATCGACGAGATCATGTTCAACCCCTCCAAGGTCAACGACGACAAGGGGGAGTGGATCGAGGTCTACAACAAGTCGGACAAGATGATCGAGCTCAAGGGGGTCAAGGTCGCGTCGAACAACGATGCGGGGCACACGATTGCAAGCTCGGTGCTCCTGGCCCCCTTCAAGCTGGTTGTCCTCGGCAACAATGCCGACCTGGCGACCAATGGCGGCGTCAAGGTGAATTACGCGTATCCCGCCCTGACTGGAACCGGCGTGGTGCTGGCCAACAGCGGGGATGCAGTCTGGCTCGAGCTGTCGGGGGTGACTCTGGACAAGGTAGCGTACAGCACGGGGGCTGGCTTCCCGAATCCCAATGGTGCGTCGATGGTGCTCCACGAGAACTACTTCGACCCTGCCCAGAACGACCTGGGCAATGTGTGGTGCATGGCCAAGACGCCCTACGGGCTCGGCGACCTGGGAACCCCGGGAACGACGAACGACAAGTGCGGGCAGTAGCGGCCCGGAGCTTACCGGAGTAGGGAAATCATGGCTCGAAGCTCTCATGGAATAGAGATCATGGAGGTGGCGTGATGGTGCGGAGACCGGGCATTATTTCGGCATTTGGATTCATTGCGGCGGGGTTGCTGCTGGTGGCGGGGTGCGGCGGCGGCGGCGGGAGCGAGGACACGGGGACTGCTGCCGAGGTGCAGCTGGACATCGTTTTTCCCGAAGTGACCGGCGACGTCGCTGACGTTCAGACGGAAGGGGGCGGGCAGGAGGAGGTTCCTCCGGTGGACCCCTGCGATCCGAATCCCTGCAACGAGCCGCCCGGCGACGACTCTTGCGATGCGGACGGGCTCGTTGCCCTCCATTTCCCCGCCGAGGGCACCTGCACTGCGGACGGGGAACAGGCGGTCTGCGCCTACGAGCCGGAGGAGGAGGACTGCGGGGCGAAGAGCATGGTGTGCAAGCTCGGCATGTGCGTCAGCGAGGGCGACCCGTGCACTCCGAATCCCTGTCTCAAGCCCCCTGCCGTGCACTGCAAAGATGATGCGGTCACGCTGGTCGGATACGAGGTCCCGGGGGCCTGCACTGTGGACGAGAACGGAGACCCGGCCTGCGAGTATGCCGAGAAACTCAAGAACTGCGAGGATGACGGGCTGGTCTGCGTGATCGATCACTGCGGCGAGCCGATCGACCCTTGCGACCCCAACCCCTGCACCGAGCCTCCGGCAGACGAGTGCGATGCGGACGGCATCACGCTCATGGAGTACCCGGCAACGGGGGTCTGCACGGCCAACGGCTACACCCCCGAATGTGCGTACGATCCCACCCCGGTCGACTGCTCGTCGGACGGTGGAACCTGCCAGGACGGGATGTGCAAGTCCCCCGGATTCGGCAACACTCCGGAACTCGCCGGCGACATCGTGATCACCGAAGTCATGCCCAAGTCCCAGCCCGGGACCGACGTGGGGGAGTGGTTCGAGCTGTACAACCCGACCCTCGAGACCTTCGACCTCGAAGGCTGCCTCATCCAGGACGACGGCACGGACCTTCACACGATCCTCGAGCACGTCATGATTAAGCCGGGCCAGTATGTCCTCATGGCCCGAAGCGGTGACCCAGCCAAGAACTTCGGCCTCGATCCCGACTATGTTTACTCCGGCATGTCGCTGAGCAACTCGGGCGACCAGATCGAGATCCAGTGTGGCGAGGTGGTCATCGATCACATGGCGTTCGGCAAGGCCGCTGCCGTGGAAGGCGTCGCCTGGCAGCTCGATAAGGACCAGCACAGCGCCGCGGCCAATGACGTGGAGGTCTACTGGTGCGCCGCGACGGAGCCCTACTTCACGGATGAGACGGTGACCAAGTTGGGGACCCCCGGGGCCGGGAACGCCGACTGCCCCGAGGTGAACCCGTGCGACCCGAACCCCTGCACGCAGCCTCCCGTGGATGCCTGCAAGGGAGATGGGGTCACGGCTCTTCACTACGCCAACCCCGGCGCGTGCTCCGTGGTGGATTTCGTTCCGTCCTGCGACTACGGCCCGACCGAGGAGAGCTGCGCTGCTACCGGCAAGCTGTGCAAGGACGGCGCCTGCATCGAGCCTCCCAACCCCTGCAATCCCAACCCGTGCACGAAGCCACCGCTGGCTGCCTGCGTCGACGGCGTGATGCTGAACACCTACCCGCCCGAGGGTACGTGCAAGGTCGTAGCCGACAAGGCCGAGTGCACCTACACCGAGATCCCGGTGGACTGCGGCAAGGAAGGAAAGATCTGCGTCGTGGACCTCTGCAAGCTGGACGGGGAGGGGGTGACGCCGGACGCGGCCGGGCAGCTGCTGGTCACTGAGTTCATGGCCAAGGCCATCGCCGGCTCCAGCGACAAGGGGGAGTGGGTCGAGCTGTTCAACGCGTCGGCAAAGCCTTATGACCTGAACGGATGCGTGCTCAAGGACCTGGGGACCGACAAGTTCACCGTCCCCGGAGTCTTCGTGGTCAAGCCGGGGCAGTACGTCGTGCTCGGCAAGAGCGACGTCGCGGCCGAGAACTTCGGGGCACCGGTCAACCTTGTCACCAAGTCGTTCACCCTGTCGAACACGCCGGACGAGATCATCCTCGACTGCAACAACGTCACCATCGACCAGATCACGTATGATGCCTCGTTTGTGGTCGAAGGGATCGCTGGCCAGCTCCGACCGGACAAGTTCGAGCACCTCCTCAACGACGACCTGAAGAACTGGTGTGCGGCCACCGCCACATACGGCGATGCCGGGAAGCTCGGCACTCCGGGCGCAGTGAACACTGCGTGCAAGAGTTCGTGCGAGCCGAATCCGTGCACGGTGCCTCCGGCCACGAAGTGTGCCGCGGACGGGAAGAACCTGCTGACCTACCCGGCCCTCGGGAGCTGTGTCGACAACGGCGGAAAGGCGGAGTGCACCTACGCCGAGACCGCCACGGACTGCACCTTGTCCGGCAAAGTCTGCAAGGATGCCGCCTGCGTGCTTCCGCCGGCAAACCCCTGCGACCCGAACCCGTGCACGCTCCCGCCCGCGGCCAAGTGCCAGGACACGAAGGTGCTCCTCACCTACGCGTCGCCTGGCCAGTGCGCCAACGACAACGGGGCGGCCAAGTGCACCTACACCGAGTCCAAGACCGATTGCAGCCTGGACGGGAAGGAGTGCAAGGACGGGGCTTGCGCCGCAATCGTCGTCCCCAAGCCGGACACGGCCGGCCAGGTGATCTTCACCGAGCTCATGCCCCGCTCCACGGCCGGAACGGACAACGGCGAGTGGGTCGAGATCTACAACACCACGGACAAGACCTTCGACCTCGGCGGATGCAGCCTGAAGGACAAGGATACCGACAATCACCTGATCACAGGCAGCCTCCTCATCGGACCGGGCAAGCACCTCGTGCTCGCCCGCAGCAAGGATGCCGTGGCCAATCATGGGCTTCCCTATGACTATGTTTACGGAACGGGCTACTCCCTTTCCAACACCGACGACGAGGTAATCCTCGTCTGCAACGCCGTCGAGATCGACCGCGTGGACTTCGTAGCACTCTGGGTTTCGGAGGGAGTCTCGGTCCAGCTCGACCCGGGCCTGTACGACGGGGTGAAGAACGACGGGTTCGAGAGCTGGTGCTTCTCCACCGCCACCTACGGTACGGCCGCCAAGAAGGGAACCCCCCAGGCGGTGAACACTGCGTGCAAGAAGGTGGGCTGGTGCCGCTACCAGTTCCCCACGGATCTCCAGGTGGCACCGTCTGCCAAGGCGACGCTGTACGGCCGCGTGTTCGTCGACGGAATCACGAACAAGACCCAGGGCCCGGACGCGGATGCCACGCTCACCGCCGCAGCGGGTTATGGTCCAGATGCCTCCAAGCCTCTGGGGAACGGGACATGGAAGTGGACCGCTGCCGCTGTGAATCCCGCCTGGGACGACGTGACCTGGAATGAGCCGGGCAACGACGAGTACATGGTCGAGATCACGGCGCCCACGGCGGTCGGCTCATACGACCTGGCCTTCCGGTTCTCCCTGGACGGCGGCCTGACCTGGACTTACTGCGACAAGGCGGCCGGAGTGGGGGCCGACGGGTCGGAGAACGGCTATCAGTTCGAGAACGCGGGCACCATGACCGTGCAGTAGCCTGACAGCGCAGGCACCGGGCCGCGCACGATGCAGCCCGGACGCTCTTTCCTCCCAAGTTACAAACCGCTTACGAACATCGAGGCCTTGCACCCGTACAATGGGGGCCGTCCGGAACATCGCTCCGGGCAAGGAGGCTCCATGCAACGCAACCGATTGACTTTGGCGCTGGTTCACGTGGCCCGACCGACGGCCGCCGCTGCGAGGGTGCTGCTCAGCCTCGCTGCACTTGTGGCACTTGCCGCCTCAGGGGCGGGGGGACTCCTGGAAGGGGAGGCGCTGGCCCAGACCTCGTATACCCACTCGCATCCGGCCATGCTCCCGCACGCACCAGCGGAGAACGTGATAGTTCCCCAGGCTCGTGCGTGGCCGATCGGAAGGCCCGCTGCGATCCGGGTAACCGCAGTCGAGGCCGAGGTCTCGGTGGACGACCAGGTTGCGACCACGGCTCTTACCCTTCGATTGCACAACCCGGCGGCGACTCGACAGGAGGCAGAGCTGCTGGTTCCGGTCCCGGACGGGGCCGTGGTGCGGGGTTTCACGTTCGGCGGGGCCGGGAAGGAACCCGTGGCGCAGCTCCTGCCAGCGGAGGAGGCACGTCGGATCTATGAGGATATCGTGCGCACCATGCGCGACCCTGCGCTGTTGGAATTCGCCGGGTTTCAGCTCATCCGGACCAGCGTGTTTCCCGTGGAGGCCAACGGAGATCAGTGGGTTCGCCTCACATACGAGAACCTTCTTGCGGCCGACGGGGAGCGAATCGACTACGTGTTGCCGCGCAGCGAGTCGCTGGACTACGGCCTGGCGTGGACCATCACGGTCCGAGTCCAATCGAGCAAGGCCGTTGCGACCGTGTACTCTCCCACGCACGAGGTCGCGGTGAAGTGGGCCTCGTCCCGCAGCATCTCCGTCTCGGTGCCGACGGCGGGGGCGGGGCAGAGCGGGCCGTTTCGCCTGTCCTGGGTGCTGGAGAAGGGGGGAGTGAGCGGCACGTTCATGGCCTATCCGTCGCCGGAGGACAAGGGAGGGTACTTCCTCCTGCTGGCCGGTGTGCCTCCAATCCCCGCCGGCGAACGGACCGCGATCCAGCGGGAGGTCATCCTCGTGCTCGACCGATCGGGAAGCATGTCGGGGGAGAAGCTGGAGCAGGTGCGCGCAGCGGCCCGCCAGGTCATTGGCGGGCTCCAGGAGGGGGAGGCCTTCAACCTGATCCTCTACAACGAAGCGGTGGAGGTGTACTCGCCGACCCCTGTGGTCAAGTCCCGAGCCACCGAGAAGGAGGTCATGGCATTCATCGACGGGATCACGTCGAGCGGGGGCACGAACATCCATGACGCGCTGGTCGAGGCACTGCGCATGAAGCCGACGCCCGGCTACCTGCCCATCGTGCTGTTCATGACCGACGGGCTGCCTACCATCGGGCGGACCTCCGAGCGGGAGATCCGGGACGTCGTGGCCAAGGCCAACCCTGCGTCACGCCGCGTCTTCACGTTCGGCGTCGGCGTGGATGTGAACACGCCTCTGCTCGAGGCCATCGCTCGCGGGTCGCGGGCCACGACCACCTTTGTGCTGCCCTCGGAGGACGTGGAGGTGAAGGTGGCTGCCGTGTTCCGGAAGCTTTCGGGACCGGTGCTGGCCGACCCGGTGCTCAACCTGTTGACCCCGTCCGGGGCCAGTGCGCGGGGCCGCTGCATGGACCTGATTCCGACCCCGCTGCCCGACCTGTTCGAAGGGGATCAGCTCGTGCTGCTGGGGCGGTACCTCGGCGAAGATCCGGTTCTCTTCGAAGTGGGGGGCAATTACTTGGGAACCAGCCGGGCGTTCCGGTTCGAGCTCGACCCGGGAACCGCCACGACCCGGATGGGATTCGTGCCCAGGCTCTGGGCCGCCCGCAAGATCGCCTTGCTGGTAGACGCCATCCGTGCGCAGGGTGCGGACATGGCTCTGGCCCCGGACCGGGCCCGGATTGCGGCCGACCCGAGGTTCAAGGAGCTGGTCGACGAGATCGTGCGTCTCTCCACCCGCTTTGGAATCCTGACCGAGTATACGGCGTTCCTAGCCCGGGAGGGGACCGACCTCACCCGGCGCGGCGAGGTGGTGGAAGAGGCCCGTCGAAACCTCATGGAGCGGGCGGTCCAGGTGCGCTCCGGGCTCAGCTCGGTCAACCAGTCCGTCAACAGCCAGGACCTGTATGAACAGAAGAGCCTCAACCCGAGGAACGAGTACTGGGACGCCAACATGAACCGGGTTTCGGTCACCGGAGTGCAGCAGGTCAACGACCGGGCGTTCTACCGACGGGGCAGCTCCTGGGTCGACAGCCGGCTCGTCTCCGAATCCGGCCAGGCCAGCCCGGCCAGGACCGTTGAGTTCGGGAGCGCTGAGTTCATGGAGCTGGCCCGCGAGCTGGCCCGGGAAGGACGACAGGGGGCCATGACCCTCGAAGGGGAAGTGCTCATCGAGGTCGGCGGCAAGACGGTGCTCATCCGCAACGCGGCGGGGCGATAGACAGGCAAGGCAACCAACCACGGAGGGACGACGATGAAGAGGAACATCCTGGCCGGAATCGTGATTGCAGCAGCGCTCCTGGCATTCGGGCAGACGGCCCGGGCCCAGGACAAGCCCGTGATCCAGCTCGCCATCCTGCTGGACACGAGCAACAGCATGGACGGCCTGATCAACCAGGCCAAGTCGCAGATCTGGAAGATCGTCAACGAGCTGGCTACCGCCAAGCGGGGGGGCAAGCAGCCGGAGCTGTTTGTGGCCCTGTACGAGTATGGCAACGACGGGCTCCCGGCCGAGAAGGGGCACATCCGCCTGGTCCTTCCGCTCACCCGGGATCTGGACAAGGTCTCGGAGGAGCTGTTCGCCCTCCAGACCAACGGTGGGTCGGAATACTGCGGGCAGGTGATCGACGTGGCCACCCGTGAGCTGGCGTGGAGCAAGAACCCCAAAGACCTCAAGGTGATCGTGATCGCGGGCAATGAGCCGTTCGACCAGGGAACCGTCGACTTCCGCAAGTCGTGCAAGGCGGCAATCACGGCCGGCGTGATCATCAACACGATCCACTGCGGCAGCGACGCGGAGGGGCAGAAGGGGTACTGGAAGGACGGTGCCCTCCTGGCCGACGGGCAGTACATGTTCATCGATTCGAACCAGGCGGTGGCGCACGTCGATGCACCCCAGGATGCCGAGATCGCCCGGCTCGGAGTCGAGCTGAACGAGACCTACATCCCTTACGGGAACGCCGGGGTCGAGGCCAGCGAGAGGCAGGCGGTGCAGGATTCCAACGCCGTCTCGGTTGCCCAGGGAAGCTCGGTGAACCGGGCGGTGTTCAAGGCCTCGGCCAACTACCGGAACGAGGCCTGGGACCTGGTCGATGCCGTGAAGTCCAACTCGGTCAAGCTCGACGAGGTGAAGGAGTCGGACCTGCCCGAGGAGATGCGCAAGTTGAGTCCGGCCGAGCGGAAGAGCTACCTGGAGCAGAGGGACAAGAAGCGGGGAGAGATCCAGGAGAAGATCCGCAAGCTGGATGACGAACGGAAGAAATTCGTTGCCGCCAAGCTCAAGGAGCAGCAGAATTCCGAGGCGGAGACGTTCGATTCCGCGATGATCAAGGCACTCAGGAAGCAGGCGGAATCCAGGGACTTCAAGTTCGAGTAGGACACATGGGCAAGAGGAGAATCCTGGTCATCGAAGACGACAGGGCCATCCGCCGGGGGCTGGCGGACGCCCTGTCGTTTGCCGGCTTCGAAACTTGCGAATCCGGGGACGGGCGCGACGGGCTCAAGCACGCCCTGGGAGGGGGAATCGACCTCATCCTGCTCGACCTGGTCCTGCCCGGCCTGCACGGGCTCGAGGTGTTGTCGAGCCTCAGGGACTCGGGGTCTACCGTTCCGGTCATCGTCCTGACGGCCAGGGGAGAGGAATCGGACCGGATTGATGGGCTGCGGCGGGGGGCGGACGACTATGTCGTCAAGCCGTTCAGCATCAAGGAGCTCCTGGCCCGAGTCGAGGCGGTGATGCGTCGTTCCGCCGAGCGGCCGACAGAGGTCGTCCAGGTCGGGATTCCGGGGGGCGTGGTGGACTTCGAGCGACGGGAGATCCGCTTCGACGACGGGGCGAGGACGGAGCTTTCGGAGCGGGAATCGCAGCTCCTCCACTACCTGGCGACGCACGCAGGTCGGGCCGTGTCGAGAGAGGAGCTGATGTCCAGGCTTTGGGGGCTGGAGCTCAGGCACCTGGACACGCGGACGGTGGACATGCACGTGGTTCGATTGAGGACCAAGCTGCGGGATGATCCGGAGTCCCCCTCGGTCCTGTTCACGGTGCGCGGCAAGGGGTACAAGTTCAAGTAGAGCCGACGCAGGATGAGGTCGAAGGCCGCTTGGCTTGCGGCCGGGCAACCACAGGGGGGAAGATGAAGCGGCCGTGGCAAGTCTGGTTGGCGTTTGCCATCGCGGCTGCAGTCATGATCGGTGCCCTGGGATGGGTGTCCTCGGTGGTCCTTCGGCTCGACCGGGAGGGGATGGAGGCTCGGCGCAGAGCCGCGCTGGAAGAGACGGTGAGGCTTGCGTTGTGGCGGATGGAGGCGGTGGCCGCCCCCGTGGTGGCTCGGGAAGGGGCACGCCCGTACTTCGCCTGGCAGTCGTTCTACCCGGCCGGCCGAGCCTACACTCGGATGTTCGCCCGCCTCGAGAGCGGCGATGTCCTGGTCCCGAGCCCGCTCCTGGCCGACACCGGGGAGTATGTGGCGCTGCACTTCCAGATCGGACCGGACGGTCGGCTCACTTCGCCCCAGGTTCCGGAAGGCAACATGAGGGACATCGCGGAATCCGGATACCTGGAGCACGGCCGGGTTGACGAAGGGGCGACACGCCTGGCCCGGTTGTCGGTGGCCTCGCTGGTGAGGGAGAAGCAGCGGCTGCCGGTGGTCGTTTCGACCCCGGTGCGCACCGGGGGACGGGAACCCGCCCGGCCGTCTGAAGGGCGCCCGCTGTCGTCAGATGCCGGCGGTGCGGCGCAGCCTGCGGCCCTGCTTCAGCAGCAGCTCAACACCAACGAGTCGATCGCCCGGCTCCGGGCCGTGCAGCAGGCCTCAGGTACCTCGCTCTCGACCCCGCCGACGGATGCGGGGGAGGTCGAGGTCGTCCAGGGGGCCATGGTTCCGGTCTGGATGGGGCAGGACCTGGTACTGTTGAGAAGAGTCCTGGTCGGGCAGGAGGAGTATCTGCAAGGCTGCCTCCTGGTCTGGCCGGAGCTGGGGAAGGTATTGATTGAGTCGGTGCGGGACATTCTCCCGGGCGCCCGGCTGGAGGCGGTGGCAGCGACTTCCGGTGACGGTCAGGACGATCCACGGCGGCTGGCCGCGCTGCCGGTCCGACTGGAACCGGGTGCGCTTCCCGTACCCGGAGCCGGGGAGGTGTCGACTACGGCACTCACGCTCACCATCGCCTGGGGGGCCCTCCTGACCGCCCTCGTGGCCGCCGGGCTGGTGCTGGCCTCGGCCGTTTCGCTGGGGGAACGACGCAACGCTTTCGTGTCTGCCGTCACCCACGAGCTTCGCACTCCGCTGACGACCTTCCGCATGTACACCGAGATGCTGGACGACGGCATGGTGCCCGACGAGGAGAAGAGACGCTCCTACGTCTCGCTGCTGCGCTCGGAGGCCGAGCGGCTGGGGCACCTTGTGGAGAACGTGCTGGCCTATTCCCGGCTGGAGCGGCTGAGGGCTCATGGGAGAAGCGAGTCGCTCGGCCTGGGCGGCCTGGTCGGGTCCCTGCTGCCCCGCCTGGAACGGAGGGCTGCAGAGGTGCGGCTGGAGCTCCGCTTCGAGGCCTCGACGGCGTCTCCGGATCGAGTGCGGGCAGACCGGGATGCCGTGGAGAGGATCCTGTTCAACCTGGTGGACAACGCCTGCAAGTATGCGTCGCACGGGTCGATGCCCGTGCTCGAGCTTCGCGTGGCGGGCAACTGCGTTTCGCTGCGGGACTTCGGACCCGGTATCCCTGCGGAGACGGCCCGGAAGTTGTTCCGGCCGTTTTCCCGGGGGGCCCAGGAGGCAGCCGGGGGGCCACCGGGGGTAGGACTTGGCCTGGCCCTCAGCCGGCGTCTGGCCCAGCGGATGGGAGGAGACCTGGTCGTCAGCATGAACGGGCCCGACGGGGCCGAGTTCCGGCTTACCCTTCCCCTGGAGTGAGACATACCCCCATGCGCGCAGTGTGACGAGAGCCCTCCCCGGGAGTGACAGTGGGACATCTGGACCGCGGAAACGGGGGAATCGAGCTGTCGGGTTGGCCGTCTTTGCCGTCGAAATCGGAGGGGCTGATGGACCGCTCGCCGGCCTCGGGCGTTGCGATCCTGAATGCCTGTCGACCCTGGAGCCAGTCCGCCGCATCAGCCTTCCTGAGCCGGCGCATCAGCTGGCATGGGCCTTGCATTGCCGGGGCGGGTCCACCCGGTGACGCCTGGGCATCCACGGGCGGCGGGCGGAGGAGGAATCCCATGGCAGACAGCCCAGCCAGGATGGCGGCGGAGGTTGAATTCCCCATGCGAATCGATGACAGGACGCCGACCGAGCGGACGGATGTGGCTCAGCCCGCCGAGGAATCCATCCGGGAGGCTCGGACGATGCTGCTGGGGCAGCTCGTTCCCCCGGTGGCGCACGAGCTGAACAACGCGTTCAGCACAATCCTGGGCCTGGCTCAGCTCCTCCACATCCAGTGCGGCGCGAGCGACGGGCTCAAGCAGTCGCTGGACATGATGCTCCGTTCGGCCGAGGCCGGAGCGGACCTGTTGAGACGACTGGTGTCGGTGGCCAACGGCGCAGCGGGGCAGTTGGTTCCCGTGAATCCTCCTGAGCTGTTGAGCTACGTGAAGCCCCTCATGGACAAGGTCGTGAAGGGGCGGGCGAACGTCCACATGGAGGTATCCGTCGGTCTTCCGGTCGTGGTGACAGACCGCAGGGACGTGGAGATGCTGCTGCTGTCCGCTGCCGTCGTGGTGGCGCGCCACGGGGCGTCGGATGGGAAGCTCCGCGTGATTGCCCGCCGGATCGAGCCCACAATGGAGCGAGGTGATGAGGCTGACGTGGAGGTCCGACTGTCGTGGCTCGTGCCCGATTCCGGCCTCGCCGCCACCCTCGCCTGCGTCAACAGGGCACTGGCCGGCCTTCGCTTGCTGCGGCCCGTCGTGATTGCACCCGAAGAGGGGCGTCCCCTGGTCTTGATGGCCCGCCTGAGTCAGTAGTCCGATTCGCTCCCGGACAAGTCCGCATCGGCCTTGACTTCGGTCTTTTGCGTGTGTTGTACTGGCCCAATTGGTGCGTCAGGGAGGAGGCATCCATGCAGGGACCGCCGCCGGGAATCGAGGCCGTCACGACCAGCCAGGCGAAAGACGTCACGAACTGCCCGCATTGCGGGCGCTATGTAGGGCCGTTGGAGTTGTGCCCGTACTGTCGCAAGATCCACAGGAAGCGGCCGGTGATCACCTGGCTCAAGTACCTGTCGCCGCTCCTGGCCATCGCCGGGATGGTCTACCTGAACCACCTTGGGAAGACCGAGGGGAATCCGAGGGTGAAGGTGGGGGACCTGGGGCCGACCAGCAACTTCGCCTATGTCGTTGTGGAAGGGACCGTATGCGAGGAGCCTCGGTTCTACCGGGCCACCGGCAGCCAGGATCCGACGGCCGGCTCCCTCGAATTCTGCCTCGACGATGGTTCCGGGCAGACGCGGGTGAAGACCTACGAGGATGCCACACGCCGCGTGATTGCGGAGAAGAAGCTGCCGGCCATGGGCGATCACGTGCGAGTGACCGGGAACTTCCAGACTCGGCTCAATAAGCATTCGATCATCGTCGGCAGCCCGCACGAGATCGAGATCCTCGGGCTGGATGAACCCATCGAGCTGTCCGTAGAGGACATCGCCCGCGCCCCCAAGGAGAAGTTCGAGCCCCTGACGCCCGCCATCGTTACCGGTTGGGTACAGTTCAACTACAACGACCGCAACAAGGGATACAGCGCTGTGATTCACCTGTCGCAGGACCGGGAGAAGAAGAAGAAGGAACGGTATCTGCAAGTGGAGCTTGCGTTCAGCCGTCTCGAGCTCGAGGGCCTGATGTCACCCGGTGCGCGAAGCTGGGCGGGGATCCCCGAGGCCGGAAGCAAGCTAAAGGTGAAGGGGAGCCTCAAGTGGAACGGCAAGGGGAAGCACCCCGGATGGCGCCTCCACCCCGCGTGGGTGGCGGACATCGAAGTGCTGGAGCGACCTGCCGACTCGGAAGGAGGGGATGATGAAGCCCGATGACATCACCCAGGGGACCGGTCCCCTTCCCGCTTCGGCGGCAACCGCCATGTGCTGCCCAAGCTGCGGTCGAACCATCGAAGCCTCAGAGGTTTGCCCGTACTGCTGTACTCTGACCGACCCCACCCGCCGTGTGACGGAAAAGAGCCTGGTCCGCTGGGCCGTTCTGGTCGCCCTGCTTGGAATCGGTCTGCTTGCCTGGTCCGCGTTCGTGGAAACCCCAGTGACTCCGGTGGCGAACCTGGAGAACACCGGGGCCTTCCTTCACTTCCGGATCCAGGGAAAGGTCACGAAGACCTCGTATTTCAAGGCCCGCTACCGCGACGCTGACGTCTTTTCCTTCTGGATCGATGACGGTTCGCAGAACGAATCCTCGGGCCAGACCGGAACCGTCAAGGTGAAGATTGACGGTCCCGTATACAAGCGACTCCAGGATGACGGAAGCGTGCCCCGGGAGGGAGACTCGGTCGACGTCGAGGGAACCCTGTACGCAGGAGACGGATTCCGCATGTTGTCGGTCAACACGCCCGAGATGCTCCGGATTGCCCCCGGGGGAGGTAAGTAATGGAACCGATGATGATCCTTGCCTGCCTCGGCATGTCGCTGGCCGGCGCGGTGATTGCGGCCGCCGCGTCGCTCATCCCCGGCCTGCACATCTACAACGTGATCGCCATCACCATGACGATCCTGTTTGCGGTCGAGCATTTCTTCTCCGGGCTCGACCCGATGCTCATGACCTCGTTCCTGATCGGGCTGGTGGTGGGGTTCTCATTCCTCTTCACGATCACGTCCCAGTACTTCCAGCCGTGCGACGATTCCTACCGGTATGTCATGCTGCCGCACGAGAAGTTCCTCTTCGAGGGGCGGGCGCACGAGGCCGTGGTCCTGGGGTCGATCGGCTCGCTGGTGGCGATCTTCGCCATCGGCGTGATCTTCCCGTTCTTCGGACAGTATGCAGCAGTGATTCGAGGCTTGGTAAGGCCCCATCTGTATTGGATCATCGGTGCGGTCATCGTGTTCCTGCTGATGACCGAGTGGCCCAAGGATCCGGGGACCGGGCCCACGCCGCTCAAGCGGATGCTGGACGGCTGGGGATCGATCCTCATGGGGTACTTCTGCTTCGGAATGGCCGGCCTGCTGGGGATCTTCATCTTCCACCGGACGATCATTCCGGTGGAGTCTTCCTTCCAGTCGCTCATGCCGGTGTTTGTCGGACTGTTTGCCATCCCGAGCCAACTGCTGACGCTGCTGGCGACGGTGGGAGTCCCGCGTCAGCACGTGGCCAAGTCGGTGGAGCTGACCGGCGAAGACGTGATCCGGGGCGGCGCCTCGGGGATCCTGGCCGGCATGGTCTCCGCATTCACGCCGTCTTTGACGCCCGGGCCGGCGATGCTGCTGTCCGGGCACGCCACGGTGACCGGGGGCGATCGGCAGTTCATCATCGGTGGCGGGAGCGGACGGGTCATGTACTACGTCGGCACGCTGCTCTTCTTCTTTATGCCGGGCGTCTTCCTGCGCCGCGGCGGGGCAGCGATCAACATCAGCCTGTTCTTCACGCCGGAGACCTGGGCGCAGTTCCTGACCATTGCGGGGCTCATCGTGCTGGTCGGGGCCATCGCATTTGTCGGGTCACTGGGATACTCCCGTCTGGCGACCGCCATCGTGGCCCGGGTTCCCTACAAGTGGCTCTCGCTGGGCGGAATGGCCATCATGATTGCCCTGGTCGGCTGGGTCACGAGCTGGCAGGGATTGGTCATCATGCTCGTGTCGACGTGCATCGGGATGATCCCGAACCTCTGGCACACCCGGCGAATCAACCTGCTGGCCGTGCTGCTGGTGCCGATGTTCCTGAACATGTGGGGCCATGGGGCGGACGTGGCCCGGTGGCTGGGGTTCCTCTAGGAGGCAGCGATGAAGGGCATTGGACATTTCCTGACGGGCATTGCGGTTGCCAGTTGCTTCCCCGAGGCCATGCGCATGACGCTCGAGGACAACTCCCTCATCCTGCTGATGGGGGGGGCCTTCGGCCTGTTGCCGGACACGCTGGATTTCCGCGTCGGACGGTACCTGTGGCCGAAGCAGCACGTGGTGACGCCCGATCTGAAGCGGCTCGACGCACGGCCCGTTGCCGAAACCGTGGCCAGGGCCATCGACGAGGCTGCCGAGACGGGCAAGCCCACGCTGGTCAAGCTCAACACGCTCAAGATGTCGGCCAACTACCACCGGACCTACTCCATCTTCGTGGACCAGGAGCGCAAGGTCGTGCGCGCTCGAATCGGCCCGCTCAAGACCATGGGGCAGGTCATGGGAGGAGGCGGGCACCTGCCGCGCTCGCTCCCACAGGAGCACGAACGGGGTGAGCTCCAGTGGGAGAGCCCCTACAAGGCGAACATGGTGAACCTCTACCATGCGGAGACGAGCGTGGGGATCTTCTCCGGCCCGGACTTCGCGTTCGTGCCGGACCGTGGCAAGGTGCGCATGGATTTCATTCCGTGGCACCGGACCTGGGCCCACAGCCCGTTCGTCGGGCTGCTCTGCGGTCTCCTCGCCTTCCTGGTTTACGGGCTCATGGGTTGGTCCGGTACCGGGGACCCCTCGGCTTTCGTCTCGACCACGTCGCTGACTGCGTTCGGAGTGGGCACACTGGCATTCTGGGGGCACACCTTCGTGGACCAGTTCGGTGTGCTCGGCTCCGTCCTGTTCTGGCCGTTCTCCAACCGGCGCTCCGGGGGGTTCGGGTGGACCCATGCCGCGAGCGTGCTGGGCAACATCACGCTGAACTACTGCTGCATGGCGATCGTGTTCTGGAACCTCATAGTCTACACGGCCGAGGCCAACATCATCCTGCCCTGGGCCAGGGGCATGGACGGCGGGTATTCCGACCTCAAGTTCTACCTGATCTCCCTGGCAAACTACCTGACCTACTACGTTGCCGTCCCCCTGGTCATCCTGCACGTCGGTGCCCGTCTCTACCGGCGCTTCTTCCCCTATCGGGGGCATCCCAGAATCAAGGACGAGGAGTACGGGACGACCCGGCGCAGCGACTCGGAATCCGAAGGCGAGGACGAGGCCGGCAGCGAGGCATTGGACGGCGGCTCGATGTAAGGAAGCTCCTGGCGCCGCCCGGCTCAGCGGGCGAGCCGCCTGCGGGCAAAAGTCAGCACTGCAACCAGCAACAGAATCGAAAGGCCGGTGGCTGAGCCCGGAGTGCCTCGGCTGCTGCAACCGCCGCCGCCATCCCCGCCGCCGCCGCCGTCCGGGACGCACTGACCAAAGACCTTCTTCTGGCCTTTGGGGCACAGTCCGCCATTGCCACTTCCGCCCGTGTCGGAAGCGGAGTACTCGGGAGCCTCGATGGCGTCGTCCGCTGGCAGCTCCTCGCCACCGCCGATGGCATCGATCTCCTCGACCACGGGAGTGCCGGTATCCTCACTGGGCTCCGTGCACAGACCGGCGTCCGAGCACACCTGGCCGCCGCCGCAGGAGCCGCAGGTGCCTCCGCAGCCGTTGTCGCCGCACTCCCGATTGAGGCAATTGGGCTTGCACTCGACCTTCTCCACGCAGACGCCTTCCTGGCACTCGTAGTCGGCCGGGCAGGAGCCGCAAAGGCCTCCGCAGCCGTTGTCACCACACTCCTTGCCGCCGCAGTTCGGGGTGCAGGTGACGCACTGCCCTTCCTGGCACTGGGCGTTGAACCCGCAGGTACCGCAGCTTCCTCCGCAGCCATCGTCGCCGCACTGCTTGCCATCACACTGAGGGGTGCAGCTTACGCATTGGAACTCGATGCAGGCATCGCCGCCGCCGCAAGAGCCGCAGGATCCTCCGCAGCCGTCGTCGCCGCACTGCTTTCCGCCGCACGAGGGGTCGCAGGGGCCGCACGAGAAATCATCCTTGCAGGTAAGGCCCGCCGGGCAGTCGCCGCAGCTCCCGGCGCAGCCGTCGTCTCCGCAGTCCTTGCCGCTGCAGTCCGGAACGCAGCCTGCGTCGTTGAGGCAGGCCTGGTAGGGACCGTTGCATTTTGAGATGCCGGCCTGGAGCAGACAGACCGGGGAGGGCGGAGTGCCCGGACACACGGGAGAGAGGCACATGAGCAGCTCGCCGAACAGGTCCTCGGCCTTTGGATGGAGCCCCTGGCCGCAGTTGTACATGCACTGGGCATCGTTCTGTGCGCAGGTCAGGAGGCAGACCAGCGCCTCGCCGCAATTCAGCTCTCCTGCCGCGGCGTTTCGTCCATTGAAGCCCAGGCCGATCAGGATGAAAGCCATCCCGGCCACCAGCCATGTTCTCGATGTGCAGAGCGAGCTCAAATCTCCAACCTCCCCACCCCCGTATGTGCCGATAGATACTACGCGTCTCAGCGTACCAAGTCAATCGTGCCAATTTCGACCGGAGAGGCGACGACGGCGGTGCGCAAGTTCGTTGATCACTTGTCCCGGGGTCGCGTGTTCGGGGGTTCGACGAGCGGCAGCACCCAGCGGTCGGACGATCGGGGGATATGGCCGCCAGACCTGCGAACACGGAGGTGGCAGACATGCGAAACAACACGATGCGAAAGCTTGGGAAGTTGCTCCTGGCGTTCCCTCTGCTGCTGCTGGCCGGGTGCCCGGACGACGTAGGGGAGAAGAAGGACCAGGCGGAGAAGTTCCCGGTCATCGAGGTCACGCCGGCGGAGCTGTGCGGGGATCCCACGGGGGTCACGGGATGCCGGTACGACTTCGATCAGGGGCTTGCCCTCGTGGGAGAGTCGATTCCTCTCAACGTGTACGTCCGCAACACCGGGGAGCGAAACCTGCTGATCAAGGGGGTCTCTCTGGAGAGCTACGCGGTCGGGGAGGGGGGGCAGGAGGAGTCGCCCGCCATGACCCTCGAGCTACCCGAGCCGTTCGCTGCGGCCCAGGCTTCGGGGGAACCGTACTTCGTGGCCCCGTCGGGCAAGGAGGCGGGCGGCGGGGACGTGCTGGCCGTCAGAGTGCTGTTCCGGCGGCCGGCGGACGAGGCCGCCCGGACCGCGGACCTGGTGATTCGCACCGATGCCTCGAACAACCCGGTCGTGAAGATCGGTCTTGGAACCGTCCTGGGCTATCCCCGCCTTCAGCTCGCACCGGACTGGGTCGATTTTGCGGAAGTCGGGATGGGGGAAATCAAGGAGCAGAAGGTCAGCATTCTCAACACCGGCGCGGCGGACCTGGCCGTCACCGGGTTCTCTCTGACGGGGAGCCCGTTCTACACCCTGGTGCTGCAAGGCGCCGAGTATCCCTGTTCCGGCCAGACTGCGGAAGGGGTCGGGCTGGATGACCCGCTGGTGATTCCTCCGGGCAACGCCACGTTCCTCAAGATCCGGTTCAAGCCGGAGAACGATCAACCGGCCACCGGCAAGCTCATCCTGTACTCGAACGACCCGGACAAGGGGGAGGGAGCCGAGATCAAGATTTCGGGCAACGAGTCGGTTCCCTGCATTGCGGTCAACCCCGGCAAGCTCGGCTTCGGCGGAACTCTGCTGGGGAGCAGCAAGCTCATGGCGCTGGAGGTGCAGGCGTGCGGTGAGGCACCGCTCCTCATCACCGACGTTCGAATCGAGGCGGGAAGCTCGGCGGACTTCACGGTCGATCTGGCGCCGCTCGGGGCAGCTCCGACCGCGCAAGCCCCCGTCGAGGTTCCGATCGGCTCGAGCGTGTTCATCAACGTCAAGTATGAGCCGGACGAGGCAAACCCGCTCGGGCAGGACGGAACGCTGATTCTGGACGTCGGAACCCTGGTCATCTCCAACAACTCGTTTGACAAGGAGAAGCGCGTCGATCTGTCCGGGGCCGGCGTCGACATCATCTGTCCCACGGCCGTAATCAAGGTGCAGGAAGGGGAGGAAGTGATCCCCCAGACCGTGCTCCACCTGTTTGGCGACGAGAGCTACGCCGGCAACGGTGCCATCAACAAGTGGGAGTGGGACGTGGAGCAGCCGGTCGGCTCGGTGTCGACCTTCGTGCCGTCCAAGAGCTTCCCCAACCCGACCTTCGAGGCCAACGTGGCCGGCGTGTACACGTTCTACCTGACCGTGTACGACCAGACCAATACTCCCTCCTGCTTCCCGGCAACCTACGAGGTTGTCGTGATTCCGGACGAGGCACTGCACATCGAGCTCCTCTGGAACACTCCGGAAGATGCCGACGAGACCGATACCGGGCCTGAGGCAGGCTCAGACCTCGACTTGCACTTCCTGCACCCGTGGGCCGCGGGGCCGGACCTGGATGGGGATGGGGCACCGGACGGCTGGTTCGACATTCCGTTCGACTGCTTCTGGTTCAACCCGCATCCGAACTGGGGCAGCTATGATCCGGCGGTCAACGATGATCCGGGGCTGGACCGGGACGACACGGATGGAGGTGGTCCTGAGAACATCAACCTGGACATCCCGGAGAACCAGGTCTACCGGGTGGGCGTGCACTACTGGTGCGACCACGGGTATGGTCCGGCCTACGCAACGGTCCGGGTCTACGTGTATGCGGTGCTCGTGTTCGAGGTGGTGGACGTGATGATGGTGAACAAAGATATGTGGTCGGTCTGCACCGTGGAATGGCCGAGCGGGAAGGTGACCATGACCACCGACGACGCCGGTGGATACAAGATCACGCCCGACTACAACAACCCGTTCTTCTTCTCCGGGCCGGACTGCTAGAACTCGTCGTCCCGTCCGCCGCGGAATCCGCCATCCCGGCGACCGCCGCCTCTGGGCCCACCGCCGCCACCGCCGCCGCCCTTGTCCTCGGCCTCGTTGACCCGAATGGTGCGGCCGTCGAGCGTGGCGCCGTTCATGGCTGCCATGGCCCGGGCAGCGTCTTCCGGATTGGCGAAGGTGACGAAGCCGAAGCCGCGGGACCGGCCGGTCTCGCGCTCCATGATCACCTTGGCCTCCTCGACCTGCCCGAACTTCTCGAAGGCAGTCCGAAGGCCCTGGTCCCGAGTGCCCCAACTCAACCCGCCGACGAACAGTTTCCTACCCATGGTACCCGCCTGTTCCTACTCTTCCGGCAGCAAGCTGCCGGTCTTTGGTGCACCGCATCCGCTCGCCCACTCGACCCGGATATCAGATGGCACCATTCTCCCTGTTTCGCAGATTAGCACAGGAAAAAGGCGCGTTTCAAACGGTTTTTCAATCCTGGGGGCGTCTCGGCAGGGAGACCCATTGCGGGCCAACCGGGCCAAGTAGCGCTTGCATTCGGGAGAGGGGGTGGGGCAGTATTCGCTGCAGCGCATGGAGAGCGAGGCTGCAGCGGTGGTGGCTGGAGACAAGACGTTGGGCATGAGCAGGAAGCAAGCTGGCCGGGGCGGCCGCCCGGCTGAGGGCGGGTTGCCCATTCCTGCCCCGGGCCTCCTGATGATTGGAGCTGCGGGCCGCAATGCGGGAAAGACCGAGCTTGCCTGTCGAATCATCGCGGACACGACACAGGCCGAGCGCTCCGGGCCGGGTGACGGAATGCCCGGGCCGTGCGTGACGGGTGTGAAGGTGACGACGGTCCAGGAGTCGGGGGGGCTGTGCCCTCGCGGCGGCCAGGGGTGCGGCGTGTGCGCGACCCTGGAAAGCGACTGGTGCATCAGCGTGGAGGAGGACCCTCACGGGCCCAAGGATACATCCCGATTGCTTCGTGCCGGCGCCGCCAGAGTGTTCTGGCTTCGGGTCCTGGAGAAGAGTCTGGCGGGTGGGGCCGGAGCGCTGCTGAAGCAACCGGGGCTGGTACCGCCCTGGGTCTGCGAGTCCAACCGGCTCCGGCAGGTGCTGGACCCTGACCTGTTCCTGCTCGTGCGCGGCGCCTCGGCGGAGAGCATGAAGCCTTCCGCCGCGTCGGTGGCGCAGCTTGCCGATGCCGTGGTCCTCTCGGATGGCGAGTCATTCGAACCTTCGGAGGCAGCGGTTTCGCTGCTTGATGGGTCCTGGACCCTTCGGCGCAAGGCAACGGCCATCGTGCTGGCCGGGGGCCGCAGCACCCGCATGGGTACCGACAAGAGCCTCATGGCACTGGCGGGCAAGCCGCTCGTCGAGCACGTCGTGGACCAGGTGCGTCCCCAGGTCGAGCAGATCCGTTTGAGCGCCGCCGACGAAGAGCGCTTCGCCTTCCTCGGGCTGCCGATTTCCCGCGACCGGCTTGCCGATGCCGGGCCGTTGGTGGCCATTGCCTCGTCCCTGGAGGATTCGACCACGGAATGGAACCTCGTGGTTCCGTGCGACATGCCGAGGATTCCGGCACGACTGGTGACACAGATGTTTCGGCTGGCTGAAGGAGCCGATATCGTCGTGCCGACCAGCGGCGGGCATTTTGAGCCCTTGCTGGCTCTCTACCGGAGAGGCTGTCTGTCGGTGATGTGGGAAGCGATCCGGGAGGGGGGGCGGAAGATCATCGATGTTTTTGACCGGCTCACCGTGCGAACGCTGCCGCTGCCGTCGGGAGCGATGCTGGCCAACCTCAACACGCCGGACGAATTCCGGCGCTACAGCGGGGAGTAGCCGATGAGGCCGCATCGAGTCGGCAGATGGCCTATTGTCCTGGTTTTCGTGCTGGGGGGCGCCGCCGCCGTCGGCTGGTGGTGGCTCGATCGGGAGCCACCGCTTCCGCCAAGGCCGGCGTCGATTGAGAGGCCCGGGGAGGCGCCGGTATCGGTGGACTGCACCCGGATCGTCTCCATGGCACCGAGCATCACGGAGACCTTGTTTGCCCTGGGACTCGGGGATTCCGTCGTCGGGGTGACGAAGTACTGCACGTATCCTCCCGAGGCGCAGCAGAGAACCGTGGTCGGGGGCTTCTACGACCCGAACTACGAGGCCATCGTGGGGCTCTCGCCCTCGGTGGTCATGGCACTGCCGGAGCACGCCGAGCATGCACGACGGCTGGGGGAGCTCGGAATCGCCGTTCATACGGTCCCGCAGGCGACGGTCGAGCAGATCCTGGCATCGCTGGAGGACGTGGGCAGGGCGTGCAGCGTAGAGTCTCGAGGCCGGGAGCTGGCCGACGGTTTGAGGGCCCGGCTGGCCGACGTCGAGAAGCGCACCACGGGGCGTCCCAGGCCGGGCGTCCTGGTGTCGGTCGGCCGCGAGATGGGCAACGGCGTCCTCCGGGACATCTTCGTTGCCGGTCGGGGGACTTTCTACGATGAGCTGGTCTCGCTGGCAGGCGGGTCGAACGTGTATGATGGCCGGACCATCCAGTATCCGATTCTCTCTACGGAAGGGCTGCTTCGACTCAATCCGCAGGTGGTCATCGAAATCGTGCCCGAGCTCAAGGGACGTGGGCTGACCGAGGAGACGGTGATCCGGGACTGGGAGTCTCTGCCCGGGCTCAATGCGGTCAAGGATCGCCGGATCCACGTGCTTACCGAAGACTATGCCGTGATTCCGGGACCGAGATTCGTCCTGCTGCTGGACAAGCTGGCCCGCGTACTGCATCCGGAGATCGCATGGGACTGACCGGGAATTCCAGGGGCAGTGACGGGTGCGCCCCTTTGCACGGACCGGGTCCGGGAACGACCGGGGAGCGAGCCGGAGGGCCCCAGACGCCCGTCGTTCAGGTCGAAGGCGTCAGCGTTTCCTTTGGGCGCAAGCCGGTTCTCCACGGCGTGTCGGCCCGGATTCGGAAGGGGGCGCACGTTGCGATTATCGGCCCGAACGGAGCGGGAAAGAGCACGTTGCTCAAGGCCATCGACGGGCTCCTGCCGCTTGCGGCCGGGCAGGTGAGTCTGCAAGGCAGGCCGCTGGCCTCCTGGTCTCGAAAGGAGATTGCCCGGCTGGTTTCCTACGTTCCCCAGGCGGACGGGCGAACGCTGCCCTTTCCGGCCCGGGATTTCGTGATGATGGGTCGGTATCCCCACTTGAGCCCGCTCTCGGCCGTGAGCTCCCTGGACCGGGAGGCGGTCAACGAAGCGATGCGGGTGACGGGCACCGAGCGTTTTGCCGAGCGGCGGGTGGATACGCTCAGCGGCGGCGAGCGGCAGAAGCTGTTCATCGCTGCGGCCATCGCGCAGGGGGCCGAGGTGCTGCTGCTGGACGAGCCGACGACCTTTCTCGATCCGAAGCACCAGGCCGACGTGCTGGGGCTCCTGGCGCGGCTCAACAAGGAGCGGGGGGTGACGCTGTTGACGGTCACGCACGACATCAACTCGGCTGCACTCTGGGCCGATGAGATCCTGGCGCTCCGGGAGGGGCGGATTGCCTGGTCCGGTCCCGCAGAGGACGCGATGGACAACCGGGTTCTGGGAGCTGTGTTCGACCACGAGTTCCGGTTTGCAACCCGGGAGGACGGGAAGCGCTTCGTGCTTCCCGAAGGAGGGGGACGGGCATGAGCCTGCGCCGGAACGTCGCCTTCTTCGGAGCGCTCCTGGTTGCCGCGGTGCTGGCCTTCCTGCTGTCACCGCTGGCCGGGATGAAGGGTTACTCGCCCCTGGACGTGATTTCCGGGGCCCTGTCGTCTGCGGATCACGGCATTTTCTGGAAGGTCCGGGTGCCGCGGGTGCTGTTGTCTCTCCTGGCCGGGGCGGCCCTGGCGCTGTCGGGGATGACGTTCCAGTCGATGTTCCGCAATCCGCTGGCCACGCCGTACACGCTGGGGGTGGCGAGCGGGGGGTCGTTCGGGGCCGCTCTGACGCTCAAGCTGGGGCTGACGTTTTCCCTTGCCGGTCTGCCTGCAAGCAGCATCGGCGCCTTCCTGGGCTGCCTGCTGGCCGTCACGCTGGTGTACGGGGTCACGAGGCTCAAGCATGGGTTCTCCACGGCCACGATGCTGCTGGCGGGAGTGGCTGTGGGCTTCCTCTTCTCGAGCGTGCTGATGTTCCTCCAGTACATGAGCGATTTTGCGGAGACGTTCCGCATCGTGCGCTGGCTCATGGGGGGGCTGGACATCGTGGGTTACCGGCACGTGCTCGAGCTGCTGCCGCTGGTGCTCGTGGGCGGTGCGGTGGTGGTTCTGCACGTGAGGGAGCTCAACCTGCTCGTGACCGGCGATGACCTGGCGGCCGGGCGGGGGGTGGATGTCGTGGCGGTCCGCCGCAGGCTTTTCTTTGCCACGAGCCTGATGGTGGGCGGGGTGGTGGCGGCCTGCGGACCCATCGGCTTCGTGGGGATGATGTCGCCGCACATCTGCCGGATGATCATCGGTTCGGACCATCGGCTTCTGGCTCCGGCTGCCACCCTCTTTGGAGCGGTGTTCCTGACGGTGTGCGACACGGTTGCCCGCACGATCATTGCGCCCGCCGAGATCCCGGTCGGCGTGATCACGGCGCTGCTCGGTGGGCCGTTCTTCCTGTGGCTGTTGACTCGAGGCTCAACGGAGAGAGGGTAGTCAGAAGGGCACTGCTCAGGCTCATTTCACCCAGGAGGTGGTGGGCTCGGGGGTGACGTAGCGGGTGACCCTCGCCCAGTCGTAGTACCATGTGATTCCCTGGTGCCATCCGGCCCCGACGAACACTCGGTCGTGCGCTGCGTTCCAGGCATGCCAGCCGGAGCATTTCCCGTCGATGGTCTGGCAGGCCCTTGCCTGGGAATTGTGGATGGCCACCTCCACCTGGAAGGTCTGGCCGCGGATCGCGCTGGTGGCGAAGGTATCGTAGCCGCTGGTCTGGTGGTAGATCAGGTACTGCTGGGGCGTTTCGTCATCCGAGAACCAGATGTCCATGTAGTTGGGCGTGTCGCTTGCCGAGAAGCTGTTGAAGTCGGAGCGGACCACACCGACGAGCGGGTCGCAGTCGTCTCCGCCGCCCGCTGCCACCTTGAGCCGGGCGGTGACGCGCATTCCGGTCTTGACCTGGAAAGTCTTGGACATGGCACCGCATTCGGAGTTGCCCCCCTTGTGCCCGTTGGAGCGGAGCCAACCCGCTTCGATGTAGGGGTTGCACTCGTCCGTCACGAGGGTCCAGCGGGAGGCATCGACGGCCGCTGCGTTGAAGTCGTCGTAGAAGTCGAAGACCTGGGCGGCTGCCTGGGCAGCAGAAGCGGCGGCGGCCTCGACCTTGAGGGTCTGCTTGGCCTGCGGGGCCAATGACGTCAGGCGCACCCAGACATAGGTGGAGGGGGTGATTCCGCATTCCCCCTCGGCGGTCTCGAAGCAGAAGGGGAGGGACGCCCCTTCGGGGGAGAGCACCTTGAACTTGTCTCCGTACTCGGCGACGAACTGCTGCACCGAGAAGCGCACCTGGTAGGGTTGGAGCGTCTGGGCCGTGGTGTTGTTCACCTCCACGTGGCAGGCGACTCCGGACAGGCTGCTCTTGGACGGGTTGTACGGAGCGCAGTCGCTGATATCCGGGTCGAGATCGCCGTCGTCGTCGGAGTCCACGCAGTCGGCCAGCGAGTCGCCGTCGAAGTCGTCAAAGCCGTTGTCGTTGATGCCGTCGCAGTCGTTGTCCAGACCGTCGCAGGATTCGATGCCGTCCGGGAGCGGGACGCAGGGGACCGGTTGTCCGGCATCGCAGGCGGGGACGGTGACTTCGCATTCGCCCAGGCCGCAGGTGACAGGAGCCAGGCTGTCGTCCACCTTGCCGTCGCAGTCGTTGTCGAGGCCGTCGCACTTCTCGGCCGTCGAGCCCTGCATCGGATCACACTGCTGGGCCTGGCCGTTCTTGCAGTTGTCTACGACGTGCAGGCATGCCCCGAGGCCGCAGGATGTAGTCCCCAGACCGTCGTCCACAGAGCCGTCGCAGTCGTCGTCCTTGCCGTTGCAGGTTTCGGGCTGCTGCCCCTGCAGGGCGTCGCACGCCTGGGGCGTTCCGTCGATGCAGTTGGCCACCGAGTGCTGACACAGCCCGAGCCCGCAGGTGGTGGTCCCGAGCTCTTCATCGGCCAGGCCGTCACAGTCATTGTCGAGGCTGTCGCACTTCTCCAGGGCGGCCCCGGTGAAGGGGTTGCAGACCTGGAGCTTCCCGTCCGCACAGGCGGGAACCGAGTGCTCGCACAGGCCCAGGCCGCAGGTGACGGTACCCAGTGCCTCGTCGGTCTCTCCGTCACAGTCGTTGTCGACTCCGTCGCAGACCTCCTTGCCGGCACCGGCAAACGGGTTGCATTCCTGGACCACGCCGCCGATGCAGGTGGGAATGGTGTGGAAGCACTGGCCTTTGCCGCAGGCCTGAGTGCCGAGCCCCTCGTCCAGCATGCCGTCGCAGTCGTCGTCGAGCCCGTTGCAGACCTCATCGGCAGCCCCTTCGAGCGGGTTGCACGGGACTGCCTTGCCGTCGACGCAGTTGGTCTGGATGTGCTGGCAGGCACCGAGCCCGCAGGCGGCGTATCCGAGGTCTTCGTCGCCAATGCCGTCGCAGTCGTTGTCGAGGCCGTCACAGCTTTCCGCCTTGGCCCCGAGATAGGGGTCGCAGACGGTCAGGACGCCGTTGGTGCAGTTGTCCTGTGAGTGGAGGCAGACACCTTTGCCGCAGGTGGTCACGCCGAGCCCTTCGTCGGTCTTCCCGTTGCAGTTGTCATCGGCCCCGTTGCAGGTCTCTTTGGCCTTGCCGGAGACTTTCGGGTCGAGGGGCAGGCAGTCGGTCAGGTCGGGGTCGCCGTCATTGTCATCGTCCGGGTCATTGCAGTCCTTGAGCCCGTCGAGGTCCGTGTCGGGGAAGCCTTCGTCGGTACCGAGGACGCAGTTGTCGTCTTTGCCGTTGCAGTCCTCGGGCATTCCGTGATGCACGGCCGGGTCGAGGGGGCCGCAGTCGGCCGAGTCGGGGTCGCCATCGCCGTCGTCGTCGACGTCGCACACATCGCCCTGACCGTCTTTGTCGGCGTCGGGCTGCTGGGGATTGGGAAGGTAGGGGCAGTTGTCCTGGGCATTTGGAAGCCCGTCGCCGTCGGCATCCGGGTCGCAGGCATCGCCGGTTCCGTCCTGGTCGGTATCGGCCTGAGCCGGATTGAAGAGGCCGAGGCAGTTGTCGAGCCCGTCGGGGATGGCGTCGCCGTCGTCATCCGGGTCACAAGCATCGCCGAAGCCGTCCTTGTCCATATCTTCCTGGGCCGGGTTGGCGGCCTTGGGGCAGTTGTCCGAGGCATCGTTGACCCCGTCGCCATCGAGGTCGGAGTCGATGCAATCGGCTTCCCCGTCATCGTCGAGATCGGGGAAGTCTTCGTCCGCCTGGTTGTCGCAGTCATTGTCGAGGCCATCGCAGATTTCGGGGGCGCCGGGGAACACCTTCGGGGCCAGTGGCTGGCAATCGAGAGCATCGCTGAAGCTGTCGTTGTCGTCGTCACCATCCACGCAGTCCCGGATGCCGTCGGTATCCGTGTCGGGATAGCCCTGATCGACGATTCCGTCGCAGTCGTTGTCCTTTCCGTCGCATTCTTCATCGGCGCCCGGATGGGATGCAGCGTCGTGGGGTGCGCAGTCCTTCTCGTCTGCGTGGAGGTCGTTGTCGTCGTCGGGGTCGCAGATGTCGCCCACGGTGTCGAGGTCGAAGTCCTCCTGGAGGGGATTGAAATCGAGCTCGCAGTTGTCCTTGGCATCGACCACGCCGTCGCCGTCCTTGTCGGGCTCGAGGCAGTCCGCAAGGCCGTCCTTGTCGGTATCGGGGAAGCCCTCGTCCGTATCGCCGTCGCAGTCGTTGTCGTTGCCGTCGCACGTTTCGGGAGCGGCAAGCGGTCCATCGCAGCCGGGCTGACCCGCCTGGCAGGTCACGACGCCGGCGCAGGTTCCCCACTGGTTCGGGTTGTAGCAGGTGGCACCGGCAGTGCCCTCGTCGGTGTTGCCGTCGCAGTCGTCGTCGATGGCGTTGCAGGTTTCCGCCGCGGGAACGGGAGCGTCGCACGAGGAGAGTCCGAGGGCCGTGCACTTCCGGGTTCCCGGGCACGTGCCGAGATCGTTGCCGGCCGCACACGCGGTCGAAGCCCCGTCATCGGCAAACCACTGGTTGCACTCGCACTCGCCCGACGTGAGGATGCACTGCGAGGTCGTCCCGCCCGAGACGTCGTCCTGGGTGCGGCAATCGTAGCCGGGGGGGCAGTCTGCCGCGGAGGCGCACGCGGCCCCGCAGAAGCTTCCCGAATCGCCGTACGGCATGCAGCGGTCCCCGGCCTCGACTCCATTGAGCAGGCAGTCGCTGTTCTGGTTGCAGGGGCGGCAGAGGTTCATGGCAGCCGGTGCGCAGATGTAAACTTCGTCGGGGAGGCTCGGCTTGTGGAGGACGCACTTCCAGCCGAACGGGCATTCGCTGGCGCACTGCAGCGTGCATTGGCGGCCATCGCCGGTGATCACGCAGAAGCCCGAGTTGCACTGGTCGTCGGCGGTGCACGGGTATCCCGGCTCACCGGGCTGGGGCTCCTCCGGCTCGACGGTCTCGGCTTCGGGTAGCGGCGCCAGGTCGAGGGCGTCTGCCCCGGCCTCCAGGGAAGCGAGCTCCTCGAGGCTCAAGTCGGGGGCCATGAGGTCCGTCATGTCCTCGACGGAAATGACGGTTCCGGTTCCGGAGCATGCGAGGAGCGCCGCCAGGGAAAAGGGGGCCGCCAGGCGGATGATCCGGTCAAGAGCGTTCGAAGAGCTCATCTCTCCCTCCAGTGGAACGAGCGGGCAAGCCATGCAAGTCAGCGTCTGCCGCGTCCCGAAAGCGGTCAGTCGCACACGCCCCGGTATGCCTTCGGGTTTCGGTCCCGCAGGTGCTGGACCATGCTGGTCGAGGCCAGGCCGGGGTCGATACGGGTCGAGATGATCATCTCACCGGCCCGAGCCAGGGCGGCCACGGTACCGAGCGGAGTGGCGATCATGCTGTGCCCGAAGTAGTAGTTGTTTCCTGCATCGGGTCCGACCGAGTTGACCGCGACGAACCAGACATGGTTGTCGTAGGCACGGGCGCGGTTGGTCAGCGACCAGATCTCGAAGTCGCGCAGGAGGGCGGACGGGCGGACGATCAGCTCGGCTCCGGCCAGTGCCTCGGCTCGGCAGAGCTCGGGGAAATCGCCGTCATAGCAGATGACGAGCCCGATCTTTCCGAGGTCGGTCTGCACGACGACCGGGTCGTTGGCACGAGTGGTCCAGGCCTGCTCGGTGGGAAACGGGTGGGTCTTTCGGTAGACGCCCAGCACGTCTCCGGTGGGGCCGATGACTGCGGCCGAGTTGTAGAGGGTACCGCCGTCGAGCTCGTAGGTGGGCCAGACCACGTGGACTCGATGTCGGCTGGCTTCCTTCTGGATGGCCTGCGTGAGTCGGCCCGGAATGGCATCGGAGAGCCGGCGGAGCACGGTCGGGTCGGCACCGGGGTGGAACCCGGTGGTGATGGTTTCGGGAAAGACCACGAGCTCGGCGCCATGCGTGGCAACGGCCCGCTCGAGCCACTCGCAGGACCTGGCGATGTTGGCGGACGTATCCAGTGGAGTCACGGCGAACTGCACGGCCGCAACGGTGAATTCCCTCATGGCAGCCTCCGAAAGGCGGAGCGTGGGGTATCAGTCCTCTTCGAACGCCACGATCCGGCAGAAAGCCGACTCACCGTCCACGAACTTCCAGGGGAAGCAGCCGACCACGGTGCGGCGGTTGAGCAGCTTGCCGATCTCGCCGCCGAGGTTCTCGGCGTGGATGAGGCCGCTCGGGAAGAGGGCGATGTGCATGAGCTGGTAGTCGGCGGTCGGGAACATCTCGTCGATGGATTTTCCGTACTTCTTCTGGAGATAAGCGTCGCACTCCCGGGCGAGGTGGGGCATCCACTCGCGGATCTTCGTGTTGAAGGGGTGATCTGCGCTGCCGCAATCGACGCCGATCCACTTGAGCTTCATCTTGAGAGCCCACTGGGCGAACTCGTGGGTGGGGCCGGGGTGCTTGCACATGTAGCGCACTTCGTCGGCCTCGGGCTGATCCCAGGAGTACTTCACATACCCCGTGTGGATGATGAGGATATCTCCCTCGCGGACTTCGACCCGGTCGGTGATGTCCTTCGAGGTGTAAACGCCATAGTCCTCTGCGATGTCGGAGAGGTCGACGACGGCAGCCGGTCCGTAGAGGGAGTCGAGCGGCAGGGAGGCGATGTCCTTGCCATGAGTGCAGAAATGGAGCGGTCCGTCGAGGTGCGTACCGACGTGGTTCGAGGTGGTGATGAGCTGGCCGCTGGCGCCGTTGGGCGCCTGCCGCTTGAAGAACTTGACCTGGAGCGGCTCATAGGTTGGCCAGGGGGGGGTGAGGATTCCGGTTCCCTGAGAGAGGTCGTACAGCTTCATTCGTCATCTCCTTCCGCGTAGAGGGTCGAATCGAGGAGTCGGCCGTGGCTGACCACGTGCAGCGGCTCCCGGTGGTTTCGCAGGGCATCGGTCAGATTCTTTTCCCGAAGCACGACCAGGTGCGCCGTCTTGCCCACGGTCAGCCCGAAGTCCGAGACGTGCATGCAGCGGGCGGCTTTGGTGGTGACCATGTCGTAGAGCACTTCCATATCTTCACGTCCGGTCATCCACAGGAGGTGGGAATTGAGGAACGCGACCTCAAGCATGTTGTTGCGGCCGTAAGGGTAGTAGGCATCGGAGATGTCGTCCTGCCCGAGGCAGACGAGATTGCCTTCGGCCAGCAGCTCCCGGACCCGGGCGTGGAGCGGGCCGGTGTGCGGGTCGCTGACGACGCCCATGTCGGCCTTCTTGAGCAGGGCGGAGATCTTCTGAAAGTAGGGCGTGGGATACAGGGCCATGGCTCGAGCGTGGTGTGCCAGCCCCCGTCCGACCATCCCTTCCCGAATGAGGGAGCTTGCGAGCATCTCCAGGGTTCGGAGGCCCGGGTCGCCGGCATCATCGACGAGCATGGACACATCGGCATCGAACTCACGGGCGATGCGGACCATCTGCTCGACGTGGTCGAGCGAATCGGCCTCGGTGAATTCGATCCAGGGGATGCCGCCGACCACATTGGCCCCGAGCTCCATGGCGTTGCGAATGAGGCCGAGGGTTCCCGGCTCCCGGGCCACCCCGTCCTGCGGGAAGGCAACGACCTGGACATCCACGACGCCCCGGAACTCCTCCCGTGCCTTGAGGAGAGCCTTGACGCCGACCAGCTTGGCCTTGCTGTCCACGTCGGCGAATGCCCGAATGTGCGTGCAGCCGAAGCGTGCAGCCAGGCGCAGGGCCTTGCGTACGTTCGGGAGGATCCACTCCTCGTCGTACTGCTCCTTGATGCGGGCGGCCAGCTCGATGGCATTCATGGCCTTGCCCATGCCGTCGCCGTGGTACGCGGCCAGGGCCATCTCGTCCATCATGGCCAGCGTGTATACCTTGCACAGGTGCAGGTGCGTGTTGACATAACTCTCGGTGACGAGGCGTCCCCCGGCATCGACCTCCTGCGCTCCCTTGCCTGAGATCTTCGGCTCGATGGCCGCGATGCGTCCGCCGGAGATTCCGATATCCCTGAGCCCTTCCGTCTTTCTCAATCTGGCATTGCGGATGATGAGATCCATCCCCTTCCTCCTTGTCTCAAACCCCCTTCGGGGAATCCGTAGTATGTGCGATCCGTGCCCGATCTTCAACAAATGCCTTCAGCGCTTCTTCGAACATGGGGAACGGTGCGTGGAGCAGTCCGGCGCCTACTTGTCCCACGCCCGGTCTGCGATGGGCAATGCCGGTGTTGATGACGGGGGTTATCCCGGTCGAGACGACCTTGCGGATGTCCACTCCCACGGGTGTGCCGGCAAAGTCCAGCACGGGCATCTTGTAGTGGGCGTGGCGGGCGACGCAGATCTCGACCATCTCGCGGGTGTGACGGACCGCATCCGCCGGGGCCCCGCCGACGAACTGGACAATGGCAGGTGCCCCGGCCATGGCGAATCCGCCGATGCCGGCGACCTCAGACACCGTCGAGTCGCCCAGGTCCGGGTTGGCATCGTCCTGCGTGAACCCGGCGAAGAAGAGCCCTTTGGGCATTCCGGCCGGAGCGGTGAACCAGCGGTCTCCCAGGCCGGCGACACGGATTCCGATGTCGGTTCCGTTTCGGGCCATGGCGGAGAGGAGGGTGCAGCCCGGGAACCCCAGGATGGTGTCCGATGCGGCCTTGCACGCGGCCATGGACAGGTTGAGGTAGAAGTGGGCGTTTCCCGAGATGAAGCGGAACACCTCGCGGATGGTCTCCTTGTCCAGGTCGGAGGCGAGGAGGTGCGGGACCAGCTCCTTGAGGAGCAGGGTAGTGGCTGCCACGTTCCGATTGTGGCACTCGTCCCCCATCTGGAGTGCCTGTGCGGTCAGGTTCCGGACGTTGATGCCTCCGGAGCGCCGCACGGCCTCGGCCAGTGCGGGTGCCAGGACGCGCTCCATGAAGCGCAGGCGCTCGATCACGTCGGGGGAGTAAGCGCCGAAGCGGAGCACCTTGCCCAGCCCTTCGTTGAGCGAGCAGTAGGCGTCATTGCCGAATGTGGAGTTGTGAACCACGAACACCCACATGGAGCGGGACAGCACGCCGGCCATGGGGCCCACGGCGCGGTGATGGTGGCAGGGGTCGAACCGAACGCCGCCCGACTCGGCGAGCTTCTCGGCCGCTTCGGGGGAGTCGGCCAGCCCTTCATAAAGGAGCGCTCCGATGACCGCTCCCTTCTGCGGACCGGACATGCGCTCCCAGGTCACCGGCGGCCCGGCGTGCAGAATCACGCCCCGGTCCAGCCCCGGAACCACCTCGTGGGCAGGGCGGATGTCGACCAGCACGGCCTCCGAATCGATGAGCCTCCGTGCGGCCTCTGCATTGGCAGCGTCGATGGCTCCGTTGTCCAGGTGCGAGATCAGGGCCGCTGCCTGGGAAGGGGGGCGCCAGTCCACGTGGACCGACGGGGTTCCCTGGTCCACGAGCGAGCGATGGAACGATTCCAGGCCCAGGTTGACGGCAACCGGGCCCTCCGCGAACAGGTCTTTTCGTTTGGTCATCGTTTACCCTCTTGCGGCCACGACTGCGATGCCGGCTGCGAGTCGGACCGCGTCGGCGTTGGACCGGCACAGTGCGACTCCGGACGACTGGAGTTCGGCCCTCTGCGCCGCATACCCCTGGGGATCGAGGTCCGTCCCGCACAGTGACGCAACGACGGGCACTCCGAGCCTGCGGGCCTCGGCCAGGGCGGGAGCCAGGGCACCGGCCGGATCCGGATGGGCGCCGTAGCCGAGCACCACGTCCAGCAGGATCACGGCCGTCTGCGGGTCGGATGCCTCCTGGACGATGCGTTCATTCCTCAGCGTGAAGTCGATCATGGGGTGTGGGCGGCCCACCGTGAACTCGTCGTCCCCCAGGTCGATGACCACGTGCCCCTCGCTGCGGCGCGGGTCGGCCATCCGTCGCTTGGGATCGTGGGCGATGTTCGACCGAACGGCCGGAAGGCGGCTCCGCAGCAGGTGCTCGGCCTCGTAGCAGAGGGTGCCGCCGGAGAAGAGTCCGCGGAGATACCGCCGCCCCGGCGCAAGACGGGACGCCAGTGCCTCGGCGTCATCAGCCCCGTCTTCCGCTCCGAGAGCAGGCGGCGGCGTCAGCTCGGCCCACACCTCTGCGACCGACGCGTGGCCGGAGGGCTTGCTCGCATCCCGCCGAAGCACGCCGGCTCGGTCTGCGGCCTTCCCGGCCGCCTCGGAGAGGGTGGACGCAAAGGCCAGGTTCCCCTCATCGGCTCCGGCTGCGCTGCCCACCATGCACACCACGTACTGCTTCTTCCCCGCCCGTGCCCGAGCGAGAATCTCGCCGGCCACCGTCGCCTCGGGGGGCTTGGAGACGAGGACTACCACCGACGTCCCCGGGTCCGCCTCGAGCACCTCCATCCCCTGGAGCATGGTGCGCCCTCCGACCGACAGGGACAGGTCGCGGCCGCCCGTTCCAATCCCGTGCGAGATCCCTCCGCCCAGGCGATGGATCAGGCACGATACCTCCTGGAGGCCGGTTCCGGCCGCGGCCACGAGCCCGATGTTTCCCCGGCGTACCCGGTTGGCAAAGCCCACCGCCACACCGCCCAGGAGAGCGGTCCCGCAATCGGGCCCCATGACGAGCAAGCCGAGCTCTCCGCCGAGCTTCTTGAGCGCGATTTCGTCGGCTACGGACACGTTGTCACTGAACAGGAACACATGCAGCCCTCGGCGCAGCGCCTGCTCCGCCTGGTCCCGAGCATATCGGCCAGGGACCGAGATTACGGCCAGGTTGGAGTCGGGACGGCGCTCGAGCGCACCCTGGAGCGACCGGCTCGTCTCGTCCGAACCCGTGGACGAAGAGGCCTTCCGTGCCAGTCCGTCCTCGGCGGCCTTCACGGCCGCGTTGCAGGAATCCGCCGTATCGGCCGATGCCGCGATGACGAGGTCGTTGGGACCGGCCTTCCTGCCTTCGTCCGACAGCAGTCCTGCAATGTCCAGGATCCGCTGGTTCTCCTCGGTCCCCATGACGCAGGAAACCTCCTTGACGCCGGGCAGCTTCTTCACCCGGGCCGCAATGGACATGAGGAAAACCGAATCATGGTAGCTGTTCCGAACCACGTAGTTGATCAGCAATTCGTCACCTCCCAGGGCAGGGCATCCGGCCTGATGCCCAGGCCAAGCAGGATGCCCAGCGCAATATCCTCGCCCGAAGTGTGGCCGTATTTCAATAGCAGTGAGCAGTGGGCAGTGAAGAGTGAGCCCGTCGCTCCGGTCGCGCCCGAAGACCGGGTTGCAGCGGAAAGGGCGGACGCGGCCGATGACACAGCCTCATCCAGGCGCCCCTGCACGGCAAATCGAAGATAGGCCCCGGAGACGAAGCCCGTGCGAGGGAGCCAGGATGGCAGGGTGGCTCGAAGCAGAGGAGCCATGCGGGCGGCAAGGCTGTCGGGCCAGGCCAGGCCCGCGGCAAGGAAGCCCACCAGCAAGTCGTCTCCGGAGGGGGTGAGACCAGGACCCAGGCCAACGATGGAGCGTGCGTGCGACAGGAACGCCGACTCGTCGCCCCGCATCGCTGCCTCGGCCATGTCGACACTCCGGCGGAGAGCCCGGCGCCGCCCTTCGGGCCACCGGTCGGAAGAAGGCTCCAGGGCAGCGTCCGGCTCCTCGCCCCAAGGTTTCCGTTCCTGGCCCTGGAGGGCCGTGCGCCCAGGAGAACCCCCGCACCTCCCGAGAGATGGCTGTCCGTGCGCGGGGGACGGCGTCTCCGTGGTTTCGGACGGCCAGCTGCCTGCAGGCCAGAGCTCGGCCCCGGCCAGATCGACCTCGAGGTCCGGACCGACTCTCAGGAGCTGGCCCCGTCGTTCTGCCGTCGCCCCTTCGCATGGGCCCAGGAAGTCACGCATGGCGGCCGTGGGCGGCAGGTCGAGGCGAGCCCGGTTGGGGCCGTTGCACAGACCGGGGACCGCCAGCGTCACGAGATCGTCGTCCGATGTCCGGATGGAGAGGGTACGGTCGTTGGCTGCGACCACTCTGCCGTGAAATATCGCTGGCAACAGTCTGTCCACGGACAACGCGACGACCCGCATTGAACACGACCTCCGGTTGCGGACTCTCCAGGTCAGCGGGTCAACGAGTTTCGGGCGACACCGGGGTGGGAGCGGGCTGCTCCGGCGGCTGGGCTGCCGGCGGTTCCCGGGACGGGGGAGCAGGCGGTTCCTGCGGCTTGGGAACGGGCTGCTCCTGCTGCTCCTTCTTCTTCAGCTCATCGAGCGCCTTGAGGTACTCCTGGTAAGTGGCCTCGAGCTTGTCCTCCTCGATCCGCAGCTCCGCATCCTTGGCATCGAGCTCGGCATTCTTGCGGACGAGCTCCTCGTACTTTCGGCGCCATTCCTCGTCCTCGGCAGACAGGGGAAGGCGAACCGTGACCGAGATGTCCTGGTCAGGCTCGAAGTTCTTGAACTTCCAGACAAGCCTGGCCGGTCCCGCACTCTTCGGAGCGGGGGCCGCATTCTGGAGCACGATCCCGTCGGCCGCAGTCATGGTGATGGTCGCCGCTCCGATGGTTCCTTTCCAGAGGGAGCCGGAGCGGAGCACGTAGGTGAGCCTGGCCAGGCCGAGCCTCGGGCTGAGCGCCTCGACGTAGCGGACCTCGACCGTGGCCCGGGTGGGGCGCTTGTCCATTCTGGGCGCGCTGATCCGGATCCACTTCGAAATGGGCGGTGTGAGCCCGGGAACCTCTTCCTCTTCGTCGCCCCACACGTCGGCTTCCTCTCCATTCACCTTGACGGAGAACTCCTTGAAGGCTCCGTCCTGGGAATCGAGCAGCGGCCAGGAGAGCTCGAAGTGATAGTACCAGTCACCGCATTCGCTGCCCCCTTCCTGGAGTGCCCGGCAATACCGGAGCTTCTGGATGTCGCCGATCTCCAGAGTGAACTTTGCAGTCACCCGGGCGACGTCCTTTTCTACGACGATGTCGACGGTTTCCTCGGTCATGCGGGTCGAACCGTCGATACGTACCGGATTCGGCGCGACGTCGGCCATCGCCACAGGAGCCCAGCCCAGGAGAACGAGACACAAGAACGAAACTGACGCTTTCATCAATCACCTCGCAAGGCAGGGGACTTCCGCCCCGGGGGACAATCCTACTGCCGAGGCAAGGTCGGCCGCAACAGGAACAATGTCGTGCGTGCGCGGATCCGCGGGGGCTCTGCCAGGTTCATAAGGAAACGCTTGCTTCGGACGCCAGGGCTCCAGGAGAATGGGACCCGCGGAGGGAAGGATCATGGCGGGACGAGAGGACAGACCGGCACTGGCTCTCACAGCCTTCGTGGCGGTCGGGCTGATGGTGATGGCCGGTGGGGGCGGGTGCGGAAAGGGGGAGGGGGGCGACTACGATTGCGACTACGACTACGATTACGATGCCGATATCGATGCCGATATCGATGCCGATGCCGATATCGGTGCCGATGCCGATGCCCAGGGGAAGGACGACAACGATGCCGATGCCCAGGGGAAGGACGACAACGATGCCGATGCCCAGGGGAAGGACGACAACGATGCCGATATCGATGCCGACCTTGGGGAGGCAGGATGCAATCCGGGAGAATGTCCTGAAGATGGAAATCCCTGCACCATGAACATCTGCCTCAACGGGGAATGCGTGTCGCTCGTCGACCCGGAAGATCCCCTGTGCTGCGAATCGCCAGAGGATTGCGACGACGGTGAGCCGCTGACTCCCGACGTGTGCAAGGACTACCTCTGCTCCAACGAATGCCAGGAGAACTGCTGCTGGATTTCCGAAGACTGCGACGACGGCAACGATTGCACGTGCGACCACTGTGAGTTCGGGAAGTGCTACCACTCGACGGACTGGAATCTCGACCCGTTCTGTGTGCCGCCGCCGGCGGAGTGCTGCATCACGAACCCGGACTGCGACGATTCGGAGGGGTGTACGCTCGACTTCTGCCTGTTCGGGGAGTGCATTCACAAGAAGGCAGCGCAGAGCCCCGGGTGCTGAGTCGAGCCCGCGTGGCACCGAGACGGAATGCCCATCGGAATGGTCTACCAACCTTCCAAGGAATGGAAAGGACCGGTCCCCGCTCCGGTCACGGCCGCGAGCCGGGAGTTCCTCAGGGCATCAGGGACACGGGGTAGGGGGCGAGGAGGACCTGGCGCGCGAGGTAGGTGACGCCAAACTCCTCCGCGTGCGAGCGGAGCAGAACCAGGGGGGTGGCGAGCGGCAGGAATCCACGGCGGAATCCGTCGATGGCCTCCGTAAGCTCGGCCTTGGGCCCTTTGCTCAGGACCTTCTTGAGGAATCCGGCCATGTGCTGAAGCGCGTCGGTCGTCATGGGCCGGGTGGCCGGGCGGGCAAGTGCTGCCATGAACAGCAGCTCATACGACGAAAACAGCTTCTGCGGCGGGAGGTCCCCGGCGACTCCGACGAGCCAACCGAGCTCCGAATAGCCCTCCCGACCGTGCGTGAGGAGCAGGAACTTGTGGTCCGTGTGGAAATCGACCAGGCGAGAGGGATCGAGCCCCTCCCGCACGAGGTCGAGCCAGCGCCGTCTGGCAAAGATCCGCTCGGCAAAGGATGCCAGCAGTGTGGGGTCGGCCAGGCGGTCGTTCTGCTCGACCGGGATCTGGGGGAAGCGCTTCATGAACGCACCGGTGAACAGGCCGGCTCCGAGCTTCCGGACCCGGCCGCTTCGGCTGTACAGGTCGACACCGATCATGCCCGAGCTGGGAGAGCGGGCCTTGCAGACGTAGCCGCACAGCTCGATCTGTGCCAGGGCATCGAGCTTCTTCCTCGTGAACTCGACGATGACCTCGGTCAGGTCTTCCCCCTCGATGGTGATGAGGCGCGTGGAGCGCAACGGGCCGACACGGTTCATGGCCGGCCGCGGGGTGGGGAGACCGGCGTCGGACTCGGGGCAGACCCGCATCCAATCGACATGAGGTCCGAGGGCGTCGAGGACGTGGGGATCCGGCTTGAGCTCACCGTCGTAGCGCACGCGCTCGCCCAACAGGCAGGCGCTGACCAGCACTTGCGGACGAGCTGTGCGTCCGGTCGTGCCGAGCGGCGGTCGGTTGTGGTGCAGTGTCGACATGGGGGGCTCCGTTCGTCGTCTCGCGCTCCACTATCCCAGAGGCCGCCGGGAGAGTCAAGGATGGTTCCGGAGAAAAACTATCTACCGGACGGTTGACAAATCCGAAGGGGCGTGCCACAGTGATATCGTCGGGGGGTAGAAGTCCCCTGGCAGCGGAACGGATGACGATCTCGGAGGGCGCATGAATCCTGGCTCCGGAAGCGGCGCGACCTGGCGGCTGGCTGTCGTGGCGTGGTTTGCCATGTGGGTGGCCGGGGCGGGGTGCATGGCCCCGGAGGACGACGCTGTCGAGTCCGACCCGACGTTCGAGGGCGGGGTTGAGGACGAGGAAGGTGGGGTCGATCCGGAGTGGGAAGGGGGGGACAAGGGGCTGGGGGGCAAGGCCTGGGATGGCTCCCGCAGCGACGAAGAGGAAATCGTCGTTCCGTTTGCCGGAGGAATCGGACAGGCCAACAACAGTCTGGGCATCTGGCTGTGGCACCTCGAGGGGACCGGGATGGCTTCGCATGGGGATCTGGCCAACGCTCTGGCAGCCATCGGGGTCAAGCGGATCTATGTGAAGGTCGCCGACGGCTCCTACGACCCCTCCAAGTGGCCGGAAGTCAACGACGCAACGGTTCCCAAGGCATACCTGGACCGGGGAATCGAGCCATTTGCCTGGTCCTACAACTACCCGGGCAACGACGCTGCCCAGGCCATGGCGCTCTACCAGGCTGCCAAGGCGGGCTACCGGGGATACGTGCTCGACGTGGAGGTTGAGCTCGACGGGAAAGTGACCCAGCTCCACTCGCTGTTCAAAGCATTCTCGGAGGCACGCAAGAAGGCGCAGAGCGATGGGCTTGCGGGGTCCGGATTCCGGCTCTATGCGACCACCTGGGGCAACCCCAAGGATCACAAGATGCACGTCGAGGTCATCGATCTCTACGTGGACGGGCACATGCCGCAGACGTACCTGGAGGCGTGGGGACCTGTCTTCATGGCGACTCCGGCCGCGACGGTGAAGCTCGGCACGGACGAATATCGGGCGCTGGGCTGCAAGAAGCCGGTCCAACACATCCTGAGCGCTGAGGAGGGGAAGATCCAGGCCTGGCAGATCGATGCAGCTTTTGCCGCTTCGGGGCCCGAATCGAGCCTCTGGCGTGTGCCGGGGGGGGGGACGCCGCAGTCGATCTGGAACACGCTCAAGGCGGTGGATTGGCACAAGGACTTCGGGGCCGGGCAGTCCGGGTCAGTGACTCTCAGCGCTCCGGCGGTCTTCGTTTTGGGACAGTCGGCTCTCGTTTCCGGGACGACGAAGGGAGCCGTGACTCGGGTCCGGGTGACGTGCGACGGGTATCTGTTGGCCGATCTGAAGGTGGACGGGAACGGGAACTATGCGTTCCAGCAGACCTTCAACAAGGCAGGAAAGATGCGGTCACTGGTGGCCGAGGGGCTGGATTCCGGGGGCAAGGTGCTGGCGCAGGCCAAGTCCGTGGTGGACGTGCTGGAGAAGCCGCTGGCGGAGGTGGCAACGCTGACCCTGGTGTCGCCGCTGAAGGCGACGGTGGGGATTCCGGCGCCGTTCTCGGGAACGGCCTCGGGCGGGATCGTGCAGGTCGTGGTGGCGGTGGACGGGTGGCAGGTGGCGGATCCGCCCATCGAGGCCGGGAAGTACTCGTTCCTGTACTCGTTCAACCAGCCCGGGGCCAAGCGGATGGTGGTGGCCCGGGGGTACGACAAGGGATTCAACGTCGTGGCCCAGGAATTTGCGTACGTGGACGTCCTGCCGGGGACCTCGACCGCCAACCTCACCTTCCTGGGGCCGTCCACCGCGGTCGTCGGGAAGGAGGTCGTCTTCTCGGGGGGAGCGACCAAGGACGTGGTGGACGTCGAGGTGCTGGTGGACACGACCTCGATCTCCACCCTCAAGCCGGCGGGCAAGCCGTTCCAGGTCAAGTACACGTTCTGGGAGCCCGGCCTTCGAACGGTGATGCTCCGGGGGCGGGACTCCAGCGGAACGGTGCTGGCCGAGAAGTCGCTCCAGATTGAGGTTCTGGGCGTTCCCAAGATGACGTTCGTAGAGCCGGGAACGACGGCCCTCAACCCGGTCACGATGAAGGTGCAGGCGGATTCGGGCATCGTGAGCGTGAAGTACTACTCGCAGGGGTTCTACCTGGGGAGCAGCACCGGGAAGGCGGGGGGCTTCAGCGTCACGTACGAGTTCGACCAGGTGGGGGAGCGGACCCTGGAGGCCGAGGGGCTGGGGGCCGACGGGAGCACGTTGGCATCGGCGCAGGCAAAGGTGAAGGTGTTTGACCCCGGAACTCTCGCATTCACGATGCCTTCGGGGGCAGCCGCGGCAAACCCGGTGACCTTTGCCGTGGCGGCCTCGCCGGACGTGGTGAAGGTCCGATACGAGGCGGAGGGTAAGTGGCTGATGGGGGAGAGCACGGATGCCCTCAACGGCTTTGCGATGACCTATGAGTTCAATCAGCTGGGCAAGCGGGAGGTCCATGCCAGGGGATTCAATTCAGGGGGAAAGCTGGTGGTAACCGCCGTCAAGCCGGTCGAGGTGACCACATCGGCTCCGGCTGTGCCCTATCTCTACCAGTACTCCAATCAGCTTTCGCCGGGGGCGACGTGCTCCCAGACGAGCGTGGCCATGCTGCTGGCCTGGTACGGCTGGAAAGGGAAGCCGGACGACATCACGGCCAAGTACGGGGTTGCCGCGACGCAAAGCCCGGCGGGGCTGGCGTCCGTGTTCAACGACTACGCCAAGTCGATGGGGGTTCCGCAGCGGCTGAAAGCCCACACGGACGGGACCATCGAACAGGTCAATGCGCTGCTGGCCAAAGGGAAGCCCGTGATTGTCCACGGCTACTTCACGTCGGCGGGCCACGTCCTGGTGCTGCTGGAGATGTCCGGGACGGACTACGTGGTGAACGACCCGGCGGGCAAGTGGACGCAGGTGTTCAAGGGGGGCTATCCTTCGGGGTGGAATCCCACTGCAGGGAAATTGGTGAAATACGGAGTGAACGCGGTGTATGATGCGATAGCGACCTGGGATGGGGGAGCGCCGGCCCCCATCTGGTACCACGAAATCGTCGAGTAGCCGTGGGGAGGTGGGCCATGGAGACTGGAATGCGGAAGCTCAAGTCCGTCGTGCTCGGAAAGGGGGCGCTGCTGCTGGCTCTGGCCGGTCTGACCGGGGCCTGCGGGGGAGGAGGGGACTCGAATCCCGAGATCGGAACGGTCACGGGCACGGTGTACGAGAACCCGGACCCGACCAAGGTTCTGGCCGGCGTGTCCATCTGGATTGACTCGGGGGAGACGGCCACCACCGACCCGCTCGGAAGCTGGGAGCTGACGTTGACCCCGGGCACGCACGTGGCCACCCTCAAGCTCGAGGGGTATGAGGAGGCGACCTACCCGTTCCTGGTCAAGGCCGGCCAGGAGGTCACGGTTTCCATGGGGATGAACCTCGTCCAGGGAGAGCCGGGGGACGAGGACGGGGACGGAGTCAAGGACGAGCAGGACAACTGCCCGGCCGAGCCCAACCCGGAGCAGGAAGACGCGGACCAGGATGGGCAGGGGGATGCGTGCGAGGGAGCGGAGCCGCCGGCGGACTGCGAGTGCAACACGGCCCCGTTCTGCCAGGCGTGGTGTGCGTGCGATACCGACTGCTGTGCCTCGGATGACGAGTGCGGCACGAACGCTGCCTGCGCCGGCGGCGTCTGCGCATGCAAGTACACCCCGTGCGGGAGCACCTGCTGCGGCGAATCCGAGACGTGCAATGCGGAGGGTGTTTGCGAATACGCTCCGATTCCCTTCATTTCGCTGGACCTGCCCGTGCGCGGAGCGTTCGTGACGAACGAAGGGGGCGAGGTCGTGCTGTCGGGCAAGGTGGCGGCGGTCTCAGAGCTCGAGTGGTTCAAGGTGGACGGGGTGCCGCAGCCGCTCTTCCCGGACGGAGCCTTCTCGGTCGGGCTGTCGCCCACGCCGGGACTGGTCACGGTCGTCCTGGAGTCCCGGACGAAGGCCGGGATGGAGGATCGGGTCGTGCGCTCGTTCATCTACGGAGACCTGGTGCCGTGTGGGGAAGTGTCGGACGGCACGATCGTGTACCATATCGGTCCGGACGCTCTGGACGGCGACATGGGGGGAGGCGGCGGGCAGCTCGACCTGGCGGGCATGCTCGAGCTTTGTATCGGAACGGCCAATTTCAAGCAGCTCCTGGAGCCGAACTACGAGATCGACCTCGGCAGCGGCTCGAGCCTGTACATTGAGCTCAAGAACGTGGAGACGCTCTCTGCTCCCGAGGTGACGGTGGCACCAGCGCAGGGCTATCTGGACGTGTCGATGAACCTGTTGTCCATGGCCATCGACTACAAGGTCACGATGCCCGGTTTCGAGTCGTTCGGGAAGGTGACCTACGAATCGATGCTGGTCACTGCCCGGTTCTCCGTGGTCGTCAACGCGAGCGGCGAGCTCGATGCCGTGGTCGAGAACGTGGAGTTGGTTGCTACCGGGTTCCTCCTGGAGGACGATGGCGGCCTTCCACCCGAAGCCAAGGCGGTGCTGGTGGAGCAGTGGGACGGGAAGCTCCAGGAGGCGGGCAAGAAGGCGACGACGACGGCCCTCCTGGTGAGCGGTCCGGCCTTCCTGAACTCGTTCCAGCTTTCCCAGCTCGTCACCGTTGAGGGGATGACGGGGCCCGCCATCGAGCGTGACTACGTGTACAACTCGGCCGCCATCACGCCATCAGGAGTCGACGGCGAGATGGGGACGGTGGTTACCTGCGGCAAGGAGATGGTGCCCGGAGTCGGCGTGCCCAAGACGACGGGAGGGGAGCCGTACCTCCTCGAATACGGTGGGTACTCGGTGGCCATTGCGGACGATATGGTCAACCAGGTCTTCCTGGAAGCCTGGCTGCTCGGTGCCATGGACAACTATCTTCTGGGCAAGGAGGATCTGGAGCAGCTCGGCATCTCGCCGGACGAGCCTCCGTACAATCGGATCGAGTCCGTGGAAGTGAAGACGCACCTCCCGATCCAGCTGGATCTGGGATCGGCATCTTCCGACCCTGCCGATCCGCCGGTGATGGCCGATCCGCCCGTCATGCGGGTCGGTGACATGGAGTTGGTTTTCAACATGAAGGACGGGGAGCCGGCAACCTTCATGTTCTGGGGGTCGGTGAAGACCACGGTGACCAAGGACCCGATCTGGGGGGTGAAGTTCGACTTCGCTCTGGTTGCGGACGACATGGAAGTCCACCTGGAGCCTGAGAAGGTACCCGTGGCGTCGGAGACCGCTGCCCTCGAGGCCCTGGCCAACCTGCTGGCGTTCCCTGCCGCGGCCCAGAGCATTCAGCCGTTGGGATATTTCTCGACTCCGACCATTGGCCTGGGCCAGGCCCCGCTGATGGAGGGCACGGAGTATGAGGGGATCCAGGTGGGGATGAGCACACCTCAGATCGAGTTCCCGCCCACTCTGCCCGGGTTCATGGTCTTCTCCGGTGCTCTGGAGCAGTACAAGCCCGCCGAATAGAAGAGTCGGCTGCCAGCCGTCCTTACGGGGATTTGGGGGACTCCTGTTTGGGGGCCTCGCCCGCCGGCGTCTGGTTGGCGCTGTCGCTGCCGGTGGCGTACAGCAGCAGGAGCGTTCCCAGCCCGATGAGCAGAATCACGGCGAGGATCGTCAGCAGGTCCCCGAGAAGGGGTCGGACCGCCTGCCCGGAGGGCGTCGTGGCTCGGGGGAGTTTCGCCGTCGGAACCTGGTCGGAGGGGGCAGCAATGACCGCGCCGGTACCCGGGCCGATGCTGGCTGGCTCCCCGGACGTCTTCGAGTCGTCGGGAGGAGAGGTGGCCCGGTCGTCCCCGATGTTCCCCGACGTTCCGGTTGACGTTGCGGCCTGTCCGGAGACGCCGGTCGCGTCGCCACTGCCCGGAGGGATCACCTCTTCCCGCGGGGCCACGGTCTCGGAAAGTGGCCCCAGCCCCGCCAGCCGTCGGAGCACCTCCGATGCCGATGCCGGCCGCCGGGACGGCGCCTTGTCCAGCATCGCGGAAAGCAGCTCGGACAGGCCATCGGGGATGCAGGCCCGGACCGATGCGGGCAGAGGGGGGGGAGGCATGTGGACGTGCATCATCACGGTGGTCATGGCATCGGCCCCCTTGAACGGGGGCAGGCCGCTCAGCATCTCGTAGAGAATCACGCCCAGGGCATAGAGGTCCGCCGCCGGCGTCAGGCGATACCCCAGGGCCTGCTCCGGTGCCGAGTAGAGCGGCGTGCCGCAGACAAAGCCGGATGCGGTCAAGGTCTTCTTGATCCGCTCGTCGTCCGTGAACTTGGCAATGCCGAAGTCGAGCACCTTGACAAAGTCGGGCTCGTCCCGGAAGTTCACGAGGAAGATGTTCTCAGGCTTGAGATCCCGGTGGATGATCCCAGCGGCATGGGCCTCACGCAGGGAGCGGAGGACCTGGGACAGGACGTGGACGGCCTTGGCGGGCGAGAGGGCCCGTTCCCTGGCCAGCCGCTGTCCGAGCGTTTCGCCGGCGAGGTACTCCATGGCAAGGAAGAGGCGTCCATCCTCGGTCTTTCCGTAGTCGAAAATCTGGATCGTGTTGGGATGACGAAGCTTGGCCGATGCTGCGGCTTCGCGTTCGAAACGGTCGGGATGATCCGGGTCCTCGGCACCTTCGGGGGTCATGATCTTCAGTGCCACGTGCTTGCCCATGGCAAGATGGGTGGCACGGTAGACCTTGCCCATGCCGCCGGAGCCGAGGAGACACTCGATGCGGTAGCGTTCGGCAAAGACCTGGTTGAGCAGCGGATCGTCCACGGTTCCAGCCAACCTCCCGGCACAGGATATCGCAGGAAACCGGCATGTTCACGACAATTTCAGCGTTCCGGTGCCTACCGGCCGTTCGGTTGAATGCTGGTAATCGGGGGAGGAGACGTGCTAGGCTGTGTCGGGTGGAGGGGGAGGCACAAGCAGCGATGCTCCTGCGTGGGCGCACTGGCAGTCGAGAGTCGCTCCGTATGGCGACGACGGGGGAATCGGGGGAAGGGCCCGATTCCTGCGTTGCGGTTTGCGCTGCCCGAAAGGCGACGGCGTGGCCGGTGCGTGGCCTGCTTCGATTCCTTGTCGTCTGGGTGTTTCTGGGATCCTCGTCTGCATTCGGGCTATCGCTCGACCGGGAGACCGGGCAGTACGTGCACCGCACGTGGCGGGCGAGGGCCGAGGGGCTGCCATCCGCCGTGGTGCTGGCCGTTGCACAGACCCGGGACGGCTACCTCTGGCTGGGGACGGAGAACGGGCTGGTGCGGTTCAACGGTGTGGACTTCGCCATCTTCGATACGGACAACACGAGGGCCCTGCTGCACAACCACGTCGAGGCGTTGCTCGAAGATCGGGACGGAGCGCTGTGGGCAGGAACGTGGGGAGGGGGGGCCGCTCTGTACCAGGGGGGGGAGTGGCGATCGCTGACGGCTCGGGAGGGGCTGGCCGGCGACCTGGTGCGCAGCATGGACCAGGGGGCAGAGGGGCCTGTGTGGCTCGCTGCCATGGGGGGAGGGCTGTCGGCCTGGGACGGAAAGAGCTTCACCTCTCACACGGAATCCGGTGGGCTTCCCACCCGGGATCTTCGAGCGGTCTTCGTGGATGGAGCGGGGACGGTGTGGGTGGGGACGCGGAATTTCGGCCTGCTTCGTCGGGAAGGAGACCGGTTCGTCCGCGTGGGGTTGGGAACGGGGCTTGAGTCGGCCTACGTCACGTCGCTGGCCAACGATGGGCAGGGCTGGCTCTGGGTCGGCACAGCGGGGCAGGGGCTCTTCCGGGTGAAGGGAGGAAAGGTCGAGCGCTTCGGCACGGAATCGGGCCTTGCGAGCCTGGAAGTGAACTGCCTGCTCTTCGACCGGGACGGCAATCTCTGGATCGGAAGTCGGGGGGCGGGGTTGCTTCGGTGGCGCAACGGCCGTTTCTCTTCCTTTTCCGCCAGGGACGGTCTGTCCAACGACCACGTGAATGCGGTGTATGAGGACCGGGAGGGGAGTCTCTGGGTCGGCACGTTCGGCGGGCTCGACCGCTTCACCAACGGCACGGCGGTGACCTACACGACATCGGAAGGGCTTTCCAACGACATGGTCTGGCCCGTGCTCCAGGCACGGGATGGTGCCGTCTGGGCCGGGACATGGTCGGGGTTGAGCCGCCTGAAGGGCGGCCGGTTCGACGTGTTCACCCGGGAGCAGGGGTTGCCGGCCAACGGGGTGTTCGCTCTGGCTCATGCGGCCGGCGGTAGGCTGTGGGTGGGCACGTTCGGCGGTGGGGTCGTCCGGTTCGACGGGAGTCGTTTCGAGCGGTTGCCGGTGTTGGGGCAGCTCGACTCGACCACGATCTGGGCCCTGCTGGAGGAGCCGTCGGGAGAACTCTGGATCGGGACCAACGGGGCGGGGCTTTTCCGTCTGGCCGGGGAGCGTCTGGAGAGGATACCTCTGGCGGACGGAGGCGGCGAGATCATCTCGGCCGTCTTCCGGGACCAGGATGGTGCGCTCTGGGTGGCGTTGCGCACCGACGGGCTCTGCCGGCGCGACGCGTCGGGCATCCGATGCTACGGTGTCCAGGACGGGCTGCCGAGCGGCGAGGTCCGGGCGATTCACCGGGATCGACAGGGAACGCTCTGGATCGGTTCGAGAGGGGGGCTTTCCCGCTTCAAGGGAGATCGATTCGAGTCGCTCACGACCCGCCATGGACTTCCGGACCGGACGGTCTACTGGATCCTGGAGGATGACCGGGGATTCCTGTGGATGAGCAGCGGCAAGGGGATTTACCGGCTCTCGTCGAAGGAGGCCGGGGACGTGCTGGACGGGGTCGCTGCGGCCGTTCATCCCGAGGTGTTCGGCATTTCGGACGGCATGAAGTTCGAAGAGTGCAACGGCGGCTCGCAACCGGCCGGCTGGCGGGACCGGGGGGGACGGCTCTGGTTCCCGACCGGTGGCGGGCTGGTCACCATCGATCCCGAGCTTACATTCACCAACGACAACCCTCCGCCGGTCATCGTCGAGCAGGTGGTGGTCGATGGACGGCCGGTGGAGCCGCCAGTGAGCGGCGATGCGCGCCTCGAGCTCCAGTACGGGTTCTCGCACCTGGAAATCCACTTTGCCGGGCTGAGCATGGCCGCTCCGGAAAGGAACCGGTACCGGGTCAAGCTGGACGGACTGGACCAGGAGTGGGTCGATGCGGGCAGTCGCAGGACGGCCTATTACACGAGCCTGCCGCCCGGGAGCTATCGATTCCACGTCATGGCCAGCAACAACAGCGGAGTCTGGAGCGAGGGGGATATCGGCTTTGCCTTCACCGTGAGGCCCCGGTTCTACCAGACCGTATTGTTCTATGGGCTGGCCGCCCTGGGGTTCTTCCTGCTCGGCGTGGGGCTGCTGTACCTGCGGATTCGCCGGATGCGGGCCCGCCAGGAAGAGCTGGAGCGGATCGTGGCCGACCGCACGACGGAGCTGGCCGAGGCCAACCGCCGTCTGAGCCGCGCATGCACTCGCCTCGAGGAAACCAACGATCTGCTGGAGGATTCGAACCGCCAGCTCGAGAGCCTGGCAACCACGGACGGGCTCACCGAGCTGACGAATCGCCGACGCTTCGACGAGGTCCTGACGCTCGAGTGGCGCCGCCATCAGCGCCACGCCAGGCCGTTGGCGATGATCATGGTCGACATCGACTGCTTCAAGGCGTTCAACGACACGTACGGTCATCCGGGAGGCGACGAGGTGCTGCGAAGAGTCGCCCAGGTGATTCGGGAGACGTTTGCCCGGGCCGACGATCTGCCGGCCCGCCTCGGTGGAGAGGAGTTCGGTGCCCTTCTGCCCGAGACGGCCATCGACGCGGCAGCCGGGCTGGGGGAGACGCTGCGCCAGCGTGTGGAGGGGCTGGCAATCCAGCACAGCGGCTCCCTGGTGGGCACGTGTGTTACGATCAGTGTAGGAGTCGCGGTGCTGGTACCGCCCGCCGGAACCGACCCTTCCGAGCTGCTTGCCGCGGCGGATGCCGCACTGTATCGGGCAAAACGATCCGGCCGCAACCGTGTGTGCCGGGCAGACGAGGAAAGTTCAGAGAACAAGTGAAACCGGTGCCGGCAGTGCCCGGCCCGAATGCAAGGAGAGCACGATGGACAGCAATCAGAAAGACGACGTTCGGTCCCCGGGACGGCCCAAGAACCCGGTCAGCCGGGATCATCTCCTGGAGGTGGCTCGAGGGGCATTTGCCCAATCCGGCTATGCCGGAACCAGCATGGGGGACATTGCCGATGCCGTGGGGCTTCGAAAGTCCTCCCTGTTCCATCACTTCGATTCGAAGAACCGGCTGTATCGGGAAGTGATTCTGAGCATGGTGAGCGATCTGGACGGGCTCGTGGAGCAGCTGGCCACTCATGAGGGGACGTTTGCCGAGCGGCTGGCGTTCCTGTGTGAATCCGTCGTGGAATATCTGGGTTCTCGTCCCTGGGCCGCCCTGCTGGTTCTGCGGGAGGCCATGGACGAGCACATCTTCGTCCAGGAGGAGGGGCGCGAGCTCCTGGACCGCACGCTCAACCGGTTTGCAGCGTTTCTCGGCGCGGGCATGAAGGATGGGGTGTTTGCCCAGGATGACCCGCACGAGGCGGCGCTCAGCATCGTGGGAGTCCATTTCCTGCACTTTGCGGCCTCGGGTGTCAGCGCACGGCTCCTGGGGCAGGACGTGTTCACTCCGGAGATGCTCGAGCGCTGGAGACGGAACGTGACGGCCCGGGTGCTTCGCATGGTAACGGGCCGATAGGAGGTTGTCGGTGGACGAGAATCCGACGCAGTCCGACCTGGAGATCACACTCGAGGAGAAGGCGGAATCCGACTTCGAGTCGCTGCTGGAGGCCTCCGCGCTGCTCCTGGACGGAGAAAGCTTCGAGCAGACGGCTCGCCTGCTGTTCGACCTGGCGCGCATCGTCACCGGAGCCAGATCCGGGTATGTCGCCCTGCTGAGCCCCGACCACCAGGAGAACGACGTGCTGTTCCTGGAATCGGGCGGCCTGGCCTGCACTGTCCCCGAGGGGCTGCCCATGCCGGTTCGTGGTCTGCGAGCCGAGGCCTACTCCAGCGGCAAGACGGTGTGCGAGAACAACTTTCCCGGTTCCCCTCACGTTCGGTACCTGCCTGCGGGGCACGTCCAGCTGCGCAACGTGGCCTTCGTTCCCCTCGAGGTCAAGGGCCAGGTCGTCGGCGTCATGGGGATTGCCAACAAAGAGGGCGATTTCACCGAGCACGATCTCCGCATGGCAACGACCATCGGACGGATGGCCGCCGTCGCGCTCCGGGACAGTTACAGCAGGGACGAGCTCCAGAACCTGCTGAAGGAGCTGGACAACAAGAACCGTGACCTGGCCGCGGCCAACGAGCGGATTCGGCGCATGGCGGAAGTGGACCTGCTCACGGGGCTGGCAACCCGCCGTCACTTTTTCGATCTCCTCCGCCGGCAGATGTCGTTTGCACGCCGCCACGACCAGCCACTCGCCCTGGTCCTGCTCGACATCGATCATTTCAAGACCGTCAACGACACGCTGGGCCACGATGCGGGGGACCGGGTCCTCGAGCGATTCGGCGTCGTCATTGCCGGAGCCACGAGGGCCGAAGATCGAGCGGGACGGTACGGAGGGGAGGAGTTCGTTCTCATGCTCCCTGCGACCGACACCGGACAGGCAACCGCATTCGTCGAGCGCCTTCGGCTCGCGTTGGAGAAGGAATTCGGCGGAACCAGTGGTCCGGTCGTAACGGCGAGCTTCGGGGTGACCGCCCTGGCCGAGGATGACAGCCTCGAGACGCTGCTCAAACGGGCCGACGATGCGCTTTACGCGGCCAAGAAGGCAGGGCGGAACTGCGTCTTCTGCCGGTGAAGCGATTACTCTGGCCACCGGCTCCGCTGCCGCTGGCCCTGATATCCGGAGGCTGGTCATGGTCGCACGCTGCATGCTCAACGTCCTCGTCGTATCGCTCCTCTCCCTGTCCCTCTCTCCCGCCACGTCTGCGGACGACACTCACACCGAAGGGCAATTGTGGCTCTACGGCAACATCACCGGCGTCGTGACGCCGAGCTGGGCGTACACGGTCATGCCGGGAATCCGCTACGAGTTTGCGGACAGCCTGGAGGATGCCGGGGGGGTGACGATGTACGAGCTGTTCACCGGCCCCATGTTTACGCACCGGTTCGGCCAGCTCAGGTTCCGCCTGCCCCTCTGGTACTACTACATGGGCTTTCCCATTTCGGCCACGAACGACTACTTCGACTCCCACAACCTGGAGCTCATTCCCATGCTGGACTACTCGTGGGGAAGGGTCACCTTGTCGAGCCGCTCCATCTTCCACAACAAGCTTTATGCGGACAACAGCGTCTTTGCGACCGAATCCCAGCGCAACGGATACTCCCTCCTGCTGAGACAGATGCTGCAGGTGAGCTATGCGCTGAGCTCCACGCTGGCGGTGACGCTGGCCGACGAGGTGTTCGTGGGGCTCGTCGAGGACGAGGAAACCAATGACATGGCCAGGGGGGAACCTTTCTTCGAGCGCGAGGGATTCTCCATGAACCGGGTGTACGCAGGTGCGTCGGTGACCATCGTCCCGGGCATCAGTGTGGCACCGCAGTATGTGCTCGAGACGCACCATGACCCGGACAATGATTCCGAGCTGACCCGGGTTCGCCACTACCTGTTCGTCACGCTCAACGGAGTCGTGAACCTGTTCTGAATCGTCGTCAGCTCGTGGGGAAGAAGGAGAGTCGTCTACCCGAGCCGCCAGCTCGGCAGGCAGCTCCCCGCGGGCTTGGAGTCGCGTTCCGTCTGCGCTAGTATGGCCTTTGCACCGTCGATCACCGGCCATGTCCGGCGGAGTGGGAGCAGAGGAGGGTAAGATGCGCACGACGTTCCTTGGGGGGCGGTCGTTCCGGGCAGTCGGGTTCGCTTGCCTGCTGTTGTCGTGCAGCTCGAATCCGAGCACCACTCCGTCCATCGACGTGCCTGCCGAGACCTCGGAAGAAGCACGGGCTCCGGGAGATGTGCCCGTCCTGGAGCTCGACGCAGGAATCGATTTCTCGACGGATCAGTCCGTCGACGATGTCGATGCGTGGCGCTGGGAGTCACGGATCGAGCCGGGGGGATTCGGCGCACCCTGCGAGTCCAACGACGAGTGCCACGACGAGTTCTGCATCGAGACCGTGGATGGCAAGGTATGCACCACGTTCTGCATGGAGGACTGCCCGTCCGGTTGGGAATGCAGTCAGAACCAGTCGGTCCTGCCCGACATCCTCTACATGTGCGTGCCGAAGAACGCTCGACTCTGCGTCCCGTGCAACGCCAGCGACGATTGCCTCGTGAACGGGTTCGACAGCGGGAGCGCCTGCGTCACGTTTGGCCCGGCCGGGGCGTTTTGCGGTGGTGCCTGCAAGATCGCCCAGGACTGCCCCGAAGGGTACGCCTGCAAAGAGGCGGAGTCGACCGAGGGCAAGGAGGCGCTGCAGTGCGTTCCCGAGGATGGCGAGTGCTCCTGCCCCAAGTTCGCCATCGAGCATGCGTCCTCCACCTCGTGTTTCAACACCGGTGACGCAGGGACCTGCACGGGAGTCCGCGCGTGCACGGCAGACGGCCTCACCGCCTGCGATGCGGCCGTCCCGGAGGTCGAGAAGTGCGACGGGGCGGACAACGACTGCGACGGCGACGAAGACGAAGAGCTGGGCAGCACGACCTGCGGCCTGGGGGAGTGCGAGCACACCGTCGGGAACTGCGCCGACGGCAAGGACGTGACATGCGATCCCATGGACGAGGCCGCACCGGAAGGGTGTGACGGCAAGGACAACAACTGCGACGGCGAAACCGATGAGGGCTTCCCGGATACGGACGAGGACGGAATCGCGGACTGCCTCGAGACCGACAAGGACGGAGACGGCATCCTGGATGGCGAAGACAACTGCCCGTCCAAGCCCAACTCGGAGCAGACCGACTTCGACCTCGACACCGTGGGCGATGAGTGCGATCCGGACGATGACAACGACCAGTCGGGCGATGCGGACGACTGCCAGCCGCTGGACAAGTCCGTATACCCCGGAGCGGTCGAGAGCTGCAACAACCTGGACGACGACTGCAACGGGCTGGTGGACGACGAGACGGGAATCCTCCAGTGCGGGAAGGGGGAATGCGCCCATTCCATGTCCGCCTGCATCGCAGGGGTCGTCCAGCTGTGCGACCCCTACGAGGGGAGCGCAGCGGAGACGTGCGACGGCAAGGACACCGACTGCGACGGAGCTGCCGCCGAGGAGCTCGGCAGCACGACCTGCGGGGAGGGCGTCTGCCAGCATTCCCAGGCTAACTGCATCGACGGCCAACCCCAGCCGTGCGACCCCCTGGCCGGAGCCGGCGACGAAGCCTGCGACGGCAAGGACAACGACTGCGACGGCCAGAGCGACGAGGATCTGGCCTTGCTCGCCTGCGGAAAGGGCCCGTGCTTCCACACGCAGAAGTCGTGCATCGGCGGCACGATCTACGAGTGTGACCCGTTTGCCGGGGCCACGAAGGAAACGTGCGACGGCACGGACAACGATTGCGACGGCACGGTCGACGAGGAGCTCGGTACCGTCTCCTGCGGAAAGGGGGTCTGCGAGCATTCGGTATTCGCCTGCGCTGACGGAAAGCCCGTCGTGTGCGATCCCCTGCAGGGGGCTTCTTCCGAGAAGTGCGACAACCTGGACAACGACTGCAACGGACTGGCCGACGAGACTTTCGGCATCGTCACGTGTGGCCTCGGGGTGTGCAAGCACGACGTGTTGAGCTGTGTGAACGGTTTTCCTGTCGTGTGTGATCCTCTGGAAGGGGCCTCGCAGGAGCTGTGCGATGGCAAGGACAACGACTGTGACGGCCCCGTGGACGAGGGGTTCGGTGCCATCACGTGCGGCCTGGGCCAGTGCCTCCATCAGGTGCTCGAGTGCGTCGACGGAACCCCCAAGGAATGCGACCCGTTTGAGGGGGCGACGCCCGAGGTGTGCAATGGAGCGGACGAGGATTGCGACGGCGTTGCGGACAACGGGCTGGGTACGTCGATCTGCGGCAAGGGCGTCTGCGCTCACGCAATCGACAACTGCGTCGGCGGCAAGCCGAGCGTCTGCGACCCGCTGCTCGGCCAGGCACCGGAGACCTGTGACGGCAAGGACAACGACTGCGACGGACAGGTCGATGACGGGCTGAACCAGCCTTGTTGCGTTCTGGACGGAAACGTGTCCCCCGTCGAGGAATGCGACGACGGCAACGGGGTCGGAAACGACGAGTGCTCACTTGTCTGCACGCAGAAGACCTGCAAGGGGCTCCAGTTCGACGGGACCAACGACAAGGTGGTCATCACGCCGGACCCGACCAAGGAATCCCCCAACGCCTTCACCTGGGAAGTCTGGGTGTACTTCAACGCCTACCGCGACGGCGATGCCCAGTCGGTCATGAGCAACTACGGGCAGGAGGGCTACGGTTGCGGGCTCCAGGCCTACGACTACGGCGGCCCCAACTACCACTCGTTCGAAATCGCGTGCGGGCACGGATCCTCGTGGAGTCCGTGGGGGTGGACCAGCATGAAGTATTCGACGAAGACCTGGTACCACCTCGCCCTGGTCTACGATGGGGCGGGCGTGAGCCTGTACGTCAACGGGGTGCACCAGTTCACCGCCGTCGGGACCGTGACCCTGTCCGCACAGAATCAGCCCCTGCTCCTGTCCGGGCGCAACGCGGACTACGATCCCAACTGGGTCAACGGGATCATCGACGATGTGCGCATCTGGAATCACGCCCGGACCAAAGACCAGATTGCCGCCAACATGAACAAGATCCTGTCGGGTGACGAGCAGGGGCTTCTCGCCTACTACCGGATGGACCAGACCGCCGGCGGCCAGAAGCTGCTCGACTTCACCGGCAAGGCACACAACGCCACCCTGGGTAGCAGCCCCGACGTTGATGCCCAAGACCCTGTCTGGGTCGACTCCAAGCCGCCCGTCGTGGGGTGCGGATTGTAGGGTAGGGGGGCGGCACCGCCAGGGAGGTGCAGAGGGTGGTCGGTGGCCCGCTCCGAGCGAGTTCGAGGGGGCGCCGGACCGGAGGGGAGCCCCCTCGACCGGCGTGGGCCGCAGCCAGAGGGCTGTCCCGCAGGCAGGCGGCGCCCCGGCAGCGCCGGATCAAGGATCCAGCCGGTATCCGACCTGGCGCACGGTGATCAGGTGCCGGGGGTCGGCGGGCTCGTCCTCCAGCTTGCGGCGCAGCGACACGATGAAGTTGTCCACGGTGCGGGGCGTTCCCTCGAAGTCGAATCCCCACACGCTCTCGAGGATGGAATCCCTCGAGAAAGTCCTTCCCGGTGACCGGGCCAGGAGGCAGAGCAGGTCGAATTCCCGGGCTGAGAGCGGTACCTCGGCACCGCCACGTGTGACGCTGCGAGCAGCGACACGGACGACGACGTCTCCGAATGCCAGGTCGGGCAGTGACTCCCGTTGGGAGCGGAACCTCCGCAGCAGCGCCTCGACCCGGGCCAGCAATTCCGCCAGTTCGAAGGGCTTTGCCAGGTAGTCGTCCGCACCAAGCCCCAACCCCTCCACCTTTTGCGCAACCTTGCCCCGGGCCGACAGGATGAGCACGGGCACCTTCTGCCCGCGTTCCCGGAGCTCCTCGAGGATCTCGAGGCCTGAGAAGCCTGGCAGGTTGACGTCGAGCACGATGAGATCCGGGCGGGCATCGAAGGCCAGTTTCATGCCCTGCTCGCCGTCCGCAGCGAGAAGAACCCGGTAGCCGCGCACCCGGAAGTTGAGGGCCAGGCCGTCGCGGAGAGACCGGTCGTCTTCCACGATGAGGATCGTCTCCCGCGTTGCTTCCGGTTGCCCGCTCACCGAGCCTCTCCTTTCCGGAAGGGCGCCTTGCTGCCCGCTCTGCGCCCGTGGGTCACTTCCCTCCTCCGGCAGCGGGGAACGAGACGGTGAACGTGCTCCCTCTCCCCACTTGCGACTCGACCCGTACGGTTCCCCTCATGGCCCGGACCGTCACGTCCACGATGGCCAGGCCAAGCCCTGCACCGCCGGCCGCACTTCCATTTGATTCAACCCGGTGGAACGGCTCGAAAATCCGCCCCTGCTCCTCCAGGGGAATGCCGATGCCGTTGTCGGCAACAGCGATCTCGACTCGGCCGTCCCGGTCGGTGGCCCCCAGCGCGATGCGCTTGTCCTTTCCCGTGTACTTGTAGGCGTTCACGAGGAGATTGAGCAGCACCGATTCCAGTGCAGTGCGGTCGTGCCGGACCGGCAGTGCAGTTTCGGCAGAAACGGTGAGCTCCACCTCGCCCGGCCGGAACATGCGGGAGAACCGGCGGGCGACATCCTGCACCGCCCCGGACACCGGCTCGCAGACAAGGTCGAGTGCCGCGCGATCCCGGGCCGCTGCCCGCCACGTGAGCAGCCTCTCGATCATGCTCTGGAGCCACTCCGTCTCCCGGACGATTACGTCGAGGCACTCCTGGACGAGCTTCGGGTCGTTGGCCACCGCGCCGGACTGCAGGGTCTCCGCATACATGCGGATGGCAGCCAGCGGGGTCTTGAGCTCGTGACTGACGTTGCCGAGCAGGTCGGACTGCAGCCGCGCCAGTCGCGCCCTGCGGCCAAGTAGCACGACGACGATGATGGCGCCGGATACGGCTGCGGCCGAGAGGGCAAGGGCAAGCACCCCGAGGACGAGGTCCTTGGGGCTCTCCCAAAGCGCCAATGCCACGATGCCCACCGTGGCGATGAGCACGGCGGGAAACAGGACTGCAGCGGCCAGGACTGCGATGGGGCCCCCGAGCCTCAGAGAGTGCTGGAGCCTCCGGATGCGAGCGCGATAGCTGCCGCTTCCTGACACGACCTCCTCCGTGTGTCATTCGAATGGGCCTGCTCCGATTGGACCCGGGCCCTTTCAGGCGGACTATACACGATCCGTCGTCCCGCAGGGTAGTGCGTCACGATCGTCGCTGGCTGGACCCCGTCGCCGACCATTCGGAGCCTGAGCGCCCAGGAGGCCGACAGGATTCGCACGGCAGTCCGGCGCACCCGGTCCGCAGCCGACAGCGGGAATGCCTGCCGAATCTGCCGGTCGAGCGCATGGGCCCGCTCACGCTCCGACTCGAACTGCGAATGCGCCGCCACGGCCGGCAGCATCGGCGTCCAGCCGCGCACCCGTTCTTCGAACCCTCGCAGGCGAGCCTGGAGAGCCGGGGGAAGGCCAGAGCCGCCGGTGCCGGTGTCGAGCGGATTGTCAGCGCACCCTGGCACAGGCTGGTTTGCCTGTGAACCTTGACCAGAGCCTGCCCCGAGCGGGGTCGAGGGGACCATCGAGCATCCCGGACGCCCGCCAATTGGCAACGTCCCCTTGAGTCCGGCCAGTCTCTTGTATCCCCGCCACTGGGTGTCCACCACCCGGTACATGGACGACCCGTTGACCTCGTAGTCCCGGCGGAATGCGGCGGCCAGCCACTTCTCCGCCAGATCCCCGGGGAACTCCGGATGGCGCCAGCTCAGCTCCTTCTGGCCGTGCCATTCCTCGAAGGGCAGGTCCTCCCGCAGCAGTCCCCGCTTGCGATGGTCCTCGAACAGCCCCGTGGTGGGCAGCGGGGTCAGCAGCATGAACTGCAAAAAGTCCGCCTCGAGGCCGACCGTGAAGTCGATGTCGATGTCAATGTTCTCCGGCGTGTGGTGCTCCATGCACAGGATTCCGGACGCCAGCACGATGATTCCCCGGTCGCGCAGCTCCCGGATGAGCTTCTTCGGGTCGATGCCCCGGTTCTTCACGTAGTTGCCGACCTCGGATGACGATTCCACTCCGATCCAGATGTAGGTGACGCCCAGCCGCTCGAGGTTGTCGAGCCCGAACGCGGTGATCGCTTCGGCGGACGAGAAGATCTGGAACTCGAAGAAGCGCTGGTGCCGCTCCATTTCCTCCATCAGCTCGGTGGCTCTGACCGTGTCCTTGAGGAAGTTCTCGTCCATGACGAAGAACTCGTTGGTGCCTCGTTCGTCCGCGATGCGGCACGCGGTTTCGAACAGCTCCCTGCCCGTGGAGAGGAACGGGGTGTAGCACTTGCCGAAGAAGTGGGTCGTGCAGCAGAACTTGCACCCGTTGACGCAGCCGACACCGGGCACCAGAAGGCTTGCTGCCTTGCCCGGGACCGGTACGCCGTGAATCATGGTCCGCTCCGAGCTTTGCAGCGCAGGGTGGACGATGGGGGCATCGGGGTCCTGGCCAAGGTGGGCTCGCAGCCAACGGATTCCCTCTCCCTTGCAGACGTGGTCGCACTCGATGAGCTTCTCGATCCCCTCGATGGCCGCACCGTGACCGCCAAGAACGATCTCGGTACCGGGGCAATTGGCCCTCACGAACCGGGCCATCTCGCGCGCCTTGACGAAGTTGGGCGTGATGAAGGAGATGCCCACGATGTCGTAGCCCTTGGCCACCTCCTGCTCGAACTGCTTCCTGGACGGGAAGTCGAGCACGGTCACGTCCGCGTCCACGTTTTCGGCCAGGAAGTACAGCCCGAACGAGCGGTGCTGGAACCGGAACGAGGCGAGCCCCTGCTCCCGGGTCACCTGGTTGTGGAACAGCTCCATGATGTTTTCCTTGCGCCCGAACTCGTCATCGACCCCGAACGGCCCGAACACCCCGCTCAACAGAATTCTTTTTGCGGAGAGACCTCCCTTCTTCGAGAGGCGGATGTGACGAACTGGCTTGATTTTGCTGGTCGTGGCTTGCATGGCCCTCACCTCCTGGCGACCGAGTGTGAGGGGCAATTGTCACGGGTTTGTCATGACCGGGCGGATGCGTCAGTGGACTCGGCGCCTGTGGGGCGGAGAAACGAGCAGCCTAGACCGTGGTCGCTTTGACGTCGCCGCACGCCGGCCCGAAGTCCAGCTCCACGGTGAAGTTGTAGTTGGTCCCCATGGAGGAGTAGTTAGCGGTCACGACGAGCTTGCCGTCGGTGGGGCAGCCGTCGGAAAGTGCGATCTGCTGGTAGTCGGCCGTGAGAGTGTAGTCTATCATGGACTCGCCGCTCTCGACGGTCATCCGGATTTCCATCTCCCCGTCCAGCATGTTGTCCGTCGTCGTGATGCTCCCCTTGTAGGACATGTCGATGTCGGTGCCGGAGAACGTGCCCTGGATGCTGATGTCGCAAGTGATGACGTTGTCGGCATTCGTGATCCACCCGTCGATGACCAACCCCCCCTCCTCGCAGTGGTCGAAGATGACCTTGTTCGCTTCCACCTTGTAGCAGTTGGCATCAATGGGCATCCGCTGCGTCTCGACCAGCGGGGACTTCCGGGTTTCGTACTTGCTTTGCATTCCATAGGCGATGAGGTTGTTGAGGTCGGAGTTGAGGTCAAAGAGACCCTGCACCGTCTCGCCATCCTCGGGATCGGCGGCCAACTGGGCGAGCTGGGCAGGGCCGTCAACCATGCGCTGTGCCGACTCCACCTGTTCCGGGGTCAGGGGCGAGTCGTTCGCTTTCCCCCTGTCGCCGTCGCTGCCACAGGACAGGCAGATCGCAGCCAGAGCCGACAGCATGAGCACCAGGACCGTTCGCATGTTTTGCTCCTTGTCATGAGTTGAGTAGATGGCACGCCCAGGCCGCAACCATAGCACCGGAGGATGGAACACTCAAGCCGGTGTTCGCACGGATCGTGAGCGAATTGCCCCTCGCTCATTGCTCTGCGGAGCATCCAGTACTACCATGGTCTTCACATGGAGGTGTGCCGGTGTCTGCACGCGCAATCGATGGGCGTGGGAGCGGTCCAGCGGTCGGGGATGACGCTGACGCCGTGTGCGACGGAGCTGCAGGGCCCATCCCCTTTCCTCTGGAGCCCGGCTCGAGCCGGATCGCCGTGACGGGCGGTACTGGGCACCTCGGGGCAGCGCTCATCCACTACCTCGTGGCCTGCGGACATCCTGCAAGCCGGATCCGGGCGATCTATCTGCCGGGCACCACCACGGCCGCGGTCGATGCGGTCGCCGGGCTGGACCTTCATCCGGCCGACCTGCTGGATGCGGAGGCTGTTCGGCGTAGCCTGGAGGGGGCCACACACGTGTTCCACGTGGCGGGCAATACCAGCTTCAATCCGGCCCGCAGCCGGATCCAGTGGATGGTGAACGTCGAGGGCACGAGGAATGTCTGCGAGGCATGTGTGGCAAGTGGCACGGTGCGGCGCCTGGTGCAGACCGGGACCGTGAACGTCCTGGGCATTCCAGAGCCTCCGGGCAGCCTGGGAGACGAGAGCACCTCACCGTACGCAGCCAAACGCCGACTCCACACGTTCGCTTCGCCCGAGCAGGCCCTGGCCCTTGCCGACGCCGTGCATGAGGAACGGGCGCCGGAGGGGTGGTGGAGCCGGTTGCGCGTGGGCTACTTCGATTCGAAGCTTGCTGCCGACGAGCTGGTCGCCCGGTTTGTCCGGGACCGAGGGCTGCCCGCTGTGCGAGTGCTGCCGGGCACCTGCTTCGGGCCACATGACCGGCTGGTCGGAAACGGGATGTACCTGGCTCAGGTGCGTCGCAACGGAATTCCCGCCTACGTGCCAACGGCCGGCCTGCCGCTCAGCCACGTGATGGACCTGGCGGAGGGGCACCGGCTTGCCATGGAGCGCGGCCGCATCGGCGAGCGGTACATCATCACAGGGCGAGACGAGGACAATCTGCCGCTGCGGGAGATGCTCGACATCATTGCGCAGGTGCTGCGGGAGCAGGAGCCGGGGCGGAGCATCCGTCCGCCCTCGATTCCGCTGCCGTGGCAGTTGGCCTACGGTGCGGCGGCCTGCATCGAATTTGCCGCTCGGCTGTCCCGGAAGACTCCGGTGCTGACGAGAGCCGCAGTCCTGGCCGGCTCGTTTCCCAGCTTCTACTCCAGTGCCAAGGCCCGGCGGGAGCTGGGTTTCGTCCCTCGGCGGACGTTCCGGGAGGCGGTCGCGGACATGGTTGCGGACTACCGAGCGTGCGGGCTGCTGGACGCGAGCGAGCGCCAGGTGGACCGCTGAGCCGGATGGGGGGATGGCTTCCTGCTGGTTGGCCCGGGGGCCTTACTGCGGCACCACGCGGAAGCGGATCAGCCAGAACTCGTCGATGCCGTAAGTCTGTCCATTGCTGCAGGCAACGTCCACGTCACCTTCCGGCTGGGCAGCGAGCTTGAACGTCGTCGCGTTGAGCGTGTAGGTCCTGGGCCAGTCCCCGATCTGGGCCGGGTCGACATTGCACGCGCCGTTCGCCCACTTGTTGACGAAGACGCCGTCGAAGTAAGTGTTGATGTAGTTGCCCGCGTCGTCGAGCTCCCCGGCGAACTTGATGTTCACGTAGACCTTCTCGAATTTGTACTTCGCCGGGTCGTACTTGTAGGTCGCGAGCGAGAACGGCCATTCCTGGTATGCGTGCCGAGTGCCCACGTTGACCAGGTGCGACTCGTTGATCACGTTCCAGCCGCCGCCGTCCGTGCTCATGTCGCACTCGACCTGGTACGCGTCGCCGGTGTCGCCGCCCGTCGGGTCGATGGTGTAGGTTCCTGACGGAAGAGCGGGGGCGGCCTGGTGGAGAGCGTAGCAGCTCACCAGGGCGCACTTGTCCGTGGTGGCCGGGTTGCAGTCGTCGTCCTTGCTGTTGTAACAGACTTCGCTCTTGGTGTGCCCCACGGCGGCATCGAGCGGCCCGCAGTCCGTGGTATCCGGATCACCGTCATTGTCATCGTCGAGGTCGATGCAGTTGGCCGAGCCGTCGCCGTCCGTGTCCGTGAACCCTTCGTCCGTCTTGCCGTCGCAGTTGTTGTCGATACCGTCGCACGACTCGGCAGTGGCCCCCTCGAGAGGATCGCAGCTCTGGGGCTTGCCGTTTGCGCAGTTGTCCACCTCGTGCTCGCATGCTCCCTTGCCGCACTTGGTCTTGCCCAGGTCGTCGTCTGCAGGTCCGTCGCAGTCGTTGTCGATACCATCGCACACCTCAGGGCTTGCGCCTTCCTTGGGGTCGCACTGCTGGGGGTTGCCGTTGAGGCACGACAGCACCTGGTGGAGGCATTGGCCCAGCCCGCAGGAGACCGTGCCGTAGTCCTCGTCCACGAGTCCGTCGCAGTCGTTGTCCTTGCCGTCGCATGTCTCGGCCGAGGCACCGATCATCGGCTCGCAGGGGACCGGGACGCCGTTCTTGCACGTTTCGACGTCGTGCTTGCAGACGCCGAGGCCGCACGACACAGTGCCGAAATCTTCGTCCACGAGTCCGTCGCAGTCGTTGTCCAGGGTATCGCAGGTCTCAACCTTGGCGCCCTGCAGGGGATTACACATCTGGGGGACTCCGTCCTTGCAGACGGGCACCGAATGCTCGCAGAGGCCCATGCCGCAGGTGGCCTCGCCCAGATCTTCATCCATGCTGCCGTCGCAGTCGTTGTCGGCTCCGTCGCACACCTCTTTGCCTGCCCCCTTGAAGGGATCGCACTCGTAGGTCACGCCGCCGATACAGGCTTGCTGCGTGTGGAAGCACTGTCCCTTGCCGCAGGCGAGCAGGAGCTGATCTTCGTCGACCTTGCCGTCGCAGTCGTTGTCGAGGCCGTCGCAGGCATCCTCGCCGGCACCCAGGAGCGGGTCGCACGGCTGTGCCTGCCCGAACGCACAGTTGGCTTGAGTGTGGGCGCAACTGCCGAGGCCGCAGGAGGTGGAGCCGAGGTCGTCGTCGACGAGGCCGTCGCAGTCGTTGTCCTTTCCGTCGCAGGCCTCTGCGGCCGCTCCTTCGAACGGGTTGCACGGAGCACCGGGCTTGCCGTTGACGCAGTTGGGCACTTCCTTGGCGCACTGGCCAAGGCCGCACGCCGTCTTGCCCAGGTCTTCGTCCGACTTCGCATCGCAGTCGTTGTCCTTCCCGTCGCACACCTCGGTCGCGCCGTTGAAGATGCTCGGGTTCAGCGGGGCGCAGTCGAGCTGATCCGGGTCTTCGTCGTTGTCGTCATCCAGATCCATGCAGTCCTTGAGTCCATCGAGGTCCGTATCCGCAAATCCCTCGTCGACGAGGGTGTCGCAGTCGTTGTCCTTCTCGTCGCAGGACTCGGCCGCCCCCGGGTAGGTGAGTGGGTCGAGCGGTGCGCAGTCCGACGCATCGGGGGCACCGTCCCCGTCCTTGTCGTTCTCGCAGGCGTCCCCGGTGCCGTCCTGGTCGGAGTCGCTCTGCAGAGGGTTTGCCACCATAGGGCAGTTGTCGTCGCCGTCGCCGTACCCGTCGCCGTCGTCGTCGCCGTCGCAGGCGTCCCCTGTACCGTCGTTGTCGATGTCTCCCTGGGCGGTGTTCTTGAGCTGGGGGCAGTTGTCGACCGCGTCGGGGATGGCATCGCCGTCCGCGTCCAGATCACAGGCATCGCCGAGCCCGTCCTTGTCCTGGTCGGTCTGGTCCGGGTTGGCGACTTTCGGGCAGTTGTCGTTTCCGTCGGCGTCGCCGTCGCCGTCGTCGTCCTGGTCGGCACAATCGGACTCCCCGTCCTTGTCCTGATCCGGGAATCCCTCGTCCACGTCATCATCGCAGTTGTCGTCAGCGCCGTTGCAGACTTCCTCTGATCCCGGGAAGATGTCGGAATCGAGCGGCTCGCAATCGGCAGAATCCGGGGCACCGTCGCCGTCATCGTCGTCGTCGGTGCAGTCGGCCAGCTTGTCCGAATCCGAGTCCGGGTAGCCTTCGTCCACCTGGTAGTCGCAGTCGTCGTCGATGCCGTTGCAGACCTCCTTGGCCTTGGGGGAAACGTCTGGATTGACCGGTGCGCAGTCGGCCGTGTCCGCAGCCAGATCGTTGTCGTCATCCAGGTCGCAGGCATCGCCCAGGCTGTCCAGGTCGAAGTCGGCCTGGCCGACGTTGGGTACGTTGGGGCAGTTGTCCACCACGTCCAGCACGCCGTCGCCGTCCTTGTCCGATACGAGGCAGTCCTTGACCCCGTCCCCATTGGTATCCGGGAAGCCCTCGTCGAGCTGCCCGTTGCAGTTGTTGTCGAGCCCGTCGCAGACCTCGGGGGCGGGAATGGCCGCATCACACTCGGCCTTTCCGTTGACGCACGACTCGGTCCCTGCACACTTCCCGAACCCGTTCTCCTCGTAGCAGAACGCGCCGGAGGCATCCTCGTCCACCTGGCCGTCACAGTCGTCATCCTGGCCGTTGCACAGCTCGGATGAGGGAGCCGGAGCATCGCAGGGCGTCAGGCCGTTGGCCTTGCACGAGCGCTCCCCCGGACAGGCTCCGAATTCGTTGACCACCTGGCAGGTCGTGCCGGCCCCCGCGTCGATGAACGACTGGGTACAGTCGCATCCGCCCTGGGACTTGCGGCACTGGTTGACCATGGCTCCGCTCACATCCTCGGCCACCTGGCATTCGTAGCCAGAAGGGCAGTCCTTCGAAATGGCGCACGGGCTGCCGCAGAAGAACCCTTCTGCTCCGTAGCTCACGCACTTCTGGCCGGCATCGACGCCGTCGGTCCAGCAGTCTGCATTGGCGGTGCAGGGCCGGCAGATGTCCACGTGGATCGGGACGCAGATGAAGATCTGGTCCGGACGGCTGGGCGTGTGCACGACGCATTGCCAGTCGAACGGGCACTCGTCCACGCAGGCCTTGGTGCACTGGAGGCCGTCCTGGGTCTTGATGCAGAAGCCGTCGCTGCAATCATCGCCAGTCTTGCACGGGTAACCCGCCTCGCCAGGCTCCGGGATGTAGGGCAGATCCTCCCCGGCATCCACGGCCTCGAAGAAGAGCTCCTCCACTTTCTCCGGTGCGATCTCGGGTACCGCAATGTCCTCCGCCGCTCCGTCCGGAATCACTTCCGAGCCAGTCTCGGGTGGCAGATCGAGCGTCTGCACGACCCCCGGATCCCCGGAACACGACGCAAGAGCGAGCAGGGCGGCAACCAGGCAAACACTGACAGGGCGTGTCATGAACTCTCCTCCGAATGAGGGTCATATTATAGGGGGAACTGCGTCGTGCGGGCAACGGCAAACGATTGAAAGCGAGGTGGTGCCGATGGAGGTTGCAGGGCGATCGATGTACCGGACCCCCGGCGAGTCCGGACTGCGCGACCGCTCAGGACTGACGGATCCAGGTCGCAGGAGTCCCGCAACACGGGCAGCGAACCGGACTGGCCGGTCGGCAGATGTCGAATCCGCAGGTCGGGCACAACGGGCGGGGAACGTTCAACAGCTCGACGACCGGAAGCGACATGGGGGGTTCATTGTCCGGGGACGTCCCACAGTACAGGCAGGAGCCGACTGCCGGAAGCGATTCGCCACACAGGGAGCAGCACAGCACGTCCCTACCTTCCAGTCTTCCGAGAGGCCACCGCCGCCAACGTCTCGCCCTGGCCAGCACCTCCTCGGTAGGGCTCCAGAGTCCGCCGGGACCATGACGCCTCCCTCGGCCAAACGCCAGCCCGCCCAGCCAACGTGCCAGACCCGGCAGGGAGCTGAGCGTCGCGGCATAGCGGGAATCGTCCTCGCCAGGCGGCACGCACGAGCCGAGCCTCGAGGCCAGAGCGCATGCCTGGCTGAATGACAGCCAACGTGGACGCAACAGCGGATGCACGGCCTTGTCTGCGACAGGGCGCCAGTGCGCCAGCCAGAGCGGTGCGCGAAGAAGGTTGCGCTCAGCCTCCTGTTTCGCTGAGCCCAGGACCCGAAGCGCCCTCTCCCCGTGAACGGTGTCCTCGCCGAGCCAGCGAGCGAGCGTGGTCGTCGTCCAGGGTTCCAGGAGCCAGGCCAGGAGTGCATCCGCATCACGCTCCCACAGGCGTCCGCAGCGAAGCATCGCCGTGATGACCTTGGGGCGGTCCGACCTGTCAGCCTTTGCCAGTGCCGCCATTCTGACCGACCGGTCCGGATCGCAAAACGGCATGGACGGTGCGCAGTGGACGCAGATGCGGGAGGCCGAGGGCTGTTCGCAGGCTCGGCATCGGGTCAACAACGCGTCGGTTTGAGGCATCCCGGGCACCTCTCTGGCAAGGCCGGGGGCCGTGTGAGTATCTGGCGCTCAGTCCGGCAAAGTCAATGCAGCGGAACATCGGCACTACGGGTGTCCGGGGTTGCTCACGCAGACTTCCAGTCGGCTCCCGGCAGGTCCTGTCTGCATCTACGCGGCCTGAAGCTTCTTCATCAGCCAGGCCATGTTGGCACCGAGGTCCGTCATGGTCTTCATTCCCTCCTCGTCCTGGCTCACCTCGCCTGGATTGCGTCCGATGCCGACGTTCCAGTAGCTGGAGCCAGGGATGATCATGCCTCCGATGAGGAAGAAGTGGTTGATCGTGTCGAACGTGTGGATGGCTCCGGCACGACGGACCGCGACGACTGCCGCACCGAGCTTGCGCCTGAGCAGATCACCATTGACCCGCGACACCAGGCCTGCCCGGTCGATGAGCGCCTTGGCTTCCGCCGTGACATCTGAGAAGTAGGTGGGGCTTCCGATGAGGATGCCATCCGCGTCGAGCATCTTGCCGATGCACTCGTTGGCAATGTCGTCGCTCATGCCGCATCGCCGGTCCTTGTTCTTCAGACAGGCGTAGCACGCCCGGCAGCCGTGAAGAGGCCGTCCACCCACCTGGACCAGCTCGGTCTCCACTCCCTCGGCGGCAGCGGATTCCAGGGCCTTGCGCAGCAGAATCGCCGTGTTTCCTTCCTTCCTGGGACTGCAGTTGAACGCTACGAGCTTCATCCGGACACCTCCCACTCAAGAGCTCAGCCAAGCGAGTATCGGGCGAACGCTGCGGAGATGTCAAACAAGACGGCGTCGGCTCCGGATGTCGCAAGGGTGGGCCGGCCGACTGGAGGAACCGAATCCGCCAACGCTACAGCAGGAACATCATGTAGTAGAGGATCTTGTCGTACTTCTCCTGCTCTCCCTGCTCGTCGACGTGGAAGCCGGAGAAGACCACCCGGCCGGAGGTCGGCGCGGGCTGGAACGACAGAATCACGGGCTGCTGCTCGTTGAGCTTCACACCGCTCGTGCAGCTGTCGAACAAGCCCTGGCACTGCTGGATCAAGGCCTTGGCATGGACCGTGGTCCCTTGGCCCCCTGCGGACACGGAGATGAGCGGTCCTGGACCGTAGTGAACCTTGATCTGTCCTCCCCCGACATACGCGGCCAGGTCGGCATCGATCAGGAAGGCATCAAAGTCCTGATTGCCGTCGATCACCTGAGGTCCGTCGGTCGCCATGTACCCCTTGTCGTCGATCCCGTAGAAGTCGATGCCTTCCGGGAATGCCTTTTCCTCCAGGATCCAGGCCAGGTCCGATGCATACAGCGACCCGCCGTCCAGCACCCAGTCCTGGAGGTTTGCCGCGATGTCCGGGAACTCCACCACCCACTTCTGGTAAGCAGAGCCGCAGTTCAGAATCAGGATATTGTATTGCGCCAGCCACGTGGGATCCCGCAGCATCTTCACGGCATCTACGTTCTCCCAGTCCGGGTCCTCTGCGTACAGGTCATCCTCGTAGTAGAACCAGTCGTAGTCGAAGCCGAGCCGCACGACGATGTCGTTCATCTCGTCCCATTGGCCCCAGAGGACAGCGATGCTCACCGCCGATGCGGCAAAGCACATCTTCATGTCTGCACCGCTCACGTCCGTCAGCTTGCCCGGGGAGATCGGGACCTCGAAGGAGTGCTCGAAGCTCCCCTTCTCGATGCGTATCGTCTGCATCCCGCAGGGGACGCTTTCGAACAGGTACACGCCGTCGAAGTTCGACTTCACGGTCAGGGTGATCGGTTTGCCGGCGCAGTCCGTGGTTTCGATGGTGACGGAGGCCCCCGCGATGTAGACCTGTTGGCTGGGAGCGCACACCCTTCCCTTCAGGGAGCCGTAGCCGCACGGCTGGCAGGCCCCACCGGCGGCATCCGTCGCCGGCACGGTTCCGTCCGGACTTTCGGCAGCGTCCTCCTCTGAACCGTCCTGCGGACCGCTTGCGCCGTCCGGTTCCGACGCGTCGGCGCCACCCCCGTCGACTCCCCGGCCATTCCCGTCGGAAAGCGTGACGCCGTCTTCCGGGTAGCCGGGCAGGCAGGCGACGAACACGCTGCAATCGTCGTCGTCGCAGTCCTTCAGGCCATCTCCGTCGTTGTCGACTCCATCGGTGCATGCTGCCAGGGTGTCCTCGGCTGCACTCCCCGCACTCGAGCCGCCACAGGCACCGAACACCCCAGCGAACAGTGCGAACCACATGAGCCGCATGGCAGTTCCTCCCGGTTCCATTCTCCCTGGCCGACGTCGAAGCATCTCCGAACCTACTCATACCTCAGACGTCATTCCCGGTCGAGCGCGCACTGCTGCGGCCTCCACGATTGTGCGGAGAGCTGTGTCCCCGGTCACCGGCTGCCCGGGCGATTGCTTCCGTCTGCTCGTTCTTGCGCAACGCGGTCTCGAGGCGTACTCTGCGGGCTGGGGACAAGCGTCGGCGGGCATCGCAGCCCGCGGCACCGACTCGAACATCGGGTGAAACATGCATCGAACCATCCTGTGCAGCATGGTCCTCTGGTGTGCATGCAGCGGAACGGGCGGAAACGGGGGTGACTCCACGCCGGCGGCGGACCTCGACCGCGCCGATGCCATCCGGTTCGGCGACATGGGGGGCGTCGATCTCGACGGCAGCGCACGGGCCACCGAGGTCGGCTCCGACTCGTGCGGGGTGGATTGCTCCGGGCAGTGCATCCCGGACTGCAAGGACCGGGTCTGCGGCCCTGACGGGTGCGGCGGAAGCTGCGGCATTTGTCAGGACGAGCAGGAGGCGTGCGAGGCAGGCAAGTGCGTCTGCGTGCCCCAGTGCCAGCCGGGGTCTTGCGGCGAGGACGGCTGCGGGGGGATCTGCGGCGGGTGCGATGAGAACGCCCTCTGCGTCGGCGGGACTTGCCAGTGTGCCTACGCTGCGTGCGTCAACCTCTGCTGCCCCAAGGGCCAGTCGTGCTGGGCCAATGCCTGTTGCCAGCCCGAGTGCAGCGGGAAGGAGTGCGGCAGCGACGGGTGCGGCGGGCAGTGCGGCGCTTGTCCGGAGGTCGCCCCCATCTGCAACCAGGGCAAGTGTGCGTTGGCTTGTGAGCCGGCCTGCCAAGGCAAGGCATGCGGCCCGGACGGTTGCGGCGGCGTCTGCGGTGAATGCGGAGTCGCCGAAGTGTGCGAGGAGGACGAGGGCACCTGCTGCAAGAAGGCATGCGGGGGCAAGGTGTGCGGACCGGATGGCTGCGGCGGGGTGTGCGGGGAGTGCGAAGTCGGCGCAATCTGCCTGGAGTCGGGACAGTGCTGCGAGCCGTCTTGCCTGGGCGTGCAGTGCGGTCCGGACGGATGCGGCGGAGAGTGCGCACCCTGTCCGGAGGGGCAGTTCTGCGAGGGCGGGATCTGCGTGACCGATCCGAAGTGGATCGGGTGCAGCGATGCCACCCGGGAGGGATTCATCTCCGTCGGTGCCTACCCGCTCATCGCCGCGTGCGGCGGAGCCTGGGACGTCCCGGGCATCCACAACGAGCTGCCGATGTGCAAGCGGGAAGCGGGCAACCACGGGCTGAACCCACAGGGTATCGGCTGTACCGTGACCGATCTGTGTGCGGAGGGATGGCACGTCTGCCTCGGCAAGAACGACGTGCTCTACCGCAGCCCGCTAGGGTGCGCCGAGATCATGGTACAGGCCAAGAGCCCGGCCTTCTTCCTGGCCAGAACCTCGTCCACCGGCGCATTCAACTGCACGCCCGATGCCATCGGCGATCCGGCCAGCCTCAACGACCTGTTCGGGTGCGGTGACCTGGGCTGCGCCCCTGCCGTGGAGAGCTGCTACCCGCTCGACCGGGCCTCGCACGACCTGTGCAAGGCGATCAAGAACAAGCCCACCGGCGACTGCACCTGCTACTTCAAAGGGGAGCTGCCTCAAAGCGATCCGTCCTACGTGGAGGGAAACTTCACCGACGTCCTGTGCAAGCCCTCGAGCGGCGGTTGCGGCTGGTGCAAGCCTCTCGACTACTTCAACAAGCTCCAGGGGGTGTTCCATGCCGATGCCTGGAACTGCGGAACCGACGGCGACAAGGAGGCCGCCAACGTGGTCAAGACCCTTCCGGACGAGCAGGGCGGCGTGCTCTGCTGCGCGGACCAGTGCTTCTCCGACGACGATTGCGGAGAGGGCCAGACCTGCATCATGTCGACCTGCCAGGAGCAGTAGCTCCCCCTTTCCTGCCCTCGTGTCGCCCAGAGCCTGCTTCAATGGCGGTAGAGTCGCCCAGGACGACTTCTGCGGGCCGTTGCGCCTCCGAAACTCCTTTGTTCGCGCCCGCAACGCGGGTAGCATGATCCTCAGGATCTGAAGTGGAGTAGGGGGGAATGGCGAAACTGGGAGTAGGTCTGGTTCTGGCCGTGTGGACGTCCGGCCTTCTGGCTGCCTGCGGTGGAGGAAGGGGGCAAGGTGACGGCACCGTCGATCTTCCCGGCGACATCGGGGGGGAAAGCCGCAGACTGGAGATCTCGAGCGACAGGTCCGGAGCCGATGCCATCCCTCCGGCCTGTGGCGACGGGGTCTGCAACGACAAAGAGAACTGCCTTCACTGCCCCGGAGACTGCGAGTGCTCGTGCGGCGACGGTGCCTGCACGCATGGCGAGTTCTGCGCCGTCTGTCCCGAGGACTGCGACTGCACGACGGTCGCAGCGACTCCTCCGATGGGCTGGAACTCCTGGAACCTGTTCGCCTGCGACATCGATGAGAATCTGGCCCGCGAGATGGCGCAGGCCATGGTCGACTCGGGCATGGCGGCTGTCGGCTACCGGTATGTGAACCTCGATGACTGCTGGCAGGTGGACCGGGGGGAGGACGGGGTGATCATCGAAGACCCCGAGCGCTTCCCGAGCGGCATGGGTGCGCTGGCGGAGGAGGTGCACAAGCTTGGACTGCGCTTCGGCCTGTACACCTGCGCCGGCCCGCTCACCTGCGAAGAGCGCCCCGGGAGTTTCGGCTTCGAAGACGTCGATGCCAAGACCTACGCCGGCTGGGGCGTCGACTACGTCAAGGTCGACTGGTGCTATGCCGAGGAAATGAACGCCCGGGAGCGGTACGGGGTCTTTCGTGATGCCATCGCCAACTCGGGCCGCTCCATCCTGCTGTCCATCTGCAACTGGGGGTTCCAGGACCCGTGGGTCTGGGGGCCGGAGACCGGGGCCATGTGGCGCACGTCGGGGGACATCAAAGACAACCTCCTGGCGATGACGTACACGCTTTTGAGCGCAGAGCCCCTGGCCTCGTTTGCGCGCATCGGCCATTGGAACGACCCCGACATGCTCGAAGTCGGAAACGGCGGCATGACCCCGGAGCAGTATCGTGCGCATTTCAGCCTCTGGGCCATCCTGGCGGCGCCGCTCATTGCGGGCAATGACTTGCGCACGATGTCCCAGGAGACGAAGGACATCCTGCTCAACGAAGAGGTCATCGCCGTGGACCAGGACCCGGCGGGCCTGCAAGGGGTGATCGTGGACCAGCAGGGGCCGGTGAAGGTCTACGCACGGCCGTTGACCGGAGATGGGCTGCGGGCCGTCGTCCTGCTCAACACCGACACCGACGAGGTAGCCAAGGGGCGGGTCCGATGGGATGACATCGGGCTCGCTCCGGGAGGCGCGGCGGTTCGGGATCTCTGGTCGCACGCGGACCTCGGGGAGTTCTCGGCCGAGTGGGACGTCGACCTCCAGCCGGCCACGGCAGTCATGGTCAACGTCTTGGGGGCCGAGCTGCTGCCTCCTGCCGGAGAGAGCCCGCTCGGAGAGGTCCCGTGGAAGTACCTGGCCGCTGCCGGGGATTCCCTGCGGAAGAACAAGTGCACGACCGGGGCACCGATGTCGATGGATGGGAAGGCGTTCGAGACGGGCGTGTCCGTCCAGGGCGCCATGCGACTGGTGGTGCACCTGGGGCATCGGTGCACCCGGTTCGAGGCCGTGGTCGGAATTGACGATGCAGCGCTGAATGGGGGGACGGAAGGGGGAGTGGGCGAGGGCGGGGCTGGAACGGCGACCTTCCAGGTGAAGGCGGACGGGGAGGTGCTGTTCGAAACCGGCGTCGTGGGCGCTGCGGATGATTCGGTACCGCTCTCGGTGGACTTGACCGGCCGCCGGGAACTGGAGCTGCTCGTGTCTCCTGCCGGTGATTCGACGGACGGGGACCTGGCGGACTGGGCCGGCGCAACCTTGAAGTGCGGGGAGTGAGGGCCGAGCCGGTGCGACAGTGAAGTGCGGGGAGTGAGGGCTTTGGCAGTGCACTTGCTGGTGCGACGGTGATCGGATGAGGGGACCCAGGGGAGCGGCCGGCGTCATAAGTCGGCCGATGATGGAACATCCGGGGAGTTGTGACGCTTTGGGCGTCATAAGTCGGCCGATGATGGAACATCCCGTGAGTTGTGACGCTTTGGGCGTCATAAGTCGGCCGATGATGGAACATCCCGTGAGTTGTGACG
>CAITUV010000065.1 GCA_903895725.1 uncultured Myxococcales bacterium | reverse complement strand
GCCGGAGGATGGGCTTCAGTTCCTGCGCGTTCGGGCTCCGCTCCAGCTCCCCACCATCGACGAGGACACCGCGTGTGGCAGCGTCGAACAGGAGTCGAACGTACGGGAGGTCGATCTCCTGGTACAACTGCGTCAGCCCTCTCCTGCGGATTTCGGCGCCGAGTCGTCCGGCTGCGGTCCAGAGGTCCCGGCCGAAGGGATCGAATTCCCAGCGGTTGTCGTTCGCACGCATCCTCGAGGGAATGAGCGTCCTGGCCGCGGTCCTCCCTGCGTTGCAGACGGAGTACTCGACCATGAGGTCCCGGAACCCCGGAGGCAGATGCTTCAGGTGGCCGAGCACGGAGAAGACGTTTGCGAAGACGGCGGTGTCCTCGGTGTGAGCAAGGCTGTCCCCGAGGTCTTCCGCCGGGTACCTGGTCCGGCTGGTTGCCGAAGTCACGTCCACGAGGAAAGGAGAAGTGGAGCGGGGGATTCCCACGACGAAGGAGCCTCCCGGCGGTAGGACGGGCTTTCCATGGCGTTCCATCACAGGCCTCCCCGGTCCTGTCCGCTGTGTGTCCTCACTCGTCCGGCGGAGTGAGGACACGAAATTTCCCTTTGCTTTCGACCTGTTCCGCGGGAATCTCCGACACTGTCCTCAGTCCTCACTGTCCGGACACCACCCCGTGTTGGAATGACAGCAACACCGTCGCTCCGAAGATTCCAGGAGGAGGGGCAAGCGGGGAGATATCCCTCCCCATTCAATATGTTCTTCCTGAGTGAGGACAGTGAGGACAGTGAGGAGAACCCGCTTGTTTGCTGGCCCGGAGCGTCCTCACTCGCAGATTGGAGGTGGTGACGGGTGAGGACGATGGTCATTGAGAACCTCCATCATCGTCGTCCTTGTCCGTGTCCCGGGCACAATCCGCCTCCTCGCACAACCCCACGACCGCTGCCGGGATGCGGGTGCCCCAGAGTTTCTGGCACCCCCAGCGGGCCTGCGACTTGAGGCGGTTCGGGTGCTTCCGGAGGAGGACGTGTGTCCGATCGAGGTCCCGGAGCACTGCGTCGCCGCTCACCGGGAAAGGATTCCCGGACTTCGCAGCCAGCTCGCGGACAACGGCAACCGCACGGTCCCAGAACAAGAACAGCTCGGTGCCGTCGACGAATCCGATTGCGTCCTGCGTTGGGCTGTTCCCCTTGAGTACCATGCCCGGAGCGCCCGCAATGCACTGGGTGAGCAGTTCAAGGAAGAGCTTTCCCGGTTCCATCTGCCGGACCCTGGATTCGAGGGCACGGCACCAGGCATCCTCGCAGCACGAGTACCGTTCGAGCAACGCTCGGACTTCCTCCCCATTCAGGGCCCCGAGATGTTCGCGGGCGCAGTCGAGGGCAAGGTGGAAGGAGACTCGATTCAGCGCAAGCGCCTGGGCCAGACGAGACCCATTGGCCACCCCCGCGAACTTCGAGAGGAGTCTGCGGATCGCTTCCTCGAGCCTGGTGCGCTGCTCAAGGGGATCGAGGTTCTGGAGGTGGGCTACCAGCGCTCGTGTGAAACCCGAGAACAGTCGCTGCTCCAGCCGGAGTCGGTCCACCAGATCCTGGCTGCACCACTTCGGGCCCCAGGCCAGCGGGAGGATTCTCGCCGTGTTGCTCGACGACGCGTCCTGCGGATCTTCGCCGTCGCTGAGCATCCAGCCCCTGAAGGCCACAGGGGGCAGCAGATTGGACTCCCGGTCAAGCCGGCTGCGGCCAACGTTGTCAGCGTAGTTCTGCAGCAGCACTTGAACGCCGGCGGCATCTCGAAATGTCGACTGCTTGAAATCGTCGATGACCGCAATCGCATCCTTGAACCCGTATCCGGCAGCCTGCAACGAGAACGGTGTGCCGGTCCAGCTCAGCGGCAACACCGACGCAAAGGCTGGCCCGAAGAGTGCCTGTAGCGCCCTGCAGGCGACCGTCTTCAAGCTTCCGCTCGGTCCGAACAGGTGGACGCCGAACTTGATCACGTCCCCGAGCCATCCTGCCACGACCGCTACGAATGCGAAGCCCAGGAGCAGCGGCGTTGCGGCAGGGTCTCCCATTCCGGAGAACTGGAGGAACAGGAACCGGGTGGCCTCCAGTAGTCTGGCCTTGTCCGGGACAACCGCCAGATCCAGGTTTGCGGCAGGCCCGAGCTGGCTCAGGTCGAGGCGCTCACCTTCAGGCTCCGCCACTCCCGGGGCACAGATGGCGCCCGAGGGAGTCAGGAAGCGCCCGGCAGAATCCCAGCCGAAGTCGTGCGTGATGCGAACCACCAGGCGGTCCGTGCTGTCCGCGTGGATGCATCGCCGGAGCAGATTCAGGTCGCTGTGGATCTTGCCGACACCCAGACAAGCACCGAGATGCTCCATCATCCTGGGACTCTCGAACTCCCGTGCCGTCATCCTGAACGGCCGGCACTGCCCGTCGTGCTCTGCGACCCCGATGTAGACTCTCTCCTCATGTCCATCCGGTCCGCACTGAACCTGCTCTTCGGTGATCCTGGCGGTGAAGCTGGCGAACTTGCACCAGAGGCCGGTCGTCGAGTCCCGCTTCCAGTAGCCGTCGCTCCGTACCTGCACCGTGGTGTCCAGGACCAGAAGCGGACGGCCATCCCCAGGAGCCGGCATGCCTTGCGTCAGGTCCCCGTTGCCTTCGTGCTTGGCCACGTTCTTGGACAGCTCCTCCATCAGGAAGGCAAGGGTATCCTCCTGGGGCCCGAGCTCCTCGTGTTGGGTCAGCATCTGCTTGACCCACCGGGTTCGGGCAGCCCTCTCCAGGAGGTTCACTTCGTCCGGGGAGCATTCCTTCTCTGCGACGAAGAGCCGGACCTTGAGCTTGCTCGTCCTCTTCAGCCGGGAACACTCGATACGTAGGGGAAACACCGAGATTGTGAGCGTTCCGTCGGAGGAAACGACCTTGCCCTCCCCGAGGATGTCCAGGATCTCCTGCCGATGCTCGGGCTTCTGCTGCTCCAGGTACACTTCAGGAGTGACAGCCCGCTCGAGCAGACCCGATATGACCGACTCCTTCGATGCCTTCGTGTCCGCGGCCAGCAGCCGGGCGTTGGGGACGTCCACGAGCTTGACATTGAGCCCGTCGTGCGCCAAGCGGCGGGCGAGATGATACACCCAGGCCTTCGCCTCCTGGGGAACAGCCTCGGATGCCGCTGTCCCCTTCGTCGTTGCCGACGAGCCCGGGACACCTATGTCCTCGAGGGGCTCGACCAGCACGATGATCTCGCTGCTCGGGCTCAGCTTCTGATCCTCGATAAACTGAACGAGGTCCTCCTTCCCGGCCCGGCCGGCCCCGGTGATGCATAGGGCCACCACGCCGGACTCGATCAGCCGGAACTGCGTGAACACGTCGCGGGTCACGACACACAGTTCACCGGGAGACACGGCGACGGCCTCACGACCGAACAGGGCCGGCCCGGGCGGGATGGGCTGTGCGGAGCTGAGCGGGAGGACTCCCGAATAGCGCCCGCCCTGATCCCGCAGAGCGAGGAGGAGGTCACCGTCCGCGAGCCGCCTGTTCCAGATCACGGAGCCTCGCTCCTGTGCGAGGAGCCCGAGTTCGATTGCGTCGGGGACGAGCCCCTGCCTTTCCAATTCGGGGAAGACCCGGTCCAGGGCAGCCGGGTCGCCGGAGATCAAGTGTCCTCTGGTGATCGTCTCCGGGAGCGCGAGACCCTCGAGGAAAAGGAGGTGTGCCTCTGTGAGTTGACCCTGTCCGAAGAGGATCTCCAGGACCTCCACCAGCTTCTTCTTCTGCATCTCTGCCCTCCCCACCACCTCCGGCCAGCGTTGCCGGTGGCCGGGTTCGAAATGAGTTGTCTCTCGTCCGTGGCCGGGGTAGAGTCGCTATTGAAGACATCGCTCTACTCCGGCCCACTTCGTCCGGGCACCCCGCCTGCCAGCGAAGGTGCGCTGTCCGCCCTATCTCCGGCGGAAATCCGACCAACCGTACAGAGCCATCTCGGCCGCTGCCAACCCCGCCGGCGGCAGTATGACCTGTAGCGCGTATTCGTGCGCCTCCCCCCTCTTGGGCAGCCCCACTTCGCAGGTGGTGGCATACTGGCCCTTCGGCTCGAAATGCGCCTTCCAGAACGCGTGGAGCATCTCGGCAGCGGCGCCGTTCTCGAGGCCGCTAGAATCGACCCTCCAGAAGACCTCCACCGATCCTTCGGGCATGCGGACGACCACGGCTGACGGTGACGGCCAAATGCAGGGTAGGCAGTGGAGCGGGTCAACCCAGCTGCGGCATGCCGGGAGGCGAAGCGCAGTCCGGATTCGCAGTCCTACCTCGTCATGGCCGCTCTTGTGGCACATCCCCCCAGCGGGCAGGAGCACGAACTCCACGTCTCCGAGGGGTTTCAACTGGCGCAGGAGTGGGTAGACCTGCGGCAGGAGATCATCCAGGGTCTGGGCCGTCAAGGCGATCTTGCACGCCTCGGTAAGCCGGGCGTTCGAGGCACCGCCGACGGTCACCTTCACCACGAATTCCGCGCCCCTCTCGATGACGAGCGTGTTGAAGAATCTCGCCTGCAGGTCCCCGTCTAGGAGTTGGGGCTGGGGTCTCGCTTCAACGCTTCCGGACGTTCCGCAGTTCATCGTTTACCTCCCCTGCTCCTCGTTCTGGCAAACGGCAGCACTCCCCGCCGTTCCACACCGCTTCTCCTCCAGCCATTTCTTGACCTCCGCCGGATCGAACCGCACTGACCGGCCGGATAAGCGGAGATGCGGAATGCGGCCCTGGCAGACGAGCGCATAGGCGGAGCCCAGAGGCATGTTCAAGTACTGGCAGACGTCCTTGTACCGCCACAGGTGTTCTTCCATCTTCGTCCCTCCTTGGCAGGGCGGAATGCCCTTGCACTGCATCGATGTTCGGGCGGGAACTTGGCTATTGGAAGAGGAGCAACCGGGATGCCGTTGGGGGAGGTTATTCCCCTGTGGGCTCGGTTGACCGGGACGGCGGGGAGAGGGGGATCACGTTTGCTGCCACGGACGTCCTGTTCGCCAGCATGGGCAGCGGCTTCCCGAGGATCCCGTAGTCGCTCTCGAAGGCATCCGGCGCCAGATGGCTGTACCTCTCCGTCATGATGATCGACTTGTGCCCGAGAACGCGCTGGAGCCGGTAGATGTCGCCGCCGTTCATCATGAAGTGGCTGGCAAACGTGTGCCTGAGCGAATGGAACGTGAACCGGTACGGGATCCCGGCCCGCCCCCGGACCTTCTGCAGGACTTCCTGGAGAACCCGTGCGGAGGCGACGTTCATGTTCCCCGCGTGGTTCGGGAAGACGTAGGTGGTGGACAGGCGAAGCGCCTTCCACTCCCGCAAGATCGGAAGGAGGGCATCCAGGACGGGGACGTGCCGGATCTCGTCGGTCTTGGTCGTCGTGGCATAGGAACGCTGCACGGTGATCAGGCGGCGTTCCAGGTCCACGTCGGACCACCGGAGCCCCAAGAGCTCGCCGGCCCGCATGCCCGTGTAGACGGCGGTTGCGTAGAGCTCGAACACTCCCGGCTCCTCCTCCAGGGCGGCCTCGAGGAACTTCTCGATGTCGTCCATGGTGCGGACGTAGTGGAACTCCGCGGGCAGCAGCTTGGGCTTCTTGATGGTCGGCTTGCGGTCCAGCCACCCCAGGTCCACGGCCAGATTGAGCATGGAAACCATCACGGTGAGGATGTTGTGAAGGCTCTTGACCGAGACCAGTCCAGTGCCCCGGAGGGAATTGGCATCTTCTTCTCCCCGACGCTCCCGGGGGCACTTGACCCGCCGGAAGGCGTCGACACGCTCAAGGGTGATCTGGCGTAGTCGGAGGTTCCCGAAAATGGGGCGAAGATGGCGCTCGATGATGGAGCGGTCATCCTTCGGGGACTTCTTGCGCGCGGTCCGGTGGTCGAGCCAGTAGTCGCACAACTCGCCGAAGAGGTGCTCCGGGATCTCGGGGGCCTTCAGCCCGGCCCGAACCTGGTCCGCCTCGGACTGGTACTTCACCAGCGCCCGCTGGGCATCGGAGAACGTTGCGAAGCTCTCACTCCGCCTCCGTCCTTCGGCGTCCAGCCACCGGATCCGCCACTTCCCATAGTGTTTCGTCGGCTTTGCCACGACGGCCTCCTTGCCATGCTGTCGGAGTCGTGCCGACCGCTCCGAACTTGTTGTACCTGGCAAGGGAAACTGTGGCGAGAGGAGGAACCCGCTCCTGTCGACGGGGGGTTTTCCCCCGGCGTCCTCCGGTTCGGCATCGGCCATCCGTCGATGCGTCTCTCGGATGCTGCGTGGCCCGAATATGGCCCGAACGCGAAACAGGGGACCCACCGAAACGGCGGATCCCCCAGTATTCTAGCGGTCGCGGGGACAGGACTTGAACCTGTGACCTTCGGGTTATGAGCCCGACGCGCTGCCAACTGCGCCACCCCGCAATGTCAATCGGGGGTCACCCCCCGGTTGAAGTGAAGCGAGGATACTCCCCGGCTTGGGGAAGTCAAGGGAAAATAGTTGAACCCGGAGGGCCGGTGGCTGTAGGCTCGGTGAACGCGGGCCTGGCCGAGTGGACGGCCGCAGCGACATCGGGATCGACTCGGAGGACGGCATGCACCTCGAATGGATCGACTGGACCATCATCCTGGGCTACATGCTGTTCACCGTGGGCACGGGATTCGCGCTCCGGAAGGTCGCCTCCCAGAACATGGAATCCTTCTTCGTCGGCAACCGGGCCTTCCCCTGGTGGCTCATCGGCACCTCCATGGTTGCGACGACGTTCGCCGCGGACACGCCGCTGGCCGTGACGGGCATCGTCGCCAACGAGGGCATCTCGGGCAACTGGTTCTGGTGGTCGCTGGCCCTGTCCCACCTCCTGGTCGTGTTCGTGCTGGCCCGCGGCTGGCGCCGCACGCAGGTCATCACTGATGCCGAATTCATCGAGCTGCGCTACGACGGGAAGAGCGCGGCGGCACTGCGGGCGTTCAAGGCCTTCTTCTTCGCCGTCGTCACCAACTGCATCACCATGGGCTGGGTCATCCGCGCGATGGGCAAGATCATCCACAGCTTCATCCGCTGGGAGGATCTGGCCCCGGGGCTTTATGCCTGGATGGACGGCTGGTGGCCCAAGGAGTGCGCCATTTCCGACCCGGGCGAGGGGCTCTCGATCGTCATCATGGCCGTCATCACGCTGTTCTACGCTTCGATGGGCGGGCTCACGAGCGTCATCATCACCGACCTGGTGCAGTTCCTCCTCGCCATGGGCGGTGCCATCGCGTTTGCCTGGTACACGGTGGATCACGTGGGCGGGCTGGATACGCTGCTCGCCAAGATTCATGGGATGTACCCCGCGCAGGCGGAGGGGATCCTCAGCTTCTTTCCACAGGGCCTGACCGCTGCCGCCGCCGGAGCGTTCGTCACCTACCTGACGGTGCAATGGTGGGCGACCCACAACTCGGACGGCGGCGGGTATTTCGCGCAGCGACTCGTGGCCGCTCGGGACGAGAGCCACGCCTACCGGGGCACGCTGCTGTTTGCCCTGTGCCACTACCTGCTGAGGACCTGGCCCTGGATCCTGGTGGGGCTTGCGGCCCTCGTGATCTACCCCCTCGTACCTCCTCCCGGTGCCGAGGTATCCCCCGAGTACGCCCGGGTGCTGGCCGACCGGGAGGCCGCCTACCCCGTGCTCATCGCAACGCTGCTGCCTCCCGGGCTCATGGGACTGCTGGTGGCCTCGCTTTGCGCCGCGTTCATGTCGACCGTGGACACACACATCAACTGGGGGTCATCCTACCTGGTCAACGACGTGTACAAGCGCTTCATGCGCCCCAAGGCCACGGATCGGGAATTGGTCGTGGCGGGTCAGCTTGCCACGGTGCTCGTGCTGCTGGTCGCGCTTGCCGTGACCACGCAGATCGACTCGGTCAAGGGGGCCTGGGAGTTCTTCACCGCTCTGGGGGCGGGGCTGGGTCTTCCGCATCTGCTGAGATGGGTGTGGTGGCGCATCAGCGCCGCGTCGGAGCTGGCCGGACTGATCGCTGCGGCGGCAACGACCGCGCTGCTGTACGTCGTCGCCCCGGACATGCTGTACCATGAGAAGCTGCTGGTCACGGTCGCCATTTCGGCAACGGCCACGCTGGCGGCCACGTTCGCGTTCCGGCCGGTCTCGGCAGCCCACCTCCAGAACTTCTACCGAAAGGTACGGCCCTCCGGCTTCTGGAAGGTGGCGGTGACCGAAGAGACCGCAGTGATGCGCCCCGCAGCCGGCGGGCTCCAGCGGGCGCTGCTGACTTGGGCCGGGGCATCGGTGATTATGCTGGCATCGATGTACGCTTTGCACCAGATCTTCGTGGGAACCCGTTGGCTCGGACTCCTGCTCGGCGTGGCCGCCACGGGTGGCTGGTGGCTGGTTGCCCGGATCGCCGACGGGTCGCGCTGCGAGTAGGATGGCCGGGAGGATGGCGGGCAAGACCCGGGGGATGCGGCAGAACCTACAGGACGCGAGCAAGACCCCGGCGGGATGCAGGCAGAACTGTTGAACGACTGGCTTGGAGGTTGGGAATGCGACGCGGTTGGATGCTGCTGTTGGCGCTCGGACTGGCTTCCTGCTCTCAGGACAAGGGGCCCGAGGAAGTCGTCCGCTCCTTCTACCAGATCGCCGAGTTCGCCCGGCAGAACGACTTCGGATCGGTCCAGGGGGAGCTCTACGGGTACCTCTCCGCCGCATCCCGCGAGTCGCTGGACGGATGCGGCAGCGTGATGACAGCCGGAGCGGCCGCCGGGGGCGGTTCGGCGGCGGGGGAGGGCCAAGGTGGTTCGGCGGAGGGAAACGCAGCGGCCGCCATTCCGCCCGGTGCCGCCTGCCTCGTCTTCTCCGGCTTTGAGGGGACGCGGGGAGACCTCGAGCTCAAGCGCCTGGCATCGGGCCCGTCCCGGGTCCGCATGGAAGTCACGAGCGGGGGCGTGGTGCGCTATGTCGAATTGATTCTCGAAGACGGCTGGAAGATCGACCTGGCCGCCACCGCCGAGCTCAACAGCCCCCCTTCACAAGAGCCCGTGCCCGTGCCAACGCCCCCCTGACCCAACTGCCCTGCTGCATCTGCCGGCGCCACGGCGGCCCCTCCCGCGTGGTCGGGGCTGTGTTGCCCGCGCCAACGCCCCCCTGACCCAACTGCCCTGCTGCATCTGCCGGCGCCACGGCGGCCCCTCCCGCGTGGTCGGGGCTGTGTGGACGCTGCCCTGCCCGTGCCCCCGCCCCTGCCCCTGCCCGAAACCTTCAGGTTTTGCTGGTCTTTGGCCGGTGGATTTGATAACGTAACTTGTTGATGCGGACGGACGAAAAGAGCCGGGCCGACGAGCCCTCCGGTGCCGAGAGAAGACGCTACGAGCGAGTCCATCGCCGCCTGGTGGTGACGTTCACGTTCGAGGGGGAGGAGTACACGGCCCAGAGCGTCGACCTGAGCAAGGGAGGGGCCCTCTTCACGGCGCCCATTGCGCCCCCGGTGGGCACCAAATTCCTCCTCAACCTGTCCGACCGCAAGCGCCCCGAGCTCGAGATGTTTCTGAAGGTCATGGTCATGCGGGTCCAGAGCGGCCCGAACGGGGAGCCGATGTTCGGGGTGGAGTTCGGTGACGTCGTTTCCCGCGACCCGGCCCGCGTGCGGCTGTTCCTCGAGCGGGTCCTCGGGGTCGATGCCGGGTTGATTCGGGTGGAAGAGGGGGAAGGGGAGAAGTCCTACGTCTTCAGCTTCGACCCGATTCACCAGGAAGGGCTGGAGCGGCTCCGTGCGCTCCAATCGTCCCTCTTCCAAAGCATCGAGGAGATGGAAGAGGCCGATGCCATCCTCTCCAACTTCGGCAAGATGCCCAGTGCCGAAGAGGTCGAGGCCGGGGTCGGGAAGGGCTCCTCCGACGTGAAGATCACGAGGATTGAGCCTCCGGAGAAGGCCCTGCAGACGGCCGGGGCAGCGACGCAGACGGCCGGGGCAGCCACGCAGACGGCCGGTGGGGCAGCGACGCAGACGGCCGGCGGGGCAGCGGCACAGATGGCCGGGGCAGCCAGAAGCGTGGCGGCCCAGGCGAAGAATGCAGGGGCGTCAGCGCAGCGCACCACGAAGGAACATGAGCGGGTGGAGCCCCCCGCCGGAGGCAAGGAGTCCGCCGGAGCTCAAACGGCCGTGAAGCGGGTGACGTCGCAGATGCCGGCCGTAGCGGCAGCGCCCGCTGCCCCGGCATCGGCTCCCGAGAAGGTGGAGCTCCCCCTCGACGCCATTGGAGATCTGGCCCTTCCAACCGCAGAGCCGCCCCCCGAGCCGCTTCCGCCCCCGTCCAAGCCTGAGAAGAAGTCTCCCCTCGGGTTCCTCTCATCGCTCTTCGGCGGCAGAGGCAAGAGGGGAGAGGCACTCATCCAGACTCAGCCCGTCCCACCGGTCGTCGCCCGCAACCTCGACATCCCCGTGGTCTACCGGCTGGGCACGACCCGCTTCCAGGGAATCGCCACTCGACTGTACTGCGCCGGCCTGAAGATCCGCACCGAGCAGCAGCTGCCAGCGCTGTATGCATCCGTCCTCATCGTGGTTCCTCTTGCCGGCGCCCGCAAGATCTCCCAGATTGAGGTTCAGGGCGACGTGACCCGGGTCCGTGCGGAGCAGGGCGGAACGGAGCAGAAGGGCATCTTCGAAGTGCGTCTGTCCATGCGCACGGACAAGATGCACCTGGAGCTCTACCGAGCCCTGCTCGACCGCCTCACGGGGCAAACGGGAAACTAGCCTCTCAACATGATCCTGGAGATGAGCCCGGACAGCAGCCCTTCTCGCCCGGCCGATCCGCTGACCAGGCCTGACTTGAGGAGCACTTCGCACAGGTCCTGCATGAACTCAAGGACCGATGCATAGCGACGGTCCGGCCGGACCTCCAGGGCGGAGGCCAGGACCGTGTCGAGCCCCTTGGGCACCTTGTTGAGGACCGTCTTGAGCGGCTTTTCGGGCAGCGGACGCTTGCCGACAACGGCTGCGGAGTAATCCTCCCAGGTCTGCGCCCGGAGTGACAGGGGCGGCAGGGCGGTGACCATGGAGTAGAAGAGGGCCCCCAGCGAGAACAGGTCGCTGCGCTCATCGCCTGTGGCATTGCGAAGCTCGGGAGCCGCATAGGGCGGCGTCCCGGCCAGCAGCGAGCCGGCACCCCCCGAGACATCCATGCCGCCAACGCCGGGGACGATGGCATGGCTGAGGTCGAACAGCCGGGGCATGAGCCCGAACGGCCCCCCCTCCTCGAGGATCACGTTGTTGGGGGACAAGTCCCGGTAGACCACCTTGAACCGATGCAGATCGAGGATGGCCTCGGCCAGCAGCAGGGTGATTCGGGCGGCCCCGCCGATGGTGAACCGGCGCCCCGCCTTGAGCGGCTCGGACAGCGACGTCCCATCCAGGTGCTCCATGATCATGAACGGCCGCTGCACCCCGTCGTCCGCAAAGATGCCGCATTCCACCAGACCGGCGAAGCAGTTGGACTTCACCATGGCCAGCAGCTCGGCTTCGAACTGGAAGCGCTGGCGATGGATGAGGGCCTCGGGGGTATCGCTCTCGCACAGGAGCCGCTTGAGCACTTTGATCGCCACGTTCCGGTTCCCCACCGACCGCTGGCGGGCAAGGTACACGTCGGACACCGCACCCGACCCGATCCGGCCGGCCACGACAAACCGGTCGAGCAGAATCTTGCCCGGCAGCGTGTCCCGCCGTGTCAGCGCACACATGGTTCGACTCCGCCAGTTCTCATGAGGAACCTGCTCAGTCCCGGGGAACCTGGTCGAGGAATCGGTCGAGGACCCGGTCGAGGGTGAGCTGCCCCTGACGCTCCTCGAGCTCGTACGTGACCCGGACCGCCGGCTGGTCGATGCGTACGTAGCGACGCAGATCCACGGGGGTCCCGACGATGACGGCATCGGCCTTCACCCGGCGGATCGTGGCCTCGAGGGCCTCGAGCTGCTCCGGGTAGTAGCCCAGCGCAGGCAGGATCTTGCCCATGTGAGGGTATTTCTTGTACGCATCCAGGATCGGTCCCTCGGCAAAGGGGCGGGGATCGATGATCTCAGCGGCCCCGAGGCGGGTGGCAGCGACGTACCCCGCACCGTAGGCCATTCCACCGTGGGTGAGCGTGGGACCGTCCTCCACGACGAGGACCCGACGCCCCTTGACCCGCTTGGGGTCGGACAGGGTGATTCGGCTCTCCGCCTCGATGATGCAGGCCGAAGGGTTGGTGGCCTTCACGTTGTCGACGACCCGGGCAAGATCCTCGGGCGTCGCCTGATCCACCTTGTTGATCACGATGAGGTCCGCGGCCCGGAGGTTCACTTCGCCGGGATAGTACTTCATCTCGTGGCCCGGGCGCAGCGGGTCGAGCACGCAGATGTACAGGTCGGGCCGCACGAACGGGATGTCGTTGTTGCCGCCGTCCCAGATGATCACGTCGCTCTCGGTCGCGGCCTCGTCCACGATGGCCTGGTAGTCAACGCCGGCGTAGATGGACATGCCCCGCTCGATATACTGCTCGTATTCCTCGATTTCCTCGATGGTACACTTGTGCCGGACCAGGTCCTCGTAAGTGGCGAACCGCTGCACCCGCTGGGCCATGAGGTCACCGTAGGGCATGGGATGACGGATGGCCGAGGCCCGGAGCTTGCGCTGTCCGAGCAGAGAGGCAATCTTGCGGCTCGTCTGGCTCTTGCCGCACCCGGTCCGCGCCGCGCACACGGCGATGACGGGCAGCGGGGCCTCGATGTAAGTCTGGGTGTCCGCCAGCAGCCGGAACTCGGCTCCAGCCGCCAGCGATCGGGAAGCCAGGTGCATCACCTGCTCGTGGGAGACGTCGCTGTATGCGAACACGACGACATCGACTTCGCGCTCGGCCACGATCTTCTCGAGGTCCGTCTCCGGCAGGATCTCGATTCCCTCCGGGTAGAGGGCGCCGGCAAGCCCGGCCGGATAGACGCGCCCCTCGATCCGGGGAATCTGGGTGGCGGTGAACGCCACCACCTCGTAGTCCGGATTGTCGCGGAAGTACATGTTGAAGTTGTGGAAGTCCCTGCCTGCTGCCCCGAGAATCAGAACTTTCTTCGCCCGCATGTCGCCACCCTCCAGGAGAACTGGGACCGAAAGAGCAGGTCCACTATAGCCAATCCGCCCTGCGGGTCAACGAGAGTTTGTGCCTGGAAAAGGGGCGGTCCGGACGTCGGCGGAGGACGCATGCCGGTCAGAGGAGTTCAGGGCCAGCGACGAAACAACCGGATCGAGCGAGGCACAGCGGCGCGGAGCAGCTTGCGAGCGCGCCCGGAGCGACTGACCGAGTCGTAGCAGCGCTACGGCGACCGAGGGAGCGAGGCCGAAAGCCGCAAGATGCCCGGGCAGCGAAGCCGCAGCCGATCGGGTTGTTTTGCCGCTGGCCCTTACCAGGCCACTTCCAGCAGCAGCGGGCGGTGGGAGGACAGCGGCGGCTCCGGCTTCAGAACCTGGAACGTGCGCAGCAGAAGGCCTTTCTCCGGCATGAGGTAGTCGTGAAGCACCATGCGCCCGTCCTCCATGCGGTGAGTGGCCCAGGTGTCGGGGTCCGCCAGCGCGTCCCGCTCGACGAAGGGCGTCTGGAGGTTGCGCCGGTATCGGACGAGATCCAGCGAGTGATCGGCCCGCCCCTTCCCGGCCTGCTTGAGGTCCCGGGGGGGGGCGCAAAGGGACAGCGCCAGGATGGCGTTGCCCGTGCTTTCCTGGTTCAGGACGCGGGCCAGATCCCGCGCCTGCGACTCTCGGGCATGGAGCTGTCCGCAGGTCAGGGCCGCGTCGAAGACGAGGAGCTGGCGCCCCCGGGTCAGCAGCACGGCGCCGAGCACGTTGGGGGCGGGAGCAAAGGTGCTCATCCACCAGTTGTCGAGCGTCTCCATGGGCAGGGAGAAGCGGGCAGCCTCGATAATGGGGACACGGCTGACCACCGCATGGCCCAGGTCGACTCGGCCCAGCAGGTCCTCGGCCAGCGGATCGGGATACGGGAGGTACGAGTGCTTCCAGGTCCGCGAGCGTGCCACATACCCCCATCCCAGCTTCCGGGCCAGGTAGCCGGCCTGGTCCGCGTCTCCTGCGAATTCGCTGCCGAAGTCGACCCTCTGGAGCACCAGGACGTCGGCCTTCTGCTCCAGGGCCAGGGCAGCCAGACGGTCCAGAACCTCAGTGACCCGGGCTGCGCCGGGGTGCGAGGGATCCCCGAGCTCGGGCCGGCTGCCGTCCTCCCCGGCACCGTAGTCCAGGTCCAGGCTCAAGATGCGAAGACGGTCTTCCGCCAGGACCGAGCTGTCCGCCCCCGCCCATTCCCCCGTCTCGATCTCCACCCCCTCCCGGGGGAGCGGACGGTATCCGCTCTGATAGAAGAAGAGCGCCGCCAGGAGCAGGAGGATGGCCCCCAGGAAGCCCACGACCACCAGGAACGCCACAATCCGGCGTGTCCAGTCCAGCGCCCTCGCCCAGAACGAGCTGCCGCTCGGTGCAGCTTCCATGCCTCACCCCTGGAGGTAAATCCGCAGCGGTGTTGCCGAAATACGAGGTTCCACTCGATCCCCGTAGTTCAGCTCGAACGCAATGCGGGAGCCATCGACGAAGATGCTTGCATGAGGCGTCAGGCTCGTCAAGCAAAGACCGTCGCCGAACACCCCGTGGTCCAGCTTGTACCCGATTCCGGCCCCGACGTACGGCTCCCGCACGAGGAACTGCATGGAGCTGCCCGACAGGTTCATCTTCCGGCCGCCTGCCGCTCCGATGCCGGCCGTGCTCCCTGCGGGGGTCGATATCCACACGCCGCTGGACCGCTGAATCTCCTCGGCCTCCCCCAGGCGGAGCCGGTACACCGAGGTGGCCGCCGGGGAATCGGCACAGTACAGCACGTCGTTGAGGGCCGGAGGAAAACGGCGCTCCCCATTGATCCAGATATCCATGCGCGACAGCGTGGTCGGCTGCATCGCGCCGGACAGGATGGCCCCCAGTACAGCGGGGAAGTCCCCGCGATCCGATGCGCAGAAGTAACCGATGCTGCGCCCCGGCCTCGAGTTGATCCCCACGACCGGAGTGGTCACCGCCTCGTGCGAGGCCGCCAGCAGCGTTCCGTCCCCTCCCACCGCCACGATCAGCCGGAACTGCCCGTCTTCGATCCGCTGCCCCGGCGACACCCGCTGGAACGGGACCTTCTCCTGCTTGAGGAACGTCTCCACCGAGGCAATGACGTCCCGGTTCTCTTCGTAGTCGGCCATCAGAAAGCCGGCCAGCTCCCGGTCTTTGTCGAGCTGGGCCAGGAACCCGGCGTCCTTTCGGTCCAGTCCGTACACCTCGTAGAAGCTCTTCTTGGTCACCAGAAGGACCGGTCTTGCGAGTTCCACTCCCTATCCTCTCATTGGCCCGGTGCCAGGATGAACCCGTCCAGGCACACTTCCCGTTTCGTGGCATCGTCGGTCGACAGGCGGATCTCAAGCTCGTGCGGGCCGCCTCCCTGCACCGTCGCACGGACCTCGTCAAGCCGGTACGATGCCCGTTGCAGCGACATCGATCCGACCGGATTCCCGTCGAGCTCGACCTCCACGAGAACCGTGCCGCCGTCCTTGCTGCGGGCCGCTTCGACCGTGTTCCCGGCACGCACCAGCAGCTCCCCCTCCCGATCCAGCGACGGAAACTGCAGCACGGTCTGCCGCCCCTCGGGCTCAGGCTTCACGAGGAGGCACTGTCGCGGACCGCCGGCCACCTCCCGCATCTCGAATCGCACGTCCGCAACCGGTTGCCCCGCACAGCGGAACCGGTCCTGGCGCCAGGGACAGGCTTCGCTCCCGGCCCCGCCCGATGCAAGCACCGCAGCCGACATCCCCTCCCGCATCTGCCAGAGCAGGAGCCCCTGCGGCACTTGGTAGAGGGATACCGTGAGCCCGGGGAACTCCACCTCATCGAGCCGCTCGAACCGGTCGGTCAGGAGCGCATCGCCGCTTGAACGCTGCTCGACAGCCGTTATCAGCCACAGGCGCTGAAACCGGTACAGGAACGGGAGGTCCAGGGGGGCATGGAGGTCCAGCACCCGCATGGGCGTCCTGGGCCCTGAGTCGATGTCACCGAAGTAGACCCTGCCTTGCGTGAGCCAGGTCGGCTCGATTCGCACCACGTCCCCCGGACGAAAGCCGCTTCGAACGTAGCGGGCCGCATCGAGCCAAGCCTGCGGCCCCGGCGGCTCGGGCATGCCGAGCGGCCTCAGGAGCTGCCAGACGGCCACTCCCACCAGCAGGGCCAGCGGCAGCAACAGCAGGACTGCTCGAAGCCCAGATTTGCCGCCAGACTGCCCCATGGACGCGCCTCCCGCCCGATTCGACAGACAGGCGGACTATAGCCGAGGGTGCCTGGCCAGGCAATTGATATTGGCCGAAATGCGCTGTGGCCATCCGCCCCATACCAGGGTAGAATGACCTCCTTGACTGCAAGGGGGAACACAAATGGAAGGCGTATTCCTGGCAGCTCCGGTTCGAACGGCAATCGGCGACTTCGGCGGCATCTTCAAGGACATTCCCGGCAATGAGCTGGCCGGGTTTCCGCTCAAGGAGTGCATCCGGCGCTCGGGCATCGATCCGGCCCAGCTCGACGACGTGATTTTCGGGAACTGCTTCATGCGCACCGACGAGCCCAATGTGGCCCGAGTGGCCGCGCTCAAGGCCGGCATCCCGCACCACGTGCCGGGGGTCACCATCCAGCGGCAGTGCAGCTCCAGCATGCAGGCCGCAGTCTTCGCCATGCAGAGGATCCAGTGCGGCGATGCGGACATGATCCTCGTGGGCGGCCTCGAATCCATGAGCCAGGCCCCCTACGTCCTCAAGGATGCCCGATGGGGCAAGCGCCTCATGCATGGCCAGCTCACCGACACGATCTGGGAAGGGCTCACCTGCCCCAACACCGGCCTCATCATGGGATTGACTGCAGAGAACCTGGCCGCGAAGTACTCGATCAGCCGGGAAGAGCAGGACGTGGTGGCGCTCCGGAGCCACAAGAACGCATCGGAGGCCTCGAAGTCCGGTCGGTTTGCGGAGGAAATCGTCCCCGTCGAGATCACCGGCCGCAAGGGGGAAAAGACCCTGCTCGCCACCGACGAGCACATCCGGCACGACATCACCATGGAGGCCCTTTCAAAGCTAAAGCCCAGCTTCAAGAAGGACGGCACCGTGACTCCGGGCAATTCCTCCGGCCTGAACGACGGGGCTTCCGCCGCGCTGGTCGTGTCGGAAAGCAAAGTCAAGGCACTCGGGCTCAAGCCCATCTCCCGCTTCGTGGCCCATGCCGTGGCGGGCGTCGAGCCGGAGCTCATGGGCTACGGCCCGGTGCCCGCGACCCGCAAAGCTCTCCAGCGGGCCGGCCTGACCCTGTCGCAGATCGGGCTCATCGAAGTCAACGAGGCCTTTGCCGCCCAGTACCTCGCCTGCGAGAAGCTCCTCGAGCTCGACCGCGGCATCACCAATGTGAACGGTTCGGGAATCGGCCTGGGTCACCCGGTGGGCGCAACGGGGCTCAGGCTGCTGGTCACCCTGTCCCACGAGATGAAGCGGCGAAACGTCCGCTACGGCCTTGCCACCCTGTGCGTCGGCGGTGGCATGGGCAAGACGGTGATCCTGGAAAACGTGGCGTAGGCACGCCCCCTCGTTCCCTGGGAGGACTTCGCGTGAAAAGGCTTGCGGCTGCCGGGCTGCTCCTGGCCCTCCTCTTCTGGGTCGCCCCCGCAAGGGCCGGCCTGAATGCCAACATCGACCCAAAGGCCTTTGCCCTGTTCGACGAGGGGCTCAACCTGTTCAACGAGGGCAACTACCAGGCCGCTCGGGACCGGTTTGCCAAGGCCTTGAAGATTGCCCCGGAATTCCTCGAGGCGATCTACTACATGGCAGCGTCCTACGACAAGATGGGGGATTGCCTCAAGGCCATGCCCCTCATCGAGAAGGTCATGGAGATGGACCCCCGGTTCGTAGCCGGCATCTTCCTGGCCGGAAAGTGTGCGTACGACCTGGGCAACCGGGAACGGGCCGAGTCGCTGCTCAAGAAGGCCCTGGCCGAAAAGGAGGACAGCCCCAGGGTCCTCTTCCTCCTCGGCCGCATTGCCGGTGATGCGGGCCGCAAGGACGAGGAGATCGAGCGCTACCAGCAGGCCGTGCGGGCCGACACGGAGTTCTTCGAGGGGTATTTCAACCTGGGAATCGCCCTCATGGAGAAGGGGAGGAACGACGAGGCCGCCGTGGCCCTGGAGAGCGCTGCCGTGCTGTCGAAAGGGCGTGAGGAGGTGCTCGAACAGCTCGCCCAGGCGCTCGCCGACGCCGGCAAGATCGGATATGCGATCCGCGTCTACGAGAAGGTCGTCAAGAGACGACCGGAAGACGCCACCCTGCGCTTCAACCTCGGCTCGCTCCTCATCCGGAACAGCCGGGTGGACGAGGCCATTCCGCACCTCGAAAAGGCGGCGGAGCTCGAGCCGGACCGGGCGGAGGTGCTGTTCAACCTGGCTGCGGCGTACCAGGCGGCCGGAAAGGACGACAAGGCCCAGGCCCTGTTCGAGAAGGCACAGAAAGCCAACCCGGAAGACGTGGAGACGCTCTTTCAACTCTCCCTGGCCTACGGAAAGGCGGGCAACGCGGCACAGGAAGAGGCCTACCTGCGCAAAGTGCTGGAGAAGGTGCCCGATCATCCCGATGCCCTCTACAACCTGGCATTCCTGCTCCAGCGCTCGGCCCGTGTCGAAGAGGCCGTCACCCTGCTCGAGAAGGTCGCCGCCTCCAACCCGGGCGATCCGGATGTCTTCCTGGCCCTCGGAATCGCCATGGAGAAGCTCGGTCGTCACCAGGAGGCCGAAAAGTACATGGCCAAGTCGGCAGGGCTCGACCCGGACTCGTCCCGGTCTGCCTACGCGCTGGGCCTACTGTTCCACCGGCAGGGACAGTTCGACAAGGCCGTGGACCAGTACCGGGCAGCGCTCAAGACCGACCCGACCAACGGCAAGGCCCGTTACGGGCTGGCCCACTCCCTCCATAACCTGGGGGAGCTCGACGATGCGTTCGATGAGTACGAGAAGGCTATCGAGCTGTCCACGTACGTGCCCGATTGCTACCTCGGACAGGGCCAGATCCGTGAGCAGCAGGGGCGCATGAAGGAGGCCGCCGAGCTCTACGAATCCGCACTCCGGCAACGCCCCGATGACTTCAAGGCGCTCTACGCGCTCGGACGGGCCGCGTTCGTCCGGGAGGACTTCATCGCTGCCGAAAGCTACTTCGAGAAAGCCGTCGCCAAGGCCCCTGACGACCCGCCCGCAGTCTACTACCTGGGCCTCACTGCAGCCCGATCCGGTCGCTATGAGCAGGCCGAGCGGCTGCTCAAGCGGGTGGTCCAGCTCCAGCCCGAGAACCGCCAGGTGGACCGGGACCTTGCGCTGGCCCTGAGCCTGCAGGGGAAGCACGAGGAAGCGCTCCCGGCCTGGGAGCGGTACCTCGAGAACAACCCCGATGCCAATCCGCAGCGCCTGGAGTATGCCACCAGTCTGGAGAAGTCGGGGCACACCGAGGATGCCCTGGTCCAGGTCCGGATGGTCCACGATTCTTCTCCGGATGACCCCGGAGTCGCGTACCGGCTGGGCGTCCTTCTCTCCGATGCGAAGCAGTACTCCGAGGCCGTCGAGCCTCTCACCACCGCGGCCAGGGGGCTCGAGAAGGAGCTGGGCCCGCACTTCCTGCTCGGAGTGGCCCTGGTCAACCTGGGGCGCTATGCCGACGCAGTGGAACCGCTCGAAGCGGCCCGGAAGCTGTCTCCGGAGCACTACGAGACCCGCAGGTTCCTCGCCAAGGCCTACCAGGAATCGGGACGCCCGCAGGATGCGGCCCGCGAGCTCGACCAGGCTGCGGGGCTCGCCGGCAGCAAAGGGACCTCGGAACGACTGGCTCTGGCCCGAAAGTTCCTCGATGAGAAGAACTACACCGAGGCCAGGAGCCAGTTGGAGAAGGTCCTGGAGGCGGAGCCGGGAAACACCACGGCCTCGCTCGCACTCGGCATGATGCTCCTGGACCAGGGAGACGAGGACGGGGCCGCAATGCACCTGGCCGCCGTGGTCAAGGCCGAGCCCGACAACTGGCGGGCTGCCTGGAAGCTGGGAGTCATCGAGGGACGCCGTAAGAACCTGGAGACGGCAGACAAGCTCCTCTCGTCGGCGGCGGAGAAGGCCGCTGATCAAGGCATTCTCCTCAAGCAGCTCGGAATCGTGCGGCTCAATCGCCAGCGCTACAAGGAGGCCGTGGAGGCGCTTGAGAAGGCCCGCACGCTGCTTCCTGCCGATTCCGAAATCCCCGCGATGCTGGCCTCCGCCCGCCTGAAGTCCGGCGATACGGGAGGCGCCGAGGCGGACCTGCAGGAGGCCGCCCGCACTAACCCGGGCAACATCTCGCCCCTGCTCAAGCTGGGCGAGATCTGCTACCGGAAGCAGGACTACGCCTGCGCCCGCCAGAAAGCGGACGAAGCCCTCAAGACGGCCCCCGATGATCCCAATGCGCTCAAGCTGGCCGGATTCGCCAGGCAGGCCGAAGGAGACCAGGCGGGAGCCCTTCCATTCCTCGCGAAGGCAGCTGCGGCCCTCCCCGAAGACATCCAGGTGGCCAACGCTGCCGGCTCGGCCATGCTCAACACGAACGACCTCGACGGCGCGTTCAAGCTCCTCGAGGCCGCCCTGGCCAGGGCGGAGGCGACGACCGCCGACGGCACCGGGAATCCGAAGGACGCCGGTACCGGCAAGGACGGTGGAAAGAGCGGCAACGACAGAAGCGGTACCGAATGCAAGGCCGGGTCGAAATGCCCGGACCCGGCCACTTCGGACGCCGCCGCCCAGAACCCCGAGCTGGCCCGCACCCGGTTCCTGCTCGGAATGGTCGAGGATTCCAGGGGCAATCTCGATGCCGCGGCCCTTCACTACCGCAAGGCCCTCGAAGGAGACGGCAAGGATCCTTACACCTGGTACAATCTGGGCGTCGTGCTCTCAAAGGCCCAGAAGCTTGATGAGAGCGTCGATGCGCTGGCTCGCTGCACGAAGATCGACCCGACCTTTCCCGAATGCTGGTACGCCTGGGGGGCCGTCAGCGCCGCTCTCGGAAGGACCAAGGACGCCAAGAACGCCGTGCAGAAGCTCAAGAAACTGAAATCGGAGCTGGCCGGACAGCTCGAGGAGCAGCTCAAGTAGCACCGGCGGGCAACGACTCGGGAGGATTCCCTTGCGCCTGACCCTCTTCCTCGACCACCAGTGCAATCTTGCCTGTACCTACTGCTACAACGGGGAGAAATTCCCCCGCCCCATGCCGTTCGAAGTGGCTTGCAAGGCCGTTGACCTGGTCGTCAAGTCGGACCGTCCCCTCAAGCAGGTCGGCTTCTTCGGCGGCGAGCCCATGCTCCGCTTCGACCTCATCCGGGAGATCACGCGGTACGTGCGGCAACGAACCGCTGCGTACCCGGTGCCCGTCACCCTGGTGGTGACCAGCAACTCCACGCTGTTCACGCCGGAGCGCATCGAGTGGCTGGCGGCCAACCGTTTCCACCTGGGAGTCAGCATCGACGGCTGCCCCCCCGCACACGATGCCTGCCGCGTGCGGGCCGACCGCAGGGGAAGCCACGCCGACGTGGCGGCCGGAATCACCCGGGCGCTGGCCGCCGGCCTCCCGGTCAAGAGCATCAGCGTGATCGACCCCGCCAATGTCCACCTGCTGCCCGACTCTCTTGACCACCTGCTCGACCTGGGGCTGAGACAGCTGAGCTTCAACCTCAACTACGAAGCCACCTGGGACGACGCGGCCCGAGAGCGATTTGAGGTCGCCCTGCACGCCTTTGCCGACCGGTACGCCGCAGCGTTCCGGCGGGGCCTGCGCTTCAAGCTCAATCTCCTCGACAGCAAGATCGTGACGCATCTCAAGGGCGGATTCGCCTGCTCGGACCGGTGCGACTTCGGCTGTGAAGAGCTGGCCGTGTCCCCTGCTGGACGACTCTATCCGTGCGACCGGCTCATCGGCATGGATGACCGGGACGACGTCGTGATCGGCACGGTCCACGACGGCGTGGACCCGGCCCGACGGGATGCCCTGATCCAGGCGAAGAATGCTATCCTGGATGAGTGCGCCGAGTGCGAGTACGTGATGCGCTGCATGCACTGGTGCGGCTGCGTCAACTACGCAATGACCGGCTCGGTAGGCGGTGTATCCGGCCTTCTGTGCTGGTTCGAACAGGCGCTCATTGCCCAGGCGGATCGGGTAGCCGAAGAGCTGTATGCAGAGAAGAATCCGGCATTCCTGGAGCGGTTCTACGGCCCCGTGCTCGAGTAGGTGCCTCTCCCCCTGGGGAACGGATCAGCCAAACCGAGCCCAGCCATTCAGTGCTCTATGCAGGATCGGCCCATCCGATTGCCAGACACAGCCGGCTCGGCGAGTGGGCACCCGGCGGACGAGGGAGGCGTCGAGATGGCTGCGCAGGCCTACTTGAAGCGTACGCGGAGCACTACATCCGGCGTCCGACGCTGTCCCCCGGGATGTTCGCGAAGCCGGACGACTGTGTCTAGAACCTGGGGGCGGGCATGTCGCCATCGAGCGGAGGCTCTTCGGCATCGACCTCCCCCTTGGTATCTTTCTCCGGCTGTGAAGTGACGTCCGGTGCGGGCATGTCGCCGGCCAATGGCGGGACGTCTTCCTCCGTGGCGTCCGGCTGTGGCTTTACGTCCGGAACGGCCTCGCCCGGGAGCGGCGGGAACTCCCCCTCGGCGTCCAGCTTGGTGGAGCAGCCGTCCGGCGAGTCGACGTCCAGCGCCATGTCGCCCGGCGGTGCCACGACCTCCTCGGGCCGGGTTCGAAGGTCGGGGTCCATGGGCGCCCCGCCGGACAGGTTCCAGTCGGGCTCCCGGGTCGTGTCGCCGATGTCCCCGGCCTCGTTGTAGTCCGGGTCCGGAGCGACGCCCCCCAACGTGTAGTCGGGCTCGAGGATGGCATCTTCCCCGGCATCCGTCGGGAGCTTCTTCTTGCTCCCTCCAAACTCGCACCCGGCCACTCCCAGCAGTGGCGCAGCGATGAACCCCTTGCCCAATAGACCCAGGAACCTGCGCCGGTCCGACTTGGCATCCGCGTGCGTCGGGTAGCTTGCCGTCTTCGTGCCGGTCGCCTTCTTGCGCTCGAGCTTCATGCCCCCCTCCCTCGCCGTCGGGCGTCAGTAATGCAGGAATCGTACCATGAAGTCCGGCAAGTGCAACGTTGTCTGACTGTTCGACGTTGCCCCGGTTGTGCAGATGCCTGAGCCGCAAGGCTCTCCAGCGTATCGCTCACCTCAGGGGGATCCTGACGGCATAGCCGCGGGCCCTATGCTCTGGCATGGCCGCGGTGTGGAAGCTTTGCACACGCCCCCTCCTCGCCGCATACTCCCTGCTCACCGCAGTCCCGGGGTGCAGTCGCGTTGCCCCTTTCGAGCCCGGTACAGCTTCTCGCTGAATCCGCCCTCGGACAGGAAGTCCTAGTCCCCCACGCGGGTGACCAGCGATGTTCCCACCAGTCGCTTCGGGCTGTCGGCCACGCCGGCCGGCCACGGGGGCAGCGCCAGGCTGCCTGGTTCGACGCCCAGGACCGCCAGGATGGTCCAGGCCACGTCGAACAGCCGGGCCTCACCATCGGGCGGGGGCTGGGGCACCAGCGCACCGGATCGGGGAAGAAGCAGCGTTGTGAGCACGCCGTTGGCACCGTGGTCAGGACCGAAATGCTCCACATTGCCGTGGTCGCTGGTGACGACGAGCACCCAGCCGTTGTCCATTGCGGCCGGTACGAGGGTGGAGAGGGCCTTGTCCAGCGACTTCAGCGTGTCGAGACACGAATCAAAGTGGTCGATGACCAGGTGGCCGATCATGTCGGCGCCCGGGAAATTGACCGCCAGCAGGTCGAATGCCGGGCTTCTCAGCTCCTGCTCCAGGCGCTGGGCAATCTCTCCGTGCTTCATCCCGGGCTGCTTGTAGAGGTCGTTGTCGCTGAGAATGCCCAGCTCCTTGCCGCAGGTCGGCAGGATCACCTGGGTCTCGGCCGGAACGAGAGGCCGGGAGCGGCGCCCACGGGAGAAGAGCCCCATGTGCTTCTCCTTGACCCCTTCCGTGAGAAACAGGAAGCGGAATCCCGGCACGCTCTCGTTGAGCCGGAAGAGCACGTTATGCTCGTGCGGGCTGTCCTGGTACACGCTGTGCGCCCCGGCGCTCCGGAAATCGAGGTGATAGTCGATCATGCTCCAGTGGGTCAGCCCCGCGATGGGCTTGATCCAGGTGAAATCGTCCCAGCTGTCGACGCGCTTCTTCTGCGTGGCCTGCTTCCGGACGAAATCGGTGCAGCCCAGCAGACAGGCGGTGATCGGTTCCTGGCGGTCGGACCGGAAGATCGCGTTGAAGAACACCGTCGAGTCCCCCAGCGGGCGGGGACTGCCGATGACGATCGGCTCCACCGAGGGGTCAGGAATGCCGTTGTCGTGGTCGGCTGCCACCAGGGCCAATGCTTCGTCCAGGCTTGCAGCCCGGCGCCCCGCATTCGCCGTGACCGCCTCGTATTCCTTGCGGATCATCCCCCCCTTGTAGTCTCGGTCCATGAACTGGCGGCCAAGGATCCATGCGAGACATCCTTCCGCCCCGTAGCCGGCAAGGACCTGGCGCAGCCGGTGCAGGTATCCATACCGGCGTTGTCCCCGCACGGTCTCGAACCGAAGCGACGAGTACAGGGGAGAATCCCGGCCGTCCAGCACGGCCTCGACCTGGAGCTGCGATGCCGGCAACCCCAACACCTCGAAATACAGCTTGAAGAAGGCCAGCAGATGAGAGAACGCACTGTGCACATAGCCGTCGTCGCCGTACTCGCCCGACAGCAGCGTCTTGACCACCACCGAGGCCCCGTCCTTCGCCCGCATCAGATCCCGGTTCAGCGCCTCGTTGCGGAAGAACTCACCGGAATCGACCAGGCTCGAGATCACCGCCGGTATCTGCCGGGCCACGCACAGGTTGAAGATCTGCTGGTGACCGGTATCCGAGTTGCCCATGATCGCCGGATCGGTCTCGTCGAAGCCCGTGAACACCCCAGCCGTGGGCGTGATCCAGGTCGGGCTTTCCTGTCGCATCCCGAAGATGAACGGCGTCTCGACGGCCCACGGGGCGTAGTGGTGCTTCGACGCCACCTCACGGCGCAAGGACGAGATCTGGTCCCATGCTCCATCCCGGCTCAGCTCTGCCGCCACGCTGCGACCTGCGTCGCGCACTGCGGCAAACGTCGCCTCCCACGAAGCCCCCGTCCGGGTCGCAAGAATGCGGGCCACGCCATGTGACGTCGGGGCGAGCGCACAGGCTGCAAGCTCGCGGCCCGCCACGGCGACCATGCGCCTGGAGAGCTCGTCCGGGAGCCCGTCGAATAGCTCCTGGACGATTGTCCACTCAGTCGCCGGAGACAGTCCGAAACCGTCCAGCACCACCACAGCCATCCTACCCTTCATTGCCATGCCCTGCTCCTTTCGTTCGATCGACAGTCAAATGTTCGTAGATCCGGTGAGCCAGTGCAACGGGAAGCCCGGGAACATCGAGCAGCTGGTCGAGCGCAGCCTCGACCACGGCCCGGTAGCTTCCGAAGTGGCGGATGAGCGCCATCCGCCTCCTCGGGCCCACTCCCGGTATGTCCAGCAACGGCGATCTCAGCACCCGCTTCTTCCTCTTCTTCCGATGGAAGGCCACTCCGAACCGGTGCGCCTCGTCCCGGAGGCTCTGGAAGAACAGCATGAGGCGGGAATCCGCGGGAAGATCCACCGGTTCATCCCGACCCGGCAGGTAGAAACGGTCAGAATCGAGTCCCTGCTCGGGCCGGGCCTTGGCCAGTGCCGCGGCATGGCATCGGTCCTCGAACGGAGTAAAGAGGGGCAGGACGCGGGCCAGGTGCGCCCTCCCGCCATCGATCACGACCAGACGCTGCAGAGGCGAGTCCGATACCTGTCGCAGGCGTCGTGACACGACCTCCTCCATCATGGAGAAATCGTCCGGCGCCTCGGTCCGCACGTGGAAGCACCGGTACTCGTCCGGAGCGAGAACCCCGTCTCGGGCCACGCTGACCGAGCCGACGGCATCGCCCCCCTGGAAGGACGAGATGTCGACGCACTCGACACGCTCCGGCAGCTCCGAGAGCCCGAGACGCTGCGCCATTTCCGCAAGCAGCGCCTGCCGGCTCTCGGCCTTTCGGCTCTCCCTGGCATAGACCTGACCCGCGTTTTCCCTGGCCATGCGGAGCAGTGCCAGCGGTGCCCCTCGGGCGGGGTTCCGGAACTCGACCCGACGGCCGTGCTCCTCCCACAGGAGGGTGGCAGCATCCTTCATCCGGTCCACTCGGAACTCCCCCAGGACCAGTGCGGGAGGGGGGCGCCTCTCGTAGTACTGGCAGACCAGCGATTCCAGGTCGGTCACTCCGGGAGAGAAAAGCCCTTCGTGGAAGAAGGAGGTCGACCCCGCCACCGCGGAATCCCGGATGTGGAGGAGAAAGATCCCGCCCCCCAGTGGACCGCTGTGCACCGCCAGCACGTCGGCGTCAAGCGGAAGCGGAACCTCCACGTGCTGCTTCCCCCACAGGTCGGCAAGCGCCTGGTGCAGATCCCGGTATCGGGCTGCCTCCTCGTACCGCTCCTCGTCGCTGGCCTGCCACATGGCCCTGCGGACCAGCTCTTCGGCCTCCGCACGGTTGTGCGACAGAAGCTCGATGGCCGCGTCCAGCCGCTCCCTGTAGTCCTGGTTCTCGTCCGCGAGCACGCACGGCGCCGAGCACCAGCCCATGGCATGCAGGGCGCACGGCCTCTGGCGCTGGGCGAACTGCCGGTCCGCACAGGTCCTGAGCCGGTGGGCACGGGCCAGCAGGCGGAGGAACTCACGCAGCGTGTGAGCAGGCGGATAGGGACCGAAGTAGCGGGCTCGGTCCGGCTTGCGGCGCCGAACCAGCTCGAAGCGGGGGAACAAGGCGCGGTCGTCCACGCGCACGAGCAGGAAGCTCTTGTCGTCCCGCAGCATCACGTTGTACTTGGGATGGAGCTTCCGGACGAGCTGGCGCTCTACGAGGAGCGCCTCCTTCTCCGTGGAAGTGACAATCCACTCAATGTCGCGGATTTCGCGAACCAGGCGGGGGACCATCTCTCGGGAGTCCTGCAGGCGGAAGTACTGGCTGACGCGGGCCTTCAGGTCGAGCGCCTTGCCGACGTACAGGATCCGTCCTCCCTCTCCCTTCATGATGTAGACCCCGGTCTTCCGGGGGAGACGGAACGGAATCACAGGTACCCCCAACGACGTCGCAGCAGCCACTCGCTCAGGAGCAGCACGACCAGGGGGAGGAACAACACGGGGCTTCCCCAGAGCGGCGTCACCCGGGGCTTCCTCAGCGAAAGGGATGCAGGCTCTAGGTCGAGCCGGATCGCCCGGTCGAGCACCAGCGGGAAGAGCCGGACGTCGAGCACGTGGGACACCCGCTTCAGCAGGCTTTGGGCGTAGGACTCCCGCTTTCTTTCCACCACGATGATGCTGCTTCCGGAATACTCCCGGGCCTCGGTTTCCACCGCGGCCTTCAAGGTCCAGGCACCGACCCGGGACGGCGGAAGACGGACCTCGGCGCAACGGCTGTCGGCAAGCGGCTCGGTCAGCTCGACCTTGAGCGACGGCAGCCGGCCTGCCGCATCGAGCCACTCGGCCGAGATCGTTGCAGCAACTCCGGCTTCGGCCGCGCCGCGGATGCAGACGCGAACCCCGGTTTCTTCCCCTTCCGACGGACGGTCCGAGAGCGACTGGATGAAGAGCTCCTCGTAGCGAGGGTCCCGGGTCAGCCAGGCCAGGGCGTTGAGGAAGAGCCCTCGGTACACGGCGGGAGACTCGTGCGACAACACGGCAGGAAAAGCCCACTTCCAGAGCGAGTCCGTTGCCACCACGAGCACGCGCCCCTTGCCCCGACTTCCGGCCACGAGGAGCGGACGCCCGTCCTCCCCCGCTACGGCCAGTGTGCTGCCCCAGTCGGCCGGTGCTCCCAACGCGTTCATGCCGGCCAGGGGGGGAAGCTGCGACAATCGGAACGGCTCCCTCTCCTCCCCCGAGCCCGACGTGGTGACCGGGTGGGTCAGCCCGTCCGGTGCCAGCCGCACGGACAGCGGACCGCCCAGGTAGGGAGCCCCCCCCTCGGCCGGTGCCAGGGCAATCGGAAGAACTCCGGCCACGGGCGTCTTCTCCACGCTCCCCAGCGTGTACGCCTTGTCGCCGCCCAGCATCAGCAGCCCACCTCCCTCTTCCACGTACTGGGCGAGGCGCTTGAGATGGGCTTCCTTGAGAAGGAAGTAGGTCCCCAGGGGGAAGTTCTGGACCACGATGAGGTCGAAGTTGCCAATCTCACGCAGGAAGAGCTCGTCGGTCGGGAACGGAATCAGGGCAAGCTCTTCCCGGGAATGGGGGGCGAAATCCTCCGCCTCGACCAGCAGATAGAACGACACGAGCTCGATTCCCGGAGTCGCGGCCAGGAACTGGCGCAGGAACCGGACATCCCACGACGGATGGCCGGCGATGTGCAGCACGCGGTTGGACTCACGCACCACCGTCAGGGCAAACGGGGAGAGGTCGTTCTCCGGTACGGAGTTGGCGGGGAAGCCGACCAGCGCCACCGACCATGCGGAAAGCCCCATGACATCCGGGATGACGGGCAGCACGACCTCCTGCTTGCCGGTCTCGAGCTGAATCCGACGGCGCAGGACTTCGGCGGTGCGTCCCTGTTCCAGGCGGCTGAGCACGAGCTCTCCCTCGGCCGGCGGTCCGCTGTTGACCAGGACCGAGCGTACCGGGCACTCGCTCTTGTAGAATGCCACCGGCGGGACGAGCACCTCGCGCACCTCTACGTCCCCTGCCGCAGTGGCCTGCAGGCCGGGCAGGACATCGATCGGAGGGAGCATGGTCCGACGGGTTTCGGCAGGAAGGAGGGGCACCTCCTTGTGCACGAATGAGGCCGGCAGCGCCGCCTCCACGGCCTCGTACTCCAACAGCGACGGCTGGAGCAGCACCAGGCCGAGGCAGGCGAGCACTCCCCCTCTCAGCCCGCTGAGCACGAGCCCCCGTCTCCACCCCGCTGCCCGGACGGCCGCGTTCACATGGAGCACCATGAGCAGCACCAGCCCGGCCCCCACCACAAGGGCCAGGGGGGAGAACGGGTCGGTGAGAAACACCAGCCTGGATGCCTGCTGCTCCACTACTCCTCCCCCGGCAGCCGCCAGTTCCGCTTCGACTTGAGGAAGTCGAGGTGGACCTTGTCGTCCTTGTAGTCCTGGCAGAGGGCATACACCACCAGGTTCACGGCCAGTCGGATGGCCTCCTCCCGCTGCTCGTCTCCGCCCGGGACGACCTCGTGGCGATACTCACCGCCCTCCCCCCGCTCGACAGCGGACAGCAGATCGTTGAAACAGGCGATGATGGCGTACCGGCCGTCCACCTGGACGCCGTACAGATCGTCCACGGCCCGTACCCGGCCCGAGGCGTACTGCACCCGATAGAAGGAGCGGTACACCACGCTCGACCGGGGAATGCGCTCCAGGCTCGCCCCCGGAAGCAACGCGGCGGCCCACGGCTCGAGCGCAGCCCGGAACGCTTCGAGCTGCGTCCCCCCTCCCTGCCAGTCGACCACCAGCGTCCCTCCCAGCCGCAACCAGGTGCCCAGAGCGCTCTCCTCTTCCACGCCGAGAGGCGGGAGCGGACCGTCCGCGGGCAGGAACATCAGCGGGCTGTCGAATGCCTCGGGGCCGGTGGCCGCCACCAGCCTCGAGCGCAGGTCGGTCTCGATGCTCGTGCGCTGCGCCGTTTCCAGGGCCAGGGCGTCGAGCGCCCGCGTCCGGGCGGGCAGCGGGGTCGAGAAGAGCTGGGCCTGCGCCAGGGTCACCCTGGACCCGTCCTCGGCCCGACCGGCTGGCGGCGCGACGGCGCACAGGACCACCACGACCAGGAGCATCCGGAGAGAGCGCATCCTACTCGATCCAGATGAGCAGGTTGTAAGCGACGTTGGGATCATATCCGCCCGCATTCACGAGGATTCGCCAGGTACCGGACTGCGGAAGCTGGTACTCGAGGAAAGGGTTCCCCTGATGGCTGGACGTCCAGGCCTGTGGGACGTTGCCGGACTCGTCGTACAGGGTGGCATCGACCCAGTTGCCGGAAGACTCGAACAGCACGCCCACCAGCACCTTCTCCATCGCGTACCCGGTGAAGCTGAACCAGTCCGGGTCCGAGCCGCAAGCCTTGATCCAGGTGGTCGTGGACTGCACCAGCGGCGTGCTCGCAACCGGGCTGTCGTTCTCCTCGAACCGGTCGTCGATGCAGCCCCCTGCGCTCTCGGTCACGTCGACCATGAGGTCGTATTCGACCACCATGGCCGGGCCGCCCGACACGGAAAACCGGTAGTCCCCCGCTGCCGGGATCTTGCACGATGCCACCGACTTGCTCCCCTGGGGGCTGCCGCTGCACAGCGGCGTGACCCCGTCCGCCAGGAAGAGCTGCACCGAGGCCCCGCTTCCGTCCGCAGTCACATCGAGCTGCTCCCCGCCGTTGAGGCCGATGGAGAACCAGTCCTTCTTGCCCGGGCAGAGCGTGAGCTGCTTGTAGTGCCCGGGAGGCAGCGTGATCGCTTCGTCCGGGTACTGGTTCGGTGCCAGCGAGTCCTCCTGGCACGTCTCGGTCGCTGCCGAGTACTCCACGTCCAGGTTGTAGCTGTTGGACGACCCCGCATAGCCGGCAACGACCAGGTAGCGAACCCCGCCGGCCGGTACGTTGGCGGTGACCACCTCGTCGTCACTTGCTGTCTCCGCTGCAGCGAGGATCGTGTCCGCGTCCCCGTCGACGAGGTATAAGTCGAGGTCCCCGTTCTGCGCCAGATGGTCCAGCGTCACGGAGAGAAAGGAGCCGGCGGGAACCTGGAGCTTGAACCAGTCGAATTCCCCCGTGCACAGGGTCAAGCCCTGTTGCACCCCTTCGCCGACGTAGCTTGCACTGGCCGAACCGTCGTTGGGCTCCAGCGCATCCGGAGCGCACGCCTCGTCCTTCGGAACGACCGAGATTCCGTATGTCACCGGGAGCCCGTCGGACGAACGCAGGCCGAGCACCACGACCCCTCCGGCCAGCTTCTCTCCGGACACGGACATGGAGAAGCTCCCCGTGCGCTCCGAGCCCATCGGGCTGCCCCCTCCGTCCATCACCTGCGTCACGAGGCTGGCCCCGTTCCCCATGGCCTCCACCACCACGTCGGCCTGTGGTGACAGCACCGAGAATGCGAAGTAGTCCTGGTCTGCCCCGCACAGCCGGAGCCCCCCGTAGCTGCCGAGCTCGGACAGCACGTACGCGGCCGCAAACGTGTCGTTCTGCTCGTAGACGTCTTCGAGGCAGGTCGACTCGTACCCCGGGTCATACACGACGAGGGTGAAGAACCCCTGCTTGGGCAGCCGGGCCACGTGATCACACGCCGAGCCTGCGTAATCGTCGTTGTCCCAGGCCTCGATGTAGTAGTGCACGTAACGGCCGGCTCCGGCCGAGACCTTGGGGATATACGCGGCGAACAGCTGGTCCGACTGGGCGGCCATAGGCACCGCTGCGTAGCTGCTCTCGAGGTTCGGATCCCCCACGGTCCACAGCACGTTGGCCTGGGCCAGGTACGACTCGTTCTCGTGGACCGTAGCTTCGATCCGATACCCCGGCTCGGGCGATCCCGCGGACCAGTGAATGTCCGGCGGCACGTCGTGCGCCAGCACCGGCGGCGACCCGGGGCAACCTTCCCAATTGGCGTTCATGATCACGATGGAGACGTCGTGGAGCAGCTCGTAGAGCTTGTTCTGTCGCCCCGGATGAGCCGCATCCGGAGCGTACCCGACCGCCTTGAACCGGACGTACCAGAAGAGCTTCTGCTCCAACTGCTCGGGGGTCGGCTTCCAATAGAAGTAGGCCTTCTTCTTGCCGCTCTGCTCGAGGTAGGCCCCCTCCGGCCCCTGGGCGATGGTGATGTCGACCTGCGAGGCCGAATCGTCCTTGACCTGGACCAGGAACTCGATGTGCGCCTGCTCGGCCAGGTTGAGCACGTAGCCGGGGGGATTCAGGAAGGACGGTGCGGCCTGGGGAAAGACCGTGATGGGAACCTCCTGGTCGTCCCACTGGCCGGTCGAGTCCTGCACGAAGAACCGCACCGTATGGACCCGGCCGCCGGAATCGGCATCGGTCACCTCGGGAATCCAGGTGAACAGGGCGGACTCGCCGTCGCTGCCTGCGATGAACTGGGCCTTGGACGGACGCCCCTGAATCTTGAAGGTCAGCTCGTCCCCGTCCGGGTCGGTGGCGGTGATCAGCACGCTCAACTTCTCGCCGACGAGCACGCGCTGGTCCTCGACGGGGGAAAGCCTCGGTGCTGAACCGGCATCCAGCGCTCCGCACCCCACGAGGCCGAAGAGTGCCGCCAGAGCCGCCCCGCAAAGGGTGCCCGGGCGCGTGATGACGTTGGCGAGTCCCCGCATTCCCAACCTCCGGGGGCGGAGCATAGCACTTCGCCCGCGGGGGTGCAATCCGCCCGCCTGCGGCCCGCCCGCGACCGGCCGTTTGACGCGCCTGCACACTGCTGGTATCCTTCGGCCGTTCCCGGCATCGGTCTGGTCCGGGACCAGGGAGTGGCCCATGCGAATCTCCGTTTTCCTGTTGGCTCTCGTGCTCTCCGCATGCTCGGCCGGTGAAGGCCAGAACGTCGTCTACCAGCCCGAGGACGGCTCGACGACCCCGGAGGGCGACGGTGCCGTCACCGGGGATGCCCCCGAGGGCGAGGTCGAAGAGCCTCGGGACCCCGGCCCCCCCTTCGACGACACGCTCGGATGGAAAGTGCTGGACAGCGGCGAAGACGTCGCGTGGAACGTCCTCTACGGAATCTACAACTCGGCAACGGATTGGCGGTTCTACGCAGGCGGCGCCATGGGCACCGTGGTCTGGTACGACGGCCCCAAGGCCAAGTGGCACACCATGGACCTGGCGTCCTCCTCGGAGGTCCGAGGCATCTGGGCTGCGGCCAACGACTACGTCGTAGTCTGCGGCGAAGCGGGGCTGCTGAAGCGCTACTACGACTTTTCGGGTGGCGGCGGCAAGCCGGACTGGTACAACGATGACACGGAGCTGAGCACGCTGGCCGAGTTCGAAGCCGTCTCCGGTTTCGACAAGGACCACTTCTGGGCCGTCGCAAAGGAAGGAATCATCTACCAGTACAAGGAGGGCAACTGGAAGCTGTGGAAGACCCAGGACATCGGTCTCATCCAGACGCCTCCCGACCTGTACGCGGTCAGCGCACTCGGCCCGACCAAGGCAGCGTTCGCCGGGGACGAGATGGTGATCTTCCAGGACGGCGACACGTTCACCTGGAACAAGAGCGACTTCGTCGGGTACAAGCTCCGCTCCCTGGCGGTCCAGGGGGGAAACACCTACTGGCTCGGCGGCGACAAGGGGGCCGTGTTCAAGCTCGCCGGAGGCAAGGTCGAGAAGCATCAGCCCGACTCCTACTCCCACTTCTCGGCCCTCTGGGTCGCCCCCGACGGCAACGTCTACGCAGCAGGAGGAAAGACCTCCGCCATCGTGTGGAAGTACGACGGCAACGCCCAGGACCAATGGGACTTCCTGGCCGTGGAATCACCCAAGTTCATCAACGACGAGTTCCCCGAGCGCATCCCGGCCCAGCTACGCCTGTCGGGAATCTGGGGGCTTGACGACGAGAACATCTTCGTGACGACCCGCGAGAAGCACATCATCCATTACGCCGTGCACCCGTAGCCGAGCCGACCGTCCTTCCCGCCGCCAGGCAGCGCAGCCCGCAATTGCTTACTCCGGCAACGTGATCTTGAAGACCGTGCCCTCTCCCGGCTCGCTGGAGCAGCCCACCGTGCCGCCATGCTCCTGGACCACCTGCTGCACGAGCGTCAGGCCCAGCCCGGTCCCGCTCTCCTTGGTGGAGAAGAACGGATCGAAGACGCTGCCGAGCTGCTCGGGCGGTATCCCGGGACCGTTGTCCTTCACCAGGATCCGTACCCGCTGCCCCTCCCGGAAGGCTCGAAGGAGGATTCGACCCTCACCGGGCATTGCAGCGGTCGCCTCCATGGCGTTCTTGAGCAGGTTGGCCACAGCGTGCCGCAGCAGGTTCGGATCCGCATGCGTCTTGAGCGGTCCCTCCAGCTCCTTTTCCACCACGATGCCCCGGCTCCTCGCCTCCTGCTCGTACAGGGCCACCACGTCGCACAGCACGGTGTAGAGATCCACGGCCTCCTTCTCCACCTTGGGGAACTTGGCGAACTTCAGGTAGTAGTCGGTGATGTCCCGAAGCCGGTCGATCTCCTTCCCGCTGCTGTGAATGGCTTCCAGCAGGGTCTTGCGGGTATCCTCTCCCAGGTCCGCAGCGACCTCGTCGATGCTGTCCTCGAGGAGCTCCAGCTTGAGCCCGAGAGCGTTGAGAGGGTTGCGGATCTCGTGCGCAATCTGGGTCGACATCTTCCCGATCGTCGAGAACCGGTCGGCCCGCAGCAGCTCCCCCGCCTGCTTCCGGATCATCTCCTCCCGCTCCTTGAGCCGCTGCGCCATCACGCCGAGCTCCTGGGCGAGCTGCCCCACCTCGTCACCGCCCGAGAGCGGCGGGCTCGGACCGTAGTCACCGGCCGCAATCCGACGGGCATAGGTGCGCAACCCCGACAGCGGGCGCAACCAGACGAACAGCAGCACGGGAATGAGCAGAGTCAGGATCAATGCGCCAAGCCCCAGGTACAATGCCGTCCGGACCGTACCGACCTCACGGGCCCTGGAATCGCTCCACGCGCTGTGGATGCCCAGGTTGCAGGTGGCCTCGAACCCCCGTACCTCCTTGCGGAGCTGCTCGACGAAGACAGCCAGCTGCGCCGTTGCTTCCGCCACGGGTCCCTCCGCCACGGCCGCCGAGCCCTCCGCCACCCCAGGGGAGACCTCACCGCCGGAACGCTTCCCCTCCCCCCCTCCCGTGGGGCCGGTACCCGCGGCCTCCCGGGCTGCAGCGTGCGCCAGAAACCACTGCTCCACCAGGTCACGAAAGCGCAGCTCCCGAGACCGCCCCGGCTCGTCCGAGGGCTGGGAGAGGAGCGAGTCGATCTCAGCGGCCACTCCGATGAACAGCTCACGACTCCGCACGGCCAGGTGCTCCTGCTCGCCCAGATGAACCAGCCCGTCCCTGACCGATGCCAGCACCTCGAACGGCTCCAGCTCGGGGAGGAAGGAGCGCAGCCAGACCCGATCTTCGCATTCCCCCCTCGACAGCAGTGCGGAGGCATGCGCCAGATCCCGCGACAGGCGATTGAGCTGCGACGAGATGGGCAGCAGACCCTGCTTGACGATGGTGACCTCTTCCTGCATCCGCGTCATGGCGACGATGCAGTACACGGCCACTCCCCCCAGAAGGGCCAGGACGAGCAGGTAGGCCGCAAGCATGCGGGTGATGAGGGACAGTCTCATGGGACGGGGTCCGGGGTGCGGGGTCCGGGGTGCGGGAGGGAAGAGGCGGACGCATGAACAGAGGCAGACACAGGGACAGAGGCAGAAGCATGGACAGGAGCTGGCATGGGCTACTCGGTTGCCGAGACCGGCAGCTCGGGCAGGGGCTCGGGCTCGTTGGCATCTTCCCGGTCCCGGTCCAGGCTCTTGTCCCCGCTCTTCTTGTTCGTCTTCCCGCCCGTCTTTCCCCCCTTGGCCTTTCGTCCTTCGCCTTTCGCCTTCTTCCCGTCCGTCCTTCCCGCCTTGGCCTTCCGCCCTTCGTCCTTCGCCTTCTTCCCGAAGTCGACGATCCCCCATCCGTCATCGAAGCCCAGCTCGATGCCCTGGGCTCCCTTGCCGAGGTACTTGGGCGAGGAGAACCGGTTGATCGCCTCGACGCGGATACGGGCCTCCTCCTCCTTGGCGAAGGGGTGGGGTCCGGAGTGCATGTCATAGACCGGAAGCAGCTCCAGCCGATGAAGCGTGAACTTCTTCTTCTTCTTCGCAAATCCGAAGTCGAGCTTCACGAGCAGGCCGAAATCCCGCTCGCCACGGAATTCGCCCACCGAGCCCATGTTCCGGGCCCCCCGCATGGCGAAATTCCCGAGTCCGTAGAAGATGATGCCGTCGCCGCGGCGCTCGATCCCCTGGACCACGTGAGCATGGTGCCCGATGACGATGTCGACATCGTACTTGTCGACGGCCATCCGGGCCACCTTGGTCTGCACGGCAACGGGTTTGCTCTCCTTTTCCTCTCCGGCATGCATGGAGAGGATTCGAACGTCCGCCTTGGCAGCCTTGAGCTTCTTGAGCACCGGCTCGGCCGCATGAACCGAGGCAACGCCGGCCCGCTTCTTCGAGGCCGCCTTGGAGATGCTGACCGCACCGAATGCGAACCGGATGCCGTTCACCTTGAACACGCTGACGTCGGAGGCTTCCTCGATGTCCCTGCCTGCACCGGCAAACCAGAGGGGACGGTCACCGGACAGCTTGTTCAGCCATTCTCGAGTCTGGGCGATCCCCTCGTCGCCGTAGTCGATCATGTGGTTATTCGCAATGGACATCAGGTTGAAGCCGACCTTCTGGATGGCCCGCACGGCATTGGGATGGCAGCGGAAGTTGTATTCCTTCTCCGACCGCGCCGCGTCGTTGTTGTCCATGACCGTGGTTTCGAGGTTGCAGAAGTTCAGGTCGCCGTTGATGAGCTTGCGGACCTTGGAAAACATGGCATCGAAGGGAACGACCTTGCCCCAGAGGTAGACGCCGTCCTCCCTCACTTCCTGCCGGGTCCGGTTGAGGTTGACGTCCCCGACCGCCACCAGGGTCACCCGCCGCTCCCGACCGAGCCCCTCCTGAGCGGGCACACAGACTGCGGCCAGAGCAAGCAGCGCCATCCACCGCGATGCCGGCATTCCCGCCCCCATCAGAAGTTCAGCTCCATGAGTCCCATGCCCCCCGGGTACCCATACGAAACGTCATCATCATACCCATATACAATGATTCCAATCTTGGCATCGGACCAGATACTGTGGACTCCATCGTTGAGCTTGGTACGGAAGACGCCGTACCCGCTCGCTCCTACCGGGACGAAGCTGCCCGGCGGGATCTGGTTGTTGTCCAGGACCACCTTCCCCGCGGATAGCGGCGCAATGACGTTCAGATAATCCTGAACATAAGCATCCGGAGTCAGGAACACATAGCTTTCCATGAACTGTTCATTGGGCACGGCGAGCATCATGGCGGGGTCGCCGACGGGAGCGCACTGTCCCATCCCCATGTAGACGTCGCAGGTGCATCCGGAGGGGCACTGTGAGTCGTTGCTGCACGTCGGCCCGACGCACTGCCCGTAGAACGTGTCGCAGGTGAATGGCGACGGGCAATCAGACTGGGAGAAGCAGTTGAATGCGTTGGGGTTGCCCAGGATCTCGTAGCTCGAGGCCAGGTACTGGGCCACGAGGATCGGCTTGTTCGAGGTGATCTCGACGTTCACGTTGGTCTGGAAGGTGAAATGCTGGCCGCGGTTGAGGGTCGGCACCATCGCCACGGCGGGGTTGAGCGTCACCTGGGTTCCGTCCTCGGAGGCGAGGATCCGGACGTGGTCCTTCTCCTTCCAGCGCTCCCAGGTCTTCGAGATGAGGTAGTGAACGCCCCAGGTCTTGATGGGCATCATCTGCTGCTCGAGGTGGTCGGCGCAGCAGAGACCGGCCATGTTGGTGGCCTCGTGTCCGGCGTAGACGACCACGGGGGCGTTGGACTGGATAAAAGACCCGGTGAGGTCTCCGTTCAGTTGATCGCTCTCGATGTTGAGCACCTCCCCCTGCTTGAGCTCCACGGTGTGACTCTGCCCCGCATTGATCGACGGGATGCCCCCGCCGGCCAGCGTCTTGCACGTCGGCGTGAAGGTCACCTGGGTCGGCACCGTGGAGACGCCGACGACCGTGAAGTAGCCCCGGAACGTGTTCTCGTACTGCTTGAAGGTCAAGGCGAAGTACTCGTTGCCGAGCGCCGGAGAAGGTAGAAGCACGGACGCATCGTTCGAGAACACCTCGACCTTGTTGGAGAGGGGGTTGAACTGATAGACCACGATGGGCCGGGAGGCGGTCACCTTGTAGGCGTTCATGCCCTGGAGGGTACCGTCGAGCCCCCACTTGGGCGGCACCTCGAACTTGTGCAGGGACATGGGGCCGACCGAGGCCTTGAGCTCCTGGCCGTCGGGCTGGGTCAGCACGACGTCCGCATTTGCATCCTTGGAGGTGTTGGACACGATGACAGCGTACTGGGCGTTCTGGGCGTCGTACTCGCCCTCCTTGGCGTTGTCGAGGTCGACCGCGTAGAACTCGCACCCGGCGTTCGTGTTCTGCTTGATGTCACCGGCGCAGGGGCTGAGGCAGGCCCCCATGTAGCAGGTGAGCCCGCCTGCGCCGCAGTCCTCGTTGAACTCCCACCCCATGCCGTCGTTCTGGCAACGCATGGAGGTATTGCCCTCGCACTGCTTGCTTCCCGGGTAACAGACCAGGCACTGGCCGCCGAAGCAGTCCGTGGCCCCGATGCACTGCTCGAGCACGACGTAGTCCTTCCCGTCCGGGCTGCACTGGATCACGTTCTTGTCCTTGCACGCCTTCTCGGCTGGCTTGCACTCGAGGCACTGCCCCTTGAAGCAGGTCTTGGTGCCGCACTCGACCACTTCGTAGTTCGGGTCCATGCCGTCCGGGGAGCAGACGTGGACCGAATTGCCGACGCAGAGCATGGCACCGGGGTTGCAGGGCTTGTCCGAGCAGGCCCCGTCCAGGCAGTACTGGTATTCCGAGGGGCAATGCTCCTTCATGACGCACTGGACGCAGGCCATCTTGGCCGGATTGCAGAACGGGAGGTCGGTATCGGTGCAATCCGAGTTCTTCTTGCACTCGACGCACTTGCCGCTGTCGTAGTCGCACAGCGGCAGGTCGGCCGGGCACTCCTGCGAGGTCGTGCACTTGTCGGCCGGTGGCGGCACGCGGCCGTCCTCGAGGGGAGCCACGTCCCCCCCCGGCTGCCCGTCGCCGTGCAGGAACTGGACGTCGCCGGCATCGGAGCCCCCCCCCCCGGAGCACCCCGACAGCACGAACAGCACAACCCCCAGCAGGGAAACCTGACCAACATGGAACGAAAACAGTCTCTTGCTCATCATCCACCCCCGACCAGCGCCCTTCGGCGACGCAGCGGAGTTTACCGATTTCCCGGCAGATGTAAAGTCGAACGCCCGGGCGGGCGCGAGACAAGTTGACTTGACTTGGGGCTGCTGGTAGAGTTCGAAGCGATGATGACTTTGTGATGTCCGTGGAGGGACGCCCCGGTTCGCTCTCGAGGAGGATGCAATGAGACTGGTCGCTACGTTGTGGACTGCCGGAGTTGCCGCACTGCTCGCCCTGGTGCTCGTCGCAGGCGTCTCCTGCTCGCCCGGAAATGGCAACAAGGAAGACGTGCTGGACGCCAAGGACGAGCTCGGGGGCGGCGACGCCGACGTGCATCTGGACGTCGTGCCGGATGTCGAGCCTCCCGACGTCGACACCAAGGACCAGGGCAAGGACGAGGAGCAGCCGGACGTGACCGATGTCGGGCAGGACCAGGACAACGCCACTCCGCCCGACGAGGTGGAGCCGGACGAGGTCGAGCCGCCGCTTTGTCTCTACCCGTGCCAGAACTCCGACGAGTGCAAGGGGAAGCTCGAGGGGGAGAATGATTGCAACAAGGCCCTCTGCCTGCCGGACGAGGCCTGCGCCGGGGTCAACCCCGACTCTCCCAAGCAGTGCAAGCTGGTCAAGGAAGCCGGGAAGTGCTGCTCGGACGAAGAGTGCATGGACGACAACGAGTGCACCATCAACGAGAAGTGCGTCGAGCATGCCTGCACGAGCGAGTTTGACCCGAACAACCCGGATTGCTGCGTGAACAACGTTCTCCTCAAGCTCGACTTCGAGAACATCCAGGTGGGCGAAATGCCCCCGCAGGAGAAGGCCTACTGCACCGACAAGCAGCCGGGGGACAACGTCCTGTGCTCGGTTCAGCCCGTTCCGTGCGGCGGCAAGGCCGTGTACTTCGGTGACCCCGCCTGCAAGACTTACAACTCGGGGCAGATGATCGATTGCAAGGCCGTCGAGCTGATGGAGTGCACCGAGGAAACCCAGGACGAGGACTGCCCGCTCCCCAAGGCCGACTGTGACAAGGGGTTCTGCGTGCCCAGCCCCAAGGCAGCCCGTGTGACGTTCGAGCTGGTTGCCCCCGAAATCAACCTTCCCGGGACCGCACTGCTCCAGCTCAGCTTCCGCTTCTTCATCGATGCGGAGTTCGAGCCCGGTGCCGAGCTCAACTTCGATACCCTCGACGTCATCGCCCGCGTGGCCGGCGGCGGCGGTACCGAGGAAGAACTGGTGTACAGCTCCGTGAAGGTCGAGAACAGCACCAAGGGCAAATGCATCCTGGTGGCGGCCGACCTGACCAAGTATGCGGGCAAGTCCATCGACCTGATCTGGCGCTTCGACACGTACGAGGGGACCTCGAACCTCGGCCAGGGGGTGTACATCGACGACATCACCGTGAGCACGTTCTGCCTCACCGACCAGTGCCTGGCCCTTGCCGAATGCGACGACGACAACGTCTGCACGGCGGATGAATGCGGCCAGTTCGTGAACAAGCTGGAGGGAGGCGTCTGCATCCATGACCAGGCCGACCCGGACTGCAAGGAGTGCGCCACCGTCGATGACTGCCAGGTGAAGGGCGGCGACCCCATCGACCCGTGCACCCTCGCCGACTGCGTCAAGGTGACCGACAAGAAGAGCAAGTGCGTGTGGTCTCCCAACCCGGAGTGCTGCACGCAGGACGACCTCGGACAATACGGGAAGCAGGGATTCGAGTCCGGGAAGCTGCCCTCGGACTGGAGCGTCGAGACCCAGCCCGGAAACCCCATCAGCTGGGCAACGGTATCTGCCAATGCCGCCCCCGATGGCGGTGACGAATACGCCCTCGCCTTCGGTGCCGGAAGCTACGACTGCGGCCAGAACCACTGCTGGGGAAAGGTCACGACCGGCAAGTTCGACCTGTCCCAGGTCTCCACCAAGGCCTTCGTCAAGCTGACCTTCCTGCTCCGCATGGGAACCGAGTGGGACAAGGTCGCCTCGTCCGAGTACCTCTCCGCAGGCATCGATACTCTCACGATCTTTGCGATCCTCGAGAACGGCAATGAGGTCCAGGTGTGGTCCTCCGACGTCATCTTCGGAACCACCGGCTACGACCAGAATCCGGGCAGCAAGATCCCCGACATCGAGCCCGTCTGGGCCGACCTCACCCAGTTCGCGGGCCAGAAGATCCAGCTCCGCTTCGAGTTCGATACGGGCGACGTCACGCCGCCGGAGAACAATTACTTCGGCGTGCTGATCGACGAGCTCTCCATCGAGACCGTCTGCGAGGAGATCTGCCTTGCCGCGGCCGACTGCATCACCGGCGGCGACTGCATGAAGGGCAAGTGCGTCGACGGCGTGTGCGCGTATGACCCCATCCCCGAGTGCTGCACGCAGGTCTTCAACCCCAAGTGCGACGACCAGGACCCGTGCACTGACGACCAGTGTGACCAGGGGGCCAAGACCTGTACCCACCAGTTCAACGGTGCCCCCAACTGCTGCACGCCCAAGGAGCAGGTCTTCTACCACAACTTCGACGCCGGAACCCCGGGCGAGTGGAAGCTCATCGAGTCCGGTGCCAACTGCGGCGACGGCAAGTGCGAGGAACCCGAGACCTGCATCACCTGCCCCTCCGACTGCGCCGAGTGCACGGTCCGGTGGCAGGTGGTCGACAAGCAGGCATTCACCCCCGAGTTCTCCCTCTTCTTCGGCAACACCGCCAACTGGACCTATGACAATGGCCAGAATCCGGCCTACGGGAAGATTACCTCGCCGGCCTTCAAGCTGCCCCCATACGGCGTCCCGGTCGTCTCCTTCATGCTGTGGCTCGAGACCGAGCACAGCGCCCTCTTCGTCGAGCCCGCGGACTTCGACAAGCTGACCCTCTTCGTCGAATGGGCCGACAAGGTGGACAGCCCGACCTGGTCCAAGGCCTCCGAGGCCTGGAACTCCCTGTCCTGGGATGTCAAGGGCAACACCGACGGATGGAAGAAGATCGAGGTCGGCCTCAAGAAGCTGCCCCTCCAGGGCAAGGCCGTCCGCTTTACGTTCGAATTCAACAGCTTCGACGCCTTCAACAACGGCTTCGGCGGGGCGTACGTCGACGAGTTCAAGGTCAAGACCATCTGCAACGACACGTACGTCTGCACCTCCGCGTTCGAGTGCGCCGAGGCCACCCCGGACAACCCGCACTGCTCCATCGAGCAGTGCACCGCGGGAACCTGCCTGCCCACGGTCAACCCGCTCAAGGACGGGTGCTGTGTCCAGGAAGTGCTCCCCATCAAGGACGGCACGGCTAACTTCGACTTCGAACCCGCCGGAATGGACGGCTGGAAGGCCACCCCGCCCAATGCTGCGGTCATGTGGCAGTACTCCGACGCCCACCCCTGCGGCGGCAAGGGAGCCCTCTGGTTCGGCAACAAGAACACGGGGGACTACTCGGACCCGGGCGGCAAGGCCGTCAAGGGAACCGCCTGCAGCCCGGACGTCGACGTCACCGGCATGGGGTCCGTCGAGGTGTCCTTCTGCGTGTGGGCCGACCTCAAGGATCCGTTCCACTGGCTCGACAGTCTCTCCCTCAAGATGGATTCCGCCCTGTTTGCGGGCGGCGACCCCATCGGCGTGAAGAAGGAGCTCTGGCACAAGCCGTGCAGCGGGGACGACTTCGAATGTGCGGATCCCAAGAAGCCGCAGGCCCCCTGCAATGTCTGGGGATGTGACGGTCTTCCCATGCAGAGCTGCACCTGCTTCAAGCTCATCGTCGACCTCTCGGCCTACAACTGGGTCCCTGGCGTCGACCACCGGGCCGTGTTCTGCTTTGAGTTCGACTCTGGAGACGGCGCGGCCAACAAGGGAGCCGGCGTGTTCGTCGACGACGTCCAGGTCAAGACCCTTTGCCAGTAAGCCTGTCTTCTTCCTTGTCCCGCCACAATCGAGATGCTAGTATCGATAGCTGAACGAGGGTGATCCCCTCAACAGGTTCCTTTGGCGCTGTCTGCCCCGGCAGGCAAGAGGAGACCCGCATGGGCTCGTGGATCGGACACGAGAGGCGCAAGCACCGACGCATCGAGAGCAGCCTGTCGTTCAACTGCTTCATCCCTGGCAGGCGCTTCACCGCCCCGGTACGCGACCTCGGCCTCGGCGGAGCCTTTCTCCTGATGGACCGGGTCGTCAAGCCCGGCACCATCGTCGTCCTGGAGCAGGCCAGGCCCGACTTCACCGGGCACCCCCCTCACCTGGTCGCCAAGGTCAACTACTTCGCGATCAAGCCGCGTCCTGGTGCCGGCTTGTCCTGGCTCAAGGCCATCGCCCCCGCAGGCCTTGCCCAGCTCCAGGAGTTCCTCGCCGAGACCGTGGGCTTCTCCATTCCACGAAACGAGCTCGCCCGCCTGCCCGCTTCGTTCCAGGAGGCCGCCGTGTCCTGGGATTTCGTCCTCGAACGCGTCGCCATGGAGCGGCTCAAGCAGGCCAAGGAGGACAAGGTCGTCAGCATGTTCGGCATCCGGGTCAGCGAACAGACCCTGGAGAAGCTGGGACTCGACCAGGTCCGGGTCATCCACAGCGAGGCCCCCAAGCAGAAGCGGGCCATCGTCGGCGAAGACGACTCCCTCGATACCCGCGACAACGGCACGGTCGATCCCCTGGAGGCGGCAAAGACCCTCGAGGAATGGCTCCGCTTCAAGAAGACCGGACGGACCGTCCGCGACCGAGTGGTCGTGGCATTCGAAGGGCGCAGCATGGAGGCCCTCGCGGTCGCCATCAGCCTGAACTACGTCTTCCTGGAGAGCCGCAGCCCGTTCCCGGACAGAGGCAAGCGGGTCATCGTCCGCTATCCTATTGAGACCGCCGGTACCAGGGTCGACATCATCATCATCGGCGAAGTGGAGAAAGCACTCGTCGACCCAACCGCGGACCTGCGTGCGGCCTACCTCCGCGTCGTCACCCTGAACGAGGGACGCCAGGTGGGGGTGTTCAAGCGCTACGTGCGCACGTAGCCGGCTGAGGGCCGAAAGTCTGATGCGGAGGGCCCCGTAGCGATTGTGGTCTCGGCGTGCCTGGAAGCGAGCGCTCAGTCCCCGTTCCCCGACAGCTTCCGCATGAGCCGATCGAGCTCGGCCCGGACCTTGCGGGTCTCCGGCCAGTCCACCCGCCCTCCGACCACGCGGGTCCCGGCCCTGACGGGCTCCGGGAAGCAGCCGACGGGAAGCACTTCCTCCTCCTCGTCATCGGTCACGACGACCACGAGGTCTCCCTCGATCCGGTCGATCCACCCGGTGGGGCTGCACGACCGGCCCGACGAAAAGCGGACAGACTGAAGGGGAGAGACCGGGACCGTGTCGATTCGCTCCGACGGTTTCCCCCCTCCGGCGCACCCCAGGAGCCCCCATGCGAGCACCACGGAAAGCCATGTGCGGGAGGGCAGCCCTGCAGCACGGCTGTCCCGCTCAATCACCTGCCGGACGGGCAACGGCCGTTCAAACGCATCGGGACGCACGGGCTTCCTCCGGGTCGGGGGGGGACATGAGCCCCATCTCGAGCATGCTGGCGAACCGACCACGGCCAACGACCACGTGGTCGAGCACTTCCACGCCGACGAGCTTGCCCGCCTGGACGAGCCTCCGGGTCATCTCCACATCTTCCGGGCTTGGCTCCGGGTCACCCGAGGGGTGGTTGTGGACGAGCAGGGCCCGTGCGGCCATGTCCCTGACCACGGGGCCGAGCACCTCCCGAGGCTGGACCATGCATAGATTGCCGCTGCCTCGGGCAACGAGGTGCTCGCCCAGCACCTGGTTGCGATGGTCCAGCGACAGAACCAGGAACTGCTCCTGCGGCGACCACGCCAGGGAGGCGAAGCGGAGGTACACGTCCTCCGCACACCCCACGCGGGACAAGGGCCTCGGTTCCAGCAGCCATACGACTCCCATCCGGAGCGAGTCACATAGTAGCGATGCCCTTTCCGGCGGGAGCCCGTACCGGCGGACGAGCTCGGGCGGATTGCAGCGGACCATGGCCACCCCGTCCGCATGGTCCTCGAGGATGCGGGTTGCCACGCCGCTCCAGCCCCCGGGCGGGTCGACCCCTCCGGCCAGCACCCTGGCCACGAGCTGGTGCAGACTCAGACTTTCGGAGTCCCCCGGCTCCGGGTCGAGGGCTGCTGCAAGAGGCACCGTTTCTTCGGACTTGAGGTTCAGTCGCATGGCACGTCCTCCGGCTCGAGGTGGACTTTCGTCCACGGCCCAAACCGGTTATCGTCACGACGAACGAGAATGATCAGGAGGTACGGTCGATTCTTTGAAAAAGAGGGGGCGCTGGAATCAATTCGGAGGGGCAGGCTGGTCGAGCAGGTAGACGTAGCCGTCCGCCACGGGCACGAGGATCTCGAGCTTCCCCTTGCCGTCCAGGTCCGCCACGACGGGCTCACCAACCGATGCCCGGAAGTAGAGACTCCAGAGGAGGTCCACCTTGCCCGCATCGATGCAGTAGAGGAATCCGTCGGGCGACCCCACCAGGATGTCGTCGTCGCCGTCACCGTCGATGTCGGCCACGGCCGGATTCCCGAGCCGGATGTTCTTTCCGACCGCGGAGGAGACGATGGCTCCGCCCGAGAGGCCGATCTGCCAGAGCAAGGTCCCGTCGCTGCCGCGCCGGGCCACGAGCCCCTCCTCGCTGTTCCAGTAGACGACGTCCGGGAGCTCGTCCTCATCGACCAGGGCCGCAGCGGGGGCGCTCTGGGTCGAGGCCTTCGCCTCCCACAGCTGGGAGAATGCCCACGGCTGTGTCGAATCCAGATGGAACGCTCCGGTCTCGTAGTTCATGCCTCCGGTCACGAGCTCCGGTTGGGCCAGGCCGTCCAAATCGACCGCCATGGCGGTGAACGGGAGTCCCACATAGTACTTTCCGTCCTTGTAAAGGCTATACAGGGGGGCCCCGTCTTTCCCGGAGAATACGGCGCAGTCGTTCCCCGAAGAGCAGGTGACGTACTCCTCCCCCTCCTTGCCGTCCAGGTCAGCGGAGGTCCCGCCCCGGCCGGCGTAGAGAACGGCCCCTGGCTGGTTCCACAGCTCCGCTCCGTCGGATGCCGCCCAGGCGGTCAGCGTGTTGTCGGCCGTGTTGTTCTCGTTCTGCAGCTGGAGGACCAGGGCCGTGCCCGTGTTGCCCCCGGGCAGCAGCGGATCCGCCCAGCGCACCTGGGTCGTTGCAGGCAGATCCTTCGTCCATGCCTCAGTCGCCAGGTCGGATTTCAGTGCGGCCAGCGTCATCTTGGTCGGATCCTTGCGGTTCACGAACAGGGCAGTCCACTGGGCTCCGTCCGGCAGCAGCGCTCCCAGCATGTGCGGCACCAGCTTCACAGGGACCGCGTCCAGCGCCTCCAGCGTGGTTTCCGAAGGAGCGTGCAGCGCGACCGTGCGGAGCCTGCTGTCCTGCACCAGCGCTTCGGGGACGAGGTCCCCGTCCAGATCGACGACCCGGGTCAGGTTGTTGTAGTGCCCTCCGGTCCGGATGACCGCGGAGACGACCTGCAGCCCGAAATCGAGCAGTCGGGTCTCCCCGTCGCTTCCGGCCAGGACGGCGTGACCGGTCTGGCCGGCCCCGAGCACGTGGGGAACGGCCAGGAACAACCCCTGCGGGATCTCCGTGAGCTGAGCGTCCACGGCCCCGGTCCCCAGATCCACGGCCTGGACCGCGTTCCACGTCCCGTCCAGGTCCGGGTCCGAGAAGAAGACTCCCCGGGGATTCCCGCCGGCGGACTCGCCGGCCAACACCATCTCTCCGGGCGGGCGCACCGTCTCGGCCCACCGGTGGACAGACGACTTGAGGAGCCCGACGTAACGAGGAGGCTCGAGCGCGGGCATGACGCCGGCAAGCGAAAGCCCGGCGGCTTCCAGGGCGCCGTCGTGGAAGCGCAGGGAGCTGACCTGCGTGGCGCTGGACGGGAGCTTCTCCCCAGGTACGTTGAACGCCAGGATCTCGCTTCCGGGCTTGCCGTCTGCCTCCAGCACGTGGTAGGGAACCCGCTCGGCGATCTGGGCCTGCGTTACCCCGGTCTTGGCGTCCAGCACGTGCAGATGCCACTTGGAATCCACGCTGGGGTCGAGAACCGCGGCAACCACCTCGAAGTCACCGTCCCCGTCCAGGTCCGCCACCCCGCTCCGCCAGGGGGCCGCCACCCGGATCTTGCTGGGTGACGTGTCGAACCGGCTCCATACCTCCTTGCAGCTTCCAGCCGAGAAGTCCAGCAGCCCCACCTTGTCACAGTATCCCCACGGCCCGTCCTTCAGGATCAGGAGCTCATCGGCCGGATCGTCGTCCACGTTGACGGCATGGAGAGCTCCCACCGACGTGCACACCTTGCACGACAGCATGATGGGCATGGGCTGTCCCTTGGCTGCGGGGATATCGAACACCTTGAGGTTCCCGTCGAACGTCTGCGTGATCAGCTCCAGATCTCCATTGCCGTCGGCGTCGCCGGCGATGGCCATGCCGAACTCCTGGTTGACGGCCTCCTTGTTCTCGCTCCACAGTGCCGGTGCCTCCGGCCCCCACGGGAACGACCAGACCTGCCACAGGGTGGCGACATAGTAACTGTTGGCGTTGACGACGACATCCGGCAGGCCGTCCCCGGTCACGTCCTGGAACACCTGGATCTCGAGCTTGGCATTGCTGTCGTCCGAAGGGGTCCCGAGGAACGAGCTGAACGCGTTGATCACCTGCCCGGTCTTGGCCCGGATGATCCACCATGCAGGCGAAGTCCCGCTGCGGATTGCCAGGATCTCGGAGGTTCCGTTTCCATCCAGGTCGACTGCGCCGACCAGCTCCTCGACCCCCAGCCCGAGCACGCCGCTCTCCCACACCTTCTCGCCGGTGGACCTCCAGGCTACGATCGATCCGCCCGACACGGCCAGCAGCTCCGGCGTCCCATCGGAATCGAGGTCGTGCAGGAGGGCCTTTCGGCCGCTCAGCATCCCCCCGAGGTAGTAGCGCCAGAGGGCGAGCGGTGCCTTGATGTCGCCGCTGCCCGGGTTCTTGCCGGTGCGCTGTGCGTCCCCGCGAAATTGGGGCCAGCCCGGTCCTGGCGCCTGCTCCTTGCCACTTTCGAGGTTGGTGGTGTCGGGGGCCGGAACCGTGTACACGATCTTACCGTAGTCGAAGTCGTCTTCGTCCCCATTGTCCCCCACGCCGTCCTCATCGTGGTCATGCCACTCTGCCGGGTCGAACGGGAACGCGTCGCATGCGTCTCCGTGAAGGTCACCGTCTGAGTCTAGCCCCGAGTCCGACAAGTCGTCGCAGAAGTCACAATCGTCACCCAGCCCGTCGAGGTCCAAGTCTTCCTGCAGCGGGTTGGCGGCATCCGGGCAGTTGTCCCCCTCGTTGAGGACGCCGTCACCGTCCCGGTCCGGGTCGCATTCATCTCCTACCGCGTCCTGATCGAGATCCTTCTGCTCGCTGTTTGCAGTGAGCGGGCAGTTGTCCTCGGCGTCCGGAACGGTGTCGTTGTCGTCGTCGTCCATGCAGTCCGGGACTGAGTCGACATCGGTATCGACCTCCCCTTCGTCGACCTCGCCGTCGCAGTCATCGTCCTCACCGTTGCAGGCCTCGTCGGCCGGGACCTTGGCATCACAGGTCCACTCGCCGTTGACACAAGCCTCCATCCCCTCGCACACGCCGACGGGGTTGTCTCGGGTACACGACTCGCCCTGGAGGTCCTCGTCCACCGCCATGTCGCAGTCGTCGTCCGCACCGTTGCATACCTCCGGGCCGGGTACCACTCCGGAGCACTCGGAGAGCCCCGCCTCGTCGCACTGGCGGGTTCCCTCACAGGTCCCCCATTCGTTGGACGACCCGCAATGGGTCCATGCCCCCTCTTGCGCCCACGACGGGAGACAGTCGCACTCGTGCTCCTTGGTCGCACACTGGTAAACCCCCTCCCCGCCCACCGTATCGAGCCACTGACAGACGTAGCCGGCCGGGCACTGGCTGGGCCCGGAGCAGGCGGTTCCGCAGAACGCCCCTTCATCGCCGTACCGGACGCAATGGTCGGACAGCACGCCCGGGACTATCCGGCACTCTGCGTCCTCCACGCACGGACGGCAGAGGAGGGCCATTTCAGGCAGGCAGACCATGGTCTTTCCATCTTCCCCTTCGATGGGCCGGCAGGCCCAGCCGGCCGGGCACTCTTCCTCGCACAGGTTGGAGCAGCGGCCCCCTTCCTCGGTCGGGATGCACCACCCCGCCTGGCAGTCTTCGTGGCTCTGGCACGGGTCGCCGAACAGGCCGGCCGACGTCCCGTCCCATTCCTCCAGCCCGCGCTGCTCCACGGCAGCATCCACCCGGCCAGCGACCTCCCCGGCGTCTCCTGCCGCGTCACTCACGCCCGATACGCTGCCGTTTCCCGAACACGCCAACATTCCCACCAGCAGAAAGCTGAGCGACCATCCGGCCAGGATCCTCGGCTTGCTCCACATGTCGTCCTCCATGTCCCACGGGTGTCAAGTTAGCGTGCGTCTTCTCATCTTTCAAGGAATTCCTCGGGCCTCTTCCGTTCTTCATGGCCGAAAATTTGACAGGTCCCGGATGTGGCATACACTGACTTGTTCCAGGTGTCGCGCTTCGCGTCGGGACCCATTCGGCAGGAGCACAACGTCATGCGTCGCCCAACGATCCACACGCAGGGAGGCAACCGGAAGACTCTCTTCGACACTTCAGATATCACGGCCTCCGGGCCCCCCGAGGTCGGGGCGCCGGCCCGCCCCGTGAGCCCAACCCGCTCGCAGCTTTCCCGCAACCGCTCCCGGCTGCCCGACCTGACACCGGAGCAGGTCATCGAGAAGGCCCACGTTTCGTTGGCCAGCCGCCATGACCTGGCGCAAGCCCTCCTCAAGTCGGATCGCGGGGTGGAATGGATGCTGGCCCGGAAGGCCTCCCTCTCGGGCGGATACACCCACCCGCAGTTCGGCCGCACCGCCACGGAGGAGGCCGGGCGCACCGACGTCACCGAGACGCGCCAGGTCCAGACTCTGGACCGCAAGCTCACGGGCCTCGTCGTGGCCGAGGCTCAAAGCTGCTTCGACCAGTACAGGTCGCTGCGGGAGAGGGCGGGCAACGAGGCGCTCCAGGAATCGAGCCGAGTCCGATACGCGGCCGATGCCGTCCGGAAGCGACGTCGGGCCACCGAGCTGCTCCTCCATCTCGTCTTTCCGGTGCAGCTGTTCGACGACCTGCTTCACGAGTTGGAGGGGCTTGCGGAAAGGGCACGCCGCCTGCTCGACCGCCTGGGCGACCTGGAGTCCAGGGTCGGGGTGAAGGGGGAGGATCTCGACTCCACCCTGAGGAGCCAGGCACGCCGTCGCCATCATTCGGCAGACGATCCGGACGTAGAGATGCTGAGGGCTGCGTCGGCCCAGTACCGGGCGATCCGGGCGGAGCTGGCCGAAATCGAGGCACTGTCCGGGTTCGACCCGACCCTCCTCCCCAGGGAGATCGCTGCGGCCCGGGAGGGACGCAACGCGGCGGCCTCGGCTCGCGCGGCCATCGTCCACACCAACAAGGGGCTGGCTCGCCGCAAAGCCATTTCCCGCGTCAACAGCCGACTGCCCAAGGGAGACCTCGAGCAGGAGGCCATGCTCGGGCTGCTCGTCGCGGCCGAGAAGTTCGACCCTCGACGGGGTTGCCGGTTCTCGACGTACGCATCCTGGTGGATCATGCAGGCCATCCACAAGGCGGAGGCCCGACAGGACCAGCTCGTGCACGTCCCGCAGCGAGGCAGGAAGCTCTTCCGGCAGGTGCTCGACCAGAGCCGCACGTTCCAGGCCCTCCTCGGCCGGGAACCCACCATCGAGGAGCTCCAGAAGGCACTCGGCTGCGACTTGAAGAGCCTCGGGGACGTCCTCCACGCCATGCGGGACCCGTGCTCCCTCAACGAGTCCCCGAGCGGAGACGACTCGACGCTCGAGGAGATCGTGCCCGACTCCAGGAGCCTGCCGGTGCTGGCGCAGGTCATCAAGGGCGATGTGATCCGCAAGGCCAGGAAGGCAGCCCAGAAGCTGCCCGACCGGGAGTACAAGATCGCTGTGCTCCGTTTCCCGATCCTGGCCGAGGGACAGGAGCTCCTCCGGCCGATGCGGATCCCCTGCGAAGTCTCGCAGGAGCGAATTCGCCAGATCGAGGCCGCTGCCCTTCGCCACCTGCTGGGGGATCTGCCCGACGACGGCCGTCCGCCGGAGGAATGAAGCCTCCATCTTAACAGATGTTCCTAATGATCTTGCGCGGGGAACATTGCCTCTGCTAGTATGTTTGCGGCATTCGTGGCTTCGGGGGGGATTGCGAATGAAGTTCCACTGTCCCAAGTGCCGAAAGCAGTTTCTGCTGTCGGAGAAACTGGCGGGAAAGACCATCAAGGTCCGCTGCACGTCCTGCGGCTCCGTGTTCCGCATGAGGGTGATGGCCAGTGCGGCCGATGACCGGGCACCGGGCCCCTCTCCGGCAGAGACAGCCCAGGAGTCGACGGCTCGCGTTGCGGGTGCGCAGGAGGCTCTCTCCACTCCCGCTCCGCTCGAAGCCCCGGCCCGCCCGGCTGAGCCCGAGAGTCACTCCGAGGCCATCGGGGAAACGGCCGAGCCATCTCAAATCCGCACCCAGGAAGTCGAGACGGCGAAGGCCGCCTCCGAACCCGTCCGGACCGAAGTCGCCCGTCCGTCCCCTGCCGAAGCCCCGGCTCAGGAAGCCGATTTCGCTGCACCGGCCCCCTCCCCGGTGGCCGCGGCAGCGGCCGAAGTCGTGGCCACGGCGGCCCACGCCAGAGCGGCCGCAGCCAAGGCATCTGAGGCGGTTCAGGCCGCACCGGCCGAGCCCGGGCACCGCTACTTCGCCGTCGTAGCAGGAAAGCGCCTCGGCCCGATGCCCTACGCAGCCCTGAAACGACTGATCCAGGAACGGAAGATCAAGGGAGATACTCTGGTCTGGCGCAAGGGGCTCGATGAGTGGCTTGAAGCCACCCGGCTGAGCGACCTCGCTCCGCTCTTTGCCGAGGAGGCGGGGGCCGAGCCGGAAGCCCTTCCGGCTGCGCCAGTTCCTCCCCCGGTCCCGCCCAAGCTCGTCCCCACCGCCGAGAAGCAATCGCCGGCAGCCTCTGCTGAAGCCGCCAGGGCGCCCAAGGCCAGGACCGACGAGACGACCGGCGAGGAAGTCCACCTCGAGGAGATGGATCACCAGTTCTTCGCTCTGGGTCAGGTACAGCAACCCTCGCTCAAGGGAGCGGAAGAGATCCAGCTCGGCGGCGATGCCATGTTCCCCCTGGAGTTGGAAGAGCAGGCCGTCGAGAAAGGGGCTCGTGCCAGCCTCAAGGACTTCTCGGTCATGGTCCGGATGTCCAAGCGCTCCAGGGCCAAGAGCGTGACCGCGCTGGTGGGGCTCTTCTCCGCAACGGCCCTCGCCATCACGCTCATCTTCACGTTTGGCGACCCGCTGGCCGTCATCTTCCCGGAGAAACAGATTACGGAGGAGAAACGGTCCGGACCGACCGGATTCCTCACCACCGTCGAGAAGAAGGAAGTCAAGCAGAACGGAAAGGCCCGCGGCAAGACCCCCGACAAGCGAGTCCAGGAGATGGACTTCGGCGAAGATCCGGCCGCCCTCGTCAAGGCCATGCAGGAGAAGGAGTGGCACGTCTCCGTGGGTGAGGACGAGATCGACGTCGACCGGGGACAGCTTCGCGACAAGCTCGCCCAGAAGTCCAAGAACGGCTCATCCGACGACGGGGACAAGCCACGCAGCAATGGTGGCCCGAAGGCCATTGAGCCGCAGGACGACCCGGAGGAGCTCTCCCTCGACGAGTTCGCCCGCCAGATCGAGACCGTCAAGAAGGACGGAAACATCGTCATCGCACCGGGCGGCAAGAACCGGGTGGCCGACAGCATGGACTCGGCCATGGGGGATCTCAGGGGAGGCACCAAGCGCATCGAGGAGCGCAAGGTGACGGCTACCGTGAAAGAACGTGAGAGCGACGGCGTTGCCCTCAAGGCCATCGTGGCCCGCTACGTCGCCAAGAAAGTCGGTGCTGAGCGCAAGAGCTTCCAGCGCTGTGTCGACTCGGCCAGCGGAGGCTATGCCGGCAGCGACGGCCGCATCAAGGCCACTCTCCACTTCACCGAGCAGGGAGCGGTCGACCACGTGTCCGTTCCGGGCGCCCCAGCAGAGCTCGAACAGTGCTTCAGCAAAATCTTCGACGGTTGGCGCATCGCCACGGTCAACCAGAAGGTCAAAATCCCCATCGCCATCCGGTTCGAATGACCCCTCGCCCCAGCGACCGGACCCGACCGTCTGCAGGCCCCGGCTTTCGAGGGATGGGCTCCTGGTTCTCCCTCGGCCTGCTCATCCTCGCCCTGATCATTGTGCTTCTTGCTCGACAACAGCTGGCCAATTCTGCCGCAAGCTGCTATGCGACGGTGACCACTGTCCCCGGGACTGTGGGCGAAGCGCAAACCGGCCCGGGAGGCGCTCCGGATGCTCCCCCGACAGAGCCCAACGTGCGGGTCGTTCCCCCCCCCGATCAGCCCCAGAGCCCCCGCTGAGCGCGGTGCGTCAAATGACGCACGTGCAACATTTTGGTTGACATCCCTGACGCGCCGCGTTATCTTACCCCTTGCAGGCTGGAAAGAACCGAAACACGCCTGTCATGGAGGTAGACCGATGAACGCGAAGGCAAAGGAAATCGGGAAGAAGGTCCGGGAGACCGTCGAGCAGGCCCGCAAGCAGTTCCTGGGCGAAGAGCAGCAGGTCAAGGAGAAGGCCCGGGAGCTCTCGGCCAAGGTCGTCGAGCGCGTCCAGAGCGCCCAGAAGCAGTTCCACGGACTGGAAGAAGAGGTCCAGAAGTTCGTGAAGACCGTCCAGGAGAAAGTCCTGACCTCTCCGGGCGAAGGGGCCAAGAAGCTCGATGAGCTCCTCCAGACCCTGGCTGTCCACGACTTCGTCGAGAAGGTCAAGGCCATCGAGATGTTCAAGCAGGGACAGGCCGTCAAGAAGGACATCCTCGACCGCTTCGGCCTTGCCGATGCCTCCGAGGTTGCCGCGCTCAGGGCCGGGCTTGCCAAGGTCGAGCAGACACTGGCCGGCCTCAACTCCAAGTTCCGAGGTCTCATCGGCAAGGCTACCGGTGCAGCGCCCGTGGTGGAGGAGCCGAAGCCCGAGCCCAAGCCCGCCCCCAAGGTCGAGCCGAAGCCCGCCCCCAAGGTCGAGCCCAAGCCCGAGCCGAAGCCCGAGCCCAAGCCCGCGGCCAAGGCCGTTGCCAAGCCGGAGCTGAAGCTCCCGCCCAAGAAGAAGTCGGCCGGAAAGAAGCCCGCCGGGAAGAAGCCTGCGGGAAAGAAGCCGGCAGCCAGGTAGACCGGTCCTACCCCTTCTGCTTCAACAGCTCGTCGAATCTCTTGCGTGAGGCCTCGAGCACCTGTCGGTGAAGGCTGTCGCCGTGGCTGTCCATGGTCACCAGCGCGGGGAAGTCCTCGACCTCGATGACCCAGAAGGCCTCGGGGGTTCCGAATTCCTCGAGCATGCGCACCTCCACAACCCGCTTCATGCGCTGAGCAAGCAGCGTGGCGACTCCACCCACGGCATGCAGGTAGACGCTGCCGGTCTTGACCAGCCCGGCGAGGGTCTTTTCTCCCATGCCCCCCTTGCCGATGGCCCCGGCCAGCCCGTACTCCTCGAGCACCTGGGCCTCGTAGGGCTCCTCGCGGATGCTGGTAGTCGGGCCTGCGGCAACGACCCCCCAGCCGCCGCCCACCTTCTTCACCACCGGACCACAGTGGTAGATGAACGTCCCCTTGAGGATGTCCCGAACCGAGTCGGGCCGCTGCTCCACCAGGTACTTGTGCGCGGCATCACGGCCGGTCACGATGTTTCCGAACAGGCGAACTTCGTCACCCACTTTGAGGCTTTTCACCAACTGCCGGTCGGCCGGCAGGTTCAAACGGATCGATTCCATCACACTCCCCCCTGCTAGTGGTCGGAGACGGCAAAGCCCTCCGAGGAGAGCACCATCACCTTGCGCCGTAAAGCCCAGCATCCGTACGCAATGGTCACGAAATAGCTGGCCGGATGTCGGTGCGCTGCCGCGATTTTGACACCCAGAACCGTCGTGGCACCGCCAAAGCCCATGGCACCGACATTCAGCTCGTTCCCCTGCCGGAGCAGCGTTTCCTCGAGAGCCGCGAGCTCCGGCACAGGAGAGCGATCCGACAGGGACCGCATGAGCTGCTTCTTGGCCAGCGAGTATCCCTGCGCACGGTCTCCGCCGATGGCCACTCCGATGATCCCCGGTCCGCAGCCGAACCCCTGCGCCTCGAAGATTCCGTGCAGCACCACCTTCCGGACACCCTCCAGGTCTCGTCCCGCCCCAAGCGAGCCCATGGGAAGCTTGTACTGGCAGGACACGTTCTCGGAGCCGCCTCCCTTGAGGATCAGCTTGACCTTCACCGAGTCCCCCTGGGCATCGTCGAAGTAGACGGCCGGAACCAGGATCCCGGTGTTGTCTCCGGAGTTCTTGCCGGTGACGATGTCGACCGCGTTTGGCCGGAGCGCGGACCGCTCGGTCGCTGCAGCGACCTCCTCCCGGATGATTGCGGCCACCCGGGATCTGTCCCAGGCTGCCGGCAGCTCGACCCAGAAGGTCGGATAGCCGGTATCCTGGCAGATCGGGCTGGTGCTCTTCTGAGACAGCTCGATGTTCTCCACGATGTAGGCCAGTGCCGACCGGGCCGCCTCTCCCGTTTCCTTCTCCAGAGCCCGCCGCAGCGCATCCGCCACGTCCGTGGGAAGCACCGTGGCCGCGGCCTCGATGGTTGCCGCCGTCCCCCGCCGAAACAGATCGTAGTCCACTCGAGACATTCCCCCCTCCTTATGGCAACTGGAAAAACGAACGAATGACGAACACCGGGTATCCGCCCACCCAGTGAAGCAGGGCCAGCCCCAGCACGAAGAAGAAGACGAACAGCGCTGCCCCGGCCGGTGCCATCTGCCGCAGCCCCTTGAGCCGTGGCCACAGCAGGACGCCGCCGACCGACACCAGCAGACACAGCAGCACCAGCCACAGGAGGAGCCGCACGTCCACGACGAAGAACCCGCCGTAGAGCTTTGCCAGCTGCAGCCATCCCCCGCACAGGCCCGCCACGTCCTTCCCTCCGGTCAGACGGGAACCGATCATATACCACCGTACCGCCCGTGCAAGGGCAATCGCTGGACCGGTCGAACCACTCCTTGCGCCTGTTGACATCACCCTCGTGCCGTCTAGAATACCGACGTGGCCACAAAGGCCTGCATGGGAGGCGGTTCATGAGGACTTTCACGCTTGTTGCCGTCACGCTTGCTTTGCTCCTGCCCTGCGTCACTCGGGCTCAGGAGAAGACAGACCCGGCCCAGATCGTCGTCGGCGTTGCCAAGCTGCACCTCAATTCCGAGTACGTCAGCGTTCGTGTCGACGGGGCCGAGTACGAAGACTCCTTCTTCGAAGACGATGGGCTCACCCTCATCCTCGATGCCATGGACCGCAGCAAGGAGCACGCCATCTCCCTGACTCCGGTCACCGAAGAGCTCAGGCCGGAAATCGTCAAGCTGGTGCCCAAGGATTGGAAGCTGGTCAAGCTCGACAAAGAAACCCGGCAGTGGCAGGTGGAAAAGACCATCAAGTTTGCCAATTGGAAGCCGGGCGAGCGGGAGAAGTGGCTCGAAGAGCAGAAGAAGCTCGAAGAAGAACGGATCAAGAAGGAGATGGAGCAGGAGACTCCGCCGGCTGAGCCGACCACTCCTCCGGCAGAGGCAGCGACCCCGCCGGGCGATGACAAGGGGGCCGTTGCCCCCGGTGGCGAGGAGCCTGCAGCCGGAAAGGAAGAAGGGAAGGAGAAGGAAGAGAACGGCGACGCCACGGAAAAGGACGACAGTGGCGAGGGCAAGGAGAAGGATGCTGCCGCACCGGCTGAGCCCGCGGCTCCTCCGGCCGAACCGACGACACCTCCAGCTGAACCGACGGTTCCTCCTGCCGAGCCGACTCCGCCCCCGGCTGACGCCCCTTCTGCTCCCTCTTCCGATGCCGGCAAGTGAGCGGCTGCCACTTCGAATTCTCCACTCCTTTGTGAGGCTGTCGGCCTCATACGCCCTGCCAGCGGCGGTTCTGCTCGCGGTCTGGGCCACGGTTGCGCCTTCGTGCTCCCCCGCACTCGGTCCTGCCGGCCCTGCACCGGTGGCCCGGCACATCCTTCCGGTTGATGTCGTGGACGTGGCCGCACGGGCATTGGGCGTCCCGGTCGACTGTGGAGGTGCTTTAGAGCGTGCTCCTGCCGGCCCTGCCGGCTCCGCTGCGCCTCCCCTCCCCTCCGGAGATTCCGGTCAAGCCCAGCCCAACTCCGGGAGTGCGGACCTGGCGTTCATGTCACCGGAGCTTGCCGGGTTTGCAGGAGCTCCGCTGCCCGTCGTGCCGGGCGACTGCCTCCTGTTGCGCCAGGCTTGCCTCGCGGCGGAGTCGACGCGGAGGAACGGCCTGGAAGGGCTGGCCTCCCGCTGGGAGCGATGGTGTCCGTCTGCCGACTGGTGCGAGCGGCCGGCCGACCGCTACCGCACCGCTCTGCAGAGCCTTCAGGAGATGCCCCCAATCTCCTGGGCCCCGGGGGAGGAGCCACCGCTCTCGAAGACTACGGCCGAGGAGGAATGGTATTCGACGGTCCCGGATACCGACCCGCTCAAGCTCCTGTTGGAGGAGGCGGCGAGGGCGCGGGCGGAGCTTCTGGATGTCCAGTGTGCTGCCGCTCGGGAACTGCCGGGCCTGCTGGCGGAGACGGGGCTCGAGCTCCTTGCGGGACATGCCGGGGCCGGCCGCTGGCTGTCCGTCGAGCTTCCTCGACTGGCCCACGCCCCGGCGGCTGCGCTGGACCGGGTGGTTCCGCAGTTTCCCGCCTACCAGGCACTGCTGGCAGCGGGGGACCGATACCGGACGGCCTCTCCAGCGGCCCCCCCTCCTCCGGGAACGGCTCGCCTGCGGACTGGTCGCGTCGGCCCGGGCGTGACCTGGTTGCGTGCCCGGCTTGCCGCAGAGGGAATCGAGGCCGGCCTCCCGGAGTCGACCCGATTCGACCAGGGTTTGCGTCAGGCCCTGAGGGCCTTCCAGCAGCGCCACGGGCTCACGCCGACGGGGCGACCGGACCGAACCACGGTGGAGGCACTTGCGGCAGGCCCCGGGGAACGGTGGCAGCGCATCCGAGCCGCCCTTGCCGCCTGGAGGCGGGCCGTGCCTCCCTGGGAGAGCAGCTTCGTCGTGGTGCAGGTTCCCCAGGCCTATGTCGAGCTCTACCTGGATTCCAGGCTCGTCTTGCGCTTGAAGGCCGTCGTGGGGAGTGCGAAGCGGGAGAAGGATCCCGAGTCGGGCTCGCTGGAGTTCCTGTACCGCACGCTCCCCCTCAACTCCGCGATCACGGCCATCGTGGTCAACCCCGAGTGGCGCATCCCTTCCACCATCGTGGAGCGGGAGATCGAGCCGGCCCTCGCTGCGGACCCGGACTACCTCGAGCGACGCAACATCCGGCTCGAGCAGTTCTCGAGCGGGGCCGTACGGTACGTCCAGGAAGCCGGGGAGCGCAATGCCATGGGCCGCCTCAAGTTCCGCTTCCCGAACCGGCACGGGTTCTACCTGCACGACAGCCCGGAAAAGAGGTTGTATCGGAAGGTCCATCGGCTCCATTCCCACGGGTGCGTCAGGGTCGACAAGGCCGCACGCCTTGCGGAGCGGATCCTGGCCCGCGACAAAGGATGGAACTACGACCAGCTTGCCCGGACCCTCAAGCGGGGAGAAACCCGGGAAGTCGCCCTGACCACGCCCCTGCCCATCCACATCATCTACTCGACAGCGGCTTCGGATGGCGATGGCCAGCTCTCCTTCTACCCCGACTGGTATGAGTTGGAGACTCTGCCGGAGTGACCGGCGGGCGGAGGCTTGGCCGCCCCACCTGGGGGCAGCCGAGCCCGACCAACTACCTCAACGGTGAGGAAGGAAATACTCGCGAAGATCCCGAAGCACGGCCTTGCGGTCAGCAAGCAGGGCGGAGGCCGACAGCCGCAGCCCCGGCTCGATGTAGCAGGATTGCCAGCAGCGGTTGCACGACTCCACCATGTCCCGGTGTAGCGACATCTCCGGCGAGGTCCACAGCTCGAGAAACGGCCTCTCCAACACGTTTCCGACCGGCTTGGACAAGGTGAAGCAGGGGTAGAGGTCTCCGAACGCGTTGACGTCACATACGGCAACCCCGGCCATGCAGCGAACCTTTTGCCGACTCCCGCCGAACCACCCGGCGATGCCGTCCAGGTACGGCCCGCAATTGGTCGAAATCCCGCTCTCCCCCGCCTTTTCCCGAAGCTCCCGCAAGGCTCGCTCCAGTCGGGGAAGATCCTCGGGCAGGGGCATGAGGGCATCGTCGCGGCGGTAGCTGTCAAAGGGATAGCACTGGTGATAGGGGAGCAGCCGGAGCTGCCGGGCCCGAAGCTTCAGGCAAAGCCCGACCATGTCCGGGAGGACATCGATGTTGTCCCGACAGACCAGCGTGTTTACCCCGGCTCTCGTCCGGCCTCCCGCCAGCTCGCCGAACCTGCTGAGCCCGGATGCCGCGGCGTCGAACGTCCCCATCTTCCCGCGCAGTCGATCGTGCCCGGCCGCGGTCGGGGCATCGAACGACACCAGGAGCTGACTCAGGCCGGCCTCGGCCAGAGCCCGGCAGACCCGGTCCGAGAGCAGCGTCCCGTTGGTCGTCACCGTCACGTGCAGCCCGGCATCCCGCAACCCCCGAACCATGTCGGGGAGCTCGGGACGAAGGAGCGGCTCCCCTCCGAACAGGTCGATGGCCAGCAGGCCGTGGCGAACCAGTCCGGCAAAGATCTCCACGATCCGGTCCGCCGGCATCTCGGGCCTGCCATTTGCCCCCTGCTTGCCGGCCGTCATCCAGATGTCGCAGTGGCGGCAGCGCAGGTTGCAGCCTCGGGTGACCTCCAGGTACACCATCAACGGTGCCCGGGGGACCGTCCCGCCGACGCCGTGGGCTGCGGCCCGCATGGCGTTGGAGACCGCTGTCAGCCTCTGTCGCAGCAGTCGAGCGCCGACGTTCATCGCCTCCCCCGGAAGAAGCTCAACAGCCCCTGGTCGAGAATCTGGGCACTCACCGATGCGCCGGAAAGCCCTGCCAGAAGCGAAACATCCAGGATGCAGGAAGAGTAGCAGTCGGCGTCGGGCGTACACGCAGCCGCCTCCTGCCGGAAGGCCCGGGCGGCCTCCGAGTGCCAGATCTCCCACAGTGATGAGTCCCTCACCGAGCCGGCCAGCCGCTCCTTAGTCCCCTCGTAGCGGGGGCAGGTCAGGTAGACCCGTCCTTGCGAATCCACCGGCAGCAACAGGCTCAAGGGGCGGCACCGGAACGGCTTGCCTTGCGACAGGAGCCTCAGGTAGGGCTCGGGAGTCAGGAGCACCCCCGGAAACTCCTGGCGCAGCTCGAGCAGCATGGCGGCCGCCTCCATGGCCCTCGACATGTCGAAAGCGGGGATGGCCAGCGCGGTGGATTCCCTCGTCAGCAGGCGAACGTGCAAGCCGGCGCCGACGGCCCGGGCCAGCTCGATCATCCCCCGCACCTCTCCCAGGTTCTCATCGAAGAGGCTCATGTTGATCCGGGCGGACACCCCGAGTCTGGAGGCCAGCACGAGCCCGTCGACAGACCGGGCAAACAGTCCTGGAATCCCGCGCAGGCGGTCCTGCTCCGCTCCGAGACGGTCGATCGAGACGGTCACGGCATCCAGCAGCGGTGCCAGGCGGGGTAGCTCATCCACGAGCCGGCTGCCGTTGGTCGTCATGGAGTTCTCATACCCGAGGCGCCTGGCCTCGGCGAGAATCTCGATTCGGTGGGGATGCAGCGTGGGCTCCCCTCCGGAAAAGTAGAGGAATCGGCACCCCAGGTGCCACGCCTCGGTCAGCACGCGCTGGATCTCGGGCAGCTCCAGCTCGTTCGGTCCGGCCTCCCGCCAGTGGTAGCAGAAGGGACAGGTGGCGTTGCACCGCTCCGACGGCTCCAGGAGCAGGATCAGAGGGCTGGGCACCCCGGCTATCCCGTTGAGCCAGGCCGCTCGGATGAACGACGTCCACACCCCCGTCCTCACGCGTTTCCTCCTGCCACCGCTCCCTCCTGCCCCCCCTCCCTCCTGCCACCGCTCCCTCCTGCCACCGCTCCCTCCTGCCACCGCTCCCTCCTGCCCCCCCCCCTCCCTACTTCCCCTCGATGGTCACGTGGACCAGGGGCTTTCGCTCCTGGGCCTTGCGAACCAGGCGGCGCACAAGCACCTGGATCTCCTCCACGATCATCTGGGAAGAGACCGAGGAGCTGCGGTTGACGAACTCCAGCCGCACGGTCGATGCAATCTTCTCGGTAAGTGAGCCGTCCGGGTCCGGCACTCCGTAGAGCGTCACCTGGGGCAGGAGGTTCATCCCCTTCTTGCCCCTTCCCAGCCGGCAGTGCACGTTGACCAGGCCGTTGTACAGCAGCTTCTTTCGCTCCTTGAGCTTGAGCTCCTCCGCGTTTCCGATGAGGGGCATCTCGACGTAGAACGGCTCGACTTCGATGAAGCCGTCCTCCCGCACCGACTTCTTGCCAATCGAGAGCATCGCCCCCAGGTCGGCGACGATGGCCGTCGCCCCGGTGGTTTCCTCGGCCAGGCGGGCATGCTCGACCAGGAACCGGTATTCGCCGTGCACGGGCACGAAATAACGGGGGCGAATCAGCTCCAGCATCGAGGCGAGCTCATCCCGCATGGCATGGCCGGACACGTGGACGTCGGAGTTCCCCTCGTGGTAGACGGCGGCCCCGGCCCGGACCAGGGCGTTGGTGACCCGCAAAATCCCCTTCTCGTTGCCCGGGATGATCTTGCTGGAGTAGATCACCATGTCGCCCGGCCGCACCTTGACGTCGGGATGCTCTCCCGCACTGGCCCGTGTCAGTGATGACCGGGGCTCTCCCTGGCTGCCTGCGATGAGCAGCATGAGGTCCTGCCCGGGAAGCTCGTCCGCGAAGTAGGGGTCCACCAGCTCGTTGGGCTCGAACGGAGGAAGCCCGGTCTCCAGCGCGGCCCGGGTGTAAGTGTAGAGGCTGCGCCCGACGAGCCCGAGCCGTCGCCCGGTCTTGCGTGCCAGCCCGGCGAGCAGGCGAACCCGCTCCACGTTCGACGAAAAGAGCGAGATCAGGACCCGTCCGGGGTGCCCCTTGACCAGCGCCTCGACGTTGTCCGCAACGAACTTCTCGGAGCGCGTCCGTCCCCGCCGCTCCACGTTGGTGCTGTCCGACATCAGGAGGAGGACCCCCTCATCGCCGAGCCGGGCAAACGCCTCGCGGTCGAAGGCCTCTCCCAGGGTGGGGGCCTCGTCGATCCGGAAATCCCCGGTGTGCACGATGACGCCGTGCGGAGTCCGGATGGCCAGCGCCAGCGCATCCGGGATGCTGTGCGTGACGCGGATGAACTCGAACTGGAGGCCGGCAATCTCGACCTGCTCGCCGGGCCGGGTGGTCACCAGGTCCCATGCGGGGCCGTCCACGTACTCGAGGGCCTTCTCCCGGATCAGGGCCGCCGCATACGGCGGCGCGTAGATGGGAACATCCAGCTCCCCGAACACGATGGGGACCGCTCCGATGTGATCCTCGTGGCCGTGCGTGATGACCACGCCGGCAATCCGCTTCCGATTGGCCCGAAAGTACCTCAGATCCGGGATGATCAGGTCCGGACCCCCTTCCCCGGCATCGGGAAACATGACGCCACAGTCGACGATGACGATCCCCTCGGCCGTCTCGATGGCCAGGCAGTTCATGCCGATTTCGCCGACTCCCCCGAGAAACACCAGCTTCAGCTCTTCTGTCGCTCGCACTTGTCCCCCTGTTCCCGGCTCATTGCTCTCCGGAACCCGCCCGAGTATACGCCTTGCCTGATGTCGGGCCAACGGGTTTCCTTTTTCGAGTTTGACTCGCTGCGGCGGGGCCGCTATAACCGTAGTCTGAGTTGACGAGCGGAGGCCCCAGTGACCGCACTTCCCAACATTCTGCTTCTCGCCAGCAGCACGTCCCACCGGATCTTCGAGCCCCACCCTGCGTGGGTTACCTTCTTCGTGCTCCTGCTCCTGGGCATCGCCATCCTGCCCCTCGTGGTCGAGCACTGGTGGGAGCACAACCGCAACAAAGCCATCGTCGCAGGCCTCCTGTCGCTGCCCGTGGCCGCCTACTACCTGCTCAACTCCCCGGGAGAGCTGCTCCATCCCATCCTGGAGTACTTCTCCTTCATCGTGCTCCTCTGGTCGCTCTACACGATCTCTGGAGGAATCGTCCTGAGGGGCAGCCTGACCGGAACGCCTCGTGTCAACACCGCCATGCTGGCCATCGGTGCGGTCATCGCGAACATCTTTGGCACGACGGGTGCGGCCATGCTGCTCATCCGCCCCCTGCTGCGGATGAACGAGAAGCGCCAGAACAAGAAGCACATCGTCATCTTCTTCATCTTCCTGGTTGCCAACATCGGCGGCTGTCTCACGCCGCTGGGAGATCCCCCCCTGTTCCTCGGATTCCTTCGAGGCGTCCCGTTCACCTGGACCCTCTCTCTGTTTCCGGTGTGGGCCGGAACCGTGCTCACCCTGCTGACGCTCTTCTACTTCTGGGACCGCCGGGCATGGGCCGCCGAAGCCCCCGAGGTCCGCTCGGCCAGCAACGGCAACGAGCCCCTCGCCATTGCCGGGAGCATCAACTTCCTTCTCATTGCCGGAGTGCTGGGAGCCACCATCATCAGCTCCCAGCTCCAGCACCTCGTCGAGGCAACCGGCCTGGGTTGGCCCGAAGGAAGCCCGTACCGGGAGCTCATCATGATCTCCATGGGCCTCCTGTCCATGAAACTCACGTCCAAAGCGCTGCGTGAGGAAAACCGCTTCAACTTCGGTGCCATCATCGAGGTTGCAGTGCTCTTTGCCGGCATCTTCATCACCATGGTCCCGGCCCTCTCCCTGCTCGGGCTGCACGGAGCCGAGCTCGGGGTGACCTCGCCGGCCCAGTTCTTCTGGGCAGCCGGCGCTCTCTCGAGCTTCCTCGACAATGCGCCGACCTACCTGGTGTTCGCGACGGCAGCCACCAGCGTGGCCGGCGTGGAGGGTATCCGTGATCTCGTGACGTCGGCAGAGGGCCACGTCCTGCTCAAGGCCGTGTCTCTCGGTGCCGTGTTCATGGGGGCCAACACCTACATCGGCAATGCCCCGAACTTCATGGTCAAGGTCATCGCGGATACCGCCCGGGAACGCCGGGTCAAGATGCCCTCCTTCTTCGGCTACATGCTCTACTCCATCGGCATCCTGATCCCCGTGTTCATCCTGGTCACCCTGGTGGCATTCGTCCTGCTGAGGAGTTACCTATGATCAAGCGCGTCCTGGTTCTGCTCGATCCGTCTCCCGCCACGACGGCGGCCGACGAGGCCGCCTTGCGCCTCGCACAGGAGGCCGGTGCGGACCTTACCGGTCTGGCCATTGCCGACATCAAGGCCCGCCTCCATTCCACGGTCCCCATGGGAATCGGCACCGCCGACCTGGCCCGGGAAGCCCGGGAGCAGGCGGTCAAGGACGAGATCCGGGAGGCCCACGAGAGTGCCGAGGACTTCCGTGCCCGATGCTCGGCCCAGGGAGTCATCCCGACCGTCCTCGACATCCAGGCCGAGACCGTCCCCGAAATCCTGGCCGAGTCGTTCGACCACGACCTCGTGCTCCTGGCCACGGGGACCGTCCCCGGGGAGATGGAGTGCGTAGACCTCGTCTTCGAGCTCATGGACAAGGGCAGCCGCCCGGTCCTCGTCATCGGCAAGAAGCGAGGGGGAACTACTCCCGGTACCGTCCTTGCGGCGCTCGACGGCCACCCGCAGAGCTGGAGGGCCCTGCACTCCTTCCTCCAGCTCATTCCGCCGGCCCTGGTCAAGCGCCTGGTCCTGCTCTCTCTCATCGCCAACGACCGGGACGAGCCGCTCGCACACGACCGTCTCGAGCGCGGGCTGCGCCTGGCCGAGGCGTATGGCTTCACGTCGGAAACCCTCATTCTCTGCAAGGGGGACCCGTCCGAGGCCATCCAGGCCGTCGCCGCGGACGTGGGGGCCGATACCGTTCTGCTCGGTCCCTACAGCAAGCCCGCCATTCACCGGCTCTTCTTCGGGTCGGTTACCCAGCGGCTTCTGTCCCAGACCGACCTCAGCGTATTCCTCGATCACTAGACTTCGGGAGACACGCCCCATGGAAATGCCGGCTGCGAGACGTGAACTGGTCAAGTACTCCCAGCGAATCTGGGAGCGGGGATGGGTTGCCAACCACGACGGCAACCTCTCCATCCGCATCGGGAAGGACCGCATCCTGACGACCCCCACCGCCTTCTCCAAGAAGGAAGTGACCGAGGAGGACCTCCTGGTCGTCGAGATCGCTACGGGAAAGGTCGTGTCCGGCCGCCACCGCCCCTTCTCCGAGATCGGCCTCCACCTCGAATACTTCCAGACCCGGGAAGATGCCCAGGCGGTCATCCACGCCCATCCGCCCGTGGCCTCCGGATTCTCCGTCGCAGGCATCGAGGTCGAGCCGCGCATCACCCCGGAGGCCGTCGTGTCGCTGGGCGACCGCATCCCCCTGGCCCCGCTCGTTCCGCCGGGCGGCCTCGAGGCCCGCACCCAGATCCGATACCTCGGCCTCCTCTTCGATGCCATCCTGCTCTCCAATCACGGCGTCATCACCTGCGGCAACGACATTGAGCAGGCCTATCTGCGCCTCGAGCTGGTCGAGCACCTGGCCCGCATGCAGCAGCAGGCCATGATCCTCGGCAATCTCCGGCTCGTTCCGGAACCGTGGGTCCAGGATCTCCTGGGGAAGCGCAAGAAGGCCGGCCTGGGACCCGATGCCCGCGGCCAGAAGGCCCCGCCCCGCAAGGATGTCACCCGCCTCCCGGTCGAAGAAGTCATCGCGGCCCTGGTGGAACAGGTGAAGAAGTAGATCCCCCCTCCTAGCCTCTCCCAACGGGGGAGGTCGCAGCTTGGGAGGCACATCTGCTGTTGGCCCTGCGGCAGCCCCCTTGGGGGCGGCGCGGCGCAGCCGCGGTGGGGGTAGCTCGATCCCCCCTCCTACCTGGGCTCGAGCACCCGAACGCCGACGTACGGAACCAGTGCCTCGGGCAGCACCACGCTGCCGTCAGCCTGCTGCCCGTTCTCGAGGAGCGCCACGATGGTGCGGCCGATGGCGAGGCCCGAGCCGTTGAGCGTGTGCACGAACCGGGGCTTGCCCTTGGGATCGCCGGCGGGCCGGTAGCGGATGCCGGCCCGACGGGCCTGGAAGTCCTCGAAGTTGCTGCACGAGGAGATCTCGCGGTAGGTGTTCTGGCCGGGGAGCCAGACCTCGATGTCGTAGCACTTGGCGGCCGAGAACCCGATGTCTCCGGTGGACAGGGCGCTGACCCGGTACGGAAGCTCGAGCCTCTTGAGAACCTCTTCAGCGTTGCCCACGAGCTTCTCGAGCTCGTCGTAGGAGGTCTCGGGCGTCGCGAACTTCACCAGCTCCACCTTCTGGAACTGATGCACCCGGGTGATACCGCGTGTGTCTCTTCCCGCGGCCCCCGCCTCCCTCCGGAAGCAGGAGGAGTAGGCCACGTAGCGGATCGGAAGCCGCTCGCCGTCCAGGATCTCGTCCCGGTGCATGTTGGTCACCGGTACTTCTGCGGTCGGGATCAGATAGAGGTCGTCCGTCTTGAACGCCTCTTCCTCGAACTTGGGAAGCTGGCCGGTCCCCATCATGGATTCCCGCAGCACCATGTAAGGCGGGAGGATCGGCTCGTAGCCGGATTCCCGGGCCACGTCCAGCATGAACCGGGCAAGGCCGAGCTCGAGGTACACCCCGTACCCGCGGTACAGGGCAAACCGGGCCCCGCTGACCTTGGCCGCGGTCTCCAGGTCGAGCACGCCGACCCGCTGCCCGACTTCCCAGTGCGGCTTGGCCTCGAAGTCGAGCTTCTTCGGCTCGCCGACCACCCGGACGACCACGTTGTCCGCCTCGCTCTCGCCAACGGGAACGGAATCGTGCGGCAGATTGGGAACGAAAAGCAGGAACTCGTTGATCGCGGCCTCGGCTGCTGCCGCCTCCTTCTCGAGCTCCCGGATCCGGTCGGACAGGACCTTGAGCTCCTCCCGCATCCGGGGCCCCGCCTCGGGGTCCCGGGCGACCTTCTTGAAGTCCTGCGACAGCCGATTCTGCAGCGCCCGGTTCTCCTCGAACGTCCGGATCGCATCCAGCCGCTTCTGGTACAACTGCTCGAACTGGCCGAGATCCACGTTGGACCGGCGCTGCGCCAGCTTGGTTCTGGCCCTCTCCAGGTTCTGAAACAGGTTCTTTGGATCCAGCATCCTTGCCCTCCACGAAGCCGAGCAACAACTACCAGAGGTCGGCGCTCAACACAAGGCCGAGGCGTCGCCTCGGCCGTTGGAGCGGACAACCTGATGGCCTGCGAGGGTGCGGCGTGTACCGTCGGCTCGGCTGCCCTGTGCGCCGGCACATCCGTTGCCGCGGGCAATGCCGTCCTTGGCTTCCCCCTTGGGGGAGGATCCCCGCCGGCACCGGCCGGCGGGGCCGAGGGGGGGCTGTGAGCTTCCCTGGGATCGTGGGAAACGCATGCCCCCCCCCGCTCGTCCGCCTCCGGCGTTTTCGCCCCCCCCGAGGCGGGGCGACAAGCACGGCAGTGGGAATCCCTGTGACCTGACAGGCGCACAGAGCAGCCGATGCGGCCTCCGGTCATTCTGCGACGGCAGATCCGCATCCCGCGCCCACGGCACATCTGCTCGCCTACCCCGGGTCCGCTCCCGGACCCGGGGCTATACCAGGCCGAGGCAATGCCAAGGCCGCTGGGCCACCCCCCGTCCGGGGGGTTCAAGGGCTCGGGATCGATCGGGAGGGGGGCCGGACCCACGGCACATCCGCATCCCGCACCGACGGTCTCTCCACTACATGCCTCCACCGCGGTGACCCCCATCAGGCTACTTACTGGCGAGTGTGGTTCTCGGATCCCTCCTCGAATACATCCCCCACTTCGGCAGGTAGAACCGGTGCCAGTTGTACCAGATGCCCGCCAATGCAGGATGGGCCTCCCGCTGGTCCACCTGCCCCGGGAACCGCAAGGGCTGTTGGAACGAGCACGGGCCGGGGACCGGAGGGCCGCTCGGGTTCGGCACGCCGTTGGGGCCGCACAATTCCTCGACCTGGCCGAACGGGGCATGACGGGCGAGCCAGACCGGAGTGCCGGTGAGATCGGTCACGGCCTTTGGGGTCGAGAGATGGTCGTTCTGCACGAAGTAGATCGTGCCGGGCTGAGGGGCCGGGGGAGCCGGGGGAACCGTCGGCGGCGGCGGTGCGAAGGTCACGATCATCAGCGGCGTGAACCCGTCCAGTAGGAAGACAACAGCACGGAGGAGGTTGCCGGTGATGCCGTCGATCTCCCAGGAGATCAGGCCGTCGCTGAAATACCGGGTCACGGAGTCGATCGTGCTGTCGCCGAGCAGGTCCACGGTGCGCTCGGTGAGCCGCTCGTCCGGGCCGTAGCGGTAGGTGACGATTGTTCCGTCGGAGTTCGGGCCCGAGCCGCCGACGGTGATCGTCTTCGTGCGGCCGCTCGGGTCGTAGGCGAAGGTCAGCGTCGTGCCGTCGGCCTGGACCAGGGTCTGGAGATTCCCAGCGGCATCGAACGTGAAGTCGTCGAGCGTGCCGGCCGGGCTGCCGGTTGGGTGGGTCTTGTCGAGCACGCCGTAGGCATCCCAGGAGTAGCCCTCGTCGAGGGATGTCTGCAGGGGCGTTCCGCCCGGGGCATCGAACTGCACGGTCTGCCCCGTGCGTTCCCCGGCGGTATTGTAGGTCCAGGCCCATCGGTTGAGCCAGGGCAGCGGATTCTCCGTGGACGGGACGTAGTCCAGCGCCTCGGTCAGCCGAGAGGCCGGATCGTAGGCGTAGGTGCGTTTCCACCAGCCCGGGGCTTCGGGCGTGGCGGTCTCCTGGGCCGTGATCCGGCCGGCGGGATCGTAGGTGTAGGTCAGGTCGACCAGGTCGGGAGCGGGCACGGTGTTGTTCGGCCCGGGGTTCCCGGTCTTGATCGTCTTGAGACGGGAGGAAGCGGGCTCGTAGGAGACGACCGTGCGCTTGCGGACCACGTACTCGAGCGTGTTGCCGTTCCCGTTGCTGTCCTCGATGTCCCGGGACTTGAAGTCCAGACGTTCCAGCCGGCCCGCGGCATCCCGTGCCAGGGCGACACGGCCTTGCAGAGAACTCCCGGTGGGAGTGGCTGGTGCAACCACGGCTACCTCATCGAGGCGGCCGGCGTTGTCGTAGTGGTAGGACATCGCAAGCTGCACCCCGGTCGCAAAGTGTCCGGGCGTATCATGCCATGCCTCCACCGCGGCCGGCCTTCCGGCCCCATCATACAAGTAGCGGTGTTTCAGGGCCAGGGTTTCGACGACGGGGTTGCCGGTGTGCCAGGAGGGTCGGATGGAGGACAGGGCGGAGGCATCGTTGTAGGTGAAGTCGTACCGGGTCTCCAGGCCGTCGGTGGTGCGGGAGACCTGCGTCGTGCGGTTGTACCCGTCGTGCTCGCTGGCATCGACCGGGTTTCCGTTGCGCAGGATCCCGGTGATCGCGCCGTTGGCGTTGCGGGAGAGAGTCGTGGTCTTCCCGGTCGGCTCCTGGAGGTCCACGAATTGCCCGATGCTGTCGTAGGCATAGGACCATACGGGGTCTGTTTCCGGGTTCTGCGTCACCCCGTCGTCCAGGATGCGTTTGGTGATGCGGCCGACCCCGTCCCGTTCGAACCGGGTCGTGCGGCCGGTGCCGGTCTCCGTGACCTGCGTCACGCCGGAAAGGAAGTCGTAGTCGTACTCCCAATGCCCGTCGTCCGGAGCGACGACGAGCGACGGCCGGTCGAGGAGGTCGTGCTCGTAGAGCCATTCCAGCGACTGGCCGCCTCCCAGCGCGACCGATAGGGACTCGAGCAGGCCGGAATCCTCCCCATACACGGCGGACATGATGGTCTGTGTGCCGTCCACTTGCATGCCGGTCACTCGGCCGGCCCCGTCGCGGACGTACGTCACGGAGCGGACGAACACGTCGTTCGGGTTCGGATCGGTTTCCCGGAAGCCGGTCCGCGTGCGAAGCAGTCGGCCGGCCAGGTCATAGGCGTACTTTGTGAGCGGCCGGGCCGTCTGGCCACCGGCTGCGGGGCCGACCACCTCGGCCAGCTTGTCCCCGGCCGAGCAGGAGGCGCAGCCGCCCCCGGTCAGCGGGTCGGTCCAGACGAGGTTCGTCGTGCCGGTGGAAGGTCCGGAAACCGCGATCGGGCGCCCCCAGTCGTCGCGCTGGAGGGTCCAGTCGGCCTCGGCAAGCGCTCCGGGGTCGCCTCCGACGAATACGGGCTCTGCAATGCCGGTGACCCAGCCCCGGGCCGGGTTGCGGGTCAGCTCCGTGTAGGATTCGTCTGCGGGGTCCACCTTCGTGAGATTGCGATTGTTGTCGTAGGTGAAGACCGTCCTGCAATCTTCCGGGACCTGGGCTGCCGTGCAGACTGGAGAATAGGCCTTGAAGGGCAGGCCCTGCTCGGGGAAGGCACCGTAGTTCCAGAGGGCCCGGTTGGAGGAATCGACCACGGGCAGGCCGGTCTGCTCGTCCTCGTGCCACGCCGTTGCCAACTGAAGCTCCGTGAGATTGCCGAAGTCATCGTACGTACGGCTGAGCAGCTCGCCTTCCGGGTTGACGACCATGGCACCGAGCGTGAATTCGACATCGTGCCCCTCCACGGTCTGTTCCCCGGCAGCGTAGTAGTAGGTCCACTGGGATGAGGCCGGGCTTTCCGGGTCATGCACGGTGACCGTCGTGAGGTTGCCCAGGTCGTCGTAGTCGTAGGTTTCCTCGTAGTCGCAGGCGGACGATGCCTGGCTGCCGTAGTAGCACATCTGCGTGATGAAACCGGAAGCGTTCCTCTGGTAGACGGTCCGGGCGGTTTCGGAACCCGTGATGCGTTCGACCTCCAGAGTACGGCCCTTCGGGTCGAGCCGGGTCCGCGTTTCGATACCCACAGCGTCGAGCACGGAGTCCCAGCCGACGTCGGAGTCGACCGCGATCGGGGTCGTCGGCGTCCCGGTACCGGCGGGTGCCTCGTTGACCAGCCCGTGCTCCCGGGAGTGGGTGTAGACACGATTCACGACTTCCGGAACGGGCTGCCCGTCGGCATCGGTGTCGTGGAACGTGACGCTGCCGACCATGCCGTGGTCGTAGGTGTACTCGACGTACCGGGCAGGAAAGGCCGGGGGCGTGACCGCGTCGCCGTGGTAGCGGGCCGTGAGCCGGTGCGATTCGTCGTACTCGAACTGCCGCTTGAAGTCGGTCCCGGATTCGAGGGAGACCAGATCGCCGGAGCCGTCGATGTCGAACGTCACGACCGGACCGTTGCCGCCCCCTGCGGGCACCAGCGAGGCTGTCTGGACGTGGCTGTCGGCATAGTTGAGGACGGTCTGCGAGCCGCCGGGCCAGTTGACCGTCGTGAGCCTTCCCAGCCCGTCGTAGTCGTAGCTCCTCTGGTTTCCCCACCGATCCAGCGAGCGCCGGTGCCTTCCTGCCGCGTCGAACCGGTGCTGCGTGCCGTTCCGTTCATCCAGGATCCACCTCGTCGGGTCCTCGGTCGGGGTGCGTTCGGACAGCTTCGTGAAACGGCGATCGGGGAACTGCGGAAGCTGGCGGACTTCCCAGATGTCGCCGGAAGCACCTGCTCCGACAATCAGAGCGGCGTCCAGGGCATTCCAGGCCACACCGGTGACCGAGGAGAACTTCACCTTTGCGGCCTCGAGACCCTCGTCCGGAGTGGGTACTTCGACGGCAGGATCCTGTATGCCGGCCACGATGCTCACGTAGCCGGCCTCGAGCGCCCCGCCGCCATCCGGCCCTACCTGGAAACGGACAACCATGCTGCTGTTGTTGACTCGGTAAGTCGAAACGTAGAAATTGCCCGACCGGTCCGGTGTGAGTGCCGTGGGGTAGTCGAGTGCTATGTCCCCAGGTGCTCCGGGAGGAGGCACGCACGACGTCTCGCACCCGCCCACCAGCGGAACGAGAGCAGGAGTCCCGTCGGGAGGCGATGGGCTGTCGCTCCGCACCCCCGCAGCACGTTGTCGTCCGCGAACACTATTCATCCCGCCCGTTGTCACGGGAGGGCAGGCAGACTAAGGTAATTTCATCTGATAAACAGCACAAAATGGACAGATTTTTTGGTGATAGGCCATACGACGAACGGTCCACGCCTGGCTCACACCAAATCGTTGTAAGCCTGACAGTGTTCAGCGGGAGCGGTGTTGGCGATTCTGCTGTATGAAGGCCGGCTAGAGCATTGAGTATAAATGCAATATGATCATCAAGCTCGATTGATGCAACAACAGCTTCTGACGAAACCCCCCAAACTGACCATGGTTTTACGGTCTTTCTGCCAGTCCTCTTATCAACTGACATAGCCCCCTTTTTGTGAGACCAAGAAGGCTTAACGCCAAGAAGATCCGAAATGATGTCAGGCTCAAAATCTGAACCGCTCACTACCCACGACACATGCGTTGTCATTTGCGTTCCACTTGTCGTTGTTTACTTGATGTGTTCATATATATTTCCAATATAGATTCCGTTAGGGTCGAACACGTCGCCGTTTTCCATGATAGGTCCGTGGGCCTTGTTCTGTACGCCCTCGAACTTCTTCAGGGCCTCAAGCCCATTCTTTGCCTGTTCCCTGGATAACCCAAGCGCCTCTGCCGTCTGCTTGCTGATGGTGTGCCCCCCTTTCTGCAGGGTCTTCCCGGAGGGGCCCGTCCTGACCACGTTCGCCGCTGAACCGCATACGCCTCCCAGAACCGTAGCCGCTGCCTCTGCAAGCGAGAACTTATTGGTCCAATCGGCTGTGTCGGCCTTCCAATCAGCGACTTGCTGGGAAGGGCCATCCATATTGGAGTAGCGGCTTCTGATGTCCGTTGGCATTGCTGACGGCAGCCAGTCGCCGTTCAGAAAAGATTCCAGCCAGTCGGCCACGGGGTCGAGGAAGTCGGAATCTCCCCACATCTGTGAGAATGCATAGCCTACGTACAGCCCCTTGGGGTCAACTGCCCAGACAGGACGCCCCCCCACATACCCGAACTCCCTCCCGTCCACCCGGGCAATCGGATCCCTCCTCGAATACATCCCCCACTTCGGCAGGTAGAACCGGTGCCAGTTGTACCAGACGCCCGCCAGTCCCGGATGGGCCTCCCGCTGGTCCACCTGCCCCGGGAACCGCAAGGGCTGTTGGAACGAGCACGGGCCGGGGACCGGCGGGCCGGACGGGGCCGGAGTGCCGCCGGTGCCGCAGAGTTCCTGCACCTGGCCGAACGGAGCATGTCGAGCGAGCCATACGGGGATGCCCGTGAGATCGGTCACGGCCTTGGGCATTGACAGGTGGTCGTTGTGTACGAAGTAGATCGTCCCGGGCTGAGGGGCCGGAGGGTCCTCCGGCGGGGTCGGCGGCGGCAGTGCGAAGTTCACGATGAACAGCGGCGTGAAGCCGTCCGGCAGGAAGACCACGGCACGGAGGAGGTTGCCTGAGGTCCCGTCGATCTCCCACGAGATCAGGCCGTCGCTGAAGTAGCGCCGGACGAAGTCGATCGTTCCGTTGCCCGCGACATCCACGGTGCGCTGAGTGAGGCGCTCGTCCGGGCCATAGCGGTAGGTGACGATCGTGCCGTCGGAATTCGCCCCGGTGCCGCCGACGGAGATGGTCTTCGTGCGGCGGCTCGGGTCGTAGGAGAACGATAAGACCGTTCCGTCGGCTTGGACCAGGGTCTGGAGGTTGCCCGCTGCATCGAACGTGAAGTCGTCGACGGTGCCGGCCGGGCTGTCGGCGGGGTGGGTCTTGTCCAGCACGCCGTAGGCATCCCACTGGTAGCCCTCGTCGAGCAGGGTCGAGGGGGGCGGATTCGTGGGCGGGTTGCCCTGCGGCGGCGGGTCGAACTGCACCATCTGGCCGGTGCGTTCCCCGGCCGTGTTGTAAGTCCACGCCCAGCGGTTGAGCCAGGGCAGCGGTTGTTCGGTAGAGGGGAAGAAGTCCAGCGCCTCGGTCAGTCGGGATGCCGGATCGTAGGCGTAGCTGCGTTTCCACCAGCCCGCCTGCCCCTGGGTGCCCGTCTCCTGGGCCGTGATGCGACCCGCCGGGTCGTAGGAGTAGGTCAGGTCCACGAGGTACGGGGTGGTCACGGTGTTGCTGTTCGGGACGGGGTCGCCGGTCTTGAGCGTCTTGAGGCGGGAGGAAGCGGGCTCGTAGGAGACGACCGTGCGCTTGCGGACGACGGGCTGGGCCTGCCCGTCGGGCGACACGAAGTCCATCCGCTCCAGCCGGCCCGCTGCATCCCGTGCCAGGGCGACGCTGCCTTGCAAAGACGTTCCGGGTGGTGTGGTTGGCACCTGCACTGCAACCTCGTCGAGGCGGCCGGCCTCGTCGTAGCCGTAGGTCACGGCAAGCTGTGGCCCGGTCGTAAAGTGCCCTGGCGTGTCATGCCACGCCTCTAAAGTGGCCCGCCTGCCGGCCCCATCATAGAGGTACCGGTGCTCGATGGCCAGCGTTTCCAGCAGTGGCATGCCCGTGCGCCACGAGGCCCGGATGGAGCCCAATGCGGATGCATCGTTGTAGCCGAAGTTGTACCGGGTTTCGAGGCCGTCGGTAGTGCGGGAGACCTGGGTGGTGCGGCCGACCCCGTCCTGGACGCTCTGGTCCACCGGCACCTGGTCGCGAGAGATCTGGGTGACCTGGCCGGCAGCGTTCCGGTGCAGTCTGGTGCCGGGGTCGTCGGACGGGCTCTCGGGGTCATCGGGCAGATCCGTCGGGGCATGGAGCTTCACGAACCGGCCGACGGCGTCGTAGGCGTAGGTCCAAATGGGGTCGGAAGTAGCAGGCAGCCCATCCTCGAGGATCCGTGCGGTCATGCGACCGACCCCGTCCCGCTCGAACCGGGTCGTACGGCCGGTGCCGGCCTCGGATACCTGCGTGACTCCAGACAGGTAGTCGTATTCGTAGCTCCACTCTCCGCCATCGGGCGCAGTCACTATCGAGGGGCGGTCCAGCAGGTCGTGCTCGTACAGCCAGTCCAGCGACTGGCCGCCTCCCAGTGCGACCGAGAGGGAATCGAGCAGGCCGGAATCCTCGCCGTACGTTGCGGACATTTCGGTTTGCGTGCCTTCCACCTGCATGCCGGCTACGCGGCCGGCCCCGTCGCGGACGTAGCGCACGGAACGAACGGGAGTGATCCCATTCGGGTTTTCAGGGACTCGGAAGCCGGTCTGCGTGCGAAGCAGGCGGCCGGCGAGATCGTAGGCGTATTTCGCAAGCGGCCGGGCCGTCTGGCCGCCGCCCGGAGCCGGACCGACGACCTCGGCCAGCTTGTCTCCGGCCGAGCAGGATGCGCAGCCGGAGCCGGTCAACTGGTCGGTCCACTTCAGATCGGTGGTGCCTGTGGCGGGCCCGGAAATAGCGATCGGCCGGCCCCAGTCGTCGCGCTGGATGGTCCAGGTGGCCGTCGTGAGGCTGCCGGGGGCGGGGCCGGAAAGTACGGGCTCCTTGACCTGTGTGACCCAGCCCCGGGACGGATCCCGGGTCAACTCGGTCCACGATTCGTCTGCAGGGTCGATCTTCCGGAGGTTACGTTTGCCGTCGTAAGTAAAGACGGTCTTGCATGTTTCCGGCGTCTGCGTGGCATTGCAGACCGGGTCATAGGCCGCATCGGGCAGGCCGTATTCCGGGTGGACAACGTATTCCCAGCGGGCCGTGCGGGCGGAATCGACCACAGGAAGCTTCGTAGCGTCGTCAGTGTGCCATGCTGAGGCCAGTTGGAGTTCCAGCAGGTTCCCGAATTCATCGTAGGTTCGGCTCAGCAGCTCGCCGGCTGGATTCCGTACCATGCCGTTCAGCGTGAAGGAGACATCGTGGTTCTCGACGGTCGTTTCGCGCACGGAGTAGAAATACTGCCATTCGGAGAAGTCATCGCTGAACGGGTCTACCACGGTCACGGATGCCAGGTTGTCGAGGCTGTCGTACTCATAGGTCTCCTCGTAGTCGCAGTCGGGGGAGTCCTCGCTGCCGAAGTAGCACATCCGGGTGATGAAGCCGGAGGCGTTTCGGTCGTAGACGGTACGGGCGACATCGGAATCCGGCAGGATCGAGCTGCGCCGGACTTCGAGGGTGCGGCCTTGCGGGTCGAGCCGTGTCAGGGTGGTGGTTCCGACCGCATCAATCACGGAGTCCCAGCCGACATCGGGATTGACGGGGATGGGGGATTGCACAGTGCCGAAACCGGGGTTGGCGTTGACCAGGCCGTGTTCCCGGGAGTGCGTGTAGATTCGGTTGTCCACTTCCGTAGCGTGCCCCTCGAGGTCCACGTCATGGAACGTCACGGCTGCCAACATCCCGACTGGATTGAAGGTGTACTCCACGTAGCGGTCGGGTTCGGCCGGGCTTTCGATACGCTGGCCGTGGTAGCGCCGGACAAGCCGGTGCGCTTCATCATAGTGGAACTGCCTGAGCTCGGGTTGCGGGGTTCCAGGCAGGCTTGCCGTGATAAGATCCCCTCCCGGATCGACCGTGAAGTGGACTTCAGGGCAGTGGGCACCGCAGTCGGCATCCAGAACGGCGGAAGTCAGTTTCCCGTTGTTGTAGGCAAAGAGCGTCTTTTCCCCGCCGGGGAAGGTCACTGACTGGACGTGTCCGAGCGTGGGGTCGTACTGCACCGAGAGCTCGTCCCCCCTGCGACCAAGTGTTTTCAGCAACCGGCCTTGTGTGTCGAAGCGGTGCTGGACGCCGTTCCTTTCGTCCAGGATCCAGCGGGAGGGATCGGTCGTCGTCGGGTTTCTTTCGGACAGCCCGACAAAGCGCAGGCCAGAGAAGAGGGGGGCAAACCGCAGGTCCCACAGGGTGCGGGTGTCGTGGACGACCAGCACGAGGGAGCGGGTGGCCGGATTCCAGGCGACGCCCCTGGGCTGGTAGAACCTGGCGGCTGCAGCGGCCAGCCCCTCCACCACCTGCGTCTCACCCGTGCTTGGCGTTCCGGCCACAGTCTGGATGCTCCCCGGCCTCAACTCCCCCGACGTGACGGTGGTGCGTACCCGCACCACGATACCGGGTAACCCGCTGCCAATGGCCGAGACGTACACGTTGCCTTCAGGGTCCAGCGCCAAGCCGTCCGGTTTGCAGATGGGGACTTCGTATGCCTTGGCGTCGGGAGGAGTCGGGCCTGTCGGTGGGCATTGGCCGTTGCCCGCGAAGTCGGCCAACGGGCCATCCGGGTGATTGGCTGCGAGCGGACCGTCCGGCAGGAAGAACGACCGGACCTTCCTGGCCTCGAATTCGGCCAGGAGGAGTTGACCTGGCCGGGCCAGGCGGAGGTCCCGGGGGCGGTAGATGCCCGGCGCTCCGGCCGGGAACAGCAGGTCCGGGGAATCCGGCGGAAGTCCCGGCCGCAATCTCCTGAGCTCGAAACATGGGCCGACAGCGCAGTTCTCTGTGAAGCGGCTGTTGTTGGCGTAGTACACGATCACGCCGTCGGCCGTCTCCTCGATATCGATGGCCATCGGCTGGTACACAGGCAGATCCTTGCAGTCCCATTGGAGTTGCCCCTTCCTGCACACGTAGGCACCCTCCCACGAGATGTCATACACGCTCCCTGCGACGGTCAGCAGGATGCCGCCGGTGTCCACCTTGCGGAGGATCTGCGGTGAGGAGATGACGTTGCCGTCGTTGCCTCCCACCTGGCTGAAGTACAGCTCGCCTGCGGACGAGATTCGGGGAGTTCGGATCTGATGCAGGTACACGTGCGTCGCAGGCCAGCCGGCACAGTCGTCCGTCGAGGTTGGGGTGCACCAGTCCTCCTCGTACCTGGCCTCGCATTCCTCCGGCTTGCCACAACCGGCAACGGTTTCCACGAGGCCGGATGCGGAGATCCGGCGGATTCTCTCACTTTCGCTCACGAATACGTTGCCTTCGGCATCCACGGCGATGTGCCCGGGGTCCGAGAACCTGGCAGTCACGGCCGGGAAACCATCTCCGGCAGAAAGGTCCATGCCGGAATCCTGGCCTCCGACGCGGTGCATGCGGCGGAGTTGCTCGATGCGGTACGATGTCGCCCCCTCCACGAGCAGGTGCTGGCCGCTGGCGGAGTCGAACTTCAACTCCATCAGACCTGCCAGGCTCCAGCCTGCACCGAATGGACTCGAGCTTCGATCTACGACCGGAACGAAGTCCTTGAATCCCTTGGTGACCCATACCTTCTCCCGCACTTTTCGAGCCGCCGGTCCTCCCTTTGGCGGGGCACCGAACCGCTCGGTCCAGAAGTAGAGCGGGTCATACTGGGTCGAGACCGCAGCCTCGTAGGGGTACAGGCCGGTCCCCAATGGCTGGCCGGTCGGGGTCACGGCATCCAGGAGAATCCCCGGAGTGTACTGCTTGACCGTGTAGTCCGTGGCGTAGTGGACCCTCCCTGCTTTGCCGCCAAACGACCAATCGAACCGCACGAGACCCGGGAACCACTCCCATTCCAGGTTCGTCAGGTCCAGTCGAGTACCAAGGTAGACCTGCGGTGCAGCCGTCAGGGAGTCGTAGACCAGGGAAGCAGCGAAGTTGCGTCCCCCCCAACGGACTCCGGGGAGGGCGAGCGAAACGGCCAGATCCCCTTCGGCCCTTCCGATTGCGGACCCGCCCGCGTCGGCACCGCATTCGGGTTCGTTGGGCTGGTCGTCGTCCGCACTGTCCCCGGCATTGCCTCCGTTGCCGCTACCTCCGTTGCCGCTTCCTCCGCCGCCTCCTCCTGGCCCGTCACCTTCGCCGGACCATGGGCCGTTCCCTCCACGCCCCCCCGCTGCACCGGCACCGGCGCCGGCACCGGTGCGTCGACCGCCGCCGCTGATGGCCGTGGGACCGTTCCCACTACCAAAGCTGGGGAACGCCGGCAGGTTGATGTCGAAGCTCGAGAAGTGGTCGGTCTCGAACTCGATCCACTGCTCACTCAGCACCGTGGCCATCGCGTAGTGCTGCCATAGCCCCGTGGCCGGGTTCCACCAGCCGACGGGGATGTGGGTGCCCACGGCGAAGCTGCCTTCGAACCCATCCATGGCATTGGGGATGCGGACCTTGACCTTTCTCGGTTCCCCTTCAGAGCCGACGGCCGTGCTGACGAAGCTGGTTCCCTCGGGCTGGAGGTCCAGGGCGTACGTGAAGTGCGACGTCGCCGGAAGCGGTCCGGGAAGCTCGTCGCCGCTGATGAACCAGGTCGAGCGGACCTGCACGGAGGGCACTGCCTGTCCGTTCACCCGGGCCTCGACCTGAGCGGGCATTTCGACCTGGACGATGTCGTTGCTCAGGCTGACGGTCTGGTCAGTGGGGTGGCCCGAGAGGAGCGAAGCCACCTGGAGATCCTGCGGCGTCAGTCGTACGGGCTGCATGCCGGTGTGCGTCCCCGCTGCTTCCACCCGGCGCTGGGCGGTGACGAAGCCGGGCCTGGCAAACTGGAGTTGGTAGAGGCCCACAGCGGACAACGGCAGCTCGAAGGTCCCGTCGCCCAGACTCACGACACCCGCTGACGATGGGCAGTCCGCAGGTGATGCGGGGGCAAGCGAGACGAGGACGCCGGGCAGACCGGTGCCGGTCCGGCTGTCGAACACATGCCCGTGCACCCAGGCGACTGCCGGCGGGAAGATGCTGATACATATTCCGCCGATGCACTGGTCGGGCTGCGAGCAGGCAAAACCGTCGTCGCACGACAGAGCGTTGGGGAGGTGCACACATCCTGACTCCCCCGAGCAGGCATCGTCGGTGCAAGGGTTCCCGTCGTCGCACAAATCGTCCGAGGGAGTGCCCTCGCACGTGCCGTAGTCGCAGGTGTCGTTCGAGGTGCAGTACACCCCGTCGTTGCACGGTCCGTTCACGAACACGAATCCACAACCGTACACCTCACACCGATCCTGACGGCACGGGTCTTCCGCGTAGAACGTGCATAGCGCATCATTCGGGGTTCCATGGCATGCGCCCGCGGAGCAAACGTCGTTCTCGGTGCAGCTCTTGCCGTCATCACACGGCAGCGGTTCGGGTGCAGGGGAGTGGACGCAGCCCGTTCCAGGATCGCAGGAGTCCACGGTGCAGACATTGCTGTCGTCGCACGAGACAGGCACTGCCCCGTCCTGACACTCTCCAGCAAGGCATGTGTCGCCGTCGAGGCAGTGATTCGGACCCTGGCATGGGCCCCCATCCTGTGCAGCCGCGTGCTGACAGAGGCCGACCTCATCGCACCAGTCCACCGTGCATGGGTCCGCATCGCCGCAGTCCTTGGGTGCCCGGACGCACTCGCCCTCCTGGCAGGTTCCCTGGGGGGTCATGCAGAGTTCCCACTGGACGCATGTTGTGCCGTCGGGCTTGTCCGTATGCGTACAACCCACGAAGGGTTCGCACACGTCCACTGTACAAATCGAGCCGTCCAGGCACGTCCCCTCTTCGGGGACCTGCTTCTGCACGTAGAAGCACTGGGTGCTGGGCACATGGCAGTAGTCGCGGTTGCACTCGACTCCGTCGGAACAGGTGGAACCCGTGGCAACGCACAGAGCCTCGGGCGTGCAGGTCCGAGTGGCGCATCCGTTTGGCGAGGGGCAGAGCTGGCCCCCCGCCGACTCGCCGGGGAGATCGCAGAAGCCGGTTTCGCCGCAGGACCATAGGCGGCAACTCCCGGACCGATTGCAGGCAGTGCCCTGGGCTTGCAGGGAATGTGGCGTGCACACGCCCCCCTTACACCGCCAGTTCTGACAGGGGTCACGCGGCGTGCAAGCCGCTCCGTCGTCGGCCTGCCCGAGAGACAGACACTCGCCAAACGCGTCACAGGCGTACGAGGTGCAGTCCTCTGGCCCCATGCAATCCGAGCCGGCAGGGAGAAGGACGTCCAGGATACAGACGCCGGAAAGGCAATGACCCGCGCCGCACTCCTCGTCGCAGGGGGTTCCGTTCGGTGCGGTGGAGACGGCAACGCATTCACCCTGGCTGCACTGGTAGATCCCACACGGGTCCACCGAGCTACCCGGAAGGCAAGGAGTTCCGGACGGAGCGACCGGGTACACCGGATCCGGCACGCATGTCCCGGAACCGTCGCATGCGCTCGCCTGGCACGAGTTTCCCGCGTTGCACGGCGTTCCGGCAGGAAGCGGGACCAGTTCTCCCTGGCAGCCTTCGAGCGGCTCGCAAGGATGTACCAGGCACGGATTGCCGGTGTCGCCGCAGTATCTCCAGTGGCCGGGCCGGCACTGGCCGTTGCTGCAGGAGTCCCCTTCAGTGCACGCAAGCCCGTCATCGCACGGGGCGCTGTTCGGGACAAACTGGCAACCGGTCGCAATGATGCACGAATCGTCCGTGCACACGTTCAGATCGTCGCAATTGAGCGTCGCGTGCGTACAGCCCGTGCCCGGGTTGCAGCCGTCCACTGTGCAGGAGTTCTGGTCGTCGCAGTCGGCCGGAGCGCCAGCCTGGCAGAGCGCCGCAGCGCAGTAGTCGCCGACCGTGCACGCGTTGCCGTCGCTGCAAGGGGCCAAGTTGGGGACGTGGATGCACCCGGCCTGCGGGTCGCACGAGTCGTCGGTGCAGGGATTGCCGTCGTTGCAGTCCAGGGGCAAGTCGAAGCACGAGTCCCAGTTCGGGCCGCAATACTCGATGGTGCACCAGTCGTTGTCCGGGCAATAGGGGGGTGTGTGCCAGCACAGCCCCAGCACGCAATACCAGTTCGTGCAGGTCCCCAGGGCCTGGCAAAGCTCTTCGTCCGGCTCTCCGCCTGGACCCGAACAGCGGCTCCCCTGGCACTGCCGGGGCGCGCAGCCCCGATGCCAGTTGCAGGCAGCGGGAGGCGTTGCCGCTTGGTGGAAGCGGCACTCCCCTCCCTGGCATTGCCACGTCTGACAAGGGTCGGGGGAGGCGCAGGCGGTCCCGTCAGGCAGGTGGTTCTTCAGGCCTGTGCATTCGCCTGCGAGCCAGACGTACTCGATGCAAGGCTCGGAGCCTACGCACCCGGTCCAATCGACCGGCGCAGCATCCGGAACGCACTCGCCGGCCTGACACGTCCCGGCCCCGCCTCCGGAGGACATGCACGGTTCGCCGTCAAGGGCCTGCGTCACGAAGGTGCATTGCCCGTCGAGGCACTGGTGCACACGGCACGGGTCCTCGCCCGCCACCGTGCACGGGGCGGTATCGACCATCGGCAGCACCTGCTGGCAGGTTCCCCCCCAGCAATGCGAGATCCAGCACCAATCGTCCGCGTCGCACGGAATCCCGTTGTACTGGTTGGTCGCGTCCACACCGGGCACGAAGGGTAAACCGTCGTCGTTCAGCGGCACGCACTGGCCGTCGCCGGAGCACACCCAGGCCAGGCATTCCCTGTCCAACGGATGGAGAGGATCCGCTGCCTCGATGTCATGCCCCGCACACGGCGTCCCGGCCGGAGCGTTCGCCGCCGAATCAGTGGTGCAGTCCTCCGGGCCCTGGCAGGGTTGCTCGATCCTGCACGGGTTGTCGTCCTTGGGCTCGCACACCCCCGCCCACGGCCCGTCCTGGAGGCACTCTCCCAGGGAGTTGCACGTTCCGTCGCTGAAGCAGGCCCCTTTGAAGAAATCGCAGTCCGCCCCCTCCGGGGCCACTTCCAGGGGAATACAGTAGTTCGGCTGTCCGACAGCACTGTTGTCGCGGCATTCCCACAGGCCCACACAGGCCCCGTAGCACTGCCCCTGCGTGCACGAAGGCCCGTCCAGGCATTGGCAGGAGCCGTCGAAGCAGTTCTGGACGGTCTCACATGGGATCTTCTCCGGGTACCGGCAGATGCCGTTCTCGCACCGGTTTGCAGTGGCCGGATCCTGGTCATCGCAGTCTTCGTCGATGCCGCAGCAATGTCCAGGGACCGGTCCGACGCAGTCGGCCACGCACCCGGCATAGTCGTTCGAGTATTGCGTGCAGGCAAGGGACGCATCGAAACCGGCGGGGCAGCTCCCGGACCAGCCCGGGAAGTCCAGCGGGCAGACCACACCGTTGCACTGGCCCGGAGCCGCCATGCACTGGGTCTTGATGCACACCTGCACCGCAGGGGTGACCACCGCGGGATCCGAGAAGCCCGATGGCAGGTACACGCACTTGCCCGGCAACATGCCGCTTTGCCGAACGCAGATTCCGGTCAGACAGCTCGTGCCGGTTCCACACTCGGAGTCGTCCACGCACGACCGGTCCAACGTCTGGCACTGGTCCCCTGCCCCGCAGAGCACCGGCAAGGCCACGCCGGATGGTTGCGGGGAGTAGCAGTGGGGGACTCCTTGAAGCATCTTGCAGAAGTCCACCGGGGAGGTCGTGCAGTCCGTGACGTTGCGGCACGAACCGATGGAAGGCGTATGCACGCACTTCCCCTGCTCGGTCGAGATCGTGGTGCCTCCGTCGTCCTTCACCAGGCAGGTGGCCGCTACGCAATGATCGTCGGTCAACAGGTCCTGGTCGTTGCAGTCCGCATCGGTGCGGCAGCAGGCCGTGCTCTGGCCCTCCGACACGCAGAACCCAGGGGCGATGCAATACCCCGACAGCCACCACGCCCGACAGTCCGGCGAGGTCGGCCGGCACTCGATCACCCGCGTCAACGTCACCCCCGGCACCGTCACCACGTGCCTGCCCTCCGGAAGCCCGGCACAAGGACCGGACGGATCCGGGCACCACTGGGACGCGGGCAGGAAGGTACACGTGTTGTCCTCGACGTCACAGCGGTCGAAGGTAGTCCAGTTCAGATCGTTGCAGTCCAGGTCCTGGGTACAGCATCCCGGAATCCGGTCGCACCAGCCGTAGCTCTGCAACAAAGGCGCGGCCAGGGGATCCGGTCCGGCCGGGGTCCAGCCCTGCAGCAGGGCGGTCCAGGCCAAGCTATCGCACTGGCTCGAGCGGCAAGGGTCGTTCTGGAGCGTGCAGGCCAACGAGTGGGCCGCGGTGCAGCATCCGGGGTAGGCCGCCACGTGAACGCAGTGCAACGGCCCTCCGGCGGAATGGCAGGCATCGAGCGTGCACGGGTCGCCGTCGTCGCAGTCGGCATCGAAACGGCAGCAGTCGCCGTCGGGTGCATTCTCGCAACTTCCGGTGGGCAGGCATGCATCCGAGGTACAGGGATTGCCGTCGTCGCAGTCGGTGGCATCGATGCAGGGGCCATGCCAACTCAGCTTCTGTATGAGTGCCGACGCGGCACCCAGCGAATCATCACATTCTGCTAATAGTGGGGGGGGGGGGGGGCGACCAGCAGGCAAAACAAAACACTAAGGAACGCTCGGCAAAACTCCAGCCGACCTCTCAACAGGCGCTTCATGGTCCTTTCCTTTACGACCACCCTACCTATCCCACCTTGTCTTCACTATTCATGTGTCGGATGGAGTGTCAAGGGAAAAAACAACGCCAGTTCCACCCCCATTGTCCGTTTTTTCGACGGCGGTCTCGTTCCGGGCTACTGTGGCCTCGATCTTCACAAACCGCCCAACCGGCGGAAAGGAGTGGGACCATGTGGGATGCGATAGTGGATCCGTTGGTTCGACTGGGTGACCTGTTCGTGGCAAGCGGCCCGAGGCTGCTGGCCACCCTCGTCATCCTGCTGGGCGGCTGGCTGGTGTGCCGGGCCGTCCGGGCGCTTCTGGTTCGAGGGCTGCGCATCGCCCGCCTCGACCTGGTGGCGGAAAAAGCGGGTATCGAGGCGTTCCTGAAGAAGGGAGGCCTCAAGCAGGATGCGGTGGACCTGCTGGGGGCGCTGGTCTACTGGATCGGCATCATCGTGCTGCTGATCATCGTGATGAAGGTGTGGAACATCGAGGTGGGGTTGTCCACGACGCTGGTTCCCTTCCTGCCCCGCATCTTCGTCTCGCTCGTGATCCTGATTCTCGGGCTCTACCTGGCGGCATTCGTCGGTGACCTGGTGCGCACGGCCGCGGCCAACGCCGAGATGATGTATGCAGCGCTGCTGGGCCAGATCCTGCGCTACATCCTGGTGATCTTCGTGGTGCTCACTGCGCTCCAGCAGCTCGGAATCGAGACGGAGCTCATCTCCAAGGGCTTCCTCCTGATCCTGGCCTCCCTCTGCCTGGGCTTTGGCCTGGCCGTGGGGCTCGGGGCCAAAGACCTCGTGGGCAAGCGCCTCGAGAAGTGGGTAGCGAAGATCGAGGAAGAGAACCGGAAGTAGGGGCGGATTCTCAGTCCACCACGACCGTCTGGGCCGCACCAGCAACGCCGTTTCCGCTGCCTGCGGTGCCGTCCGGGTGCTTCCCGGCCAGTCCGCCTGCGCCTCCTGTTCCAACCTTCAGCTTCACGTTGGTGAGCATCGGCTTGCTGGCGGAGTCGTGCAGGACCGCAGCGCTGACTCCTCCGGCACCGCCGCCGGCCGCGCCGCCGTTGCCCCCCTTACCGCCATGGCCGCCGTTGCCGCCGCTGGCCGACCCTTCGTAACCGCCCGCCCCGGCTCCCCCCTTGCCGCCAGGCCCTCCGGCACCACCGCTGCCGCCGTTGCCTCCCTTGCCGCCGTTACCCGCCGTCATCACACCGGCCACCACCTGGATGGAGGATTTGTGGAGCAGGAGGGCGATGGAGCCACCGCCGCCGATTCCTTCCTGTCCGCCGTAGCCGGCCCGTCCGCCGCTGCCGCCGCCACCGCCACCGCCGCCCTCGGCATCACAGGTGAGCATGGCGTCGGGCCTGCGCCCGCCCATGCCACCGCCGCCGCCGCCACAGCCGTCGAGCCCGTCCCCGCCCGGCGTACCTGCAGCGGCCAGCCAGCCTGGAGAGCCGACCATGCCGCCGCTTCCCCCCTTGCCATCCGTGCCGCTCTTCCCGGGCGAGCCGTCCTGTCCGGGCTTGCCCGGCTGCTTGTCCGTTCCGGCCGCGCCCCCCTTGCCGAATGCGTCCTTCCCGGCCAGGAAGCAGCAGGAGGGCTCTCCCTCGTCCTTGCCGTCGAACCCGAGCGCCACCTCATCGGCAGTTACCTGGAAGTCGGGCAGGGCATCGCCCCGGCCGCCGCAGGTCGGGACCTTCGGCTCCGCGCCGGGGGCGGGGTCGTCGGGGCAGGTGTTGTCCGTGCCCCACGTGTTGCACGGGGGCACCGAGGACGAGAAGCACCCGTCGACGCCGCCTAATCCCGACTTGCCCGCCGTGCCCACACCTCCGCAAATCCCGTTGCTCCCTGCGGCCCCCGCCGCGGCCGACAGCTTCACGTCCACGAGGGAAAGCCCCGGGCTCTTGCTGACGAAGAGGCCGATGGAGCTCTCTCCGGGCTTCTGGCCGGCGGCGGCGTGGATGTCCAGCCGCCCCACCGTGGTGGCCGCTGACACGTTGACCGCGGTGGCCCCCATGGAGCCTCCCCAGACCATCGTGGCCAGCATTGGATTGACCTTCCACCCCTTGGCGGGGTCGTAGCCACCCCACACGTGGATTCCGCTCTTGAAGGACAGGGTTTCGAGGTAGGTTCCGGCCGCCACGATCACGCAATCGCGCTTCTGGTCGGCCGCGGCAAACGTGATGGCCGCCTGGATCGTCCGCTTCGGCTTGTCCTGGGTCCCGCCCCAGGAGTCCTGGCCCTTGCTGCCATCCACGAATACCATCCGCTTCTCGGTTCCGTCGAGCCCGTCGCAGTCTGAGTCGAAGCCGAGGAGATCCGGCAGATCCTCGGCCCCCGGGTGCACCGTCGCGAGCAGGTCGCTGCAGTCCTTGGTGCCCTCGTTGCACTTTCCGCACTGGGGCTGGACGCCGATGGGGCTGGAGCAATGGCCGTCACCGTCCAGGTCGAACGTCTCGTCCGTCTTCTTGTTGCAGTTGTCGTCAACGTTGTTGCAGGACTCCAGGGCAGCCGGGTGGATGGTCGCATTCTTGTCGTCGCAGTCGAGGAATCCGTTCTCGCAGCTCTCGAGCACGTCGGAGCAGAACGCGGGGATGGGACCGGACTTGGGATAGCACGTTCCCAGGCTGCCCGGTGGAGTGCCATGGCACCAGCCGTCACCGTCCTCGTCGCACCCCTGGTCGGGTGTCCCGTCGCAGTCCTGGTCCAGCCCGTCGCACGGGTCCTGAGCCATCGGGTGCACCATCGGGTCCGCGTCGTCGCAGTCGAGCTCGCCAAACTGGCAGACCTGACCATCGCCCCAGGAGGCAGGGGGCATCCCGCACCAGCCGTCTCCGTCCTGGTCGCATCCCTCGTCCTTCTCGTCGTCGCAGTCGTTGTCCTGGTTGTCGCAGGCTTCCGCGGCCTGGGGGTTGACGTTCCCATCGAAGTCGTTGCAGTCGACTCCCTTGCAGACGGCCTCGGGTCCCACGACGATGGGCTGAGGACAGAAGCCGTCGCCATCGAGATCGCACCCCTCGTCCTTGTCACCGTCACAGTCATTGTCCTGGTTGTCGCACGGCTCCGCGGCCCCGGGGTGAACCGACGCGCTGGAGTCGTCGCAGTCCATCGCCTGGGCGGCCAGTCCGGGCTCCAGCGCGCAGCTGCAGACGGGCGTGCCGAGCCCGTAGCCGTCCCCGTCCAGGTCCGGGAAGTACGGCTTGCACCCGAGCGCGTCGGGCTCGTCGATCTGCCCGTCGCAGTCGTCATCCGTTCCGTTGCAGCTCTCCGCTGAAGGAATCTTGGCCTGGCAGGCTTGTGCGCCATCGAGGCACTGGGTCGTTCCCGTGCAGGTTCCAAACTCGTTGGTCACCTGGCAATCCTGCGCCGGGACGTCCTCGTCGACCTGCCCGTCGCAGTCCTCGTCCTGCCCGTTGCAGCTCTCGGCAAGCGGCTCGGGCCCATCGCATTCACTGAGCCCCTCCTCCGTGCACACTCGGGTGCCGGGGCACTGTCCGTGCTCGGTCTCCACGAGGCAGTCGGTCTCGAACCCGACGTTGCTGGCCGCCCAGGAGCAGTCGCAGTCGCCTTCCTCGGGCATGCACAGCTCGCCACCGCACGAGTACCCCTCGGGACACGGCTGTCCGTCGTCGCACACCGGAACGCACACCCCCTCCGGGCTCCCCATCATCTTCAAGCACGTGGTGGCACCGTCCTTGGGGTAGCGCCAGCAGTCCATGGGCTCTCGACAGGGGCGGCAAAGCGGCAGGAAGTCGGGAAGGCAGACCATGCCGTGCCCCTTCCAGTTCCAGTCCGGCGGGCCACAGTGCCAGCCTTTCGGGCACTCCTCGGTGCACGGGGCCGTGCAGCGGCCTCCGTCCGCAGTCTGCACGCACATGAGGTCGAGGCAGTCGCTGTCCGCCACGCACTCCGAGCCGAGGCCCCCCTCGACAGGCCCCGGGATCTCGACCTCGGCCATCTGCGCATCGAGCCCGCTCAGGAGCCAGTCAGGCGGAAGATCCTCCTCTTGGTGCGAGTCGTTGCCGTCGAGGGGGGACGGAACCTCCTCCTCCTCGAGGCTGACGAGGTCACCCTCGGACAGGACCTCCTCCACGACCGGCTCGACCTCGGCCTGGATCTCCAGGGCCTGCTTCGCCCCTTTTTCGTCTCCGCATCCCAGCAGAAGAACCAGGCTCATCCAGCACACGCTTGCTCGTCTCATGGCATTCCCTCCTTTCAGGAACATTGGGTCCGCCCGGTTATCGTCACGACGGGAACAAACGATCGGCGATGATGAATTTTGTCAGCGATATCAGGAAGTTCATAGGCTCACCACGATCATGACCTGAATAGGTCCTCAGGGAGCGGCGTCTCCAGGGCCCGCTATTCGCCGAAGCCATCGGCGCTGACAAGCGATGACAAGGAGGCCCAAATGAAACGGTTTCTGACAATCGGCACCCTGCTGCTGGCTACCCTGATCGCCGCCCCTGCACTTTCTGCAAGCGCTGGAGAGCAGAGCTCGAACGATGCAAGCGCTCCCGACCACAAGAAGGTCGTGACGAAGAAGAAGTCGGGCAAGAAGGTCGTGGTCCGGCGAGGAGCGTACGGCCACCCCGTTGCCGTCGTCCGTCCCGTGGTCGTCCACCACAAGCAGGTGGTCGTCAGGGCTGCCCCCGCCGTGGTCCACACCGCGGTGGTGGTTCCCCGTCGCACGCATGAGACGGTAACCAGCTATCCGCGTGAGGAAGACGAGATGCTGGGCATCGGCCTTCGGGTTGGCGGAGTCGCTGTGGACGGTGAGAAGCTCAATCTGGCCACGGTCGAGAACCCGACCATGTGGGGCCCCGGCCTCCAGATTCGGGGCAAGGTTTCCCACCGCGTCGGCCTGGAGCTCGGCCTCGACTACCTGGTCGGAACCACCGACCAGGTGACTCAGACCACGGTGCCGCTGACGCTGTCCGCTATGTACTACTTCTTCCCGACCAGCCAGCTCCGGCTCTTCGGCCTGGTCGGAGGCGGCGTTCATTTCACCAAGCTCGAGTATGACCTGGGATTCCGCCACGACCTCGTCGAGGTGGCTGGCCAGGCGGGTGGTGGTATCGATCTCCGCCTCACCCGGGAGTTCGGTCTGAACGCGGATCTCCGCTTCGTGGGCCTTTACAAGAACATGGGCGAGACCACGGAAATCGAGCACAAGTGCCTGACTGCCAGTGCGGGCGGCTCGTGCGGCGGCATCAACCAGGCCGACAAGTTCAACATCGGTGCTCAGTTCCTGGTGGGTGCGTCGATATACTTCTAGACTTCACGGCCCCCTTCCGGCCCCCCCCGTTGGCACCCTCACCAACAATAGAGACCAGGAGTTCACAAGAAACTCGGAGCAGGTGCAGAGGGCCGTAAGCCGGGTTCTGTTCCTCCACCCGGTCGCCCGGGTGGCGGTGGAGACCATTCCTCTGGAGAACATGTTGCCATGCCCCTCGAGCGAGGACCCGGGGGGATTCCGAACGGGCCGCCCGGCCGGGTTTCCCCGGCCCCCCCTGTTTCTCTTGCTCCGGGTGGGGTTTGCCGATCGCGGCGTCACCGCCGCGACCCGTGAGCTCTTACCTCACGTTTTCACCCTTACCGCGCAGCGCAAGCGCTGCGAGGCGGTATGTTCTCTGTGGCACTGGTCCCTGGGGTCACCCCCGGTCGGCGTTACCGACCACCCTGCCCTGCGGAGCCCGGACTTTCCTCGAGGGCAAAAGCCCCCGCGGCCTCCTGTCCCTCTGCACCTGCTCCACCGGGCATCCTACTTCATTTCCTCTCCCTCTGCCAAGCCACGCCTACTCCTTCAGCCGGAGCAGGTCGGCCTTGTGTACGGGCCAGCGACAGGAGCGCAGGGCCACGATCTCCGGCTCCCGCAGCAGCGTGTGGACAACCAGATCCTCGTCGTCGAGCAGCCCGTCTCCATCGTCTCGGTACAGGACGACCACGTGGCCCGACGGCAGGTTGAGCAGATCCCCCGGTCTTGCATCCTTGCCCGACCCGCACGACAGCGACTTCCCCTTGCCGTCACGGTAAGTCCCGTCCTGGGCCCGCGTCAGCTCTGACCGCTTGGAGGCCAGCCTGGAAAGACCGCCGGTGTACGTGTACTGGAACCTCTCTTTGCCCTTCTGGCGACGCTTGCCGTAGATGGCGAAGTCCGCACAGTCGGAGCCGACCAGCAGATCCGCCTGGTGGCCTCCTCGGATGGTCTTGGAGCCGTAGATGTACGGCGTGTTGAGCAGCTCGTGGATGTACCCGAGGGCCGTGTCGTCCGGCCGATATGCGACAAGGTGCACTGACCGGCACAGTGCCCCGGACTCGCGGCACTCGAGCCCGGGCGTGGCCACCTGCTTGCCCCCGGACAGGACGACCAGGCGGAAGCGCATGGCGCCCAGGCCGTGTACGACCTCCCGGAAATCGTCGTGCATCCGGGTCGGGTGCACGTCAGCGACTACGCTCCATCCCGAGGTCCACTCCGTTTCCACGTAGGAGATCGTGGCCGGCGGCTGCGAATGGGAGTTGTCGTAGCTCTCCACCTCGGCCTCGAGCTTGGACCAGGCCAGGGTGACGGGGCAATGTCCGGGCCAGGACGAAGACGGCAGAGGAGAGGGCCTGAGACCTGGAGCATCGGAGAAAGTGCCCCGGTCACTCGAAACCACGGCATACAGGGTCACCGGTTGGTCGCTTCGAACCTGCTTGCGATCGGCGGTAGCGGTCTTTTGGCCCTCGGCTGCGGACACGATCCGTACCTGGCTCACGACGGGGCAGGCACCGGAATCCGGAGGGCCAGCCAGGGCCGCTGCGGGGACGACGAGCATCAGGAAAGCGACCGGGGAAGCTCCTCCAAACCGCCGGCTGCCCCCTGCCTCACGCCGGCAGCCTCCTGTCGACCGCCGGCGGCCCCCTGCGCCCTTCCTCACTTCACCCAACGGTAGACCAGCGCTGCGGCCAGAATGGCGGCCACGATCCAGAAGAGAACGTCCCAGAAGGTGATCTTCTCCTTCTTGCCACCCTTGCCCTTGCCCGTCCCGACGAGGTTCTTCATCCCGCCGCGCATGGAGCTGAAGATGCCCCCCGAGCTCCTGGCCGGCGGCCGCTTGCCCTGCCTGGGTTTCTGCGCCATTCTCCCCTCCTGGCTGGCACGACCACTCCGCTACTCTGCTCCCATTTCGTTTCGAAGTTAAGTGGAAAGAACCGGTTCAGAGGTCCTTCCAGAGGTAGACGCCTTCCTCGTTGGGATGGAATGTCGAAAGGAGCGACTTGCGGACGAGATAGACCTGGCTGGAGGAATAGACGGGTGTTGCGGGCAGGTGCTTGCAGAGCAGTTCCTGAGCCTCGTCCATGGCTGACTTTCGGCGTTCCGGGTCTCCCTCGGCCCGGACTTTCGCCACGGCTTCGTCATACTCGGGCAGCGCAAAACCCCCGTAGTTGTTGGGATGTCCGGAGGTGAAGTTCTCCAGGAAGTCCAGGGGGTCGGGCCCGCCGCTCAGGGAGAGCCTCCCGACGGCGAAGTCGCCCGAGCGCATCGAGGTAATGAACGTCTGCCATTCCAGGAGTCGGACGGCCAGGTGGACTCCGGTCCGCTCCCGGAGCGTGTGCTGAGTGGATTCGAGCAGGGCCTTGAGGGTCTCGGAGGAATTGCAGGACAGTTCGAGACCGGATGCGGCGCCGGTCAGCTCGGCGGGGAGGTTGAGGGCCTCCGGGAGGTTGGGACGAGCACACTCGTGGGGTCGGTAGCCGATCGAATCGCGGTAGAGGGGTGGGACGAACGACCAGGCTTCGTCCTGGCCGGCGCCCAACACGTCCTCGACGATCAGGCGGCGGTCGATGGCGGCGTGAAGTGCCTGTCGGAGAGCGAGCTGATCGAGCGGGGGGCGGGCAAGGTTGAAAATGAAGTACGAGACGGCTCGCATGGGGAAGAACACGAGCTCCTCTCCCAGGCTCGAGCGAAGCTCCGAGAGGCGGGAGATGGGAACCAGCCCGTAGACGAGGTCGACCCGTCCGCTGCGGAACCAGCTCAGCCCGGTTTCTTCGCTCTCGGAGAAGAGGATTTCGATGCGGGAGAGCTTGAGCCGCTCGGCATCGGCGTGATGGGGGTTCGACACCAGCACCATCTTCTGGCGCCGGTCCCACGACTCGAGGCGATAGGCACCGGTGCTGACGGGGGCGGGCTGGGAGTAGAGGTCCGCTGCGGGGTCGGTGAAGGCCCGGGGGGGCAGGGGGGCAAAGCGCGGGGACGTGAGCAGCTCGGGGAAGAAGGGCTGAGGGTGCTCGAGCGTCACGATGAGGGTCGAGTCGTCCGGAGCCTCGATGGCCGGAGTCTTCCCCTTGCCGGCAGCACGCTCCCGTGCCCCCTGGATGAGGAAGAGGGCATCGGCACCGGCAGCGGCCGTGGCCGGGTCCAGCAGCCGGTTCCACGCAAAGACGAAATCGCCGGCAACTACGGCAGATCCATCGCTGTAGGTGGCCGACGTGTCGATCTCGAAGCGCCAGTGGGTCATGTCCGGGCTGGCTTCGTGCCGGAGCGCCAGTCTCGGGATGGCCTTGCCCTGTTCCCGGGACCAGATGAACAGCCCTTCGTGGACATTGGAGGCCACCTCGAAATCCTGCCCTGCAACGAAGAATGCGGGGTCGAGCGAGGTGGGCTCCCGGCTGGCGATCGTCAGTGTGCCCGTGGCCTGTGCATCGACCTGGGGCTCAGTCCGTCGACACCCGGCGGCGAACAGGAACGACAGCAGGACCAGGAGTACGGCAGGCGGAGCCACCGATTCGTACGGCCGGCAGGAGGCTACCTGCGCTCTCGGTGAACGAGGTGACATGATCACCGTCGGGCCGGGGGTAGAAGCCGTTCGAGGCTCTTGCGGACCATGAGGGAGAGAAACTGTGCGGCATCCCGGAGGGGGCGGTAATGGCTCTTCTCCTCCCCGTAGATGCAGGAGATGGGGACCTCGCAGTACTTCAGTCCGTCTCGGACTGCATCGATGATCATCTCAGATTCGAAGTCGAAGCCCGCCCCGCCTCCGGAGGCGAGCCGCTCGAGCATGCGGCGGGAGAAGAGGCGGTAACCGGACTGACTGTCGGTCACGCGGGTCCCGGCCACCAGGGAAACCATCAGGGAGCTGGTCCGATTGGCCACCTTGCGCACCAGGGGCATGGAGGCATTGTCGGCCATGCGCGTCCCGACGATGAGGTCCGCACCGGTCTGCTCAAAGCACTCCCGAAAGCGGGGAAGCTCCTCCGGAAGGTGCTGGCCGTCGGCATCGAGGAAGACGGCGGCATCGTAGCCATGGCCGAGGACCCAGGTGGCCGCAGTGCGGATGGCCACTCCTTTGCCCTGGTTTCTGGCGTGCCGCTCGACGATGGCCCCCGCTGCCGAAGCGAGCTCGGCCGTGCGATCCGCGGACCCGTCGTCCACCACCAGCACGTCCATGCCGGACCGGAGGGAGGCGGTAACAACCTTCTCGATGCTCCTTGCCTCGTTGAAAGCCGGAATCACGATGCAGACGGACATTGCCACTCGCCTCACGATGAGGTCGGCCGAAGCACCCAGTACTTCATGACGGTGTAGTTGAAGAGGAAGACCGTGCACTCGGCAACCACCTTGCCCGCGATGGGGCTCAAGTGGGCCAACGCCACATAGGCGTAGACGAGCCCGGAAGAGAGCACGAAAGACACGGCATAGAGGAGCCCGAAGCGGACCAGGTCCCCCCACAGGCCGGAGATGCCCGAGCAGCGGAAGGTGACGTATCGGTTGAGGACGAAACAGGACACTCCGCCGATGGTCCGGGACACGAAATGGGCATACAGGAACCAGGATCCGGTCACCGACATCAGGAGCCAGTACGACAGGAGGTCGATGAGGAAGACGAGGCCGCCCACGAGGGTGTACCGGTGAAGCTGCCGCCCCCACGCCCACACGGCCGAGGCCAGCGCAGACAGACGTCGGGCCAGGATCTCGGGGTTCAGATTGTGTTCAGCCCTGGTTCGTCCCAACTTGACACCTCAGGTGCCAGGAACGAAATTATGTCCCAAAGGTGGATAGATTTCCACTACTTTTTCTTTCGCCGAATGACCGCAAGCGTATTGGCGAGATCCCGGGCGGTCCGGTTCCGCTTGTGATGGGGGACGTTGTAGAACCCCTTGGGTCCCATCAGTGCGACGGAGCCGCCGCCATCGAAGAGCATGGCATCGGACGCACCGACACCGGCGAGGATGCAGGCCGCGTCGGCGGCGGAGAGTCCGGCGGAGCGCTTGAGGCGCCCCTCGGCAACGAGCATGAATACGGTCTTGCCGTCCTTGGAGACTCCGACGGCGCTGCGAGGGTGACGCTGCGGGATGTAGAACCGCAGTGCCATGGAGAAGCCCTCCTGGCCGGCCTCGCTGACCACCTTGCCGTCCCGCAGGATGCGGGGGCCACCCGAGATGGCCTCCACGACGACCGGCTTGAAGCCGGTCAGGCTCGACGAGATAGTGACGTCGCTTCCGGGCTCGAGGCCGGAGACCTTCTTTCGAGAGGCGCCGCAGACGACCAGCAGGAGCTCCATGGGTTCCATGCGGGCAGCATTGAGCACGCGGAAGCGATCCTTGACCACGGCCTTGACGGTACCGTTGACCATGGGCTCGAGCTTGTCGCGGGACAGGCGGTAGCCGTCGCACCCCTGCTGGGGGATGGTATCGTCCCGGTAGAACCCGGAGTAAAGCACGACCTCGTCTCGCTCGGCCTTGCGGTTGGCCCCGGAGATGGGGACGGAGAAGCCGGAGCCGGTGACGGTTGCCTGGATGGACATCTTGTCGATGGTGACCCGGTTGGTCTCGTCAACGACGAAGGAGGTGGTGTTGGCCGGGAACCAGAGGAGCTGGCCACCGGAGACATGGAGGCCGAGCGGGTCCTTCTCCGACTCGATGAAGCTGAAGTAGTCCCCGTTGATGGCGGCGCGCACGTCCACCCCCCCCTTCCGGAAGAAGTCGACGATCTGCTCGAGGCGCTGGCTCCGGCCGAGGGGCCGAAGCGAGCGGAGGGTGAGCCCGGTGTCGGCCAGCTCCACCTTGAGCAGGTGCACGTGGACGGGGAGGATCTCCTTCCCCTTGCCCTTGTGGGAGTACTCGGCGTACCAGATACCGCTCTCCTCCTCGACCCAGGTCAGGTCCTGGGATGCCACGGTGTAGGTGCACTCCGCTGCACCGGACCGGGGGAGAGCGAGAAGTGCGCAGATCAACATCGACGGCAGGAGAACGGCCAGGCGGACACGGGCGACGTTCATGCGAACACTCCTAGGGCAGCGGGGCCGAAAGAATCACGGTGGCCACGATGCCGTTTTCCAGGTACTGCTGCTCCATCAGCTCGACTTCCTCCTCCCGTTCCCGCGGGAGGACGGCGAGCACCCGGGTCCATCCCCGGGCCTTGCAGGTCTCGAACAGGCCGAGCTTGCCCGGTGCGAAGCGGCGGGCGGGGCCGAGCTCGATGACCTTGGACGGCAGGCCGAACGCTGATGCTGCGATCCCGATGATCTCGGCGCGCGTCACGTGACCTGCGGAAATGGCAGGATGCCACACGTAGTAGGGCATGGAAGTCAGCCCCCTCTGGTACAGGAGCGCCATGGTTCGTGCCAACGAGGCCTGCGTCTTGTCCAGCGTGACCGTGTCGCCGAGGAAGTCCACTTCCCGGGAGCGGCCGTGGACGACCACGGCCTGGATCTCCGCTGCCGGGGGAAGCTCCTGGTCCAGGTTGTCCGCCAGCGGCTCGAGGACCCAGTCATCCGCGGGATAGCGGTGGACCGAGCGCAATCCCTTGACCTTCTTGAATTCTTTGTAAGCGCGGGTCATGTGGTTGCGGTGGGTCACGAGCAGAGCGGAGCGGAAGCGCCGTTTCTGGACGATCCGCTCGGCATTGCGGGCATTCTGGACGGTGCTGATGGAGCCGTTCTCCATGAGAATGGCCCGCTCCGGAACCCCCATGGCCATGGCGAGGATTTTCATTTCCTCGGCTTCGGCGACGTGACCGGAGGTGTAGCCGCCGCAGAACAGCAGGTACTTGGAGCGCCCCTCGCGCCAGGTCTGGACCGCCGCGCCGACCCGCTGGACCATGCGGCTGGGGACGCGTGCCTCCTCGTCGTGACCGAAACCGAGGGTGATGATGACACCGACGCGGGCCGGGTCCTTGGGCTGGGGAGGTTCCTTGGGGCCGGCGACGGCCACGCTGCCGGCTGCCAGGAGAATGCAGGCTGCCCACAGGCCGGGAAGGATTGCCGGCCGTCTGCGGATGGGTACCAGGTCAATCGACGTGCCGTTCATCATGGACTCCAAACCGGCTGCCGGGGCACGAAGCTACACAGGTTCAGCTGGGGAGTCAACCGTTTGAGACGCGGCAACCACTACAGGCTTGTCCGTGCCTGCAGCACACAGCCCCGACCACGCGGGAGGGGCTATCGCAGAAGATCGCCGATCAATGAGGCAGTGGTCTTAGTTGCAGGAGCCGGCGGGGGCGCCGGTGTCACCAGCCAGGGTATCGAGCTTGGCACAGCCGGCCAGGGCCGAGTTGTGCTGGCAGATGTTCTGGCCGATGGTCTTGGAGTCGATGCCGGAGAACTGGTAACGCCCGTTGGCGATCCAGGTCGGGCTGGCGCCGATCCCAAGGCCCTTGGCGACGGCGTAGTCGTCGATCAGGAGCTGGGTGCCTTCGCCCTTGAAGCACTCCTCGATGACCTTGGCGTCCACGCCGGTCTCGGCGGTGGCGCAGGCCTGCCAGTTCTCGGACCGGATGTCCTTGTTGCGGCAGAGGATGTACTTCATGTAGGCCTCGGGGAACTTCTTGATGGCGCAAAGCTCGCGGATGTTCTCGTCCACTTCGCCCTGGCCGTGCATCGAGGTGGGCTTGCCGTCCTGGATGTCGCCAATGTAGTGCACTTCGAACTTGAGGTCCGCGCCGAAGGTGGCCAGGACCTGCTCCATGGCGTTGAGGCCCTTGACGCCAAACGGGCACTGGGACATGACGAACAGCTCGAGCTTGCCCGCCACTTCCTCGCGGCAGACCATCTTCTGCTTGCAGGTCGCGTCGTCGCAGTCGATGACGCCGTCGCCGGTATCGTCGACCTTGTTGTCGCAGATCTCAGACTTCGGGTCGTGGGAGGCGCGGCCGGCGAACACCTTGTACTTGGCGGACTTGGAATCGGTGAGGAAGCGGCCCAGGCGGTCGTAACCGTCGGCCTTGGCGATTTCCGGCCCAAAGAGGATGACGGGCAGGAAGGTGATGCCTTCTTCGTCAAACAGCTTCTTGGCCTCTTCCTGTTCCCAGTCGAGCGTCTTGAGCTTCATGCCGGGGAACATGCTCTGGAACGACATGACGAGGCGGCTGGTGTCGCAGGTGCGGTCGGTGCAGCGCTTGTCGCCGAGCACGATGGCCTCGAACTCGACCGGCGGGGGGATGTCCGCGCAGGCCTTGGCCTTGGCGTCCTGGGCCATTTCCTGGCACAGGCCGCGCATGTAGTCGTTTTCGCCACGGCCGCCCCGGTAGGGCTTGCCGCCGAGGAACATAGTGGGGCTGCCACGGGCGCCGACCTGCTCCGACTTCTGGAACGAAGCCTTGGTGAGGTCCTTGCCTTCCTGGCCTTCGTAGCAGGCCTTGACCAGGGCGAACTTGTCATCCGCGATCTTGGCGTCCTTGGCGCACTGCTCCCAGTTGCCCGGGATCGCCCGCGCGTCCTTGTTCATGCAGTCGAGGACGTCGAAGTACTTGTAGTTTTCGTACAGGTGCTTCTGGAGGCAGAGCTCGACGATGTCGCCCTTGACTTCGGCGTCGCCGTGCATGGAGGTCAGGTTGTCGCCGTCGACGTTGCCGATGAACTCCAGGCGGAAGTCGATCCAGGCGCCCATCTTGCGGAGGACGGGGCTGATGCCATTCATGACCTGGGTGCCGAACGGGCACTGGGACATGACGTGGAACACGAGCTCGACCTTCTTGCCGGTCGGGTTGGGCTCGCCGACGACTTCGGCGGGGGCAGCCACTTCTTCCTTCTTCACTTCCTCGGGCTTGGGCTGGGCGGCCTTGGCAGCCTCGGCCTCGGCCTTCGCCTTGGCGGCCTCTGCCTCGGCCTTGGCCTTCTCGGCTTCTGCCTTCAGCTTCTCGGCCTCGGCCTTGACCTTCTCGGCCTCGGCCTTTGCCTTGTCCACTTCCCCCTGAGCCTGCTTGGGCTCTTCCTTCGGCTGCTCCTTGGGCTGACACCCGAAGGCGAACATGCCGAGCACTGCCAGAACCAGGAACTTTACCTTCATCCTCGTCTCTCCTTCCGTTATGGGTTTCACGACTCGAATTCGCCCTTCGATTCACCGGGCCGCACCCGGTTTGGGGCGACAGGATAATCCTCGATGCCCCGGATTGCAACCCATTTCTTGCGCCTCTATTCCCGGCACGGTGGGTGAGTCCCGCATCCCCGCAGGAAGGAGGTCGGACGGCACATGGTTTTTGTGGAAGTCGTCGCCGGGCGCTGCTAGAATGCCAGCACGAGGTGGGGGATGCGGGTCCTGGTCCTCAACGGTCCGAATCTCAATCTGCTGGGCCAGCGGGAACCGGAGATCTACGGTTCGGCCACCCTGGACGGGATCCTGGCGGAGCTCGGACGGGAGGCGGAGCGTCTGGGCGTAGAGCTCGAGTGCTTCCAGTCGAATCACGAGGGGGAGCTGATCGATCGAGTGCAGGCCGCCCGGGGGCGATTCGACGGCCTTCTCCTCAATCCGGGGGGGCTGACCCATTACTCGATCGCCCTGCTGGATGCGCTGCTGGCCTCGGGGGTGCCCACGGTGGAGGTCCACCTGACCAACCCGGCCCGCCGGGAGCCCTTTCGGGCGGTCTCGGTGGTGGCTCGGGGGGTGACCGGTCGCATCGAGGGGTTTGGAGGCCGCGGATACCTGCTGGCGCTCGGCGGGCTCGTGGGGCTGCTTCGCCAGGGCGGTATCGGGCAGGCGGGCGGAGGTACCTGAACACGATCGTGTCGACCGTCGGTCATCCGTCCTGGACGATGGTCGACCTGTCCTTCGGAGCCCGATGGGCGAAGCAGGATGGACGCCGGTTCTCAAGGGAGCTAGAAACGCAACATGGCCGTGAAGAAACAGAAGCTGTTGCAGAAGGCGGATGCGCTCGCCCGGGACAAGAAGTTCAAGAAAGCGATCGTCCTTTACAAGGATGCCATTGCGGAAGACCCCAACGACATCCGGACCCGGCTTCGGCTCTCGGAGCTGCTCTACCAGGCAGGCCGGACGGAGGAGGCTCTTTCCGTCCTGAGATATGTGGGTGACTACTACCGGGAGCACGGCTTCCTTCTCAAGAGCGTGGCGGTCTACAAGAAGATGGTGGAGGTGGACCCGAAGCTCACGGAGCTGCACGGGACGCTGGCCGCCCTGTATTTCCAGCTCGGGATGGCCCCGGATGCCATTCGCCAGTTCAAGTCGCAGATCCGTGCGCTCATCCGCCAGGGCAAGATCGTGGACAGCCTGCACGTGGTGCGCAGCATGCTCGAGCTCGACCCGGCCAACGTGATGGACCGGCTCCGGCTGGCCGAAGCATTCTCCCGCCACGAGCTGATCGACGAGGCTGCCGTCGAGTACCGCCGGGTTCTTGCCGTTCTGGAGAAGGCCGGAAGGACTCCGGACTGGGGCAAGGTCGCTCTGCGCTACCTGCATCACAGCCCGGACGACTTCGAGGCGAGAAAGGCCGTCGTGGAGTTCCTTGTCGAAACCGGTGACTACCTGAGAGCGCTCCAGCATCTGCTCATTGCGCTCAACAAGGACCCGATGGACGTCCGCCTGCTGGAGCAGGCAGCCACGGCATTCGAAATGCTGGGGCAGCCGGGCAAGTCCATCGTGGCGCTCAAGAGCATGGCGGCCCTCTACCGGCAGCGGGGGCAGGCCCGGGAAGAACAGGCGGCCCTGGTCCGCGTCATCGGGCTCGACCCTAAGGATGCGCATGCGCGACGCGCCCTCGGAATGGAAGATCAGGCCGAGGTACCCCCCTCGGGAGAGGTCGTCCTGGAATGGGACATGCCGGCCGGGTTCAAGTCCGCTCCGGAACCGCCGCCGATCCCGGACCTGTCGGACACGGTGTACGAGCCTCCCTCCTTCGCCGAGGAGTGGGTCGAGGATGCCACGATCGTCGAGACCATCGACCCCAACGCCCTCAAGGAGCTCATGTCTCTGGAGGAGGAGCGGGAGCCCAGCCAGCCGGCCGTGGACATCCTTGCGCTCAAGCGGGCACTGGATGCCCGCAAGCCCCTGACCCCGGACCAGCTCGGCAAGGCCGGCGTCCCCCTCTCCGCCGAGGACCGGGAGGAGCTCCAGTTCTTCCTGGCTTCGGGACTCAAGGACGAAGCCATGGCGATCCTCCAGGAGACCTACAACCGCCTCACTCGCAAGAGGACCCCATGAGCGAAAGCTTTCTGGCTGGACCGCTGGCCGATCTGGAGACGCTGCTCGAGCGTCTGAGGTCCGCACTGGACGGCATTCACGGCCAGGAGACGGCGTTCCAGTCCGTGGAGGGCTCCCTTGACGAGCTGTCCCTGGCAGCCGATCGGGCCCGCGACCTGCTGGCAGAGGCCCAGCTGTTCGAGGATCTGGAACGCTTCGAGAGCGACCTTGCGCGGGAAGACCGCTTCGACGCGCTGGTCGCCCGTATCATGGAGATCATGAACCCGCTCAAGAGTGCCATGGTGCAGGCAACGGGGCACGCGGTGGAGGCAGCGGAAGTGCTCGGGGCCGTCGCCGCCGATGCGCGCGACAGCGTCCGCAAGCGGCTCGATGCCGTCGAAGTCGTCAGCAGCCGCGCCCGGGCGGTGATCGTCCAGCGCCAGGCCATGGTCAGCCGTCCCCCGGAGGGATTCGAGGAGACGCTCCCCTTCGAGCCGCTCGTCGAGGTTCTGTCCCTGGATGGCGGTGAACGGCGCCGGCACCGGCGAGGCGATCTGTCTCTGGAAGCCCGGCTGGAAGGCCCCAATCGGCTGCTTCTCGGGAATGCGGAGAACGTCAGCGTCGGCGGCGTCTTCATTGCCACCAACGAGCAGTTCGAGCTAGGGGCCCTGGTCAGCATCGTCCTGCGGCTGCCCAACGGGCTGTCGGTTCGGGCGGACGGCGTCGTGTCCTGGATCCGGGAGCGTGCGCCAGGCAGCTTCCCCGGGATCGGCGTTGAATTCCTCGCATTATCCGAAACCGATCGAGAAGTCCTGGAAATGCTCGCACTGAAAGAGCATACTTAGCGCCGGCAGGAGGCGTGACATGAAGTTCAAGACCATCCCAATCCTGATTCTCCTTCTCGCGATCCAGCTCCCCGTTCTTGCCGGCCAGCCCCAGGAAGAATCCCGCCGAAACATCACGGCGAACAACCTGTCGGGACCATTGCTGGAGGTGCACTTCCTCGACGTGGGCCAGGGGGATTCGATGTACGTCCGAACCCCGGGCGGCAAGCACTACCTGATCGACGCCGGCCCCCGCTCCGCCCGCAAGAAGATCATCCCGTACCTCCGTTACCTGAAGGTCGAGAAGCTGGACGGCGTATTCATCACCCACAGCCACATGGACCACATGGGGTCCCTCCTGTACATCCTGAAGGAGTTTCCGGTGGCCCGGTTCTACTACCCCGGCTACTTCCACACGTCCGCCACGAACAAGAAGGTGGCCGCGCTGCTGGAGCAGACCAAGACCGAAGTGCACGAGGTGAGACGGGGAGACACGATCGAGCTGGACGAGGGGGTGGCGGCAGTCGCCCTGCATCCTCCCAAGAAAGGCTGGGAGCCGTTCGACGACGACTTGAACAACTTCTCCCTGGTGCTGCGGCTCACGTATGGGGACGTCGACTTCCTCCTGACCGGGGATGCCGAGGAAAAGTCCGAAAAGGAGATCCTCCAGTCCAAGATGGTCCTGCGCAGCGAGTTCCTGAAGATCGGCCATCATGGGAGCAGGACGGCCACGTCCGAGGAATTCCTCGAGGCCGTCTTCCCGCTCTACGCCGTGGTTTCCGCCGGGGTGAAGAACTCATTCGGACATCCGCACGACGTGGTGCTGAAGCGGCTTCGGGACCGTGACATCACGATCCTCCGCACCGATGACAGCGGCACGATCGGGGTGTACACCGACGGCAAACGGATCATGATCAAGATTAAGGGCAAGGATTGGCTGCCGGTAAGCTGGTTCATTCGAACCCGAACGCCGGGCAGCACATGGGTGATCGTGAACAAGGAGGGAGGTTCGTATGCGTAGAGTTGTCACGGCAGTGGCTTTGGCTCTCTGTTTCCTGTCTGCGACGGTGGTCCTGGCGCAGGAGGCACCGGCACCGACCGACATCAACACGGCAACGCTCAACGATCTGATGAAGGTCAACGGGATCGGCAAGAAGATCGCGATGCGGATCCTGGACAAGCGGGCCGAGTTGGGCGGCTTCAAGTCAATGCACCAGCTCAAGGACATCAAGGGAGTCGGCAAGAAGCTGTTCGCCAAGATCGTGTGTGCCTTCTTCGTGCCCGAGGAGGGACGTCTTCCGTGCGAGGTCACGGGCAAGGATGTGGCCGGCGGACCGATCGTGAACATCAACACGGCCGCGGCCAAGGAGCTGATGACCCTTCCGGGGGTCGGCAAGAAGATGGCCGAGAAGATCCTCGAGCACCGCAAGACCGCCGGCTGGTTCAAGACACCCTATGACCTCGATGCCATCAAGGGAATCGGCAAGAAGATGCTCGAGAAGCTGCTCCCCCGGGTCGAAGTGAAGCTCAACATCAACGAGGCCAGGGCCGCCCAGTTCGAAGCCCTCGGCTTCACCAACGGCGACGCCATCATCGAGGCCCGCCAGAAGGCCGGCGGCTTCAAGACCGTGGACGACTTCGGCAAGCTCCCCGGGATCGACCAGAAGGTGTTCGAGGACGTCAAGTTCCTGCTGATCGTCGCCGCTGAAGTGAAGAAGGAAGAGAAGAAGGAAGAAGCGAAGTAGCCCGCCCGGCACTCACCGCCCTCAGCCCTTGCTGAACCACCCCCGCTGGATGAGCGACGCGATGTCCATCCACCACGCCACGCTGACGTGGATGGCCACCCCTCCCCAGATCGACTTCGTCCGGAGGGCCAGCACCCCCAGCACGCTCCCGGCAATCACGGCGCCAAGGGCCTCCAGGGCCGGCTTGGAGAAGTGGATCATGCAGTACGGGGTCATCATGAACAGCACCGCTCGCCAGCCCCACCGATGCTTGAGCTCGGTCAGCATGAAGCCTCGGAAGAACACCTCCAGCGAGAAGAACTGCATCCCGTAGAAGAGTTCCCACACGAGCAGATGGGCCAGCGTGGCCGGGTTGCGGTAGAACGGGTAGGTGGACTGGAACGCCTGCTGGTACGACACGATCCAGACGCAGACCCCCACGGGAAGGAACAGGAGGGCGTAGATCCACAGGTGGCGGAAGAAGCCTCTCGGCGACAACCCGAGGGTCGAGAGTTTTCGCTTGAGCACCAGCGGGACGACCAGGAACGGAACGCCCAGGTAAAACACCATGCACCCCAGCGACCAGGTGACCCGCATGGCGAGCGCCAGCCGGAGCCGAAGCCCCTCCTCCCCCCGCCCCATGCTCGAGAACAGGTCGAAGCGCTCGATGAGCCACGACGACACGGCGTGCTGGACATCCCAGTCCAGCACGATGTAGTTGAGCAGGTAGAGGGCCATGCACGAGCTGTACACCACCCAGAGGATCTTCCCGTCCGTGGTCTTCTTGGGATCGATGTACTCCGCATCTACGGCCTTCAGCTGCCTGCCGATGGCCCATTCCCAGAGACGGGCGAGCGGGTTTGCGGCGGCGGCGGTGGTGGCGACGGCAGGTCGTGGCATGGCGGGTGGATCCTCCTAGATGCCCCCTCCCAACCTCCCCCAGGGGGGGCCGCGGTGAGATGGGCATATCCGTGCGGCGTGACGCGGCCGCTCAACGCAGGGGCGAAGCGGCGTTGGCCGCAGCGGGATCTTGCCACCTCTCGGTTGGAAACTCCAGTGCCTTGACACATCGCCCCTGAGGCTCTAGTCTGGCCGCATGTTTCGGGGGAGTTGCATACTCGCCGGTCTGGCGGCGGTGTGGATGGCGGTCGTTGGTTGCGCCCGTGAGAGCGGGGCGCACTTTGCCCGGGCGACCGATCGGTTCGCCGTGGCCGACTCGCCGCTGGTCGTGTCCCTGCCGGCACAGGGGAAGCTGCTGGACGAGTTCCTGACGCTCGTGGTCAACGTCGAGGGGACCGAGGGGGTCCTCGACCTGGTCAAGGCGGCCTCCGGAGTCGACCTGTCGGAGGAGAACCTGCTGACGAGCGCGGGGCTGGATCCGCAGTTTCCTCCGGTCCTGTTCCTCTATCGGGATTGTCCGGTCCTGGTGGCCGGGCTTGCCGATTCCCGAGCATTCCTGAGCTTCCTTGATGCCACCACGGCCCGCATCGGGGTCGCCGCGACGCGGGTGGCAACGGACACGGTGGACCTCTACGTGCTGCCGTCGGGGCTGGCCTATACGGTCGTGGGCAACCTGGCCGTCTTCCTCAATCGGCCCGCAGGGCTGGCCGTCGAGACGCTGGCGGCACTGCTCCTGGAGCCGGCCGGAGAGACCCGGGAGCCCTTCCCGGACGACCGGGTGACGGTGAGGCTCGTGCGAAGCGCTGCCGCTATCCCGACGACGGCGACGGCGGCCTCGGATGCCGGGGCAGGGGAAGGCTCTCTGGGCCCGGAGGGGAACGGCTCCGGCAAGGGAGGCGACGAGGACGCAGACAAGCCGCTTTCGCTGGACGAGTTGGCCGCTTCGGCCGGTCCGCTGGCGGGGGTGATCCGGGCGCTCGGACGGTTTGCGGACTCCTGCCGCAAGGTCGAGGCGGAGGTGATCCCCTCTGACCGCTATCGGTTCACGGTGGCTCTGGAGGGGTGCACGCTTCCCTTCACGAACGCCAACGGAGGAGAACCGGAGGCCCTGGTGCCGGACGATACCGTGCTGCTGGTCCAGACAGCGCTGCCGGGAGACACTCTGTGGGGAACGCTCTCCCCGGTCTGGCAGACTCTGGTCCGCATCGGCCTTGGCCAGGTGAACGGGAAGGTCCCTGATGAGCTCAAGGATCCAGCCCCACTGCTCGGGCGTTTCGAGCCGGGGTTCTCGCTGGCCTTCCTGGGGCTGTCCCCCATTGCCTCGGTGGATACCTTTGCGGAGGCACGCACGCCAGCCGATCCGTTCTTCGCCCTGCACCTGGAGCTGCTGCTTTCTCTGCGGGAGGGGGCCTCGATCGACGACCTGCTGGCGCCGGAGGTGGTGGAGGCACTGGCGGGCGAGGTGGAGACAGCGGAGCTTTCCGCCGGCGACCTGTTCGGCCGGGAGTACTGCAAGGAAGACGAGAAGACGGGGCGACGCTGCGTCTCGGTCCTCAAGAAGGGAAGGGAAGTGCTGCTGGTGACCGGTCCTGGCGAGGGGCCTCGCCTCTCCCGGACGGTACAGGGGCAGCGCAAGCGGCTCTCGGAGGCGCTCTTCGTCGAGCGCAAGAAGGGCCCCCTGACCGTAACGCTGAAGACCCGCCGGCTGGTGCGTGACCTGATGAGCAAGGGTTTCCCCCCGTACTTCCTCCAGGTCCTGTCGTCGGTGCTGGAGCTTCGAGTCACCGTGGGGACCGAGGGGGAAGTGACCCGTTTCAGCGGCGAGGTGGTGCTGCGATGATCCGCCTGACCGCGATCCACAAGGCTTACGACCCGCAGGCCTCGGGCCCGGTGCTGAGGGATGCCAACCTGGCGATCGCATCGGGAGAGTTCGTGGCCATCCTGGGCAAGAGCGGATCGGGGAAGACGACGCTGCTCAACATCATCGGAGGGCTGGACCGGGACTATGCCGGGACGGCCGTGGTGGACGGCCTGGAGCTCAAGCGGATGAAGGACCGCGACCTGTCCCGGTTCCGCAACCGCACCATCTCGTTCGTGTTCCAGACCTTCAACCTGCTGCCCCACCTGTCCTGTGCGGAGAACGTGGCATACCCGGCGTACTTCGGGGACGTGGTGCCTCGCAGCGAGATCGGAGCGAGGGCCCGTGAAGCCATGGAACGGGTGGGCATCGCACACAAGTCGCAGGCGTACCCGAACACCCTGTCTGGAGGGGAGCGGCAGCGCGTCGCCATTGCCCGCGCCATCTTCCAGCGCCCCAAGATCCTCCTGGCCGACGAGCCGACGGGGAACCTCGACTCGGCATCGGGACAGCATGTGATGAACCTGTTCCTGGAGCTGAACCGCAAGGACGGCGTGACCGTCATGCTGGTCACTCACGACGAGCACCTGGCTGCGCTGGCGCACCGCATCGTGCGCATCGCGGACGGCCGCATCGTCGGGGAGGAGAAGACCGCATGAAACTGGGCAAGCTGAGCGCGGTCATCTTCCAGAACGTCCGCCGGAACCGGAAGAACTTCATCTTTTCGACGGTGGGCATCACGATTGGCGTGAGCGTGTTCTCGTTCTTCGTGGCGCTGACGGTGGGAATCCGGGAGGAGGTGCTCAACCGGATCTATCCCGTGGATCTCATCGAGGTGGAGCCGGCCTCGGTCAGCATCGCCGGGGCCCGGAGCAACGTGGAGCGAATCGGGTTCAATCCGGAAGGCGTGGCCGTGCTCCAGGGGATCGAGGGGGTTGCCCGCGTGTATCCCAAGCTGCGGTCCCACTTCCAGGCGACCTACCGGATGGGAGGCCAGCTCTTCGGCAGCCAGGGTGTCACGTTCGAGGCCTACTTCGACGGGCTCGACGACGGCCTGCTGCGGGCCGAGCTCGAGAAGTCCGCCGGCCGCAAGTCGGGCAAGTCCATGAAGGACCGGCTCAAGGCCCGCTACGGGCGCCAGCACCGCTGCTACGATGCCGAGGACTGCACGCCGGGCGAGGAGTGCTTCGAAGGTTTGTGCCGGCCCATCGAGTATGGGTCGCTGTTCAGGGACCACGGGGAGTTCATCCCCTGCAAGGGGGAGGAGATGTGTGCGGACGGCTACGGATGCGTGACCGGCCGCTGCCTCAAGACCTGCGGCACCGATGGCCCGTGCGGTCCCGGAGAGGAATGCATGGCGGCCGGCTGCCGCGTGGATGGCGAGTGCGGCTCGGGGAAATGCGAAGGGGGTCGGTGCAGCAGGACGGTCTGCCTCCCCGTGTGCTCGGCAGGCTGCCCGCCCGGAACCGAATGCATCCCCGAGACCTGCAAGGCGGACGAAGACTGTCGGGACGGTGCGTGCCTGGACGGCCGATGTGCGTTGGCGGGCACGTGCTCGCACGTAACGTGTGTGCAGAATCACGAGGAAGCGGAGCTGATGGCCAACCCCGACCTGCGGCGGGGGGAGCTTCCCGGCCTGTGCGAGGACGGCACGCCAATGACACCCGGGGCCGCCTGTCCGCCGGCCCGTTGCCCGGCCTCGACGTACTGCTCGGTGCAGTCCTACTTCCGCCCCGGTTACCTGTGGAAAGACCGCCGGGGTGAGGGACGCTGCGAAGAGCCGATCCCGGTCGTGCTCAACCCCATCGTTCTCGAGCTGTTCAACATGGTGCTCAAGAGCACGCTGGAGAAGACGCAGCTCGGGACGATGGACACTCTGCTGGGCTATGGCGGGTCGGTGACGTTCGGCCACTCGTTCTACAAGGACACGGTCAAAGACCGCACGCCCGTGGAGAAGCGGCTGGTCGTGGTGGGGTACTCGAACAAGGCGCTGGAGGCGGGTGTGACCATGCCGATGAGCTTTGTCGAGAGGGCCAACGCCCGCTACAAGGGGAAGGGGGCGACCCGACAGTTCGACAGCATCATCCTCCAGCTGGCCGGGGCGGAGTATCTTCCCGACGTGCTGTCCCGGCTCGAGCAGTTCAACATCCAGCTTTCCCGGCGCAGTGCGGAGGCGGAGAAGTTCCGAACGGTGTTGCTGGTCGCCATTGCGATCTTCTTCATCATGGCCTCGATTATCCTTGCGATTGCGGCGATCAACATCACGCACACGTTCCTGATGGTCATCTACGAGCGCAAGCGGGAGATCGGGATCCTGCGGGCCATCGGTGCCACGAAGATGGACATCCGCCTGCTGTTCCTGGGCGAGTCCCTGCTCATCGGTGCGGCCGGCGGTGCCGCGGGCAACGGCATTGCCTTTGGCCTGTCGAAGGCCGCCGACTTCCTGGCGAACCGGTACATCGGCGAGTTCCCGTTCCAGCCGGACACGTTCTTCCACTTCCGCCCCGAGTGGGTGGCGGCGTCCATCGCGTTTGCCCTTTTCTTCTCGCTTCTCGGTGCCTTCTTCCCGGCCAACCGGGCCGCGGCCATGGACCCTGCACGGACTCTGACGCTGGCATAGCTACGCGGGGAACGGCTCCGGAGTGGTGGCGCGGTAGCGGCGTGGGAGCGACCGCGCGATGTCGGCCAGGAAGGCTCGAATGTCGCCCCCTTCCCTGCGGATCCGGGCTCCCCGGGCCATCCGCTCCTTCCAGGCGGAGACTTCGGCACGGACCTCCCCGGACTCCTTGTTGCCGGAGGCCGCATCGAGGAACCAGGAGAGCTGCTGGCCGCGGCCCTCGAGCGTTGCCATGCGGAACCAGTGCCACAGTGCCGGAGGGTGCAGGCCCCACTTGAGCGAGGCCCGGTAGCACTCCTGGGCCTCGTCGTAGTCGCCCATGCGGGCCTTGACCACCCCGGCACCGGTCAAGGCGTGGGGGTTGTCCGGTTCCAGTCGGAGCGCCTGGTCGAACCAGTGGAGCGCCTCGGTGAGATTGCGGTCTTCGAACGCAGTCCAGGCAAGCCCCAGGAAAGCGCGGACGCTCGCCGGATGGAGCGCAAGAGTCTCGGCATACAAGCGGCGTGCCTCGGCAAAGTCGCCCCTCGCCTGGGCGACCCGGCCGAGCAGGTTGAGCACCTTCTCGTCGCCGGGCCTCTTCTCGAACGCGCCCTGGAGCCGAAGCTGCGCCTCCTCGGTATTCTCCTCGAGCAGAGCGACGTAGGCCAGCGACGTCATGACCCTCACGTCGTCCGGGGCCAGGTCAAGTGCGGCGTCCAGGTGGCGCCGGGCCGCAGCCGTATCCCCGAGGGCGGTGCAGACACGAGCCAGCGTCGTGAGCAGCCGGGGCCGGTCCTTGTCCTCGGCCCACCACGCCTTCTCGATCCAGTGTCTAGCCTCCTCGAGACGCCCCTGCCGGAATGCGATCTCTCCGAGCCCCTCGAGCGCACGGGGGGAATCCGGGGTGACCGCAAGCACCTGGCGATACCAGCGGGCGGCGTCCTCCGGGCGGTTGCGGGCCAGCTCGAGCCGGCCCAGGTTGTTGAGGGTCACGGGGTTGTCGTTCCTGAGCCCGAGCGCACGTCGCAGCAAGCGCTCGGCCTGCTCGAGCTCGGTCTGTGCGGGCCGCTCGCCCTCGAGGATGAACACGGCCAGCAGGTTGAGGGCTACCAGGTTGTCCGGCTCGAGCTGCAATGCCCGGGCCAGCAGCTCGCGGGCCTCAGGCCGGGCATCGACCCCAGCGGAAACGAGGGCACCTTCCACCATCAGATCCGGGTGCGGGCCAAAGGTATCGAGGGCATGGCGCACCTTGCGACGGGCCTGTGCGAGGTCGCCGGACGAGCGGAGGCAGCGGGAACGGCCAACGGCCTGGAGCACTTCCTCTTCGAGCTGCAGCCGCTGGAGGAGCGCGCTGGCTCGGGCGTCGGCCGGGTCCCGGTCGAGGACGGCTTCGATCCAGGAGCGGGCCTGGCGCACGTGACGTCGTTTCATCTCGGCCATGGCGAGCCCGAGCAGGGCCCCCTTGTAGGAAGGATGTACCTGCAACGCCTGGCGATACAGTCGGCAGGCCCTCGGAAGATCTCCGCGCAGCCGAGCGAGGTCTCCGCAGGCCACCAGCGGCCCGGGCAGTTCGGGGGCCGCATCGATGGCCTTTCGGAGCCATCCGTCCGCCTCTTCGAGACGCCCCAGACGGGCGGTCTGGCGCCCGAGGCCGAGCAACCGCTCAGCTTCCGCAGGACGAGACGGGGCTCCCGTGCGACGCGGGGGCGAGGGCAGCTCCCCGATGATCCGGAACGGATCGGCCGGCTCGTAGAATCCCCCGTCCGGGGGGTGTCCCAGCTCGTTGAGGACGGCATCGTGCCCCGGCCAGATCCGGGAAGCCAGGTCAAGCGGATTGTCGGCAGTCAGAGCAACCTGCAGCACCGTGGCGGCTCCCTGGAGGAGCACCTCGCGCGCCCGATTCAGCCCCTCGGCCGACTGGGGATGGGCAGGGTCCCGGACCAGCGCCCGGACGAACCAGCCTTCCGCCTCTTCGGGCCGGCCCCATTCCAGGCAGGTCCATCCGAGCTCGGCAAGGACGTCGGGGTGAGTGGCATCGAGGGCGAGAGTACGAAGCAGGAGGGCCCGGGCCTCCGGATAGGCCCCGGCACGACGCAGGGAGCGGCCCCTCTCGATCGAGGACGTGCGCTCCTGCCGTTCGGCCAGGAGGCGCCGCTCCGTCTGTGCGGCCGGATCGTCGGGGCGGAGGCGGAGAATCCGCTCGAACCACGTCGCGGCGCCGGCCTCATCGTGGTCGGCCAGTGCGCAGCGTCCCAGCCCCATCATGGCATGGAGGTCGGAGGGGTGGACGTCGAGGACTGCGAGGAACCAGTCCCGGGCCTCCCGCACGTCTCCCCGGCCCAGGGCAATCTTGCCCAGATTGTTGGCCGCACAGGCATCATTCGGACGGGCTTCGAGGGCCTTGAGGTGGAGAGCTGCGGCCTCATCCGTGCGCCCTTCCTCGAAGCGGACCTGCGCCAGCTCGTTGAGGAGCCATGCATCGTCGGGCCACCGTTCGAGGGCCTCCTGGAGGCGAAGCGCCGCCTGGGCGTGCTGTCCCTGCCGTCGGAGTGACTTGGACTCCAGGAGCACGGGCCGATGCAGCCGTTTGCGCTCCTCGGCGACTCTCCTCCTGGCCCGCTTGACTCCGGGATGCTCGGGGAACAGGGTGTCGAGCCGGTCGCACCACGCGGCCTGCTCTCGAAGCGGGAGTCGAAGGGGTGCCCGCCGAAGCGGTCCGTCCAGCAGGGCACCTGCGCCGGTTCCCGGCCTGTTCGCATGGGGGGCCAGCTCCGATGCCCAGAAGATGGCGGCCTCGAGATTCGCATCGACGAGCGAGAGCTCACACAGGGCGGCAGCGACCTCCGGTTCGACCGCTTCCTGAGACCAGTAGAGCTCTTCCAGGGTGTCCCGGGCCCGGGCAAAGTCTTTCTCCCCCATGAGCTGGCGGGCTTTTCGGAGATAGTCTTTCGTCGAGTCGTCCGTCATGGTCCTGCCGGTTTCCCGGGGGGGCAGCCCCTCGAAAGCGGACCACTGACAATCCGAGTGCGAGGAAGTTCCGATACGCGGAATAAATCTCTGCGCACGTGGGTTGGGATGATTGTCTCAGGTGCTCGTGGTTTCCTCCTGACCCCGTGAGCCCCGATTGGACGGCCGCCTCGGACCCCCAGCCGAGGCGGCCGCCCACCACTTCGTCCCTCCAAACTGGTCGACAGGGGCCGTGCGGACATGCTAAATTCCGTCTCGGTCGCCAGCTGCGCAGAGGAGGCGTCATGCTCAAAGGGCATCCCAAGGGACTGATCGTCGCATTCTTCGCCAACATGGGGGAACGGTTTGGCTTCTACACCATGATGGCGATCCTGGTTCTCTTCCTGCAGGCCCGGTACGGGCTGGCGGAGGATCAGGCCGGCTTCGTGTACAGCATTTTCTACTTCCTGATCTATGCTCTGGCGTTGGTGGGCGGGCTCATTGCGGACCGGACGAAGAACTACAAGGGGACCATCCAGGCGGGGATAGTCATCATGTTCCTGGGGTACGTGCTGCTGGCCTTCCCCGGGATGGGGTTGCCCGTGGCACTGGCCGGGCTGGGCACAATTGCGCTGGGCAACGGGCTGTTCAAGGGGAATCTGCAGGCCCTGGTCGGGCAGATGTATGACGACCCGAAGTACTCGAGCCTGAGAGATTCTGCGTTCAGCGTGTTCTACATGGGCATCAACATCGGTGCGGTGTTTGCGCCCAATGCGGCGCGGCTGGTCCGGAACTGGTACCTGGGCACGCAGGGGTTCACGTACGATGCCGACCTCCCGTCGCTGTGCAACCAGATGGTGGCGGGGACGCTGAAGGATCCGGGTGCGCTCCAGACGCTGGCGGACAAGGTGTCGGGCCAGCACGTGGCCGATCTGGCCGCGTTTGCCCAGCAGTATGTGGGGGCGTTTTCGACCGGGTACAACTACGCCTTCGGGATTGCGGCCGTCGCCATGCTGGTGTCGCTGGCGACATACGTGCTGTTCAAGTCCCACCTGCCGGATCGGCGCAAGCAGGAGGCGCAGGCGGCCCGGACGATGGCTCCGGAAGAAGAGAAGAAACGGCTGGTGGCGCTGGGGCTGGTGTTCCTCGTGGTGATCTTCTTCTGGATGTCGTTCCATCAGAACGGGCTGACGCTGACCTATTTTGCCCGGGGCTACACGGTCAAGGCGGTGGACCCGACGACGTACTTCGTCTTCGACATCCGGGGGCTGCTCCTGATTGCGGCGGCCGTCATCGGGTGCGTGTTCCTCGTCGGGCGACAGTCGTCGGCGGGCAGGCGGATCGGAGGGGCGGTTCTGGCAGGCGGGGCCCTGGTGGGGGGCTGGTACCTGTATGGGAGCTACCCGGCCAGCAGCCCCATCGAGGCCGAGGTGTTCCAGCAGTTCAACCCGTACCTGGTGGTCCTGCTGACCCCGGTGGTGGTGGGGCTGTTCACGTGGCTGAGGGAGCGGGGGCGGGAGCCTTCGACACCGCGCAAGATCGGCATCGGCATGGTGCTGGCTGCCGTGGGCTTCGTGATCATGGTGGTAGGGTCGCTGGGCCTTCCGTCGCCTGCGGAGCTGCAAGGCCTTCCGAGCCCGGAGCGGGTGTCGCCGCTCTGGCTGCTCAATACGTACCTGGTGCTGACGGTGGCGGAGCTGTTCCTGAGCCCGATGGGGATTTCGTTCGTCTCCCGGGTGGCCCCTCCGCGGTTCCAGGGGCTGATGCAGGGAGGATGGCTCGGTGCCACGGCGCTGGGCAACCAGCTCCTGTTCGTGGGGAGCTCCATGTGGGTCCGCTTCCCGGTCTGGGCCGTCTGGCTGGTCTTTGTCGTGTGCTGCCTCCTGTCCGCGGCGTTCGTGTTCTCCATTCTCAAGCGGCTCGAGAGCGCTACGTCCGCTTGATCTTGCCCCTCGTTTTGGGTAATAGAGGTACCCTGGCCCGGGAGGATTGAAGGATGGAAAGACTGACCATTGAAGTACCGCCCGAATCGCTCTGCATCCGGCAGGCGGAGTGCCCCAACGGGCATTCGCTCATGGATCCGTCGCACCCGATGGGAGACAGCCCGTCGATCCGGGTGGCGGTCGTGTCGGCAGCGGGCAAGGGGGAGCTTCACCTTCATCCGTACTACGGGAACCACGAGGTGCACAGCTCGGTCGAGCTCAAGGATGGCGAGCTGTACGACATGAGCTGCCCCACCTGCCAGGTGAGCCTGCGGTCGGAAGAGGATCGCTGCGTGTTCTGTGCGGCGCCGATGTTCGTCCTGAAGTTGCCCAAGGGCGGGCTGGTACACGGCTGCTCCCGGCGGGGATGCCACAATCACAAGCTCAAGCTGGTGGACGTGACCGCTCAGCTTGCCGAGATGTTCGAGCTGGAAGTCAGGCCCAGGTACTGATTCAGGGATTCTTCTCGCAGACGTAGTTGAGGAAGCTGCTGCACCCGCCGTCGTTCCAGAGGCCGTTGGACCACATCATGAGGCAGTCCTCGTTGCCTGCGTTGTTGGGCTCGCCGGCGCTCCAATTGGTGTATCCCCAGGGTTCCTGGGTAATCCAGATCCAGAGCCACTCGCTGACCACGTCGGCGGCACCGAGCCAGCAGTTGGCGGCGCAGACGGAATCCACGAACTGGTTTTCACCCGCACTGGTAACCACGGCAAGATAGCCGCCCCAGTTCTGGCAGACGATGGCTGCGGCCCCCCAATTCTCGGGGGTTCCGTAATACTTGTAGCAGTGGTTCCCGTAGACCGAGCCGTCGCACGGCTTGCACTGGAGGGTACCGACCGTTGCGGATGCGTCGGCCGGATACCCCGGCTTGCCGTCGGACACGGGGGTGACACGGCAGGTCCAGCTCTCACAATTGTTGCACTGCCAGGTGGGGCAGGGAGAAGTGGCTGCGGCGGGTACCGTGTCCGTGGTGTAGGCGGCCTGGAGCACGCCGTTCTTGTACCACTGGTACTGGTAGGAGATGGGGTCCTTCTCGATGTCCTGAGACGGCGTATTGATCACGCACTTGAGGTCGTCGGCATCGGACGGATTGGGAGGAGAGATGGAGATGCCGGGGGTAGAGGGGGGGAAGTCGGGTACCGGGACGCAGGTCGTGGCCGGGGTATCGGTTGACCAGGACGGTCCCCCCAGAAGGTTGGCGTGCAGCGACGAGACTCCCGTGTCGAACAGGGTCGTGAACTGGTCCTGATCGGCTCCCCAGTAAGCAATCGTGTCGGGAGCCACGGCCAGTCGGGGCTGGGGCACGAAGGTGTTGCCCGAGTACAGTGCCGAGCTCGAGATTCGGAGCTCGTCCAGATTGCCGCGGAAGTAGCGGTGGATGGCGGACGTGTCCGGATTCCATGCGGCTCCGATGAACAGGGGCACGTTGCTCGGAGACGGCGTGCCGGAGGCGGGGGTGGAACCGGCCAGAGTGCCGTCGAGGTAGAGCAGGAGCTGCGTGGTGTTGTAGACGCCGGCGATGTGATGCCACGCTCCGGTGAGATTCACGCCAGCCTTGGAAACCGTGATCTCCTGGCTGCCCGCATTGCCGGTCTGCAGGATGACGGCGAACTGGAGATTCCCCTCGGCGGAGATGCGCAGCCGGAACGTGCGCTGGGTTGACCCGGAGCCGCCCCACCGGGAGAGGATGGAGTAGTCGCCGGGCTGATCGGTCTTGGCCCAGGCCTCCACGGTGAAGGCGCCGGCCGGATTGAACTGGGTCGCCGACGGAACGCGACCATAGGCGGACGTCCCATTGAGCTTGAGGCTGTGGCAGCCGCAGTTGGCCACCAGGGTTCCGCCGCACATGCCGTTGCCGCACTTGTCCCCGATGGTACAGGGGTTTCCGTCCTCGCAGGCCCCCTCGACGAACGGGTGGAGACAGGAGGTGAAGTTGCAGACGTCGTCGGTGCAGGGGTTGCCGTCGTTGCAGTCGTTGAGGGCACCGGGCTGGCAGGTTCCACCGGCACACTTGTCGCCGAACGTGCACGCGTTGCCGTCCTCGCACTCCTTGGTGTTAGGGACGTACTTGCAGCCGGTCAGCGGCTCGCAGCCGTCGTCGGTGCAGGAGTTGGAGTCGTCGCAGGTCACTTTCTTTCCGGACATGCACACGGTGGCGGCGCAGTAGTCCCCGGTCGTGCAGGCGTCCTTGTCGTCGCAAGCGGCATTGTTGGGGATGTTCTGGCACCCGAGCAGCGGGTCGCACGAGTCGTCGGTGCAGGGGTTGACGTCCCCGCATTCGAGAGTTCCGGCTCCAACGCATTTTCCTCCTGCGCAGACGTCGTCCAGCGTACAGGCGTTGCCGTCCGTGCAGGCATTGCCGTTGGGGACGTACTGGCATCCCTCGATCGGGTCGCAGGAGTCGTCGGTGCAGAGGTTGCCGTCGTTGCACTTGAGGACCGCTCCGGGCTGGCACTTTCCTCCGAGGCAGGAATCGGGTCCGGTACACTGGTTGCCGTCATCGCAGCTTGCTGCCACGGGGACGAAGACGCAGTCGCCGTTGCTGTTGCACGAGTCCTCGGTGCACGGGTTGGAATCTTCGCACACCTTGGGTGCCCCGGGTTGACAGCTGCCGTTGACACATGTGTCGTCCAGGGTGCACGGATCCGCGTCGTCGCAGGGTTGGCTGTTGGCCTCGTGGAGGCACTCGCCGGTCTGGATGTTGCAGCTGTCGCTGGTGCACGGGTTCTTATCGTCACAGTCGAACAGGCTGGCCCCGGGAATGCACTCCCCAGCGCTGCACTTGTCGCCTGTGGTGCACGGGTTGCCGTCGTCGCAGGGCAGGTCGTTGGCAGGATGCACGCAACCGGCAGCCACGTCACAGAAGTCGTTGGTGCAGGGATTGCCGTCATCATTGCAGAGAAGCGGGGTCCCCTCGCACACGGACTCGACGCAAGTGTCCCCCGTCGTGCACGCGTCCCCGTCCTCGCAGGGCCCCGCAAGCTCGGTCGAGACGCACCCGACGGCCGGGTCGCAGCTGTTCTGGGTGCAGGGGTTTCCGTCCTCGCACTCGAGCTTCTGGCCGATGCAGACGCCGTCCATGCAGGAATCCGGGAACGTGCAGGAATCCAGGTCGTCGCACGGTGCGGGCGCCGGGTTGAAGAGGCATCCGACCTGGTCGTCGCAGGAATCCGCCGTGCAGGGGTTGTCGTCATTGCACGTGACCTTCTTCCCCTTGCAGAAGCCCTCCTGGCAGACGGTATCGGCCGTGCACTCGTTGTCATCGTCACACGGGGTCTGTTCGTCGAGGGGCACGTTGATGCACTTCCCGCTGCCCGGCTGACACTGGGTCACCTTGCACGGATTCTCGGAGGCCGGGCACAGCACCACGGTGGCTTCGTCCACCACGCAGAAACCGTCCTTGCAGATCAGGGTGCCGTTGCAGAGGTCGGCATCCTCCCGGGGGAGGCAATCAGCCTGCAGCGCGCACTGGCACACCAGCTCGCCGGGGAGACACTTCCCCTCGACGCAGTGGTCCCCCGTGGTGCAATCCGTGCCGTCGTCGCACGAGGCACTGTTGTACTGCGAGTAGCACCCGGTCTTGGGGTCGCACGTGTCGTCCGTGCAGGGGTTCCCATCATCACACGACTTGGGCTCGGTCTCGGCACAGGCCCCATTGACGCACTGGTCGCCCAGTGTGCACTCGTCCCCGTCGTTGCAGTCCGTCTCGCTCTCAATGGCGCTGCCGTCCTCCTTGCAGACCATGGCAACCCAGCCGTTGCACCACTTGGAGCCGGGAGTGCACTGCCACGGGAGGCACTTGCCGTCAAGGCAGTATTCCCCGGTCTTGCAATCCTCCGGAGTGACGCATTCCACGCACTCGCCGCTCTCCTCGTCGCAGATGAGCCCGGAGGCAGTGCACTGGGCGTCCGAGGTGCATCCGCCCGATTTGAGCACGCACTTCTTCTTCTCGCAGTGATAGCCGGGACCACAGTGGGAGTTGATGAGGCACTCCACGCAGGCGGCGGCCTCGACGTCGCAGAAGTAGGGCTTGCACTCCTCGTCCGAGGTGCACGGCTCGTCCGGAAGGTCGGGAGCGGCCAGATCCAGCGCGTCGCCGGTCACGACCTCGTCTGCCGGCGGCAGGGTGTTGCCGTCGGACGCAATGAACGGAGCTGGGCCCGTCCCCGCAGTGCTGCATCCGGCAAGGAAGATCAAGAGAAGCAGACCGAGCCCACTACCGAACAGACGCTGGATTGCCATGGGGATTCCTCCCGGCGGTTACAACGGTTGCCAGTATATCGTATCGGCTGCGGGAACACAACGCGGTCGCGTGCGTGACGACCACCTACAGCGCCGGGAAACGCTGCGTGGGGGACGGGAAGGGGACGACCTACCGGAGCTCGTTGGTCCAGACGCAGCGGTAGGGACGGGAGGTGGCAGCGGCCTTGTCCGACCACGTCGCATAGGTGGAATAGGTGCCGTCGAATGCCTTGTCCGCTGCCTTCCACTTGACGATCATGGTGTTGAACGCGCCCCAGTCGCCCACCGCGTCGGCGGTCCAGATCCACGAATCGGTTCCCTCGGGCAGGCCGTCCCGGACGAGCTCCGCAAGGTCACGGAATGACGGGAGGTGTCCTCCCAGGTTGTAGCAGGACAGCACCGCGGCCTGATAGTTGAGAGGGGCCCGGTTCACGGGGTCGGCCCAGACCACGACCTTGGTGTCGCCGCCCTTCTCGACCCGGTAGCAGGGGGCCTCCACCACGCACTTGTTGTCCTTCGGGCCGACGTACGCGGGGTCGATGGCGTAGTAGGAACAGCGGAACGGGATGGAATTGGTCCCCACCCGGTCGGACCAGGTCGAGTACTGCGAGTGGTAGTCCGTAAACTTCAAGTCGACGCCGGTCCAGGCAACGACCTGCGTCAGGTCGTATCGGCTGGAATCCGAAGTCCAGTACCACTTTCCGGCGGTCCCGCCGGGGAGGCCGGCGCGGATCAGTGCTGCCCACTCCCGCTCGAGCGGCAGATGCCCTCCGGCCTCGAAGCAGGTGGAGATGGCCACGGCGAACTTGGCAGCCGGACGGTCCGTGGATTCTCCCTTGAGGTAGGTCTCGCCGGCCACGACCTCCCCGGCCACGGCGTTGGGGTGGGTTCCGGCCGGGAAACTCACGCCGATACAGCGGAACCGGTAGGGGCCCCCGTCACGTTGGGCAAATCCCACGTAGTTGCCCGTGGGGGCGAAGTTGAGGTCCGTGCCGGGCCAGCGGACGACGCTGACGCCCAGGTAGTTGGCGGAATCGCTCGTCCAGACCCAGTTGTTGCTGCCGAGGCCGAGGCCCGGTGCATGGGCAACCAGCTCGGCATAGTCCAGTTCCGACATCACACTGGCGTGGTAGAAGTTGCACTCGTCCAGTGCCGCGACATACGTCACCGGCGGGCGCTCCTGCCGGTCGACCACGTAGCGCTGGCCGGGGTCCGATGCGGCGAAGCACTCCTGCCCGGGCGGTCCATAGCAGTGGTTGCCCGTGAAGTAGGCGGCCTGGTTGTTGGGGAACACACACCGGTACGGCCGCGGGTTGGTCGGTGCCTCGCCCGTGATCGACCCGTCGGTGAGCCGGACGATGGCGTTGGTGCCGGCCTGCCACTGGGTCATGGCCCAGAGATAGCCGCTATCGTACGGCGTGCCGATCTCTCCCAGCCCTGCCGCACTGACGCGGAAGAGCTCCGTGATGGTGGGGAGGCGTCCCCCCCGTGCCTTGCAGGCCGCTGCCGCGTTGGCCCAGGTCGTGGCGTACCTCTCCAGGTCGTCCCACTGGTAACCCCAGGAGTCCGCACGGAGGCCCTGCTGGTTGACGCACTTGTACTCCGTGCCGTCGAACTGGAGAGCGGCCAGAGGGGCGTCACACTTCGGAGGGGTGGGCGCGGGATCGACGCAACCCCAGCTCTGACCGTCGAACCGTGCGAGCTGTCCCGCCTTGCACTCCAGGTCGGAAAGGGTGGTCCCCTGTGCGGCCTCCCCGCACTCCCATCCGGCCGGCCCCTTCCTCAGGACCTGCCCGACCTGGCAGAAGTCCCCCAGCTTCTCGAGCGTGACCGAGCCGTCCAGAAGCATGTCGGTGCCGATCGAGCCCTTCTGCCCCTCGTTGACGTAGTCCTGGTCGTGCCAGTGCTCCAGCGGGGCATATCGGCCGTCGAGCTCGGACTGGAGCTCCTCGGGCGTGTCGTAGCAGATACCGGCTGCCAGGAGCTCGACATAGAGGTCATCCAGGCTGAGCTCGTTGATGCCGCCGAGCTTCAAGCCGGTACCGGCCAGGTAGGTGGTGTTGAGATCCGGACCGCACACCCAGGCCCCGTTTTCCGGGGAGCGACGCAGGACATCGCCTCCGGTGCAGGGGACCGGCGGCACCAGGGCTTCGGCAGCAAGCGCTCCTTCCGCGAGCATCTCGGCCGTCACAGAGCCCTGCTGACCGGCAGCCACGAACCCTTCGTGAGAATGATCCGCGGTCGCGAAGTCGGACGCAGCGTATCCCTGGACGCGATCCGCATTGCCGGCCCGAAGAGCGAACGGCACGCTGGCGACCGGCATGCGCGGCTCGAGCACCCCCTTGCCGGACAGCTCCACCTCAAGCCAAACCTCCGACTCCCACGCATCGTCGGGAAGGGGAACGATACTGCCCAACTCCAGGGTGAAGTAGCCCTGGTCCACGGCCAGATCGGGATACGTCTCCTCCCACAAGGGAGCTCCCCCGACGGCCGTCGCATACAGCCGGACCGTGAACGGCCCGCTGTACGAGAAGCCGCAACATTCCTGGTCGGAAAAGAGCACTCCACTGAAGGTCACGACGTTCGGGACTTCCGCATGGGCAGGCGCGGCAACCAGCGCCCCCACGGCTGCCGCAATCAAGAGAAGCCGGTGAACCGTTCCGCAGGACTTGCGACTCTCCTGGAGACTACGCATGGCATCCCCTCACTTTGGCAGTCGGCCGGCAAACCGGCCGAAAGTGCCGAACAGCTTGACCCCGTTCTTCTGCATGACTCTTCCCGGCACGCAGCCGGGGGCCGGTGCCACGAGCACGTTGGCGGGAGGCAGCACCACTTCCGCCCCGTCCGGCATATCCGGATCTGCCCCGTCGGGCAGATCCGGATATGCCCCGTCGGGCAGATCCACCACGTCGGCGGGCGCAGTTTCCGGAGGGCCGGAACCGTCCGTCAAGTCCACTCCGGCGTCCGTCCAATCGGCAGCCGGACCGTCAGGGCCGGTCCGAGTGTCCGGGGGAATCAGCCCCCCGTCCACATCCCATGATGCGTCGGTCCCGGGAGTGCCGAAGTCCGGGGCCCTCACATCCGAGTTGTCGATACTGGGCGCCTCGGCTCCGCTGCCGCAGCCGACCAGGAGAGCGGCGACGACAGCCAGGAATGGAACTGCAATACGGCTCCGCATGCGAACAGCCTCCGCACAGAGCACTGACTCCAACGATGCCCACATGGGAGCGGTGAACAGCCAACCTCCCGACGACGGCGAAATCCCGCACGCAGCCGTAGAATATCGCTCGGCCATCCTTGAAAGCAAGGGTTGTGAGAATGCGGCCCGGGCCCGCTCCTGTTCCTGCAGGCGGGTCGTCGGGGTGCGTCGGTCAGGGCGGGGCTCCGGCTCCGAAACAGTCCCCGAGGGTCACTGGAGGGCGTGCGCACAACGACCGCCGAAGGCGGCATGGTTCCCCTCGGGCCAGGTCCCGTGCCTCCCCGCGGACCGGAGATGAATCGGTGGATAGTCGAAGCTCCCGCCTCGGATCACCTTCTTGTTCTCCGCCATGTCCAGCCAGGCGCTACCGTCCGCCGGTGCCCCGGCGTAGCCGGGATGGTACCAATCCTCGCACCACTCCCAGAGATTGCCGCTCATGTCCATTCCGCCGGACCAGGACATCCCGGCAGTCTTCGAGCCCACCGGCCAGGTTCCCCCCGTTCCGCACCCGAACCCACCAGGCCCCCCGACCTCATTGAACACGGCCGTGCCGTTGGAGCAGGTCGGCTCCGGACCGGCCCCCCACGGGTATTTCATGTGAACAGGCCCTGTGGCCGCGTACTCGCGCTCAGCCTCCGTGGGCAGTCTTCCGCCCGAAACCAGCCAGGCACAGAAGTCCCTGGCACGCTGCCAGCTGAGACCGTTTTGCGGATGATCGGCCCGGCCGTTGCCCGAGGCATTGGTACCCCAGCCGTTCCCGTTCCACATGGATGTGTCTGGTGGAAAGCAGGCACCTGCAGCGACGCAGGCTTCATACTGCTCGACCACGATTTCGAACTTTGCGATGAAGAAGCCGGCCGAGAAGGTGACGGCGTGGATCGGCTGCTCCTCTGGAGGTCCCCCCTCCCCCTCCGACCCCATCAGGAAAGTCCCGGGAGGGATCCAGATCCACACGTCCCATTTCTTCCAGCCGGTGACATCGAGGTTGGCGTACTCGCAACGCTGGCGCGGGTTGCAGGTCCGTACGTAGCCTGGGAGCAGGGGGCACTGGTCGTCCTGGCCGTCCAGGTTGCAGTCGATGGGCGACTCGATATCGGGCGGCACGTCGCCGTCAGGCGGCAGGTCGAACGGCCCGATATCCAGCTCTGTGGCGTCCAGCTCCGTGGCGTGCAGATCTGTGGCGTCCAGATCTGTATCATCCGACTCCTCAACGTCCACGTCTGCCGCGTCCCCGTCTGCGAGGTCCGGCTCCCCGAAGTCCACCAGGCCCGTCTGGTCGGACAGCTCGCCGCCGACAGGAACGTCTGTCTGCATCAGAGCATCCGTGCCCCAGTCGGCTCGAGCCCCATCAGTGAGCGGTTCCCCGTCCGGTTCGTCCCGGAAGGCATCCCGATCGGCAACTTCCACAGAGGAATCCGGGGACGCAGAGTTCTCGTCGACTGGTTGCCGATTGGTGTCCGGAGAACAGGAGGCGGTCAGAAATCCCAGCCACAGAAGCGCAATGCCGGCCCTGGTGAAGCGGAGGGCGGTCATCGATGTGACTACACTTCTTCGAAGTCAGCGTCGATGACGTCGTCCTTCTTGCCTCCCGCACGGCCGCCGGCCTGGGGGCCTCCCGGGTTGGGACCGGCACCGGCCTGCTGGCCGCCGGAGGCCTGGCTGTACATCATCTCGGCCAGGCGGTGGGAGGCCTGCATCATGGCGTCGAATGCCGCCTTGATGCGGTCGTAGTCTTCGGTCTTGAGGGCTTCTTCGAGTGCGTTGGCCGCGCTCTCCAGCCGGCCGACCTCGTCGGCAGAGAGCTTCTCCTTGAACTGCCCCAGGTTCTTGCGCACCTGGTACAGGGTGGTGTCGGCCTGGTTGCGCAGCTCGGCCAGCTCCTTCTTCTTCTTGTCCTCGGCCTCGTGGCTGCGGGCATCGGCCATCATCTTCTCGATGTCGTTGTCGTTGAGGCCGCCCGAGTTGGTGATGGTGATGGCCTGCTTCTTGCCGGTGGCCTTGTCCCGGGCCGACACGGACAGGATGCCGTTGGCATCGATGTCGAACGAGACTTCGACCTGCGGAATGCCGCGGGGTGCAGGCGGGATGCCGTCCAGGATGAAACGCCCCAGCGTCCGGTTGCCGGCAGCGACGGGGCGCTCACCCTGGAGCACGTGGATCTCGACGCTGGTCTGGTTGTCGGCCGCGGTCGAGAAGGTCTCGGACTTGGTGCACGGGATGGTCGTGTTGCGCTGGATCAGGGTAGTCATCACCGACCCCAGCGTCTCGATGCCCAGAGAGAGCGGGGTCACGTCGAGAAGGAGGATGTCCTTCATCTCGCCGCCGAGCACGGCCCCCTGGACAGCGGCCCCCATGGCCACGACCTCGTCGGGGTTGACGCCCTTGTGTGGAGGCTTTCCGAAGAATTCCTCGACCTTGCGCTGAATGAGAGGCATACGGGTCATGCCACCGACCAGCACCACCTCGTTGATGTCGCCGGGGCGCTTGCCCGCGTCGGCCAGAGCACGGCGGACCGGCTCGAAGCTGCGATCAACCAGCTCTTCGCAGAGCTGCTCGAGCTTGGCCCGGCTCATCTTGACCAGCATGTGCTTGGGACCCGAGGCATCCGCGGTGAGGAAGGGGAGGTTGATCTCGGTCTCCATGGCAACGGAAAGCTCGATCTTGGCCTTCTCGCCCGCTTCCTTGAGCCGCTGGATCACGACCCGGTCCTTGCTGACGTCGAGACCCGAGTCACGCTTGAACTCGGCCACGAGCCACTCGATGATCTTCTGGTCCACGTTGTCGCCGCCCAGGTGAGTATCGCCGTTGGTGGAGATCACCTCGACGACGTTGTCGCCCACCTCGAGAATCGAGATGTCGAACGTGCCGCCGCCGAAGTCGTAGACCGCAATGACCTCGTTCTTCTTCTTGTCCAGGCCATAGGCCAGAGCCGCCGCGGTGGGCTCGTTGATGATGCGCTTGACCTCGAGCCCAGCGATGCGGCCGGCATCCTTGGTGGCCTGGCGCTGGGCATCGTTGAAGTAGGCGGGGACGGTGATGACGGCTTCCTTGACCTCCTCGCCCAGATAGCTTTCCGCCGCCCGCTTGAGCTTCTGCAGGATGCGGGCCGAGATCTCCGGTGGGCTGTAGGGCTTGCCGCGGATGTCCACCGCCACGTCGTCCCCTTTGCTCACGACCTTGTAGGGGACCATCTTGACCTCTTCGCCGACCTCGCCGTACCGACGCCCCATGAACCGCTTGATGGAGTACACGGTGTTTTCCGGATTGGTGATGGCCTGCCTCTTGGCGATCTGACCGACCAGGACGCCGCCCTTGTCATCGAACCCGACAACGGACGGAGTGGTCCGGCCGCCTTCCTCGTTTTCAATCACCTTGGGCTCCTTGCCTTCCATCACGCAGACGACGGAGTTGGTGGTGCCCAGGTCGATTCCGATGATCTTGCCCATCTGCTCACCTCGATATGACCGCCCGCTACCGGGCCCATCTTGAGTTCATCCCGGGCCCGCGGGAGGAAACCTGGGGCTAAAGTAATGGGGAAGATCGGGATGTCAAGGCGAGGAATGGAGCTTGGGAGACTCAGCGCGGGTCGATGGCGATGGCGATGGCGATGCCGACCCCGTGGGGGATTAGGGGACAGGAGCAGAATCCCCCTCCGGCTCGGGCTCGTCGGCAGGCGGGGGCTCGATGGCTGCGGCAGCAAACTCCCGGATCTCGGGGTCGGGATCGTTGGTGGCCACGTCGGCCAGGATGGGGGTATAGACTTCGGGGGCCAGATTGAGCAACTCCGCCACGGCCATCAGCCGGGTCGGAGCGTCCCCTTCCTTGAGCAGGGCCTGCAGCACAGCGAGACGATCCGCAGGGTCCAGCGTAGCCAGCTTCTCCCGGGCCTGGTTCTTCTTGCGGAAGTCGTCTCCTTTGAGTGCCGCCTTGATCTGCTCGGGACCTTCGAGCTTGACGTCCGGGGACTCCACGATCGTCCCGGCGCAGGAGAGGGCAAGCGTGGCCGCAAGAGAGACGGACAGGAGGAAGGTCAGAGTCGGTGCGAGCTTCCTCATTTCGCACCCTCCTCGGCAGCAGGGGCAGCTTCGGCAGGGGCAGCTTCGGCAGGGGCAGCTTCGGCAGGGGCAGCTTCGGCAGGGGCAGCTTCGGCAGGGGCAGCTTCGGCAGGGGCGGCACCCTCTCCTCCCTCAGCCGGGGCACCGGTCAACTCTTCGAGCAGCATGCCGGCCATCATTTTGACATCCTCGTCCTTGTCCCCGGCCGCAGCCTTCCTGATCAGGTCGATGGCGGCCTGGTTCTTCTCCCTGGCCAGTACGGAGAGCTCCTGGAGCGCCTTGAGCCGGACCGCCGGGTTGTCGCTCTCGAGCTGGGTCTGCCAGAGCTTGAGCTTCTCGTCCGCCTTCATCTCGCCGGTCTGCTGAGCGGCCTGCATGACAGTGCGCAGGTCGCCACTCTTGCCCTGACTCAGCTCGTCAAGCTTCTCCTTGGAGACCTTCGACTCATCCAGATTGGTGATGGTGGCTGTGTCCTTGTCGGCCACGGACTTGAAGACCAGGAAGGCAGCGATGGCGGCGACGAGGACTACGGCAACCACGACCAGGAGCTTCTTCATGAGGGACCTCCGTTCGATTGCGACTACGACTACGATGCCGATGCCGAGATCCTGGAGGCGGGGCAGGGAGATTCATTCTCTGCCCCGAGCCCCCAACCCCGAGCCCCGGCCTACCAGTACTTCTCCCACTCCTTCAGCCAGAGCTTCTTCGCCTCTTCCTGCTCCTCTTTCATCTCCGGGTACTTGGCCTTGAGGAGCTTGGTCTCCGGCGTGTCGATGATCTCCTTGAGCAGCGCCTTGGCCTCGTCCTTCTTGCCTTCCGCCAGGAGAACCTCGGCCAGGAAGCGGTGGTTCATGAGATGGGTGGGGCCGATCTCGACGGCCTTCTTCAGGTACTCGATGGCCTTCTTGTTGTCGCCGCCCTTCATCGCAGGCAGCTTGAAGTAGAGCCGGCCGAGCACGCGGTACGGACCGCCCCATTCGTACTTCTCGTCCAGCTTTCTGGACTTCTCGAGCGCTTCCTGCATGAACGGGACCAGGCCGAGGCTCTGGAGGATCCCCTTGGCCTCGCCGTACTTGCCGTAGGACACGGCGAGCCAGAAGTGACACTGGACGCAGTCGTCCTTGAGCTTGACCGCTTCCTGGCAGTACCGGATGCCGGTCTCGAACAGCTCCATCTCCTTTTCCCGGCCGTTGGTGTGGGTACCCAGCCAGTAGAGGGTCATTCCGAGCTTCCAGCGGGCATCGACGTTGTTGGCATCGACGGCAAGCACCTTCTCGTAGCTCTGGCGGGCCGCCTCGCCGTTGCCCTTGGTGGCACGGTGGGCAAAGGAGCTGTCTCCCTTCTTCATGAGCATCTGGACGAACTTGTCGTCGGCCCTGGCACCTGGAGCGGCCAGTGCGAACGAAGCGGTCACGATGACGGCAGCAAGCGTTCTGAGCATCTTCGACCTCCCATCTGCAGTTGGGTTCCAACTCGGGACGGAGAGTACCACGTCGGCCCGACGGAGGAAAGCAACTTCGAGGCAAGGTTGACAGGGGGGACGAGGGCTGACATACTGAATAAATGTTCAGGGGTGGAGGCCGCATGTCGCACCTGTCGGATCTGATCAACGAATGGAAGGAATCCAAAGACTTCGGGCCGTGCTTCACTGCGGACGAGGTTCTCCCCCCCCGGGGTGCGGACCTGCGCCCGGTACCGGACTGGCTGGACGGGAGGCTGAAGGCGGGGCTTGCAAAGCTCGGGATCTGGCAACTGTACTCGCACCAGGCCGAGGCCATCGAGGCGGCACGGGAACGGCGCAACGTGGTCGTGGTGACGCCGACGGCATCGGGCAAGACGCTGACCTACAACCTGCCGGTGCTCCAGGCGATCCTGGATGACCCGGAGTCGAGGGCCCTCTACATCTTTCCGACCAAGGCGCTGACGCAGGACCAGTACGCTCAGGTGCACCAGCTCATCGACGACATGGACGTGGAGGTGGCGACGCACCCGTACGACGGGGACACGCCGGCCGATGCGCGCACGGCCATTCGGGAGCGGGGGCACATCGTGCTGACCAACCCGGACATGCTGCACTCGGCAATCCTTCCCCACCACACCAAGTGGGTGAAGCTGTTCCGCGGGCTGAAGTTCGTGGTCATCGACGAGGTGCACACGTACCGGGGGGTTTTCGGCAGCCACATGGCCAACGTGATCCGGCGGCTGACCCGGATCGCCCGGTTCCACGGGAGCAACCCGGTCTTTCTATGCAGCTCGGCCACGATTGCCAATCCGGGCGAGCTGGCAGAGCGGCTCATCGAGCAGCCCGTGGTGCTGGTGGACAAGTCGGGAGCACCGTCCGGGGGGCGGCACGTTCTCCTGTTCAATCCTCCGGTGGTGAACAAGCAGCTTGGCGTCCGAGCGAGCTACATCAAGCAGGCGATGCGGTTTGCCATCTACCTGCTGAAGAAGAAGATTCCGGTCATCGTGTTTGCACTGTCCCGGCTGAACGTGGAGCTGCTGGTCAAGTACCTGCGGGAAGCGCTGAAGAAGGAGCACATCGACCCGGAGCAGGTGCAGGGATATCGGGGTGGGTATCTGCCCAACCGGCGGCGGGAGATCGAGCGGGGGCTCCGGGCCGGCGAGATCGGCTGTGTCGTGGCGACCAACGCACTCGAGCTGGGAATCGACATCGGAAGCCTCGATGCCGCGATCGTGGCGGGGTACCCGGGGAGCCAGGCGAGCCTGCTGCAGCAGTGGGGGCGGGCGGGACGCAAGAGCGGGGAGTCGCTGGCCGTGTTCGTGGCCCGCAGCGCACCGCTCGACCAGTACGTGGTCGGGCACCCGGACTACCTGTTGGGAAGGGCGCCGGAAGAGGCCCGGATCGACCCGGACAACCCGTTCGTGCTGGCGGACCACCTGAAGTGCGCTGCCTTCGAGCTGCCGTTCCAGGACAAAGAAGCGTTCGGGAAGCTTCCGGGCGAAGTCGTGGGAGGGATGTTCGAGCACATGGAGCAGTCCCACATCGTCCACCGGGTCGGCGGACGCACGCTCTGGTCCAACGATGCGTTCCCGGCCAGCACGGTCAGCCTCCGCAACATCCCGGGCGAGAACTTCGTGGTCATCGACCAGGACGCGGGCAAGATCATCGCCGAAGTCGACTTCGTGTCCGCACACACGATGCTGCACGAGTGCGCCATCCACAACGTCGACGGCATCCAGTACCAGGTGAAGAAGCTGGACTACACCGGGCGCAAGGCCTACGTCGAGAAGGCGGTGACCGACTTCTACACCGATGCCGAAACCTACACCGAAGTGCGGGTGATCCAGACCGACCACTCGGCGACTCTGCCGGGAATCTCGCTCAAGGAGGGCGAGGTGACGGTGACCGAGCGGGTGGTCGGGTACAAGAAGCTCCGGTTCCACACGTCGGAGAACGTCGGGTACGGCGAGGTGGTGTTGCCCGAGCTCACCATGCACACCATGGGCTGCTGGGCGTCGTTCGAGGCGGAGCTCCTGTCCAAGCTTCCTTACGGTCAGGTGGAAATCGCGGATGCCGTCGCCGGGATCGCCCGGGCGCTTCGGTTCGTGGCAGCGCTCAAGCTTCTGTGCAGCGTGCAGGACCTCGGGCACTGCGTGGGTGACCAGTCCGCCAAGTGGTTCACGCCGGGCGGCGTCGAATCCCGGGCCGGATACAACTTCGACGAGCAGGGGATGGGGGAGTTCGCACCGACGATCTTCCTGTATGATCGCCGGGCCGGTGGCGTCGGGCTGGCCCCGGGGGCGTTTGCGACGTTTGCGGAGCTCGTGCGACGGACATTCGAGCTCATCCGGGACTGCGGGTGCGACGCGGGTTGCCCGTCCTGCATCGGCCCGTCGGCCGTAGATGCGCACAATCCCAAAGCCATCGCGCTGGAGCTGCTGGCATTGGTGGTGCGGTAATGCCGGATCCGCTGGATCGGTTTCGACGGCTTCTTCAACACCCCGCTGGCGCACCGCCGGGCGGGGCCCGGCACCAGCACGCCGCTGGCGCACCGCACCAGCGCTCGGAGGAGGGCAAGGAAGCCGGGGAGCTTCGCTCCGACCCGACGGACCAGCTAGAGCCGGCATCGCCAGAACGAGACATGTTGGCCGCTGCATCGACCCTCGACACTCCCTACGGCCGAGTCCGCGTGCTGGACAAACGGTTGGAGACGGCATGGCCGTATGCAGCGACGCTGATGAGCCGAGTGCTGCTGCCCGAGGTGACGGCAGGAGCAGCATGGCTCAAAGACGAGCGGCTGCGGGGATTCGAGCGGGACGGGGCGTTGTTCCTGGACGTGGAGACCACGGGGCTGTCGCACGGAGCGGGGACCGTGGCCTTCCTGCTGGGGATGGCGTGGTTCGAGGGGGATGAGCTGGTGCTGCGCCAGGTGTTGCTCGAGGACTATGACCAGGAGCAGGCGCAGTTGCACCTGCTGCTGGAGAGATTGGCCAGGAGCCGGTTCCTGGTCACGTACAACGGCAAGTCGTTCGACCGGTCGGTGCTCGAGAACCGGCTGGTGATCCACCGGTTCATGGATCGCGACGAAGCCCACATGAGGCTGATGCCCCACCTGGATCTGCTGCACCTGGGCCGGAGGCTGTATTCCGGCATGCTGGAGAGCCACACGCTCAGCCGGGTGGAGGCTGCCGTGCTGGGCTTCCTGCGGACCGACGACATCGCGGGGGCGATGGTCCCCCAGATGTACTTCCAGTACCTGCTGACCCGGGACGAATCCGCGTTGGAGCCGGTGCTGCGGCACAACTTCGACGACGTGCTGTCGCTGGTGCATCTGGCCGATGCCCTGCTTGCGCTGGTCAAGCCAGTGCCCCCGTCGGACAACCCGGACATCGCGGCCAACCTGGGCAAGCTCCTCTGCCATTCCGGGTTCCACGCGGAAGCTGTGCCGAACCTGAGGGTGGCCGTCGCACTGGGCACCCAGGAGCAGGCGGTGCGGTCGGCAAGGCTGCTCGCATCGGCCGAGAGGAGGGCCAGGGGCGAAGGGCTCAAGGCGAAGGGCGAAGGGCTCAAGGCGAAGGGCGAAGGGCTCAAGGCGAAGGGCGAAGGGGCCGGAGCGAAGGGGGCCGGAGGATTCGAGGCCTGGCTGACCGTGGCAGAGCGCTTCCCCGACAACGTGGATGCGCTGGTGGAGCTGGCCAAGCTCCTGGGCAGGCGGGGCGGCGATCCTGCGGGAGCGCTCGCACTGGTGGAGCGGGCGCTGACGCAGCGGCCGGGCGACCCGGAACTGCTGCGAAGAGCCGAGAGGCTGCGGCGGGATAGGACGATGGGACGATAGGACAATAGGACGTATGGGACATATGGGACGCATGGAAGACATAGGACGGGGGGGAAACTAGGGGGGGGGTTTTGACTGGCGGCCGAGGGGGCTACTCGGCTGTTCATGCTAGGCAACCAATCCCGCGATAGAGGCCGTTCTCCCTCAGGGGGGGGCGGCGGGTCCTATTTGTCCTATTCGTCCTATCCGTCCTATTCGTCCTATGTCTTTTCCCCGCCGCCCCCG
>CAITUV010000064.1 GCA_903895725.1 uncultured Myxococcales bacterium | reverse complement strand
TGTGTCTACGCCATCTTGCAGGTGGTCTACTTCAGGTGAGAACCCGGCTACACGGCCCGGGCAGTGCCGATCGGCCGATCCCGACCGTGGGTGGTATCGTCATGTGAGAAATCCCCGGGGCCGTTCTGGTGAGAGCCCAAGCCGAGGATTGTGGTTGTGCCACGCAGCGGGGGACTGCCCCACTACTTCTCGCCGCCGAACAGTTCCCCAACCTCGACCTCCAGCGCGTTGGCGATCTTCTCCAGGGTCCGGAGGGTGGGGCTCTTCTTCCCGCGAAGGAGGGTGGACAGGTAGCCGCGGGAGATCCCGGCGAAGTCGGCGAGCAGGTTGATGCTCCACTTCTTGCGCCCGGCCAGCTTCAGGATGTTCCGGTTCACGACCAGGTGGATGTCCATGGCCTCCTCGTGCTGGACATCGTAGTGCACCCGGGGTAGTCTGGTGCTTCCCATGGAGAGCGGATGGTCACGTACGACCATCCCGGTACACGGAAGGAGGTGCGGTCATGGTCGAGGCGCTGCTCGTGGTCGTCGGCGTGCTCGTGGTGATGGTCCTGGTTCTCCAGGTGATCCTGCTCAGGAAGTCCGTGTGCGCACAGAGACGACGAGCCTCGGCCCGACCGACCGAAGAGCTTTCGACGCATTGCAGGCGGACGTCGCCTCGCTCACAACCGACACCGCTGAGCCGGTAAGACTCTCCCCGGCCCAGGCTTCTCCTGACCACCGGGATGAAAGCCTCGGTTTGCAGATGACGGGAGGTGAGGCTCAGCCATCCCTCTCCAGGCAGAGGAGAGAAGCAGTTCGGATCGCTGTGGTTCTGGCGGCCATCGTTCTCGTCGGGTCGCTGTTCTGGTGGCGACCATGGGACGACAGGGAGAACCCTGAAGCAGGAACCGACGAACGATCTGGAAGCGCTGCCGCCTTATCGCCCGAGGGCGGGGAGGGCGGACAGGCGGCACGGTTGGCCGTGTCGGTGCCAACGGAAAGGAACGTGAAGAGTCCTGGCTCCCAGAGCGACGCTCCGCCTCCGGGGAAGGGAGCAGAGAGCCCGCAGGCAGATGCACAGGGGCTCGCGATCAGGCCCAAAGGGCGAAGCCAGAAGATAGAGATGGAAGGAGGGTCTCATTCGGCTGGTGTCGAGCGAGATGTCACCTCCAACGATCGACCTTCGGATGTGCCTCTGTCGACCAACGCCCGGGATGTGTCCGGACCAGAGACCCTCTCCGGACCTGCGGGGGGCTCTGCAGACATCGTGTCGGTGGACTTGGAGGCGAGTGGGATGGTGACCATTAGCGGAGGAACCTATCCCATCGGCTGTCAGCCGGATGACGCCAGGTGTTTCGGTGATGAACGGTCAGGATTCCTTGCGAAGGTCAGGCCGTATTTCATCGATCGGACGGAGGTCTCAGTCGACGACTACGGTGAGTGCGTAGGGGCGGGGGCTTGTCCTGAGCCGAACACTGGCGAGAACTGCAACTGGCTGGTCACGGGCAGGGAGCACCATCCGGTCAACTGCGTGAGCTGGACTGATGCGGCTGCTTATTGCGCGTTCCGGGGATGGCGGCTGCCAACGGAGGTCGAGTGGGAGGTGGCGGCAAGAGGTGTGGCACATCCAGACTACCCCTGGGGGGACAAGCCACCGGATTGCTCGTTGACACACGTTGCTTCGGATGAACGCGGCGTTTGCCTTCCGGCCGGGACTGTCCCATGCGGTGCGATGCAGTCGGACAGAAGTTGGTGTGGGGCGCTCGACATGGGGGGCAATGTTCGCGAGTGGGTTTCCTCGGACTACGCGGCGTACGATGATGGGCGGACTCTCGAAGGCGGCTCGTTGAAGGTGAATCGGGGCGCAAGCTGGGAGATGCCTGACCGCAAGACGTTCACCGCCCACACTCGCGGAACTGACCATTTCCAGGTGAGGAGGGCTGACCTCGGTTTCCGCTGCGCAGGGGACCCCACAGGAAAACAGAAATGAAGATCGAACCGGTCAGTTGGGGGTTGATGTGCTTGTTCAACCTGCTCGCTATTGGTGGTTTCTCTCCAGAGGTCCTCGCTCGCCCGTTGGATGAGCCGCAGTGCAAGGGTATCAAGATATGGTACGACGGGAAGTGCCTGTATCCTGAGGAGGTCGCACGACTGAAAAAAGACCGGAAGAGCGGAGGCAAGGACAAGAGCGTTCCGGTCGCAGTGGACAAGCCCCAACAACCTTCCCCAGAGATGATGAAAATCCCCGGCGGGCAGTTCACCATGGGGTGCAACCTGGCTGACGATGAGGAGTGTCAGTTCGACGAGCGTCCTGAACACGAGGTCCTCCTCGACGAGTTCCTGATGGACGAGCACGAAGTGACAGTCGCTGAGTATCGGCAGTGCGTGGATGCGGCGGCATGCACTCCACCGGTTGTGGAAGCCATAGTCGGCGACTGCAACTGGAAGCGTCGCCAACGAGACAGCCATCCCGTCAACTGTGTCGACTGGTTTCAGGCTCGGACCTACTGTGAGTGGGCTGGCAAGAGGCTGCCGACCGAAGCCGAATGGGAGCGGGCAGCGCGGGGCACGGAACACCGTCTATATCCTTGGATTGGCACGGCCGCGCACTGCTTCTTCGCCGTCATGAACCACAGCGGAGTTGGATGTGGAAAGGGCAGGACATGGCCCGTGTGTTCCAAGGCCGAGGGGAAAAGCACAGAGGGGCTATGCGACATGGCCGGCAACGTCTCGGAATGGGTCGCAGACTGGTACGACGCCAACTTCTATTCGAACTCCTCACCGGCGAATCCGTGGAACTCACTGCCTTCTGCGTACAAGCTCAGGAGAGGAGGGAGTTGGTACGACGGGGCAGAGGTGCTCCGCTGCGCCCATCGTGGGCGTTCCGAACCGTCAGTCCGCCTGGTGTTCGTTGGTTTCCGTTGCGCCAAGTCCGTTTCTAAGTGAGATGCCTCAGCGGGGCCGGCTCCTGCCCAGTAGTGTGGCCGGGGACGTTGAGACGTGGGGCATGTTCTGGCTCCTGTGCGAACACACCATCTCCTTCCCTCAGGCTGTTGCATGCGCTCCTGGTCCGTGCTGGAGGATGTCCTACCAGCCGCTCCTGGTCGCATACAGGTCGAGTCGGACGGTCTCCAACGGACATTCAGCCCGAGGCCGTCCTATGGGGGGAGGGGCAGGATGGTCCCTTCTGGAGGACGAACCCGTCGTTCAGTCCCTCGACTCCAGCCTCCGGAGCCTTCCTGAGGGGAGCACTTTGTACCTGGCCAGTGGTCCCTTGCCGTTGACCAGGTGGACGATGCCCTCGTCGTCGAGGCGGCTGCTGTTCGACGGCTGGGCGAAGATGATCCCGTGGTACCTGCAGTACTGACCGTACGCCCTGGTAGCCCGGGCAACGCATTCTCTTTCTTCAAGCAGTTCCATGTCGCCCTACCTCCCGGTCGCGGTGCCCGATGCACCGGCGTCCTTGTTGCACCCGTTCGGGCACTGCCAGTACCTTCTCGGCATGCGCCTGCTGTGGGACGGGTAGTTCGGGCTCCAGAACTGGGCGCAGAAGGCACACCGGAAGTGCCACCGGTCCTGGTCGAGCACCTCCACCCCGGCATAGGCCATGTCCAGCGGATGATACCTACGGGGACGCTGCAGTTCGCCCTGGCGGACCGAGACGGACAGGGGCATGCCCGTCCTGCCGTCAGCCAGGTGGATGACCGCACCGGCCCTCGACTCCTGATTTCCTTGCATCGTTTCCTCCTTTGCCGAAGCAGAGCAGACCCCTGCCTCGGGCTGGTTGTCCATCACGCGCACTCGAACCGGCCGGTTCCGGAGGTCGTCATTCCGACTCCCTCCCACTCTTATACCCCGTCATCGGCATCTGTCTCAGAAAACTGGTCATACGCTCCCCAGATTCGTCATCCCGGCCGGCTCTTCCGTGTGTCCTGAGGCCCCCGTCCTGCCCGACCACGAAGACCAGGTCCCGCCGTCCGGGCTCCACGAGGACGATCTCGATGCCCTTGTTGGCGTAGGCCGCGGACACGGCTTCGCGGAACCCCTCCTCGTAGTCGATGGTTTCGATGGTCCTCTCCGGGGTGACCACCTTGCACGACGGACGGTTCCAGGGGGGAAGGGATTCCGGTTCCCAGTTCGGGATGGGCCACCTCCCTCCCCAGCCGTCCTTCTCGTCCACAGAGGGTTTCCAGTTACGGGGCGTCATGGCGTCCTCCCCCATCCGGGATCCTGGAAGAGGGAGGTGTGGACGACGGAATCCGGGATTTCCTCCCACTCCGGATCCCCGAGGGCTGCCCGGTAGGTCCGTACCATCTCCACGAAGGGGTCGCAGGCCCAGTTCCCCCTGGGGCATCGGAGACAGTCCCCGAGGGTCGTCACCTGGTCGGAGTGGGGGCAGAGGAGGATCGACTCGTCCCGGTGAGCCTGGAGGAAGGGGAACGAGGATCGGAATCGCCTGGTGGCCATGTCAGTCCTCCACCTTGAGGAACTCCTCGAACTGTGCGGGACTCACGGGGACCAGCAGCTCCTTCCGTCCACGAGGGAAATCCCCGAACCTTCCCCGGTTGAGCTTGATGATCCGGAGTTCCCACTTGTCGTCGTCCCAGTACAGGATCCTGGCCATGGTCCTGGACTTGGACATGAAGAGGTACCGACCCGGGGGAGGATCCCACCGGAGACGGGCCCTCAGGAACTTCAGGAGGGCCTCGATCCCTTTCCGCATGTCCATCGGGTGCTTCAGGACGTAGCAGCCCCCACGGGCCGTACCGGAGTACTCCCCGGGGACGTCCGCCTGGAAGGCACCGTACCCACCCTGCCCCTGGTAGCCCGGGAGGTGGATCGGGTGACCGGCCTCCACGGTGCTCAGGTCATGTGCGTTGGTCGTCTTCATCGTGCTCCCTCCTCGTTGGTCTTCTTGTCGGATTCCACCACGGGCTTCACCAGGCGGGACACCACCTCCATCGAGCTTCTGTGCAGGTTCAGGTTGATCCAGGCCAGGACATCCCCGGCTCGGTATCGAACCGTGCCCTTCTTGACGGCCTGGAAGAACTTCGGTCCACGACCTTCCAGTCGGAGTTTCCGGAGGGTGGCGGGCATCACCCCCAGCCACCTGGCCACTTGCTCGGTCGACCACAGCTCGTTTGGGTCAATACTCGTCATTGCGTCTACCTCCTGTTAGGACCGGGCTCATGATTCCTGTCCCGGTCGGGTTCTCGTGACCTCACGTGATTCAGGCTGCTATCCGGTCCTGGTGGGGACCGTACCCGTCCATGGAGCGGATTCAGGATCGGGGAGGACTCCTCGGTGGGGCATCCCTGGACGGATTCCACAGGAGCCGAAGACGAGGGGATGGTGGGGGAGTCCACCGGGGAGGGGATGGTGGAGTCCTGAGAATCGGGAGGGACCGAATCCTGGGGAGAAGGGGGACGTTCCCAGAGGATCCTACCTGGGGGGAGACCGTCCACCTGGTCCTTGAGGACGAGGAGTCTGGAGACATCGCCGGTACGAACGTCCAGAAGGTATCGAACGTTCGCGTAGTACTCCCCTGCCCACCCGAGGCTGGACCTGATGCAGGCGTCGCTGAGACGCTCATGCTTGTTGGGGGGAGCAGTGAGGATCCGGGTCCTGGCATCGGTGGACAGAACCAGGACGGTACACCCGGTTGCCAGGGCCAGTTCCCGGAGGCGACGCAGGATCGGACAGACGGCCGCGGATAGCAGCTTGGGTGACCTGTCCTTCTCCCTGCAGATCCCATGGTCCGGTTCGTGGAGACGGTACCAGTCACGGACTTGTGTCCCGAGCGAGTCAGGGATCCGGACCACGAGGAGGTCTCCCTCCCGGAGATCCGGGAAGTCCGAAGAGGTGAACCGAGAATGAACCGGGGAGGAGCCATCGGGGGGGGCGCTCTCATCAAAGATGAGGGAAGAGGAGAAGACCCGGGATCCCCATAGGGAACGGAGCCGGTCGGCAACGGGGAGGTGGAGATGCTCCCCCGGGAGACTCAATTCGATGAGAGTCCCGCGGATGGGGAGATCCCGGATGTCCGATACCAGGGCGGCCACCGTCCCATCGAGTATGGGACTCTCCTTGGGAGACCGGTTCGGAGACGTCGGGTGGCTCCCTGGAGAGTTCGGTAAGGAGAGGACAGGTCCCTTGAGGGTGTCTGGATCCGACTGGGACGGGACCTGGAGAGAGAAGGGATCGACCAGGGCGCTCCCCCCGAGGTGGAGGGGGGAGCGGGCACCCGGAACCGACGGGGGAGCGGACGGGGATGGACCGGGAGAGGCTGGACTAATATGGGCGTAAGACGAGGAAACCCGCATGGTTGCTGGGGGAGATGCTATTTCGAGCAAGTGGGGGGTGTGTAATTCGGTTTCGGGGGGTTTGCGGGCTCTCTTCAGCACTCTGGGAACCAGCTGGAGAAACGCGTCGAATTCCATGTCGTCGAGGGAGTCCTCCGGCAGTATGGGGCACCAAGCCTTTGGCTTGCGAAGCGGTGTCACTCCGGCCCTGGAGACGATGTCGGAGAGAATTGGGACCAGGACCCGACAGCTCTCCTCCAGGGTGAACAGCCGTCGAGTCCTGGAGCGTCCGTGGATCCGCACCTCCAGGCGGTATTGCATGGTGGCCCCGGGGACGATGGTGTACAGGACGATCTCGACATCGGTTCGAGCCGATCGGTTCAGGGGGACCCCCGTGAGGACGTGTCGAAGCAGGTACCGCTTTCTGGCGTGGCGGCCCTTCCCTTGGAAGGGGGGACCAGCGTTGTACAGGGGGGGAACCTTGTCCGCATCGCGGGGAGACAGTACGACGTACCATTCCGCCGAACGGAACTCGACCTCTCCCGGAGGCAGTCCAAGAACCATTGCGAACAGTTGGCGAACCCTGTCGACGTTTCCCAGGTCCGTCCCCCGGATGGAGAGGAAGATGCCGTCGGCCGTCCTATGGACCTGGAACTCGACAATGTGACCCTTCCAACGACGGTTGAGACGTCCAAGGCAACGGGTCCCCTTGCTCTTGGACCGTCCAGTGGCGGAGGACGAGCCTCGGGCGATGTAGGATTCGCCCCACGGGGCAGAAGAGTAGACCCAGTTGGAGTCGGATTCGCGGTCGGGCAGAGGCACGGGGAGGACTTGCCTGACCAGTTCCCATGTCCTGTCGTTGTTGGGTGCGATCCAGAACCGCACTCCGTTCCCGTGCATGTAGGCTGGCCCGTACTTGATCTCCGCTGCGTGTCCTGGATCCGCGGCTCCGGCCGAGTAGGCGAACGCCGCCACATGACACAGGCCGGGCCTCGCCAGGCGGGGCTCTGGGAGCGGAGACGGGCCGTGTGGCATGGCGAAGTCTCTGTCGGGACGGTCCATGGCGGATCTCCCGTCCGTCTACCGCCCGTCCACCGGGGCGCCATCCGGGGGATCGTCGTCTGGAGCGTCAGTGTCGTCGGCGAAGGAGTCCCGCGAATCGGTGGCTAGAATCGACGATTTCCGGTCAGTCCATGCCTGCATGTTGGCCGCCCGCAGTTCGCGGCTTCTAGCGGCCAATTCGGGGAGGCCTTCCTTCTCCAGGGCGTCCGCAGCAGCATCGAACCCCTGCCGAACTGAATCCGCACTGCGGAAGGGGAACAACGGGCAGTGTCGAGACGTGCACCTGGCGATCTCGTGGGCCGCCCCGCCCATGCACTCCACGCAGAAGGCCCTGACCACCCGGAGGATCTTCCGACTCGACCATGCCTCATGTCGAGCCCTGGCGATTTCCGGCGGCCAGCGATCCTGTGTTCTCATGGCCGCCCTCCTTCGGTCTTCGGGGGAACGGCCGTTTCGGAACTGGTGGATGCGTGCGTCCGGGCGGCCAGGAACGCCTGTACGTCTTGAAGGACGTACCGGACCCTGCCGCGGGGACCACCGAGCCGGACGTAGGCGGGACCGCAGCCCTTGGTACGCCAGGCCCGCAATGTCTGGTTCCGGACCTTGAGCAACTTGGCCGTCTCCGGCCCCGTAAGCGTGATCGTTTCAGTCGACATCGAGTCACCTCCCAGCGGTCGGTTGGACTGTTGACCGCCCACAGAGGAGGGTAGGTAGGGGATCCCTCAGGCGAAACGCGTACAACTCAGGGAGTTATGCGCGCATCATCTTGTCGCCGAGCACCGTCAGCCTTTGACTCTGCTCCGTGACGCTGCATCGGGAGTGAGTCCAAGAAACGGGCCGAGCGTCTTGGAGCGGCAGCGATAGACCTGGGTCCGTTCAGCCCCCGTCGTCCCGGCCTGGGGCGTCGTGCGTCCGTACCCGTCCGGGACTAGGTGCTGCACGAGGTAGATGAAGTGTCTAGGGTGGTGCTTCTGAACCTCCAGATCCCCGCGGCAAGAGGTCATGTAGCATCTCTCGACACGCGCTGCGTAGGCCTGAAGAGCCTTCTCAAATCGCCCCGTGATTCGCTCCAGTGCCTCCGACCACGGCTCGCCCGCAGGCAAGTACCACCAGTCCTGGAAGTCGAACCGGGCCTCATCTGGGGCGGTTTCCCTGTGCCGACTCCTGAGACGGGCATCCAGAGCCTTCACCAGCTCCAATTCGTCTCTTCGCACGTCGAGGTCTTCCTGCGATCCTTGCGCCACCGGAGCGCTTTGAGAGCAGGGCTCTGGATCCGAATCCATCCAGCCCTCCCCGAAGCACAAACCACAGAGGGCGAGGTCTATGTAGGGTATGAGCCATTTGTAGGACAGGTTCCACCTTGACTGCCATGCCCCCATCGCCAACAACACAGCCGAGTCGGAGATCTGCTCTTCGTTCCGAAACAGCCAACGGTCCTTGCTGATCCAGCCGTCGACGGGATCCCACTTCAGGGGGGCCGGACGCACGGCCGACTCACTGTATGCTGGGAAGACGGTGCGCTGCAGATCCAGAATGCAGCACGGCCGCACCAAGCGCAACGCCTCCCAGAAGGCGCACCTCGCCTGGTGGCGGGTGTACCATGCGAAGCCCCGGCGAAGCCGGCCATGCTTGGGCTTCGCTGAGCACTCTTTGTCCTGTGGCGAATCCCCGCTCATTCCCCCCCTCCTTTCCTCCGCAGAGGCACGATGTCGGCGCCGCGGGCATCCATTGCCTTCCTCAACTCCTCGATCCCGAGGGGGGCGTAGACGCGGCAGGTCACGCTGATGTCGGAGTGGCGAAGGAGCTTGGATGCCACATGGAGGCCTGCCCGTCGCGCGATGTGGAGCCCGAAGGTCCTGCGGATGTCGTGGATGTGCACGTCGGGGATCTGGGCCGCGGCCTGGACCTGCTCCCAGGGGCGCTTGAGGTCGGTGCGCGGGCGAAGGGGATCCCGTCCGGCAACGACGTACTTGCCCTTGCGGGGAAGCCCCTTGAGTACGGCGATGGTCGAGGCTGCCAGGGGGAGGAACTGGACCTTGCCCGCCTTGGTCCGGGGCATTCGCCACAACCCCTCGTCCAGGTCGAAGTGGGACCACTCGGCCCGCAGCACCTCGGAGAGCCGGGCCCCCGTCTCGATGAGCAGAGCGAACGCACACCGTACGTAGGGATCCTCCAGCGCATCGACGGCAACGAGCACCCGGGTAAGCTCTTCGTCGGAGAGGACACGGTCCCTCGGTGGGTTCTCCGGGTTCGGCTTCACCTTCATCGCCGGGTTGGTCTCGATCTTGTCCTCCCGCCAGGCGGCCTGCAGACAAGCCCGGATGGACCCGAGCCAGCGGTTGGCATGGATCGGAGTCCCCTTGGCCGTGATCGACTCGAAGACCCGTCGGACGTCCTCCGCGGTCAGCTCGTCCAGATACTTCCCGTTCCACCGCTGGGCAGCCAGCTTCAGGAACGCCTTGTCCTTGCGGGTCTCCCGCTTCCGGCGTGACACTTCCGTCATGTAGGTGTCCGCCCAGTCGGAGAACCTCAGCGCCCTGGCATCCCTCTCCCGCTCCTCCACGGGATCTTCCCCCTTGGAGACTCCGTTCAGGAGGTCCATGGCCTGCCGCCGGGCATCTTCCGGCGGGGTGGGAGGGTAGGACGCGAACGTCATGTACTTCCTGCGCCCACGCGTCACGTACACCACGAAGTAGGCTTTCCTGCCGGACGGGAACACCTGCACCCCGAAGCCCCGGAGTAACGCGTCCATGTGCCGATCCCCACCGGAGTGTTTGGCGGGGGGGAGACTGTCGAGGTTCCTCTTCGTGATCCGGAGCGTGGTCATGGGCCTCACCTCCTCGATGTCGACGACCGGTTACGCGCGGTCTACGCGCGGCTTACGCGCGGTCAGGGGTCAACAACGAGCACCCCGTCGACAACACCCATGCTACACGGAACTCGTCTGATTGCAAGGAGAAATCCACACTTAGGGATCTCCCGTCAACATCCAGCCCCCAGCGCCCTCAAGAGACTCATAAACCCCAGGTCGCGGGTTCAATTCCCGCCCTCACCACTCGACTCGCTCACATACGTTCGCTCGCTCGTGGCAGGCCACGCACAAGGCCGATCTCTGGTCCGGTCCGTTGGCGCGGGCAACCGGACGGCCGATGCGGTCCAGCCGGCCTACGATGCAGGCAACCCGAGGGCCGGCGGGCCGAAAGCTCATCCGAGGTCTCCCCAAACCGGGTGGAAATTCGGGGGTGAGCACTCTTGACAAGTATCCATGGAGCAGTGATATCCTGCCGCACGCACCAGGCTCCGCCGCTCGGGCGGAATCGGGGTGGCGTGCGATGCCCGGCGAGTCGAGAAATGGAAGGAACCCGTCGTAGTGTGCTGGGAATGCCGGTCGACGTCCTCGATATGGCGGGGGCGATCGGAGCCATTGACCGTGCGGTTGGAGCTGGAGGCCGACGCCTTACCGTTCTGGCCATGAATCCCGAGAAAGTCGTTGCGCTGGACAAGGACCCCGGGATGAGGCGCTTCTTCGAGGGGGCCTTTCTGGTCATTCCCGACGGAATCGGCATCGTCGTTGCGCTGCGCCTTCTGCTCGGGGTGAAAGCGCAGCGCGTCGCTGGGGCCGACCTCATGCAGGAGCTGTGCGGGCTGGCGGCCCGGCGCGGCTATTCGGTCTTCCTGTACGGGGGCACCGAAGAGGTGAGCTCCAGGACTGCAGCCGAGCTGTCCCGGCGCCACCCGAGTCTGAAGCCGATTGGACGGCAGAACGGATTCCTGGATGAGATGGAGATGGAGGCGTTCGTGGAGCGGCTCAACGAAGTGCGCCCGGACTTCCTCTTCGTGGGACTCGGAAGCCCGCGCCAGGAGAGGTGGATTCAGCGCCACTTGTCCCGTCTCGAGATCGGCGTCTGCCAGGGAGTGGGGGGCACGTTTGACACGATTGCCGGCACCGTGACCCGAACCCCCCTGTTCCTGCGCTCCCTGGGGCTCGAGTGGGTCTACCGGGTGACGACTCAGCCGCAGCGGCTGAGAAGGGCCGCTCTGGCTCACCCGGCTTTCGCTGTGCGCGTCCTGGCCAGAGCGTTGCTGCGGAAGACTTGAGGCCGTCATTCGGCAGACCGGTCGAGCGGCCAGCCGGCCGGACATCTGGAGATGGAGGGCAGTCAATTGGCAGGGACTTCAGACAAGACAGCCGTGTTCTTCGAGGACTATGCTCACGACTTCGACGAGATCTATCGGATCCAGAAGATGGCCGGGGTCTCCGGCTGGCTGAACCGTCGACTTCGGGCCAGCATGCTCCTGCGCTATGAGAAGACGTTCTCCGCTCTGGCCCCGCTGTCGGGGAAGACCATCCTGGATGTAGGGTGCGGGTCGGGCCGGTACGTGGCGAAGGCTCTGTCCATGGGAGCGGAGAAGATCGTTGCCCTCGACCTGAGCCCCGAGATGCTCACTCTGACGAAGCGGGGCGTGGAGGGAGCCGGGTTCTCGATGGAGCGGGTCGAACTGGTCCAGGGCGACTTCATGACCTTCGATTCTCCCTCCCCATATGATTGCGGCATCGTCATGGGGGTGATGGATTACATCGACCGGCCGGCCGAGTTCCTTGCGATACTGGCTGACCGGGTACGCCAGAAGGCGGTCCTGAGCTTCCCCGTGGCGGAGAGCGTCTGGGCACCGCAGCGCAAGGTGCGGTACATGCTCCGCCGGTGCCCGCTCTTCTTCTACTCCCGTCCGGTCCTGCAGCGTCTGCTCGACGCCTCTCCCTTCGAGGGCTTCGCCATCGAGCGCATCGGGCGTGACTACTTTGTGACCGCCTGGCACGAGGATTCCAGGAAATGACCCGGCCGACCGCAGAAACCGGGCCGACCGGCTGCTTCACCGTGGACGTGGAGGATTGGTTCCACATCCTCGATGCTCCCGGTGTGCCGACACTGCAGCAATGGGACGGGCTGGAATCCCGGGTGTCCCGGTGCATGGAGGGCCTGCTCGAGCTGCTCGAGCGCTCCGGTGTCCGGGCGTCGATGTTCTGGCTCGGCTGGGTGGCCGAGCGCCACCCCGAGCTCCTCCGCCGATGCCACCAGGCCGGTCACGAGATCGCTTCTCACGGCTATGCACACGTGCTGCCTCACACGGTCGGACGGGCCGCGTTCCTGGACGACATCTCCCGCGGCAAGGCGATCCTGGAAGACCTCGTCGGTGTCCCGGTCAACGGGTTTCGGGCCGCCGGGTTCGGTGCGAACCGTCATGCCCCGTGGGCGCTCGACGTGATCCGGGAAGCGGGCTACCGTTTCGATTCGAGCGTCTTCCCCTCGGCGCACGGCCACGGGGGCCGGCCAGGGTTCAGACTTGGACCCCAGGTGGTGGAGACCGGGAGCGGCCCTCTGGCGGAGATCCCCCTGTCGGTGGTCACTGTCGCCGGCAGGCGGATTCCGCTCTTCGGGGGGGGCTACCTGCGCCTCGCTCCTCTGCCCGCGATCCGATGGGGTGTCCAGCACCTCCAGGCCCACGGTCTGCCGACGATCGTCTACATCCATCCCAGGGAGATCGACAGGGAACAGCCTCGCCTGAAACTGCCGCTCGTCCGGCGGTTCAAGTCCTACGTAAATCTCCGCTCCACCCGGCCCAAGCTCGAGTGGCTCGTGGGCAACGTCTCGTTCCGGAAGATGGGGGAGCTGGCGGATTCGCTGCTCTCCGCCCGCACCTGAGCTCGCGGTATCGTGCCGAAACCTGCCCCCCCCTTGCCCAGTCAATGGTGCTTGACAATATATCAACCGCTCGATAGAAATAGGCTCGAGCATGGAGCTTGCCGCCGGCATCCTGGAACTTCGCTGGCACCGGGATCGCAAGGGCGACAGACGTTTCCCACGAGGCGCACGCCAGCCTGAGGAGGAAGCATGACTCTGAGGATCACGTTGTTCGTCTGCCTGGCTGTGATGGTCTACACCCCGGCGGCACTGGGCCAGTCCTGTGCGGGGAACTGCGGGAAGTACACGACCGATGCTCCCTGCCAGTGCGACGGCGGCTGCTTCGGCTTCGACGACTGCTGCACCGACATCTGCACCGCCTGCGCCGGTGAGTTCGAGCAACAGTGCAACTGCAAGCCCGACTGCACCGGCAAACAGTGCGGCAGCGACGGCTGTCAGGGCAAGTGCGGAGAGTGTCCCGAAGGGCAGGTCTGCGCCGTGGGCAAGTGCCTGACGTCCGACTGCCCCGAGGCTGGCAAGGTCAAGGACTGCAACGGCAACTGCTTCCCGGCCGCCTGGATCGATGACGGTACCTGCGACGACGGGACGAACACGGATTCGAACTTCCATTGCGAGGCGTTCGGCTTCGACGGAGACGACTGCAAGCCGTGCGAGCCCGACTGCCAGGGCAAGGTCTGCGGCTGGGACGGCTGCGGAGGGTCGTGCGGAGAATGCCCCGAAGGGCAGATCTGCCAGGACGGGCAATGCGGGGTCTGCACCCCGGAATGCGGGGAGGCCAAGTGCGGACCGGACGGCTGTGGGGGGCAGTGCGGCACCTGTCCGCAGGGACAGTTGTGCGAGGAAGGAGCGTGTGCGCAGACGTCCGGCGACTGCGTCGGCCTGTGCGGCCAGAAGAGCGCCGGCAACTGCTTCTGCGATACCTACTGCTTCGAGAACGGCGACTGCTGCGCGGACATCTGCACCACCTGTGCCGCCGAGTACGTGGAGCAGTGCAAGAGCGGGAGCTGCACTCCGGCCTGCACCGGCAAGCTGTGCGGCGACGATGGTTGCGGGGGAAGCTGCGGCACGTGCAAGGAGGGCGAGGCGTGCAATGCCGGCCAGTGCCAGGAGGCACAGTGCCAGCCCGACTGCGACAACCAGGAGTGCGGCGACGACGGCTGCGGCGGCAGCTGTGGCACCTGCGCGGTGGGCAAGAGCTGCCAGCAGGGCCTGTGCGCGGCCGGAAATGCCGACGTGGCGCCGGAGCCGACGGACGAGGACGTGAGCGCCCCGCCGGCGGACGACAAGCCCGCCACGCAGCCCAAGAAGAAGGGGGCGTCTTCCTGCGCCGTCGTTCCTTCCTCCGCCCCGGGTACCGGCGGCCTCGTGCTGCTGGCGCTGCTCGGCATCGCACTGCTCGGGGTCCGTGCACGGCCCGTCCGGGAGCGCTGAGCCCGCCCCGCCCGCATCGCCCCGCCTCCGACTCGCGAATGCCAGACCAGGCGGACGGACCGGTCCACTCGAATTCACCGTCAGCATCGTGGGACCGCAGCCACACCGTCCGTGGCGGCGACTCGAGGTGCAGGGGCCGCAGTCCGACGTTGACACGTACTGCCATTGTGGGAAACTGGGGCTGGCCGCTCCCTGGAGAATCGGAGGAAGACAGAGCCCCCCATGGACCGCTCGAAGCACGCAACCAGCCGCTGGCCGGGCCGCACCCGGGCGATCGAGCCGCCCCCCATCGCTCGGCTCAACGCCATGGCCTCGGGGCTGCGGGCCTCCGGTGCCGATCTCATCGACCTCGGGCAGGCCGTGCTCGGCCTGCCCCCGCCCGTCGACGCTCTGGCCGCCGTGGTGGAGTGGATGGGGCATCGAGCTCCCCAGACCTACAGCCCCGATCCCGGCCTTCCCGACGTGCGGGAGGCCGTGGCCTGCTTCCTCGACGAGCAGAAGGGAATCCCGGGCGGCACGGAGGGGAAACGGGCGCTGCCGCTGCTCACGTGCGGCTGCAACCAGGCCTATGCGACCGCCGTCCTGGCCGTGACGAAGCCCGGCGACGAGGTGATCGTCCTTTCCCCGTACTACTTTGACCACGTGTTCGCCATCCAGCTGGCCGGCTGCCGCGCGGTCGATGTCCCGCTCCGCTTCGACGGCACCGGATTCCGGATCGATTTCGACGGCCTGGAGCAGGCCATTACCCGCCGGACCCGAGCCATCACGCTCGTTTCCCCGGGCAATCCAACGGCCTCGGTAGCGACTCGGGACGAGGTCGAGCATCTCGTCCGCATCTGCAGCAGTCAGGGGCTCTGGCTGTTCTCGGACGAGACCTATGACCTGCTGACCCAGCCCCCGGTGCAGGCCGTGAGCCCGGCTGCCGTTTCCGACTGCGAGCGCATCGTCACTATGGGCAGCTTCTCCAAGACGTTCGGGCTTGCGGCGTGGCGCATCGGGTATGTGCACGGCAGCGCCCGGTTCACCGACGAGGCGCTCAAGGTCCAGGATGCCCTGGTCGTCTGCGCACCGGTGCCCGCTCAGCGGGCCGTGGTCGGTGCCCTGGCGGCGCTGCCCGCATGGCTGCCTGCGCTTCGTGCCGAGCTGGCATCGCGCCACGCTGCCCTGCTGGCCGGCCTGCGCACGATCTCCTGGCTCGCCCCCGTGGCGGCTGAAGGGGGTACGTTCCTCCTGGCCCGGTACAACGGTTTTTCCGATTCGCTTGCGTGTTGCATCGCCCTGCTGGAGCAGGCCGGTGTGGTCACGGTCCCCGGGGCTGCGTTCGGCCCCTCCGGCGACCCGTTCGTCCGCTTCTCGTTCGGCAACCAGCCGGTCCCCCGCCTGGTCGAGGCGGTCGAAAGGATCCGGACGATGCCCGCTGTATCCGGGTGACGGAGGCCGGAGCAAGTCGGGGACGGGGGGATGTGGATTCCGAGGAGGACCGCCCCATCCTGGAGGCGGTCGGGAGGAGCACATGAAGCGAGCACTCAGTGTTGTCATGAGCCTGCTCGGGGTTGGATACACAGCCACCACCACCGAGCGCCTCAACCTGCCGCCGCTCGAGACCGTCGCACACGTCGACCTCGATCGGTATCTGGGCACCTGGTACGAGATCGCCAATTTCCCCCAGAGCTTCCAGAAGGGGTGCACCGCCACGACGGCCAACTATGCCCTGCGAGACGACGGTGAGATCGACGTGGTGAACGCCTGCCGCAAGGACTCCGTCGAGGGGCCTGAAAAGGTCGCCCGCGGGCGGGCCCGGGTCGTGGACACGTCGACGAATGCCAAGCTGGAAGTGAGCTTTTTTCGCCCATTCTGGGGTGATTACTGGGTGATCGACCTGGGCGCGGACTACGAGTACGCGGTCGTTGGCCACCCCAGCCGCGACTACCTTTGGATCCTCTCCAGAACGCCGACCATGGCACCGGACGTGTACGATGCCATCGTGGCACGACTGGCCGGGATGGGCTACGAGACAGGTCGCCTGGTTCGGACGGTGCAGGCCGTCGGAAGGTGAAAGGAGGGGGGCGAAATGCTGGAGGGTGCCGGGAGACAACTGCGGCTCGGGCTGAGTGTGTTGGCCGTTGCAGCGATCGCTGCGGGGCCGTTGGGGTGCTCAAAGTGGGGGGGGCGTGCGAGAGAGCCCCTGCCCCCTGGGTTTCAGACTGGGGAGGCGGAGATCCAGGATGGCCGGCACTACCCCTGGGTGAAGTTCGGGCGACAAGGCTGCTACGGTCCCTGCCCCGTGTACAGCGTCGAAGTCGAGCCGGACGGCCGCATCACTTGGAACGGCAAGCGCTATGTGGTGCACAAGGGGGAGGCCACCAAGCAGTTGCCGGAAGAGAAGCTCCGGGAGCTCGAGCACCTCGTGGCACAGCCCTGGATCCGCGAACTGGAACGGGATTGCTGCGGCTGCATCGACATTACGGATGAGCCCTCGGTAGAAATCGAGCTCTTCGAGGAGGGGCGCCTGTTCCGCATCTTCCACAACTACGGTTGTGAGTCTGCCCCAGCCGAGCTGAAGTCGCTGGAGGAATCCATCGACCGCATCGTCGGCGTGGACGAGTGGGTCGGCCCGGACGAAGAGCGGAAGAAGGCGGAGTAGGGAAATGAGAAACTGGCTCATGGTATTGTGCGCGGTGTTGGCCCAGGGCTGTGCCTCGACGACGACCGAGCGGCTGAAGCTGCCGCCGCTCCAGACCGTCGCCCAAGTCGACCTCGATCGGTATCTGGGCACCTGGTACGAGATCGCCAATTTCCCCCAGAGCTTCCAGAGGGGGTGCACCGCCACGACGGCCAACTATGCCCTGCGAGACGACGGTGAGATCGGCGTGGTAAACGCCTGTCACAAGGACTCGGTCGATGGGCCCGAGAAGGTCGCTCGCGGGCGGGCCCGGGTCGTGGACAAGTCGACGAACGCCAAGCTGGAAGTGAGCTTCTTTCGCCCATTCTGGGGTGATTACTGGGTGATCGACCTGGGCGCGGACTACGAGTACGCGGTCGTTGGCCACCCCAGCCGCGACTACCTGTGGATCCTCGCCCGTCAGCCGACGATGGAGCACCACGTGTACGATGCCATCGTGGCCCGACTCGCCGGGATGGGCTACGAGACAGGTCGCCTGGTTCGGACGGTGCAGAGCCCCTCGAGTACCGCGCCGACAGGGCCTGACGCCACCGGACCCGGCGGTGCAGACGCCATGGGACCGGGAATCGTTGAAGGCCAGGCAGAGCCGACGCCTTCGGCCAAGAAGCCGTCGCTCCTGGACGCAGCCATCCTGCGGGCCATAGAGAAGGACTGCCACTGGACCACCCTTGCACCGGTCGGGATTGCCCGCCAGGATGGGGCCGTGGCCATGATGCTGTCGTTCAACAACGAGAAGCTGCCCCCTGCCGCGTGGACTCCCGAGACTGCGGTCCAGTATGTGTTCGATGGTGCGGTCCAGCCCATCCTCAAGGCAGTCTACGAGGATCCGGAAAAGCGCTTCTCCGACGTCACCTGGATGAACCTGGACGTGCGGATGCATCCATGGGAGCCGCCCTGGCAGCTCCAGTTCGAGGTCCCGCTCGACCTCTGGAAGCGCTACCGGGACAACCCCTCACGGGATGCCAAAATCGAGCTGTACCGCACCATGGTCATCATGAGCGAGGATGAGCGGTTCCGCTTCGACCCGGTCAAGGCCGCGGACGTGGAGTAGGGGCAGTCGAGCGACCGAGCGGGCACACCACATCCGCAGCGTCCGGCTCGAAGCCGGGGGGGGAAGGCAACGTTGTCGAGGAAAGGGGCACGCATCCGAGCGGCACTGGTACGGGACCGGAAGTCCCTGGAGCCCATCTGGACCGGGGTCGGTGTGGCGGCGTTCGTGGCTACCTCTCTCTGGGTTGGACTGAACATCGCCCAGTTTGCACTGGTCAAGTGGGGGGGCGTGACCGGGGCCGGCAAGGACCTCTGGGCCACGCTGCCGGCCTTGCAGCCTTGGCTGGCCGAGTGGACGTCGGAGGTGCTCCCCTGGGCCGGTCAATCCGGAGCCCCGTTCCTAAGTCCCCTCTTTCTGGCGGGGGTGCTCGCAAGTGTAGCTACGTTCGGTCTTGGGGCCAGCCTGCCCACCCTGTTAGCCAGGAGCTCCACGCCAGGGACGCTCGCACTGTTGGCCGGCTCAGGGACCGGTCTCGTGGCCAGTGCGTTGGGGGCCTTCGGAGACCTCGAAACGGGTTTGTCGGCCATAGTGCTTTACGGGGGGGCGGCATTGCTCCTGTCCGCCGTGCACGGGGGGACCTCCTGCCTCCTGGCGGCGAGCGGCACGAATCCCCACCCGACTCGAATGTCGTCATCCGGCTCCATGTCGAGGTTCTTGCTCTGGCTCGACCCGCACCTGTCGTTGCCGCTGCTGTGGCCGGCTTCCTACCTGCTTGCCACGGTTGTTCTTGCTGCTGTGCTGGTCCCCGGGGAGTGGGGGGAAACGGTCCGGTTCTTCGCCTCCCCACCGTGTGGGGCAGGGGTTTCGCCGGTGCTCTGCAGGTGCTTCCTGGTCCTGGCAGCTTCCGTCCTGCTGTTCTGGGGGGTGCATCCGGCGGGACGTCGGGCGGCGATGGTGCTCGGCCGGTTTCGGAACGTGGTGTTCGCCCCACTGCAGCGACGGTGGCAGCTCGACGTCGCTGAAAAGGAGCTGGCCGAGACGAAGTCGATTCGCATGGTCATCGAGGAGCGAACGCCCCCGCTGACCCCGTCCGAAGTCTCGATCCCGCCAGAGGATGCGTTCTCTGTCATCATGCCGGACGATCCGCTTCGTCTTCTCCGTCGCTACGTCCGCGATAACCAGGTACCCGTCCTCACTCTGACGGTACCGGTATCCGACGTTCGGGGCGGGGACTTGCGGCTGCTGCTGTTCCCGGAAGCCCCGGACAGAGACCCCGGGGAGGGGGGGCTGCCGGAGGGCGATGAGGCTCGATGTGAGCGGTGGTGGACCGCCCAGATCGCTCGGGCCAGGTACTTGGCGGTGGAGCAGGACTGCCAGGTGATTCCCAACTGGCCCTGGCCGAGCCGACCCGACTGGAGGCCGAGGCCTCGTTGGTTGGAGCGGGTCCGGCAACTGGGAGCGGTGGCCGCAGCGGGCACCGGCGTTACCGTGCCACGTGAGCGGCTGTTTCAGCACCTTCCAGCGGTGGTGGAGAGCATTCGCAGACAGAGGTCACAGTTCCAGGCATTCGAGGCCCTGGCTGGCGAGCGCACGGGGAAGACGGCCGGAGACCTGGGGGATTCGCTTCCGGCCGCGCTGGCGCTGCCGTTCTGGCGGGTGGGCCGTTGCCCGAACGAGACGGTGCGAGTGTATGCCCAGGTCTCGCTGTGCGAGGCGACGCTGATCTGGCTGGCGTCCTGGGGGTTGGGCGGGCTGGACCTGTCGGGGATCCGGGCCAGGATGGAACGGATGGGATTGTCGTGCTCCCGGCCTGCCATGGGTGTGTGGGAGGCGGTGGTGAGGGCAGCCGCTGACGACGGCGACCCCTGCCTGGCTCCGCTCCTCTCGCGCCCGGTTCGGTGCGAGGCGGCACTCCGGGTCCTGGAGGGGGTGGGGCCGTCGTTCCCAGGCAAGAAGACCCGGGCCACGGTGGGGGGGCTGCTCGGCTTCTGGGTGGCCCTGCGAAATGCCACGTGCGGCCACGGTTCGGTCCCGTACAATGCGTCTGGGCAGGTCAGCCTGGCACTGTGGGAGACTCTGGTGGGGGTGCTCCACAACGTCGTCGAGGCAGGCCCTGTTCTCGTGGATGGGCAGGGGGGCGGACTGAGCGGCCGGGTGTTCCCCGGGGAAGGAAGCAAGCTGGTTGCCACCGCTTCCGGCCAGAGCCGGGATGTGTCGGCAATGCTCGTCGTGCAGGGCGGGGACCTGCCCGAGCTTCACATGCTCTCCTCCCTCCGGGAGTCGAGCGCCTCCTATCAGTCCTACTTCAGCGGGGCCGCTGTCGAGGTCACAACGGGCCAGGGGGAGCGCCATGTCTCCTGAATCCGTGCTCGAGCTGATCAGTGAGTACTTGCGCCCCTTGCTGGCGCTCATGCTTGCTGCCACGCTCTGGTCCCTGCTGAAGAACGTGCTGCTCAACAGCGGGCGGCGCAAGCGCCTGAAGGGGAGAGACCTGAGCGACGAGCTCAGAAGCCAGATGCCCGAGTCGGCACCCTACCTCGCCATCCTGATGACGGGCAGGAACATCCGGCGGCTCTTCAAACTCGGGCTCGCCTGTGCAGGGTTCACGCTGGTACTGTGGGGCGTTGTCTTCCTGCGGACCAACTCCCTCCTCGTTTCGCTCATGGCTCCCGTCGCTTTCTGGCTCGCAGTCCTGCTCGGGCTTGTCCTGCTCCGGCGTTACGTGGCTCGACGAGTGCTCCGCTGGTTCTGCGGGGAGTGGCTGGACATGCTCGCCCGGATTGGGGGGCAGGAAGCCAGGCGCATAAAGCCCCTCGTCGCTCTGGCCTCTCCCTCACTCTCGGAAGCGAACCGCTTTTCCACCTTCGTCGGTCCGGTTTCGACGTCTGGTCCCGCCCCCCTCGAGTACTGGGCCGTCAGCGGCGAGCAGCTTATCTCGACCTGGGAAACGGTCGCTCCGTGGGCGGCTTGGGCGGGCATCGGGCTGCCGGGAGCCTGGACCTCGGCGGCGGAAGCGCACGACGGCCTGGTCCGCAGTTGCGATGTGCTGCTGCTGCTGGGCAGGACCAGCGAGGAGAACCAACCTCTGATCCAAGCCTCACTGAACCTCAGGTGGGATGCCTCGGTCCGGGTGCTGGGCAGCGTTGCGACCCCGGAGACGGAAGTCGGCGACAATGCCCGATGGAAGCTCGACTCGCTGGTCGTGCGGGACAGCGGGAGGCGGGCAGTCAACCGGAGTTGCCTCGAGCTCACCTCCCCCGAGGTCGCGGCCTGGTACGCCGAGTTTGCAGAATTCGGGTTCGAACCACTTTCCAGGCTCTGCAGTGAGTTTGTCGGAGCAGACACGGAGGTGGAAAAGCTCGCCGTGCTGCTCAACCTGCACGAGTGCCTCCTTCGGACCCTGTTTGCAACAGTGCTGGTGGGGCCACCGCCAGTCTCCCCGGGCGAGGAAGGAGAGCTACTCTCTTCCAAGAGGCTTTCGGGAGCCAACCAGCTATCGAAGGAGCTGGGACGCCTGTGCGACGCGGTGCGAGGAGCGGACGGGCGTCTCGACCGCATGGTCGGGATTCTCGAGTCGCTGGAATGGTCCCAGGACGTGGATCGTGCCCGGCAAAGCGTCTCCCCTCTCGTTTCCGGTCTGAGCCGGGACCCGTTCCTGGACGACCGGACGAGGCCCCCGATCTACCGGTGTGCCCGTCTCGTCGCGGAAGTCCGTAACCGGACCAAGGGACATGGGGTCATGACCGAAGCGGTCGCCGGCCGCCTTCTCCCCGGGCTCTTCCCCCTGGTGGCTCGGATGCTGTATGAGTGCCGGGAGGTACTCGGGTTGCTCGAGCTCTGGAATGCCTCCGGGAAGGCCTCGGCCGATCCGAACGAGCCGCGGTACCCCGCTCTCTCTGGACGCTCGCTGGAGCCGTGGCTCCGGGCGTTCCCTGAGCACGACGACATCGGGTACCTGGTCAGCCGGACCGCCACCCGCTCGGAGTACCTGCTGTACAACGCGGGGTATCTCATCCGACCCACTCGAGAGGAGGTCACACATACACCGGAATAGCCGGGACGCTACCGAGTCGCGCGTTGCATCACGGGCTTGCATCCCCTCACGAGCCAAAGCCCGATGCCGCAGTCGTTCGGGTCCCCAATCAAGCAGCAGCCCGTGTCCTCGGGAACGCTCAGGGCCCGATGGATCTGCTCAATGCAGCGACTTCGCTTGTCCCTCTTGACCTCCATGCCGACGAAGCCATCGTCTCCCTACGGCTTCTTCCTGTCACCGCAGGCCGATTTGCCGGCTGCCGAGCAAAGGGCATCTTTCTGGGCCTGGCTGATCTTCCCGGCTGCGAGGAGCCACTCGGAGGCCTTGGCCACGCAGCCCACGTATGCGCCGTGGTTCTTCCACGCGGCAGCGCAGGCACACTCCTGTTCCACGGAACAACCGTCGGCAAGGACCGGGCTTCCCGACAGGGTTCCCAGGCAGACATCCTGGCCGTCCACGATTCCGTCCCCGTCGTCATCCGCGTCGCAGGCGTCCCCGGTCCCATCCCCATCGGAATCGAGCTGGTTGGCATTCCCGTCCAGAGGGCAGTTGTCGAAATCGTCGATGACGCCGTCCTCGTCATTGTCCGGCTCACACGCATCTCCATATGTGTCGCCGTCCATGTTGGCCTGGTTCGTGTTGGCCACCGACGGACAGTTGTCGCTGGACTCGCACAGCCCATCGCCGTCGGCATCGTTGGCCGAGTCGACCGGGCAGGGGTCCGTGTCTCCGCAGACGCCGTCCCCGTCAGCATCATTGTCTGCATCCAGAGGGCAGGCGTCGTCGTTCGCACACAGCCCGTCTCCGTCGACATCGTTGGCCGGGTCCAGTGGACACGGGTCTTCATGGGCACACAGACCGTCGTCGTCTGCATCGTTGAGGGGATCGATGGGGCACAGGTCGCAAAAGTCCGCCGTGCCATCTCCGTCCGCGTCGGCTCCGTCGTCGCCTCCGGGGCACGCATCCAGATTCCCGCAGACGCCGTCCCCGTCCGCATCGTTGAAAGCGTCCTGGGGGCAGGGATCCTGATTGGCGCAGACGCCGTCCCCGTCCGCATCGTTGGCCGGGTCCAGAGGACACGGATCCACGTTGGCGCAGAGGTCATCGCCGTCAGAGTCATTCTCCGCATCCAGATAGCAGGGATCCGACGAGTCGCAGGTGCCGTCGCCGTCGCTGTCGCCATAGACGTCCGACGGGCAGGCGTCGCAGCCGTCCGCAGTACCGTCGCCGTCCGCGTCGAGATGATCGTCGAAGCCCGGGCATTCGTCCACGACGAGCACCTGGACCGTGCTCTCGCCGGCCAGGCCCTGGGGATCGGAAACCTGCAGCACGAACAGGTGCTCGCCGGGAGCCAGACCCTCCACCTGGCACGCGGGAAGCGCGAGTGCGGACCCGTCATCAGGGGTATCGATCTCGCCGGCACATACCACGGCCAGGTCGTGTGTCCATTCCCAGGTCAGGGAATCGCCGTCATCGTCCGAAACCTGTGCGGTCAGCTCGAAGCCGGTGTCCGAGCCCGCCAAAGGGGACGCCGAGGCACTCCCCGCCAACGGGGCATGATTGGCGTTCAGGTCGAGCCATTCCTGGAATGGCATCACCACCGGCATGACGGTGCCGCCGGCCTTGAAGCCCAGACTGTATCCGCCCTGGTACCCGCGCAAGTCGTTTTCCTTGAGCCCGTCCCAGGCATCCGCCATTCCCAGGTAGGAAGCTCCGATGGACAGCATGTACTCCCCGGGCTGCAGCCAGAGGCCCAGGTAGGAATCGTAGTTGCTGCGCGAAGCGTCGTACGAGCCGTAGCCCTTCGGAGTCATCCCGAACTTGGAACACTCGTAGAACGAGCCCGAGGCCGGGTAGATGCTGCAGTTGTCGTTGCTGGCCAGGTAGGACCCGTCCACCCGGAACAGGTAGATGTGACTGTCCAGTCGGTCATCCCCGTACCCCGTTCCAAACATCGCGTACGTCCAACCCCAGCACCAGTCCTTCTCGTACGCCCGGACGTCGAACTCCATGTAGGTGGTCTGGCCAATGCTGAAGTACCACCGGTCCACCTGCGAACCCTGGACGATGTACCCGCCCACGTTGAGGCCGGCGGCACCGACCGGAGCAGCACCCAGGGACAGCACGGCAAATGCCGTGACCAATGCCACCACGACGGATTTCATCAGGCTTCCCCCCTTTTGTCAGAGCGATAGCGCATCGATTCTTCCCAGTGTCCGATTGACCCAAATCTTCCCGATCCCTGTCTACCGGAATGCGCCCTCCAAAGTCAAGGCACAGCTCGGGAGGTAGTGGCGGCGCTCGTCACGCACCGAAGCCCAGGACCGTCACTGCGGGACGCGTCGCTGCGGAGGCCCGGTCAGCCGGCGACCGTCCCCCTCTGCACAAGGCTTTGGCGTGACTTTCTACACCTCTGCACAAGGCTTCGGCGTGACTTCGTCCCCCTCCGCACGAGGCTTTGGCGTGGCGTCATGACCATCCTACAGCTTCCACTCCTTGGGCTCTTCCCCCTGCTTGACCGTGTAGCGCTGGTTGCCGAGCAGCTTGAAGGTCTGGGTGGTCAGGTCGGCATCGGGCCAGCGGACCTCGACATCCGCGGCGCAGTCCTTGCCCAGCCCGAAGTGGAGCACCATGTCCTTCTGCGTGTTGAAGTGGCCGTAACCGCCGTCGACCTCACGCACGGTGGTGTACTCGCTCGTGGTGACCCGCACCTGCGCCCCGATGGCCGAGCGGTTGCTGCCGCCCGTCCCTTCCAGCCGGATCTGCAGCCAGTTGCCCTGACTTCCGACCTTGTTCTCGAAGAAGCGGGCGATGGGCTCTTCGTAGCAGTCGTCGAGGTAGTCGCCGCCGCACCGCATGAGCGAGTGCCCGACCACGAGGTCCATGTCTCCGTCCCGGTCGAAGTCCGCGGCCGCGACGCCGTGGCTTCGCAGGTGCTCGAAGAAGTCCTCGAGCGCCACCTCCTCGAACTTCTCCGGTGCCACCTGGTGGTAAAGGTATCCCCGGCAGTACGGGTAGTCCGAATCGCCCACGTAGATGTCCATCCAGCCGTCGTTGTCGAAGTCGAAGACCTGGTTGCTCATGTCGCCGTCGTTCCAGTCGATGAACTCGTGGAACTTGGTCAGGCCCGTGACCTCGTTGCCCGGGCGCTCGAAGCGGATGTCCCCTTCGCCGGTATTGAGCATGAGCTCGGCCGGGTCGGAGCTGGAGCCCACGTCCCAGTGCACGATCTCGCCGGTGAAGATGTCCAGGAATCCGTCGTTGTTGACGTCCTCGCAGGTGCTCTGAGCGCTGTTGCCGCCCAGCCGCCAGGGTTCCCGGTCCATGGTATGGTCCCAACGGAAGATGTCCGCATCGGTCTCGCACTTGGTGTACTGGGGCGGCGGGACCCCCTCGCAGTCTTCGGCATCGGGGTGGAGCTTGCAGAAGCAGCGGGCCGACTCGTTGTCGCTCCAGTCCATGCGGTCGTCATACGCATACCCCGACGCCACCGAGCGGTTCGTGAAGACCCAGAAGTTGTCCGCGCTGCCCCCTTGCCACAGGTGGTTCGGGGCTCGGCCGTAGGACGCCGCCAGCAGGTCGGGTGAGCCGTCGTTGTTGAAGTCGCACGCGGCCGACGACCAGGCCCAGGAATGCCCCTTGCCCGCGTTGAGATCCACGGGGGGTAGCAGCCAGGGCAGGGTCTTGAGCCCGTACTTGTAGGTCACTTCCTTGTGCATGGCATTGCCGGTCCCCTTGAAGAGCCGGTCCTGGAGCGGCTGGTTCGTGCCGCCCACCATGTTGTGCACCATCCAGATGTCCAGCAGTCCGTCCCGGTCGAAGTCGGTGAACGTCACGCCGGCCGGAACCGAGTATTGCCCCTCCTCCCGGAAAGCGTTCTCCTTGGGACCCAGTGCAAAGGTTCCGTCGCCGTTGTTCAGCATCAGCTCCGACGTTTCCTGGTTGTCCTCGAGCTTGTGTTTGGCCACTGCGGTCGCGATGTCCAGGTCGCCGTCGTTGTCCACGTCCCCGGCCGCAAGCACGTCCCCCGGCCGCCCTTTGTTCGGGTCCGTGCCGTAGCGCATCTGGAACAGCCCCGAGGCTTTCGTCACGTCCTTGAACCCTTTGCCACCGTCGTTCTGGAGCAGCCAGAAGACCCGGGTGCCCCCCTCCGAGAAGTCGTCTCCGGACCCGATACGGGCTGCAAGGTCCGGCCACCCGTCGTGGTTGAAATCGAGCACGCTGAAGCGCACCGCCCGTACGTCCTTGAGGCCCCACTGCTCGGTCTTCTCTTCGAAGATCGGCGTGCCTGGCGACCATTCGTAGCCCGGCTTGTCGCACACGATGGGAGTGACCTCGTCGGGTTCTACGGCATCGACGGCAACCGAATCCGGGGGAGGGGCGTCCGGGGGCGCTCCATCGGTGGAGACGTCTCCCGGGCCGGCCGTCTCGGCGGCATCGCCCGGCAACCGGATCTCCTGCTTGGGGGATGTGTCCTGGTCCCCGCCATTCCCGCTACAGCCCAGGGCCAACGCCAGCACGAACGAAAGCACGGTCGGTCTCATCTCGGCTCCCTCCAGAGGTGCGAATTCCGCAAGGCAGTTGTACCCGATTCCACGTCGCCATTCCAGCCTCAAGGGCCGCCTTGGTGCTTCCCGCATTGCGTCTGAGACGGAACCGTGGCACAAAACGCCCTCGTTTCCTCATTGAACGGAGTGACGAATGTTGCACAAGGCTTCGCAACCCTGGGTCGTTCTGAAGTTCGGAGGGACCTCGGTATCCTCCCGGGAGACCTGGGAGACCATTGCCGAGCAGACCCGCCTGCGTCTCTCGGAAGGGCTGCGGCCCCTGCTGGTCCTGTCCGCCCTTTCCGGCATTTCGGACATGCTCGAGCGGTTGTCGCAGGAAGCCCTCGAGGGGCGGCACGCGGCCACGCACGAAAGACTCGTCCTTCGGCACCGGGAGCTCGCCGCATCGCTTTGCGTGCCGGTCGAGGGGCTCCTGGACGGCGACCTGGCGAAGCTGGACCGAATCGTCACGGGGATCTCCCTGATTGGAGAGGTCAGCCCGCGCCTCAAGGCCGAGCTCATGGCGCTGGGCGAGTCCATGAGCACCCGCCTCGGGGCCGCGTATCTGCAGGCCAACGGCCTCTCCGCAGGCTGGCTGGACGTCCGTGGGTGCCTCGTCAGCAGTGAGGACGTGGAGACGAGCCCCAGGCGGGCCTACCTGTCCGCCACCTGCGCCGGCGGAGAGGACGAGGGGCTCAAGGCTCGCCTCGGTGCCATGCCCGACGAGGTCCTCGTGACGCAGGGGTTCATCGCCCGTGCCGCAAACGGGGACACGGTCCTCCTGGGCCGAGGCGGTTCCGACACGTCGGCAGCCTACCTGGCCGCCCGTCTGGCAGCGACCCGGTGCGAGATCTGGACCGACGTTCCGGGGATCTTCTCCGCCGACCCGAGGATCATCCCGCAAGCCCGCATGCTGCGCTGCCTGGACTACGAGGAAGCTCAGGAGATCGTAACTACCGGTGCCAAGGTGCTCCACCCCCGGTGCATCCTGCCCCTGAAGGCCGCAGCGATTCCGATCCTCCTGAAGGATACGTTCCACCCCGACGCCCGGGGAACGGTCATCTCCCATGCCACCCCCAACCACGATGCCCAGGTGAAGGCCGTCTCGGTCAAGCGCGGCGTCACCCTGATCTCCATGGACACGGTCGGCATGTGGCAGCAGGTGGGCTTCCTGGCCGACGTGTTCGGCTGCTTCAAGCGGCACGGGCTGTCGGTCGACCTGGTGAGCACGAGCGAGACCAACGTGACCGTCACGCTCGACCCCACCGCCAACCCGACCGATGAGGAGACGCTGCGTCCTCTCATCAGCGACCTGTCGGCCTACTGCCGGGCCAGGGTCGTTTCCCCCTGCGCCGCGGTCGGCATCGTGGGGAGGAACATCCGAGCCATCCTCCATCAGCTCGGCCCCGCGCTCGAGGTCTTCAGCGAGAAGCAGGTCCACCTCGTGTCCCAGGCTGCCAGCGACCTCAACCTCTCCCTCGTGGTCGGCGCCGAAGACGTGGACCGCCTGGCCGCTGAGGTGCACAAGCTCTTCTTCGGCCAGCGCCTGGAGGACTCCGACCTCGGACCGACCTGGCAGCAGCTCGTCAAGGGGCAGCAGGACGATGCCGCAGACGTGGCCGGCGCCTGGTGGAAGGAGCGGCGCAACGAGCTGCTCGAGCTGGCCGCTTCGAACGGCACTCCGCAGCTCGTCTATGACGAGGAGACGTTGGACGAGGCCGTGGCCGCCTTGCAGGGACTTTCTCCCGTCAGTCGCGTCTTCTACGCGGTCAAGGCCAACTTCAACGAGCGGATACTCCAGCGCTTCCACGCGGCCGGACTGGGCTTCGAGTGCGTGTCCACGGGCGAGCTGCAGCGGCTCCTCAAGCTGTTCCCGAACCTGGAGCCGAACCGCCTCCTGTTCACCCCCAACTTCGCCCCGAGGGCCGAGTACGAGGCTGCCTTTGCTGCCCAGGCCATCGTGACGCTCGACAACCTCCACCCGCTGCAGGCATGGCCGGAGCTGTTTGCACGAAAAGAAGTCTTCGTCCGTCTCGACCCGGGGGCCGGCCGAGGGCATCACAAGCACGTCCATACCGCAGGGGTCCAGTCGAAGTTCGGCATCCCGCCGGAGCAGGTCGACGAGCTTTCGGAGCTGGCCGCAAGTGCCGGAGCTCAGGTGGTGGGCCTGCACGCGCACACCGGCAGCGGAATCCTCTCTCCGGACAACTGGCGTGAGAATGCCCGCTTCCTCGTGCGCATGGCCGAGCGGTTCCCCGCCGCACGAGTCCTCGACCTCGGCGGAGGGCTCGGCATCCCGGAGAAGCCGGGGCAGGCACCACTGGACCTGGAGGCCGTCCGCCAGGGACTGGAGGAAGTCAAGCAGGCCTACCCACGCTTTGACCTCTGGCTTGAGCCGGGACGCTTCCTCGTCGGTCGGGCCGGCGTGCTCCTCGCTTCGGCGACTCAGCTCAAGCGCAAGGGAAACCAGCTGTACATCGGAGCGGATGTCGGCATGAACACCCTCATCCGGCCCGCCCTGTACGGCGCCTACCACCACATCGTGAACCTCAGCCGCTTCCAGGAGCCTTCGATCCAGACCGCCAGCATCGTCGGCCCCATCTGTGAGTCAGGGGACGTGCTCGGTGCCGGCCGCCCCATGCCCCACACGGAAGAAGGAGACGTGCTCCTCATCGCCACCGCCGGGGCCTATGGCCGTGCCATGAGCTCCACCTACAACCTGCGCCGTCCGGCCGCCGAGTCCTTCCTTCCAAGCCGAACCTCCCCCAGTTCGGGCATGCGCCGGGAACGTTGACACGGCTCTCGTTTCCGGAGGATACTGCAGTCAGGAAGATCGCTGGTGCGACAACGGGCCGAATTGTTTCTTGCCATGGAGGGGGCGATGCAGACCTATCTTCGAAAGGCAGGGTTCGTCGTGGTGCTTGCAGCGGTGCTGGCGGCCTGTGGCGGCGGGGACAAGAAGACCGACGCCAGGGGGCAGGACCAGACTTCCGGAGACGGCCTCGTGGACGCCGTCCCACCGGACCAGAGGTTGCCGAGTGACGGCAGCGGCGATGGCCGACAACCGGCGGATGAAGCGACGCAGGACACTGCGGTACCGACGGACGGGGCAATACCCGGCGACACCACCACGCCGGCGGACGGAACGGAACCCGCTGACCTGCAGGCACCCGACGACACGGTGACCCCGGGGGACGGCGTGGAGCCCCAGGATCTCGTGCTCCCGGACGGCCAGATCGACGTGCCGGCGGAAGACACCGGAGTGCCGGCGGCCGTTGTGGGACCGGATGGGGGCGAGGTCGAGGGGCCCGCCGGGGCCAAGCTCGTCATCCCGGCCGGTGCGCTGGACAAGACCGTCGTGTTCACCATGTCCGAAGTCACATCGCCGCACAAGGGGAGCTTTGCCGCAGCAGGCAAGGCCGTCGACATCGGCCCCGCTGGCACCAAGTTCCTCAAGCCCGCCACGCTGACGTTCCTGCTGGACGAGCCGGCGGGACCGGGCTTCGTCTCCGTCTTCACGGCCGAGGGCAAGGACAAGCCATGGGAGGCGCTGGGCACGTCGTCGGATGGACAGAAGCTGACCGCATCCGTCACCCACCTGAGCTGGTTCCAGCCCGGCGTCTCGGTCATCAAGACCTGCGATGACCTGTGCTACTACCTCATCCCGTGCATGGTGGAGATGTGCGGGCTTGCCGAGCCCGAGCTCTCGCAGATGCCATCCAACTGCATGACCACTTGCGGGCAGTACCCGCCCGTGGAAGGGATCATCGACCCCGCCAAGATCCAGGACTGCAACGACCTCATCACGCTGCTGGTGCCCTACAGCCTGACCCTGCTGGAGGTGTGCACCGTCGAGCCCGGCTCCTGCGCCGACTCGGTGAAGAAGATCTTCGACTGCCTGGCCGGCGAATGCCCCAACATCGCACCCTACAAGGTCGGATTCGGCGAATTCATGAACCTGAACTGCCAGAAGTCCCCGGAGGCGATCGCTCAGGTGGCGATGATGTCCTGCACCCAGATCAAGGAGTACCTCACCAAGAACGACAAGGGGTTGGCCAGCCTGTGCTCGACCGGACCCGCACTGTCCGGTGCCGACTGCACCAAGCTGAAGCAGGGATTCGTGGACTGCCCGCCTCCGCCCGAGACCCCGCTGGCCACCGTGACGCCCGAGTTCATCGACTACTACTTCTGTGCATTGGGCATGTTCGGGCTGGAGACGCTCCAGTGTGCAATCGGCGGCCTGCCGGACTGCGGTGCGTTCTGGGGGTGCCTGCCGTAAGGGGGGGGGCAGCCCCGGCTCCCGTTGCCCTCCTCCGGGCTCCCTCCGGGGATGACGCAACATCGGCCGAGTCATGACGCTCCCGGCGTCACAACTGCCGGGGTGATGGAACATCGGCCGAGTTATGACGCTCCCGGCGTCACAACTGCCGGGATGATGGAGCATCGGCCGAGTTATGACGCTCCCGGCGTCACAACTGCCGGGATGATGGAACATCGGCCGAGTTATGACGCTCCCGGCGTCACAAGTGCCGGGGTGATGGAACATCGGCCGAGTTATGACGCTCCCGGCGTCACAACTGCCGGGATGACGCAACATCGGCCGAGTTATGACGCTCCCGGCGTCACAACTGCCGGGATGATGGAACATCGGCCGAGTTATGACGCTCCCGGCGTCACAACTGCCGGGATGATGGCACATCGGCCGAGTTATGACGCTCCCGGCGTCACAAGTGCCGGGGTGACGCAGGCGTTCAGCTACTTGCATCCACGTCCGCATCCGCGTACAACTCCCTCTTGAGGTTCGGACCGGAGGTGGCCATGAGAAAAGTCGGCATCGGAGAAGCGGGGACGTCTCGGGTGGTGCTTGCCAGGCTCCTTGCCCTGTCGGGGCCGGTCGCTACGTGGGGGTCGGTCGTTGCGTCGGGGCTGGTCGTGTCGTGGGGACTCGTCGGCTGCAGCGGTGGCGGGACCGTGGAGGAGACTCCTGACCCCGAGGTCGACGCCCGGGTGCAGGAGATCCAGGCCGAGCTTCCTTCCGACGAGTTGGCGGCGCCCTCGGAACTGGTGCCCGAGGCGGTGTTCGAGATCCTCGACCTGGTTCCGGCCGAGGCTACCGACGTGCCGCAGGGGCCCGAGCCGGGCGAGGCAGGCTCCCCGTGCGACAACGGCGGCGACTGCAACTCCGGATATTGTGTCCAGACCGGGGACGGGATGAAGTGCACTATGGAGTGCGTGGACGAGTGCCCGTTCGACTGGCAGTGCCGTCTCTACGGGCCGAGCCTCCCGGACGAGGTCTACCTGTGCATGCCGACGTTCGTGGACCTCTGCCGTCCATGTCTGGCCAATGCGGACTGCTGGACCAACGGCACCGACGCGGGCCAGGCCTGCGTAACCTATGGCCCTGCCGGTTTCTTCTGCGGTGCCGGGTGCCAGGTCGGCGATGACGACCAGGGCGGGTGCCCCTCCGGCTACTCCTGCGAGGAGGTTGAGGACATCTCCGGGAAGACGGGACCCCAGTGCGTGCGGGAGTCGGGCGAGTGCGACTGCAAGCAGTGGTACGCGGACGAAGGGGCCACTACGTCCTGCTATGTCGAGAACGCCTGGGGAAAGTGCACTGGCGACCGCAAGTGCAAGGCCTCCGGACTGACCGACTGCTCGGCCCTCGTGCCCGGACCCGAAACATGCAACCTGCTCGACGACGACTGCGACGGCACGGTGGACGAGGAGGCCGGCGGCCAGGGGTGCCTGGTGTCGAACACGTTCGGGGCCTGCCCCGGAACCGACGAGTGCATCAATGGCAAGCTCGTGTGCCAGGGCAAGGAGCCCGAGGCCGAGGCATGCAACGGAAAGGACGATGACTGCGACGGAGCCGCAGACGAAGGGTTCGACGACACGGACGAGGACGGCGTTGCCGACTGCCTCGAGAACGACAAGGACGGCGATGCCATCCCGGACGGACTGGACAACTGTCCGGCAGCGTTCAACCCTGCCCAGGCGGACGCGGACCTGGACAACATCGGGGACGTGTGCGACCAGGACGACGACAACGACGGCACGGCCGACTCGTTGGACTGCGCCCCTCTCGACAAGGAGATGCACCCCGGTGCGGAGGAGCTCTGCGACGGCAAGGACAACGACTGCAACTTCGCGGTGGACGAAGGGTTCTCCGACGCGGACGGCGATGGCCTCAAGGATTGCGTCGACCCGGATGACGACAACGACGGGAGCGAAGATGCCCTCGACTGCGGCCCGAAGGATCCCGGCGTGGAGCCCGGGGCATCGGAAGAGTGCGACGGGAAGGACAACGACTGCGATTTCCAACTCGACGAGGGGTTTGCCGACCTCGACGGCGACAAGCAGGCCGACTGCACGGATGACGATGACGACGGCGACGGGCAGGGCGACGGCGGCGACAACTGCCCCATGGTCGCCAACGCCGGCCAGGAGGACTCGGACAAGGACGGGATTGGCGATGCCTGCGACAAGGATTTCGACGGCGACGGCATTCCGGACGAGCAGGACAACTGCCCCGGGTTGAAGAACACTCTCCAGGGGGACATCGACAAGGACGGCAAGGGGGACGACTGCGACGACGATGACGACGGCGACGGCAAAGCGGATGGCAGCGACAACTGCCCGGTCGTGGCCAACCCGGGGCAGGAGGATACCGACGCGGATGGGACTGGGGACGCATGCGAGGCGGACAAGGATGGAGACGGGACTCCCGACTTGGGCGACTGCGCGCCGTTCAATCCCGCCATTCACCCGGGGGCCAAGGAAGTATGCGACGAGACGGACAACGATTGTGACTACGTCGTGGACGAGGGATACCCGGACTCCGATGCCGACGGGCTGAAGGACTGCATGGACGCGGACGACGACAATGACGGCGACCCGGACCAGACCGACTGCGCTCCGACCAATCCCGCCATTCTCAAGGATGCCCAGGAGCTCTGCGACGGCAAGGACAACAACTGCAACGGAAAGACCGACGAGGGGGTCGGCCAGCTCGCTTGCGGCAAGGGAGAGTGCTTCCACACCCTCGATGCCTGCATGGACGGCAAGACCCAGTGGTGTGATCCCTACCAGGGGATCTTGCCGGAGAAGTGCGACGGCAAGGACAACGACTGCGACGGGCTCGTAGACGAGGACCAGGGAACGGCCACCTGCGGCAAGGGGGTCTGCGTGCACACCGTGAGCCTTTGCGTCAAGGGGGCGCCGGTGGTCTGCGACCCGCTCGAAGGGAGCGGCCCCGAAACCTGCGACGGGAAGGACAACGACTGTGACGGGCTGGTGGACGAGCAACTCGGAAGTGTCACCTGCGGCTTGGGCGTTTGTCTGCACTCCGAGGCGGCTTGTGTGGACGGAACCGAGGCCGTCTGTGACCCGAAGAAGGGGGCTGGCGTCGACGTGTGCGACGGCCTCGACAACGACTGCGACGGGGACACGGACGAGGAGCTTGGCCTCGTCTCCTGCGGCAAGGGTAAGTGCGCACACCAGCAGCCCTACTGCCAGAACGGAAAGGTCTCGGTCTGTGATCCGTTCCTGGGAGCGGCTCAGGAAGAGTGCGACGGCCTCGACAACGACTGCGATGGCCTGGCCGACGAGGAGTTCGGCCTCAAGACGTGCGGTCAGGGCGTGTGCCTGCATTCGGTCCCCGGATGCACGGGGGGGCAGGTGCCCGACTGTGACCCGCTGGAAGGGGCCGGGGCCGAGACGTGCAACGGTCTCGACGACGACTGCGACGGGCTGTCCGACGAGGGGCTCGGGTTCACCACGTGCGGCAAGGGGCAGTGCCAGCACACCGTGGTCAACTGCCTCAACGGCGAGCCCCAGCAGTGCGACCCCATGGCCGGGGCTGGCACCGAACTCTGCGACGCCGTGGACAACGATTGCGACGGGAGCACCGACCCCAAGGACTCCATCGGGTGCAAGACGTACTACCTCGATACGGACGCCGATGGATATGGCGTCACTGGGCAGAGTCAGTGCCTCTGCTCCGCCTCGGCCCCGTACCTGGCAACCGTAGCCGGCGACTGCAACGACTCCGAGCCGCTCGTCAACCCGGGCAAGGCGGAGGATTGCACCACGCTGACCGACGAGGACTGCTCCGGGAAGGTCAACGACGGATGCACGTACGACAGCTGCAAGGACGCACTCGCCAAGGTCGCTGGAGCACCGGACGGGGCCTACACCATCGACCCGGACGGCGCCGGTCCCCTGGCCTCATTCATCGCTTTGTGCGACATGACCACTTCGGGCGGCGGGTGGACTCTGGTCATGCAGACCTCGGACACGTCGGTATACACCTATGACAATGCGGTCTGGACCGCCACGACGGGAGGCTCGGCCGTCGCCGGAGACCTGTCCAAGAATCAGGACTACGTGTCGGCTGCATTCTACACCCTGCAGGGAACGGAAAGCCGCATGGCCCTGGGCAAGCCGGACAATTGGAATTCCTGGTTCCATGCCAAGAACACGGCCCGCAACCTCTCCAACCAGGGACGGATGGCTGGCTCGTACGGCGGGGCCGGCGACTGCACGGCCAAGACCAATTGCGGAACGGAGCCGATCAACAAGAAGCCGCTCGGGATCCAGGCAGCCTGCTCCGCTTCCTACTCCACCAAGTGGCATCGGTTCGGGTACGTCAACGACGTGAACGGCTGGGGGACCAACACGCGGGTCGGATTCACGGGGGACAACGACGGCTCCGACAGCTCGGATTCGGTGATGGGCATGGGGCTTCAGTGTTACAGCTCCTGCGTCAGCAGTTCCACCACGGGCGGCCCGCACAACATGGGCTCGGGGTGGTATCTCTACACGAGCTGGGCCGCTACCCCTCTGGACGGTGCCACGCAGGGATTCCTGTGGATTCGGTAGGGGATTATAGGACGAATAGGACGAATAGGACGAATAGGACGCATGGAAGACATGGGACGGGGGGGAGCTAGGGGGGGCTCTTGACCCACGGCCGATGGGCCTACCCGGCCGTTCGGGACCCACGGCCGATGGGCCTATCCGGCTGTTCGGGACCCACGGCCGATGGGCCTACCCGGCTGTCCATGCCAGGCAACCAATCCCGCGATAGAGGCCTTTCTCCCTCGGGGGCGGCGGCGGGTCCTATCTGTCCTATTCGTCCCATTCGTCCTATTCGTCCTATGTCTTCTGCCGCCGCCGCCGCCGCCTAGGGCAGAGTCAAGGTCTGGGCCGACTTGCCGGCCGATCCGAGGAACGGAGACCCGGGCAGCACGACCGAGCCGTCCGCATTGAGCCCCGAGCCACCGCCGCTGCCCGGAGTGCCGAGAGTGAAGGTCGAGGTGGACTGGGTGACCGTCGCCTGCCAGAGGGCGATGCCCAGGCAGCTTCCGCCCGCACCGCCGCCGCCACCGGCACCGTTGCCGCCGGTTCCACCAGCCCCACCGCTGCCGCCGTCACCGCCGAGCTCCGGCCCGAGGCCGCCGGTCCCGCCGGTTCCTCCGAGGCCGCCCTTGCCGCCATCCGCGCCGCCGCCGCCGCTGCCACCGTTGCCCGTCACGAACTTGCACCCGGAAACGGTGACCTTGCCGCCGCTGACGTAGAGAGCGACCGAGTTGCCGCCTGCGCTGCCCCCCGTACCTCCCTTTCCGCCGCCGCCGCCACCACCGCCCCCGCCGCCGCCCCCGCCGGAATCCGGCGTCGCGTCACAGGCATCGGCCGCATCCCAGCCGGCTCCGCCGCCGCCACCACCGCCCGAGCCGCCGCAGTCTCCGTTGCCGCCCGTGGCCCCACCGGCCGCACACAGGTAGGTCCCGCACTGGGACTGGGCCTGAGTACCGCCCTTGCCGTTCACCCCCAGCGCTCCGGCCTTGCCGCTGCCGCCTGAGCCGCCGGCAATGTCGCACCCCTTGGCACCACCCACACCCGAAGCGCCGCTGAGGAATCCGCCGGTCTTGCCGTCGGTCCCCGAGGCCTGGTATCCACCGGCCCCGCCGGCCCCGCCGCCCGCATACGAGCACCCCGAAGCCCCGCTGCCGCCAGTGCCGGCGACCCCGCCCGGGCCTGCATTGGCCTTGCCGTTGCCGCCTGCACCGCCCACGCTTCCCACCGTCCCGGCAACGCCGGCGGTCCCATTGCCGCCCGCCCCGCCGTTGCCGGCCTGGAACGTGCATCCGTAGGCCTTGAATTCGGGGCACGAGCCCACCGCAGCACCAAACGACCCGCCACCGGCCTGGGTGTTGTTGCCCGCGATGAACTTCATGTCCCACACCGTCACGCCCGCAGCGCACGAGCTGACCACCAGCGCAGCCGTGTGCCCCGAGGCCCCGGGGACGGAGTTGGTGACCGTTGTCACGTGCGTCACCGCCTTGCGCTGCCAGTCCAGTGCGGCTCCGTAGGCACCGGCCAGGACGAAGTCGCCCACCAGCACGACCTTCTCCGAGTAGGTCCCCTCGTCCACCAGGATCTGCGAGAGCCCTTCCAGAGTGGCCAGGTTCACGCAGTCACCGATGGTCTGGAGCGGGTCGTCCTTCGTGCCCGCCCCGGCCGCCGAGCCCAACGTCGCGCTGACGAAGCAGGCATCTCCTTCGTCGCCGTCGATGTCGTCGCAGTTCGAGTCGACGTAGCCCGCATCCGGCAGGTCCGCCGCATCCGGATTGATCGTCGCGTCCAGCGGGGCACAGTCGTCCACGTCCACCCAGCCGTCGTTGTCCAGGTCGGAATCGCACACGTCGCCGATGCCGTCCTTGTCGCCGTCGAGCTGGTTGGCATTGGGCACGGATGGGCAGTTGTCGCAGGCATCCCCCAGGCCGTCCTTGTCCGCATCCGTCTGGGGGGTGTTCGCCTTGAGCGGGCAGTTGTCCGCCGCATCCGGAATCGTGTCGTTGTCGTCGTCCGTGTCGCAGGTGTTGGACACTCCGTCGTTATCGGTATCCGGAGTCCCCTCGTCCACCAGGTTGTCGCAGTCGTCGTCCTTGCCATTGCACAGCTCCGGTGCCCCCGGGTAGGTGGCCGGGTCGAACGGCGCACAGTCCTGTGCGTCAGCGACCTTGTCGTTGTCGTCGTCGGTGTCGCAGGCATCTCCGGTGGTGTCCGTGTCGTGGTTCTCCTGTCCCGGGTTCACCACGAGCGGGCAGTTGTCCTTGTCGTCCGGAACCGTGTCGTTGTCATCGTCCGTATCGGAGCAGTCGGCCTTGCCGTCCTTGTCCGTGTCGGGGAACCCATCGTCATAGAGCCCGTTGCAGTTTTCGTCCTTGGCGTTTCCGCAGACTTCGGCCTTGCCCGGCGCCACCGTGGGATCAAGCGGGTCGCAGTCGGCCGCATCCAGGCTGCCGTCGTTGTCATCGTCGGTATCCACGCAGTCGGACAGCCCGTCCTTGTCCGTGTCGAGCGAGCCGTTGTCCTTGATCCCGTCGCAATTGTCGTCCTTGCCGTTGCAGACCTCCGGGGCACCGGGGAAGATGGTCGCATCGAGCGGAGCACAGTCCGTGACGTCCGGAGCACCGTCGTTGTCGTCATCCGTGTCGAGGCAGTCCAGCGTCTTGTCGCCGTCGGTATCCGGGAAGCCTTCGTCGATGAACCCGTCGCAGTCCTCGTCCTTGCCGTTGCACGACTCGGGCACGGTGTGACCCTTGTTGGGATCCATCGGTGCGCAGTCGCTCTGGTCCGGATCCTTGTCGTTGTCGTCGTCCGTGTCGACGCAGTCCGCGATCTTGTCCCCGTCGAAGTCCGACGAGCCGTTGTCGGTGATCCCGTCGCAGTCGTCGTCCTTGCCGTTGCAGAACTCCTCGGCCAGGTGGTTGACCATGGGGTCGAGCGGAGCGCAGTCGGTCGTATCCAGGTCTCCGTCGTTGTCGTCGTCGATGTCGATGCAGTCCAGGTCTCCGTCCGCGTCGTAGTCCGGGAAGCCCTCGTCGACCGCAAAGTCGCAGTCGTCGTCCTTGCCGTTGCAGGCCTCGGGTAGACCATGTCCGATGGTCTTGTCGAGCGGGGCGCAGTCGGTCGTGTCCGGGTCCTTGTCATTGTCGTCGTCGGTGTCCACGCAATCGGCCTTGGCGTCGGCATCGGTATCGTCGAAGCCTTCGTCCGTGGCCTTGTCGCAGTTGTTGTCCTTGCCGTCGCAGATCTCGGGTGCGCCGGGGTATGCGGCCTTGTCGAGCGGGGCGCAGTCGGCCCCGTCCGGCGTCAGATCCCCGTCGTCATCCGGGTCGAGGCAGTCCTTCAGACCGTCGGAGTCAGTGTCCGGGAAGCCCTCGTCCGCGACGGCGTCGCAGTCGTCGTCCTTGCCGTTGCAGACTTCCTTGATGGTGTGTCCGATGGCCGGGTCATACGGCTCGCAGTCGGTCGTGTCGGGGTCCTTGTCGTTGTCGTCGTCGGTATCGATGCAGTCGGCCTTTCCGTCCAGGTCGGTATCGAGGTAGGCCTCGTCGGTCTGGCCGTCGCAGTCGTCGTCCTTGCCGTTGCACCCTTCCATGGCCCCGGGGTAGATGGTGGCGTCAAGCGGAGCGCAGTCGAGGCCATCGAGGGTACCGTCGTTGTCGTCGTCCGTGTCCTGGCAGTCCGCGGTCTTGTCACCGTCGTAGTCCGGGAAGCCGTCGTCCGCGAGGCCGTCGCAGTCCTCGTCGATGCCGTTGCACTTCTCCTTGACCGTGTTGCCGACCTCGGGGTTGAGCGGCTGGCAGTCGCTGAAGTCGGGGTCCTTGTCCGCATCGTCGTCATCGTCCACGCAGTCCTTGGACTTGTCGCCGTCGAAGTCGGGGAAACCCTCGTCCACGACCCCGTTGCAGTTGTTGTCCTTGCCGTCGCATGCCTCCAGCGCCCACTGGTTGATCTTGGCGTCGAGCGGCGCACAGTCGGTTGCATCCAGGTCGGAGTCGTTGTCGTCATCCGAGTCGAGGCAGTCCTTGATCGTGTCGGAATCGGTATCCGGGAAGCCTTCGTCCACGACGTTGTCGCAGTCGTTGTCCTTGCCGTCGCACGACTCCTTGATGGTCTTGCCGATGCTGGCGTCCTGCGGAGCGCAGTCGGTGGTGTCCGGGTCGGAGTCGTTGTCGTCGTCCGGGTCCACGCAGTCGCGGCTCCCGTCGCCGTCGAAGTCCGGGAAGCCGTCGTCCTTGACCCCGTCGCAGTCGTCGTCCTTGCCGTTGCAGCTCTCGACCTGGTTGGGGAAGATGGAGGCATCCAGCGGAGCACAGTCGGCAGCATCCGGAGTGCCGTCGTTGTCGTCGTCGCTGTCCACGCAGTCCTTCATGCCGTCCGAGTCAGTATCCTTGAACCCCTCGTCGGCCACTCCGTCGCAGTTCTGGTCCTTGCCGTCGCACGATTCTGCGGCCCCTGGGTAGACCAGCGGGTTGGTGGGCTGGCAGTCGTTGGCGTCGGGCTGCGGGTCGTTGTCATCGTTGTCGTCGCACGCGTCGCCGCTCGGGTCGTTGTCGCTGTTGACCTGGTCCGCGTTGGCCACGTACTGGCAATTGTCCGACTTGTCCGCCAGCCCGTCGTTGTCGTCGTCCCAGTCGCACAGATCGCCGACTTTGTCCTTGTCCGTGTCCTCCTGGAGCGGGTTGAAAGTCAGCGGGCAGTTGTCGCTCGTGTCGTTCGTGCCGTCATTGTCGTCGTCCGGGTCGCACGCATCCCCCTGGCCATCCTTGTCGAAGTTGGCCTGGTCCGGGTTGTAGTCCTCGGGGCAGTTGTCCACCACGTCGAGCAACCCATCGCCGTCGTCGTCGCCAGTGCAGGCATCGCCCACGCCGTCCTTGTTGGCGTCTTTCTGGTCCGCATTGGGCGTTCCCGGGCAGTTGTCCTTGGTGTTGGCCACGCCGTCCCCGTCCATGTCGGAGTCGCACTGGTCTCCGAGGCCGTCCTTGTCCAGGTCGGTCTGCTGGGGATTGACCACCTCGGGGCAGTTGTCGGTCGGGTCCGCGAGCCCATCGTTGTCATCGTCGGTATCGCAGGCGTTTCCGAAGCCGTCGAGGTCCGTGTCCTTCTGGTCCGGGTTGGGGGCAAGCGGGCAGTTGTCCTTGAAATCGGGCGTACCGTCATTGTCGTCATCCGGGTCGCACGCGTCGCCCATGGAATCCCCGTCCGTGTTCTTCTGGTTCTGGTTCACCACGGTGGGGCAGTTGTCCAGCAGGTCGCTCAGGCCGTCGTTGTCGTCGTCGTCGTCACAGGCGTTTCCGAAGCCGTCCTTTTCGGCATCCGCCTGGTCGGGGTTGGGCACCAGCGGGCAGTTGTCCGCCACATCCAGGATGCCGTCGTTGTCGTCGTCGTCGTCTCCGCAGTCGTGCACTCCGTCCTTGTCCGTGTCCGGCCACAGCTCGTCGATCTTCCCGTCGCAGTTGTTGTCGATGCCGTCGCACTTCTCCACTGCATCCGGGTGGATCAGGGCATTGAGCGGCGCACAGTCGATCTTGTCCTCGTACCCGTCCGCATCGTCATCCGCGTCGCAGGCATCCCCCTTGCCGTCCTGGTCGTAGTCGAGCTGCAGCCAATTGGGGGCCAGCGGGCAGTTGTCCGAGTTGTCCTCGATGCCGTCGTTGTCGTCGTCCAGATCGGTGCAATCCACCGTCCCGTCCCCGTCCGTGTCCGGGAATCCGTCATCCACCAGCGAGTCGCAGTCGTCGTCCAGGCCGTTGCACACTTCCGGTGCCCCGGGATAGGCCGCCGGGTTGAGCGGCTGGCAGTCCTTGACGTCGGGCGTGCCGTCGGCATCGTCGTCGTCGTCGCACTCGTTACCCTTCCCGTCCTTGTCCAGGTCGAGCTGCGCCGAGTTCTTCACCAGCGGGCAGTTGTCCGCCGCATCCATGATCCCGTCATTGTCGTCGTCCGGGTCGATGCAGTCGGCCTCCTTGTCCTTGTCGGTGTTGACATAGCCCTCGTCCGTGGTGCCGTCGCAATCGTTGTCCAGGCCATCGCAGGTCTCCGGCTTGGGCTCGCCCACCGGCCCCACGCAGACCGCCTTGAGCCCGTCCGCCGTGCACGTCATGATGCCCGGTGCCGCACACTGCCCGATGCCGGCCACACACTCCTTGCCGGCCTCGAAATCGTCGTCGGCCTTCCCGTCACAGTCGTTGTCCACGCCGTCGCACTTCTCCGTGGCCGGGATGACGTACCCTTCACAGTCGCTCCAGCCCCCCTTCATGCAGACCCGGGTTCCCGCCTTGCACGGACCCACTCCCATGGTCACATCGTCGTCCGGGTAACAGGCACCCACCAGCGTTCCGCCGTCGGGGCCGTCGTCCGCCAGGCCGTTGCAGTCGTTGTCGAGCCCGTCGCACGTCTCGCTGCCCGCCGTCCCGGCGCTGCAGACGTTGAAGCCCTCATCGGTGCACTTCAGGATGCCCCAGCACTCCCCGAACGGCCCCATGACCACGCACGGCTTGTCCGGGAACATGTCGGTCAGGTTGTCGCAGTTGTTGTCCTTGCCGTCGCACACTTCGGTTGCCGCCGGGCTGATCGCACCGTTGTCATCGTTGCAGTCGCCCGCCACCTTCGCCTTGTAGGAGCCATAGGGCGCACACACGCACTTCGACACGGTCTTAACCCCGTACCCGTCGGAATCCCCGTCAAAGTAGTAGGTCACACACGATACCGCACCGGCCTCGTCCTTGACGTAGTTGCAGTTGTCGTCGATACCGTTGCAGATCTCCGGTGCCCCCGGATAGATCTTCTTGTTGTTGTCGTCACAGTCACCCGGCTGCGCGGCAGAAAGCGGTGCCTTGGGCTTGCACAGGCAGTCCATGGGCAGGTTCGTGCCCCAGCCGTCGCCGTCGAGATCCTGATAGAACACCGAGCAGCCCTCGGCCCCGGCTTCGTCCACCTCCCCGTCGCAGTCGTTGTCGAGCCCGTCACACTCCTCGGCCGACCAGAGGTTGATCGCCGGGTCCGAATCGTTGCAGTCCCCTCCGTACGGGGCCTTGTACGGGTAGACCGGCCCGCACAGACACTTGGAGGCCACACCGCCGACGCCGTCTCCGTCGCCGTCCACGTACCAGTCCTTGCACCCCTTGGCCCCTTCCTCGTCGGTCTTCCCGTCGCAGTCGTCGTCCTTGGCGTTGCAGCTCTCGACCGCCCCCGGGCTCACCGCCGGGTCCTTGTCGTTGCAGTCGCCTGCGGCCGTGGCCTGGTAGGGCCAGAGGGGAATGCACAGGCACTTCCAGTCCATGCCGGCGCCGAAACCGTCGCCGTCGCCGTCCGGATAGTGCGGCAGGCAGCCCGCTGCGTTGGCAGGGTCGATCTCGCCGTCGCAGTCATCGTCCAGCGCGTTGCACTTCTCCTTGGCTCCAGGGTAGATCGAGGGATCGTCCGGCGCACAGTCGAGATCGTCCGGCACGCCGTCCCCGTCGTCATCCCCATCCTGGCAGTCGGGGATCTTGTCGCCATCCGAGTCCGGGGCCGTCAGCCCCCACTGCGGGTCCAGCGGGCAGAGATCCTTGTCGTTGGGCACGCCGTCCCCGTCGATGTCGCCATCCACGCAGTCCGCGATCGAGTCCCCGTCAAAATCGGGGTATCCCTCGTCCGCTGTCATGTCGCAGTTGTCGTCGATGCCGTTGCAGGCTTCCTTGGCCTTCGGATTGATCGCGGCGTTCCCGTCATCGCAGTCCCCGCCCTTCTTGGTGTAGCCGGGCAGCTTCTCGCACAGGCACGCCACCCCCGTGCCGCCGAACCCGTCTCCGTCCCCGTCGAGCATCCACAGCTTGCACCCCACCGCATCGGCCTCGTCCACCAGGCCGTCGCAGTCGTTATCCTTTCCGTCGCACGATTCCATTTCCGCATCCGGAACCGAGCACTCGGACAGCCCGCCCGACGTGCATTCCACGATGGAGTCGCACTGCCCCGGTACCGGGCTCTCGGCGCAGGTGCTCCAGGCCCCCATCTCCTCGGCCAGCGGAGAGCACCAGCAGTCCCCGGACGGGAGGCAGGCCGACGGGTAGCTTCCCATCGGATCCTCCTGGCAGCTCGACGTCATCGGGCAGTCCTCCTCCTCGTCACAGGGCACCACGCAGCTCTTCCCCGGACCGCCCAGGTCACGGCACTCGCCCACTTTCACGCCAAACTCGTTGACGCAATCCGCATCGTCGTTGCACGGCATGCACATCGTCTCGACCGCGTACACGCAAACCCACGCCCCCGGAACCCAGGGCGGAGAGGGGAGCAGCGTGCAGAGCCAGCCCGGCACGCAGTCGGCATCCGTATCGCAGGCACACTCGCCACCCCACTTGCACGGGGGCTCGATGGGGCCGCCGCCATCTCCGCCCGCTCCGTCGCCCCAGCCCCACGAATCCGTCAGGTAGGGGACCTCGCCGCAGTCCATCTGGTATTCCCAGTCCATGCTGCCCGCATCGGTGACCTCGGGCTTGTGCGGACCATCGGTGAGGTAGGGCACGTCGTCGCACTCCATCTGGTAGTCCCAGCCCCACTCGCCTCCCTGCCCGTCTTCCGCATCGAGCGAATCCGGCGTCATCGCATCGGTCAGCTCCGTCTCTCCGTCGGTGGTCTGCCCATCCCCCGGAAGCTGCCCGTCCTCGACCCGGTCCTCTTCGACCCGGTCCTCGACCTCGGCCGTCCACTGGTCCTTGACATCCTTGCGGGGCTTCATGTCCACCTTGGAGTCTTCCATGTCCGGCCAGGTCCCGTCGTGAAGCGTTCCGTCGGGCCAGGAAGCATCCGTCGGGCCGTCCGGCACGACCGCATCGGGCAGGTCATCCTCTCCCCACTGGTCCTTGTCCTTGCCCGGCCCGCACCCGAGAAGGCTCCAGGCCGTCAGCATGGCCATCGCCACCAGCCTTCCACATGACATCTGCCCGCTCGTTTCCTTCTTCATCACGTCCCCCCAACGAATTGACAAACCCCTACCGCCTTCGCAACTCTCTGCAGACGGAGAAATAAGCCGAAAACGCCACTGCCACGATGCACGATCATACCGCACGTTGCCCGCCGCCCGCAAGAACGTTGTGCGGGAGCCGCGCAACGCGCCCCGAGCGCACGCGGGATGTCAAACCTTTTGCATTCCGGTCCACCCGGGGGTATTGTCCCCCCACGTCTTGCCAAGGCATGCCGTGCCGGTGAGCGTGACCTCGGAGTTCGGTCCGGGGCGGATGAACGGCAAGCAGGTTCAAGGGATGCTTCGAGAGTGGTGGAAACGATTCCGGGACCGTCCGAAGAAGCCGAAGGGCACCTTCCGGCAGTATGCCGAATCGATCGCCTGGGCCGTCGGTGTGGCCCTGCTCATCCGCAGCTTCCTGTTTGAGCCGTTCCAGATTCCCACGGGAAGCATGATCCCCACGCTCCAGATCGGCGACCACATCTTCGTGTCCAAGTCCGCTTACGGGATCAAGCTACCGTTCACCTCGGACTACCTGGTGCGCTGGAGCCTCCCTGACCGCGGGGACATCGTGGTCTTCCCGTTCCCCGTCAAGGGGCACCACGACTACGGCAAGGACTTCATCAAGCGGGTGGTCGGCCTCCCGGGCGATCGCGTCCGCCTGGAGGGAAATCGTCTGCTCATCAACGGCGAGGCGGTGGCTACCATCCGGCAGCCGGGCCTTCATGACTGCGGTGGAAATTCCGAGAACCGCCCATGCTCCCAGTGCGTTCAGCAGAAGGAGGAGATGGGCAGCCACGAGTTCACCACCCAGCATTGCCCCGAGGGGGAGTTCCAGTACGGCGAATGGCCCAGGACTCTTCCCGGCATGGACCCCCAGGAGTTCGTCGTCCCCGAGGACCGCGTCTTCGTCATGGGGGACAACCGCGACAACTCCGCCGACGGTCGCTTCTGGACCCGCGACGTAACCGACCAGTTCACCCCGCAGTTCCGCCCGAATCCCGACATCCAGACCGTACCCGTGGGCCTGCTCAAGGGGCGGGCCGTGCTCGTCTGGTGGGCCGAGGACAAGAGCCGGCTCTTCTCCGTCGTGGACTGAGGCAGCGACCGCAAGGACTCCGCCATGAGCATCCCCACCGACAAGAACCCCTCCACCCCGGTCGGCCCGGTGGACATCCACCCGGACAAGCTTCGCCGCAACCCGGTCCCCACCGTGGACCTGATCATCCAGATGCCCGACTCCCGGATCCTGCTCGTGCGCCGTCGAAATCCCCCCCCGGGCTGGGCGCTTCCCGGCGGCTTCGTCGACTACGGCGAGACCCTCGAAGCCGCCGCCGTCCGGGAAGCCCGGGAAGAGACCGGCCTCGACGTGCAGCTCGTCCGTCAGTTTCACACCTACTCCGACCCCAGGCGCGATCACCGGGTCCACACCATCACGACGGTGTTTCTGGCCAACGCGTCCGGCACCCCGACCGCAGGTGACGATGCCGCGGACGTGATCGCCGTCGACCCTTCCCGCCTGCCCCCCGACATGGCCTTCGACCATGCGGACATCGTCGCAGACTGGCTCGCCGCACGCCGCCCGTGAGCATCGAACGGGCGCATTGCGCATTCCCACGGCCCTGAGGTATAGTCGCATCCAACGGGTGAAAACGGGGTGTTGCCATGGAGATACAGCCGCTGACCGTTCCTGAACGCAGGGAGCTGCTGGTCCATGCACGGGCTGTCCTGGAGAACCGGCTGGCCGGCGCGGCACAGCGGCCGGACCCCGATCCCACTGCCTTTCCCGGTCTGCAGATCCCCCGCGGCGCGTTCGTGACCCTGCATCTTCGCGGCCGCCTGCGCGGGTGCATCGGGACGTTCCGTGCCCGGGAGCCGCTCCACCGGGTAGTCCGCGAAATGGCACTCTCGGCAGCCTTCCATGATCCCCGGTTCCGCCCCGTCTCTTCGGCCGAGCTTGACGGACTGGAGCTCGAGATCTCCGCACTCACGCCCCTCGTCGAAGTCCAGAGCATCGACGAGATCGTCGTCGGCGTGCACGGGCTCTACATCTCCCGGGGGTACGCCTCGGGGGTGCTGCTCCCCCAGGTCGCGGTCGAGTACGGCTGGGACCGCGACGAATTCCTCTGCCGCACCTGCGAGAAGGCCGGCCTTCCCGACGATGCCTGGCGCAACGGGGCCACCATCGAGCGGTTCAGCGCCGAGGTGTTCTCCGAGTCGGACCTGGAAGGAGGGAAGGTGACGTGCAAGTAGTCGACGGACCGCATCGACCGGCGCTACCCGGTACCGGTCGCAGCTGTCGGCCCGCACCCTTCGGCCCCCGCTGGTGCCGTTGGCCGGCCATCCTCCTGGTTCTGGCCGCCCTCACCGCCGGTTGCGCCGACGGAGACGACGTGTCCGGCCTGTGGCAGACCCCGGTCGAGGTCGCTGCCGTGTCCGCCGGCCCCCTCTCCGCAGACGTGCCGGTCCGCTTCCGCCTGGCCGCCGGGCAGTACGGGAAAGACGTGGCCGGCGTGCTGCTCCTCTACAGCGACGAACTGTTCCATACCGTCGAAGCATGCCGATATCTCGAGAGCGCCGAGTTCCGGGACGGGCATCTCATGTTCTCCGTCCTCGGGGAAGGGGATGATTCGCTGGCCGTGGATCTCATCCTGGGCGACCGGGAAGGGGAAGAGGCACTGGAGGGCACCATCGTCGGGCAGGAGAAGCCCGTCCCGGTCGTCCTCGTCAGGACGGGCGATGGCGGAGACATCCACGTGGAAGGCTTCGACCTGGGGTGCCCCGAACCATGACGCCCCATCGAAACACCCTCTCCCGCCCCGCCCTCGCTGCCCTCGCCGCGGCCGTGACCCTCGTCTGCCTCCTTCCCCCCGCCGCCGCACGGGCCGACGACATGCCCCTGCGGCGCAAGAAGGCCGTGGCCATCCTCCCCCTCAAGCGGTTTGATCACCCCTGCTCCCACCTGTTCGCCTCGGGGCAGGAATCGGAGCCCTTTGCCCGCAACGTCCACCGATGGCTCGAAGAGGAGCTCAACCGCCAGGAAGACCTCACCGTCATTCCTCCCGCCCAGCTCTGGAGCCGCATCACCGGCCGTACCGACTATCGGGAGAAGGTCATCCTCGGCCGGGAACGCTTCATGCTCGGCAAGGAGTTCTACAGGGACCTGCGCCAGGCCGATGCGGAGGCCCACCTCGCCAGGTCCATCGAGCTGCTGGACGCCATCTACTACGACGTGGTCGAGCCGGAAGCCATGGCCGAGATCCAGCTCCTGCTCGGGGTAACTCTCATCGAAGAAGGGAGGGCTGCCCAGGCACACCTCGCGCTCAAGCGATCCCTCCTGCTTGCCCCGGCCAGCCGTTTTCCCGCAGGCTACTACCCCCAGCCTGTCGAACAGGCGCTCACCGTGGCCTGTGAAGACCTCCGACAAAGTCTCGAGCGAGAGGTCCCCCTCCTGACCGTCGAGCGCACGTCCAAGCTCCTGGCCGACCTGAAGCTGGATGCCCTCTTCTTCCCCCTGCTCGTCTCCGGAGACGAGGGCGTCGAGCTCGTGCTCGTGGCCTTCGAGAAGCAGGCTCGCTCCGCCGTGCTCCGTGAAGTCTTCCCCAAAGAGGACGAGGCGCACACCCGGGAACGGGTCAGCCGTGCGGTGAGCCGGTTTGCCGCCTGCACCCCCTACGAGAACATCCCCAGGAAGGTGGAGGAGCGGCACAGCTTCCTGTTTGCCGCCAAGTACGAGAATCTCCTCTACCTCGTCCAGCCGGTCCGCTCTCCCCTGCTCGCCATGGGGTTCTCGTTCGAGGCCGGGCACTTCTTCCTCAAGTCCTTCGCCCTCGTCGGCAAGCTCCAGGTGTTCTCCTCGCTCAAGGACCGTTTCGACGACCTGCTGTCCGGCTTCACGTCGGCCCGCCTCATCCTCGGGCCGGCATTCTCGGTCTCGGGCGACTGGTGGAGGCTGTATGTGGTCCCGGGAGCGGAATTCCACTACATGGGCTCTTTCAGTGTGAGCCGCGATCCGGACTGCAAGTTCTTCCTCTCGGACTCCCCGGGGCGGGAGACCACCTGCCCCTCCTCGTCGGTCAAGCGCTTCCCCGTCGACTTCGTGGCCGGCGTCAACGTGTTCCTCGGCAGCCAGTTCTTCTTCGCTGACCAGCTCTTCCTCGACATGGGAGCTTCGGTTTCCACCTACTTTGCCCCGTTCGACCGGTCGTTCGACATGAACTTCCCGCTTACCTTCGAGCTGGGCGGCGGCGTGGTATTCTGAGCATCGGCTCGGGCCGTCTTCCGCGTTTCCCGCTACCGAGACCCGGGAGGAACCCTACTCACAGCGCTCGTCGCCCTTGGGACAGGCGAACCGCACGTGCAGGTGGTGCCGGTGCCCCTTCATGTGGCGGATCAGGCCGGTCCGCTTCCCCTTTCCGACAGGGGCCTCGAACACCTTGCCCAGCTCCTCCTCGGTCCAGCCGCGTCCCAGGGCCTCCCGATACAGGACCTCGTGCAGGCTTCGGTCGATGAACAGGTACTCGACCTGGTGGGTGGAAAGCAGCAGATCGATGAGCGTCCAGGTCTTCTCCACGTCGAGGCTGTCGCGGGTGGCGTCCTCGAAGTGCGTGACCTCGCGGTTGTCCCTGAAGTAGTAGCCGATGTCGACGTCGCGGCCGCTCTGGTGGGACGAGTGCGGCCGAAGCCGTCCCCCCTTCTCTGCGCTCAGGTCTCCGATGATTACCGGAACGGTACCCGGGTACATGTCCACGATGCGGGCACAGGCCCATGTCACCATCGCCAGGCTCTCGTCTGTACCGTAGGGGGCCTTGTCGTTCTTGCGCACGAACCCGCGCCCCTTGTCCGGCATGAGACGCCCCTGCGACAGCCTGCCCTTGCTGGCCTTTCCCACCGATTCCGACGCACTGCCGTCCAGGAAGTCCTGCCACTGGGCGACCTCCGGACGAGTCAGCTCGATGGGGGCGCTGCGCTCCTTGTCCGGCACCTCGTCCTCGATGGCGAAATCGTCGAAGGGGAGGGCGATCCTCTTCTTCGGCTTGTCCCGCTTGATCTGCGCAAACAGCAGATCCTCGTACAGGGGAGGCTCTTCCTGAGGCGGGTGCGCGCACGACGGCACGGTCCAGAGCAGGACCGATGCAGCCATGACTCCCTGCAGGAAACGGCGCATCCAACCTCCGGGAGCGGACGGTACTCTGCTCCGTCGGGAAGGAAGCTTAACTGTGCGGCCGTGAAAAGGCAAAGAAGTCGGTAGAGGGCGTGGCTGCAGGCCAGCCATTGACCGACACCAGCATCCGGCGGTACTCCCCGGCCAGGGTCGTCAGCCCGATCCGATCGAGCAGGTCCCGGCGACGGGACAGCCAGTCCGTCACCTGCGCCCGGTCGGTCAGCCCCGCATTCTGCCCGGAGGCCACGAGCGTGGCATCATACTCGGTACGCAGCCGCTCCCGCGACAGCGCATGATAGGCATCGACCAGGCTCGGGAAGACCTCACGGGAGACCGCTGCCCAGGCCGGGGGTACGCGGTCCGGGTGGATCTCGAACGCCAGGGTCCGGTAGGCCTGCTTGACCTCGTCCCGGGTGGCCGTGGGGGCAAGCCCCAGGATCTCGTAGTGGGAGGCCTTGCGGGTCACCAGTCGGGCCAGCCGCGACAGCCGCTCCTGGTCCGCTGACGGCTCCGGCTCCGGTGCCGTCGGGGTTGCCACGGCCTCCGCCGCCTGGATCCGGGGCGGGTCCACCTCCTCCACGTACCCGAACGCCAGCAGCACGCAGAGGGTCCTCAGGTGGGACGGGACCGCCAGCAGCCGCTCTACGTGCTGGGGCCGGGCCAGCGAGTCGACGAGCTGATCCGCCAGCATGCGGTGGATCACCGGGGGAATCCTCCGATCCATGGCGAGCCGGACCCGCGGCCTCGAAAGCGCCCCTCTCACCCAGGCGTGTACCCGGGCGTACGGAGCGACCGCAGCGGCCCTGGCCGCCACCTCCAGGGGGTTGAGCAGCGGGCTCGACAGCGGCACGATGCCGAACTCGTCCATCCCCTCGTCCCAGTGGAATGAAACATCGGCCGACGATGCACAGCAAAGGAGTCGGCGCTGGACCTGGTCCGAGAGCGCCTGCTGGAGCTCGTCCAGCGTGACTGCCCCCTCCGACAGCAGGGCCTGCCCCAGCAACGTGCGGCTGCCTCCGGCATGGCTCTGGGACGTGACCGCGGCCAGCCGCTCCACAAGATCCTTTCGGGTCGGAGGGAGCTGTTCTCCCAGCAATGCCAGCCGGTCCCGGCTGTACGAGAAGCACGGGAAGCCCCGCTTGAACCAGAACACGAAGGGGACCGAGCCGCTCCGGTCGAACACCCGCAGCGCCCCGGTTCGCCGGTCCGCATACACCTGGCCCAGCACCGCAATGAGCGGTGCCTGCTCGATCCCCACCAGTCCCCGGTCTTGCTGCGCCATCGAAGCCCTCGCCTTCAGTTCCGTCGCCCGGTATTATGAACCGGTTCCCCCGCGCGTCAAAAAAACGGGGAATTGCATCGCATGCCGATGGAACGAGGTGACGAGATGACACGCTGGCAAGTGCTCTGGCTGTTTTCCGGATGGGTCGCATTCTTCTTCCTGGCCTTCTGCTCCCCCCTGTCCTCCCCCTCTCAGGATGCTCCGCTGCCACAGGCCGATTCTGCCGGGCCGATCCCCGATGCCCTGGCCGCATCCGACGACCGCCCCGAGCCGGAACCCGCGGGCAACGGTACCCTGAGGGTCGTCGATGCCCAGGGGACGCTGGTCGGGGTCCTCGTCTCCCGGACTCACCGTCTCCTCGAAGGGAGCGAGCTGTACGACGCCGTGACCGTGTTCCACCCCCCCACCGGCCTCTTCTTCTCCATCCGCATGGCCGATGCCTCGGTCCTCCTGCCGGCCAAGGTGCTTTTCTCCGCGGGCAACTGCACCGGCAAGGCCGCCATCCGGGCCTCGTGCACCGACTGTCTGTCCGGCTACGACCTTGCGTTCTATTACAACAACGCCTGGTATCAGATCGCGGGCGGAGAGCCCAGGGTCCAGTTCTCTTACTCCAGCTACGTGCCCGAAGAGCCCGGAGCTACCTGCGCCGGCCACGGGAACTCCAGCACCTACGCCTTCCCCGTCGACCCCCTCGGCCCGGGCCAGACGCCCGGCCTTTTCGTCCCTCCCCTGCGATTCGCATGGTGATGCGCGATTTTGACATCTCCCCGATCCCCCTTAGAATGCGAACAGGATCTTGGGGAACGGAGTCCGCCCTTGGGCGCAATGATCGTGTTTTCCAACGTGACGAAGAGATACCCGGGCGGGATCACAGCGCTCGACTCCCTGTCGTTCGACATGGAGGAGGGGGAGTTCCTCTTCGTCACCGGCCCGTCCGGTGCCGGCAAGTCCACTATCATCCGCCTCCTGCTTGCCATGGAGATGCCCACGGACGGCCAGATCCTGCTGGCCCGGCGTAACCTCCGCTCGCTGCGGGAGAGCTCGATTCCGTTCCTGCGAAGGAACATCGGAACCATCTTCCAGGACTTCCGGCTCATCGACAGTCGCACCGTGTTCGAGAACGTGGCGGTCACCCTCGAGGTGCTCGGCCTCACCCCCCGCGAAGTCAAGAGCCGGGTGGCCCAGGCACTCGAGATGTTCGGCCTGACCCGCCTCGCCCGTCACTATCCCCCCATGCTTTCCGGAGGGGAGCAGCAGCGGGTTGCCATCGCGCGGGCCATCGTCAACGACCCCCCGCTGGTGCTGGCCGACGAGCCCACCGGAAGCCTCGATCCCCTGCTGGCCGTCGAGGTCATGGACAAGCTGCTCGAGATGCACCGCCGCGGGGTCACCGTGCTCGTCGCCACCCATGACAAGGGGCTCATGGACCGCTACCGGCAGCGCTGCATCCTGCTGGACCGCGGCTGCCGCGTCGGTGAGCACATCTCGGGAGGGGACGCATGAGGGCCGTCACCCAGACCGCCTACTTCATGCGCCAGGGAGCGGCCAACCTCTCCCGTCACCCGCTGTACGCCGCGGTCGGCGTGCTCACCCTCACCGTGTCCCTGATCCTCGTCGGTTTCCTGGGGCTCTTCCTCTACCGGGCCAATACCCTTGTCGACCGCCTGGCCGGCGGGTTGAAGCTGACCGTGTACCTGGCGCCCGAGGTCACGCAGCCGGCCGCAGACGAGCTCTCCCGGGTGCTCAAGGGCCAGTGGCCCGAGGTCAAGGAGGTCAGCTACCACACCGAGCTCGAAGACCGGGAGCGGAATCTGAAGCTGCTTCCCGCCGAGCTGGTCGCAGATCTCGAGCCGGAGCTGGTCCCCGCACAGCCGTTCCTGGAAGTGATCCTCGACGTCGATCTCCTGGACCAGGAACGGGCCGAAGCCCTCGTGAAGTGGTTCTCCGCCCTCCACCAGGTGCAGGGAGTCGACGAGGTGCTGTTCGGTTCCCAGAAGATCGCTGCGGCTTTCTCCCTCCTGTCCGGTGCCCGGACTCTGGGCATCTTCATCAGCCTGGTGATCGTGCTGGCCGCCGTGTTTTTCGTGCTGACCACCACCCGCCTCATCGTCGAGGGGCGGCGCCGTGAGATCGAGATCCTCCTCCTGGTCGGAGCCACCCCTTCGTTCATCCGCATGCCTCACTACATCGAGGGTACCATCCAGGGGATTGCAGCGGGGCTGCTCTCGTACGGAGTCGTCTGGTTCCTCCAGCGTCACCTCATGACCACCCTTCGCTCTGAAGCGCTCCTCCAGGTTCCGCTCGACCTGCTCCCTCCCGGGATGGTGGCCTGGTTCCTGGCCGGAGGAATCCTGCTCGGCTTCGTCGGCAGTGCCCTGGGCCTGGTGCGTCATCTGAGGTTCCTCCGATGATTCGCCCGGACCGCCTGGGCCCGAGCCTTGCCGAGCTTGACGCCGCGCAGCGCCGCTTCGCCGGGGCCTTCCGCCTGGGCCTCCTGGTGCTTTGCGGACTCGTGCTGTCCGGACTGGTGCTCCCCGACCGAGCCCTTGCCCAGGGAGCACCCGAGGCCGATGCCGCCAGCCGCGGGCGCATGCTCATCGAGGTGCTCGACATCCTGGAGCGGGATCTCGAAGCCCTCAGCCACCAGCGTCGGGAGCTGTCCCGAACGCGGGAGGAGCTCGAGCGCAAGCTGGCTCGAATCCACGAGCGCTCCACCCGGGTACAGGCCGACCTCGATGCGAGCACCAGGCAGGTCGAGCAGATGCTCCGGGGCCTCGTCAGCATGAAGGAGCCGGACGACCTCCTCCTCCTCTTCGCCACCGATCGCTACCAGGACCTCCATGTCTACAAGCGTCTCATCCGCCAGATTACCATCCGCATCTCCCGAAGGCTGAGACTCCTGGTCGAGGAGAAGAAGGCCCTGGAGCTGCAGCGCATCGAGATCGAGCGAGAAGATCGGAGCTTGGCGGCCAGACGGGACGCCCTCCTCAAGGAGATCGAGAGTGTCGAGGCGGTCGCCCAGCGCGCCCGCATCGAGCTGACTCGGCGCAACGAGCAGATCGTGGCCATCGAGAACCTCTTCATGACCACCACGATCGATTCCCCGTTCGTCGAGCCCATCCCCGGAAAGAAGATCGGAACCGGTCCCACCCCCCCGGTCAGCCTGTCCTCCATGCGGGGCCAGCGTGAGCTGCTCCTTCCCATCAGTCCCGGCAAGCTGCTCAAAGGGTTCGACGAGCTCCCGACGGCCCCGTACGGTACCGAGAAGATGGTCCGAGGGTGGATCCTCGTTCCATTCGCCACCGGCAAGAAGAAGGAGGCCACCGACACGGCCTATGTCCGTTGTCCCTTCCCGGGCATCGTGGTATTCGTCGGTGAAGTCCCCGGCTTCGGCCTGACCCTCGTCGTGGACCACGGTCACGGCTACCACACCGTGTACTCGGCACTCCACAAGCTGCAGGTCACCAAGGGGGATGCCGTGGAGCGGGACCAGCTGGTCGGAAGCGTCCGCACTACGCCGCAGGGACCGGATCTTCCCTACCTCTACTTCGAGCTCCGCCAGGAGCGCATCGCAATTGACCCCAAGTCCTACTTCCGCCTGCGCCCGCTCGCCCCCGACGAGCGTGTCAAGACGCTCTGACACGACGGGCTTGAGCCGTCGGACCTCGGGATGCAGAACCGTTGGACGAGTGGTGCGTAGCACGGCCGCCCTTGTGCCGGGTCGCCCCGGGGAGGGAGCTATGCCGGTTTCTGTTGCCAACGGCCGCGCGCTCCGCTATTTTTGGAGCGGTGTCGTGTCGGCAGACCTCCCACCCAGGCGACACACAAGAGTGGAGGAATGTCCCGACCAGACCATGAGGTGGAGCCATGAAGGTCAGATGCGCCAACTGCAAGTCCATGATCGCCATCCCGGACAAGAAGGTCCAGGGCAAGAAGGGGAAGGTGAAGGTCCGCTGCCCGTCCTGCAACACGGTGCTCGGAATCCACCTCAAGGATCGGGAAGAGGAGGCCGAGTGGTACTATGCAGTCGACGGTGAGCGTCAGGGCCCTCTCACCATGTCCGGCCTGGTCGCTCTCGTGGAGGCCGGTACCATCGGCAGCGAGACCCTCATCTGGAAGCCCGGCTTCGAGAACTGGCTCCCCGCCTCGTCCGTAGGCGACCTGGCCAGCCACCTGTCCGCGGGCGGGGCTCCGGTTGCCACCGCGTCCGTCACCTCGACCGACATGCTGGCCGAGCAGACCGTGGCCGGCGAGCCGGCCCTGGATGAGTCGGCTCTCCGGGCGTCAGCATCGGAAGAAGCGGCAGCCCGGAAGGAAGAGCCGGCCCCGGTCGAGCAGACCCCAGCCGAACCCGCCCCGGAAGCACAGGCTCCAGCCGAGGAGCCTGCCCCCGCTCCGGAGGCCGTCTCCGAGCCCCCGGCCGAAGACATGGGCTTCCCGCAGGAATCGCTGCCTCAGGACGTTGCGCCGGTGCAGCCGGCTGCCGACCTCCCCGTCGAAGAACCCACTCGGGAAGAGCCCAGCTACCAATCCAGGGAAACGGAAGCCGACGAGCGGCAGGCCGAGGACATGCTGTTCCGCATGGAGGCCCCGCGGGAGGAGGAACCTCTGTTCCCTGCGGAAAGCCCCGCCCCCGAGCCGGCCCGTCCCGAGGCACCGGCCGAGCGGTTCTCCCAGCCCCTCCGGGAAGAACCCCTCTTCCCGCAGGAGGAGGAGGCCCCCAAGCCGAAGAAGAAGCGCTCCAAGCCCGCCCCCAAGCCGGCTGCCGATTCGGGCGGGGGTCTTTTCGACGGGTTTGACGGCGGAAACGAGCCGGCTGACCAGGCGGCATCGGGGGACAGTGACGGTCTTCTCCACTCCCGTCGGGAGACCTCCGTGCTCTTTTCCCTGGACGACCTCGTCCAGAAGGACAAGGGGCGCAAGGAGCGTAAGACCGACAAGCACCAGGCCGTGGACGATTCCGGTCTCATCGACATCCGCCAGGTCGCCATGGAGCAGCAGAGCGACGACCTGTTTGCCGGGTTCGGCAGCAAGGAACCGCAAAGTGCGGCTCCGGCCACGGTCACCCAGGTGGCGCTCTCGGTCCCCATCCTCAAGAAGCGCAAGAAGTGGCCCATGGCCGTTGCCGCCACCGTCGGCGGCATCGCCCTGGCCGCTGCTGCGGCCTACGGCGTCTTGATGCTCACGAGCGCTCCGGGGCCCGAGGTCATCCAGCAGTCCATCGCCATGGCATCGGAGCAGGCCCTTCGCCAGAAGTCGGAGGGCATGCTCAAGCTCCAGGAGGAGTACCAGGCCCGACTCGACGCCGCCCGCAAGAGCAGCCAGAATGCGCACGATGCCGCGGCGGTCGAGGCCCAGAAGGTGGTAGCCGAGGCTCAGGGCGAGCGTGAGCGCACCCTGGCCGAGGTCCGCAGCCGGCAGGAGATGCGCATCGGCGACCTCACCACCAAGCTCGAAGCCGCCCGCAAGGAGGCCGAGGAGCGCAAGAAGCGCGTCCTGATCGCTGCCGGCGAAGCCCCGGCCGTGAAGGAAGAGGCCGTCGCTGCCGGCGGGGCCAATTCCGCGGGTTCCAACGGAGCGGCCGCTGCCCCGGCCGAGGCCAAGAAGACCGTCAAGGACGAGAAGAAGACCGCCAAGAAGGACGAGAAGAGCACGGCCAAGAAGGACGTGGCCAAGAAGGAGGAGGGCAAGAAGGACTCCTTCATCAAGGAAGAGGCCAAGAAGGAAGAGGTCAAGAAGGAAGAGGTCAAGAAGGAGGAGCCTGTCGAGGAGAAACAGCCGGCCGGCAAGGATGCCAAGGCGCTGCTTGCCGCCCTCGACAAGAAGCAGGAAGGTGGTGACGAAGGGGAGGAAGGCGGTGCTGCCAGCAGCAAGAAGATGCTGACCACCACCGAGATCATGAAGGTGGTCAACGGGAACAAGCCGGCCATGCGAGAGTGCTTCGACAAGTACGGGGCCGGTCTCGAGAGTGCCACCATCCGCACCAAGATCACGATCGCGGGTAACGGCTCGGTCACCGCAGTCACGATCTCCTCCATGGAGTTCGCCGGCACGGCCCTGGGCAATTGCGTCAAGAAGGTGCAGATGGGCATGAACTTCCCCGCGTTTGCCAAGCCGTCGCTGTCCAAGGCCATCTCGGTCCGTCTTCCCTGATCCTGAGCCCGTGACCCCGCATCCGGAGCGCACCATGGAGCTTTCGTTCATCAAGGTCCAGGGGACTGGAAACGATTTCGTGTTCGTGGATCAGACCCGTCACGACGGACTGGAGGTCGAGGCCTCCCTGGCCCGGCGGCTGTGCGATCGGAACTTCGGCATTGGTGCCGACGGCGTGCTGGTGTATGCCGGGATCGACCAGGGGCACCCGGTCATGCGCATCTTCAATGCGGACGGATCGGTGGCCGAGATGTGCGGGAACGGTCTTCGCTGCTTCGCTCGGGTTCTGTCGGAGCGGCTCGGATTCACCCAGAACCCGCTCGTGGTCCGGACCGATGCCGGCCTCCGCTCCTGTCAGCTGCGCAAGGACGCGGGCAGCACCCTGGTCGCGATCTCCATGGGAGCGATTCGTGACCCCCGTACCGGCGAGCGGTTGCGGCCGGGGCATCGGAGCGAGACTCTCCAGACGGACCTGGGCGCCGTGACCCTCTACCCCGCCAGCACCGGCAACCCGCATGCGATCGTCTCGGGGCGCTTCACGCGGGACCAGATGGGCCGACTCGGCGCTGCCCTGACGAGGCATCCCTTCTTCCCGAACGGAACCAACGTCGAGTTCATGGACGTTCGAGGGCCGGAGGAGATCGATCTCACCGTGTTCGAGCGAGGGGTGGGATTCACCCTCGCCTGCGGCACCGGTGCCGTGGCCACCACCGCCGTGGCTGCTGCAATCGGGCTTGCGCAACCGGCACGTCCGGTGACGTTGCATCTGCCCGGTGGCGACCTGCGGGTCACCATTCAGCCGGACTTTGCCGAGAGCCTCCTCGAGGGACCGGCCGAAGAGGTCTTCTCCGGCACCATCCAGGTGGAATCCAGGTCATAGCCTGGTCATGACCAGACAGAATCCGTTGGCGAATCACGCCTGAACTTTGATTGGCCTCGAGCCCTTAGCCCTGCGCTCTTGCTACGCGCGCTTCCACTTCTTGGGGGAGGTCCGGACGAGCACCACGCTGTTGCGGGAACCGGGAACCGGTCCCTTGAGGAGCAGGAGGTTCTTCTCCGCAATGACCTGGACGACGGTCAGGCTCTCCTGCGTCTTGCGGACGTTGCCGTACTGGCCGGGCATCTTCTTGCCCTTGAAGATGCGGGCTGGCCACGAGTGGGCGGATACCGAGCCCGGGTGGCGCGTGTACTGGTGAGTACCGTGGCTCATCCGCTTGCCGGCAAAGCCCCACCGCTTGATGACGCCGGCGAAGCCACGGCCGCGGGTGTTGCCCACGACGTTGACCATGTCGCCCACCTCGAACAGGTTCGCGGTCAGCTCCTTGCCGACCTCGAACTCATCGAGCTGCTCCTCGGGCACGCGCACTTCCTGCACGTGCTGGAGCGGAGCGACATTGAGCTTCTTGAAGAAGCCGGCATCCGGCTTGTTCACGCTCTTCTCCCGGGCCGGTTCAAACCCGATCTTCACGGCCGAATAGCCGTCCTTGCCCTTGGCACTCTTCTTCTCGAGAACGACGCACGGGCCCGCCTGGACCACGCTGACGGGAACCACTTCCCCGTTCGCATCGAACACCTGCGTCATCCCGATCTTCTTTCCCAGCAAAGCTCGCACTTTCATGGCAGCCACTCCTGACGCTTCAATCGACCCCGCACAGACGGGGAGGCTGATCCATACCAGAGGGGTGCCCGGCAGTCAATTCTTTTCTTGCGGTTTGCAGCGGATAGCGGAACGAGCCAGGACCAGCAGAGCAATCAGGGCGGAGAGCAGGGCAGCGGCGGCCGGCTGCGGAAGGGCCGACGTTCCCGTCTCGACGGAGCACCCGTTGCTCCCCTTGGGGAGGGCCCCCTCGTCGATCGTCTTGCCTTCCTCGTCGGCCGGGGGCGGGGTTGTCTCCGCCGCCGGAGCATCCGGGCCGGCCGGGCCCGCTTCGCCGGCCATCTCACCGACCACCTCCGGGACGATCGACTCGGGCATGACAGCATCGGCCGCCGACTCGATTCCCGGCTCACTCCAGGCTTCGACGGCCTCGACGGTTCCTTCCGTGCCGTCGTCCAGGTCGCCGTCGGCAGTTTCGTCGACGGGCTCGGGCGGTACCCAGTCACACGGCTTCTTTTTCACGTTCCCGTCGCAGCAGTAGTACCCCTTGTCGGCCAGCTTCTCCCCGCACGAACAGAATTCCGGTACCGGCTCGTCCCCTTCCGGGCAGGGAGGACACGTCTGGCACATCCCGATCTTGAGGTCCGCCACGTTGTCCGATTCCGCGGACTCGAGGATCCGATCGTCCTCATCCACCACGCACCAGGAGTGCTTCATTCCGTCCGAGACGCCAGTCCAGGCGGGCTTCCACGTGTAGGTTTCACCCAACAGGAGGGACGGGATCTCCACGTGCTCGTCCCCCTCGGTATCGTACCCGGGCATCTTCTTCAGGTCCCGGTAGAGGTCGAGGCGGAACGGCTCGGCCACGTCGGACTGGCCCTGGTTGGTCACCTTGCAGGTGTACTCGATGGTCCCGTCGACGGCCGTGGCCTCGAAGGTCTTGACCAGCAGGTTGGGCGGCGCGCACACCGGCGGGGTCACGCTCACGAACACCGGCCCTTCCCAGTTGTTCGTCTCGTTGCCTTCGGCCACCAGGTTGCCGGGGTCCAGGAACAGCCAGCTCTTGTAGTCCCCCTTGGCCACCCCATCCGGAGGGTTCTGCCACCACAGCTCCAGCGGGTGAAGGTCGCCCGCAGGCAGCGGTTTGTCCGACTTGTGCCATTTCCCCGGGTAGTCCTCCAGCTTGCCCGCGTCCGGCAGCTCCGGAGAATCGAACACCAGGTACAGACTGTAGGCCGGGATCGGCTGGTCGCCCGCATTGGTGATCTGGATGATGTAGTGCACCTGGGCCATGCAGGCATCGTTTTCTTCCGTGGCGAACAGAAGCCCGACCTGGAGATCGGGCAGGGCCGCTGCCGGCCGAGCTGCCAGCAACGCCAGGATACACGCGATCATCGAAACGGTTCGCATGGGACTCCACCTCCTGCTGGCCGCGATCCTAGCGAATCGTGGACAAGGATTCCAGCACCGCCTGGAGCCTCCAGTTCCGATTCGGGACGACGGGGGCGCTCCCCTGGCGGTAGTGATCTTCCCGCAAAAGCGGTAGAAGAGAGGGGCCGAGACCGCGTCTCGGCGAGGAGGAAGCGTTGTCATGAAGATCCAGCGAGTCAAAGAGGTCGAGGCAGCTCCCGTTTCGATGGAAGGGGCCGATCGGGTGGAGGTCCGGGTGGTGCTGGGGCGGATGGAAGGCGCCCCGAACTTCACCATGCGGGTCTTCACGCTCGCCCCCGGTGGGAGGACGCCCTATCACCGCCACGACTACGAGCACGAGATCCTCGTGCTGTCCGGACGCGGCATCCTGCGCCATGCGGAAGGTCGGGTCGTTCTGGCGCCCGGAACGGCCGCTCTTGTCGAGCCGGACGAGTGGCACGGGTTCGTCGCGGACGAAGAGGAGGGCATGGAGATCCTCTGTCTGGTTCCCAATCGGGCCTATGTGGCCGGCAGCTTCCGCGTCGAAGGAGGGGCCTGGTCATCCGATTGCGGCCTGTAGGGGTGCGCGAAATCCGTTCTCGTGACGATAACGGGGGAGAAGTGACCCCACGGCAGTCCGTGGGAAGACGCCGCGTCGACGTTGCTCCAAACCCGGTTGGCGGGTAAGCTGGCGACCGGCAGAACGAAGGAACGAGACGATCCGCATCTGCCAGGACGTCGCACAGGGGTCCGAATCGGCCCATGGAGACTGAAACGATGATCCTCATCCGCAGGAGAATTGCAGCGGTCCTGGCAGTCGGGCTCGGACTCCTCGCCGCGTGCGGAAGCAACGACAAGAAGGGGACCCCGGCGTCCGATGTGACCGGCCAGGGCGACGGTGCCGGAGCCGACACGCAGGCGCCCAGCACGGACGCAGAGTGGGAAACGTCCGACCTTCCTGCCCCGAGCGACGTCGTGGGGCCTGCGCCGAGCGATGCCGAGGGGGCCGACCCGTCCGACTCGTCTGACTCGTCTGACTGGTCTGCCCCGTCTGACCCGTCCGACTCGTCCGACGTTCCCGCCCCGGTCAATTGCGGTCTCAACTACCAGTTCGAGCCGTACGATCCGGGCCCTTTGCCGGCCATGCTGCCTCCGGCCCTTCCCTGGAACCGTGAGGGCGTGGAGATGGGGAAGGACTGGATTGCCTGGCTCGACCCGGACCCGCCCGGCCACGAGAAGCTCTCCGTCGAGGGCCGCGAGGACATCGTCCTGCCCTCGTACCAGGATGACATGCCGCTGTTCGAGCGAGCGGCGAAGTGGACCGAGCCGTACCGATGCTACGAGCTACCTTCCGGCGGACAATACCTCAGCGAGGACGAGGCCTGGTACCTGTATCGGGACATTGCGGAGCGGACCACCGGTCACCCCATGGACGTTACACCGGGGGTCCGGACCGTCGTCGGGATTCGGGGGGCCTACCCCGGTACCTTCGCCTGGAATGGAAACGCACCCAACCTGTTCAACGATACCCTGGTCCTCCTGTGGAGCGACGACCAGGGGACGCGTCACGTCCGCGAGTTCCCGGTCAACACCGATACCGGTGCCTACGATTTCGGCTTTCACAGCAGCTCGTCGCTGCGGCCGAACCGGGTCTACCCCTACCGGAACGGCTGGCACAAGACCTACAACGCGCTCCACATCGACGAGGAAAGCTACCAGGTCCGCGACGATGCTAACAAGAACGGCCATTGGGACAGCGATCGCAACGGATGGTATCCGCCACAGACCGACCCGGACCACGATCGGACCGGAGCGGGTCACAACATCCATATGGCGTCGGTGGATGCGCCGCTCGGCTATGCCCATGTCGACAACTGGTCGGCCGGTTGCCAGACCATCCCGGGCATCGAAAACTGGAAGGAGTTCATTGCCCGGGCATGGACCGGCATGGGGGATCCGGTCTCGTATTTCCTGGTGGATGCCCGGGACATCGACCCGGAAGTCTGGAACGCGTGTGCGGCGCAAATCGGCACCCGGGAATGCCCGTTCCGTATCAAGTCATTCCCGTTCTCCGATGCCCGAAACACGGCGGACTCCAGCTCGTGGGAGTTTCCTCTGTACAACTGCTCACCTGCCAACGAGGCCGGCCCCGAGTACTTCTACGTCTTGAACCTGGAGCAGGCGGCAACCATCCACGTGAAGGTGGATGACATCGTCGGCGTGGGACAGGACATCGATGTGCATCTGCTCGACGGGGACTCGCCGCTGGCGTGTCTGGCCCGGGACGACGTCGAATTCTTCATCTGGGTCCCGCCCGGGCGCTACTGGATGGTGGCGGACACGTACTTCGAAGGGGGCGTGCCGCTGGTGGGTGCGTATGTGCTGGACGTGTGGCTGGAGTAAGGAAGTGATAGGACGAATAGGACGCATAGGACGCATAGGACGCATAGAAGGCATAGGGGGCGGCGCGGAGCTAGGGGGTGGGTTTGACTGTGAGGCCGAGGGGGCTACTCGGCTGTTCATGCTAGGAAGCCAATCCAGCGATAGGGGCCTTTCGTCCTATTGGGGCGGCGGCGGGTCCTATTTGTCCTATTCGTCCCATGTGTCCTATTGGTCCTATGTCTTTCGCCGCCGCCCCCGCCGCCGCCGTCGCCGCCCGAGGAGGATCCCATGGCCGTTGATCCCAGGCTTACGGCATTGCGGACCAAGGTGGCCGAGCTGGCCGATCGGATCGTTGCGTCGCAGGGGCGGTGGATGCGGTGTGCGCCGGGCTGCTCGGAATGCTGCGAGGTCGACTTCGGGGTCTTCCCGGTGGAAGCAGAAGCCGTCGAGGCCTCGGCCCGGGCGCTTCCGGAGCCGATCGCACTCGAGGTGGCCAGGCGGTTGCGGGCCGGTTTGCACTGCGTCTTCCTGGTGGAGCATCGCTGCGCGGTCTATGACGAGCGGCCGATCATCTGCCGCACCCAGGGGTTGCCGCTCCAGCTCGACGACGGGAGCCGGACCGCCTGCCCGTTGAATTTCGCTCAAGAAGGCGCGTTGGAACAGCTGCCGGCCGCCCAGGTGCTGAACCTCGAGCTGCTCAATCGGGTGCTGGCCGGGATCCAGGCTGCGACCGCAGGGGAACGGGGGCTGCCGGACGACCGCGTGAGGCTGGCCACCGTGGCCCATCGGGTCTTGTCCGGGCGTTTTCCGCTTGACGCAGAGGGGCAATCCGACTAAGGAATGGCCGGCTCAATGGAACCGGCTCAATGGAATAGGAGGTACGGATGAAGAGGATTGCTAGCCTGGCACTCATGTCGCTGCTTGCGTGCGCTTGCTCGGGTGGAGGGGTGACCGAGACCGATCTGGCCGGCCAGGATCTTTCCTCCGGGGACGTCCTTCCCGGGGACGGCACGGGAAGCGGAGACCTCGACGTCAGCGGATGGGGCGACGGCAAGCTGCGGGGGGACTCGGTGGCACCGCAGCCCGGCGAGTTCGGAGCGCCCTGCACTTCCAACGATGACTGCAAGAGCGGCTTCTGCATCGAGGGGCTGGACGGCTACATCTGCACCAGCCTCTGCGTCGAGGACTGCCCCAACGGTTACAACTGCGTGGGGGTCAATATCGGGCCCGACATGGTCTTCATCTGCGTGCCCGACCTCGATCGAAGCTGCGAGCCCTGCACGTCCGATCTCCAGTGCTCGGGCGGCCGCTGCGTCAACTTCGGCGCCAACCAGAAGTACTGCCTCGCTCCCTGCGAGTTCGAGCCGTGCAAGGGCGGGTATGCCTGCCAGGATACCCAGATCGGTGGTACCTCGACCAAGCTGTGCACCCCGAGCTCCGGGACCTGCGAGTGCTCTCAGGCCAGCCTCGGACTCGAGAAAGCCTGCAAGCAGAAGAGCGGCACCGATGTCTGCTACGGCGTCCAGTTCTGCGAGGCCGCCGGCTGGGGACAGTGCACCCTCCCCGACGAGATCTGCGATGCCAAGGACAACGACTGCAACGGCGTCATCGACGACGGCATGCTCAACCCGGCCACCGGCAAGTATGACACGGACGCCCACTGCGGCGTGTGCAACAACTCCTGCAAGAGCATGACGGCCGCTCACTCGGCCGGGGCCTGCGACAAGAGCGGCGCAGTCCCGGTCTGCGGCTGGAAGTGCGAAAGCGGCTTCTTCGACGTCAACGACAATCCCAACGACGGCTGCGAGTGTGCGTTCAGCTCCAACGACGACGACCCGGATACTTTCGGTGATGCCAACTGCGACGGTATCGACGGTGTGGTGGCATCGGGCATCTTCGTGGCCAAGAACGGCGACGACGAGGTGGGTGCGGGGACCATCGACGACCCGGTGCTGACCGTGCAGCAGGGCATCGAGCTGGCCGTGCAGATGAACCGTCCTCACGTGTACGTGGCCACCGGCGTGTACTCCGAGTCCGTCATGCTGGAGGCGGGAATCCACGTGTACGGGGGCTACAGCGTCGACTTCAAGCTGCGCAATCCGGCCATCAACCAGACGGTGATCATGGGCCTGCCGTTCGTGGCCGAGATGCCCGGGGCGGTCAACTGCATCGACATCCTCGACATCCCGACGACCCTGTCGGGCTTCCACGTGTTCGGCGGCGATGCCATCGAGGAAGGGGGGAGCAGCTACGCGATCTACGTCAACAACTGCAACGATGCGGTCAAGCTGGTGAGCAACGTCGTGGTGGCGGGCAACGGCCGTAACGGGACCAACGGAAGTGAAGGGGCGGACGGGGCCGTCGGCCAGGACGGAACGGTCGGCGAAGGGGCCTACGACATCCTCCACGACAAGTGCGTGGGGGCCGACTGGACCGAGCCGGGCAAGGGGGGCAAGACCACGTGCGACGGTGCTGCGACTGATGGCGGCGACGGCGGCAACGGCGTCTGCCCCGATTTCGATGAGTCCGGGTCGCAGCCCAAGAGCATCCCTTACAACCAGACCCAGCAGGCCGCCGAGTGGGGCAAGGATGGCCAGGGGCAGACCGGTGGCAAGGGGGGGCAGCCCGGGTACGACGGCCTCCTGTCGAACGCTGACGGGTGCAACGTGTGCAACGTCCCCAAGACGCCGGACGGATCCGCATTCCTCCAGTCGCTCGGAAAGCCCGGCAAGGATGGGGCCGATGGTGCCAACGGGGCCACGTCATTCTCGTGCACCAATCCCAATGGAAACGTGTCCAGCGGGCTCTGGATTGCCTCCCAGGGCGGCGACGGCGGGACCGGGAGCCACGGCAGCGGCGGTGGCGGCGGCGGTGCAGGCGGCGGCGTCGAAACGCTGTCGTGCGGCAGCGTGACCCTGGTCAAGTACACCGACGTGGGCGGCAGCGGGGGCGGCGGCGGCTCGGGCGGATGCGCGGCCACCGGTGGCAAGGGGGGCAGCTCGGGCGGGGCTTCGTTTGCGGTGTTCATCGCCGGCGATCCCCTGGCCACGTCCCTTCCGCAGCTCAAGAAGAACGTGTTCCAGACCGGCTTTGGCGGCGACGGCGGCCGCGGGGGTGCCGGCGGCGTGGGCGGTGAAGGGGGCAAGGGCAAGACCGGCGGCGGCAGCGGCGAGGACAAGGGGTCTGCCTGGTGCGCAGATGCCGGCGGATTCGGCGGCAACGGCGGCAACGGCGGACATGGAGGCGGCGGCGGCGGCGGTTGCGGCGGCCCGTCCTACGGAATCTACCTGTTCGGTGCCAGCCCCAACCTGGCCACCGGCTACCTCACCTCCAACCAGTTCGAGCTCGTCGGCATGGGCGGCCAGGGCGGTGCTGGCGGCAAGTCCATGGGCAACTCCGGTGCCACCGGCGGCGACGGCGCCTCGGGAAAGACGAACTTCTGAGAGATTGGTCGACCTTAGACCCCCCGCGTTTCCCTCTTGCGCGCGATGATCGATGGGTCTAGAGTGCGGCGCGGTTATATCGAGACGGGTGGCCAGGAACAGGCTCCACCCGTTCGACTCGTCGCTGCGCTCCTCGCTCAGGGCAAACGGCGGCCTGGGCGACTCGAGGGGTCAACGACAGACGCAAGCAGCCGTTTGGGAGGGGGGTAGAAATGCTGTCCAAGAGCAGAGTTCCGGGGTGGAACTGGTTGCTCCAGCGTGTCACGGCGATCCTGCTGGCCGTCGGACTCATGGGGCACTTCCTTGTGCTGCATTACTCGCGGCTGTTCTCGAAGGAGACGCTGACGGCTCCGGCCAGCACGGCCTGGAGGTTTTCGTCGTCGCCCATCTTCTGGATGGTGTTCGACGGCCTCCTGCTGGCTGCCGGGCTCTATCATGCGCTCAACGGGACGTACAACGTGATCTGCGACTACAACCCCCAGCCGTGCACGAGGAAGACTCTGGCGTGGACCCTGTGGATCGTCGGGCTCGTGGCCTTCGGGCTCGGGCTTGCCATCCTGGGGCGCTTCGTCGGCTTCTCCCTCGGCAAAGTGTAAGGAGGTGGCCCCATGGGACTCATGAAGCTTCGCTATGTCGACGAGACCACCCGCAACTGGCATGCCGGGATGCTCTCTTTCATCGGCCAGCGCGTGACGGGCGTCGCCCTGGTGCTCTACCTGCTCCTGCACCTGTTCAGCCTCCACAAGGTCTTGTTGTCCGGACAGGAGTTCAAGGACATGATGGCGGCCTACAATACGCCACTGTTCCACGTGGCCGAGTGGCTCCTGCTCGTCGCAGTGCTGTTCCACATGTTCAACGGGATCCGCATCATCGTCGCGGACTGGTTCGGGGTGACCCGGCTCCAGCGCTCGATGTTCTGGGTGGCCGCGGCGTTTACCGCGGCCGTGTCCCTCGGCTCCATCCCCTACTTCTTCCTGTGGAGGTAACGCGATGATCTACCACGATGTAGTCGTCGTCGGCGCCGGGCTTGCAGGACTTCGGGCTGCCATCGCCGTCAACCAGAAGAACGTCAACGTGGCCGTGCTCACCAAGGTGCACCCGGTGCGCTCGCATTCCGGTGCGGCCCAGGGTGGAATCAACGCGGCCATGGGCAACAACCCCCGGGGCGGCTTCGACTCGGTCGAGAAGCATGCGTTCGACACGATCAAGGGAGCCGACTACCTGGCCGACCAGCCGGCCGCGCTCAAGTTCACCACCGCAGCGCCGGGCGTCATCCTCGAGCTCGAGCACTGGGGATGCCCGTTCTCCCGCATGGGGGACGGCCGTGTGGCCCAGCGTCCGTTCGGCGGCGCCGGGTTCCCGCGCACCTGCTACGCAGCGGACAAGACCGGCCACGTGATCCTGCACACGCTTTACGAGCAGGCCGTCCGGTACGAGCACGCGTCGGAGCGGGACAACTTCAAGATCTACGACGAGTGGATGGTCACCCGCCTCGTCATCGAGGAAGGGAAGTGCCGGGGCGTCATCGCCTATCACCTGGCCACGGGCAAGGTCGAGGCCATCATGGCCGAGGCCGTGATCTTCGCCACGGGCGGAGCGGGCCGTGTGTACCTGCCCACCACCAATGCGGTGATTTCCACCGGCCTGGGGCTGGCGATTCCGTACTGGGCCGGCGTGCCGATGAAGGACATGGAGTTCGTCCAGTTCCACCCGACGACGCTCTTCCCCACCGGGATCCTGATGACCGAGGGCTGCCGGGGCGAGGGCGGCTTCCTGACCAACAAGGATGGCGAGCGGTTCCTCAAGAACTACTCCGATTCCGCCAAGGCCATGGAGACGGCCCCGCGTGACATCGTGGCCCGCAACATGCAGCGCGAGATCAACGAGGGCCGCGGCGTGAACGGGAACTTCATCAACCTCGACATCCGCCACCTCGGAGCCGAGAAGATCATGGAGCGCCTGCCCGGCATCCGGGACATCGCCATGAACTTCGTGGGGGTGGACCCCATCACCACGCCGATCCCCGTCCGCCCCGGCCAGCACTACACCATGGGCGGAATCGACACGGACGAGAACGGCGCCACGTGCGTGGAAGGATTTTACGCGGCCGGCGAGTGCGCCTGCGTCAGCGTCCACGGTGCCAACCGCCTGGGTGGCAACTCCCTCCTCGAGACGCTGGTGTTCGGCAAGTTCGCGGGCGAAGCAGCGGCCGACTACGTGCTGTCCAAGAGCGCGCTCAAGAAGGGAGACGGAGCGCTCAAGCAGGGGCTCGACGAGGAGCTGGCCAAGTTCAAGCGCCTCACCGAGTCCAAGGGGACCGAGAAGGCCGGTACCATTCGGGACGAGCTCGGCAGGCTCATGGCCGAGAAGGTCGGCATCTTCCGGAAGGAGGAAGAGCTCAAGGACGCGTTCAAGGAGGTCAAGAACCTCCAGAAGCGGTTCGAGAACGTCTCCGTGAGCTACTCCGGGATGAAGTTCAACCAGGCGCTGGTCATGGCCCTCGAGGTGGAAGGGAACCTCGCCATGGCCGAGGCCATCGTCTATGGGGCCGCAGTCCGCAAGGAGAGCCGCGGCAGCCATTTCCGCACCGACTTCCCCAAGCGGGATGACGAGAACTTCCTGCGCCACACCGTGGTGACCTGGGATATCGCGGAGAAGAAGATGAAGCCCAGTTGGAAGCCTGTCATCCTGGGGCTCTTCGAACCCAAGGAACGGAAATACTAGGAGGTCCGACCATGGCCAACACAGCTAAGTTCCGAATCTTCCGTTTCGACCCGGAGAAGGACCGGGACTATCGCTTCCAGGACTACGAAGTCCCGCTCGAGCCGGGCATGACCGTGCTCAACGCCCTGTTCTACATCCAGGACAACCTCGACCAGTCGCTCTGCTTCCGGGTGTCCTGCCGGGCGGGCATCTGCGGTTCCTGCGCCATGCACATCGGGGGGAAGTACCGGCTGGCCTGCGAGACCCAGGCCAGCATCGCCAAGGACAGCCGGGTGACCATCCGCCCCCTGGCGCACCTCCCGATCATCCGGGACCTGGTGGTGGACATGGCCCCGTTCTGGGCCCACTACAAGAAGATCCAGCCGTACCTCCAGCCCGGCACGCCGGACCCCGAGCGGGAGCGCTCCCAGACTCCTGCCGAGCGCTCCAGGCTCGACATTCTCATCGACTGCATCCTGTGCGCCTCGTGCCATGCGTCCTGCCCCATGACCGCATCCGACGAGGCCTACCTGGGGCCCGCTGCCCTCGTCAAGGCCAACCGGTTTGCCGTCGACTCGCGGGACAATGCGCTCGAACAGCGCCTCAAGATCGTGGGCGACGAGCACGGCGTGTTCCGCTGCCACACGGTCTTCAACTGCTCCCTGGCCTGCCCCAAGGAGATCGATCCGGCCGGCTCCATCGGGAACCTCAAGCGCCTGGCAACCAAGCACTTCCTGTGCAAGCCTGAAGTGAGATAGCTCCCCCCTCCCCAGAAACCCCTTGTCTTCCCCTCGCGGGCGCGATAGATTCGCTTTACTGTGTTGGAGGGAATCTGTGATGACGAAGCGCCTCTGGAGCCGTGGCGGGTTGGCCGTTGCCGTCGCTCTGTTTTCTGCCTCTTGCGGCGGGGGGGGCGGCGTCACGCAGAGCGTGGATCTCGGGGACGAGACGACCGGCAAGGCGGACGCTGAAGTCGTCGGCGATGGCCTGACCCCGGCGGATCTTGGCGGGGAGGATGGATTCTCGGAAGGGATCCACAAGCCGGATGTCGGCTTCGAGGACGTGGAAGTCGGCCCGGGCGATGATCTGGAGGTGCTCGAGGGCGAGGTGGCGGAAGACACGGATGCTCAGGGCGGCTGCGAGGAGGAAGGCGGCTTCGGGTGCCCCTGCAAGTCGAACGAGGAGTGCTCCAGCGGCTGGTGCGTCGAGACGCCGGAAGGGTATGTCTGCTCGATGGTGTGCACCGAGGAGTGCCCGCTGGGGTGGTACTGCGCCATGGTGCAGGACTTCCCGGACGTGGTGCATGCGTGCCTGCCGGTGCATCCCAAGCTGTGCCGTCCGTGCAGCCAGGACCAGGAGTGCCAGGGTATCGTGATCGGGACGACGGCTCTGTGCCTGGACCTGGGCGGGACCGGTGCCTACTGCGGCGGCGACTGCTCCGACAACGGGAACCCCTGCCCGGACGGGTACTCGTGCAAGAATGCGACGTCCATCGAGGGGGGCGAGGCGCTCCAGTGCGTGCCGACGTCGGGCGAATGCACCTGCTCCCCGCTGGCCGTGGAGCTGAAGCTGAGCACGGCCTGCTACGTGTCGAACCAGTATGGAAAGTGCCTCGGGGAGAGGGTCTGCGAGGAGGACGGGCTTTCGGACTGCAACGCGCTGACGCCGGCCCCCGAGATCTGCAATGCCAAGGACGACAACTGCAACGGTGTCGCGGACGACAACCTCATCCAGGAGGAGTGCAAGGTCGAGAACCAGTTCGGTGCCTGCTCCGGAACCGTGCTGTGCGTCGGCGGCCAGCCGGTCTGTCAGGGCAGCACACCGACGGCGGAGACCTGTGACGGCCTGGACAACGATTGCGACGGGGCCGCGGACGACGGCTACTCGGACTGCGACGCGGACGGGATTGCGGACTGCATCGAGCCCGACGACGATGCGGACGGGCTCCTGGACACGGTGGACAACTGCCCGTGCGCTCCGAATGCCACCCAGGCGAACGCAGACGGAGACGGCCTGGGCGACGAGTGCGACCCGGACGATGACAATGACTTGACCCTGGACGGCCAGGACTGCCAGCCCGCCAACCCCAAGGTGTTCCCCGGCGCGGTGGAGACGTGCAACGGCCTGGACGACGACTGCGACGGCACCCTGGACGAGGGGTTCGTGGACAGCGACAAGGATCTCCAGGCCGACTGCGTGGATGCCGACGACGACAATGATGCCCTGCCCGACCTGCAGGACAACTGCCCCACGGTGGCCAATCCGGACCAGAAGGACACCGATTTCGACAAGCAGGGGGACCTGTGCGACCCGGACGATGACGGGGACGGCTACCCCGACGAAACCGATTGCGGCCCCCTGGACAAGAACGTCTACCCCAATGCTCCGGAGCTGTGCGACTGCAAGGACAACAACTGCAACGGCAAGGCGGACGAGAACTACACCGACACGGACAAGGACGGCACCGCAGACTGCTGCGAGGACGATACGGACGGGGACGGGGTCCCCAATGGACTGGACAACTGCCCCTACGTGGACAACACCGACCAGCTCAACACCGACGGGGATCTCCAGGGGGACGAGTGCGACACGGACGACGACAACGACGGCGTGATCGACGCGGTGGACTGCGCCCCCAAGGAAATCAAGGCGTTCCCGAACGCTCCCGAGGTCTGTGACGGCGTGGACAACGACTGTGACGGGGGCATCGACAACAAGTTCCAGGACACGGACAAGGACGGCATGGCCGACTGCGTCGATCCTGACGATGACGGCGACGGGCTCGGCGACGCCAAGGACAACTGCCCCTTCGTTGCCAACGTGCTCCAGACCGACACGGACAAGGACGGCTTTGGCGACTCGTGCGACGGAGATGACGACGGAGACGGCGACTTCGATCTCACGGACTGCGCGCCGCTAAATCCCCTCGTGAACCATTCGACAGCGGAGCTGTGCAACGGGTCGGACGACAACTGCGACGGCATTGCGGACAACCCCGGCGCTACGGGATGCATCCAGCTCTTCGCCGACGGGGATGCCGACGGGTTCGGCCTGACGGACGAGAAGCTATGCCTGTGCGTGCCCGAGGCACCGTACGTCGCGTTCCAGGGGGGCGACTGCAATGATGCAAACGCGCAGGTGAACCCGCTGGCGGCCGAGGTCTGCAACGGTGCGGACGACAACTGCGATGGCAAGACGGATCCCGCCGGAGCAGGCGGGTGCACCAAGTACTACCAGGATGCCGATGGAGACGGCGTGGGCGTTGCCGGCGTCACCCAGTGCCTGTGCAAGGCCGCCCCGCCGTACTCCTCGACCCTGACGGGGGACTGTGCCCCCAGCGACCCCGCCGTGTTCCCCGGCAACATCGAGGTGTGCGACGGCAAGGACAACGATTGCGACTTGAAGTCGGACAACGTGGATGCACAGCACTGCACGAAGTTTTACAAGGACGCGGACAAGGACGGCTACGGGCTGGATGCCACGTCCATCTGCGCGTGCGAGGGGGATCCGGCCCAGGGGTTCACCGCACTCTTGAGCGGTGACTGCAACGATGCAAGCCCCGCGGTCAATCCGGCCGCTCCCGAGAAGTGCGGCGACATGGTCGACAACAATTGCAACGGCAAGAAGGAAGAGAACTGCGCTCCCAAGAAGGTCGCATGTCTCTTCGTGGCTGCAGGCGCCAAGGGAAAGGGAACGGGCAAGCTGTCCGCGACCCATGGTCTGGGCAGTTTCGTCGGGTCCGGCCCGCTGGCCGGCGCCAAGGGATTCGAGGTTGAAATCGGGCTGCTTCCGACATCGGTATCCAAGCCTTGAGAAACACGGAGGTTCGCATGAGGCTATTCGTTCTGTCTGCCGCAGCATTGGCGCTGGTCCTGGTCACATCGGTCGCTCTGGCCGGTGACGTCCCGAACGTCATGACCAACCAGGGGGTGGTGCGCAACGAGGCCGGCGACGTGGTCAACGGCACGTACAAGCTCACCTTCAAGCTGTACACGGCCGAACAGGCCGGACAGCTGCTTTGGAGCGAGGTACTGCCCGGCGTGACGGTCGAGAACGGGGTCTACAACGTGCTGCTCGGCACGGTGACCCCCCTCCCGGCCACGCTGTTCGAGCAGAATGGCACGGCCTGGCTCGGCCTCACCGTGGAGGCGGAGCCGGAGCTGCCCCGCGTGCGGGTGACGTCTACGCCCTACGCATTTCAGGCCCGCAACGCCCTGGTGGCAGCGTCCGCTCAGGACCTGAGCTGCACCGGCTGCGTGAAGGCCTCCATGCTGGCCTTCGACCCGGTCACGCAGGAGGAGCTCAACACCGGCAACCTGGCGGTCAAAGGGGTGGTCACCGCCACCGCTTTTGTCGGCGACGGTTCCGGGCTGACCGGCATCTCCTCGCCCCAGGGAACGTGCGCCGCCGGCTTCATGGTCAAGGGGATCACCGCGCAGGGTGCGCTGATCTGCGAGAAGGTTGCCACCGTCCTGGGCAGCATTGACGGCCTTTCGGGGGGCACCATCACCGGCGACGTGAGCATCGTCGGTGCCCTCTCGGTCGACGGCGCCGATGTCTGCACCGCAGACGCCAACTGCGGCGACGAGCTGTGGCAGCTCGCATGCCAGAAGGACCAGGTACCCAAGTGGGACGGCGCCATGTGGACCTGCTCCAACTTCCTCCAGGGCTACGATACCAGCAAGCTGCCCAACGACGGCCTCAACGAGATCTCCAACGACCTGCTCTACAACCAGTTCACCGACCAGTACGCGAGCACCACCTGTCCCGTCCAGATTCCGGACAACAGCCCTCCGGGCATCTCCGACAAGATCGTGGTGCCGAACGCCGGCGTGGCCCAGGATCTGACCGTGTCGGTCAACATCTCCAACTCCGACCTCTCGACCGTGGAGGTGCTGCTCTACGCACCGGACAACACCGAGTACCTCCTGTACAGCAAGAACGGCCCGGGACAGCAGCTCGGAACCACCTATCCCGTGCCCACCAAGCCGGTGTCGGGCGATCTCTCCAAGTGGATTGGCAAGAACCCCGTGGGGACCTGGACCCTGCTCGTCAAGGACACGGGCTGGCTCAACAACGGCAAGGACGGCCAGATCAACTCCTGGTCGATTACGGTCAAGACCCTGTCCACCAAGAAGGTGCAGGTCAAGGGAAACCTCGTGGTGGACGGTGACATCACCACGGCCGGCAGCCTGAATTTCTCGGGCAATGCCGTGATCAACGGCAGCCTGAAGGTCGGAACCGACACGGCCGCATGCGATGACAGCAAGAAGGGGTCCTTGAGGGTCTCCGGCTCGGTCCTCCAGTGGTGCAACGGGGCCAACTGGACGTTCATCGGCTCCAACGCCACCTACCGGTGGGCGGTGTTCAGCACGTACGGCCAGGCGCACGGCCAGTGGTACGGCGGCGACTCCCCGGCCCTGTTCGGCGGCGTGAACCCGTCGAACTGGACGGACGGCAACTACCGCCCGGTGCACATGTCCTCGGACAGCGACATCCTGCGCACGATCTTCACGAGGAGCGGTCCGCCCATCGGCACGCTCAAGAACGCCATGGTCTACGCGGACGAGTGGTACTCCACCAGTTCCACCAACGGCAAGGTCGTCCTGGCCCTGTTCCGAGTCCGGAACACGACAGCAAACCCGATCAACTGGAAGGTGTACTGGTACCGGACGGCCTACGGCGGCTGGAACGAGTATGCCGGCATCGCTCTCAATGGAGTCGAGGTGTGGCAGTCCAGTGGCGCCGACTACGGCCCCGGCTACAACTCGAACCATGACATCTCGATTCCGGCCAACCGCACCAGCACCGTGATCTTCTCTGCGACCACATCGTCCCAATCCGGCACGCGGTCGACCTTCATGGCATTCTACAACAACTGCCTTACGCTGCCCGCGGGCCTGGAATTCGTGGATGACCTCGATACCAAGCCGAGCGGATGGGACAAGTAGACATGCCCGTGTCGTCCGCCGAGTGTCCGGCGGGACCCCTCGACTCCGCTCGGGTCAGGCTGTGTCAGCCGTCGGCCGTCATGCTCGACGTACGCTCCAGGTACGCCTGCGCTGCTGGCCCGACACCTTCCCTGTCCGGCCGGCGCTCGATGAACGGTCCGATCATGTCTGTCGACGCAACATGTTGTCATGCTCGGCGCGGGGTGAAGCATCTCGTTTCTCTGCTGGCCCTTGTATTCTGCGTGTCGGCCTGCCGAAAGGAGGAACCGGTACCCGGGCACGTGCCTGACGTCGCCGCAGCGTCGGGAAGGGCAGAGCCTGCTGCCGGGAAGGGGGACCCGGTTGTCGGGAAGGTGGATCCGGTTATCGGGAAGGGGGCTGACCTCGGGGGAGCGCCGGGAGCTGACGAGTCGTCCCCCAAAGTTTCTCCTCCTTCAGTCCCCTCACCGCAGGGCGGCTTCTTCCCCTTCCGCGCGGTGGATGAGACGGACCCTGCGGCTCTGGAGGTCCCGTCCGAAGGGGCAGCCCAACCGCTCGTGATGATCGTGGAGGCCGGCTCGTACGAGTGCCCCCACACCCGGGAGGCCGAGGCGGTCGTGCAGAGCCTGCTTTCGGACTTCCCGGAGGCCGCCCGCTACTGGCTGCACAACCCCCTGCCCGGTCAGAAGGCGGGCAATTTCCTGGCTCTGGCTGCCTCCGCCGCTCATCGCCAGGGGCGGTTCTGGGAGTTTCACCGTCTGCTCATCGAGCAGGGGGAGAGCCTGGACGAGGACCACCTCCTGGCGCTTGCCCGCCGCTCGGGCCTCGACGTCTCTCTGTTTCTCAAGGACATGAAGCGTCCGGAGCTCAAGCAGCACGTGGAGCGCAACCGGATCCTGGCGGCCGTGCTGGGCCTGACCGGTACCCCCACCTTCCTGGTGAACGGCAAGATTGTGCTCGGGCTTGTCGGCAGGGACAAGCTGAAGGACCTGATAGCCAGGGAGCTCGAGGCTGCCCGGGCGATGCGAGGGAAGGTTTCCTCGCTTCGGGATCTCCACCTGGCGATCGCAACGACCAATGCTCCCTACCGCACGGTGCTCGAAAAGGGGGTGGACTGGAGGCGTAGCCTGGCTGCCGACCCAGCCAACGACCCGTCCGCCCGCTGGCGCGTGCGTGCGGACGGCCGGCCCGTCCTCGGCGCAGCGGAGGCGCTGGTCACGATCGTCGAGTACATCGATCTGACGTGTCCCTTCTCCCGGAAGGCCTGGGAGCAGGCGGAGGCATTCGCCGTGTCGAACCCGGGCCTGGCCCGGTTCTTTTTCGTTCTCAATCCCAAGGAGCTCTCCGGGGAGGCACGAAGTGCTGCCGCAGCCGCCGGGTTGGCCGCGCAGCGCGGGACGCTGCGAGCCTTTGCCGACGAGTACTTCGCTCACCAGGGGCAGGACGGTGCCCTGGGCGCTGCCTGCACGGCTGCCGGCATTCCCGAGTGCCCCACGGACATGTGGCGCTCGGCCGAATTCCAGGACGCGTTCGAGCGAACGCGGGTCGAGGCGGTCCGGCTCTTTGCCGCCGGGACGCCGGTCTACTATGTCAACGGACTGCGGCGCTCGGGATTGCTCCCGGACGACGAGCTCCGGGCTCTGGTCAGCTCCGAAGAAGAGCTTGCCCGGGACCTGGTGGGCAAAGGGCTGCCTGCAAGCTCGGTGTACCGGTTCCTGGCCGGGAGAGGGACCGAGCTGCCCCTGCTGGCAGACGAAGAGACGGCGCTGTCGCTGGACGGGCTGAGTCCGTTGGGGGCTGAAAAGCCCCGGGTTCGCATCGTCGTGATGTGGGACGACGGGTCTCCTTACTGCCGCCAGCTCTGGCCCCACATCGCACGGCTCCTGCAACGCTATCCGACCGAGGTGGCCGTGTACCAGAAGCCGTACGTGGCAGGCGTTGACGAGGCCCCGCCACCCGCCGTGTACGTGAATTCCCGCAGGCTGCGTGTGCCCACCGGCATCGACTACTACAGTCTCTCGGCCGCAGTGGGGGGGTATCTACCCGTGACTACTTCGGAAACGACGTCCCTTCAAGCAGCACCTGCTCCCAGGGATACCAGCGATCGCGGGCCTGGCCCACGAGGTAGATCGAGCCCGTGACCAGGACCAGGTCGTCGGGACGGGCACGAGCCAGGATGCCCTCCATGGCCAGTCGGGGGGAATCCGCCTGGAGCATCGACCGGGCCCAGCCTCGCAACGGTTGCGCCAGCTCGGACGGGGCGGAGACCTTCTTCCCGTAGAGGAGCGGTCGAGTCAGCATCAGCACGTCCGGGCGCTCCGGAAACACCGCTGCAAACTCCTCGACCGCCCGGTCCCCCGTGGCGGCCATGACCAGGAGCAGGCGGGAGTAAGAACGTCTTCCCCCCGTGAACAGCGACTCCATCAGCGCCTGCATCTTCTGCGGGTTGTGCGCGGCATCCAGGATCACCGTCGGCCCGGTCTGAACCGTCTCCAGCCGTCCCGGTATCGGTCCCGCTGCCAGGGCAGCCAGCAGGGCCTCCGGGGTCAGACTCACCCCCTCGTCGGCCAGCATGTCGGCCGCGAGGGCCGCCACCGTGAAGTTGCGCAGCCGGAACCCGCCTCCTCCGAATGGCCATGCGATCTCCACCGTCCCCGCGCGGGGAAGGCGAAGACGCACCACGGTGCCCTCCGAAGACGGATGCAGCGTGGCCACTTCTTCCGGCCGAGCGGCCTCGAGCCGGCATCCCGAGCGGGCCGCCTGCTCCTCGAAAACCGGCCAGATCTCGGGGTCCCACGTGGCCAGGGCCCTTCGTGCCCCTTCCATGATCCCGGCCTTGTGCCACGCAATCGTCTCTCGATCCTCGCCCAATGTCTTGAGGTGATCGAGCCCGATGTCGGTGATCACGGCCAGGCGTCGATCGAGACCCTGGATCAGGTCGTATCGCCCGCCCACGCCGGTTTCCATGACGGCCCAGTCGAGCCCCTCATGCCGGAAGCACTCGTAGGTCACTCCCAGCGAGGCCATGCCGTGCACCGAGGCCCGGCAATCGGACCGCGTCCGGTACTCCTCGGCCACAGGCCGTACGCGCAGGTAGGCCTCGTGCCAGGAACGGGGTGCTGCGTAGCGGCCGTTCATCCAGGTCTTCTCCGTGGCCACCTGGAGGTAGGGCGACACGTGCAACCCCGTGCTCACCCCGCAGGCACGGAGGATCCGGGCAAGCCAGGTGCTCGTCGAGCCCTTGCCCGACGTCCCGGCCACCTGCACCGAACGGAACGATGCCTGCGGATTCCCCAGGTCCTGGTTGAACGAGCGGACCGTGGCCACCTTCCCATCGGGGTCGGAGAGCCTCGGCTCCAGCCGCACGACTTCCACATCGATGTAATTGCGGGCCTCCAGGTAGAGCGGCACATCGCCCCGGTCCCGCACCGGGATTGGGTCGTTCATGATGGTTTGGGCATCAGCTTGAGGAGAGGTTGGAGTTTCTCGAGCACGACGTCGAGCGCGACCAGCAGGTTCTCCACCGTGATCTCGACGCGGGCCGGCCCATCGGGCAATGCGCTCACGACCAGTCGGACCGCCACGTCCCGTTCCAGGTTGGCGACCGCTCCCTTGAGCACCCCCAGCGCCATGCCGCCCGCAAACCCCAGATCCTCGGAGAGAACCACGTTGTCCAGGAGCCGCTTGAGCGAGACCGTCACCCTGGCCCGCTCCTCTCCCGACAGCGTCAAATCCAGCATCGGCCGATCCTTCTGCCACTCCGGCGCATGCATCCGCTCGGCCAGCTTGCGCAGAATCTCGGAGTTGGCCGCGATGTAGCACGTCCCGTCCCGGTAGAACCAGGCCAGGCGCTCCTTGCCCAGCTTGCCTCCCGCAGACTTTCGAACCGCCCGCATCACCGTCTCGCCGGTGCGCAGCGTCAGCTCGTTGAGCCTGAAGTAGCGGGTTGCAAAGATGTGCTGGAACCGCTTGTCCAGCATCTTGCGGTCGGTCGGCTGAAGCAGCCAGACCGCCTCGTCGAACGGCGACTCCGGGTTCACCTCGCCGGCCAGCGCCACGCCGACCACCCCGCTGGCAAGCCCGAGCATCTGGCTGTTCCAGGTATCGTCGAGCAACGCCGTCAGCTTCAGCTCCGGGAGCACCCGAACCTTGTCCAGCCAATGCTCCTGCAGCTTCTCGGCCCGGTCTTCCACCGAGTCGATGGTGGTGAATGCGACGCCGGGCACATCTGCCGGCAGGCGCACCGGCCGGGCCGCCCTGCCGAACACTCCGGCCAGGTCGGACAGCACAGTGCTGCGCTGCCCTTGAAGCACCACCCGAATCCGATCGTCCGCCTCGGTCAGCGAGACGGCCAGTCGGTCCAGCGTCCGAACCTGTTCCGGCATGGCCGCCCAGAGCAGTGGAACCCCAACCGCCTGTTCCAGGACGGTGAGAAGCTCGGGGATCGACGCTTCGAAGCGAAAGCCCGGCTCGCTCGGGGCCGCAGCGGCCCGGGCCAGGAAGGCCTCCAGGGTCTGCGCATCGGGGGGCGTCGGACGGCCGGCCACGCAGAGGATCCCGGCCGCAGCGACCTGGCACAGGGCCGGTGCCGGGGGGGGGAGAGTCGTCGGACTCGGACTCGTCTGACCCGTCGGACTCGTCTGACCCGTCGGAATCGTCTGACCCGTCGGAATCGCCAGACCTGTCGGACTCGCCAGACCTGTCGGACTCGGACTGGCCGGACTCGGATTCGGACTCGACGGACTCGGACTGGCCGGACTCGGTGTCGGAGTCGGACTGGTCGGAGCTGGGCTCGTGGGCCAGGTCGCAGAAAGAAGGCGTTGCCAGCGTTCGGCCTCGAGCTGGCCTCCGCCGCCGGCCGCGGGGGTGATCAGGAGCAGCCCCTCCAGCCGTTCGATGCGGGGGAGGGCGGTCTGGGGATCGAGGCCAACCGAGGCAGCAATCAGCTCTCCATACAGCGCAGCCGGGGAGGCACCGGCCAGGGCCCCCTCGAGCCATGCCGGCATTCCCTGCGGCAGGGCGAGGGGAAGGAGCATCCGCAGGCGTGCATGGAGCTTTTCCGGACGATTCGCGGACAGAACGGCCAGCGGCGGTCTCTGGATCGGTCCGGTGTCGGCCGCGGGCTTGACCTCCGGCGCCTTCTGGGCCAGCGATGCCAGCGTGACGGGTTCCCCATCTCTACAGGAGGTCAGGGCTGCCGCCATCGTCAGCATCGCCAGCAGGGCAAGCGTTGCAGACCGGGCTACGGCAGTTCCTGCGATTCTCTGGAGTGTCCTTGAGTTTCCCATCCGGGGTTGCCTCTCAGCGCCACGTTTCCGGGACGAGGATACCATGTCTGCGGGCGAAGTCGGAAGCTTCCTCGTATCCGGCATCATGATGGCGCAGAACGCCGGCCAGCGGGTCGGAATCGAGCACACGGCCCAGCCTGGCTGCTGCGGCAGCAGTTCCGTCTGCAACGACGACCATGCCGGCATGCAGCGAGTATCCGATCCCCACGCCGCCGCCATGGTGGAACGAGACCCACGTGGCCCCGTTTGCCGTGTTCATCATCAAGTTGAGCAGGGGCCAGTCCGCGATCGCGTCGCTGCCGTCCTTCATCCCCTCGGTCTCCCGGTTCGGAGAGGCAACGGAGCCGCAGTCGAGGTGGTCCCGACCGATCACGATCGGTGCCCTGACCCGCCCGGTCCGCACCAGCTCGTTGAACGCGAGCCCGGCCTTGCGGCGCTCCCCGTAGCCCAGCCAGCAGATGCGGGCCGGGAGTCCCTGGAACGCCACCCGCTCCTGCGCCATCCGGATCCAGCGGCCCAGCGCCTCGTTTTCCGGGAACAGCTCGAGGATCAGCCTATCGGTCTCGTGGATGTCGGCCGGATCTCCGGACAATGCTGCCCAGCGGAACGGCCCCTTTCCTTCGCAGAACAGCGGCCGGACGTACGCAGGGACGAAGCCGGGGAACGAGAAGGCCTCCTTCACCCCTTCCAGCAGCGCCTGCTGCCGGATGTTGTTTCCGTAGTCGAACACGTGGCTGCCGCGCTCCTTGAGCGCCAGCATCGCCCGGACGTGCACTGCCATGGAGGCCATGGCCAGCTTGCGGTAGCGCTCGGGGTCTGACCGGCGCAGCGACAGGGCCTCCCCATACGGCAGACCGTGGGGCACGTAGCCGGCCACCGGGTCGTGGGCCGAGGTCTGGTCCGTGGCGAGGTCGGGGACCACTCCCCGTGCGACGAGCTCGGGCAGGACGTCCGCACAGTTTCCCAGCATCCCGATGGAGAGCGGCTGCCTGCTTTGACAGGCCTCCCGAGCCCACGTCAGGGCTTCGTCCAGGGAACCGGTCCGACGGTCGAGATAGCGGGTTTCGATGCGGCGCCGGATGCGGGTTTCGTCCACTTCCACTGCGAGGCAGACGCCGTTGTTCATGGTCACGGAGAGCGGTTGGGCCCCCCCCATCCCGCCAAGCCCACCCGTCACCACGAGCCGTCCTGCCAGGTCGCTGCCGAAGTGCTTGCGGCCTGCGGCGGCCATGGTCTCGTACGTGCCCTGGAGGATCCCCTGGGTCCCGATGTAAATCCAGCTTCCCGCGGTCATCTGCCCGTACATCATGAGCCCGAGCCGCTCCAGGGCCCAGAACTTCTCCCACGTGGCCCATGCGGGTACCAGGTTGGAGTTTGCAATCATCACGCGCGGCGCGTCGGCATGGGTCCGGGCAATGCCGACGGGCTTACCCGACTGGACCAGGAGCGTCTGGTCGTCCTCGAGGATCGTCAGAGCCTTGAGAATGGCGAGAAACGCCTCCCGGCTCCGCGCTGCCCGCCCCGTACCGCCGTAGACGATGAGGTCCTCCGGACGCTCGGCCACCTCGGGGTCGAGGTTGTTGAGCAGCATGCGATAGGCTGCCTCCTGGAGCCAACCCTTGCAGACCAGGGCCGTACCGCCCGGCTTCTTCCACCCTTCCAGCATGACCGCCACCCCTCACATCTTGTATTTGCCGAAGACCTCGTCATCGAGCCCGGCCAGATCGTCCCCGGATGCCTTGGGGCCTTCGGGCGTCTTTGCGACCTTCTCGAACACCTGTTCGTCGACCAGGATTGTGGCCCCGGTGCGCAGGGCCAGCGCAATGGAATCCGACGGCCGCGCATCGACCGTGATGAGCTGGGCCGAGCGCTTGCGGCGGATATGGAGCGTTGCATAGAACGTGTCGTTGAGGAGGTCGGTGACCTCGATCCGTTCGAGAGTGGCATCGAGCTGCTTGAGCAGGGAGGCCATCAGGTCGTGCGTCATGGGCCGTGGGAACTCCACCCCTTCCAGGGTCGCAGCGATCGCACTGGCCTCGACCAGACCGATGACGATGGGCAGCACCCGGTTTCCCGTTTCGTCCTTGAGCACCACGATCGGGGCATGGCTCTTCTCGTCCAGTGCCAGCCCGGCCACCTTCATCACGATGGGCATGTTCGACCTCCTACAGCACGGGCTCGCCCACGAGACAGTGGGCATACGCCATGACGATCCGAACCGGTACCATCCGCCCGCGCCACTCCTCGACGCTCCCGGGAACGTCGAAGTTGACGATGTAGTTCGTCCCTGTCCGTCCGGTGGCCTGTCGTGGGTTCGTGCTTCGGATCGCCTTGCCTTCCACGAGGACCGGCTCGACGCGTCCCACGTGCGCCTCCATCGCCCGGGCCATGCCATCGTACAGCACGGCCTGCAGTTTTTCCAGGCGTTCCGCCTTGACTTCGTCCGGCACGTCATCCGTCATCGAGGCCGCCTTCGTGCCTGGCCTGGGGCTGTACTTGAAGGAGTAGGAGCTGCCAAACCCGATCTCCCGGGCGGCGCGCATCGTGTCCTCGAATTCTGCGTCCGTTTCCCCGGGGAATCCGACGATGAGATCGGTCGAGACGTGGATTCCGGGACAGACCGTCCGCAATCGCTCGATGCGCCCCCGGTAGTGCCCCATGTCGTAGCGGCGGTTCATGCGCGCCAGCACCCCGTCCGACCCGCTCTGCAGCGGCAGGTGGAAGTACGGTGCCAGGTTGGGAAGCTCCCCGAAACAGGCGACCAGATCGTCCGTGCAGTCGGCCGGATGCGATGTGACGAAGCGTATCCGGAGCACACCCTCGATGCCTGATATCCGCCTCAGGAGATCGGCAAATCTCGGGGACCCCGGGCTGTCCATCCCATAGCGGTTCACGTTCTGCCCCAGGAGGAAGATCTCCCGGACCCCGGAGCGGACCAGGGCCCGGATTTCCCCTTCGACCGCCTCGACGGGCTTGGAAACCTCTCTCCCCCGGGTGTACGGAACGATGCAGTAGGAGCAGAACTGGTTGCACCCCTTCATCACCGTGACAAAAGCGGAGATGCGCTCCCCGACCAGGGCAGCACCCCGGGCGAACAGCTCTTCGGGATCGCTCAGGAAGCGAGTGGCCACCACCTGCGATCGGGTGCGTTCCACCTGCTCCACCAGCTCGGCGATCGACGGCACCTGGTCCGGACCGAGCACGATGTCCACGAATGGAACCCGCCTCGCCAGCGCCTCCTGCTCCTGCTGGGCCACGCATCCGGCCACCGCCAGCATCAGGCGGGGCCGTGCCCGCTTCTTCCGCTTCAGCCGCCCCAGAAGGCTGAACACCTTGTCCGCTGCCTTTTCCCGGACGCTGCACGTGTTGATGATGATCAGATCGGCATCGTCGTCCCGCTCCGTCGCACGGAAGCCGAGCGGGGCCAGATTGTACAGCATGTGCTCCGAATCGTAGACGTTCATCTGGCAGCCGAACGTGTGGATCCGGACTTTGCGTTCCGCCATCATGGCGGCCCTTATACCAGCCCGGCCGCCGCGCAACAAGTGCTCTTCGCCACGCCCCTGGAAGCACCTTGTCGGAACCCTCCGGACCCGATCCGGTTTCTTCCTTGAACGACCCTTGTGGCTGGTGTAAGGTAGCATGCGGAGTGTGAGGAGGCATCCATGCAGTGTCCGCATTGCGGTAGGGAATCCGATCCTCTTTTCAAGTTCTGTCTGCACTGCGGCAAGGAGCTGGGCGGACGCAAGGCCCCCAAGGCCGAGCCGGCGCCTGCTCCCAAGGCCGAGGCAAAGCCCGAGCCTGAGGCCGAGCCTCAGCCCGAGGCCGTCCCGGCGAAGGAGGCCAGGCCCGAGCCGGCCAAGGCAGGCAAGGCCGCTGCAGCCTCCCAGGCGCCGGCAGCCGAGGCGGGTGGCGTGCGCTGCCCACGCTGCCGCGCCAAGATCGCTGCCGGAGTCGCGGTCTGCCGCCTGTGCGGGTTCAAGCTCGGCCAGGGGGCCGGAGCACCGGAGCGCACACCGGTGGACTCCGGGCCCGAGACCGCCATGGTTTCGCCACGCAAGGCCGGCCTCGGATTCCTCATCTCGGTCAGCTCCGTCGACGGCCGGGAGACGGTCCGCGTCCCGCTCAAGGCCGGGAAGAACTCCCTGGGCCGTGGGAGCTGCGACATCCGCTTCCCGGAAGACGACCTCCTGGCTCCCCAGCACCTGACCCTCGATGTTTCCGAGAAGGAAGCCCAGCTCATTCCGGAGGACACGCGCAATGGCACCTACCTCCGCATGGGAGACCAGGTCCAGCTCGCCCACGGCGATCTCTTCCGCATCGGCCAACAGCTCCTGCGGTACGAGGATCTCGCCGAGGTCCAGCCGCTTGTGAGCCCCCGGGAGGAGGGAACCCAGGTGCTCGGATCGCCCAGCGGTCCCAAGGCTTGGGGACGTCTGACCCAGGTGGTTGGCGAAACCGTGGATGGCAACTCCTTCCTGCTCGCCAGCGAGAACGTTTTCCTCGGCCGGGAGCGCGGCAACATCACGTTCCCGGGAGACCGGTACATCTCCGGGACTCACGCCGTGCTCACTCGGAAAACAGATGGAACGTGGCTTCGCGACGTCGGCTCCAGCAACGGCACCTATGTCCGGGTTCCGGGGGCCATCCCCCTTCCCTCGGGCCAGTTCTTCCTCGCCGGCCGCCAGCTGTTCAAGATCCAGCTGGGGCAGTAACGCTCCATCCTTCCGTTGACACGCAGGGCCCGCGGAATATAATCCGCCCCCGTTCGGTTCTCAATCGGCGCACTGGAGCACTTGAAACGCACACGCCTTACTCACGGAGGAGATCGATGAGAAGCTTCGCATTGCTCGCAGCGGTTCTGGCGGCCCTGGCCCTGGCTCTCGGCGGGTGCAAGGGGGAAGAGCCCAAGAAGGAGACTCCCAAGCCCAAGAAGGAAGAACCGGCCCCCAAGGCCGTTGAGGAAACGCCGCCTCCGGCAGAGGCCACGAAGGAGGAGCCGGAGCCCGCTGCCGAGCCCGAGGCCGCCAAGGAAGAGGCCAAGCCCCCCGTCGTTGCCGAGGAGAAGCCCGCTGCCGAGGAAGACCCCGAGCTCACCCAGACCGTCGTTGCCCGCGTCAACGGCAAGGACATCGATGCCGCGGAGTACGTCGAGCGGCTCAAGAAGCTCACCAAGGGCAAGGTCACCCAGTCCATGATCAAGAAGACCGTCGTCGACCGCATGGTCAACGACGAGCTCCTCCGCCAGGAAATCGAGAAGCTCGGCATCACCGTCACCGACGAGGAGACCGCCGAGGCCATGAACATGGACATGGAGCGCTTCAACAAGCAGAAGGAAGCCATGGGCGCCCGCATCAAAGCGTTCGAAGAGCGCGTGGCCGTCCGCAAGGTCCTCGAGGCACGCTCCCTCCTGGTCGCTCCCACCGACGACGAGCTCAAGAAGGAGTATGAGCGCCGCTTCGGCCTGAAGATTGATGCCGTCACGTTCCCGCTGACCCCCGAGGCCACCGCCGATGACGTTGCCAAGGCCGACGCCGAGGCCAATGCCGTCCTCGCTTCCGCCAAGTCCGGCCTCACCCTGCGCGAGGCGGTCAAGGAGAAGAAGGATTCCACTGGCCGTCGCCTCCTGGTGAAGCCCATGTTCATCAAGAAGGGAGACGAGCGGCATGCCGAGATGTACGGGGCCGCCGAGAAGCTCCAGGAGAAGGAATTCGCCGGCCCGATCAAGACCGCTCAGGGCCTCGTGGTGTTCCAGCTGGCCAAGCGCATCGAGCCTCGCCAGACCTTCGAGGAGATGAAGGACAAGCTCGCCAAGTCCGCTCTCAACATGAAGACTGCCCAGGCCAAGCACCAGCTCCTCGAAGAGCTTCGCAAGGCATCCCGTCTCGAGTACCTCATCGAGTTCAAGCCTGCTCCCCAGGTCCCGGCTCTGCGCGACCTGCGCGGCGGGGCCCGTCTGGCTCCGAACATCAACGCTGCCACCCGGGACATGATCCGCGGTGGTGTCGACCTGCGCGGCTCTGCCGCCCCGGCCCCGGCCGAAGGCGCTGCGGCCCCGGCTCCGGCCACCCAGCCGATCCAGTAGCTATCTCGGCCGCCGGTACGCCCCTCCTTCCGAACGATCCCCATCCTCTGAACCCCCCGGGGAACCGGGGGGTGGCCCAGCGGCCTATGCTCCGCCTCGGCCCACTATAGCCCCGGGTCCGGGAGCGGACCCGGGGTCACCCTGTGGATGTGCCGTGGTTGGGGATGCGGATGTGCCGGTACGCTCGATCGCACCGACGATTCTTGGGGAAGCCCGGGAACCCCACCACCCCCGGCAGCCCCGTGGCTGCCGGGTACTCCTCCCGAGGGAGGAGGGGGTGCACCCGGGCCGCGCTCTCGTCCCGAGACCATCAAGTGCAGCCGAGCCGACGGTACCCGCCGCACCCTCGCAGGCCGTTGGGTTGCCCGCACTGGCGGCTGGTGCGGTGCATCGGCAGTTGGGGTAGCCGCACCAGCGGCCGATGAAGGGAAAGGGGCCGTCAGTCCACCTACTTCTCCCTCAGGCCTGTGGCCTCGAGCCAACGGTAGAGCTGCTGTCGCGAAACCCCCAGGATGCGGGCCATCTCAGCCCGATTGCCCCGGCATTCCTGATGCAAGGCGACGAGGCGCGACCTGGAGGGAGTCCAGCCTGCCGGCCGGGTTCCGGGGCTTGTGGCTTCCGAGCGGGCCGCATCTTCCCTGGCCCGCTGCACCGCCTGCCAACCGCCTGTTTGCCCGTCTGTCTGTCTGTCTGTCTGTCTGTCTGTCTGTCTGT
>CAITUV010000063.1 GCA_903895725.1 uncultured Myxococcales bacterium | reverse complement strand
TGTGGATGTGCCGTGGGCAGTGAACCAAAGCCCCGACCACGCGGGAGGGGCCCTGTGGATGTGCCGTGGGCAGTGAACCAAAGCCCCGACCACGCGGGAGGGGCCCTGTGGATGTGCCGTGGGCAGTGCGCGAACCCTACTCGTTGAGCATCTTCTTGAGCTGATTGCCGAGAGTCCGGTTCATCTCGTCGAGGCGGCCCCAGGTCTTCCAGGCATCGGCCTTCTGGCCGGCCATGACCAGCTCCACACCCCACATGTAGACCAGATCCGCGTCGTCCGGCTTGCGCTCGACCGCGCCGGCAAAGGCCCGGGAGGCCTCGATGTGCTTGCCCGCGTTGGCAAGCGACTTGCCGAGCTGCGACCAGGCCCGGTAGTCCTTCGGCTCCAGGTTGACGGCGATGCCGTAGTACTGCGAAGCCCGCTCCCACTCCTTGTTTTCGAACCAGACGTCCCCCAGCCGAAGCGAGCAGTCGAAGCATTTCTCGTTCTTCTCGAGCGCGGCCTGGAACTGCTTGAGAGCACGGGCCCGGTCGTTGTCGACCATGGCGCACTCGCCGAGAAGGAGGAACGGGGCCTCGTCCTTGAACTCCTTGTCCCACCCCGCCAGCGCATCGTAGACATCGGTGCACTTGCGGTTGCGGGCAGCAAGCTGAGCCATGGTGAGCGCAGTCTGGTAGGTCGGCTCGAGCTTCTGGAGACGCCAGAATCGTTCCCACGCCTGGTTGTACTCTCCCTGCTCGACCAGGACCGCGGTCAGCTCCTTGAGCACCTCGGCTTCCTTCTTCTTGAGAACAAGGGCTCTTTCCAGGACGTCCCGGGCCGCGTCGTACTGCCGACGGGCACCATGCACGCGGGCCAGGTCGAGCGCAACGTCCACGTCTTCCGGCGAAATATCGAGCGCCTTCTCGAGCGCCTCCACTGCCGGGCCGAACTTCCCGAGCTTCGCCTGGATCCGCCCCAGGTGGGCACGCCACTCGGCCTGTCCGGGCATCTCGTCGGCCAAGATCTTCAGGTGGAGCTCCGCATCCTCGAAACGCTGCATCTGGATGTAGATGTGAGCGAGGTTGCGCCGGTTGAGCAGATCCTTTGGCGTCGCCTTGAGCCACTCTTCCAGGAGCTGCGTGGACTGGTCCACCTTGTTTCCCTGGAGCAGCTTCATCGCCTCCTCGAACACCTTGCGCTGCTTTTCGGCATCGATTCCGGCGGTGGCTGCGGGGGGAACCTGGGGCAACCCTTCGGGGGACGGAGAACCGGCCTGAGCGGTCGGTTCCGTTGCATCACCGGAAGTCGCGACGTCAGCCTGCGGAGCGGCCACGGCGTCCTTGCCGGTCGGCCCATCGGCCCCCGTCCCCCCGACTGCCGCATCGCCCTGCGCTGCTGCCGCGGCATCGCTCACCGGCACTGCAACGGCATCGCCACGCGGTGCTGCAACGACATCGGCGGCCGAAGGGACGGCCCCCGCCGCAGCATCAGTCCCTGCAAGGACATCCCGATCGACCGACTCGCCCCGTGCCTGGCGGAGCGGGGGAACGGCCTCCAACTCCCCCGCCGCAGGGGCCACGGTGGTCCGGGCCGGCTCGATCGGGTCGTGCGTCGGCGCTGCCGGAGTCAGCGCCGGCGGAGGGGCCTCCTTGCTGCACGCGGCTGCAAGCAGCAGAGTCGCTAGAGTGGCGAAGCAGAAGGCTGTTATGGCGGAACGCATCATGTCGGTCCTCCTTGGCAGGGTCCGATTATCGTGCATTCACGCGGCTTTGCAAAGGGAGAGTTGAATCGCCGGAATCTGCGCCCCAGGCGATGGGCACCGCAGACTCCTCGGCCGACGAAGGGCTGGTCGGTCACTCGGAGCCTGCTCGGCACCCCCGTCGATCATGGCCAAGAGCCGCTGCCCCTCGGATAGTGGTGGTGTTGCCGGCCCGGGGTCTACTCTGGCGGCGTTTCAGTCCGGACGAGGCGGAAACCTACCCTGCCGAACTTCAGGTTGTTTGGTATCCACCAACAGAAACCTCCGGGGTCTGCGTGGGCAAGCGCTGGGTCGGCAGCGCCGAAACAGCCCCCTTTGGAGTGGACGCAGCTTCCCTCGGGGTCAGTCGGTGCATCCTTCACAAACACATCGCCAACAAGAACGGGGGCAAACCCCGGATCGACCGCCAAGTCGGATCCACTGACGTGGTGGTAGACGCTGCCCGTGCAGTCCTCCACGTTGCCTAGGACGTCGAAGAGCCCGAATCGATTCGGAGCCTTCTTCCCCACAGAGTGGGGACCTAAGCATTGGTCTCGGAAGACTCCGTTCTCATCCTCCACCTGCCCTTGCTGACACCCGGGGTAGTCGGCATCCGAGTTGCCCGCGAACCACGCCAGTTGTGCAATCGACGAATCCGGGTTCTCCCCCCACTCCGAGTTGATGTCGCAAGCCCCGGTCGTGAACACGGTGTCGGCGGCAGCACCGGCTGCTAACTCCCATTCCGCCTCGCTGGGCAGACGGTATCCCTGACAATCCGGGCCAAGGAACACGGCGCTGTCGCATTCTCTGCCGTTTTCCACTCCCGACGTGTCGTTGCAACCAACCAACTCGTAGCAAGGCTGGAGTGTGTCCCGCTCGCTCAGCCGGTTGGCGTACTCCAACATGTCGTAGAGCGTGATCCCGGAAACTGGGCAGTCCAGGCCGCAGGCTGCGTAGGGAGAGGGATTGACATCGGTCTCCATGACGTCCAGCCACTCTCCCTGCGTGACCTCCGTCTGCATCATGCGGAAACCACGCGTCAGAACTACCGGGTGAGCATGCACGGGGGTCGATAGCTCCCCCGGGGCTCCCCGAGTCGCCCCCATGATGAAACTGCCAGCAGGGATGAAACACCAGCCGTCGACACAGTTGGCCACCGGCAGTTGGCATTTCCGGGCCTGTTCATCGCAAAGCGTGGAGTGTGGCAGGCATCCCGCCGGATCCTCATCGAAGACGGGCTGGTCGCACGGCGTGCAATATCCCCCACATCCGTCAACCCCGCACGACCCCGGAAGGCAGTTGGGCACGCACGGACCAGTATCCCCCAGAATGTCGCCGGAGCTTCCCGCATCCACGGCAGTCCCATTCCCGCTACACGCAGCGAGCCCGACGACCACCGGAATCAGGGCGGCCAAGATGAGCGCCAAGTTCCGCTGCCGGGCCCTCGCCCCACGGGAAGTCAACCACACTGCGCTAGTCATTGTGGTACCCCCAGTCGAACGACGGCGGCGTATTGTCGAAATACCGCAGGCAGAGAGACGAGTTCAGAGTACTCTGGGCGGCCGTGTCGGATGTCCCCAGATGCTGCGCCAGATTGTACGCCCAGTCCCGGACGTTCGAGCCGTGGACGTCACCTGAGTAACATCGGCCCTCGTCGGAGCACACTTGGCCGATCGGACATTGATCGCTGTTGTAGGGTGTTGCGCAAGTACTCCCAGAAAACTGCCTCCACCTCTCCTGGGCAGTGCGATTGCGGCCGTGGCACCTCTTCGTGACCACACCAAGCATCTCCCAGTCCTGACAGACCTCCCCGGACCAGCAGTTCGCGTCCGACACGCAGGTCGGGGCGTTGTTGTCCCGGAAATGCAACAACCCGTCCATGAGCTGCTTCATCGTAACGTCGTACTGGTCTGCGTAGCCCAAGTAAGTGTTGGTCGTGCTCGTGTCGATGAACTCCCAGAGCCCAAGGTAGTTGTTTCGGTCCACCGACGCTCTGTTGCAGCACGGGTAGCTATCCGTTTCCGGATTGCAGTCCGCATAGTCCGGGTAGATGTCCTCCGTCTTGCCAACATCCGGATCCCACCACGTCAGCAGAGCGGTGAGTTGCGCGACGGCTTCACTCAGTGCGTTGCCCTCCGCCGACTTGGGACGGTGTGGGTCCCACTCGAAGATGGGAATCTCCGCCCCTCCCCCGTCACACCCGACGACCCGTCCGTGATACTGGTGCCCCAGCTCGTGGGCAACGTTCGGTCTGCGAGAGAAGCTCGGCTTGACCTCGATGTACGATTCGGCGCAATTGGAATGATTCGGTCCGTCGAAATCGTAGTATCGCATCAGTATCGGGTCGAACTGGTTCGGGCTTCCATAATTCCTCCGAAGGCGGGTGTCGCCTTCGTCCTCCAGAGCATACACCGCCTCGGTCGTCGTAGTCCAGTACGTGGCCAGATCCCCTGCCATGGAAATTTCGTCCCCCGCCGCGTTCACCGGAGCATGAGGGATGCAGTGCCATTGGCCGGAGAACTGGAATGACGTGATCGTGACCCAGAACGGCGTCGTGCTGGGCGGGGCGGGGACAAGGCTTGTGGAAAACGGGGCGACGCTTCGCTCGAACATTGCGACAATCTGGTAGGTCCCCGCGCTCCAGTTGGTGTCGGTCAGGATATAGAATCCGTACTCGTCGCTGTACTGGATGTCGCGGTACTGGGACTCTCCGCTCTTGATGAGGCCCAGCTTGACCTTGGGAATCCCCCGGAAGCAGCAGCCCGCCTGCCACGGTCCACATGTCGTGTTGCCGGTATCGCAGGTGCACACGCGACAGCCCTGGCCCACGGCGTCGCTCTTGTCAGAACGCGTGTCCCAATAGGAAACGTACCCGTACACGTAGCGGGTCTCGGCATGCGCTGCCGAGATTTCACCCAGGCAGACTACCGCCAGGACCGCCGCCCCCAGCGTCCCGGAACGGATACCAGGCTTTGCGCCCTCACTCCGGACTCGACGAACCAGCAGAAGCACTACAAGACCGGCGGCCAGGATGAGCACGACAGGGAAGTGCGGGGGTAGCGTCGCCGCAGCGGAGCAACCTGCGGCCTCGCCCTCGGCAGCCTGTTCGTCGGCAGAGGAACTCAACGTCAACGCCTGGGTCGAAGTCTCGGTACCCTCTTCGGCGCTGCCATACTTCGCCTTGAGTTCCGCCTTCCTCGCCTCGGGCACGAACGGACTCTCCCAAGGCGGAAGGTTGACGGTGTTCTCATCGGCCACCGCTGCGGTGCCCTCGGATGCGAGCTTGAGCTCGCCCGCGCCACCGATGTTCTTGAGAGTCATGTACTCGTTGAAGGGCACCGGGGTCAGTTCCTCCGTTGGTCCGACATGGTATACGAGCCGCACACCGTCGCTTCGATCCGCACCGGTCGGGTCCGCTGCTGAGATCTGCACCTGGACCCATTCGGGGTCCACGACGGCATCGGGCATGTCGAGCCCCAGCCAAACGGTGTAGTGCGGCACCACGATGCCGTCCTTGCAGGAAACGACCTGCCCGACATCCGGCACGGCTACACCGTCTGCATTGAGATTCACTTTCCAGCCGTTGCTTGCTGTGGCAGAGAAGATCCACCCGTTGACGCTCACATCACATGCGAGATCGAATTCGAGGACATGACCTCCCTGTGCAACGCTTACGGAGGGTTCTGCAGCAAGCCATACCCATTCCCCCTTGGCTGTTCCAGCCTGTGCCGAATCAGGCACGGAAAGAACTCCTAACAGACAGACAGACAGACAGACAAACAGACTGCTAACTCCCTTGCTCATCTCCTTCCTCCATCGTTCCGTTTTCAAAATGCATCGTTCAACGACCCGTTTAGCCTGAGACAAGTCTGACAGTGTGTCGGAATGCCGTCAAGTTCTTTTTCTCACCAGGAACTTGTTGATAAAAGGACAACCCGCACAAGTTCGATTTTGACAGAATCCGCTCTTAGCCGAATTGTTGGTTGAGGACCGCCATGGAGGGACCAACACCCGAGGACTCGGCACGCGATTCGGGGCGAGCGCGATCGATCGAACGGTTGAAAGGCCCGCCACTTGGGCATAGACTCCGGGAAGCGTGTCGGGGGGAGCATGAAGGTCGCGCTGATCGTGCCGGGGTCAAAAGCAGGGGTGACGAGCCCCCGCTACCGGGAGCTCTTTCCGCACCTGCTGCCGATGAGCGCCGCGTACCTCGGGGCCGTGCTCGAAAAGGGTGGCCACGAGGTGGTCCTTGTCGACCAGGTCGTGCGCCGCCTGTCCAACGCGGACCTGGTCCAGGTGCTCCGCCGCGAGCGGGTGAATCTGGTCGGCATCAGCCTGCTGACCACCACGGTTTCCAACGTCCTCGACATCGTGGCCCTGATCCGGAAGGAGCTGCCCGGCATCCGGATCCTCATGGGCAACCACCATGCCAGCCTGTTTGCGCAGGACCTGCTGGCCAACGGCGTTGCAGACTTCGTCGTGCGAGGGGAGGGGGAAGCCACCCTGCTCGAGACGGTGGATGCCCTCGAGAGAGGCGACGGCAACCCAGGCAACGGCAACCCAGGCAACGGTGCCCCAGGCAGCGGCAACCTCGGCAGGATCCTGGGGCTGTCCTGGAAACGGGGCGACGAGGTCATCCACAACCCCCAGCGGCCGGTCATCGCGGACCTCGACTCGCTGCCGCATCCGGCCTGGCACCTGGTCGACCTGTTCAACCCGCAGTACATGGAGCTGCCGATCATCGGCGTGTACTCGACTCCACTGTCGGTCATGGCGTCCCGCGGCTGCCCGTTCCACTGCGTGTTCTGCTCGCAGGATACCCAGTACAAGAAGGTGCGCCTGCGTGACACGGTCAAGGTGGTAGACGAGATCGAGGAGCTGGTCAACCGGTACCGCTTCGAGTGGATAAGCTTCAACGATGCCTACTTTCCGTGGACCAAGAGGCAGGGCTTCGAGTTTGCTGACGAGCTCATCCGGCGAGGGCTGCACAAGCGGATCCGCTGGATCACCGAGTCCCGGGTGGACATGGTGGACGACGAGCTGATGCGCAAGCTGCGGGAATCGGGGCTTTCCGTGATCTTTTACGGCTTCGAGTCGGGCAACCAGCGGGTGCTCGATCTGGCGGGCAAACGCACCACCCTGGCCCAGGCGGAGAAGGCCGCCAAGGCGGCGAGGAATGCGGGCGTGCTGGTCATGGGGTTCTTCATGCTCGGCCTGCCCGGCGATACGGTGGCAAGCTGCTGGGACACCGTGAACTTCGCGATCAAGCTCGACTGCGACTTCGCCAAGTTCGCGGTCACGGTCCCGTATCCCGGGTCTGCCTTGTACGAACGGCAGAAGGACCGCATCGATTCGACCCAGTTCGAGAAGTTCACCTCCTGGTACAATTGGGCTTCTGGAGACGAGGAGCTGCTGTCCGCACCGGAGGGGATGACCGTGCAGGAGCTGCTGTCGATCCAGCGGGCGGGGATGCTGAAGTTCTATGCCCGACCGACGCAGGTCTGGCGCCACCTGGTGCGGGGAACGCTGAAGCCGGGCCACATGGTTTACGGTGCCACCGTCCTGCTCGAAGGTGCGCTCAGGAACGTGGTGGGCAGGGCAAGGAAGGCGGTGGGCAGTCGGCGGCCCGCCACCCCCTGACCCCGAGCACCTCGCCCCGCTGGAGCCCCCAGCCCCAGCCCTGAGTTCCTCGCCCCGCTGGAGCCCCCAGCCCCGTCCCTAATAGTTGTTCTTCTCCCAACTCAGCAGATAGGGCCGCACGGCATTGTGGTCCCCAGCCCCGTTCCCTGAGATCCTGACCAGGAAGTAGCCGGACAGGTTGGGGACCGAGTTGGACGCGACGCACGACTCAGTGGCGTTGCCGGCATTGGTGCCGCTGCAGTAGACCGTGGCCTGCTGCTCGCTGTTGACCACGGTGACGTCGTAGTTGACGCCCGCCGGGATGTTCTCCAGCGTGATCACATACGCGGTCCACTTGCCAAAGATGGGAAGCCTGAACCAGTCCACGTCCCCGCTCTTGCCGATGTGCCCCGCGTAGGTGCCGGTCATACCGGCCAGAGCGTAGGCCCTCGCCGGGACGTCGTTCGGCTCCGCCTGGTCGTACTGGCCGTTCTGGCCGTAGGGATTCAGGAAGAATGATCCGCCGTACCACTCCATGCCGGCCGGGTCGTAGCTGCCCTCGCCCAGCTCGAAGCAGGCGACGTACTGGTTGTCCGGGAAGACGTATTCCATGCGGCCGTCGCCGTCCATGTCGTCCACGATTCCGGTCCAGACGCCGGGGCCGTGGTCGCCGACCGGCCAGCCCGGCAGCGGCGTTCCGTCCTGCTCGGAAAGCGTGGCCCCCGAGAAGGTCTCGATCTGCCCGTCCCGGTCGAAGTCGCCTGCGACCTTCGAGTAGGCTGTCTGCCACTCCCACTGGCCGTCACGGTTCCAGTCCATGGGCATTCCGCTGTTGCCCTGGCCCACGACGGCTCCCGGCAGGTCGAACAGGTAGCCGCCGTTGACGGGGAAGACGATCTCGACCTGGCCGTCGAGGTTCACGTCGGCCACGCCGGAGAAGTAGGTCCACCAGTAGGACTTTCCGGTGGCAAAGCACTGATCCGGGTTGGCGGGGTTGCTCGGGCAGTGGCGCTTGAACGCACCGTCGGCAAACGTCCAGGCATAGATGCGGCCGTCGGGGTACTCCCCCTCGGACTGGCTCATGTAGCCCGACCCGGAGATGAGGTCGATGACGCCGTTTCCGTCCAGGTCGACAAGCGTGGGAGCGAACAGGGACTTGTCGACCCCGGTGGAAGTGAGGAGCAGGTCGTGGGTCTTCTTCTTGCTCCACTTGCCGCTGCCGTCCCACTGCCCCTCGGTGACGTAGTAGCGGGCATCCCACGAGCCGGAAACGATGTCCGCAATGCCATCACCGGTCACGTCGCCGACCGCTGGCGTGTTGTAGGGGTTGGTGGGAAGGTCGGCCTTGATTCCGTTGATGTCGTAGACCCGGTTCCCGCAGATCACGTCCCAGGTGAAGTCGGGCCGGGCATCGAGCTGTGCGACGTTGACGCCGCGGGGCCAGGTGTCGCAGCCCGGCAGGTCGAGGAGCTTGGTCCCGTCGGCCTTGAGCACGACCTGCTCGCAGCCGACCACCACCTCCTTCTGCGTGTCGTTGTTCAGATCCGAGATGGCCAGGTTGCACTGGACGTTGCCCGGGCCCAGGAACACGGGCCAGCCCGGGCACTGGGTCGGGCACTGGGTATCCTTGTACCCGTTGCAGTCGTTGTCCTTTCCGTCGCACGGGTCGAGCGCCCCCGGAAAGACGGTGGCATCCGAGTCGTTGCAGTCCCAGTCGATCTTGCCGTCGCCGTTGAAATCCTGAGCCTGCGTGTAGCCCATGGGTATGTTGCACTTCTTCACAGCGACCGCACCGGAGGCAGCAAACCCGTCGCCGTCGTTGTCCTTGTAGATCGTGAGCAACGGGAGCCCCTCGTCGGCCTGGCCCGAGCAGTTGTTGTCCATGTCGTCGCATGCCTCGACCGCACCCGGGTGGATGTCGCCGTTGAAATCGTTGCAGTCGGTTCCGGCCGCCACATAGGTCGCCGGTGCCTGGCAGGCATCGAGCTTGTCGTTGGGCGTGCCGTAGCCGTCACCGTCGTTGTCCTTGTAGAAGGTGGTCTTGGCCCCCTCATCGATCTGCCCGTTGCAGTTGTCGTCCAGCGAGTTGCAGATCTCGAGCGCGGTCGGGTGCACCTCGGCCTTGCCGTCATCGCAGTCGCCGGTCATCTGGGCCGACCAGGGCGGTGCGGCCTTGCACAGGCACTTGGAGAGCCCGAGTTGCCCGTACCCATCCGAGTCCTGGTCCTGGTAGAACTGAGAGCACCCGAAGGCCCCCTCCTCGTCGGCGGTTCCGTCGCAGTCATTGTCCTTGGCATCGCACTGCTCAGTTCCGCCCGGCTTGGACTGGGCATCGGCATCGTCGCAGTCACCGGCGACGGTCGAGTATCCCTTCGGATTGCCGCAAAGACAGACCGTCTCGCCGCTTCCGAACCCGTCGAAATCCTGGTCCGGATAGAGCTTGTTGCACCCGAGCGCCCCCTCTTCGTCCACCTGTCCGCTGCAGTCGTCGTCCTTGCCGTTGCAGAACTCATTGGCGCCGGGGTGGACCGACGGGTTGTTGTCGTCGCAATCGCCCGTCTCCTTGGCCGAATAGGGGGGCAGCGGGGCGCACAGGCACTTGCTGAGCAACTCCAGCCCGTACCCGTCGGAATCCGCGTTGTAGTACCACGTGGAGCACCCCGTAGCGCCATCCTCGTCCACCAGGTCGTCGCAGTCGTTGTCCTTGGCATCGCACGTCTCGGTCGCGGCATGGTTGATCGCAGCGTCGAGGGGCTTGCAGTCCAACGCATCGGGATCGCCGTCCCCATCGTCGTCCACGTCACATGCGTTCCCCTTCCCGTCCTGATCCGAATCGAGCTGGTCCGGGTTGCCCAGGGTCGGGCAGTTGTCCCCCTCGTCCAGCACGCCGTCGTTGTCGTCGTCCGGGTCCTGGCAGTCCGGCACACCGTCCTTGTCCAGATCGCCGAACCCCTCGTCCACGATCCCGTTGCAGTTGTCGTCGATTCCGTTGCATAGCTCCTCCGCCCCGTGGTGGATGAGCGGATCCTGCGGCGCACAGTCCGTGGCATCCGGGTCGAGGTCGCCGTCCTTGTCGTCCTCGCACGCATCGCCGATGCCGTCCCCATCCTGATCGGTCTGCGACGGATTGAACGTGACCGGGCAGTTGTCCGCCTCGTCCACGGCTCCGTCGTTGTCGTCATCCGGATCCACGCAGTCCTTCAGACCGTCCGAATCCAGGTCCGGGAACAGCTCGTCTGCCTTGCCGTCGCAGTTGTCGTCCGCTCCGTTGCACTGGTCGGGCAGCGTGTGTCCCACGAGCGGATCGAAGGGCGCACAGTCGCTCCCGTCCGGATCGAGGTCGCCGTCCTTGTCGGTGTCACACGCATTGCCCAGCCCGTCCCCATCAAAGTCATCCTGGTCCGGGTTGGCGGTCTCCGGGCAGTTGTCCCCCGCGTTCGGCACATCGTCGCCGTCCACGTCGGAATCGAGACAGTCCGGGGTCACGTCCCCGTCCAGGTCCGGGAATCCCTCGTCCACCTCCCCGTCGCAGTCGTTGTCCAGGCCGTCGCACATCTCGGCAGATGGAGCGATCCCCAGGCAGACGGCGGTACCGGACTCGCAGGACGCTATCCCCGGGCACGAGCCGAACTCGTTGTCCACGCTGCACGGCTGGGTCGCAACCTCCTCGTCGACGATTCCGTCACAGTCGTCGTCCGTTCCGTTGCAGGTTTCTGCGGCCGGCACCAACGCATCGCACGGGGTCAGCACGCCGTCCTGGCAGACCCGGTCCCCCATGCAAGTCCCCCACTCGTTCTCCAGGTAGCACGTCGTGGCGATGTTCATCCCCTGGTACTTCGGGGCGCAGTTGCATTCCGCACCTTCCCGCAGACAGACCGGGGCCACGGTGCCGTCGCCCAGCATCGCTTCCTGGCAGGAGTACCCTTCAGGGCAGAACTCATTCTCCCCGCACGGGGCGGCACAGAAGCGTCCGGTACCGCCGTAGTCGACGCAGAAAGCCCCCTTGCCGGCCCCCTGAAGGCACTCGTCATCGGTCGTGCACGGTCGGCAGAGCGTCCCGAAAAGCGGCAGGCAGACGTAGGTCAGGTCCGGCCCCGCCCCCACCTGTTCGCAGGACCATCCGGCCGGGCAGTCCTCGATGCACTCTCCGGTGCACACGAAGCCGTCCGGGGCCTCGATGCAGAAGGTGGACAGGCAGTCGGCGTTGGTCTGACAGGGCCAGCCGAACGTGCCGGGCTCAACCGGAACGTCGGGGGATGCCAGGTCGCTCTCGACATCCTGGAATACGTCCGGCTCCGAGAGAACCTCCGGGCCTCCCGCCTCGGAAACGACATCCACCGGAGAAGACGTGTCCATGCTGACCGTCGTCGTCCCGCCCGAGCAGGCCGCCAGCAGCGCCCCTCCGGCCAACCCACACAGCCACGCCCTACAAAGGTTTCCCATGTCCGTTCTCCCTGTTCGTCAGCGCGGGGACATGCTATCGGTCACGCGCGGACTTGGCAAGGGGGAGGGGGGAGTATAGGACGAATAGGACGAATAGGACGTATAGGACGTATAGGACGTATAGAAGACATAGGGGGCGGCGCGGATCTAGTGGGTGGGTTTGACTGGAGGCCGGGGGGATTAGCGGGCTGCTCATGCCAGGAGCCAATCCCGCGATGGGGGCCGTTCGTCCGATTGGGGGGCGGCGGGTCCCATTTGTCCCAATCGTCCTATCCGTCCTATTTGTCCCATGTCTCTTGCCCCGCCGCCCCACGGCCGCTATACTCCCCCCCCACCGGGGCGTTTCCCCCGGTCCAAGCCCAGGAGCCATGCATGGGTGAGAAGAAGCCGAAGGCAACGTTGGATGCAATCTTCAGACCGACGAACATCGCAGTCGTCGGGGCCTCGAAGAAGCCGGGAAAAATCGGCACGGAGATCATCCGCAACCTGTTCGACTACGAGTTCAACGGGACGATCTTCCCGGTCAACGAGAAGTCGCACTTCATCCGTTCCACGAAGTGCTACGCCTCACTGGCAGCGATTCCGGACCCCGTGGACATGGCCATCATCTCCGTGCCCAGAGGGGGGGTCCGGGCCGTGGTCGAGGAATGCCGCGACAAGGGGGTCAAGGGGCTGGTGATCATCACGGCGGGCTTCCGGGAAACGGGCTCCAAGGGGGCCCTTGCCGAGGCCGAGCTTGCCGAGATCGTCAACGATGCCGGCATGATCGCGGTCGGCCCCAACTGCATGGGAGTCATCAACACCGACCCCAGGATCAAGATGAACGCCACGTTCGGGCCCCGGTACGTCCTGCCCGGCACGGTCAGCTTCCTGTCGCAGAGTGGTGCGCTCGGAGTCGTGATCATCGAGCAGGCCACGGAGCTCGGCCTGGGGCTTCGCCAGTTCGTCTCGCAGGGCAACCGCATGGACGCGTCGGCGGACCAGTTCCTGGACTACTGGCACAAGGACCCGGGGACTGAAGTGATCCTGATGTACATCGAGAGTTTCGGCGACCCGCGGGAGTTCCCCCGGATCGCCCGCCGCGTGGCCCGGGACAAGCCGATCGTGGTGCTCAAGAGCGGCCGGAGCACAGCGGGTGCCAGGGCCGCCTCCTCCCATACCGGGGCCCTGGCCGGGGCCGATGCGGCCTACGACGCCCTGTTCAAGCAGTGCGGCGTCATGCGGGTGTACAGCATCGAGGAGCTGTTCGATGTCGGCAAGGCACTCACGCTCAAGCGGCTCCCCAAGGGCAACGGCGTAGCCGTGCTCACCAACGCGGGGGGACCGGCCATCATGGCAGCGGACACGCTGTCCGCGCTAGGGCTCAACATCCCCCCCCTGGCAGGCTCGACCCGGGAAACGCTCTCGTCGTTCCTTCCAGCGGAGGCAGCGCTCAACAACCCGGTGGACATGATCGCGTCTGCAACGCCCGAGAGCTACGGGCGGTGCATGCGTGCGCTGCTGGCCGACCCGGGGGTGGACATCCTGATGACGATCTTCGTGGCCCCGCCGACCACCGACCCGAGCGCCACGCTGCAGGTCATTGCGGACGTCTGCTCCCACGAGCAGTCCAAGCCCATCGTCGTGTGCCTCATGGGCCGCATCGAGCAGCTCTCCCAGGCGCAGAACCTCCAGAAGGCCAACGTCCCGGTCTTCGTCTATCCGGAATCCGCGGCACGGGCCATGGCGGCCATGGTGCAGCGGGCCCGCTGGCTCGACAAGCCCCATGGCACGGTCCGGGAGTTCACGGTCGATGCCCCGGCCGGACGGGCCGTCGTCGATACCGCAAAGGCCCGGGGCGGAGGCTATCTGCGGGACGACGAAGTGTGGCAGCTCCTCACGGCCTACGGCATTCCGACGACTCAGGCGGTCCGGTGCACGACCGAGGACGAGGCCGTGGCCGCGGCCAACCGGATCGGCCTCCCCGTGGTCATGAAGATCTCCTCCCCCCGTATCGTACACAAGACCGATGCCGGCGGCGTGTTCCTGAACGTGCGCTCCGAGCTCGAGGTGCGGGGGGCCTACCACCGGATCCTCCAGGGCGCGGCCAAGGCGCTCGGCGACACCGAAGGGTGCGGCGTGACCGTACAGCAGATGGTATCGGGCGGCCAGGAGACGATCATCGGCATGTCGCTCGACCCCAACTTCGGCCCGCTGATCCTGTTCGGACTGGGGGGCGTGTACGTGGAGGTGCTCAAGGACGTGGTCTTCCGCCTGCATCCCGTGACCGACATCGATGCGGCCGAGATGGTGCGGGAGCTGCGCAGCCTCCCGCTGCTGACTGGCTTCAGAGGCTCGGAGCCCGTCGATCTCACCTTCCTGCAAGAAATACTCCAGCGCGTCTCCCGCATGGTTGGGGACCTGCCCGAGATCACCGAGATGGACTTGAATCCGGTCCGCGCCTTTGCCGACCGCAGCCTCTGCCGCGTCCTCGATGCCCGGGTGAAGGTGGGGTAGAGGCTCGGCTGTCACGGCGGACAACCCGCCGTCCCGGGCACCGCCTCGGACGCAGGGTTGCCACCGACCCCGTTCCTGTGTAGATTTGTCGTTGCAGCGAGCAGGACCGGGGGGGAGTGTTGAGGACGGACACGAGGAAGGAAGACGGGATGGCAACCGAGGCCGACGTTCCGGCGGCGACCCGGTTGGCCGACCGGATCGAGAAGAAGGCGGCCCGAGCCGAGCGCAAGGCCAGCCTGGCCCTGTGGGATGCGTGGACGACCGGCACCCCTACCGCCTGGCGCCGGATGGAGCGGGCGGCCCTTGCGGCCAAGAAAGTCTACTCGTCGGCCATGGACCGGGAGAAGGTGGCGGAGCTGCTGAGAAGGCTCTCCGGCGCGCCATGGGCCCGGCCCGCCGCACAGGCGACCGTCGACCAAAGCCAGCCCCGAGCGGAGTCGAGGGGACCATCGACCATTGCGAGCGTCCCCCTGCTCCACCGCCGCCTCACCGTCCTCCACAACCTCCTGACCGAGTACGGCCTGCCCCCGGCGCTGCTGGCCCGGTTGACCGAGCTGGAGGCCGAAACGGAGCAGCGCTTCTCGACGCACAGGCCCAGGCTGTTGGGCAAAGAGGTCACCACCAACGATCTGTACGGTCTGCTCCAGACCTCGACGGACAGGAAGCTTCGTCAGCGCGCCTGGGATGCCCAGAAGAGCGTCGGCCGCGTGGTGGCACCGCTGATCCGCAAGCTCATGAAGGAGAGAAACCGGGCCGCACGGCATCTCGGGTTTCCCGACTTCTGGCACATGCAGCTTTCGCTGTCCGAGGTCGACCCGGCGTTCCTCGTCGGCTTCGTGGAAGAGACGGAGCGACTCACCGACGATCTCTGGAAGTGGTGCCTGTCGGAGCTGCGCCGGGGAGTATCCCAATACCTCTCGATCCCCGGGGGAGAGCCGACCCCCTGGGACTGGTCTGACCCGTTCTTCCAGCAGTATCCGACCTTCCTGCTGCCGAGCTCATCCAAAGCCCCTCCAGTCGATCCGGTTGCCGGGGCCCGGTGCCATTTCGGCGCTCTCGGGCTGGATGTCGAGGGCGTGCTCTCCCGCAGCTCGCTGTACGAGGCCCCGGGGAAGCACCCGCATGCGTTCTGCCTCGACCTGGACCGGGAAGGGGACGTGCGGATCCTGTGCAACGTGCGCAACGAGATGCGCTGGCACCAGACCGTCCTGCACGAGCTGGGTCACGCGGTCTACTCGCTTCACACGGCCCGGGATCTGCCCTGGGTCCTGCGGACCGAGGCACACTCGCTGACGACTGAAGGGGTGGCCATGTTCTGCGAGGGGGCCGCCTCCTCGGCCGCCTATCTCGGAAGGTGCGCCGGGATGACGCCCGATGTCGCCGGCCGGGTGGAACGCGAGCTGGCCGTCCCGCACCTGCTCTCCAAGCTCGTGTTCCTCCGGTTCTGCCTCGTCATGGTGCAGTTCGAGAAGGCCGCGTACCAGGACCCGGACCAGGATCTGGACTCGCTCTGGTGGGAGCTGGCGCACCGGTACCAGGGGCAGACCCCGCCCGACGGCCGCCACCGCCCGGACTGGGCCTCCAAGGTGCACATTGCGACGGCCCCGGTGTACTACCACAACTACCTGCTTGGCGAATGCTTCGCCGCACAGCTCCGGCATGTCACGGCTCGGCTTCCCGGGGGAAGCTACGGGCCCGAGGTCGCCCGTTTCCTCGTCGAGCGGGTCTTTGCCCCGGGCCGCTCCGTCCGCTGGGACCGCCTGATCGAGCAGGCCACCGGAGAACCGCTAACGGCCGCTCATCTGGCTGCGGAGATCGAAGGAGCGGCCGTGCCCGGGGCCTCCCGTCACGAATCGGGCTTTGGTCATCCCGCCCAGGCCCCCCGCCGCAAGGGCTGAGCCCATGCCCGCGTACCTCGAATGCCAGCTCTGCCCCAAGTACTGCCGGATTCCGGAAGGCGGGGCCGGCGATTGCCGGGTCCGCATGCACCTCGACGGGAAGCTTCTCGCCACCACCTACGGGCTCCCGTGCTCGGCGCACATGGATCCGATCGAGAAGAAGCCTCTGTTCCACTTCCACCCGGGAAGCCCCATTCTGTCCATTGCCACCGTCGGCTGCAACCTCCACTGCCGCAACTGCCAGAACTACGAGATTTCTCAAGCCAACCCCGAGGACTCGGAGGCCTTCGAGCTCCCCCCCGAGCGGCTCGTCGAGGTCACCCGCCGGGAGGGTGCCCCGTCCATCGCTTACACCTACACGGAACCGCTGACCTACTACGAGTACACGTACGACTGCTGCGTCGCTGCCCGGGAAGCGGGGCTCCTCAATGTGCTCGTGAGCGCGGGCTACATCAACCAGAAGCCGCTGCGTAAGCTGCTGCCTTACGTCGATGCCGCCAACGTCGACCTCAAGGCGTTTACCGAGGAGTTCTACAAGGAAAACTGCGGGGCCACGCTGCGGCCGATCCTGGCAACGCTCGAAACCTGCGTGGAGATGGGAGTGTGGCTCGAGGTGACCAACCTCGTCATCCCCACCCTCAACGACGACCTGGACCAGATCCGGAAGATGTGCCGATGGATGGCCTCCCACCTGGGAACGACTGTCCCCCTCCACTTTTCGAGGTTCCACCCCCAGCACAAGCTGCGCAACCTGCCGCCGACGCCCGGGGATACTCTCGAAGCCGCCCGGGACATCGCCCTGGAGGAAGGGCTGAAGTTCGTCTATGTGGGCAATCTCCTGACCCGCCATGGCGAAAGCACCTTCTGCCACAACGAAGCCTGCCCCGGCCGCGACCGCCCCCTGATCGACCGCGTCGGCTTCACGGTGGAGGTCAACCGGCTCCAGGAGGGGAAGTGCCCCGACTGCGGGACCGTGATTCCCGGCGTCTGGGGGAAAAAACCGTGAGGCAACGACCATGGGAATGAACCGGCGCAGGTTCCTCCACGGGGTCCTCCTCGGAACAGCCGCCCTGCTCAGCACAAGTCGGGCTGTCCTGGCCCGCACAACGCAGCTCGTGCGCAGACTCCGCATCCGGACAAAGCCCCTGAACCGGGAAGACCTCTACGGCCCGAGTGACTTGGCTGGGTAGGGACGCTAGAACACGACTCCAACGCTCATCGAAGCTCCGCCGGGCAGCGGGAAAATACCGACTTGCGGAGTGCCCACCTCGGGCTGAGGGAGGAGGAGCGCTGCCGCTGCGGCGCCGACCGCGGCCACCCCGCCGCAGACGGCAAGCCACTGGCCCAGGACGTAGTTGTCCCGGGCATCGCCGTACCGCTGGATGTACACCGCCTCCGAGATACCGGACCGGTCGGAGTTGGCCTGGTCCATGCCGAACCACCCGTCCACCCAGAAATAGCCGCCGGCCATGCCGGTGGCGGCTGCGACGCCGGCCACGGACCAGAGCACCGGCTTCCAGGGAAACCGACCGGCTCCCGGCTTCTTCCCGTCCTCGACCGCCTGCCCGTTTGCGTCCGCAGTCCCGCCTTCGGCAACAAGCGCCACTTCCGCCACCGTTCGCTTCTCGGCACTCACCGTGGCCAACCCGTTCCAGCTCTTGTACCCCAGCTTGCTCACGGTCACCACGTAGTCCCCGGGGGACAGCTCCTGCGGCTCCAGCGGCGTCTGCCCGACGTAGTTGCCCGCCACCTGCACCCGGGCCCCGGGGACCGGGCACTTGACCTCCAGGATGCCGCCCGGCTCGAGCCTCTCGAGCACCCCCTCGACCGCAACGAGCGGCTGGCTTCCAGCCGGCAGCTCCACGACCACTTCCTTGACCTTGAACCCGGGCAGGGTGAACAGCAGCGTGTAGCTCCCCTGAGCCAGGAAGAGCGAGCCCGGCGTCTCGGCAACCTGCGTCTGGCGGGCGGGAACCACCCGAACCGCTGCCTGAGGCGGGTTCGAGACGACCCGGACTTCTGTCAGCCCCCCGTCCCGCAGCATCTCCTTGAGCTGACCGACCTCGCTCTCCACCGCCTGCCGGTCCTTGGCCATGGGGTTGAACGTCAGGTAGCGTTCGTAGAAGTAGATGGCCCCTTCGGAATCGGCCAGCCGAACGCACGCCTTGGCTGAGTTGAACAGGTACCGCTCCGATGGGTACAGGGCAAACGCCTGCTTGAACAGATCGAGCGCAACGGAGAACTCCCCTCGATCGTAGGCGGCCCGCCCGTCGTCGTTGAGTTTCTGTGCCGCCTCGTAGGACTGGGCCAGAGCCTCCCCCGACCGTCCGGCCACGACTCCCGCCGCGACCAGGTGCACCGCCAACACCAGCACCAGCGAAGAACACCGCCTGCAACTGCCCATCACCACCTCCGCTTCAGGCCACGGCCAGGCACCAACGGGGCAGAACCTACTTCAACCCGTCCTCTTTCAACGGCTCGCCGTCCCCTTTCAGGGAATCCTCGGCGGAGAGCGGAACGGGGCTCAGCGTCACGGCCACCGACTGATCACGACCGAACACCACAGTGGTCTCGTGGCTGCGGAACCCCTTCCGGGAAATCCGGACACGCCTCGCCTCCCCCTCCGCACCGGTGAGCCGACAGGGAGTCTGACAAACGACCTTGCCACCTGCGATCACGTCCGCAGATAGGGCACCGGCGGTCAGCTCGACTTCCAGAGTCGAAGCACCGGAAGCTTCTCCCTCGGCCTTCGAGCCGCCCGACGCCCCGCGGGTACCCTTTCCACCTTCCGAGTCGCCGGAACCCACCTTCGCAACGCCTGAGGCTCCGCTGGAACCCTTTCCACCTTCCGAGTCGCCGGAACCCACCTTCGCAACGCCTGAGGCTCCGCTGGAACCCTTTCCGCCTTCCGAGTCGCCGGAACCCGCCTTCGCGGCGCCCGACGCTCCCGTGTCCACGGTCGTCCCTCCCGGCATCGAGCCTCCTCCCGGAGGGGTGCTGCTCCCCTCCCCGGGCACCCCGTCCGAGCCGCCGCGGACCTGCTCCCCTGTTCTACCTTCCGCCCCCTCGGCCCGCCTCGCGGGCACTGCCTGCTCTCCAGGCGGCTTGCCAGCCACAGGTGTCGTCCCGCCCTCTGCGGCCGTCCTGGTCGTCAAGACGGACGGGACGCTGGCGGGCAGGCTGGCTACGGTAGAGGCCGGGGACGGAACGGGCCTCTCCTTGCCGGGAAGCATCGTGCCACGGGCCGGGCCCCCCCCGGCATTCCCCTTCTCCCCCGGTTCGTCCACCGCCGCCTGCTCCACGAGGTCGGCCTGCGGGCCGCCCCCGCTGCCGAAGAGCCGTTCCCGCATGACCAGGTAGGCTGCCGTGAGCGCGCAGACGACGGCAAGGACGGTCACCACCGCAGCCCAGTTCGAAATCCCGGCCGAAAGGAGGCGGCGAAGGGGCAGCGCCCCCTTTCGGGATCCCTTGAAGCCAGTCTGGAGCTCCAGCTCGATGGCCTCCAGCTCACGGGCGATCTCCGCCGCCCCGCCTCCCCGATCTGTCGGATGCTTGGACAGAAGACGTCGAGTCAGGGCTGCCAGCGATTCAGGCACGTCGGCCGGGGCCTTGATCGGCGGAGGCTTGTTGCGGACATGGCACAACGCCACGGTCACGGCCGAGTTCCCGGAGAACGGGGGCGTTCCTGACAGCATCTCGTACAGCACGACCCCCAGCGAATACAGGTCGCTGCGATGATCCAGCTCCCGTGACTGGACCTGCTCGGGGCTCATGTACTCCGGCGTGCCGAACGTGGACCCCGTCGCGGTCAGGCGCGTGTCGGCCCCCACGATCTTGGCCACACCGAAATCGAGCACCTTGACGAACTCCTGCCCGTCTTCGTGGGCAGCCAGCATGATGTTGTGCGGCTTGATGTCGCGGTGGACGATCCCCTTGGCATGGGCCTCGGCGAGCGACAGGGCCACCTGGCGGGCGATGCGGGTCGCCCGCAGCGGAGCCAGCGGCCCATCCCGCCGAACGGTCTGGTCGAGACTGGAGCCCTCGATATACTCCATGGCGATGAACAGGAGCCCGTCCGGAGTTTCCCCGAAGTCGAAGATCGTAACGGTGTTGGGGTGCTTGAGGCGGCTGATGGCCTCGGCCTCCCGGTGGAAACGACGGCGGGCGGAGACATCCTCGGCCACGTCCCGACGCAGCACCTTGAGCGCCACCTCGCGGCGGGTCGAGTGCTGGTAGGCCCGGTAGACTCCGCCCCATCCGCCCTGCCCGATGCGCTCGATGATGGTGTACCGGCTGCGGGCCGCTTCCAGGGCCTGCAGGCGCTGGAGCTCCTGGCGCTCGACCACCACGCCCTGGTCACCGTCCCGAAGCTCGACCAGTGCGGCCCCGTCCTGCGGGCAGCGCTCCACGCCGTCGTCGAACCGGTTCTTACAGTCCGGGCACACGCGCACCTGCGATCACCTCTCACGTCAGGCTTCACCAAGCTACCTCAATGACCGGGAATGTCAAAGATTGGCCTCGGGCAGGAAGGGACGGGGAGGAGGCTCTCCGAGTGGTCGGCTACAGGGCCTCCATGCAGACCTTGTCGAACGACTGTCCGGACTTGCCCAGAGCCGAGGGGGCGGTGCTCCCCGAGCCGGACTTGCCCCCCTTGCCGCCGCTGCCGCCCGTGCCGGGATTCAGGGTGACCTCGACGAGCACGGGGACTGCCCCGCACGAGTACGCCAGGGCCGCCGAGGTACCGCCGGCCCCGCCACCACCGCCGCCGCCCGCCCCACCGGCACCACCGTTGCCCCCTTTGCCGCCCTTGCCGGACTTGTTCCCGGCACCGCCGGCACCGCCCATCCCACCGGTCCCCCCGGAGCCCCCGACCCCTCCGTCTCCGCCCACGCCGCCGGTACCTCCCTTCAGCACACTCTTCTTCACCGTGATCTTCGACTTGTAGACCATGACCGCCAGCGAGCTGCCTCCCCCCTGGCCGCCGAACCCGCCCGTCCCTCCCATTCCCCCGCTGCCGCCACCGCCGCCTCCGCCCCCCCACTGCTCGCAGTTGAACAGCGAGTCCCAGTTGTCGCCCCAGCCGCCACCTCCACCGCCACACCCGTCCGTTCCCAGCTCGCCGACCCCGCCGGCCAGGGCCGCAAGTCCCTTCGAAGTCATTTCCGGGAGCCCCTGGCCGCCGCTTCCCGCCTTGCCCGACGCCCCCGGCATGCCATCCTGGCCGTTCTGGCCATCCCCCGCCTCCTCGGGTCCCTTCTTTCCCGGAGCACCTCCGACCACCGGTCCCATCTTCTTGAAGCAGCACGACGGGTACCCCCACCCCCAGTGGTCACCCGACGTGTACCCGTACTGCTGTGCGATGTACATGTCCCACTCCGAGGCCGCCGGGCTCCACGCCTGATTTCGTCCGCCGCCTCCGCCGCACGTCAGCTTGCCCGCCCCCTTGCCCCCCAGGGCGATCGGATCGCACTTGGCATTGCCCACGAGGCAGTAAGGCTCGCACCAGCCCGGCCCGGCCTCTCCCTGCTTGCCGGCAGACCCCGCGGCGCCGGGGAGGCCGTCGACTCCCGCACCGCCCGCACCGGCCTGCACCTCGACGGCCTCCAGCAACAGGTTCGTGCTGTTGCGCACCAGAATGCCGATGGAGTCGGCCCCGCTCCCCGAAGCCCCCTTGCCCGCCCCGCCGTCGGCGGCCTTCACCAGCAGCCGCCCCACGGACGTGCTCTTCTGGCTGTTCTCGACCAGGATCGCCGTGCTTCCCCCCTGGAACGTGGTCCGACTCGTGGGTCCCGGAATGCTCCAGCCGGCCTTGGCGTCGTACCCGCCCCACAGCGAAATGCCCGAAGGCAGCACGAACCCGGTTGCGGCCACCGGGGTTTTCGACAGCAGAATGCAGTTGCGCCACGGCTTGCCCGCCGCCTCGGCAACCGCCCCCTTCAGACTTGCCTTGGGCTGTTTCGGCGTCCCGGGGAGGCTGTCGCTGCCCCCGACTCCGTCCACGAAGATGCACGTCGCCGCATCCCCGTCGATGCCGTCACAGTTGGAATCCAGGGCCGCCCCGTCCGGCACGTCCTCCCCCCCCGGGTGAACGGAGGCCGAGTCATCCTTGCAGTCGGTCGTCCCCTTGGGACAGGCCAGGCACCCCTTCCCCACGTCGGACTGGACCGTGCACCAGCCGTCGTCGTCCTGATCCAACCCCTCGTCCACGGAGGCATCGCAGTCGTTGTCGTGGTCGTCACACACCTCTGCGGCCATGGGGTGGGCCGTGGCATCCGCATCGTCGCAGTCCGCAAAGCCTTCCGGGCAGACCTGGTCCTGGAACTGCTTGGCGCACAGTGCAACGGCCGGCCCGCTCAGCCCCTTGCACCCCTTGACCTCCATGGGCATGACCCCGGCGCACCAGCCGTCCCCGTCCAGGTCACACAACTCGTCCTTCTTCCCGTCGCAGTCGTCGTCCACGAAGTTGCACGGCTCCGCCGCGTCCGGATGCACCTCGGCATCCTGGTCGTTGCAGTCGATGGCCGCATGCTGGCACACCAGGGCCTCCCCGGATACGAGCGCCACCTTGCCGCAGTAGCCGTCCCCGTCCAGATCGCACCCCTCGTCCTTCTCCAGGTCGCAGTCGTTGTCGACGGCATCGCACAGCTCGACCGCATCCGGGTGGATCGAATGCTCCAGGTCGTTGCAGTCCAGGCTCCCAAAGACGCAGACGTATCCAGGACCAAAGACCGTGAACGGTTGACCGCAATAGCCATCCCCGTCCAGATCACACATCTCGTCCACCACGGAATCGCAGTTGTTGTCCTTGCCGTCGCACATTTCGATTCCGGCCGGCGACTGCTCGAGGTCCTGGTCGTTGCAGTCGAGGGAGTTGCCCACGTACCCCGGCTGGGGCGAGCACGTGCAGATTGCCTGCGTGCTGCCGAAACCGTCCCCGTCGGCATCGAGGAACGAGGTCGAGCAGCCTGCGGCCCCCGCTTCGTCGATCTCCCCGTCGCAGTCGTCGTCCGCTCCGTCGCAGCTCTCGGGGGACGGCTCCATCGCCTTGCACACGGTCTGCCCCCCCTCGCAGGACGTGCTGCCGTCGCACACGCCGTGCGGACTGGCCTTCTGGCAGGGCAGGACGGGAACGTCCTCGTCGACGGCTCCGTCGCAGTCATTGTCCGCCAGGTCGCACTCCTCCTTGGCAGGAACCGGGGCATCGCATTCAGTCAGCCCCTGGGCGGAGCACCACCGCTCCCCCTCGCACAGGCCGGCCTGGTTTCCCACCTGGCAGAAGGTCGAGTAGCCGATGTTCGAAGCAGGCTGCGTGCAGTCACACGGCTCCAACTGGACGCAATGCCCCTCCGGACCGCACTCGTGGCCGTCCGGGCAGGGCCTGTCCTCGGAGCAGGAGGTGGTGCAGAACGCCCCCTCCGCACCGCTCGATCGGCAGAAGCTCTCGGTATCGAGCGGGTACCGGATGCAGTCCGCGTCGTCCGTACACGGGCGACAGAACGGAATGACGTCGGGCAGACAGATCGACATGGGGTCCGGCCCCGCCACGCTCAGTCCGCTGCACGCGAACCCCTCGGGGCAGCCGTCGCTCCCGCATACCCGGGCACACTCCCTCCCGGCCGCCCCCTCGAGGCACAGGCCGGAATCGCACTCGTCGTCCGAAGTGCACCCCATCGCCTCCACCTCGGCGCTCCCCGAGAGCAGGTCCGCCTCCTCCACGATGTCCGGGGCCCAGCCGAGGTCCGACTCCTGGAAGCGGACTTCGGGAGCCGCCTCCTCCAGGCCCTGGGGGAGTATCCCCTTGCCGGCCGGTTCCCCCTCGGAGCAGGCCGACAGAGCTCCCGTCACGGACCCGATCACCAGCACCCCGAGCGCAAGGCAGAGACGCCCAATCTGCAGACCGTTGTTCTTCATCGTTGCCCCTCCTGGTTGTGTGGCAGTTGTCGCCACCGTTATCGTCACCAGGCGGGTCGGCCGCGCGGATCTCCAGATTTTTTCTTGCGATTTCAGCTAGTTGAAGGAAGGAATCAAACGGACTGTGTGCTCAAAGGGGCTTGAGCTCCACGCGGAATTTCCCCCGAAGCTCGTCGAGCCACCACTCGAGGACCTTCTCGAACTTCTCCTCTTCCAGGCGGGCCTTCAGCGTGTCCCGAAGCTGCGCCACCTCCTCCGGGTCGTCGATGCACTCCTCCCGCGTTCCGGTGATCCGCAGGATCCGAACTCCGTCCTTGTGCAGGAACGGGGCCGAGCTTTGCGCCCCGGGGGTCTTTCGAAGCTCATCGAAGGCATCCTGGAAGGAGCGCTCGAACGTCTTGGTCTCGTCCACCTCGCCCAGGTCGCCGAACTGAGGGGTCACCTCCCCCGCACACCGGTCCGGAGCCTCGGCCCCTCCGAACTCGCCCCGGGCAATCCGCAGGTAACACGAGTAGGCCTGCCCGTAGGCGGCCAGCACGCGCTCGGGCCCGGCATCCTCCGGCAGGGGGAACCAGACCTGCTCGAGCGCATACTGCGACACCACGGCCCCGGAACACTCCAGTGCCTCGGCCCGCTTGCCCAGGAACCGCTCCTCGAACGCAGCCTGCGCCTCCCGCTCGGAGATCTCGGCCCGCGGCCTCACCTGGGCAAACACCATCCGCTGCCGCAGCATCTCCTCCCCCATCTGCCGCTCGTAGTCGGCCAGCGACACGAACCCCTGAGCGGACAGGTACTTCTCCAGTCGCTTCACATCCCCGGAAAACGAGGCCTTCAGCTTCTCGATCCGGCGCCGGACCTCGTCCGTGACCGACATCCCGTCCGCCTTGGCCGCCAACAGGATCAGGCGGTTGTCCACCAGGTGCCGCAAGGTCTCCTCCTGCAGCTTGTGGAACTCCCGGTCCGCCTCTTCGGCCGACATTCCGGCATCCTTGCGGGCCTTGAGCAGACGCCCCTGGAAGACCAGCATCTCGGACAGCTCCGAGCGGGTAACGGGCTCTTCTCCGACCACCGCCACGATCCCGTCCAGGAGCTCCCCGGGAGGACTCTCCTGCGACCGGACCGATGCCGGCAACGCCAGGAGCACGATTGCCATCCAGGCCGCTCTCATTGCACCTGCTCCCCTTCCTTGGTGGCGGGGGCTTCCTTCCCCGGGGCCTTGATGCTGTCCACCCGCTCCTTGACCGCAGCCGGCGACGGCGGAACATCCTCGACCACCACCTTGTTGAGCTCCCCTGCCTCGACCTGCCAGGCCGAGAAATCGACCAGCGTGTCCATGAACTCCCGGCGGTCCCGATCCAGCTTCTCCCGGGCGATGTTCTGCCGGATGTCCTCCCGGACCGATTCGAGCGGCTTCTCCACTTTCTCCCGGCGATTCATGAGCGTCAGGATGTGGAACCCGTCCTTCCCTTCGATCACGTCGCTGATCTGGTCGATGTTCTGCATCGCGAACGCTGCAGAGACGACAGCGGGGTCCACCTTCACCTCGCTCCCGTCCACCTGGCCGTCGCGCGAGAAGAACAGGAGATCCCCTCCCCGGCTGTTGGTTGCTTCGTCCACGCTGTACTTGCGGACGAAATCCCGGAACACCTGCCGGGTGCTGGTATCGGGGGAGGCCAGCACGCTCTTGAGCTCCTGGAGCACGTTTTGAGCCTGGACCCGGTCGGGCAGGAGGATGTGACTCACCCGGACCCTCTCGGGTTTATTGTACATGGATATATCTCTTTCATATTGTTGAACTATTTCCGATTCAGATACATCAACCTTTACATCTTCACCAAACTTCTTTTGGATATACTTTTTTACCATCTCAGTTCTGGCAGCGAGCAGCACGTCCGGGTCGCGGTCGAGCCCTTCCTTCACGGCGAGGTCGGCCAGGGTGTCGAACTTGATGTAGTTGAGCAGGAGCTCCCGTTTCTTCTCGAGCGATGCCAGCTCCCGTTTCTGGAACACGGGCAAGCGGGCGACGTAGCTTTCGAAGTCAGGCCGGAAGACCTTCTTCCCCTCGGTCCAGGCGACCACGGGCTCGCCCGGGGCCGGGGCATGCTCGGAGGCGAGCTGTCGGGTCTTCCGGGCCCTGTCCGCCTCGGGAGATGCCTCCGCTCCCTGTGCAGGACGTTCTTCCTCCGTCTTGCCGGCCTCGCCGGAGGCCTCGGCCTGCGGTTCCTTGCCGGCCTCGGCCTGAGCCCCGGCCTTTCCGGCCTCCCCGGCAGCGACAGCGTTGTCGGTCTTGCCGGCCGGCTCACCGGGGGCGGCGGGTCCCGTGGATGCCTCGCTCGAGGCCGCCCCCTTGGCCGGATCGGTTGGAGCCGGAGCGGGGTTGGCAGGGGCCTGAGTCCGACCGCAGGATGCGGTCCCCATCAGCGCGGCCACGAGACAAGGAATCAGGGCACGGAATCCAGACATGGAGCTACCTCATGGGTTCTTGGGGGTCAGCTTTCGAAGATGGGCCGCCCAGGCGGCCTGCCGCCGTTCTTCAAGCAATGCGGCCCGGGCAGAGGAGTCCTTCTCCGCGGCCGGCAGATCCGACGCCTTGACTTCGGCAGCCAGCCAATCGGACTTGTATCGACCGGCCAGCTCTTCTTCCAGGGCCAGCCGCACGTAGGGGTCGACATCGACCCCGGAATCGACCGCCTGCCGGGCAAGCAGGTGCAGAAGCGCGTAGTTCTGGGCAAAGACCTCGACCTTGTCCGGGTTGGAGTAGTAGTAGCGCTGGTACGGGGGAAGGCGCCCCAGCGCGTCGGCCAGCTCCTGGGCCGTGATGGGTTGGCCGTCGATCTCCAGGAGGACGATCTCCTCCAGGTGCACGCGGCGGAGCCGTTCTTCCTCGGCCAACCCCTGCTCACCGATCCGATACTGGCGGATCTGGGGCTTCTCCGGCGGAAAAAAGGCCAGCACGGTGACTGCGGTGGCCACAAGGGCCGCAAGCACCATGAGTCCGGGGATGGAAAGCCGCCGCATTCGCCACCTCGAAGCGAAACGGTTGTAAAGCATCGGGTTGCGGGTGTCAACCTCCACCGGCCCGACGGGGCGTCCGGCGCGACCACGCAGACCCCATAATATCCCATGTCTTGCATGGTTTTGCACCCTTGACTTTCGGGGGGAGCGTGCTAGAGTGGCCGGAGCTGACCTGTGAGGAGGGTTTTCCATGCAACTTCAGGGCTTCTCCAGTCGAGGAAAGGGCATCGTGGCAATCGTGTTTGCGGCCCTGGTCTCCCTGGCTGCCTCGTGCGGCCCCATCACCGACGAGGATCTCACGAAATGGTCCCAGAATGAGGAGGGGCTCAAGCGGATCGGCGAGCTGATGCAGGATGAAGCTCAGCCGCTTCACATCAAGACCCGAGCCATTCAGGTTCTCGTGGAGAACGGCTGGTCCGCGAGCATCCGAGGCATCGTCACCAAGTATCCCAATCCCGAAGAGCTCGCCTCCGCCGTGGCGGAAAAGCTCATCGAGTCGCTGAGCTCCGGCACCGAAGAGCAGGCCCAGAGCGCCCGCGACGGCCTGTTCCAGCTCCTCGGCACCATGGACGAGAAGCACCGCATCGACTCCCAGAAGGCTCTCACCGCCTGGTCCTTTGCCGGTGTTGCCGTCGAGAAGTCCAAGGAGGAAATCTGGGAGCTGGTGAGCAAGAAGCTCGCCCTCAACCAGGTCCGCGACCTCGGCGACTTCGCCGTGCCCTACGTGCTGATCATGATTGAGAAGCGCGTCGAGTCCGAATCCTGGAGCCTGCTCAACTGGATCGAGTACATCTTCTCCTTCTACAACCCGGACGATGATAACGCAGAGAGGAAGGCCGTTGCCATCAAGTACAAGGCCGATGCCCTGGAAGCCCTCAAGCGCCAGCACAAGGCCCTGTTCAAGCAGATGGATACCGACAAGGAAGCCTTCTTCGACCCCCAGGATATCGTCCTCGTCGAGAAGTTCGACTCCACCGCAGCGGTCCTCTATCTTCTCGACCTCGCCCGCAACCCCAAGATCGACCCGGCCAGCCAGTACGAGGCCCTGATCATCGCAGAGAGGATGTTCGACGTCGTCGTCCCGGAAAAAGAAGTCAACAAGCACATCGACAAGGTGCTCTCTGTCATCGTCACCAAGCTCCCGGAAATCCGCGACAGCACCGGAATGGGCCGCCTCAAGCAGGCCCAGATCTTCCTCGAAAAGTCCCAGGTCCAGGGACTCAAGGACGTCCCCCTGGTCATCGAGAAGGAAGTCGACGGGGAGAAGCACACCAGCTGGAAGGCCTACCTCTCGGTCAAGGGATTCCACGCGGCCAAATTCTTCTACGGAGTCGTTTCCGATTTCCTCGACCCGCTCGTCGAGAAACAGCGTGAAGCCCTTCTCAAGGAGTTCGAGGACCGATGGCAGAAGGAGCAGGCCGCCGCTGCCGCCGCTGCTGCCGCCGCTGCCCCCGCTGCCCCCGCTGCTGCCCCCGCCGCGGACAAGCCCGCCGAGGCCGCTGCCGCTGCCCCCGCCGCTGCCCCCGCCGCGGACAAGCCCGCCGAGGCCGCTGCCGCTGCCCCCGCCGCTCCGGCCGAGAAGCCCGACTTCCTCATCGACCCGGCCTTCATGGCCGAGCTCGACAAGCGTGTCGACGCCAAGGTCACCCCGCTGGTCGAAGACTGGCTCGGCTCCGACCTCAAGGTCAAGCGCCTCATGGCCATCGCCGGCTTCAAGTACCTCGGCACCGCCCGCTCCCTGGAGCTCCTCCAGAAGGTCGCCACCGAGGCCCTCGACGTCTCCGACTACTTCGGCACCGGCGCCACGCTCGGCCTGGTCGCCCAGAATGCCATCAAGGGCATCGCACTGGCCAAGGAGTTCCAGGAGCTCAAGGTCAGCGCCCTCAAGGACAAACTCCTCTCCCCGGATGAGATCGAGAAGGTCCGCCAGCGCATGCTCGCCGACCTCGCCCTCACCGCAGACGAGCTCGAGAAGACCTACCGCGACGAAATCAAGAAACGCCAGGAGCGCTACCAGCAGCAGAAGGAGAAGCTGGCCGAGCTCATGCGCAAGTACCAGAAGGCCGTCCGCTACATCTGCTTCACCAAGATCAAGGACTACCCGCCCGCAAGCGATACCGCAGCGGTCGAGAAGTACATCGAAAACACCTCGATCGCCTGTCAGAAAGAGGCAGAGGACAAGCTTACAAAGAAGAAGCTCGACTTTTTTGGATTCACTCAGGACATCTATCGTTCCGCCGTCATTCTCGGGCTCATGAAGAGGGAAATCGAACGCAAGTTCTATATCAAGGCCAAGGCCCGGGCCTACCTGAAGGCCGCAGTCGAGCAGGGCATCCTCGAGGTCAAGGTCCAGAAGACCCTGGCCAAGACCAAGAAGTGGGCCCTGGATGACCCCGACCTGCGCGGCGTGATCGACAAGTTCGTCGGCATCGCCCTCGGCATGGCCAAGGAAGACTTCGACAAGAGCCAGGGCGTCCGCGGCGTGTCCGAGGCCGACCTCAAGGAATATCGGGAATTCCTCGAGCTGCCCGAGAAGTACACGCTCGGTGCCATCCTCGTCTACAACGCCAAGCTCGAATGGTCCGAGCAGGATCCGGCCACCCAGAAATGGAATGCCCGCTCCCTGGTCGAGGATGCCGCTAACCAGGATTTCGATGCCGCGAAGTTCTTCTCGGCTGATGCGAATCTGGTCGACTTCCTCATGGAGAATTATGACGATTTGTGGCATCTCTTCCAGGATATTGCGGTGTTTGGGGACACCGAGACGCAGAAGCGCTGGGGAATCCCGGACGAGACCTTCGCCCGGTATGCGGCCCTGACCACTCCGATCCGGGGCACCATCGACCGCCTTCTGGCGCAGGCCCTGGCGGACAAGAAGCTCGACGAGGCCCAGATCGCGGCCGTCAAGGAATCCTACCCGCTTTTCGAGATCGTGTCGGACACGGCCATCCGCCAGTTCGACTCCGTCCGCAAGCAGAAGCTGGAGGAGGAGAAGGCCAAGGCCGAGGCGGAGGCGAAGAAGGAAGCCGAGGGAGCCGCTCAGCCGGCCGAAGGCGCCCAGCCTGCTGCCGCTGCCCCTGCTGACAAGCCGGCCGAAGGCGCTCAGCCTGCTGCCGCTGCCCCCGCTGACAAGCCGGCCGAAGGTGCCCAGCCTGCTGCCGCTGCCCCTGCTGACAAGCCGGCCGAAGGTGCCCAGCCTGCTGCCGCTGCCCCCGCTGACAAGCCGGCCGAAGGTGCCCAGCCTGCTGCCGCTGCCCCCGCTGACAAGCCGGCCGAGCCGGCCAAGTAGGGTCGGCTCCGTGCGTCCAGAACGCCCTTCCTGCTTGATTTCCAGTGCCAGCTCAGGTCATGGGCTCCTTGACTCTGCTCGGGTGCGGGGCACCCTCCCCACCTGGAGCTTTGCTGGGAGAGCCTGCTCGGCGGTGGTTGGTCTGGGTGCCATGGCCCTTCTGGTTTGCTGGATGCCTTCCTGTTCTCCGGTCAGCGACCCGTCCCGGGAGCTTCCCCTGGCCGTCCGGGACCTGGTCGAGGCGGTAACTTGGAAGCACTATCCCGGGGTGGCCCGCTACGCGGTCGGCAAGGACGGAGGCCTGGCCCAGGCCATCCGCAAGCGCTCCGAGTCGTTGGAGCTGGCCGAAAGCGAGGTGGTGGAGGTGGCTGAAGGGGCGGACAAGGATCATGCGCTGGTCCTGGTCCGCTACTCCTGGTACACGACGAGGGATACCACGGTCCAGACGGGCCTCGAGGTCCAGCACTGGGCCCGAAAGCGGGGAAGCTGGTACATCGAGGCCATCGGTCCGCCCAAGGACCCGGCTGCCCGGCGGTCGCCGTTCGTGGAAGAAGAGAACGAGGGGAGCCCGCAAAACTGACCCCCCGGGGAGGTTGCCATGAGAATGCGACTGCTGAGCCTCTTCCTGGTGATGCTGGTGGCGGTGGTGTGCACCGTATCGGCCCCGGTCGAAGCGGCCAAGAAGAAGGGCAAGAAGGGAAAGAAGAAAGCCAAGGCGGAGGTGACCGTTCCGGTGGACCTCGCAATCGGGCCCACGGGAAATCACTTCTTCGGTGCACTGGGAGGCCAGCTCGCACACTGGGGATTGAAGCTGGATCTCGCTGCGATCATCGATCAGGAGACCATTCAGGCGAACAAGGACCGCATTCCGAAGAAGTACCGCAAAGCCGCGGCGGGCATCAAGGAGCTTTCGTACAAGCCGTTCTGGTGGCTGCCGGAGTCGCTGCTGCTCTCTCCTGCGGTGCAGGACACACAGATGTGGGGGATCACTTGGAGGCCCGTCTCGCTGGGCCTCTCGCTCGTGAATGCCGGACCGCTCAAAGTGTCGATCTCCGGCGGTGCCGTGCTCACCTATGCCTGGATGGCAGGGACGAAGTGGGAGGACGAGGGCTTCGACTCGGATTCCATGCACTTCCTCCGACCGGGAGTGGATGCCCGGCTGGACATCCAGATCGCGCTGGCCCGGTCCTTCCTGGTCTCGGTCGGTTGGGACTCGTATCTCTATGTGCCTCAGCGGGTGGGTCGGGACTTCTGGCAGGAGCTTGGGGACGACCTCCTCGACAAGAGCATCTGGCACAACGGGCAGGTCTACCTGCTGCTCCACTTCCGCTTCCCGTATACCACCCGCCTGTAGTCCTTCAGCGGGCTCCTCCGACCGCCGTGTCGGTTCCACCCCACCCGCAGATGCCCGTGCCCTCCTGGTTCAGCCAAGTTTTGGTTGACATGAAAGGGGCGGTTTGCTAGAGGTTGCAGGGTTGACCCTCTGGCCCGGTTTGACGGGGAAGGAGAATCGATGGAGACCATAGGCAACTATCTGAAGCAGCAGCGACAGAAAGCCGGCGTTTCCCTGGAGCAGATTTCCTCCGCGACCCGCATCCGGTCTTCGCTCCTCCAGAGCATCGAGGACGACCGCCTGGACGCTTGCCCGCAGGGCGTTTTTCTGCGGGGCTTTGTCCGCTCATACATGGAACAGCTCCGCCAGCCCGCCGAACGGGCGCTGGAGCTGCTCGACACCCAGACTTCGCCCAACTCCCTGGCCGCCCCGTTTGCCGGCGTTCCGATGCACGAGAACGAACCTGCCGGCCACCGCTTCAAGGTGGCCCATCTGCTGGTGTTGGTGTTTGCGCTCCTGGCCATGTTGAGCGCCTACTTCCTCACCTCCTCGGTCCGTGAGAACGGGCGGGCCATGACCTCCATGGAAGCGACCGATGCGGACTCCGGGACCACCCGGACGTTCTCGCCGGTCAATCCAGAGAAATAGTCCCTGTCCGGGGCCTGGGGATGAGCCGCACGCAGGAGACCCGAGCCCTCCTCCTCGACACCCACCCATACCGCGATGCTGACCTTGTAGTGCGCCTGTTCCTGGCCGAGCGCGGCAACGTCAGTGCCATGGCCCGTTCGGCCCGGGCGAGCCGGCGCCGCTTCCCGTCCGGCCTGGACCGCCTGACGCTGGCCGACGTCCGCATCTCGGCCTCCCGGACCGGCCGGGGAATGCCCACGCTGGAGGGGGCCGAAGTGGCCGAGGTGTGGTGGAACATCCGATCCGACCTGGGCAAGGTGGCCGCCGCCTCTCTGCTGGCCGAGCTGCTGCTCAAGGCGCACGTGGAGCCGGATGAGGCAACGCTGCTGTTCGACTTTGCCTGCGCCCTCCTGAACCGCCTCGATGCGGCCCCGGGGCCTTGTGGCCCCGCCGCTGCGCTCCTGGCTGCCGGCGGAATACTCCATCGTCTCCACCTGCTTCCGCAGCCGCTCCGCTGCTCCGGCTGTTCGCTCCCCCGGCTCTCCGCCCCCGGGACGTCCACGCCCCCCTTCCCGTCCGAGGCCTGGCTCGATCCGGCGACGGGCGAGCTGCTCTGCAGCTCCCACGCCGAGCACCATGCGGGGAGGATTCGGTTGGAAGAGCACGAGCTCCAACTCCTGGCCCTGACGGCAGGGGCTCCGGCCGAGTGGCCCCTTGCCCCCGAGGTTTCCCCGATTGCCCTGCCCCTGCTTGCCCGTCTGGAACCGTTCCTGACTCGGCTGTTTGGAAGCAACCTGCGGTCGCTGGCGTTCCTGGGGGATGTGGCGTAGGCGGCGGCGGCTGCTGCTGCTGCGGCGGCGAAAGACATAGGACGAATAGGACAGATAGGACGAATAGGACAGATAGGACCCGCCGCCGCCCCTGAGGGAGAACGGCCTCTATCGCGGGATTGGTTGCCTAGCATGAGCAGCCGGCTAGCCCCATCGGCCGCTGGTCCCGGACGGACGGCTAGCCCCATCGGCCGCTGGTCCCGGACGGACGGCTAGCCCCATCGGCCGCTGGTCCCGGACGGACGGCTAGCCCCATCGGCCGCTAGTCCCGGACGGACGGCTAGCCCCATCGGCCGCTAGTCCCGGACGGACGGCTAGCCCCATCGGCCGCTAGTCCCGGACGGACGGCTAGCCCCATCGGCCGCTAGTCAAAAGCCCCCCCTAGCCCGCCCCCCGTCCCATGTCTTCCATACGTCCTATACGTCCTATACGTCCTATACGTCCTATATTTCCCATACTTCCCACGCTTCCCCTCACTCCACCAGCCCGGGCACGACCTCGGCCCCCGGCTTCACCTCGGTCGGAGGCGGGAGAAGGGCCGCTGCCGCCTCGACGTCCTTGAGCCCGTTGCCGGTCACGAGACAGACCACAGTCAGACGGGACGCGTCGGGTTGCCGCTCGGCCCAGCGCTGCAGGCCCGCGTAGGCCGTGGCCCCCGCTGGTTCGGAGAAGATCCCGGTCCGGCCGGCAAGTGTCACGATGGCCTGACGGATCTCGTCGTCGCTGACCTCCACCACGTCCCCGCCGCTCTGCATGACGGCCTTGACCGCGGCCACGCCGTCCCGCGGCAGATCCACGCTGATCGAGTCGGCCCGTGTCGTTGCCCGGACCGGCTGGACCGCTGCGACGGGATCCATCCCTTCGCGGACCCGGCCGACGGCCAGGCTGACCGCGTTGCTCAGGGTCGACTGGACCGCGATGATACGGGGCAGCGTGGAGATGAGCCCGGCCATCTTCAGGTCGACGAATCCCTTGAAGACGCCGGAGATGATGTTGCCGTCGCCGACCGGCACGAGCACGGCATCCGGGACCTGCCAGCCGAGCTGCTGCATGATCTCGAGCGACACGGTCTTCTTTCCTTCCCGGGTGAACGGATTCCATCCGGTGCTTCGATTGAACCAGCCGTGCTTCTGTGAAAGCGCCCAGCACAGGTCGAACGCGTCGTCATAGGTCCCCGCCACCTTCACGACCCGGGCCCCGTAGAACAGGAGCTGGGCGATCTTGGCCTTGGGGGCCGTTGCGGGCACGAATACCACGGCCTCCAGGCCGGCATCGGCACACAGGCAGGCCATGGAGCAGCCGGCGTTCCCCGTGGAGGCCGTGCAGACCCTCCGGATTCCCCGCTCCGCGGCCATTGCAACCAGGACCGACGAGGCACGGTCCTTGAACGAGGCGCTCGGCAGGCGGGTATCATCCTTGAGCAGGAGCCGCCCCACCCCAGCGGACCGGGCCAGATCACGACGCTCGACCAACGGAGACCCACCAACGGTCAGCGAGAAGGCCGCGACGCCGGCCTCCGTCACCGGCAGCATGGGCAGCCAGATCCAGTGCCCCCGCCGCCCCAGCTCCTCCAGCGACGGCTTCCCGATCGCACGCCTCACCGCGGCGGCATCGTACCGGACCTCCAGGTTGCCCCCGCAGGTGCAACGGTAAGCGGGAAACACGAACTCGCTCTCTCGACCACAGTGGATGCAGGCAAACCCGGCAACCGTACCGGGGCGAACCGATTTCATGGCCGACCTCCTCCAGGAAAAGACCACGATCCCGGATGATGCGTCAGAATGCCTCGGTCTGTAAAGGGGGGTGTTCCCCCCCCCCTTCGAACCCCGGTTTTTTCTTGACACTTCCCGTCCCGTCGCCTATGGAATAAGAGACTATGAGTGTCAGTTCTTTAAGGGAGCTTTACGCACCGCGCACGAGGGAGAGGGGATGATGAGACCGCTGTCTGCATTGGCCGTGATCCTGTGCCTCGGGATGTGGAGCCACGTCGGGCTGTGCCAGGAAGAGGAGGAGACTCCGGCCGCCGCCGCTGCGGCGGATTCCGGCAAGCGCCAGTTCTTCCTGGGGCTGCTCAAGGAAGGCACCACCCTGGCCGACAACGGCTACTACTACGAGGCCTGCGTCGCCTTCAACGGAATCCTCGAGCGCGGGGAGCCGGTGGAGGACTACTACAAAGAGGCCGAGTATGCCATGGCCGTCAACCTCCACAACCTCGGCCTGGTCTACTCCTCCTTCACCTACTTCGCCCGTATCGTGGACGGCGGCGATACCCACGCCTACTTCCTCAAGACCCTGCCCTGGCTGGTGCAGATTTCCCGCGAGGTACCGGGGTTCCAGGGGGTTCGTGAGTACCTGGCTGCCTATCCGGCGGAGAGCTACCCACCCGAGCTGAAGAACGAGATCGCCCATACAGTGGGCCAGTTCTACTACACCCAGGACGATCTCGATTCCGCACTGGATGCCCTCAAGGTCGTCGACGCCAAGTCCGAGGAGCATTACCTCCCGTCCACCTACCTGACCGGGGCCATCCACGCCCGCCGCAACAAGGCCAAGGAATCGCTCGACGCCTTCAAGGAGGTCCTGCGCTACGTCCAGGGCAGCGTGGCTCCGTCGGCCCTCGCGCAGAAGTTCCGGTCGCGGGCCATCATGGCCATCGCCCGAATCTTCTACTCCACCGGCGACTTCGACCGGGCACTCAAGTACTACGACGAAATCGAGAAGTACTCGGGCGACTGGCTGCAGGCCCTGTTCGAGAAGAGTTGGACCTTCTTCCGGGCCAACAACAACGAGCGGGCCATGGGCAACCTGCACACGCTCAACTCCCCGTACTTCGAGGAGCAGTACTTCCCCGAGTCCCGCGTCCTGCAGGCCGTGATTCTCTTCTCCAACTGCCGCTACGAGGATGCCATCGTCGTCGTCGACGCCTTCGTGCGCGAGTACGACGACCTCCGCAAGGAGATGAACACCCAGCTTGCCCAGAACGAGGACCCTGCGGACTTCTACTACTGGCTCGCGGCCCTGTCGGCCAAGGGCAAGGGGTTCTCCCGCAAGCTCAAGAGAATCTTCAACCTCGCCCTGGCGGACAAGAAGCTCTACCGCCTCTTCTCGTTCATCGTCGCGCTCGACCGCGAGGAGGCCCTCCTCGAGAGCATGCGCCAGGCCGCGGTCCAGAAGGACCTGGCCGAGCGGCTCCTGGGCGAGCTCGTCACCTACCGAGAGCTGGCCATCGGCGAAACCGGCGAGCAGGCCCGCGCCCGGCTCGACCTCAAGCGCCGCGAGCTCCAACGCCTCGTCGGCCAGGCCATGAAGGTCAAGTTCGAGTCGCTCAACGCCCTCAAGGAAGTCATCGAAGGCAAGCGCGAGGGCGCAAAGGCCCAGGGGCAAAGCACCGGCTGGGTCGTCCGTCGGGACGACGAGCACCTCGCATGGCCCTTCGACGGCGAGTATTGGAAGGACGAGCTGGATTCCTATCTTTTCCGAGTTGAGAACCTGTGCCCGGAAGCACCGAAGCCGGCAAAGCCCTAGCGGAGCTCAGAGGCGGGAGGCACCATGAAACGAGCCCTACTGTTCGCCATCGTCCTGCTTGCGGCATATGCCCCCCCAGTCCCGTCCTACGGGCAGGGGAAGGGCTATGTCCCGAAGATCGATACCGGAGGCGAGGTCAAGAAGGAAGAGGTCAAGCCGAAGGAGGAGACCAAGGGTAAGAAGCCTCGACCGGGTCTCTCCGCAGAAGACCTCTACCGGGTCAAGCCCAGCGCTTCCGAAGAGAAGCTCCAGGCCGCCATCGAGTCGCTGTACCGCATCATCGACTACGCCGAAGAAGACGATCCGGAAAAGCCGGTCTACTACGCTCGTCTTGCCAACCTCTACTGGGAAAAGGCCGAGAGCTACTTCATGCAGGCCTACTCCGATGAGCTCGACAAGGAGATCCTAGCTGCCCAGAACGCCAACGACGAAGAACGCGTCCGCCTCGCCGAGGCCAAGCGGGACGGCCTGCTGGAGCAGCAGAAGGAATGGCGCCGCAAGGCCATCAAGATCTTCCAGGAAATCGAGCAGAAGTACCCGGACTACGACAAGCTCGACATGGTCCTCTTCTACCTGGGCAACTTCAGCACCCAGATGAGCGAGTACGAAGCTGGGTATAATTACTATACCCAACTAATCACGAGCTTCCCAGAATCAAAATACCTCCCCGATGCTCTTGTGAACGTTGGAGAGTATTATTTCCAGCAGGACGAGTTCGACACCGCAATCGAATTCTACAAAAGAGTTATTAGTTTCCCGGATTCTAAGATTTATCCATTTGCCATCTACAAGCAGGCCTGGTGTCATTACAACATGGGCGAGTACGAGGAGGCTTTCAAGAAGTTCGTTGAAGTCATCCAGTACGCCATGGAGGCCGAGAAGGAAGGCACCACCGGCAAAATCGGCCTGAAGGCCGAGGCCCAGAAGGACATCGTCCTGGCTTACAGCCAGATCGGCAAGGAAGCCAAGGCCATCCCGTTCTTCAAGGGAATCGCTCCGGAGATCTACCTGGTGCTGTCGGCCCGGCTTGCCCGGCTGTACCTGGACCAGGGCGAGTACGAGAAGGCGATCACGATGTACCGCAACATCATTGCGGAAGAGCCGGAATCGCCTACCGTCCTCACCTACCAGCGCAACATCGTCGAGGCAGCGGACAAGACTGCGGACAAGGTCCGGACCCGCACTGAGATCATCCGGATGGTCGAGCTGTACGAGGCTCTCCAGAAGGAGAACTCCTCCGTCATCGCCCAGGAGAAGGAGAAGGTCGAAGAGCTCCTGCGCACTATGGCCATCACCTACCACTTCGAGGCCCAGAAGACCATGGAGAAGAAGGCCATGCTCCTGGCCCAGGAGGTGTACGACCACTATCTGCGCCTGTTCCCCGAGGGCTCGGGCCGCTACCAGATGCTGATGAACCACGCCATCCTGCTCTACCAGCTCGAAGACTACGGCAAGGCCGTCGTCGAGTACGAGCGCGTGATTGCCATGGATCCCCAGGGCAAGTACGCCAAGGAGGCTGCCTACACCGCCCTGATGTGCTACTACAAGGTCATCGACACCTCGAAGAAGACCGTGGTCAAGGGGGAGGAGGAAGAAGACCAGGCCAAAGAGACCGAGATCCCCGAGCAGTATGCCAACATGGTCACCGCGTGCGACCGCTTCGTCGGCATCGGTTCGGACGACCCGGAAGAGATCATCCAGGCCAAGTTCGCTGCGGCAAAGATCCTGTATGATTTCAATCACTTCAAGGATGCGGCCCCTCGGCTGTCCGAGCTGGTCGAGCAGTATCCGACCAGCGAAGTGGCCCCGGACTCGGCCAAACTGCTCCTGTCCAGCTTCACCATGCTTCGCGACATCAACAGCCTCAACGCCTGGGCCGACAAGCTGTACGCCATGCCGGCCCTGGCCCAAGGGGAGCTGCTGGCCATCATCAACAAGATCCGCGACCGGGCCAAGTTCAACCGGTGCTTCCAGTACGAGTTCGATAAGCAGTTCGAGGCTGCGGCGGATTGCTTCGTGGACTACACCGTGAAGTTCCCCGAGTCCAAGCTCATGGACAAGTCGCTCTACAACGCGGCCGTCAACTACCAGCGGGCCCGCAAGTACGAGAAGGCCCTCAAGGCCAACGCCCAGCTCTACAACTGCTGCGCCCGCTCCTCCAAGCTCGGCCCCCGGGCCTTGTACCTGATTGCGGAGACCTACCGGGCGGCCGCAGTCTACGACCAGGCAGCCGATTACTACGAGAAGTACGCGCAGGACCACCCCAAGGAGGTCAAGGTCAAGGAAGCGCTGATCTTCGCGTCCGCGTTCCGCCGGGGTCTGGGCCAGAACCAGGAGGCGATCCGCAACTACGAGCGGTACATCAACCTGTTCAAGAAGGACCCGAAGGTCCCGGCCGTCTTCTTCGACATCGGCACCCTTTACAAGCGGGAGGGGAAGTACACCGAGGCCATCAAGCACTACAACAACTACCTGGCCAGGTACCGGGCTGCCGGCGGCGTCAACCTCCTCCTGGCCGCATACCAGGAGATCGGCGAGTGCCTGGCCGCGCAAAAGAAGATCAAGGAGGCCCGCAAGCAGTTCGAGGCCGTCATCGACACGTTCAAGAAGCTTTCCGACGAAGACAAGAAGAAGGTGGGCCGCCGAGGCATCACCGCCATCGCCTGGGCCTACTTCAACAATGCGGACGCCATGTTCGAAGAGGCCGTCAGCATCAAGCTGACCCGCAAGACCCTCAAGGAGGACACGGAGAAGAAGATCCGCATCACCACCGAGGCGGAGAAGCTCTACCTCACCGTCCTCAGCCTCAAGCAGCCCTTCTGGAACAGCGCCGCTCTGTACAAGATCGGTGCTGCCTGGGAGAAGTTCGGCGACGACTTCGAGAACTCCCCCATGCCCCCCGGGCTGACCGAGGACGAACAGGAGGAGTACAAGCTCCAGCTCTCCGAGGCTGCCCAGGCCTTCCGCACGAAGGCCGCCGCTGCCTACAAGAAATGCCTGGAGGAAGCCAAGACCAACCATATTTTCAATGACTACACGGAAAAGGCGGAACAGCGCCTGTCTGTGCTGGAATTCCAGTTCGCGGGCATGAAGGAATACCGTGTCCGGCCCGGCTTCCTCTCGGCAGGAGCCAATCCCCCCGACTTCAAGCTGCGCAAGGTGGTGGTGTTCAAGGCCTCTGCCGACGAGTCGGGCAGCAAGCCGGTACCTCCGGCTCCGGGGACTCCGCCGGCAGGGACTCCGCCGGCAGGGACTCCACCGCCAGGGACTCCACCGGCAGGGACTCCACCGGCGGGGACGGCGCCGCCAGCAGGAGAAACCCCGCCCGGGGCTGCTCCGACCGGCACGCCCGCACCGGGAGGTGAGACGAAATGAGAACGCTGCTCGCCATTGCAACCTTCTTGTCGTTGACCGTGGCCGCGTTGCCGGCCCTCTCCCAGCCTGCGGATGAGACCCCGGCAACCGGGGATTCCCCTCTCGAGGAGACTCCCACGGGCGATTCCCCCGTCGACGTCGAAGCGACCGAGGGAGGAGAGGGGACCGAGGAGACCGTCGGCGAAGCGGCCGCTCCCATCGAGGAAACCGGCCCCGGTGCCGAGCTCCGCAAGGCACTCGAGCGCCTCAAGGCGGACCCGGCTCAACTTGCCCTGGGCAGCGAGGTCGAGGCCGAGCTGCTCCGCCTGTCCGGCGGCAACGACCCCGTGGTCGAGGCCGTGTACGACCTTGGCGTGTTCTACCTCCGCCTCGGGGCCCGCGACAAGGCCGCCAGCTACTTCCAGCAGGTGCTGAGCCGGGCACCGGACTTCTCCGAAGCCACGGCGCAGCTCGGCGTGCTGGCCGCGCTCAACAACGAGACCGACAAGGCCACCATGCTCATCGACCAGGCGCTCCTGGCCGACAAGTACTGCGCTCCGGCCCGGAACTATCTGTCCCAGAAGGCCCTCAATGAGGGGAATCTGGACGAGGCGATCAAGCACTGCCGAATCGCTCTCCTGGGCGATCCCAACAACATGAATGCGTACCTCAACATGGCCATCGCCCTGTTCCGCAAGGGGCAGTACGACGTCGGCGAGCTGGTCTGCGAGAGCGCCCTGCGCATCGACAAGAACAATGCCCCGATCCTGAACCTCATGGGCCTCATCCAGCTCAAGCGGGATGACATCAAGGGGTCCATCACGCTCTTCCAGGCCGCCACCATGGCCGATTCCGCCTATCTCGATGCCCACAAGAACCTGGCGGCCGTTTCTCTCAACTTCAAGGACTTCGAGCTGGCTGCCCGGGAGTTTGAAATCGTGCTCAAGGCTGAGCCGGCCAACACCGAGTTCCAGATCTCCTATGCCCTCTCGCTGCGTGGACTGGAGCGCTTCGACGAAGCCCGCAAGCTGCTCAGGGACCTCGTCAACCGCGATCCTTCCCAGCTCGATGGCCGGTACAACCTCTGCATCCTGGAGCACGAGTACATCCAGGACCTCCAGAGCGCTCTCGGCACCTGCCAGGAATTCCAGAGCCGGCTGGACAAGAAGCACCCGAAGTTCAAGGAGATGGAGCTCCGCATCAAGGGTATCCGCGAGACGATCAAGGCCATGGAGGAAATGAAGAAGCTCGAGGCGGAACGTCCGCCGGAGCCGGAGAAGCCGGCCGAGCCCGAGAAGCCCGCGGAGGAACCGGGGACCGAGAAGCCCGCGGAACCGGAGAAACCGGCCGAGACCGAGACCGGGACCGGGAAGCCGGCAGAGCCTGAGAAGCCGGCCGAGACGGGGACCGAGAAGCCGGCGGAACCGGAGAAGCCGGCCGAGACGGGAAGTCCGAGCGAGGGTGGAAAATGATGGGAACCCGGCATGGGGTCGGGTGTCAGTGCGCCGCCTGCCGGGGTTTGGAACCGGGCAATACGGCGACTATGGTGCATTGGGGGAGAGTGAGCTATAATCGGGTCGCAATGGGAGGAAGACCATGAAGAGGCTTCTGACGATGGTCGCAGTGGCAGTGGCGTTCTCCATCGGGCTGCCAGCCCTGGTCCAGGCCAAGGACAAGAAGAAGGGGGCCGACGAGACGGTCTTCAACTTCGAGGAGGACGAGGTGACCGTGAGCTTCCTCAAGCCGGAGATGGGCTTCGTCGGCGTGATCGAGCAGGAGAAGATCGCCAGCCTGATCAAGATCCGACAGGATTTTGTGGACGAGATCGTTCGATCGGCTGAGGACCTCTAGCCCGTGGATAGGTTGGTGCAATGAGCCAGAGCAAGGTAGAAATCACAGTCGTCGTCCGGGATGCATCGGGGAAGGAGAAGCCGTACACCTTCTCGAAGAGCTCCTTCCTGATTGGCCGCGCCGTATCGTGCGACGTACCGCTCGAGGAGACGGCAGCGGGCAAAGAGCACGCCCGCATCGAAGTGTCTCCGGAGGGGGCCGTTCGGCTGCGTGACCTGGGGACCAGCACGGGCACTTACCTGCACGGGAACCGGATCGCGGAGAGCATCCTGCTGTCCGACGGAGACGAGCTCAAGGTGGGCGACACGACGCTGGCGATTCGGGTCAAGAAGGCCGCCGAGGCGCCGGTTCCGAAGGCTTCGGCCCGCGACGGGGCGAAGTGGAAGTCGTACGAGTTGGTGCACCGCCCGGTGCTCAACATCGCTCAGATGTGGGGCGACTCGGTGGTTGCGGTCAGCCGGTTCGGCAAATCGGCCAAGCACATCGTGCACAGCATCGCGTTCACGGTGTCGGTGCTGGCGGTGGAGCTATGGTTCGTCTGGGCGTACTACTCGTCCCTGCGGAGCATGTACGTTGCCGGCAAGATGGCTGACTACGGCCCGGCCCTGACCGCGGTGATCGTGTGCTTCATCATCACGGACATCATGGTCTTCGTCATGGTCAAGGATCTGTTTGCCTGGCCTCGGGAGGCACAGTTCAAATCAATCCGGGTGGGCCAGTCGAAGCGGGCGGACTTCTTCGTACCGCAGGATCTCCTGGGGTCCGAGGACTATGACCTCATCGTGTCCTACAAGAACAAGCCGGCGCTGAACCTGGAGAACCAGGCCGTGCGCGGCCGAATCATGATGGAAGGGCAGATCCTGCCGGTCGAGGACATCAAGAAGACCTCGTTCATGCGGGAGAAGAACCTGTTGCCCCTGGACTACAAGACCCGGGCCCGCATCGAGATCGGCCATGTCACGTTCATCCTGGGTCTCGATCCGTCCCTGCGGGAACCCAAGGCCGGTCTGCTGGGCGAGATCAACGTCCCGTTCCTGTCGAGCTTCGGGCTGGCATTCTTCCTGTGTGCGCTCTTCCTGCTGTCGATGATGGCGGCCCCCAAGACCGAGCGGGTGGTGAAGCTTGCAGCGGCCCAGTCCCGCTCCTTCAAGACCCTGATCAAGGCCGAGAAGCAGAAGAAGGAAGAGGAGGAGAAGAAGAAGGACGACGTCGAGAAGGAGAAGAAGAAGGAGGAGAAGCAGGAGGAAGTGAAGAAGGACGAGGACGAGCCGTTGGACGAGGAAGTCGAGAAGGATCCGCTCCTGGAAGAGAAGGTGGTCGAGGAGAAGCGGGTCGTCACCAAGAAGGTGGCGTTCACCACGGCGGAGAAGAAGTCGCTCGTCAGCGACCTCAAGACCAAGTCGGACAAGAAGAAGCTTTCCTCGATGAGCACGCCGGTCTCCAAGGACAAGGTCCGGTCGACCGGTGCTCTGGCGGCCCTGAACAACGCGGGTATGAAGGTGGTGGGGTCCAACTTCGGTGCCGGCGGGATGGACATCGATTCTTCGTTCCAGCCGGTGGGAGATCTGGCCATCAGCGGTCTCGGGTCCGGCGGCATGGATCTGGGCGGCTCTGCGGACAGCGACCCGTTCGATCTGTCGGGCGTGGCCGGCTCCGGCTCCGGGCTGGAAGGCGAAGGCGGAGCGGCCGGTGCCGGTGGGTTTGCCGGATCGGTCGGTGCCGACGGAGCGGCCATGAGAGGGGACAACCTCATCTCGGGCAAGGACTTCGAGGAGCTCGACAAGAAGAAGGTCTCGAGCTCGGTCAAGAACCCGAAGTTCAAGGACAAGGCGGTCAAGATCACGCCGTCGGCCAACTTCGACATGTCGGGTGGCGGCAAGCTGGACCGCGAGGTCGTCAAGAACTACATCCGCAAGCAGCTTGCCAAGATCCGGTGGTGCTACCAGAAGGCGTTCCAGAAGAACCCCGAGCTGGAAGGCAAGCTCACTGTTTCCTTCGTGATTTCCCCGACCGGATCGGTCATGTCGGCCAAGGTGATCAACTCCTCCCTGGCGGACAAGGAGCTGGAAGGGTGCGTCGAGCAGAAGATCATGACCTGGCGCTTCCCGGCTCCCCAGGGTGGCGGCGTCGTGAAGGTCAACTATCCCTTCGTCCTCCGCAAGCAGTAGCCAGAGTCACGAATACAGGACCATCTGCGGCGTAGCTCGGTCGCTTGCTCACTGCGACGTGGCGCGGGCCACGCCTCATTCGCTCGCTCGTTCGCGCCTTGCAGCTGGTCCTGTCTCGTGCCTCTGGCATGGTCGCCTCAGCAGCTACGCTCGTTGCTCACTGCGACGTGGCCTTGGAGCCACGCCTCATTCGCTCAGACTTGACTCTCGATGCCTGGACGCTAGGGGACGGGGGTCCAGTTGCCCGTCAGGTAGAGCACTGCCATGATGATTCCGGCTCCGAGGCCGACGCCGAGGATGGCAAAGAGGAGATAGCGACCCCAGCCTGCCTCACGCTCCTCCTTGACCTTGAACGTGAAGCCCACGCCGGTGGTGACCTGGTTGGAGGGACGGCTGGAGGAGCGTCCTGCCGTGACGTCCTCGCCGGTGCTCTCAGCGGAGTCGGAATCCTCCGAGACGTCGACAGGAGTGGGCGGGGGCAAGTCGGCATCTCCGAGGCTCGAGGAGAGGATGAAGGCCTTCATCGGATCGCCGAGCTCCTCGAACTCGCGGACGAAACGAGCGAAATCGACCCAGCGCTCGCCATCCGGAGACACGTGGAGCTCCTTGTAGGTGGCCAGTTTCTTCTTCCACCCCAGGAGAGCTTCCGGGTCGGTGAACTTGAAGGTGAGGCCCGACGGAGTCTTGAGCTGCCAGGAGACGACCCTGGGCTGCGCCGGGGTCCTTCCCGGCTGAGCCAGCGGGCTCATGTCGCGCACCAGGACTCCGGCCGAAGGCTCCCGGCTGCCGGGGAGTCGAATGGGCTCCAGGGGAGTGGGCTCGTCCGCCTCGCCGGAATCGAAGGCGACCTCTCCCTCGGGGTGGGAATCGCGCTTCAACAGCATGACGTCGGCCGGGACGTCGACCCGGTCTGTGTGCTCCTCTTCGCCGATGGGGAGATCGTCCTCATCGGAGGACACGTTTCCCCAGGCCAGCTCCTGGGAGATCGTCTTGTCGATCTCGGCCCCGGGATTCTCGAGCTTGGGTTGTGGATGAGAGGGGTTGTGAACCACGGCATCCACGTCAGCACCGCTGGTCTGGACGTAGCCGCAAAGTGGGCACACCACTTTGCCCCCGCGAGCCGCCACCTCTTCGGCAGCCGCAGTGAACTCCTTCCAGCAACTGATGCAGATGAACTGCTCGCTCATTGCCAGCGGGCACACCTCCACAAAACACGGGCCATAGCCTAGCACTCCCCGGCCCTTACTGCAATCTCAAAAAAGACCAGGAATTCCCCGCTGCAGCGAGAGAGAAGGAGACTGCCGGAGTGGGAAGTTGAGGACTCATGGTGCGTCGCCAGAGGCTCGTTTTGAGTGGACAGGCGGGGAACAACCGCATATCATGCGGGCGGTGGTTTCGTTGGTTTTGGGAGATTGATGCGCGGGACGACATGGATACTTCGCCTCCTGTGATCAAAGGCATCACGGTCAAGCAGGATCCTCCTCGGGCAGACGGGAGCAACGGCCCCCCCGGCATCTGGCTTTGCCGGGTATTCCCCATGGCGAATCGCTCCGGCTGGCCGCTTCCGATGGTGCGAGTCGAGAAGCAGATCGTGGTGGGTCGAGAGCCGGTCGGGACGCCGAGCTGGGTCGTCGACGACGAGGCCGTCTCCCGCAACCACTTCTCGGTGGCCTTCGATCGAGGCCGGTGGAGAGTGGACGACCTGAGAAGCTCGAACGGGACGTTCGTCAACGGCCGACAGGTCCAGTCGTCCTGGATCGGCCCGCAGGACGTGGTCCGGGCGGGCAACTCGCTTTTCGTCCTCACCGCCCAGCCGCCGGCCGACCTCAGGAAGTACCGGCAATACCACGTGGTGGGGCAGAGTCAGCCCGTTGCCCGTCTACTGGCCGAGCTGCAGCTTGCTGCCCAGGACAGGGGAAACGTGCTGCTCCTTGGAGAGACAGGAACCGGCAAGGACCTTCTGGCCCACACGCTGCATCTCCTGAGCGGCCGGAGAGGGCGATACCTTGCGGTCAACTGTGCTGCCGTCCCGGAAACCCTCATGGAGAGCACGCTCTTTGGCAGCGTGAAGGGGGCGTATACAGGGGCGGACATCGCCCAGGCAGGAGTGTTTGCCGAGGCCCACGGGGGCACCTTGCTGCTGGACGAGATCGGCGAGGTTCCCGTCCGGCTGCAGGTCAAGCTCCTGCGGGCAGTGGAGGAACACAAGGTGGTTCCGGTCGGCGGCACGCAGGAGCAGGCCGTCGACGTGAAGATCATTGCGGCTACCAACAACTTCGGGGCACTCCAGGATTCTCAGGCAGGGTTCCGCTCCGACCTGCTGGGTCGGCTGGAGGACCACGTCCTCCTGATTCCGCCGCTGCGGGAACGCCGTGAGGACATCCTGTCGCTGGCCCTGTGGGGGCTGGACAGCGAGCAGCCGGACAATGGGACGTTCCAGCTCTCGCTGCAGCTTGCCGAGGAGCTGCTGTTGCACCCCTGGCCCCGCAACGTGAGACAGCTCATCAAGTCGGTCCGCACGGCAAGACGGAATCCGGGCGTCCCGCTTCGGACCGTGGAGGAGATGGCCGAGCGGGCATCGGTCTCTTCGGTCACGAGGGCGCTCGAGCAGCTCGCTCCGATCCCCTTGGACGGGGACGGGCAACACCCCGGGGAGCCTGCAGGCCGGCAAGGAGACGAAATCCCACCGACCGCCGTGGAGTCCCCGCCTGCAGACGGGTCACAGCGCCAGGATTGGATGCAGGGCCCGAACGTGCGGCATCGAAGGTCAGGACCGCCGCCACGAGAGGAGTTCCTCGGAGTCTTCGCCGAGCTGTCGGGCAACGTGTCCGCCATCGCCCGCCACTATGGGTGCGACCGCCGACAGGTGTATCGCTGGCTCGACTACTTCGGGTTCCGCTCGACGGGGGACCCCACCGAATGACGAGCCTGTCCCCGCCCGGCCCAATGGATCGCGGTGGGACACGAGACGAGCTCCAATGAGAAGTCGAGGGTCGGTCCCTCCCGGGGACACGGAACTGGGAAGAGAGCCAGGTCCGGCCTGGAAGCGACACGAAGTGAGGCAACCGGCACCAGGCGACAGCGGCGGCGCAACCGCTCGACGTCCCCGCACCCCGGGTATCTCCCGGTCAGCAGGTAGAGCGGCCTGCGGGTGGCCAGGGCGTCGCCGTCGACCCCATCGGCAAGCGGCATCCAGGATACCGGGTTGGGCCGGTCAGCCAGGATCGAGGCGGCGGCTGCCTCGGGGGCAAACTCGTCATTCCCCGCCGGGGCCGCAGGGACGAGCACCAGGGCCTCGTCCGGAAGAAGCGTGACCGTCTCCCGGAGGAAGCGGAACTCGGTCTGCGTGTCCGCCTCCGTCCACAGCAGGGGCCACTGAGGGACATAGGAGAGCAGCACGATCGCCACCAGGGCAGCCGCTCGCTTCATCCCCCCGGACGTGTCGCTTCGGAAGAGGAGCGTGACAGCCAGGAGAAGCCAGGGCAGCAGCATGACGGCGTACCTGGATGTGCCGAAGACGAGGTTCTTCTCCACCCCCTGGACCGTCCAGAGTGCCAGAAGGAGAAGGCTGGAGAGCACGACGGCAAGGGCAGGAGCTGCCAATCGCCAGGCCGTCCCGGGAACAGGCGCTGAATCCGGAGTGCTCCGGGCCCCGTCGCGTCGCATGCCGCTGAACAGGAAGAAGGCCGCTCCGGCCGCTGCCAACGGGAGAAGCAAAGGCGAGAAGAACCTGGGGAGAAGCAGCTCCCGGAGCAGCTCCACGGCATGGGAGGGGAGAAGGCCTGCAGGGGTGGTTGGCAAAGGCAGTTTGAGAAACAGGAAGAGGAACAGGATCTCCACGCCCAGAGCGGCCAGGAGCAGCAAGGGCCGGGTGGCCGCCACCCACAACGGTTCCGTGCGCGACCGGATTGCCAGCCCCTCGACGAAGGCAGGGAGCAGGAGGACGGGAGCCAGGAATACTCCCTCGGGCCTCCACGCCGCCAGCAGAGCGACTCCGAGAGGCAGTGCCATGGCTGCCCCCCGATCACGAGGAGCCCGAAGCGCAAGGCCGAACAGGAGGAGGGCGGCAAACGCGGCACCGACGGTCTCAGCCGTGGTCCCGGACATGCGGAGGAAGACCGGGTTCAGCGCCAGGAGCGGCACGGCGAGAAGCGCCGCACGGCCGGCCCGCATCGAGATCAGGACGTCGAACAGCGCCGCCTGTGCGAGCACGGCCAGCAGGCCGTTCAACAGGAATGCGGAGTCGAACGAAGACCCGAGCAACGCCTGAAGCGGCCGCAACAGGAGGGGCTGGAAGGCGTACGCCAACCGGGCGAGATCCTGCTCGTGCCCAGGGAGAAGTCGGCCATACTCGGCGAAATTGAGAGGGGCCAGGGGCACCAGGAGGAAACGCAGGAGCAGGAAGGCCATCACGGACAGACCGAGCCAGGCAAGCGGGGGCCGGGCCAGCGACGAGAATGGGGGCCGGGCCAGCGACGAGAACGGGGGCCGGGAAAGCCACGAGAACGGGGGCCGTGAGAGCCAGGAGAGAGCGGGGTGCAGGTGTCGGTTGGGAGAGGCCTTCAGGCCCAGCCCCGATGGGCTGAGCACCTCTCGCCCCCGTCTCAGGACTCCGACGAGCCAGAACGGAAGGAAGAGCCAGAAGCCCGCGGACAGCAGCTCCAGGATGCCAAAGACCGAGGGAAGCCACTCCGGAGCACGGGAGGCAGGAGCACTCGGGGGGGGAGGCTCCTTCAGCGTGCTCCCGAGGCAAGACGAGGCCTCGGCCGACAGCTCGAGCACGGTGGGGCAGGCCTCGGGGCCGGACAACGCCGCGGTGCAGGAGGCCCGGTCCGAGGCGTCCTCAATGGCCGTGCAGAGCTGAAGGTCATGCCGCGCTGCGGCCAGGAGAAACCGGGCCGGATCGGATGCGGGAGTGCCGGAGCGGAACTGCCTGCAGATCTCGGCTCGCCCGGCCTCGAGAGTGGCGCAGTCCCGGTCCCCTGACAACGCCCCGCACAGGGAGGCCGCATCCGGAGGCGCCAGGGGGCAGACGGCATCGGCTTGGCGGGACACGACGGCAAGGATGCGTGCGTTGGCGTAGCAGTCGTCTCGCTCCTCCCCTTCCGGCAGCCGGTCACAGGCGGAGGGGATTCCGGCGAGTGCGGCGCACCGGGGCTCGAAGCGGAGGCAGCCCACCCCACCCCCTAGCCGGCACGGCTCGGCTTCGACTCGCTCATGCTCCGAAGTGAGGGCCGGAGCGGTGGCACGGGGGAAAGCAGGAGCTGGTACGGCCCCTGAAGGGGACGCAGGAGCGCCTGCAGTGGAGCAAGGGGACGCGGGGGCGCCTGCGGGGGCGGAGGGGGGCATGGAGGGTTGCGACAGACTGGGAGCGTAGTCCCCACCGCAGGTTGCCACGCAGGCGGAGACGGCGACCTCCATGTCGGCTTCGGCCCGGTCGGCATCGGCTCCGGCGGCCCGGGCGTCATCGATGACTCGGGCCACGACCCGCTCGCAGGAATCGCGGCAGGTGGGGCGGCCGGAGCAGGCGACCAGGAGAGCCAGCGACAGCGGAATGAGCACCCGGTGGAGGCTTCTCAGAAGGCCAATCGGTGCAGCCGGGGCTGGTGGAAGTCGAGCCAACATGGGAGCGACTCTACCCCGGCCCTTGCCCCCTGACAAGCCGTCGGCCAGAGAACTTCTCAACCAGAAGGGAGTTCGCCTGTTCCGGGCTCAAGGTGTGCTCAAGGATTGCCTGCGGTTCGACTTGGGCCCGGGGAGCTCAGTGGATCATGCCGTTGATCTCGTAGCCGGTGACCGACCAGGTCTTGCCCGTATCCACGTCGATGAACGTGATGCGTCCGTTCTGGTGGTCCTGGGCGACGGCGACTTTGCGGGCCTGGGGGATGAAGACCATGGCCACGGGCTCGGACGCGATGGGGATGGGGGTCGAGATGTAGGTGGACAGGACCGCGGCCTGGACCGAGTGGGTCACGCCAAAGGCCCCTCCGTAAGGGTCGGGAGTGAGCACGTAGGCGGCCAGGTCCCCCTTCTGTTTGTCTGCGACGAACAGGTGCTGGGTGTAGCGGTGCTCGGTCTGGATGAGCTTGCGATAGCCGGACTCGATGTTGAACAGGGTGAACCCCTCGGTGGCAGCGATGGTCTTCTCGACGTCGCTGGAGCCGGCGGTGTAGCCTTCGGCCTGGTGGAAGATGACGGCGGTCGAGCCCTTGTCGGAGACGGCCACGCCCACGACCCCCTTCTGGAGGGGCCAGGACTTCCAGGGGTACGCTGCGTCGTCAAGGTCCATCACGGCAACGGCCTTGACCATCCCGACCGTGGTGTACAGCACGGCCCGGGTCCCGTCGGCCGTGACGACTGCGGCGCCGGCCTGGCTCCCCTGGATGTCGATGGAGATCAGGGCGTCGTCGTCGCCGGCCTGGAGCTTCTCGAGGTCGCCCACGTAGGCGAGCCCCTGCTCGCGCAGGGTGAGGAGCACCTTGTCGACTCCGGGGATGAGGTCGACGTCGGTGGGGAGTCCCTTGACTTCCGTGGTCACGATGAGCTCGGATTCGAGGTCGACGACGGAGACAACGGGCTCGGCGAGGTTGCGGACGACGGCGAAGTCCCCGTCTTCGGTGATCAGGACCTCCCGCATCTCGGGGTCGTCCAGGGGGTCCTCGGAGACCGGGATGATCGGCGTGATCACGCCGTCCTTGACCTTGTCCAGCTCGAGCACCGAGATGCCGTCGTTGGTGACGAGATAGGCGATCGACTTGCTCTGGTGGAAGTAGATCTCGGTGATGTGGAAGCCTGTGGAGACGAGGCGGGCCTGGTCCTTGCCCTCCTCGAGGATGATGACGGAGATGGTCTGGAAGTCGCCGACGGGGTCGCCGGGCTCGGCGGCCAGGTCATTGTAGTAGGCGATGGCGTACTTGCCGTCCGGCGACACGGCCAGGAGGTTGACATAGGGGAGGACGTCGAGGGTGGTGACGTCGTCCTTGCCGTCCTGGGTGCGCACGATCGAGACGTCCTGCGTTCCGGAGTTGATGACGAGTGCGGTGTCGGAGCCGGGGACGGTGGCGACGACGGTGGGGTGTCCTCCGACCGGGATGATGTCGATCTGGGGCGGGTCGTCCGCGCTGATCCGCACGAGGGAATCCCGGTCCGTGGCTGCGATGTAGACGTAGTTCTGGCTGGCCTGCGGGGCCTTGAGGTTGAGGAGCATCTCCTCCTCGGGAGTAGGCGGAGGGCCGTAGTCCGCTGAGGCAGCAACGTCCCCAGCAGGGGAAAGGGTATCTTCGTACCCGCCCTGACCGCCGCCAGCGCCGCCCCAGTCGGATTCGTATGCGGCCCCGGTATCCATCCCGCCGGCCCCGCAGCCTGCTCCGTACAGGGCCATGGCCAGCGGCACGAGCGCCAGAAGGAGGGCCGAAAGTGCTCTTGTCTGCAAGGTCTTCATCTCGTCACCTCCTAGAACATGAAGCGGAAGTCGCCGGCGATGAAAAAGCCGGACAGGGAAAGGTCGCCGAGATCGTGCCGTCCCGGGATCATCGAGTCCTTCCCCGTGGTGCCCTGCTCCTTCTCCTGCGAGAGTCCGCTCAGCGGGATCGCCTGCCGAAGCGCGTATCCGCACTCGACGGACATCCCGAGGGTGAAGTCCTTGAAGAAGCCGCTGCGCTCTCCCTTGCCGTGGAAGACCCGGCGGGGGAGGAACAGCTCGACGCCGCCCGAGAACTTGCCTCCAAACCGTCCGTCACCGATGCCCGAATCACGGGAGATGCCGGTCTCGGACGTCAGGTCGATGTCCACGTCCGCCACGGTGTAGGTGGCGATGGCCGCGACGTAGGGGCGGATCCCCTCGACGATGGAGTACCCCTTGCGCAGGCCGAGCTGGGGTTCCACGATGGAGAGGGAGGCGAAGTAGTTGTCGTAGAAGTACTCGGAGGAATCGCCCGAGGCGAGGGCCAGGCGGACGAAGAGCTCGTCCCAGACTTCCACTTCTGCGGCGACGGTGCCGGTCGCCATCCAGTCGGTCTTGGAGACGTAGTCGAACCCGCCATCCTGGGTGAGCACGGTTTCGAAGCCACCGGTGAGGTGGACTTCGAGGAAGTCCTCTTCCGCCAGGGCCTGGAGAGGCGCCACGAGCGCCAGGGCGAGCAGAATGGCCGAGAAGGCCTTGCAGGGAATCAGTCCGTTTCGCATGGTATCCTCCTAGCGGTCCAGGCCGAACAGGACGGGCTGGGCGATCTCCACCGCGTCGCTGGCGGTTTCGAAGTCGTCCGGTGCCACGACCAGGCCGTTGTCGTCCCAGGCGAAGAGGAGCCCCTTGTCGGCCACGAGTCTCAGACTGCCCGGGCTGACCACGTGCTTGACGTCGATGCTCGAGGCCGAGAAGTCGGCGGTGTCGAAGCGGACGATGCGGCCCGACTGGCTGAGCGCGTACAAAGTGGTGCCGTCCGGAGCGAACACCTCGGCAAACAGGTTGGGGATGCCTCCCAGAGAGATCACCTCGCCCGAGGAGACGGTCACGAGCGACATGGGGGACGAGCCGCTCGAGTGCATCACCAGGAACCGATCCTTGTCGACCATGTAGACCCGGCGGACCGGGGCAGGCAGGTTGAAGAGGTGGAAGGCCTTGCTCTTCTTGTCGGCCAGGTGGTCGAGCTCGACGAAATAGTAGCCATAGGAATCGCCGCTGCTGCTGAACAGGAAGGCGAAGCGTTCTTCCTTGCCGTCCTCGACGGGCATGGTGAACACGGTGACGTCGTGGGCGGTGAAGTCGAGGGGGTAGAGGAGGACATCCGACGTCTCGGGCCGAACGACGGCGGCGGTCCTGGAGCCGGGGCAGAGCACCAGCACGGTGAGCAGGTTGTCCTTGTCCATGAAGGTCTTGAACGTCGAGGCCCCCTGTGCGGTCGGGAAGACGTTGAGGGAGACTCCGGTACCCGCTCCCTGGGCCGCTTCGGCATCGACGTCGAGGACGTAGAGGTCGGGGCTGGCCTGGGCGAGGAAGAGCGCGGTCAGGTGACTCGAGCCGGTCACGAACTGGAGCGGCAGGGGCAACACCTGGGCGTCCGAATCGGGGGCCTTGAGAGGAATTGCAGTCTCCTTCAGCTTCGAGTTGTCGATGTCGACCAGGGAGAGAAAGGAGTTCCACCGGACGAATGCGAAGCGCCGGCTTCCGGATGCGGCCGGCACCGTGTCTGCGATCTCGACCCCCAGGGGCGCTCCGCCGTAAGTGGGCAGCGTGAAACGGGTGACCGCATCCTTCTTCCTGGTGAGGTCGACGAAGGCTACGTCCCCCTTGCTGAACAGGACCGCAGAATCGCCGGCCTGGGCATTCTCGCTGAACCAGGCCGCCAGCGTGGGCGGATCCTGGCGGATGAGGAACCGATCGAACGGGCTCTCGAGGTCATAGTCGGTGACCTCGGCAAGGGCGGGCTTGACGCTCTGGATGCGCCCGGTTCCGGGGACGCGCAGGAGCAGCGAGTCGACGGAGGTGAGGGTGCCGATGACGGAGGCCTCGGCCTCGACCGGGATGCGCTGCACCGTGGGCGTCGGATCCTTCTTCTCGACTCCGAGCACGACCAGCTCGTCCCAGTTCTTGTCCAGGTAGGCGACCTGGTTGGAGACGATGTACGGTCCCTGGGGGGCCTCCCAGGACTCGAATGGGTCGGGCCGGTCGCCGCACGAGCCGGACAGACCGGCCAGGAGCAGGATAGACAACAGCCGCATGTTCCTCATTGGCGAGCACCTCCTCTCAGTTGAGTCGGAGTTTACGGACTCGGGGTCAGGTTTGCAACCTCGGTGCGGATGCCACGATCGACGGCAACAGGGGGGCTCGCCTCCGAGCCGGCTGCCTGCAGGGCGAACTCGCCCGCTGCCAAGATGCATCGGTCGGACGGATCCCCTTCCGGTCCGGCTCGTCGACACGGCTTCTACGTGTTCGGGGGAATGTCGTTGACGCAAGCGTCGTGAGGTGCTGAACAGTACTCGAGGGCGCACTCGTCCAGGCACTCGAGGGCCTTGTCACGCGGCTTCATGTCCAGGCAGGGGGCGCACTGCTCGAGGGTGCAAGCGTTGAGAAGGGTGGCCTGATACCTGGCCTGGTCCGAGGCATAGGACTCGCAGTCTTCCCAGCAGGGGTCGCTCCACTCCGGGCAGGAGGACGAACACTCGAAGTAGTCCACGCACGTCCCGGTGCCGGGCTGGAAGCACTTACCCTTGGAGCAGACGAAGTTTGCCGGGCACTTGCCACAGGTGCCGCCCGTCCCGTCGTCGCCGCAGGCCTTGCCGGAGCAATCCACCTTGCAGGGGGCGCAAAAGCCGTTGCAGCAGGTCTCCGGAGCGGCGCATTCCCCGCAGGAGCCGCCGCATCCGTCATCGCCGCACTGGAGGCCCCGACAGTTCGGGAAGCAGATCTGACACATCCCGTCCTTGCACGCCACACCGCCAGGGCAGACGATTTCCTTGGACCAGACATAGCATCCGTCCTGGTCGAGATGGCAGCTCCTGCTGCTGGTCGGACCCGCACAGACCGGGTCGATGCCGGGAGGACAGAGGTCCTTCCCCTTGCACTCGGGGGGGATGGTTTCAGGCGCATACCGGGCGTCCCCCACGGAGGCCTCTGCTCCGCCGTCGGTCGTGACGTCTCCCGGTGACGGGGTGCGGGGAGAAGAGCATCCCGGCAGGCTGACAAGCCCCAGGAGAAGGAGCAGGCCGAGGGCCGGCGCCAGAACATCCGCCGACTTATGACGCCCGGAGCGACACAACTCCCGCGATGTTGCATCATCCGCCGACTTATGACGCCCGGAGCGACACAACTCCCGCGATGTTGCATCATCCGCCGACTTATGACGCCCGGAGCGACACAACTCCCGCGATGTTGCGTCACCCGCCGACTTATGACGCCCGAAGCGACCGTACCGCACGAGGGCCAGGAAACCGAGGAAGCAGATGAGCGCCAGCAGTCCGGCGGCGGGGAGCACCCTGCTGAACCGTGCAGAGCGGATCGGAGCTGCGCTGCAGCCACCCGAAGTAGAGGGAGAAGGGGAACCGTCGATGGTATCCGCCGGGGCGATGTCCTGATGAGTGGCGACGTCGGCTCCGTCGACGGCCTCGACGAACGGAGGGGGAGGCTCGACCTCGCCGGGGAGACGGGGAAGCTGTGCGTCGCTTGAGCGGACGACGTAGACGTCTCCCGGGGTCTGGGTGGACGGCAGGCCGGAGCGAACCATGGGAGACATGTAGCCGTCTGGCGTCAGGCGCAGGACCCGAGTCTGGGAGGCGTTGTAGACCGAGTCAAAGTGGAAGCCGCCCCAGACGATCCAGAACACGTTCCCCTCCAGGTCTGCGCTCATGCCGCCGGGGTTGTCCAGATAGGCGAGCTCCTGGGGGACCTTGCTGCCCAGACGGGTCTGGCCGTCCGACGCGATGCGAAGCGGAGGGAGCTTGTCCGCCGGGGTGGAGACGACCCATGCCAGACCGTCGATGACGGTCAGAGCATCGGCCCCGGGAGCCGAGGCCACCGGCTTGGCGACGCGGTCGGCTCCGACCAGGAAGATGCTCCCGGCGGAATTGTCCGAGACTGCGAGCTCGCCGGACCGGAGGGCGACCACGTCACGGGGGTCAGCAAAGGGGTTGCCCTGGACTGCGGGGGTCTGTGTGCCGTCGGACTCGACGCGCAGCACGGATTTGGCTGCCCGGTCCACGACGAGGATGCTGCCGTCGGCATCGATGTCGATTCCGCCCGGCTCCTGGATCTGTCCGAGAGGGGCAGGCTTCTTGAGCGATCCGTCTTTCTTGAGCTCATAGACCAGCAGCTCGTGGCGGTCGGCGTCGGCGACGACGACCTTCTCGACGGTCCCGGCAACGGAGACGGGGCGCTGAAGATCTCCCTCGAAGACGAGGTTGATGCCACCGCCTCGGGGGTCGAGCTTGCCAAGGCCCTTTTCCTGCGGGTGGACGGAGAGGATGTCGCCGGCCCGGACCACAGGCTCGACCGAGATGAGCTCGGAGGGAAAGTAGGCGGGGGGGTACTGCTCGTAGCTGTACATGGGGAGGAGGAAGACCCGGCCATCGGGGGTCACGGCGATGTCGTCTGCGTGAGCCAGGGCCCACCAGGGGATGTCACCGGGGCCGCCAGGGCCGGTGATGCCAACGGGAGTGGCGAACCAGGGGTCGGTATGGAGGACCATGTTGGCATCGAGGCGGGCAAGAGAACGGTCGATTCCGGAGGTGGTCAGGACCCAGAGGCCTCCGGACATGTCGGGCTCCACGTCCACGATGCTCTGGCCGCCGAGCTGAGCCTGGAACGGGCGGAAGATGTCGGCCTCGACGATGATCCGGAGGGAGTTGTCCGGCAGGACGGCCACCAGGATGGGCGACAAGGACGTGCTCCCATAGTAGAGGGTGAAGTTGACCCAGACGTACACGATCGAGCGGACCGGCTCGTAGACGATAGGGCCGAGAGGGGCGGAGCAGGTGCAGCAGGAAAAGCACCCGTCGTTCTCGTCGATGGTCCCCGATTTCAGCAGGTCCTCATGGGAGTCGTAGAGGAGCGCTGCGGAGCCATCCGGCTCGATACGAAGCAGCCGGCCGTTCTCGTAGGCCACGAAGCGGGTTCCGTCGGGGCGGGCGGCAATCCCCGTGACGTTCGAATCGCCGACGAGCACGTCCTGGACGGCCGGATCGACAAGAGGGGCAGCGGGGGATCCGTCGACGGGGTGTGTGGCGGCACCGGACGACGGGGTGTCGTAGTCGCACAGGATGTTTCCGTCCTTGTCGAGCTCCTGGTGGGACTCGCAGGCCCCCTGGGACAGCATTTGGGCGGGGTGGTCCCAGTCGGTCCAGCGGGCCACGGTGCAGCGCCCCGGCTGGTTGCCCCATACCGAGAAGAGGAGGCTGCCGTCCGGTTTCGCCACGACGTACCGGTTGAAGGTGCCGGCAAACGCGTCCCAGAACCGGGATCCCCAGAATCGTGCGGACATGCTCCAGCGGTCGGAGAAGGACGGGAGGACGCGGTCGTCGGCAGGGTCGAGCGGGTCGGTGTGGTCGAGCACCTCGGCTCCATCCACGAGGCCCCCGCCGTCGGAATCGGCCTCGACGGGGTCTGTTCCCCAGACCCCCTCTTCCTCCCCGAGCAGGAGGTCCCGATCGAGGTCGAGGCGAAGGGGGTCGAGGGCCACGCCGTAGAGGATCCATTTCATCGAGCCGTAGACCCGGACCCCCTGGGCACCGATGAAGCCCAGGCAGTTGCCGGGGGCCGCGGGGCTGGGCTGGTGATTGACATAGTCCGGCCCGATGAGCTCGTACACGAGGCTCTCGATGGCAAACGGCTGGAGCACGAGGTCTGCCTTGCCCGGCTCGTCGGGGGAGAGGAACCACATGCCGTTGCCGACGCCCACCACGAGGTCGAACACGGGATCATAGACGAGCCCTTCCCGGGTGCTCTGGCAGGGGTAGTCGGGGACGTTGAAGTCATAGCTGGGAAGGGCGGGGATCTCCCCCTCCCGTGAGGTCATCTCGACGAGCGTACCGTCCGGATCGAGGCGGATGAGGACGCAGAGGGGATCATCGCCTCCCTCAGGGACCACGTCGGCCTGGAACAGAACCCTGCCCTGCCCGTCCGATGCGATGGAGTTGCCCCAAATCCAGGGGATATCGTGGCTCACGGCAGGGAGCTCGCTCAGCAGATCGTCGGTGGTGAGCCGCGCACTGACCCGCTGCCCCTCCGGCTGGTCCGGGTGGATCTCGATGAGGGTACCTTCCACCTGCGACCTCATCGAGGCATAGAGGGTTTCATCGGGAGCGACGGAGAGCGCCATGACGGCGGCGCCGGGACCGGCGACCTCTTCGAGCTCGGCCGAGGTGACGACCGGGGTGACCTCGCCGTGGAGATCGACGCTCACGATGGGCACGGCAGCCGTCCAGGCGACAGGTTGGAAGCCCACGTAGATGAGGTCCCGGGACGGGGTCGACGCGACCGCGTTGATCTGGTAGACCGAGCTGCCGGCCAGTGCGTCGCCCAGGTCCTCCATGGAGGCGATGGGCCAGACATAGGGCATGCCGTCAAACATGCCGTCGCTGACCGCGAAGATCGACCCCTGGGTGGCAACGGTCAGCATGAACGCGGGGCCACCGGTACAGCCGACGATTCCGCTGGTACCCAGCGACCAGTTGTTCAGGCTGTCCTTGGTGCCAAGGGGGGCGAGCGTGACGCCGCCGGGACGGTCCGACGAGAAGACCTGGGCCTGGACGTCGGCGGCGGACAGGGCGAGGAACAGCGCGACGAGGACGGCCGGAGCCGCAGTCGATGGCCAGCCTCTCGCTGAGTCGGGAGCTCGGGAATGCATGGGCTCACTCCTCCTGGCGGAAGACATAGGGGATGTTGACACGGATGATTCCTTCGGGAGGGACGAACTTCAAGTCCTCGACCGTCCGCAGGATGCACCCTTGGAAGAACTCGTTGTCGAGCTGGGAATCGAGCACGTCGGCCTGGATCACCGATGCGTTCTCGTCTCCAGGATTGGCCCGGCCGATGGTGAAGCCAATCTTGAGGCGCCCGGCCAGGTCGGGCTGCATGGCAGCCCATGCCGAGTAGCACTCCTTGAACTTGGGCATCTGGGAAACGAGGGCCTGGTGGATCGATTCCTTGTCAATGTCCCAGACCAGGGGGGCCTCTTCCACTTCCGGGACGTCGGAGACGACGTCGCCAGAGCTCGACGAGGCCGGCTCGGAAGACGGAGGTGCCAGCGGGTGGCCCGGGGGCTCGGCGACCGGGGCGGCCGGGGTACCCCCCGACGCCGGGGGACCTGAGGGGACGGGGGGATGGGATGGGCCCGAGGCAGCCGGCGCAGCCAATTGGGACGATGACGCGACCCCAAGGGGCTGGGGAGGCGAGGGGGCGACGGCCGGGGGCGACGGCGAGACGGGCCCGGCGGAGGGGGATGGCGGGGAAACCGGAGCGGGGCTCGGCGCGGGCGGTGTGCGGGAGGACGGGTCGAATTCGAGGGTTTCGCCCGGCAACGTAGCGTCGTCCTCGACGTCCTCGGAAAGGTCGCTCACGTCCGACTCAGCGGGGTCCGGCCGGACGGATGCGCCGGAGGTCGGCCGGCTTCCGGGCGGCCCGTAGAGGAGCAGGATGGTGCCCGTTGCGAGCGCTGCCCCCAGCAGGCCGGCCAGGAGGGCAATCACGACTGTTCTGGACACGTTGGACCTCCCACCGGGCATTGCCGGTCTGTCAGGGGTGCTTCCCCACGTTCTGTCGCACCCCGTCGCCTGTCCTCCCCGGAGTCAGCTCGGGGCAGCTCTGTCTCGAGCGGGGCCTATAGACCGGCAAAGCCGACCGGAGCTCCGTTTCCGTCAGCACCGCCTCCCTTCTCGATGTCCGGGAGGCTGTTCGGGGCCGGGTTGACCCAGACGGAATCGTCCTCCAGCAACACGGTCGTCATGTCGGGACGCTCGTACGCATCCTGGCCGCCGCCGTCCAGGAAGATGCCGATGCAGGGAAAGGTCTCGAAGACCGGGTACTTGGCGTAGTCCCCAGCGTTGGCATGCCCGAACGTGTTGTTGGCGGAGGACCACCAGGAATCGTCCCCCTGTCCGTCGACGAGGAAGCCGAGGCCGTCCGCGTTGCCAGCCCCGACGGCAAGGCTCGGGGCACGGTAGTCGTCGTTGCCCGCCTTGTCGTGCAGGATTCCCAGCGACCAGTCGTGCCCCAGGCCAACGCTGGCGTTGAGCAGCGGAATGGACGGGTCGGGGTTGTACAGGTCGTCGCCGCTCCCCTCCAGCAGGATCCCGGTGGCGTAGTGGGCAGCGGCTCCCTGCACGTACCAGCGTCCGGAGTAGGAGTCACTGCCTCCCTGGTCTGCCAGGATCCCGGTACCGAACCAGTAGCCGCCGCCCTGGCCGAAGATGTCCGCCTGGTACACGTCGTCCCCGGCCTGGTCCACCAGGATGCCGAATCCACCGGACATGAACACGCCGTCGGTCATGTCCGCCCGACGGCCGAAACCAAACCCTTGAGACATGGAAGTATTTGATTTTCCAGGGTTTTGCGGATTATAGTAGAGCGGGTAGCCGCCCATTGCCGGGTCGCCGAGACGAGCGGTGTAGCCATCGTTGCCCGCCTGGTCCAGCAGGATGCCAACGGCGTACGCGTAGGCAAACCCCTGCACGCACTGGAACGCGGTGTAGAGGTCGTCTCCGCCGTCATCGGCCAGGATTCCGATTCCGAAGATGCCCGCACCCTGGGATGCGGCTTCGGCATCGTAGAAGTCGTCGCCGCCGGCGTCGTAGAGGACGCCTACCCCGAGCACGCCGAATCCCTGCGACAGGCGGAGGGAAGCGTAGTGGTCGACATCGCTGCCGAGGTCGTACAGCATCCCGACCCCGAGCCGTCCGCTCCCCTGACGGTTGCGGTCCGAGAGAGAGAACGGCCCGTTGTCCTCGTTGGGCGGCTTCTTGGGGGTGTATCGTCCGTCCTCGTCCTCGGGGAGCAGAAGCGGGTCGAGTGCCGGGGCGGCCTCGACGTATCCGTAGTCATCCTTGCCCGACAGATCGATGAGAATCGACACGGGATTGTCCAGCGTGGCGTTCGCTCCGGCCGGAATCCGGTAGGTGTCGTTCCCGCCTGTATCGATAAGCAGTGCGATCTCGGAGGTACCGAGCTCCTGGGCATCCCAGGTCGTGTCGCCGTTGTCTCCCACGAGGATCAGGCCCGCCGGCGTGTCGATCTTGATGGAGAAGCCGGTGTACTTGGCATCGGGGGCAAGCTGCCCCTTGTCGAAGGCGGCCTCGACAGTTTCCGCAAGCACGATGGCAGCAGACCCGATCAAGCCGACATCGAACTTGCCGAGCAGCGCCTTCTGTACGTCCTTGTTGCCGGCAGGAAGCCCCAGCTTGCTCTTGGGGATGGCGACAAAGCCGTGGGTCAGGTCGAAGAGGTACTTCTCGAGCTCGGTGTCACCGAGCGTCTTCGATGCCTGTTTGCGGGCGTAAACGGCGCCGGTCATGGCCGTCACGATGTCAGTGAATGCAGGTGCCAGCTCGCTCGGGAGAGGGGCGAGCGCGAGGGAGAGCTTGGCCGAGTCGGGGGTCCCGCCCGCAGCCAGAATGAACGTGGCGACTGCGTCCGCCGGGCCGTCGGGGGCTTCGGCGGGAAGAAACGAGTAGTCTTCGGTGCGCTCGATGAGCGTCATGCTCTTTCGGATGGCCTCGACGACGCGCTCCGGGCCCTTCTTGGCGACCAGGCCGGCGACGTCATCGGATGCGGCGGGCAGCGCAGCTTCGGGGAAGTCGTGCAGGTCGTGGAAGTGACGCAGGCGCCAGGGATCGTGCGAGAGGGCATAGGGGAAAAGCATCAGCCAGTCCCGTCGGAACATGGCTTTGCAGCGGGGGAGCTCCAGAGCCTCGAGCACCTGATCGTAGAGGGAGCCGTTCGACAGCAGGCACTGGCAAGAGGGAGGGATGCACCGCTTGCTTCCTGCGACGTCCTCGCACACGGTCCCCGCAGGGCAGTCGCCGTCGAGGTTGCAGGCGGCCGCGCAGAAGGGGCGCAGCTTCTGTTCGAACGGGGGCTTGACGCAATCCTGGTCGGGCATGCAATCGTCGTCGTCCCGACAGGACGACCCATTGCCCGCACTGTCCCCCGAGACCACCCCGCAGCCTTCGGGGCCCGACTCCCATGCGGCCCGACAGACCTTGGGGGGAAGGCAGGGATCCGGAGTGGGCAGACAGCGGCGGAAGGCTCCGGGGCAGTCTGCGTCCGTATCGCACGCAGCCGTGCAGTAGCCGGGACGCCAGTCGGTGGACGTGCAGACAGGATAGTCGTTTTTGCACAGGCCGGCGAGGTCCGATTCGAGCGCGTTGCAGTCGACTCCGAGGAGGGCGGTGCGGCAATCTCCGGACGACGGGACGCACATCGACTTGCCGCTCACATCCGCACAGTAGAAGCCGAACGGGCAGGAGGGGGGGACTCCGGTGCAGGGGGTCGCACAGAAGAACTGGCCGATGTCCTGGAACTGGAGGCACATGTTGCCGTCGCCACAGGACTCCGGGCCGTCGCAGCCGATCTCGCACAGACGGGCGTGGGGACCGGGGGGTGGAGCAGGGCAGACGTCCGGCACATCCGCCCCCTCTGTGTCGCTCGGGGCAGGCACGTCCGAACCCTCGACGTCGCTCGGGGCAGGCACGTCCGAACCCTCGACGTCGCCCGCGGCAGGCACGTCCGACCCTTCAACGTCGCCCGGGGCAGGCACGTCCGCCCCCTCTGTGTCGCTCGGGGCAGGCACCTCCGCCCCCTCTGTGTCGCTCGGGGCAGGCACGTCCGACCCGTCGGACTTGGCGCCGCAGGCCGATGAAAGCGCCACGCAAAGTATCAGCGCCGGGAAACCGAGGGGACTGGCGAGCCTGGCCAAACACGCCGAACCTGGGATGCTGGGCTTCATTGCTGGAACCTCCGTGGGTCACCATGTTACCCCACCGATCCGGGGCATGCACGGGGAAACTGGACGTCGACAGCCTTCACGTTCGACCGGCACTTCGAGGCAGAGGGGTTCGAGGTGCTGGCTCGACCAGACGACCTGTAGACTTTGGAGCGCAACAAGACATCGGGAGTTCTTGTGTCGCTCCGCCCGCCTGCGTATCATGGCGACGGCGGTGCAACAGCCAAGAGGTCGAACATGGGCGGCAGGAAGAACTGGACCGACGGGCGGGGTGGAGTTGGCTCTCTGTTTTCGGGGTTGAGGTTGGCAATGCCGGAGCTCGGAGCGCCTAGACCGGCGGCGTCGAGGTCCCGGCCGCAGCGGTTCGTAGCGCCCGGATTTGTGGCGCTCGGGTTTGCGGCGCTGCTGCTTCCGGGGTGCCCCAGCTCGCCGGCCAGCAAGATGCAGGTGGACTCGGAGATCGGTGCTCTTGAGGTTGTTCCCGGGGATGCGGTCGATGTTGCGGGCGGCTTCGGGCTCTGTGATCCGTGCGTGGGGGACGGTACGTGCCAGACGGGCTCGTGCGTGGCCATGGGAGACGGCAGCTTCTGCCTGCTTCCTTGTCCCAACGGGTTCTGCTCCGAGGGCTTCACGTGCGAGGAGTTTGCGCTGGGGTACTTCTGCCAGCCGCTTGGGGGAGTGTGTGCGTGCGACCCGGGGGTGACGGACAAGAAGGCGTGTGCGAACGAGAACGAGTTCGGCACTTGCCTGGGGCTGGCTTCGTGTGAGGACAAGGGGATCTGGGCCTGTGATGCGGCGGTCCCGGCGGCCGAGGAATGCGACGAGCTGGACAACGACTGCGACGGGGAGACGGACGAGGATTTCAAGGTCGGCGAATGGTACTTCGGTCCTGAGTACTGCGGGGAGTGCGGGAACTCGTGCGCCGAGGCCATCGAGAACGGAACGGGATTCTGCTCGCTGGCACCGCCGCCACCGGTGTGCAAGGTGGGGGCGTGTGACCCGGGCTACTACACGGCCGACGGGATGACCTGCGTGGTGATGACGGGTGCGGCCTGCGTGCCGTGCGAGCTTGACGGGGACTGCCCCGGCGGCGGGTGCTACGACGTAGGGGGGGGGAAGTACTGCCTGCCCGACTGCACCTCCGAATGCCCGGAAGGGTATGAATGCGAGTCGGACTCGGGCGAGCCTTCGGGCGAGGGGAGCTGCCAGCCGGTGACCGGGAGCTGCGAGTGCACGCCGGATACGGTGGGGCTGGTCAAGACCTGCGCCAACAGCAGCGAGCTCGGCACGTGCCTCGGCTATCAGGTGTGTGAGGCTGCGGGCTGGCTTGCGTGCGATGCGGCAGTGCCCGTTGCGGAGGAGTGCGACGCTGTGGACAACGACTGCGACGGCGTGGTGGACGAGGATCTGGATGGGGTGCTTCCCTGCGCCAATGCCATTCCGGGCGTCGGGAGCTGCGCCGGGTTCTTCCAGTGCGAGGGGGAAGCGGGTCTGGTGTGTGATGCTCCTCCTCCGGAGACGGAGACGTGCAATTACAAGGACGACAACTGCGACCAGGTGGTGGACGAGGGGTTCGTGGACCCGGTGAGCGGGCAGTACTCGACGGACAAGGATTGCGGCGGGTGCGGAAACGACTGCACGGTCCAGATCTTCCCGAATGCCAAGTCGGTGTGCGACCCGGTTCCGGCCGTTCCGGTCTGCGTGATGAAGTGCAACGACTTGTGGGTGGACCTGGACAAGTTGCTGGTGAACGGTTGCGAGTGCCCGTTCGTTTCGGCCGACGATCCTCCGGACGGCATCGACCAGAACTGTGACGGCATCGACGGGGATCCGGCCAATGCGATCTTCGTTTCGGTGGCGGGAAGCGACACGAATCCGGGGACTCCGGAGCTTCCCGTGCGGACGATAAGCATGGGGCTCCAGCGGTGCAAGGAGAAGGCCAAGAAGCACTTGTATGTTGCCGAGGGTGCGTACGTGGAGAGCATTGCGCTGGTGGACGGGGTGCAGGTGTTCGGTGGATTCTCTCCGGACTTCTCGGTGCGCAAGCCGGCGCAGTATGTGTCGACGCTGACGGGAAGCCCGTTGCCCGGGGCACTCCAGGCAACCGTCGTAGCCAACGGAGTGGGGGTGACGAAGAGCTCGTTCGAGGGGTTCGTGGTCAAAGGGCCGGATGCACTGGCGGTGGGGCGCTCGTCGTACGTGATTCACCTGCTCGATGCCGGTGCGAACCTCGTGGTGCGGGACAACCAGCTCATTGCCGGCAAGGGTGGCCCGGGAGAAAGCGGCAAGATGGGGGTCGACGGTCTGGACGGTGCGGCGGGTCAGTCAGGGAAGCCGGCATCGGATCTACCGACGGAAGGGTGCAACGGGAGCTCGACCGCGGGCGGTGCGGGGGGAAAGCACACGTGTCCGGGAGCGGACGTTTCCGGCGGGCTTGGCGGGGCTTCGGTTTGCCCGGACTACGACGAGTTCGGTCCCTCGTCGGCCTGCCCGATCTCGGAGAACCAGAACCCGAACCTGGTGGAGGGAGGCACGAGCGGGCTTCCGGCCGGCAAGGGGGGAGTCGGGGGGTCGGCGGGCTATGATGCCATGCAGACGGTGCTGTTCGACGGGAAGAAGTGCGAGTGGGACTACCTGAACTGCTCATACTGCCACCTGAGCCTCTACGGAACGGACGGCCAGAACGGGAAGGGAGGCCTGGAGGGTGCCAGCGGAGGGCCCGGGGCCGGGTGCGTGAACACCGAGGGAGCGGTGGCCAATGGGGACTGGTCCGCATTGCCCGGCGTGACGGGTGGTTATGCGCTGCCCGGTGCGGGGGGGGGCGGCGGCGGTGCCGGGGGTGGCGTGGAAACGCACGGGTGCCAGGATCCTCTCGGCGGCTGGGACATCGGTGGCAGCGGCGGAGGAGGCGGCAGCGGCGGATGTGCGGGTTCGGGGGGCGATCCGGGGACCGGGGGAGGAGGCTGCTTCGGCATCTTCCTGGCATGGACCAAGGAGCCCGCGGGGTACCCGGTGCTGGAGAAGAACCAGATATCGACTGGTTGCGGCGGCACCGGCGGCCGCGGCGGCAAGGGGCGCAACGGCGGTGCTGGAGGCTGGGGCGGTTCCGGCGGCCAGGATGGGTCGGGAAACCAGCTCATCTGGTGCGCAGGTGAAGGCGGTGCCGGCGGCCATGGAGGCAATGGAGGACATGGAGGAGGAGGTGGTGGTGGGTGCGGCGGCTCCTCGATCGGGATCTTCGTATTCTCGCTGGTCACGCCGCCCGAGGTGCTGGCGGGCTACAAGAACCAGAACCCGGTGACGCTGGCCGGGGCTGGCGGTACCGGCGGCCAGGGCGGTGCCTCGAAGGGCAACCCGGGCATGGGCGGGACGGCGGGCAAGCACGCTGCGTACAACTTCTAGAACGCCACGGGCCGTGGGTCGGACGGTCAGCAGGTTTCCATGGAACAAGACATCCTGTCGGTGAGCGGGCTGACCGCCCGCATGAAGGATCTCCTGGAAGGGGAGTTCCCGGACGTCTGGGTATCGGGCGAAGTCGTGGGAAGCAAGCTGCACGGCTCCGGTCACGTGTACCTGACCTTGAAGGACGAGGGGGCCAGGCTCAACGGAATCATCTTCCGGGGGCAGCTTCGATTCCTGGCGCTGCGCCCGGACGAGCTGGTGGACGGCCTGCAGGTGGTCTGCCACGGGCGGATCAGCCTGTACGAGCCGTCGGGCGGCTACCGGCTCGTCATCGACCAGGTGCGACCGCAGGGGCGGGGGCTGCTGCTCCAGAAGCTGGAGGAGCTGAAGGGGCGGCTGGCGCAGGAGGGGTTGTTCGACGAGGCCCGCAAGAAGGAGATCCCCTACCTGCCGTCGACCATCGGGATCGTGACCTCCGAGACCGGGGCCGCCATCCGGGACATGCTGCGGATCATCGAGGAGCGGTTTCCCAGCCGTGTGAAGCTCTATCCGGCGCAGGTCCAGGGGGATGCGGCGGCCCGCGACATCGTGTCGGGGCTCACGGTGCTCGATGAGGACCCGGAGGTCGACGTGATCATCGTGGGCCGGGGCGGCGGGGCGTTCGAGGATCTGCTGCCGTTCTCGGACGAGGCCGTCGTGCGGGCGGTGGCTGCCTGCCGGACGCCGGTGATTTCGGCAGTCGGGCACGAGGTGGACACGCCGCTGTGCGACTTTGCCGCGGACCGGCGGGCACCGACCCCCACTGCGGCGGCCCAGATGGTGGTTCCGGACCGTGCCGAGCTGAGGGCGGGGCTGGACGAGGCCGGCCTCTCCATGGACCGCTTGGTCGACCGGATGCTGGAAGAGCGGGAGATGCGCGTGGCGGACCTGGTGGACCGGGTGTTCGAGCTGTCGGACCGGCAACTCCAGCGGTCTGCGGAGCGGCTGGCCAGGATGAAGGCCGCACTGGCGGGGGCGCACCCGGCTGCTGCCGTGGAGCGCCAGTCGGAGCGGGCGGCGGGGCTCGGCCGCGGGCTGCTCGTGGCGATGGACAACCTGCTCGACCGGGCCAGGCGTCGGGTGGAGCATGCCGGTGCCCAGTTGGAGCAGCTCGGTCCGCAAGCGGTTCTGGAGCGTGGGTATGCCATCGTCCGCAGGCTTCCGGAGCGGGTGGCGGTGACCCGCTGCTCGGCCGCGGCGGTAGGGGATCGGGTGGAGATGCTGCTGGCCGACGGCCGGCTCGAGGGGACGGTGGAAGTCCTGGAGAGCGAGGCCGAGGTTGGCCTCGAGCGGTAGAGGGACCGGGCGGACTCGAGGCGGTCGGGCCGGGCACTCCCCTGGTCGATCTCCCTGGACATCACATAATTATGCGGGGTATTGTGGCCACTGGAAGGCTGGCTCCGGAGGAATCCATGGTTCGTGCGTTGAGTGGGCTGCTGGGCATCTGGATGCTGGTGGCGGGGTGCTCTCCGGCAACCGGCAGGGGCGGAAGCGCTGAGGTGGACTTCCTCTGGATCAAGGGGGTTCGGGAGGGAAGGTCCGGGGAAGGGGGGATGAGCCATGCCCGGGTCAAGCTGGAGCCGAGCCGCACCGGGATGTCGCTGGGAGTGTTCGAGACCAAGCCGGGAGGAACCAGTGAGCTGTGGCGGGTGGCCCTGTGGGTGGCGGCCCTGACAGGTACACTGCAGATCAACGGCAATCCGTTGGACTTCCGGTACTCGGTGGAGACGGAGACGCTGGCCGGACGGGTGGACGGTCCTTCGGCCGGCGGTCTGTTTGCGGTGGCGGTGATGGCGATCCTGGAGGGGGACCGGCTGTCGGAGGATGCCACCATGACCGGGACGATCAACCCGGACGGGACGATCGGTCCGGTCGGCGGTGTCATCCAGAAGCTTGCCGCTGCGACCAAGGCGGGCAAGAAGCGGTTCTGCTTCCCGGTCGGCCAGCGGTTCGAGGAGGTGGGCGGGGGAACGGAAGGAGCTGGGGAACAGCCGGGTTCCGGGCAGACGCTGGACGTGATCGAGCTGGCCCGGCGAGAGGGGGTGGAGGCGGTCGAGGTGGAGGACCTGGTGCAGGCTTACCAATGCCTCGTGGACCGACCGCTGCCGAGGACCAAGCCGCTTCGGCGGACGGAGATGGCCCTTTCGAGCGCTGAGTATGAGCTGCTCAAGGGCAAGGCGCAGGACTGGCTCGTGAGGTCGCAGGAGGCGTACGAGGCGTCTCGTCAGCTCTCGCAGGCGGAGAAGTTCGAGCCGCTGTGGCAGGATGCGTCGCTCGAGTACGACGATGCCACGGCCCTGCTGAACGAAGGGCTTGTGGCCGCTGCCTACTGGAAGGCCGTGACATCCTACCTCTCGTCCCGGACGGTGCTGCTGGCTGCGGCCATGGTGGATCGTCTCTCCACGGGCAATCCGGTCGAGGCCCTGAAGATCTTCGGCGAGCTGGAAGAAGAGGGGAAGAAGAAGCTGGACAAGGTATTCGAAGAGCTGTCCCGAACCAATGCGGACAGCCTGAATCGGGCGGTGCTGCTGCTCGATGCCTACGAGGCGGCGATCTCGGCGGTCGTGAGCCGGGAGTTTGCCAAGGCCCAGTACGGCGACCTGCTGATGCGGATGAAGGGGGCCCTGGAGGAGGGCAAGGACGTCAAGGAGCTGGTGGGGCTGTTTGCCGAGATGTACAAGCCGCTGTCGGAGATTGCGGCGCTGGAGGTAAATGCCGGGCTTGCGCTCGACAACCTGGCGCTGCTGGGGGAGGCGGTGGGAGGGGGCGGTACCCGGCTCAAGCGGATCGAGGAGGTGGCTCGTCTGTTCCAGGGGGCAGCCTCGGCCAACGTGGAGTACTTCGATGCCATCTTCGTGCGCGAGGTGGCGGACAAGTCGGGCAAGTCGATGGAGAAGGTGGCCACGGTGCTGATGGAGAAGGAGCCCGGGTACCGGACCGCCCAGTTCAACCTGAAGCTGCCGGACAGCGGGAAGATGGGGTGGGCGGAGTCGGGATTGCCGCTGTCGCTGGCGAGGCTGGCGGGAGCGCTGTCCTCCTTCTTCGCCTCGTCCTCGCTGGTGGCGAAGTTCTATTCCATCGGGGTCAAGCTGGATTCCGGCGGGAACCTGGCGGGCGTGGAGCGGGAGAAGGCCCTGGTAGCCACCCTGACTCTGGCAGAGGAGAAGGCCCGGGAGAACGCTGCCCTGGCGCTCAAGCACGCGGGGGCCGTCCCGGAGAGTGCCAAGGTCGCATACCAGATCGCCATGGTGCTGCGGGACCGGACCAGCTACCAGGACAAGCTCGATGCCCTGGAGCAGTTCTGGCGGTCGTCGGTCTGGAGCCAAGTGGCAGTCTACCTGGCGAGACTGGAGAAGGAAGGGATGTAGGGGAGAAGTGGCAGTGAGCAGTGGGCAGTGGGCAGTGGGCAGTGGGTACTGCCCCCACACAGCCCCGACCACGCGGGAGGGGCCCTCGAGGGGGCAGCAAGAAAGGAGGGAGACATGAAGAGCACACGGGGGATGCTGCTGGTTCTTGGGATGGTATCCGGGCTGGCGCTTGTCGTGAGCTGCTCTGGAGCGCAGGTGAAGGAAGAGCCGGTGGCCACGAGGGTGGAAGAGCCGGAGCCCGGGCCCCAGCCGGAGGTGACCGACCCGTACATGCAGAAGCTTTCGCGGTTTGAGGCCGCGTATCGAGACCTGGCCTGCAAGGCGAACATCGACTTCGACCCGGAATCAAGCTTTGCCACGCTGCGGGAGCCCTACGCCGAGCTCGAGCGGATGGTCGAAGAGAAGAGCAAATCCATCGAGCCGTACCTGGTTATTCTCCAGAAGCACGGATACGGGTCGGCCCAGGAGCTGTTCGAGGATCGTGCCCGGATCGACATTGCGGACCCGAGCTGGTTCAAGAATCTGTCGGGCGGCTTGTACGACATGCTGGATGCGTGTGAGTAGGCGGAGGAGGACATGGCCGAACGTGCCGAAAACAGGAGGCGTCGCTGGAAGCTGTTGATGGAGCTGATCCAGCGGGAGGAGGTCTCCAGTCAGAATCAGCTCCAGAAGCGTCTGGCCGACCTGGGAGTGGACGTGAACCAGGCGACTCTGTCGCGGGATCTCCGGGAGCTCGGAGTGATCAAGGTGCCCCTGGGGAGCACGGGGTCCCGGTATGTGCTGCCCGGGAGCCAGCCGTCGTCCCGTCAGCAGTACGAAGAGACCTTCAAGCGGCTGGTGCAGGGGGTGGAACGCTCGGTGAACATCCTGGTGCTCCGGACGGGCCCCGGTCATGCGCAGGCAGCGGCTCTGGCCATGGACCACCTGGGATTGGGCGGGGTGATTGGAACGGTGGCCGGGGACGACACGTTCCTGGCGATCCTGGCGGAGGGTGCGGACTGGGCGAAAATCCATCGGGACATCGTTGCCGGGATCGGCCTGGCACCGGTTTCGAAGTAGGCCGGAAATCCAGCCCAAAATTCTGTTGCACTGGCCGGCGGGTTGAAGTACCTTTGTCCGGTCTGATTTGCCGTTTGGCATCAGGAGGATTCGATGAAGAAGCTCGTTGCACTCCTCGTGGCACTAGCCTTCGGGTCCATGGCCTGCTACAACACCTACCACATCTCGATGGACCAGATGAAGGAGCTCCAGGCAGCGGAAGGAGCCAACAAGGTGATGGCGACCAAGGAAGGGGAGCAGGTGGAGGTCTCGACCGGAACGCGCCTCTTCGTGCGGGACGTGGACAACCGCCGCTACCCCATCACTCCTTACAACTTCAAGCTCACCGGGAGCCAGCTCGTGGCTTCCGACCGTGACTACATCTTCATGTTGAGCCAGATCAAGCCGGAAGGAGAGGTCGATCTGCTGTCGACCCCCAAGACCGTGCTCCTCATCGCGGGGGGCGCCGGTGCCGTGGCCGGGCTCATCGTGGTCACCATCCTGACTGCAGGTCAGAAGAGCTTCTCGTCGGGCCAGTGAGCCGTCCCGTCCTTCGCTCGCAGGCAATCGTTCCAGACAGTTCCGCAAGGGAGGCGTGAGATGGGTCTCCGACTGCTCCGTGTGATCTTTCCGGCCCTGGTTCTGTGCCTGGCGTGTGCGTCCACGTCGAGCCCGGGGGCCTCGGACCTGCCCCAGGTACCGGAGGGGGGGGGCGCTGGCGACGAGGCGGAGACCGGGGCACTCAACGAGCCCCAGTGTGCCGAGCGACTGCCGGCAGCGGATTCCTGGTACAACCGTGCCGTGGGGTACGAGATCTTCGTCCGCAGCTTCAAGGACTCGGACGGTGACGGCATCGGAGACCTGGCAGGCGTCATCGAGAAGCTGGACTACCTGAACGACGGGAAGGCGGAGACGACCGGGGATCTCGGTGTGGATCTGGTGTGGCTCATGCCGGTCTCCCCGTCTCCCAGCTACCATGGCTATGACGTGACCGACTACCGCGGGATCGAGCCGGACTACGGCACCCTGGAAGACATGAAGAAGCTGGTGGCCGAGGCGCACGAGCGGGGGATCCGGATCATCGTGGATCTCGTGATGAACCACTCGTCGAGCGGGCACCCTTGGTTCGTGGAATCCAGGGACCCGGCGTCGGCCAGACGGAGCTGGTACGTGTGGAGCGACGAGCCCCTGGACTGGGGGCGTCCCTGGGGGGGCAAGGACAGCACCTGGCACCAGTCGGGGGACGCCTGGTACTACGGCCTGTTCTGGTCCGGGATGCCGGACCTCAACTACAAGAGCCCGGAGGTGCGGGCCGAGATGACCGACGTGGGTCGCTGGTGGCTGTCCGAGATGGGCGTGGACGGGTACCGGCTGGATGCGGTGCGCTACATGGTGGAGACCGGGCCGGGCGAAGGGCAGCAGGACACGGCGGAGACCGTGGGCTGGTGGAAAGAGTTTGCCGCGGCCATGTCGAAGCAGTCTCCCGACGTGCTGCTCGTGGGCGAGGCTTGGGCCTCCAACGAGGTCGCAGCGATCTACCGTGCAGACGGCAAGGGGCTTCCGCTCACGTTCGACTTCGACCTGATGGAGGCGATTGCGGCTGGAATCCCGGCCGAGGAGCCTGCGGACATCGAGAAGGTGCTCTGCCTGTTTGCTGGCCAGTTCCCTCCCGGTGCGGGGGATGCCACGTTCCTGACCAACCACGACCTGGTGCGGCTGTCGAGCCGCCTCCAGGAGGATGGGGCCTCGATGCGGCTGGCCGCGATGCTGCTGATGACGCTCCCCGGGACTCCCTTCCTGTACTACGGGGAGGAGATCGGCATGCCGAACGGGGCCTCGCTGGACGACACGGCCAAGAGGCTTCCCATGTCGTGGACCGGGGAAACGGGTGCGGGATTCAGCACGGGCAAGCCCTGGAAATCGCCCCATTCCAGCTACGAGACGATCAATGTGGCTGCGCAGCAAGGCGATGGGGCCTCGCTGCTGTCCCTCTACCGAGACCTGATCCGGATGCGCAGGGCCAACGCCGGGCTGCTGAAGGGGGGGTTCCTTCCGCTGCCGGCCCGAGCGGTCACGGGGGGACCGGTGTGGGCGTTCCGGCGCCCGGCACCGGAGCAGGACCTGGTCATTGCCGTGAACTTCGGCACGGTCAAGGCGCTTGAGACCACCGTCGACCTCGGGGCGGACCCGGCACCGGAGCGACGCTGGAACGGTGCTGCGCTCGTCCGAACGGTGGACGAGATCTGGCCCGCACCGGATCAGACCCGGCTCATCGAAGGGACAGACCTGTCGATGGGCGATCTCGAAGCCCGCTCAATCCGGGTGGTCGATCTGACGAAGTAGAAACAGGGCCGGACTCCGGCCGGAATCGATGGCCGGCGAAAGAATCACGCCGTGGGCTGGACCTTCGAGAGTACGAAGTAGAGGATGGAGATCTTTCCTTCCTCGTCGGTATCCTCGATCTTGACGACGACCTGGTCCCCGGACTGGCAGAACGGGGCGGTGCTCACGTCTCCCTGGGAATTGGTCATGACCAGGTTGGTCCCCTCGACGACCCAGGTCCCGGAATCGGTCTCGACTTGATCCTTGACCTCCGTCTTGACGCACTCGCACGCCTCGCCCGTGTCGGTGCAGGGCATGTCGGCGCCGAACACGTCACAGCCGGCCTCTGCGGGCAGGCAGGACTTCGGGACGGTCATGAAGACCTTCATCTCCTGCTTGTTGAAGGTGGACGTGTAATTGCTGCCGGCAAACTCGATGGTGGCATCCCAGTTCATCTCGACGGACATGGTGGCGGTGGGGCAGGTATCCTTGAGGGGGTTCTCGCCCAGCGAGGCCTGGTCGAAGCAGACGTTGTCGAACTTCCAGACGCCCTCGGGGTTTCCTCCGCAGGGGACGAATCCGGTGGCCATCTCGCCGCAATCGGAGGTGATGATGATCTCGTCCTCGGTGAAGATGATGGTGAACTTGGAGAAGTGGGTGATCTCGCCGGTCACCTTGCCGTCGGCGAGGGCAGAGCCGGCAATGGCGGTCCACTTGTCCCCATCCAGGACGGCCAGGACGGCCTTCTGCTTGTCCGGGACCTTGCCATCGAATGCGAGGGCCAGGGTGACCGGCTTGAGGAAGGTGAGGCCATCGGGACCGAAGTTGTAGACCTGGGCCTGGGCGTCGCCAGAGGCAGCCTCGACGGCCAGGGTGATGGTGGTGTCCTCGGCCAGGGCACCGGCCGGGATGGTGAGCTCGGCCTTGCCGTCTTCGGATGCCACGGTGCCGCCATCCGCGGCCTTGACGTCCACGGAGACCCCCTCGGGCTCGGTCGTGTCGGGCGGAACGAGCGTTCCGTCCTCGCACACGTCGGCGCAGGGAAGCGGGACGTCATCGCCGGTCACCGAGTCATCGCCGGCAGTCGTCTCTTCGTTGGTCTTGGTATCGGTGCCTTCCTTGTCATCGCCGCCGCCGCAGCCCAGCGAGAAGGTGAAGGCCATCGACAGAATCGCCAGGGTGAACAACGCCATCTTCTTCATCTCTCGTTCCTCCGCTTGCCGAATAGGATTCTCCAAAGTCCGTCGCCGTTCCGCGAATTGTGCGGTAATCCGTCGATCGGCGAGATGATAGTCACCGGGCCGGGGTGCGTCAAGATTGTGCCAGGATCGTGTGGTAGCCGAGTGAAAGTGTCACCGGTATCTGCCGGGTTGACAACGGTCCCCTCGACTCCGCTCGGGACAGGCTTTGGTCGATGGTCGCCGGGGCAGCGGACGAGTCGAGGCCGCCACCCCAGAAGTGATGCCTTGCGGTCGGGTGGTGATCCGGTGGGTGGCTAGGCAGCCCCGCCGCGCTTGCGATCGTTCCCGTCACGAGCCTGGCGGACCAGGCGGCCGACCTCGTCGAGGAACTGCTCTTCCCGACGGCGTGCCTCGCCCCGAAACTGGCGGACGAGCCAGGTCACATCGACGGCAATCGAGACGAAAAGGACTGCCAGAGCGGCCAGGACGACCTGGTGCTCGATGGACCCCTGGACACGGGGAGACTCGGAGTAGACCAGCCACCACCCCAGCCCTACGACGAGGAGCCCGTCCAGGGTCCGCAGGGCGAAGCGGACCTTGGGGTAGAGGTCGTGCCGTCCCTGCTGGAGCGCCCGTCGAAAGCGGGCGAATTCGACGGTCCCGTAACCCAGGATCATCAGGAGCAGCGAAAGAAAGAGGAAATGGTTCATCAGTCCTTCGAGAATGCGGGGAGGAAGCGGTTCCAGGTGTCTTCGAGCGACTCGGGGATGACCCGGACGTCGCCGAGCACGTTCATGGCGTTGTTGTCGCCCATGAAGCGGGGGACGATGTGGTAGTGGATGTGCTCTTCGAGGCCGGCCCCCGCGGCCCGTCCCAGGTTCATGCCGACGTTGATGCCGTGAGGTCTTAGAACCTCCAGGGTCTTGCGGATGGAGTAGCGCAGCGTTTCGTGCAGGTCGGCCATCTGTTCGGGGGAGAGGTGGTCGAGGCTACCCACGTGCGCCTTGGGAATGACCATGAGGTGACCGCTGATGTACGGGTAGCGGTTCAGCAGCACGAGGGAGTGCGGGGTGATCCGGAGGATCAGGGTTTCGACGCAGACGCCTTGGGGCAGTGCATCGCAGACGAAGCAGCCCATCTTCTTCTCTCCGAGGATGTACTTCATTCTCCAGGGGGCCCAGATGATGTCCATGTCGGCAGCCGCTATTTGGAGAAGAGGTCCAGTTGGGGCAGCGGCAGCGGCAGCGTCACGATGCCGAGCAGGTGAAGGATGACGGCCGTGGCACCGCCGGCCAGGGCGAGCAGGACGACGAGAAGTGCGATGAGAGAACCGGTGGACATGCCGCTCTTCTGCCCCTCGACGGGCATGGCGCTGACCTTGGGGGAGGAGCGCCTGTCTTCGGTGGCGGGGCCAGCGGAGACTGGGGTGGAAGCCGGTGCGGTCGAACCCCCTGCCGGGGACGTGGATGCGGGAATCGAGGAGGGGGTGGAGACGGGGGCCGAGGAAAAGACCCCGGGGGACGTAGTGCTCGAGGCGGTTGCCCCGGTTCCGGTCGGTGCCGGCTGTCGGACGGGGGCCACGGGCTGGGAGGCCGGAGCAGCGGCGGCAGCAGGTTTCGAAGCGGCGGCCTGGGGCGCTGCGGCCTGAGCAGCGGAGGTGGCAGTCCCCTTGGCGGACGCTGCGGGCGTCGATGCAGCCTGGGGTTTTCGTGAGCCGTCGAGCAGGGAGTAGGCATCCTTGACGGCCTGTGCCTGCTCCTTGGAGTAGACCTGAGTGGCCGCGCTTCCATCGTCGGTATCTTCGGCCTCGACGGGCTTTCGTCCCATGGCCTGGAGGAGCTTCTCCTTCTCTCCCGGGCCGTAGGCCAGAGTCCCGTTTTCGGTGGCCGTGACCGCGGGCATGTAGGCCACGGTGGCGGCAAAGGCATCCCCCTCCTCCTTCTTGGGGGCGGAGGGAACCTGTTGCTCGGTCACGGCGGGCATGTAGGCCACGGTGCGGGCATTGCCCTCGTCCTCGGCCCGGGTGTCCCGCAGGGACTCCCGAATGCGCTTGAGCTCTTCAGGGGAGTAAGATGCGGTGCGATCGTTGCCGACGTCGGTGGCCTCCTCTCGAGCGGAGGACGCTGCCTTGGGGTCGAACATGAGGGTCCGGGAGGTCCCGGTTCCCTGGTCGGAGGTATCTCGGGCGGTGCTGCCGGCAGCGGACTTGCCAGAGGCGGCGGCCTCGCGGGCGGCCTTGATCGCCTCGGACGGGTCGAAAGCCAGGGTCCGGGTGGTATCCTGGGCCAGCTTTTCACGCTCCTTCTGGAGCTCCTCGGACATCCAGGCGGGCATGGCCACGATGGTGCGGGAACGCTCGTCGTCCTCCTCGTCCTCCCCGTTCTTCTTCTGGGCGAAGGAGAGTCCGGTGATGAACGGGAGGAATCCCGCCGCCAGGAGGATCGGAAGGTCGGCCTGGAAGGACGTGACGAACGAGCCGGCCGCGGCCAGGAGCAGCGCCACGGACGGGAGCACGATGAGCCATAGAGCACGGTTCATGTTCAACCTCAATGCCAAATTCGCCAAAGTAGTATAGCAACGCACGCGCGAGGGGGGCAAGGAAAAAGGCAGAGAAGGGCGGGGACAGGGGGACGAGCCTACTCCTGGGGCTGGCCCAGCTTGCGGAACCGTGCAATGAGGTCGTCCTTGCTGACCATCCCGGAGGTTCCGCCGGGGCGGGAATGGAGCAGCTCCTGCGGCAGCTCGGAGAGGAATCGGGAGGGGGTGGCGGGGCGGAGCTCCCCCTTGTCCTCCCGCTGGCGAAAGTAGGAGAGCTGGAGGTGTCGCCGGGAGCGGGTGAGCGCCACGTAGAACAGCCGCCGCTCCTCCTCCAGGCCGGATTCGTCCTGCACCGACCGGAAATGGGGGAAGAGCCCGTCCACGAGGCCGGCGAGGAAGACGGCATCGAACTCGAGCCCCTTGGAAGCGTGGACGGTCATGAGGGTGACGAGCTCATCCTTGGACTCGCCGGGGGAGAACTCGGCATCCTTCTGGTCGAGGGTGACCCGCTCGAGGAAGCCGGCCAGGGAGGAGAAGTGCCCGGCCTGGAGGCCCCGCTCGATCATGCCCGTGAGCACATGCATGGCCTTGAGCGGCGAGCCCCCCTTCACGACCAGGTCGTCCCGCATGCCGGAATCGCCGATGTAGCGCTGGACCGCAGGCAGCAGGTCCTTTCCCTCGCAGGTGGCGACCTCCCGGTGGGCCCGCTGCACGACGGAGACGAACCCCTCGAGCGAGCGGGCGGTGCGGGTCGGAAGCCCCGCTGCCGGATCGCTGGCGAGGGCTTCGGCCGCGGCCAGGCAGGACATCCCCTTGCGCCGGATCACCTCGATCTTCTCGAGGGTGGCGAGGCCGATGCCGCGGACCGGAGTGTTGATGACCCGGCGGTACGAGGCCTCGTCGTTCGGGTTGCAGGCCAGCTTGAAGTACGCAAGGAGATCCCGGACCTCCTTGCGCTCGAAGAAGTCGTAGGAGCCGACCACCCTGTAGGGCAGCGCGGCCAGGCGGAAGGCCTCCTGGAGCGATCTCGACTGCCCCTTGGTGCGGTAGAGGACCGCGATCTTTGAGGCCCGGGTCTTGCCGGTGTGGAGCAGGTCCTTGACCCGGTCGGTAATCTGCTGGGCCTCTTCCTGCTGGGTATCGAAGACGATGCGGAGCGCGGGGACCTCGTTGCGTGCATCGGTCCACAGCTCCTTGGGGCGACGGCGCCGGTTGCGTGCGATGACGGCGTTGGCGAGCTTGAGGATGTTGGCCTCGGAGCGGTAGTTGCGGGTGAGCTTGACGATCCGGGCCCCGGGGAAGTGGGTGTCGAACTCGAGGATGTTCTCGACGCGGGCCCCGCGCCAGCCGTAGATCGACTGGTCGTCGTCGCCCACGACGCAGAGGTTCTTGTGGTCGCGGGCGAGCAGCTCGAGCAGGCGGAACTGGAGCAGGTTGGTATCCTGGTATTCATCGACCATGATGTAGTCGAACTGGCCGGCGAACCGTCGGCGGAGCTCCTCGTCCCGGGAGAGGGCCGTGACGGGCAGCAGGATCAGGTCGTCGAAGTCGAGGGCATCGGCCAGGCGCAGACGTCGGGTGTACTGGTCGAGCGTCTCCTCGAGCAGCGCGGCCTTGCGGAATCCGAGCGGAGCGGCAACGGTCCTGGGGTCGGCCCCGCACCCCTTGACCTGCATGAGGAACAGGTCGACCTCTTCCTGGGCGAGATCCTTTTCCGTGACGGCCATGTCGGCCCGGACCTGGCGCAGCATGGTATCCCGGTCGGAGTCGTCGATGACCGAGGCGGAGGGGGACAGGCCGAAGGCCTTCCTGGCCGAGCGGAGCATGCGGAGACCGAAGGCGTGGAAGGTGAACAGGTGGATCCCCTCGGTGTGGGCGGAGGGGAGGAAGGAGCGGACTCGGTCACGCATCTCGTGAGCGGCCTTGTTGGTGAAGGTGACGGCGAGGATGCGCTCGGGCTGGACTCCCATTCCGAGGAGATAGGCGATGCGATGGATGATCACCCGGGTCTTGCCGCTGCCGGCACCGGCGAGCACGAGGACGGGGCCCTCGACCGCGGTGACGGCTTGCTGTTGCTCGGGGTTGAGGCCGGTAAGCAGGCTGTTCTGGCTCATGCGCTGGACTCTGGAAGGCTGGTGGGGGGGCTACTCGGCCTCGGTTTCGGGTTCGAACAGGATCACGGGGACCGGGGAGAGACGGGCGACGTTCTCGGCCACCCGGCCGAAGAGGAGGCCGTCGAGGACTCCCTGGCCACGGCGTGTGATGAGGATGAGATCGCTCTTCTTGGCCACGGCCCCGTTGCAGATGGCATCGGCCTCGTCCTGGCTGGTGGCGATCTCGTAGCCGATGCGGTCTTCCGGCAGGAGGTCGGCCACGTCTTCCTGGATGGCGTCGAAGCCGGAATCCATGGACTGGAGGAGACGTGGCGGCATGACGAGCGGGGGCTCGCCGGGCAGTGCCGGGATGTAGGTCGGGACTTTGAGCACGTGGAACAGCTCCAGCTTGGCACCGGTCTCCTTGCACAGCCGGGCCGCATCCCGGGCACCGGCCACGGAGATCTCCGAGAAGTCGGTGGGGTAAAGGACGTTGGCGATGTCGAAATCCTCCGCGGGATGGCAGTGGGCCGAGACGAACAGGATCGGCCGGGTGCAGTTCCGCAGCACGTTGGTGGACGTGGAGCCCATGAGCAGGGCCTTGAAGCCCTGGGCGCCGAGTGCGGAGATGGCCAGGAGGTCGATGTCGGCCTCCTCGGTGTAGCGGAGGATCTCCTTGGAAGCCCAGCCCTTGAGCCGGACGACCTCGCACTCGATGTCGGCTTCACGCACCTGATTGGCAAGATTCTCGAGCCAGGCGGTGCGTCGTGCTTCGACGGTTTCAAGAAACTCCACAAGCTCGTCAGAGCTGTGTGCGGAGAGGGCCTGCTCCTCCTCGTCCACGTGGCACAGATGGATGGAGCCGCCAAAGCGCCGGGCCACAGCCAGGGCGGGCGGGATCACCTTGAGAGAGTTGGGAGAGAAGTCGGTGACGACGAGAATCTTCTTCCACATGGCTGACTCCTATTCAGGTCCTCGAGGCCATCATAGCAACGGAGTCCGGGGGATGCAACGGCCAAAGTCCTTGACGCGGCCTTGACCCGGGTGGTAGAACCATTGGCGGCGGTGGTGGATTGGCGACTACGGATAGGGTAAGGATGCTGAAGGGCAAGGTGAAGTGGTTTAGCGATCTGAAGGGGTATGGCTTCATCGAGGGTGAAGGCGGTCCCGACATCTTCGTGCACCATACGGTCATCATCTGCGACGGCTACAAGACCCTGCTGGACGGTGAGGAAGTCCTCTACGACCGAGAGGAGTTGCCGCGGGGACCTGCGGCAACAAGAGTCATGCGGGTGCGTGACAATCTTCAGTTCTGATTGCGGGCAACCACGACACGAGCATGGCGGATGACCTGGTCATCCAGCTTGTACCCTGCCAGATAGGTGGCAAAGACCTTCTCGGCCTGTGCCGACTCCTGCGCGGGGATCACGCTGATGGCCTCGTGGCACTGGGGGTCGAAGGGCTGCCCGGTGGGGTCGAAGCGCTCGAGTCCGACCGAGGACAACGCCCCCTGAAAGGCCTTGAGAACGAGGGCCAAGCCGTCCTGCATGGCCTTGACGTCTCCGGATACCGTTGCGGCGGCCAGACAACGCTCGATGTTGTCGAGCGGATCGAGCAGCTTGGAGAACACGCGGCTCTTCTCGAGGAACAGGCGTTTTTCCCGGTCCCGCTCGAGGCGCTCCCGGACCCTGTCGAGCTCCTGCTCCCGTGAGCGGGCCGCTGCCAGGGTCTGCTCCTTGAGCCGCTCCGCTTCTTCGAGCTTCGTGTTCAGGAACGCGATGTGCTGCTCGAGCTGGAGGACAAATGCGGGGCTCGGGGAGCCCTTGCCCGCCTCGTCGCCTGATGCCGGGGTCTCGTTGGCGGTACCGGCAGCGGGTTCTTCGCCCGGCGTGGCCGGCCCGCTCGAAGGGGCCCCGGGACGTTCCTCGGGTGGGAGTCCTGCTGCCGTCTCTTGGTGGGGGGTACCCCCGCTCGCAGTCCCCTCGGATGGTGGTGCACCTGCAGCCTCGTTCCTGTGGAGCTCTTCATCGCCTCGCACGAGCCATACCCCCGCAGCCATGGCCGGCCGATTCCGGCGCCGTGCCTAAGATAAGCGGAGAGCGTCAGGATGCAAGCGGTTCATTCCTCCTCGGCCCCGCGTTTGCGGAAGACGAGGCGGATGGGGCTGCCGGTGAACTTGTACTCGTCCCTCAGCCGGTTGAGCAGGAAGCGCCGGTAGTTGTCGCTGAAGGCTTCCGGGTTGTTGACCTGGAAGACGATGGTCGGGGGTGCGGCCTCCACCTGGGTGGCGAAGAAGATCTTCCCGAGCCGGCGGCGATACATGGGAGGCGGGGTGTGGGTGACGAGCTTCTCGATGAGGCGGTTGAGCTCACCGGTGGAGATGCGGGTCTCCCACTGCTGCTTGATTTCGTCCACGACCGGAAGGATGCGTGCGACCCCCTTGCCCGATGCGGCGGACGTGAACAGGAGCGGGACGTGGTCGAGGGTACCGAAATTGCGGCGGAAGGCCTTGATGAAGAGGTCCGCGGTATCGGCCTCCTTCTCGACAAGGTCCCACTTGTTGAACAGGATGGCAAGGGCCTTACCGCGCTCCTGGACGAGGTTGGCGATGCGGGCATCCTGGTCCTCCATGCCGAGGCGGGCATCGAGGAGGAGGAGGACGACGTGGGCCCGCTCGATGCTTCGGATGGAGCGGACGACGCTGTAGTACTCGACGGCATCCCGGATGGCCCGCTTGCGCCGGATCCCTGCGGTATCGACGAGCACGCAGCGGCTCCCGTCGGGGCGGGTGCAGAGGGTGTCGATGGAATCGCGGGTGGTCCCGGGCATGTCGCTGGTGAGCAGGCGGTTCTCGCCCAGGAGCTTGTTGATCAGGGTGGACTTGCCGACGTTGGGCCGGCCGACCACTGCGATATGGGTGAGGTCCTGGGGAGGCTGGGGCTCATCCTCGCAGCCTTCCAGCGCCTCCACGATGGCATCGAGCAGAGGGGCAAACCCACGGCCGTGCTGGGCGGAAACGTAGTGCGCCTGGGGTGCGCCGAGGCCATGGAACTCGTGGGCCTCTGCCTCCTTTTCAAAGGAATCGACCTTGTTGACCGCAAGCAGCCAGGGGCGCTTCTGGCGCTGGAGCATCCGGGCGATTTCGACGTCGACGGGATTCAACCCGCTGCGGGCGTCGGTGACCAGGAGGATCACGTCCGCGTCGTCCAGGGCCAGCAGGACCTGCTCCTTCATGATCTTGAGAAGGGGGTCGTCGGGCTTGGGGTCGAACCCGCCGGTATCGATGACGTCGAAGCTCTCTCCGTCCTGGTCACAGCGGCCGTAGATGCGGTCCCGGGTGACTCCGGGGACATCCTCGACGATGGACTTGCGGTTGCCGACGAGTCGGTTGAACAGGGTGGACTTGCCGACGTTGGGTCGGCCGATGATGGCAACGATGCGGCTCATGGTGTGAAGCCTACTCGGGTAAGTCCCCGGTCCGACCGGGTCCAGTCCTTCTCGACCCGGACCCTCAGCTCGAGGAAGATCCGGCGCTTGAGAAAAGCCTCGAGGTCGGTCCGGGCCTTGGAGCCGATCTCCTTGATCATCTCGCCCCGCCGTCCGACGAGGATCCCCTTCTGGCTGTCCCGCTCGACGTGGAGGGTGGCCGCGACGTAGAGGACATGGTCCTTTCCGGGCCTCTCCTGGACTGCGTCCACGACGACGGCGACCGAGTACGGGACCTCCTGGTGAGTCAGGAGAAAGGCCTTTTCCCGGATGAACTCGGAGATGATGAAGTCGCGGCTGCGGTCGGTGAGCTGACCTTCGGGATACATGCGCTCCCCTTCCGGGAGGCGCTGCTTGACCTCGGCAACGAGCGAATCGACCCCGTCGCCGGCCAGAGCGCAGATGGGGACGAGCGCGGTGAACGGGAATGCCTTGGAATAGCGGTCGAGGACGGGGAGCAGGAGGTTCTTCTCGACCTTGTCGACCTTGTTGATGGCAAGGACCGCAGGACGGGCGGAATTGCGGATGTGGTCGATGATGGAAAGCTCTTCGGGGCGGATGTCGTCGGCCCGCACCTCGAACTCGGCATCGATCATGAGGCAGACGAGGTCGGCTTCGAGCAGGGAGTTGAGCGCCTCGTCGACCATGAAGCGATTGAGCGTTCCCTTGCCCTCGTGGATGCCGGGGGTATCGAGGAACACGATCTGGCTGTCCGGCCAGGAGACGATCCCGGAGATGCGGTTTCGGGTGGTCTGTGGCTTGGGGGTGACGATGGCCAGCTTGGTCCCCAGGAGCTGGTTGAGCAGAGTGGACTTGCCGACGTTGGGGCGGCCGATGATGGCCACGAAACCGGAACGGAAACCCATGAGCACCTCCTAGCCTGCGCAGGCCGTGCGGATCCGCTCGAGAATGGCCTGGATCACCTGGGCGGCCGTCAATCGGGAAGTATCGAGGATCACCGCATCCGGAGCGGCCTTGAGCGGTGCCACGGCCCGCTCGGTATCCTGCCGGTCGCGGGCGGCGATCTCGTCTTCGAGCTCGGCCAGGACCGGTCGGCGTCCCATCTCCTCGAGCTGGTGGAATCGGCGCAGCGCTCGAGTGCGCACATCCGCGGTCAGGAAGAACTTGAAGGGGGCGTCGGGAAAGACCACGGTACCGATGTCCCGCCCTTCGGCAACGGCACCGCGTCCGGAGCGGGCCAGTGAGCGCTGCACGTCGAGCAACGCGGCACGCACGCCGGCCTGGGCGGAGACCTTGGAGGCCAGGGGGCTGACATCCTGACTGCGAAGGGCGAAGGTCACGTCCTGGCCGTCCAAGAACACTCGGTTGAGGTCCCCTTCGACCCGGAAGGTGATGTCGATGGTCCTGGCGATTCCGGCCACGCCGGTCAGGTCGTCGAGCGGAATCCCTTCGTTGCGGGCTTTGTAGGCCACGGCGCGGTAGATGGCACCGGTCTCGACGTAGGTGAGGGAGAGCTCCCGAGCGATCGCCATGGCAACGGTGCTCTTGCCGACTCCGGCGGGGCCGTCGAGTGCCACGACAATGCGGTCAGAAGCGGTCTCCATGAGCAAACCTCCCCAAGGCGTCGCCACGAAACGGCGGGAGTATAGGCCAACAGACTGCGGATGCAACAGGAATCCGCTTGACAGCCGTTGACGGCGGGGGCTACGGATCGCAGCTTGTCGATGGGGGGGGAATCCCCGGGGAGTGCTGTCCATGTGGGCCCTGCTTCTGCTGTTCCAGATGTCCGTTTTCATGCCGCCGGGACCGGTGCGCGTGATGGACGGACGGGAGCCGGCCCGATGTGATGGAAGCGTCCTGAGGGGGTTGTACGCTGGCTTCGATTCGGCCGACCCGGAGACACAGGCGGAGCTGGCCGCTCTGGCAGGCCTGATGGACTGGAGCGGGGGGGTTCAAGAGCTTCGGGCGGCTGCGGGCCGGTTCGACCGGGGGGCCCTGCCGGCCCTGCTGGCCCTGGCGGTGCTGGAAGACGTGGACTCGGTGGAGCTGTTCCGGGAGGTGGTCCGCCAGGGGAGCGACGGTGCGTCGGTGGCTGTGGCGGCCTACGTGCTGGGCCAGTGGCGGGACAACTTCTCATACTCGACCCTGCTGGTGGGGCTCATGCGCCCGCGCTGCCACGGTGCGTGCGTGGCCGGGCTGCTGGCGGGCGTGGTATCGCTGACGCACCACCCGTTCCTGCGCACGTTGCTCCAGCTCGTGCACCGGGCGTCCCCGTCGGGCGAGGCCCGGGTGGCCGCGGCGGCCTGGCTGGCCTCGGCTGCGGGGAAGAGCACGAGCGACGAGCTGCGGGCGACGCTGACCGAGGTGCTCTCGCCGACCGATCTGGCCCAGGATGAGAAGCTGCTTGCGGTGCGTGTGCTGGCGATGTGGGGAATGGCCCGGCTGTCCGAGACCGACTGTGATGCGGCCCTGGCCGCAGGGATGACTGCGATGGACGAGGCGGGAACCCCGGAGAAGCGCCGACGGCTGGCTCGAGCCATCCTGTCCGCTGGATTGCCCTGCCTGCGGCGCGGGGACGGGGGTGACGAACGGGCTGCCCGGCTGCTGCGGGAGGCCGACTGGAATCAGGCCCTGGTGTCGGACAAGACCCGGTTCTCGTCGTGGCTGCCACCGGTGTTCCTGGACGGAGATCCGGAATCAAGCCTTGGAGTGCTGGATCAGGCGGAGTCGGGTTCCCCCGGGATCCCGGCGGTCTGCCGGAAGAAGCTGAGCTCGGCCGAGGGCTACGGGCTCCATTCCGTGCCCCGGCGGATCCTTCGCAGGCCGGACCTGAAAGATCTGGCCCGCCAGTCGAGGGACTGGTCCCCCATGCAGGGATTCGACCGGTACGAGTTCACCCCGAAGCAACCGACCTGGTGGCCCGACTGGATCGACATCACCATCGACGACGGGCCGCAGCCGACGATGTTCCGGCTTCGTGCCATTCTCGATGCGCTGGACCGGTGGGGGGTACGGGCGACCTTCTTCTTCATCGGCGGCAACATGGCCAGGCTGGCCGTGGCGCACCCGGAAGAGGGGACTGCGCTGATGCGCCGGGTTCTGCTGTCCGGACATCGCCTGGGCTACCATTCGGTCAGCCACGACACGACGTACAACTGGCACCTGCAGTTCTTCACGCCCGAGCAGATTCGGGATGACGTGGACCTGTTCGAGGAGATCGTGTCCGCCTCCGTCGGGCTGCAGTGGGAGCGTCGATGGGCCAGGCTTCCTGGCGGCATGGGGCGAAGCCGCCCCAACGTGCGCCAGGGGCTCGAGCTGGCCGGGCTGCACGATCACGTCCACTGGCACATCGACCAGCCCAACTGGGAGCCGGGGACCTCGGCAGCGGAGCTCCAGCGACTTGCGTACCGGCTCGTCGAAGCCCGCCGCCCCACGGTGATCCTGGTTCACGAGACCGCCACTCTCGGAAAGCAGCTCGATGCGTTCATCGAAGCGGTGTTCGAGGCCACGTGCGACGGGGAAGCCAGGATCGCACCGGGGCGACCGCCGGTCTGCGAGCCGCGCTCCATCCCCACGCGGGCCGTGGCCCCGTAGGCTACTCTCCCGATTTTCGGATCAGCTCCTGGAGGAACCCGAGGTACTCCTCGACCGGGCGGTCGGGGGGAAGACGGCCGTCCTGGATGGCCTGCTCGAGGAGGTCGCGCATGTGTCCCACGAGTGGCCCGGCCGGAATCCCGAAGTGCTGCATGAGGATCGCACCGGCCCCCTTGGGGAGCACCGGCTTGCGGGCATCCTCGGCCCGGAGATCCTCGACCCGTCGGCCGAGCTCGTCCAGAAGGCGGTTGAGCTCCTCCACCCGACGCTCCTGGCGGGAGGTGATGTCGGCCCGGGAGAGGGCCAGCAGCTCCTCGAAGTACTCCCCCGTCTCCCGCACCAGTCGACGGACCGCAGAATCGGTCCAGTCCGCTGCATACATGTTGATCCGGGAGTGGTTCCGGATGAGGAACCGGACCCGCTCGGACAGGCGCTCATCCAGCGTGAGCCGTGCTGCGATGCCCGTGAACAGGATGGCCCCGAGGTCTTCGTGGCGGAAGAAGTGGACTCTCCCGTCGGCATCGATGGAGCGGGTCCAGGCCTTGCCGATGTCGTGGAGCAGAGCGGCCCAGCGGATGGCCGCGGTCGGTTTGGCGCGGGCCACGACCTTCTTGGTGTGCTCCCAGATGTCCTTGTGGTGGACCTCGCAGGACTCGCTGAAGCCCACCAGGCTCTGGACCTCGGGAAGGAGCAGCGGCAACATCCCGGTCCGCTGCAGGAAGTCGAGCCCGCGGTCGGGAAACAGGTTCACGAGGAGGCGCTCCAGCTCGGGACGAATGCGCTCCGGCTGGACGTCCAGGATGTTGGTCGCGTGACGGACGGCCAGCTCCTCGGTCTCGGGGTCGGCCTCGTAGCCGTGGAACGCCACGTGCTTGGCGACCTTGACCAGGAAGAGCGGCTTCTGGACGAACGCCTGGGCCGGCGGCAGCACGGGGCGGATCCGCTGGGCTTCGAGGTCCGGGAGCCCGCCGAACGGATCGTACAGGGTCCCGGTTCCCGACAGTGCCACCGCGTTGACCGTGACCTCCCTCTTCTCCATCTCGTCCTTGAGCTCCCGCTCGTCGGCCACGGCGGAGATCACGAGCTTGCGCAGGATCACCCCGTCCTCCGAGGCCTGCACGTTGAACGCCGACGTGCTCCGCCGAAGCCGCTCGGGATGCCCGATGAAGAAGTTCGTCGCGGCCGAGGAATCGAGGACCTTCTCAACCTTCTGGATGTTGCCGCCCAGGGCCAGGAGGTCGATCCGCTGGGTCCGGTCCATGGTTCCGGAAAGCAGGGCATCCCGGACTGCGGGACCGACGACGTAGCAGGGGATCTCCTTCTTGGAGAGTCGATGAACTACGGCCCGGAGATCGCCGGGCATCTCCCCATTCCAGACATTTCTCTCATCCAGGTACACCCAGTCCCCCTCGGATGGCTACGGAACTTCCGCTCCGGCCGCGGATCTTCCACGGACAGACCGGTTAGTCAAGGAAAAGGCGGCAGGCGGCGGCGGCGGCGGCAAAGAAGCTGCAATAGGACTTATAGGACTTATAGGACTTATAGGACTTATAGGACGAATAGGACGAATAGGACGCCGCCGCCGCCCCCATAGGACGAAATGCCTCTGTCGCAGGATTGGCTGCCTAGCATGAACAACCGAGTAGCCCCATCGGCCGCTAGTCAAACCCACCGGCTAGCTCCGCGCCGCCCCCTATGCCGTCCATAAGTCCTATTTGTCCTATTTGTCCTATTTCCGTTGCCCCTACAGGTTCTCACACACTCCGGCGGCCTTGCAGGTATCCGTCGTCTCGGCCTTGCCGTCGTCGCAGTCCTTGTCGGTGAGGCAGCACTTGCCCTTGGCGCATTCCGCCACGTTGAGCTTGTTGTTGCACTTCTGGGGCACGCAGGAGTTGGGGTAGGTCACGCTGTCCTTGCAGCAGATGGGCTCGTACGGAGTCCCGGCGCACTCTTCCTGGCACTTCTCGCACCAGGTCTGGGCCACGACGGTGGTCTTGGCATAGGCAGCGGCACACTCGTTTCCGTAGGTGTAGCCGTCCGCGCCGCACACGCCGCGACGACCGTCGTCGCCGGCAAATCCCCAGGCCAGCTCGCTCTCCACCGGGTAACCGCCGGTCTGGGGCGGGCAGGGGCACGATTTCACGGAGCACTCGCCCTCACACAGGGGGGTCGGGTCCACTTCGCCCGGCGCACCGTCAGCCGCACACTGGAGCGCACACTGGTTGGCATAGGTGACGTAGTCGCTGCCGCAGACGGCGGGCCCAGTTCCCAGGTCGCACTTGCACTTGTCGCACACGTCGGTCCACGGGGTCCCGTCGGCCTTCTTCGGGATCTCGTAGAGGGCCGGCGTCTGCTCCGGTGCCTGGCAGAGCAGGAAGCAGTCGGACGGGAACACGTTGAAGTCGGTGGAGCAGACGTGGGCATCGATCTCGGGGCAGTCGAGACAGCAGTCGCCGTCCCACTTGAACGCGGCACCGGCGCAGTTCATGAGGCACTCGTTCCCGAAGGTCTTGCGGGAGATCCCGAGCTTGCCGCACACCGGCGCACACTCGTCGGTGCAGTCGGGGCACTTCTTGTCGTCCAGGCACTCGCCGACGCAATGGAACTCGGGGTTGCCCGCGCCCGGGCACAGCAGCATGGTGCACATGTTGCAGTAGGTCTCGCCGTCCGTGCCGCAGATCGGGTTGTAGTCCTGCGGGCACTTCTGCGAGCTGCAGCAGTCCATCACGCATGCCCCGGGATACTTGATCTGCGGGCACTTGGCCAGCGACAGACAATCCTTGGTGCCGATGGCGCACTTGAGGTCGCAGAAGCTCTTGTACGTGGTTCCATCGACCGCGCAGATGTCCTGCGGCTTCTTCTCGTCCGCGGTGCACTTGTCCTGGCAGGTCGGGCAGGCCCCCTTGTCGAACTCTGTCACCCCAGCGCAGTCGGCCTTGCAAGCGTTCTCGTACGTGGTACCGGTCGCAGTGTCGCAGACGGGATTGAAGGGGAACTGGGAGCAGTCGCACTCGCAGGTCTGGTCGGGCAGGCACTGCCAGTTGTCGCCGACCGGGCACTTGCCGCACTCGCCGCCGCACCCGTCGTCGCCGCACTCCTTGCCCGCGCACTTGGGCTGGCACTCGCACGAGCCCGTGTCCGGGTTGCACTTGGTACCCGCTGCACAACCGAACAGCTTGTACTGAAGGCAATCCTCGGTGTTGGGGACCTTCTGGCACTTCTTGTAGCCGGACGTGCCCTGGCAGGTGGTGTCCCCTTCCTTGTTACACCCCGACTCGCATTCGCACGAGCACTCAAACGTAGTGGGGCTGCAGAACGCGGGCTTACCCTCGGGGCAGGTGGTGTCCGCACAGTCGCCGCAGGTTCCGCCGCAGCCGTCGTCACCGCATTGCTTTCCGTCGCAGCTCGGCAGGCAGCACTCGCCGCCGAAGCACGCGTACTCGTTGCCCGGGCAGCAGACGATGTTTCCTTCCTCGCCACACCCCTTGAAGTCGCAGGTGCACTCGAATCCGACGCAGGTCTGGTACGCAGGGCAGTCCACGGCCTCGCCGGGCTGCCAGCAGGGGGGATTCTCCGGCTTGTCTGCCCAGATATTTACACAATTCTGAACTTTGGAACCATTACAGAACGTTTCTCCCTCGACGCAGACATCAGTGCACTCCGTGCTGCACTTGAACGTCTCGATATTGCAGAACTCCCCCTTCTCCGAATCGCACGTGCCGCACTCGCCGCCGCAACCGTCCGCTCCGCACTCCTTGCCGTCGCACTGGGGCGGGCAAGTGCAGCCCTTGTCACCGGCGGCGAGCTTGCAGACGTCGCTGCCCCCGCCGATGGACTTGCACGCGCAGATGTCGTTCTCCGCCTTGCAGGTGACCTGCTGGACGCTCCAGATCCAGCAGCCGTCCTCTTCGACGCATTCAACATATTTCTTGTCGCTAGTACACTTGATTTGTCCCTCTTCGCACTCATTACATGGACCGACTTCGTCCGGCGGAGCGACTTCGTCCGGGTTGGCCTGGTCAACCTCGATGGTTTCCACGCCGACCGACCCGTCGCCAACCTTGTCGTCCAGGGGAACGTCACCGACGCAGGCGTCGCCGGTGCAGGTTTCCTTCTTGTCCCCACTGTCGATCGGCTTGACGGACGGCGAGCAGGCGACGGCAGCCAGCAGGGCAACGGCACTCATCACCGACATCAGCAGGGAAACGGATTTACTCAGCATGGCCAACCTCTTCTCAGGGCGATGGTCAAACTCGCAAACCATTATACCTGGGGAGGGGCGGGTGGCAAGCTCGATGTGTCGTGGGGGGCTGGATGCCCCCACCTGGCCTCCCCCACGGGGGGAGGTCGCTGCTTCCGAGGCAGATCCGTCGTGAGGGCGAGGAGGTCGCAGCTTCGGTGGCAGATCAGTCGTGGGCATTGCGGCCGCCCTCCGGGGGGCGGCGCGGCAAATGCCGCGGTGGGGTTATCTTGCCTTGCTACATTGACACGCGCGGGAAGAGGAGTGTACACTGCCCTTCGGTTTTAACCGGCGAGGGATGACGTGCGCTATGGTCTGATTGCAGCAGCGGCTCTATTCGTGACGGCATGGGGATGCACGGGCAACGGCGGCAACAAGCCGGATGACACGGTCCCGGCCGGCGACCAGGTGGACGACAACGGCATCGTGGGCGATGCCCGGCCTGAGGATGTCCCGGACCAGGAGGTCGGCTGCGGCAAGGCTCCCGGGCAGGTCTGCTGCCCCGGCGAGCCGAACGGCTGCACGGAGGACGGGCGGTACCTGCTCGTGTGCACGGCGACGGGCAAGGGGTTCGACCTGGTCGAGTGCCTGGACGATCAGGGGGTGGCCACCATCTGCCAGACCAGCGCCGACCACCCGAAGGGGTATTGCACGAAGTGCATCCCGGGGGTGAAGAGCTGCAAGGACGACGACATCGTGCTCCAGTGCACCCAGTTCGGCGAGGACTGGGAGGAGTTCACGAACTGCAACGGAGAGACGACGGGGCAGGTATGCGTGCAGGGCGGCTGCGTGGCCCTGTGCGAGGTGAACCAGAAGCTGAACATGTACATGGGGTGCGACTTCTGGGCCGCGGACCTGGACAACGCGTTCGTCCCGGGCGGGCGGGCCGGTTACTACGATGCGGCCGGGGCGCAGTACTCGGTGGTGGTGTCGAACCCGCACCCGAAGTACCCGACGACGGTGAAGATCGAGACCATCGAGGGGCCGGTGCTCAACGACTCGGACGGGATTCCGTTCCCGACCGAGCCGCTCCTGCCGGGGGAGCTGCGGATCTACGATCTGCCGAGGCGGGACGTGGACGGGACAATCATTGCGCCGCTGGCCTACCGGATCGAGGCGACGATCCCGATCACGGCGTACCAGTTCAATCCGCTGGAGAACGTGGACGTCTTCTCCAACGATGCCTCGCTGCTCATCCCGAGCAACGTGATGGGCAAGTACTACTTCGTGATGACTCGGGAGCAGACGTTCGACGAGCTGCGGTCCTATGTGACGGTGATGGCGGTGCGGGCCGGAGAGACCAAGGTGACGGTGGACGTGACGGCCCCGACGCTGGTGGGTGAGATTGCGGCCACCGGCGAAGTGATCAAGCCCCTCAAGCCGGGGGATACGTTCACGGCCACGCTCCAGCAGTTCGACGTGCTGAACCTCGAGAGCGACGAGATCGGCTCGGACATGACCGGCTCGCTGGTGCTGGCGAACCGGGACGTTGCGGTATTCGGAGGAAGCGAGGCCTCCAACGCGCCCAACACGAACCACTGCGACAAGGAGAAGGGGGTTTGCGAGTGGGACGGGGAGAGCAAGTGCAAGTCCAACGAGGATTGCACCGCGAAGTTCAACACGTGCTGTGCGGACCACCTGGAGATGCAGCTCTTCCCGGTCAAGGCGTGGGGCAAGCGGTACCAGGCGAGCAAGACGTTCCCCCGCAACAAGGAGAAGGACGTCTACCGGATCATTGCGGCGGAGAACAACACGAAGGTCACGACCATTCCTCCCCAGGCCAACATCCCGGTGCTGGAGATGGGGGAGTGGGTGGACTTCGAGTCGCTGGACAACTTCGAAGTGGTGGCCTCCAAGCCGATCATGGTGGGGCAATTCCTGGCGGCCGAGCAGGCTCCGGACCCGAACGTGAACGGCGTTCCGCAGCCGGGGGATGCCGGCATTGGAGACCCGGCATTCATCCTGCTGGTGCCGGTCGAGCAGATGCGGCAGGACTACGTCTTCCTGGCTCCGAACAAGTACGAGCTCGACTACGTGAGCATCGTGGCACCTGACGGGGCCAAGGTGTGGTTCGACTGCACGGAGATCGACCCGAAGAAGATTGCCGAGGAGTGCGACCCGCTCGACTCGGACGAGTTCGAGCTGTTCGGAACGGGCGAGTTCATGACCACGAAGTTCCTCATCGAGGACGGCGTTCACCGGATCTATGCGGACAAGCCGGTGGGCGTCTACGTGTACGGCTACGACCAGTACGTGTCGTACGGGTACCCGGCCGGGCTGAACATCTCGGACCTGGGGCTGATCAAGGAGCCGGGGGAGCAGTAGGAATCCCCCCCCACAGCCCCGACCACGCGGGAGGGGCCGTGCCGGCGATTCAGGGGGTTGCTGTGAGTGGCAAGAACAGGCAGGAGACGATCATGAAGCAGGCTATCACGTTCTGGATCATTGCTGCAGCGCTGGCCCTTGCCTCCTGCTCCGGCAACGGGAACGGCAACGGGACTCCGGACGGTGCAGGCGCAGGCGACGTGCCTGACCAGCAGTCCGAAGGGCTCGTGGAGGACGTGCCGGTTCCGCCCGGGGATGCGCTCCCGGAAGACGTGGTCGAGGACGTGGCCGGCGAAGCCGGGTACGACCTGTGGCTGCTCGACCTGGACCAGACGACGGTGGAGGAGCTTTCCCTGTACTCGGTCGATCCGACCAAGGGGAAGACCATCGGCGGAGACCAGGTGGTGCTGTCGGGGAGCGGCTTCCAGACCGGGATGGTGGTGCGGTTCGGCTACCAGGAAGCCACGGACGTGTACGTCCTGTCGGGCAAGAAGGCCACGGCGATCACGCCGGCCGGGCTGCCGGGGCCGGCCAACGTGGAAGTGCTGCTGCCGGACGGTCGGAAGGCGACGCTGGAGAAAGGATTCCTGTACTACAACCCGGTGTCGATTACGAGCATCGAGCCTGCGGCGGGACCGACGGCCGGCGGCGTGCCGGTGATGGTGACCGGGACGGGCTTCTCGGGAAACCCGGCGCTGGTGATCGGCAAGAAGATCGCCATCGATACGAAGATCATGGATGACATGACGCTGCTGGCAGTGGCTCCGGACGGCGTGCCGGGTCCGGCCGACGTGTCGGTATCGTCGGCGGAGGGTCTGTCCACGCTGGTGGGCGGGTTCTTCTACTACGACTACCCGGAGATCCTGGAAGTGACTCCGGCCGCGGGTCCGGCATCGGGCGGGGCGGTGGTGCACCTGAAGCTGAAGGGGGCGCATCCGGAGGCGCAGGTGTTCTTCGGCGAGCTTCCGGCGGCGCAGGTGACGTTCGTGGACTGGGAAAGGCTGGAGGTGATCACTCCGCCGGCCGAAGTGGGGTTCGTGTCGATCTCGGTGACGACGCCGTACGGCTCCGATTCGCAGGAGAACGGGTACTACTACTACGGCGGGAACGTGCCGCCGCTCGACCTCCAGATTCTGTCGATCCAGCCGTCGTCGGGGCCGACCTCGGGCGGGAACACGGTGCAGATCTCGGCCTTCGGTCTGACCGAGACCGCGGACACGACGGTGTTCTTCGGCAAGAAGGTGGCGCAGGTGGCCGACGTGCTGCCGTCGCTGATGCAGATGTTCGTGGTGGTGCCTCCGGGGGCCGAGGGGGCGGTGGACGTGACGGTGATGAACTCGAACGGGACGGGAGTGGTTCCGGCCGGGTACAAGTACCTTCCCATCGCTGTGGTGGAGGATGTCACACCGGGCCACGGGCCGGCAGCCGGAGGGAATGCGGTGCTGATCTCGGGCAAGGGGTTCCTGCCCGATGCCAAGGTGGTGTTCGGTGCGCTGCCGGCCTCGGGGGTCAAGGTGCTCAGCTCGACGCAGATTTCGGCGGTGGCACCGATGGGAAGCCCGGGGAACGTGGACGTGATCGTGGAGCAGGCGGGAACCAAGGCGGTGCTGCCGGCCGGGTACACGTATGACGGGCCGCTCCAGGCGCTGGTGGTGAACCCGAACTTCGGCTCCATCTCGGGCGGGACGTTCATCACGGTGGTGGGGTCCGGATTCGCCGAGGGGGTCAAGGTGACGGTGGGCGGGGCCCCGTGCAGTCACGTGACCGTGGTGAGCTACAACGTGGTGACCGCCAAGACGCCTCCGGGTGCGGCGGGTACGGTGGATCTTGCCGTGGCTCTCGGGGATGCCAGCGACGTGCTGCCGGCCGCGTTCACGTACTTCGATCCGGTGAGCTTCTACGGCGGGACCTGGGGCGGACTCATCTACAACTCGGTGAACATCACGGTGCTGGACGGCAACACCGGTGCCCCGCTTCCCGATGCCTTCGTGATGCTGTGGGCCAACCCGGACACGCCGTACCAGGGGTACACGGACATGAACGGGCAGGTGACGTTCTCCGGTCCGGACCTGATGGGCGAGCAGATGGTGACCGCGTCGAAGGAGTGCTACTCCAACTCGAGCGTGGTCGAGTACAATGCGACGAACGTGACGCTCTACATCAGCTACAACTGCCCGAGCATGGGCGGGGGGATGCCCCCTCCGTTCGTGCCGCCGGTGATCAATGGGCGGGTGTGGGGATTCGGCAAGTACGTGGTGATTCCGCCAGGGCCGTGCAACTACATCGGGTTCGACTTCCCGTACCTGTGCCAGTCCTGCTCGACGAATGCGGACTGCGGCTCTCCGGACAACCTGTGCGCCAACCTGGGGGACCAGGGGAAGCGCTGCCTGACCGCCTGCGTGGATGACTCCGAGTGTCCGCTCGGATACTCGTGCACGTCGATGCAGGGGGGCGGCGACGGGTTTGGCCACTGCCTCCCGCTGGGCGGCAAGAAGATCATCCTGTGCAGCACGACCAAGGGGCACATCCTCGCAGCCAAGCCGTCGAACGGTCCCGATGCCGTGGCCGACGAGGAAGGCAACTTCAGTCTGCTGGTGGAGGGGCTCGGCGAGGTGGCGGTGGTCTGCCTCGGCGGCGTGCTGCCGATCTGCCAGAGCCAGTTCGACTGCACGTTCGGCGACAGCGTGTGCCTGAACAACGGCTGCTGGATGCCGGATGGGACGCCGGAGATGACTCCGTGGGCCATGGGCGTGTACCGCCACATCAACCTGACGGCATCGGGGCAGGTGGTCGACGACGTGAACCTCCAGGTGGACATCCCGATGAACCGGAAGGTGACGGTGTTCTTCGACGAGCCGCACCTGAACCCCATGGGACCCAACGTCCTGTTCGGGCTGTCGTTCCTGGAGCTGGGCTCGGACGGCGTGTTTGAGTTCATCGAGTTCCCGCTCAAGTGGTACTTCGAGGAAGAGACGACGGTGACGTTCGAGCACCTGCCCTCCTCGCTGACCGGGAGCATTGCGGGGTCGACGTTCTCCCTGTTCGGGGCCTCGGTGACCGCGGGGACGGACGGGACGAAGCTGCCCCGCACGTTTGCCTTGCAGACGGGCCTCGAGGAGTTCGAGGACGACAAGATGTTCATCCGGGACGACGAAGGGTGGAAGATCCAGTCGAGCGGCGTGAAGAAAAACCTCTACGGCCTGTGGGGGCCGTCGTTTGGCGACGTGTACGGCGTGGGGACGGACGGGACGGTGGCGCACTTCAACGGGACCTCCTGGTCGATCCAGCAGAGCCCCGCCACGACCACGCTGCGCTCGGTCCACGGTGCGGACGGAGAGGTGTGGGCCGTGGGCGAAAAGGGGGGCGTCTTCCGCTTCCAGGGGACCAAGTGGGAGAAGGTGACCTACAACAAGGTCAACAACCTCAAGGGCGTGTGGGCCGCGGCCAAGACGTTCGTCGTGGTGGCCGGCGAGTACACCATCGATCTGTGGGACGGGACCAAGTTCTCCTCCATGCCGGGCAGCACCGGGCATCGCTTCTACGGGGTCTGGGGCATCAACTCGAAGAACATCTGGGCCGTGGGCGAATTCGGCAAGATCGTGCGCCTGGTCAACGGCGTGTGGCAGAACCAGGCATCGGCCACGTCGCACACGCTGCGCTCGGTGTGGGGAACCGGACCGACCGACGTGTGGGCCGTGGGAGACGGTGGTACCGTGGTGCACTTCGACGGCGAGGCCTGGAGCGTGGTGGAATCGGGTACACTGGCCAAGCTCAACGCAGTCGCCGGCAACGGACCGCTGGACGTGACCATTGCAGGAAACAAGGGAGCCCTGTTGCGCTGGGACGGCCAGGCCTTCACCAAGGAAGATGCCGGAACGGGGCAGGACATCCTGGCGCTGTTTGCCGACAGCGAGATGGGCAAGGTGGTGGCTTCGGGCAATCACCAGGTGGTGCTGGGGCCCTTCGTCACGCCGGTGGGGATCGTGCATCCGACGGACGGGTCGGCCATCGAGCAGAACTTCCTCCAGTGGCAGTGGCCGCAGGGGGGACCGGACGCCAGCTTCAACTACGTCACGCTGGAGCAGCCGTCGATGGCGGGGCCGATCATGTTCTGGGACTTCATGGCCAACGGGGACGTGACCTACGTGGATCTGCCCGACTTCCCCAACATCTCCGGCACGCCCGGAGTTCCTGCGGGCTTCTACATCTACACCGTGCAGAAGGTGTGGAAGGAAGGGTTCGACATCGACAACTACAGCTTCCTGGACCTGGATTACCGGACCTGGCGGAGCTGGAGCCCCATCACTGTAAACTTCACTTCTGAATGAGAGGGTGCGGATGCGCTGGACGGTTCATACATTGTGCCGGGTGCTGACGAGCGTGTGCCTGGCGGGCCTGATGTCGTGCGGCCCCTCCGGCTCGGACAAGGACGTGACCCCGTCCGAGGTCGACGAAGCCGTGGATGGCGAGGTGCTTCCCGGTGACGCAGGAGAGACCTCGCTGCCCGGCGACGTGGAGGTGGCCGAGGCCGGCGAGATCGGGCCGACCGAGGTGGCGGAGGAGACGACCGAGCCGCCACCGGAAGGGTTTGCGCCCGTCAACCTCTCCCCGTCGGGCAAGCTGCTGGGCATCTGGGGTGACGCAAGCACGCTCTTTGCGGTCGGGGAGAAGGGGGCCATCCTGCGCCGGCAGGGGAATGCCTGGTCGCCCATGGCCTCGCCGACCGCCAAGAACCTGCACTGCGTGTGGGGCTTTGGTTCCGATGACGTGTATGCGGCAGGCGAGGACGCCACGATCCTCCACTTCGACGGTACTGAGTGGACCAAGGTGGAGACGGGCCTGGAAGAGCCCCTCAACGACATCGGTCTGAACGGCGCCTGGGGAGAGGACGGACATCTCTACCTGGTGGGGGACAAGGGCACCGTGCTCCACCTGGCCGGCAACGAGTGGAAGAAGGAGGAGACGCTCTCCTCCTACAACCTGCAATCCATCTGGGGCGAATCGCTGCTCGACATCCATGTCGGGGCAGCCGGCGGAACCATGCTGCGCAAGATCGGCGGAGGCTGGAGCTCCGAGCAGGTGACTCTGGGGGCCGCCACCCTGTATGCGGTCCACGGGATCGACACGAACCATCTGTTCGCCGGCGGCACCAAAGGGGTCCTGGTGATCCACAAGGGGGCCAAGTGGGAGCCCAAGTCGAGCAACGACGCGTACGAGCGCACGGTCCGGGGTGCCTGGGCCTTTGCCGAGGACGACGTCTGGTTCGCCGGCGAGGAGGGAGTTCTCATCCACAGCGACGACGACAAGTGGATGACCTACGCCGCGGCCGGCCCCTACTACAAGAACCACAGCTTCTACGGGGTCTGGGGCAGGGGCGGGGACCCCAGACAGGCGTGGGCCGTGGGGGAGAAGGGAGCGATCCTCCATTTCGACGGAGCCGACTGGAAGGACCAGGCCTCGGCCCCGCAGGAGGACCTCACGGACGTTGCCGGAACCTCCTGGACCGATGCCGTATTGGTCGGCGGGGACGGGCTGGTGCTCCGGTTCGACGGCACGGGCTGGGTCGGGCTGGACCGCGTCACGGACAAGCCGCTGGCGGCCGTGACCCCGTGGAAGAACGGCTACCTGGCCGTCGGGAAGCAGGGGACCGTGCTTGCCATCGGAGAGGGCAAGCCGGAGCTGCTCGATTCCGGGCTGACCGCCAACCTCCTCGGGACCTGCTCGTCGGAGGGTTGGGTGGCGGTGGTGGGAGAACAGGGCAAGCTCTTCACCTCCAAGACGGGTGAAGCCTGGACCACCGTGTCCACGGGGGTGTTCGACACCCTTCGCGACTGCAGCATCGACGCGGAAGGCAACGTGGTCGCGGTGGGAGACAAGGGGCGCCTGCTGAAGGTGACCGGCGGCAAGGCCGAGACGGTTCCCGTGGCCACGCTGGCGAACCTGTACCGGATTGCGGCCGCACCGGACGGGACGCTCTTCGTGGTGGGCGACAACGGGCTGATCCTGAGGCAGGAGGGGGCCGAGTGGACCAGAGTTCACGAGGAGCCCGGCCTGTTCCTGTATGGAATTGCGGCATTCGAAGGCAAGGTGGTGGCCGTCGGCTGGGCGGGCAGGATCCTGGTGATGGACACGGCGACGGGCAAGGTGACCCAGCCTCCGGGCGAGGTCGCCGGCGTGCTCCTCCAGGCCTGGGGGCCCGATGCCGACCACCTGGTCGTCACCGGCAAGAAGGGGGCCCTGCTGTCCTACGTGGTGAATTCTTCGGAGAAGTGACATGGCGCGACGCTCACATCTTCTCGTGTTCCTTGCTGCGGCAGGGCTGCTGCTTGGCTGTTCCAACGGGAGCTCGAAGTCCGATGCGACCCTCCCGGGGGAAACGCTGGACCAGGGGCCTAGCCTCGATGTCGAGGTGATACCCCCATCGGACGTTCCCGACGTCCAGGGGGACCAGCCTGCCCCGACGGACGGGCTGCCCCAGGACGGAGAGCTGACGGACGTGCCGCAGCCGGACACGGCGGACACGACCGGCGAGGGGGCCGATGCGGCCGAGACCTCGGACGGTGGCGGGTTTATCTCGGGCCACTGGGAGCAGGTCAACACGGCCCAGCTCGGAGAGCACGTGCTCAACTCGGTCTGGGGCTTTCCGGACGGCAACATCATGGCCGTGGGCGAAGCGGGCCTCGTGGCGGTCAAGGTGAAGGATGCCTTCTCGGTCGCGTACCAGGAGCCGAGCCTCAACATCCTCAACGGGGTGTGGGGAGCCACGTCGGACGACATCTGGACCGTGGGCATGTACGGTCTCATCTACCACTGGGATGGGGCAACCTGGGGGATGCCGGCCTACTGCCAGACCGTGGCGGACTGCAGCTTTGCCGGAACCTGCCTGCTGGCCCAGTGCGTGGACAACCAGTGCCAGTACCAGCCGACCGGGAAGCCTGAGTGCTGCGGCTCCACCCACTTCGGCTGCACGTTCGACGCCGGCGTGGACCTGACCAAGTTCCAGGTCGAGGACCTGTATGCCGGAACCAACGACGGCGGGATCGCCTGGCAGGTGGCCAGCATCGTCGGGGCCGATGGAAAGCCGCGCTACATGAGCGCACCGTCGGCGCTCTATTTCGGCGTTCCCGGAAAGACCTGCGTGTTCGACCCGGCCAAGCAGTGCCCGGACTACGCCAATGGGAAGCCCGTGGGAGCCACGGCCTCGTCCCCCCCGGTCACGCTTCCGCTGGCCGCGGACCAGGCCACCCTGAGCTTCTACCTGTACCTCGACGTGGAATCCTCCCCACTGACCGACCTCTTCAAGGTCCAGGTCTACAACGCAGGTAAGTGGGAAGATGCCTGGAGCAAGGCCTCGCTCTCTCCTGCCGCGTGGAAGAGCTTCGTGCCGGTCAAGGTGGACCTCTCCAAGTACATCGGCAAGACCGTCCAGGTCCGGTTCTTCTTCGACTCCGTGAATGCGACCAACAACGGGTTCGAGGGGGTTTACGTGGACAACGTGCAGATCTCCTCGACCTGCTCGGTGGCCGGAGCGCTGGCCGGCAAGTTCCCCACCCTGTGGAGCATCTGGGGAGTCAACAAGGACAGCATCTATGCCGTGGGCAACGAGGGGATCGTGCTCAACTGGGACGGCGTGTCGTGGCAGAAGCACGGCGGGGACACGACCGGCAACATCTACGGCGTGGGCGGAAGCTCCTCCAAGGACGTGGTGCTCGTGGGCGGAGAAGGGCTGGTCATGCGCTCGGATGGCGGGCCTTGGAAGAAGGAAAACTCCAACACCGGCAAGAACCTGGTCCGGGTCTGGTGCACTTCCCCGGTGCGCTGCCTGGCCGTCGGCGGTGCGGGCGGCGGTACCTACTGGATGGGCGGGGCCTGGCAGGCGATCAACACGTTTGGTGCGGGCGACCTGACGGACGTTCACGGCCTCGCCGACGACGACTACTACGTGACCGGGCGAACCGGCAAGCTGTTCCATTTCAACGGCAGCCTGGCCCAGCCCATCGTCGTGCCCGTCACAGCGGACCTGTGGTCCGTGTGGGTACACGAGGACGGCTCGCTCACTGTGGCCGGTGAGGAGACGATCCTCTCCGGGCCTCCCGAGGCGCTGGTGCCTGAGGCAGTGCCCGTGCTGACCGGCTGGCGAGGGGTCTGGGCAACGGGCAACGAGCGCTTCGTCGTCGGCGAATACGGCAAGATCCTTCGCCACGACGGCACCGAGTGGAAGAAGATGGATGCCATGGTCGAAACGGCGCTCTTCGACGTGTACGGGTTCGGCCCCAAGGACGTGTGGGCGGTCGGAGAAGGAAACACTGCGGTTCACTACGACGGAACGAAGTGGACCCGCATCAAGGTCCCGGGCCCGACGGAATCGGTGCTCTCGAACGTCTGGGGTCCGGCCCCGGACGACCTGTACGTGACCGCCCAGCTCGAAGAGTTCGGCTACCTGCTGCACTGGGACGGCAAGGGCTTCAAGATCGCCCTGGCCCAGGCGGGGGTCACGCTTCGCGACGTGCACGGCACGAGCGACGACAACATCATGGCCGTGGGACAGATGGGCACGATTGCGTTCTGGGACGGTAAGGGCTGGGGGCTGCTCCCGGTAGACCCCTACCCGCTCGAGGACGGTACCGAGTACATCGTCTCCCAGAACCTGCTCGGGGTCTACATCCGGACGCCGGAAGACGGTTGGGCGGTTGGCGAGCAGGGAGTCATCGTCCACTACGACGGCGTGTCGTTCTCGCTGGCCGGGCTGTTCGATGTGACGCTGCGGGACGTCTTCGCCCTGTCCCCCGAAAACGTGTGGGCCGTGGGCAATTCGGGCACCGTGCTGAGATTCGACCAGGGCAACTGGACCCAGGAGCCTACGGGAACCGTGGCAACACTCCGAGGCATCTGGGGGGATCCGCTTGGCAACGTGTGGGCGGTTGGCGATAATGGTACCGTGTTGAGGTTCGTTCCCGACAAGTGAGACGAAGTGTCATGAACGAGGACGACATCCGGCACGAGGTGAAGCCGAGTCAGCCGAATCCCGAAGGCAGCTCCTCCCCCCATGCCGCCGTCGCCTATGTCACGATGCTCCTTCGTGAGGAGCACATCAGCCCCCTCGAGCTGGAACTGCTTAATCAGGCCCTGGCCCCCCTGGTGGAGCTCTATCCCGACCTCTCGGCCGGGTCGGTGGAATCCGTTCGCAAGGAAATGGGACGCCCGGGCAACAGCAAGCACTCTCTCCACGAGAAGGAAGAGGCGTTCTGGCGCTCGGCATTGCGGGCCGGCCGCCAGCCGATTCCCGGATTCGACCTTCTCAAGGCCGCCCGGACGTTCCGGGTGACCCCGGAGAGCGACCCCGGCAAGACGGTCGTCTTCCTTCGGCCGGAGTACCGGCACCCGGTGGCTCCCTATGTGCCGCCCTCGCACCGGATGGCGGAGGTGTTCTTCTGGGTGATCCTTCGGATGTTCCGCTGGCACGTGATGCGCAAGGGAGTGTGAGAATAGGCCCCCGCCGCCGCATCCACCACCCCACGACCAGCACAGGCCAGAGCAACCCCCAGGGAACGGCCCCGGTGGCCGCAGCGCTGCAGCCGCCCGAGGACGACTTGGGCTTTGGGCAGCCGGTGCCGTCCGGAGCCTGGCCCTCCGCCCCCAAAGCGTCTGCTGGCTGACAGGCCACGTCCGCCCCGATCAAGTCCCCCATGTCGGCCTCGGCGGAGGCGTCATCCAGGGCCTCGGCAGTGCCGGGCGGCTCTCCCCAGTCGAGGCTTGCCCGCCAGGCTGGCTGGCCGGGAGCCGGCTCCTTGACCTTGACCACCAGCTCGAGTGTATCGGGGCCTTCGGGGTCGAAGGGCACCGGTTGCGACAGCCCTTCCTGGGCTTCGAGGATGGGCTTGCCGCCGCTGGCGACCGCCACGTCGAACATGCCGTGAGGGAAGGAGGAGCTCAGGTAGACGTCCCCCTGGCCCGCAAGCCACCCCGGCGAGAGGCCGAAGATCCCGATCCCCCCGTTCATGTCGCGGCCCAGCGCAGCCCAGTCCTCGTCCGCGATCAGCGACAGGCGGTCATCCCGGACGTCGAGATCGAGCCCGGCACAGTCGGACGTGAAGCGCACGGTCCACTCCGGAGCCAGGAACTCGAGGTCGCAGAATGACACGTCGAACGGCTCCACCTCCGTCTCGAGCCGTGCGATGTGAAAGGTCGCCTCCCACCCGTCGAGGGGGAGCTCGACCTGCTCGTCGAGGGACAGGCCGGCCCCGATCCAGACAGTCTTCCCCTTGACCGAGACCTGCACGTGGACCTTGTCCGGGTCGAGCTTGCCGGTGACCCGGAAGCGCAGGGCATCGAGCCGATGGCGAACGATCTGGCTCTCTACCTTCACCTCTCCGGTTTCTTCCGGACCGGCGGTAAACCGGATACAGGCCCCGTCGAACCCGTTGTCCGGGAAGCCCAGCATTACCCCCTCCCCGGTCCGGTCCACCCGCCAGAGACCGATGTAGTCGGATGCCAGGGCCGGTGCGCACAGAGAAAGGCCGGTTACCAGGCCGACGAGCACTGCGGGAACGGAGGAGAGCCAGTCGAGCACGCTTGGGACTTGGGGTCGCAAGGACAGCCTCCTAGAACGTGTAGAGCAGGCCGAAATCCAGGGCACCGGTATCGTCCTCTGAGATGCACTGGTTGTTGGCGTCGACCCGGTTGCAGCGAGGATCGAGGACGAAGCCGTAGTCGAGCCGGAGCGGGATCTGATCCCCGATGAGCCACCGGATTCCCATGCCGGCGGAGAAGCGGACAGACTGGGCGTACAGGGAGCCCAGATCCTGGCTGACTGCACCGGAATCGAGGAACGCTGCGCCCCAGAGCCCGCTCATACGCAGGAGGGGGAAGCGCAGCTCGAGGTTACCGTTGAGCATGGTGTCGCCACCCTCGCGAGGGAGGAACTCGAGCGTCTCGTTGCCGTCCGCATCGGTGGTGACGACCTTGTCCCGGAGAGGCTCCCCCTTGCGGTTGTACTGGAGCACGCCTCGCACGGGGAATCCCCGCATGCCGCTGGTGGTTCCCAGGTAGAACTTCTGGTTGGGCGGAAGGTGACCGCCTTCGGCCGACCAGCTGTGGCCGTACCGAAGGTTGAGCCCCAGGACGAAGGTCTGCCGGAAGGAGAGGAAGGCCTGTGTCTGGATTTCATATTTAAGGAAGTTCACGCGGGCGAGGTCGGTCTGTCCGGGCTCCGGACGGTCCTCGTACGCGTTCAGGTAGGTGACCTTCCCCATGCCGTAGAAGCCGGACATGGGGTTGATCGGGTTGTCGCGCCAGTCGAGCCGCAGCTGCGGTGCCACCGAGACCTGGAGCTCCTGGTCCGCGAACTCGGACTCGCCCACGCGTTTCTGGGAGATGCGGGTGAGCCGCGTCAGGAGCGAGAGGTAGATGTGCTCGAACAGCGGATAGGAGAACTCGTTCTCCATCCCGTACTCGAACTTGTCCACGTAGGACAGGGCACGGTCGTAGATGACCAGCGGGGTGAGACGCCAGGTGATGTCGGACCCGAGCAGGCGGCGATCGAGGTAGGTCGGTTGGAACGCCGCGTAGCGGGCCGGGTCCCGGGTGGTGAAGCCGTAGCTGAGCGGTACGTACAGGTTCCGGGCAAGGCCAAGGAAGTTCTTGTCGTTGTAGGACAGCTCGGCCAGCAGGAGCACATCCGGGAAGCGAAGGAGCTGGAAGCTGGCACCGCCGGTCAGCGGTGCGCCGGTGTAATGGAGGGAGTTGGAGAGGACGCCCCCCACCTCGGGGGCCATGGTCTCGTCGACGCCGGCCCCCCGGTTGATCATCTTCTGGAACCCGGCCGAGATCTCCACGAAGCGGGTTGCTGCCTCTTCGACCTGGATGGACAGGGCCACGTTCTCCCGGGGGGGGGTTTCGTCGAGGCCGATGGTCACCAGCCGGACCGAGGAGAACACGCCCAGCGATCGGAGACGGCGGACGGCCTCGTCGATGCGGTCCTGCTCGTAGGGCTCCCCGGTCCGCGGGAAGTCTCGCAGGATGGTGGAGCGCCCGGTCTTGAGGTTGCCCACGACGAACAGCTCACCGACCATCCGGCGCGGTCCCTCGCTCAGGCGGAAGCTGAGGTCGACCCGGCGGGAACGGACGGTATCGACATCGCACGAAGCGGTCTCCACGTCTGGGTCGGAGCCGGAGCAGATCACGCCGACCGTGACCGAGCGGCCGGCGGCCTCGTAGCGACGGGTCAGCTCCTGTACCGCATGCCGGACGATCTGGGGGGAGAACGGCCCTGCCGGTTGGGCCGGAAGATCCTTGAGCAGGGCTTCCGGCGAGAGAGCGGATGCGCCGGTGAAGTGGACGGAGCGGATGCGGCTGGATGGCCCCTCGTTGATGGCCAGCCGGAGGGTCACCGCATTCTCCCAGTCGGGCTTGATCACGTCGAACGCCTTGTCCAGGTAGTGGTAGCGATAGATGGTGGTGTCATCCTTGCGGCTGATCTGGATGCGCACCTGGTCTTGAGTCCCCTCGGCATCCCTCCAGGACATCTTGAAGTAGCCCTGGGTCTCGTAGTGGTTCCGGATCACGTCGAGGTCTCCGAAGAGCTGCTCGACCTCGAGGTAGCCGCCGGTATCGAAGAAGTCGTACCCCTTGGTGCGCATGAGGGACAGGAGAGTGTCCTTGGGGAACGCGCGCACACCCACCAGCTTGATCTCCCGGATCTCGGAGGGCTGAGAGCGGGTGATGCGGTAGGTCACCCCGCCGACGAGGGGATAGGGCCAGCCGGGGGACATGTCGCGGTAGTCGACCACCTGGAGCTCGACCGTGGCGAACAGGAAGCCCCGAACCCGGTACCAGGCGAGCAGCTCCTCGACTCCGAGCTGAGCCTCGCGCAGGTCGAACACGCCCGATTCCCGGAACGGCAGCGCTGCAAACAGCTCCGGCTCCTCGTTCTTCTCGAAGCCGCGGCCGTAGGGCTGCGGCTCCTCCCGTTCCAGGATCTGGATGGAGAAGCACTGGGAGAGCTTGACATGGACCGCCAGCTCCTGGGAATCCGGGAGATACTCGACCTTGATCCTCGGGGACTGGAAGCCGTACTGCTGGAGGAAGTAGCGGACCTTGCGCTTGGTTTCCCTGGACGTCTTCTGGGTGAACAGGGTCCCGCGGCCGATGTCGACCACCTTCTCGATGTCCCTGCGGCTGACGGAAGGGCAGGAGAACTGCTCCGGGGTGGAGGGGTCCCAGGGTCCCTCCACGCTGGCGGAAACCTTCTCCACGCGGGCGACCTTCCCCTCCTTGACCCGGAACAGGATGTCCACGAGATCGGGTTCCACGAGCGTCGTCTCCGCCGTCACGGAGGCCTTCTCGAACCCGTCCTGCTTCATGTACGCGACCAGATTCGAGGTCTGCCGGTCGAGCCTGTCCCTCCCTTCCTTCGAGTCCGGGTTGAGCACGGCCCCCGGGTTGAAGAAGACCCGTTTCTGGAGGTCTTCGGTAAAGACCGAGCGTGTCCCGGTGAAAGCGACTTTTCGGACGTACCGGTTGGGCACGACCGAGAACACCACCTCGGCCTCGGTGGCCGAGACGGGACGACAGGCGGGGAAGATCTCGAAGAAGTACCCGGTACGGGCCAGACGATTGGCCGCTGCACGGTCCTGCTCCTCGGACCGGGGACGACCCACGAGGTCGGCCAGCACAACCAGCCCCGCCTGGACCCTGGGGTCGCCGCACCGCCCCGTTCCGCACCCGTCGATGACCACCGACGTCACGGTCAGCCCGTCGCACTCCTGTCCGGCGACCGGCCCGGAGGCCAGCAGGAGGAGGAGCAGCTGCATCAGGATGACCGGCGTTCTCATGCCTCCCTACTCCAATGGAATCACGTACCGGAACTTCGCCTCGTACGTGGTCGGCGATTCGGTCCCGGTCTGCAACGACTTCATCCTGCCTTCCAGGGACAGGCGGTCGGTAATCTTGAACTTGATTCGGGCCGAGTACTCGGACCCGCTGGAATCCTGACGGACCCGGGTGATCAGGTTGATGGCCCTGCCGATCCGCGTGGCGGCCTCGGCCATGATGCCCCCCTCCTGGGTGAAGCCGAGCGACACGGCATCGACGAACGGTGCCAGGAGGAGCTTGCTGACGATGCCTGCCACATCCTCGGTCAGAAGGTTGATGGTGATGTCCGGCTGACCGCCCTGAGAGCCGGTGTTGCGCCCCTCGAGGTCCCGCCTCGTCTGGCCGAGCAGGAGCAACGTCTGGAGGTCGGCCACGTCGAACTCGGGCTTGTCGCTGGAGAACGTCGGGTTGATGTTCGGATAGATGCCGGTCAGGCGGATGACGATGGTGACGGTCGTCCCCCAGAGCTCCTCGTTGGGGTTGTAAGAGGTCAGCTCGCTGCTCTGGTACGGGACCTCGGTCTGGGCCTCGATGTCGATGTACGGCCGGGTGGGATCGCCGGTGAAGTCCACGGTTCCCTGGTTGATGGAGAAGACCCGTTTGACCAGCTTGTAGGTGATGGTCCCGCCGGGGACCACGTGCATCCAGTCCCACAGCCGGATGTCCTCGATGGTGCCGCCCACTTTGAGGTCCATGTTCACGGAAAGCTCGGTTTCACCGAACGGAAAGCGGCTCGATACCGCGAAGTTGCCGCCATGGAGCCTCAAGTCGAGCCCCACCTTCTTGAGGAACGGAAGCAGCTCGGTGATCGGCTTGGTGTAGCGCTCCTGGGTCCTCGAGAACGCGGTGGTGAACGACCCGATGAGCGTGTCGAAGTTTCGGGTGAACTCCCCCTCCGACAGGTAGACATCGCCGGAGAGCAGGCCGCCGGCCTCCTGCCCGGACAGGTCGTGGAGGGAGAGCTCGACTCGCGGGCTCACCACCAGGCGGAACTGCCCCGGCGCCTGGTAGAAGATGTCCTGGCCGGACAGGAAGAGGGTACCGGCATCAGGGCCGAAATCGGCGGCACGGAACCAACCGTAGACGGAGAACGCCCCCTCGTCGAAGGTGCCTGCGACCGGGCTGTCCTCCTCGATGAGGAAGAGCAGGTTCCCCTCGGTCGGGTAGCCGGAAAGCTGGATCGATGCACCGGGAATCTCGACCTCGCTCCCCAGGTGACGGGGCTGGAGCTGCAGGTTCGTCAGAGGCAGAGATCCCGAAATCCGGGGACGCTCCAGCGGACCCGAGAAATTCAGGCGCTGTGCGAGCGATCCGACGTGGCCAGAGTAGGAGGCGAACACCTCCCCGAGCGCCTGGATGCGGGCCAGATCCACGTCGGCCCCCACGTCGAGATTCCAGCCGTCGACAAAGCCGATGGTCCCGTCGGCAGCCGCCTGGTGACCGCCTCCCGCCAGCAGCAGGCCGGCAATCTGCACCCCCTTCGACGTCACCCCCACCCGGGCAGGCTGAGAATTGGTCATGCACAGTGAGAGCGGCGACTCCGGACCATCCTTGTAGCACGCGGACAGCTTCTCGGCCGGCACGTCCACGCCCAGCGAGAACGGCTCCCCCTCCCCCGTGAAGTCCACGGCCAGATCTGCGCTGCCGTCGGCAACCACATGGAGCTTCTCCGGCAGGAAGGAGAGCACCCGCACGAGGTCGAAGCCTGCTGCCTGTGCCGTCAACAGGAACTTCTCAGGCCGGCCCTCCCGGAAGGTGAGCCGGGAGCTCCCCAGCGCAAGACCGGGGAAGAACCGTTCGCTCGTGATCTCGATCGAGTCGTTCATCGAGCCGTTTGCGGCCAGCAGGGCATCTTCGAACCGGATTCCTGCCGCGACGAGGTCGGACACGGTGATCTTCCCGGCCACCGCCAGGTCGGGGAATCCGCCGTGCAGGTCGAGCTCTGCGCCGACGACGGCATCCAGCGGCAGCTCCAGCGCACGCACCGTTCTCAGTGAGGAGAGGCGGGTTGCAGAAACGCCCACGTGGCCGTCCACCTCGAGGCGGAACGGATCGATGGTACCGGAGGCCGAGACTCGGGTCCCATTGGCAAGTTTCAGGGTGAAGGAGCTTGCGGACAGCCGCCCCTTTCGCAGCTTGAGCTTCCCCTCCAGGGTCGAAATCGGCTCGGGCAACCCCTCCAGGTTGGTCACGGTGGCCTGGGCATCGCCCTGGACGGTCCGGTAGAGCGCCTTGAAGCTCCGCTCGGCCAGGAGGTTCAAGTCGACATTGGCCACCGAGGCCTTTCCGACCACCACGGTCTGCTGGATCATGTCCGCGGCCTTCCGGCCGATGAGGTCGACTGGCACGGCCGAGAGTGGAAACCGCAGGGCCTCGAGCGTGGCACTCGCATTCATCGCAGCCGGATCGAGCTGTCCCTTGTAGCGGAGCTTGACTCCCGAGGCGACCTGGAAACGCCCCTCGAACAGGTAGCGGAAGGGGTCTTCCAGGTTCGTGATGGTCGCGGTCATCAGTGGGAGCTTACGGCCGCCGAACTCGATCCCTCGCAGCATGAAGCGTTGACGTCCCGTGGGGAGAGGCAGGGAGACGTCGGCCCCCTCCAGCCCCAGGATCTCCGGGATGGCCAGGGTGATCTCCGCCCGGTCCATCTGCACCTCCGGGGCTGAAAACAGGTCGGCCGTGAGGCTCGCATCGATGGCCCCAAAGCCCCGCTTCCCCGGTACGGCCTTCTCCTTCTTGAGCGTCAAGGCGACGGAACCGGCCGACAGCTCCCCGTAGATCAGGTTCTCGAACCGGCCGACCGCCTCGACGGCAATCGACGAGACCGTGGACAGCCAGTCCCGGGTCACCTCTCCGTCCGCTCGCAGGGACTCCAGGTGGACGATGCCCCCGACGGGAACGGTGACGAACGGCAGTGCCGACAGGTCGATGCGGGCGCTGCCGAGAAGCTCCAGGTCGAACGGGATCGGCAAGGGGTGGTCGAGCCCCCGGGACAGGTCGACCCGGCCCAGCAGACATCCGGAGTTGCCTTCCTGGGTGAAGCAGAATCGGCGGAGGTCCACGACCCCCTTCTCGAGGTTGACCTGGGCATCCAGCGACCGGAACTGCTCGTTCCCGAGCTTGAGGTTTGATGCCCAGGCAGACAGGTCGACGGTCGGGTCTTCCAGCGTGCCGGAGAGCGTGATCTGGTCGGCGACGACGAGCCCTCCCATCCGGAGACGGTCGAGGAACGGGAGGGCAGCCAGGTCCCAGATCTGCGCCGACGCGTCCACGCGACCCGTGAGACTGCCCGAGCCCGAAGAGCGGGGTTGGGGGCTCGGGGCTGGAGGTTGGGGGCTCGGGGCTTGCCCTACGGAGCCCACCCTGGATTCATCGGCATGTGCGGCCCCGGCAGGCGAACCAGGGGCGGGGGACGAGCTCAGGTCCAACCGGGCGCTTGCAGAGAGGTAGCCGACCGGCGTACGAACGGTGAGCCCGTCGACTTTCAGCATTCCAGGTTCGAGCTGCACCGATCCTTCGGCGGTCACTCCGTCCAGCCCCAGTCCCCGCAGATAGCTGCCGGTATCGGCCGCCAGATCCAGCTTCCCGGAGAGAGCGAAGTCGTCGCCGCCATCCGCTCCCTCCCTGGCCGGGGCAGGGCCGAGGCGACAGCCCTCGCAGCATCCGGTCACCACCACGTCATGGAAGTCTGCCAGGCCGTCGGTCCCGAGGAGCTCGGCGATGACCGTGGGTCTCAGCCCTTCGATGCAGGCCTCCAGGTCCAGGGTGGGAAGGGGGGCCTGAGTGATCGAGAGGCTCGCGTTCTGGGCCACGATCCTGCCGCCGGCATATCGGGCGGTGACCTGCGGGAAGTCCAGCCGGACACCGTCCCGGAGGTCCAGGCGAGCCTCGCCTTTGACCTTTTCCAACTCCAGCTCGTCCTCGACCAGAAGGTTCTCCGCCGAGACTCGGAAGTGGAAGTCGGGGCGCAGCAACGAGCCACTCATCTCAGCTCGGGCCAGGGCAAACCCGAATGCATGCCCGAGCGACATCTCGTCGAGTCGGGACGGATTGCGGAGCCGCACCCACGCTTTGGCTGAGACCGGAATCGCGGGCTGCGCCACGTCGAAATCGAAGAGCTCGACCCGGCCGCCGAAATCGGGATGGTCGATGATGGCCCCCTTGGCGGTCATATGCAGCCCCGCCATACGGAACTCCTCGACCACGAACGAGGACGGGGTTTCGCCGATGAACCGGACCGGGTCGGGGAGCAACCCCCTCATGGTGAACCGCTTGCCGCGCACGTTGCGGGCCACGAGCTTCAGCCCTTCCGGCGGATCCTGGATCAGCATGTCCGCAGTAATCCCCGCCACATCGACGTCCATCCGCCAGTCCGGAAAGACCAGCTCTACCACCCCCTCGCCCAGGACGATCCGGGAGAGTGTGACGAGCGGTCCGGGACCGGACGGTCCCTCGTCCACCTCGACCACGGCAGGAAGGAACGTCTCGTGGAAATGGAATCCGTCCGGGTCGAACGGCAAGAGCACGCGGTAGTCGTCCAGGCGGATCCGGCTCAAGGCCACAGGAACCGGTGCCGACACACCCACGGCCTTCTTGATCCCCCACGCGGCGATGCCGATCGAGTCGAAGGAGGCCTGGACCCGACCGGCGGTGATGACGTTGCGGCCGTCCGGATGGTAGATGCGGACGTTGTACAGACGAACCCGCGTGGGGAGCAGACGAATGTCGACATGCTCCGCCTCGAACCGGCCCAGGAGCTTGTCGTTCAGGATGCCCATCACGAATGGCCCGTCCACATACGTGGTGAGCAGGAAGTACCCGCACAGGAAGAGCGTTGCGACCAGCAGGAAGAAGCGGGACACCAGCGTCCACGTGACGAGCAGAATCCTCAGCGGAAGCCAGGCAAGCCCGATGAGGACAGACCGGAGTCGAGCGGGAAGCTCCCGCTTTCTGAAGAGCTCGGTCTTGAGCGTGCCCCGCTGGCCCTCGCTCTCGTCCTGCTCCGTCCTCGGTTCCTCGTCCGTCATCGTCTCTCGCCTGCTTCCTTGCGTCCAGGCTGCCAAACGTCCCGGGCCTGCCTGGAACCCACGCCCCGCCCGACTACCGCCCCTTGGCCTGCATCACCATCTGCAGCTTGCCCTTGCCGAACTTCACCTCACGGGTCAGGAAGGAGAACTCGGGAGACTGCTCCAGCTCCCAGACCTCTCCCGTGCCCGGAGTCTTGAACGTCACCACCCCCTGGTCCGTGGCCAGGTCGAACCGGCATTCGTCGACGACCACCTCCGGCTTGCCCGGCCAGGTCCCGTGGAGCTTGAGCGTGCCGGCAAGCTTGCCGGAGAACATCCGGCGGATCATGGCCGGTACATCGGCTGCCGCCAGCAGCGATGCGGTCTCGAGCGAATCCACGGAGACCTCGAGCATGAACGCGCTTGCCCCCTTGCGGTCCGGCTTGAGCCAGATGGTCGAGAACGTGAGCCCCCCGTGCGGGTGCAGCGCCAGCTCCCCTTTCAGCTCGATGCGCCCCTTCTTGTCCGGCCCTCCCGAAGTCTTGAATCGCAACGGTCTTGCCAGCAGTCGTCCACCCTTGAGCGACACGTCGTCCAGCAGGAGGGAGAAAGCCAGATTGCCGCGGGCCCAGCCGCCGAGCACCTGGACGACCTGGTCGAAAGGACTTGCGCTGGCCTGCACCCTGTCGAGGATGGTCTGGAGCTTCTCCTTTCCCTCGTATTCGAGCTCGCTCGAGACCGAGGTCCCCTTGACGACGGCCTGCCCCAGGTCGACCGGGCCTGCCTGGAACCGGTTGACGAGGACCGAGAGGTGCTGGGGGAGGATCGACAGGCTCATTCCGCTGCCCTCGAGGGACGGTACCGAGACCCCGTAGGCCTCGACCCCGGGGAAGGAGAACCGGTCGAGCCGGAATGCCACGGTCGGATCGCCTTCGCTGTTGTTGACCAGGAGAGAGAAGTTCGGCTGCCCCTTCTGCATCACGGTGAGCAGCACCTTGCCGATCCCGGTGGACAGGTCGGCAAAGCCCCAGGCGGTGAACTTGCTCTCGTCGAAGTCGACCTGCAGGTCGGCCACGTCGACCCGGTCCCCGGCCACGGAAGCGTTGACGACGACCGGCCCGAGCTCCAGCGGCCCCGACTTCCCGGAAAGTGCGGCCAGAATGCGCTCGGAATCCGGTCCCTTGGGAGTCAGGACGATGCGGGCGATACCGCCGTCGAGCGAGGCATCGGCCTGCTTCCCCGGTTCCTGGCGGACCCACCCGTTCGCCTTCACGGCACCGGCTTCGAGGTCGGCAAACGGGGTTTCGAAGGTGACCATGAAGTCTCCGACCGAGAGCCGGTCCACCCGGAACCCCTTGGGCTCGGAAGGCTCCTTCTTCGGCTTCTCTCGGCGCAGCGAAAGGAGGTTGAGCCTCCCCTCCTCGTCAACGGCCAGCCGGATCTTCCCGCCGCGCACGGCCAGATCCGTGAACTGCTGGTCGAGCACCGACTCGGCCACGGCCATCACGCCACCGACCTGCACCACCGGGTTCTTCTCGGTATCGGTCAGCACCAGGTCGGTCACCGTGACCGCGGTGGACAGCGGGTCCACGACCAGCTTGCCGACCTCGGCCCCACCGAGAAACTCGTCTTCCACGGCAAAGACCACGATCCCCGGCCCGGCAACCGCTACGCCGAGGAAGTAGAGGACGAGGAACAGGGTGGCCAGCCAGAGGCCGAGGCGCCCCCCCCATTGCAGAATCAAGCCGCCCGGCACCGATTCCGAGCGCGCCCCCAGCCCCGCCGACGTCACCCTCTTGGTTTCCAACATGCCGCCTGCCTCCTCGTTCCGTCTCGCTCGGCGCTTCGCTCGCGCGTGTGCGCAGAGAAATCCCCCATTTCAGCATGCGTAGGATACTCTGCTTCGCGTGCGGGCGAAAAAAACGCGACAGGGCGGTGGCGGCGGCGGGGAAGGAGACATAGGACGAATAGGACAGATAGGACGAATAGGACCAATAGGACCCGCCGCCGCCCCCGAGGAGGAACGGCCTCTATCCCGGGATTGGCTGCCTGGCATGATCAGCCGAGTAGCTCCATCGGCCGTTGGCCCGGAGCAGCCGAGTAGCTCCATCGGCCGTTGGCCCGGAGCAGCCGAGTAGCTCCATCGGCCGTTGGCCCGGAGCAGCCGAGTAGCTCCATCGGCCGCTAGTCAAAAGCCCCCGCTAGCGCCCCCCCGTCCTATGCCTTCCATTCGTCCCATACGTCCCATGCGTCCTATTGTCCTATCGTCCTATTCTCTCTCAGAACCCCATATCCGGCATGCAGGCACCGGGCATTCCGGCCATGGCACCTTCGCACTTCTGCCCCTCGGGGCAATCGTCATCGGTCTCGCAACCACCGGGGTTCATGCCTTCCGGCATGCAGGAGCCGAGATCACCGAAGGTCGTCATGCACTCCATCTTCTCGGGGCAGTCGGCATCACCGTAGCACAGACCCATGAGGCAGATGCGGCCCTTGGAGCTGATGATCTTGCCCCCTTGCGCCTTCTCGTTGCACACGCCGCCGGTGACGTCCTTGGGGCAGGAGCCGTCTTCGCCGCAGGCCGGCATCGCATAGCAGTCGCCCGGGAGCGGGTTGCCCTCGGCATCTTCTTCTTCCTGGAAGCAGACTTCGTTGGCCTCGCAGCCGTCGGTCATGTCCGGCTTCCACTCGCAGCCGGTGGCCGGGGGTTCGGCAGCCTCGGTCACGCACGCACCCATCTTGCAGACCTGGGTCTCCGCACAATCCGTGTTGGCCGCGCAGCCCTTGGACTCCTTGAGGGAGCAGTGGCCCTGGTCGAAGAACTCGTCGTCCACGCAGTACTGGTCCGCGGCGCAGTCGTCGTTGCTCAGGCAGCCGTTGACGCAGATCCCGTTCCAGCAGTACTGGCCGGTCTCGCACAGGCCCCCGCACATGTCCTTGCCGCCACCACCGCCACCACCGCCACCACCGCCACCACCGCCACCACCGCCACCACCGCCGCCACCGTTGCCATCATCGCCGCCACCGCTGTCGCATCCAGCGAGAGCCAGAAACAATGCTGCCACGATCGCGAAACAGAACTTCTTCATGTCGTCGCCTCCATCGGGTTTGGGAATCAAGCACCCGGGGACCCGGGTACCATCGAAGTGGCGCCTTTATACGCCGAACTTCTCAAACCATTCAAGTCAAATCGGGTGCCCTGCTCGTTCGCCTCGTGCCCCCACATCCCATTGGCCCTGTGCGTCGAAACCGTGGTATCCTGGGGTTTGATCTCGGTGGCGAGGTGAACATGTGCAGGTTGCCTGGACCGACGGACGGCATGGTCGCAGACCGTAGGGGGAGAGCCCCCCTTCTCATCGTCCTGCTCGGAGCATCCGCCCTTGGCCTGGCAGTTTCGGCCTGCGGTCTTGGCGGCGGCGACGAAGGCGGGGGACCCTCGACGGACACGGTGGCCGGGGATTCGTCCGGCCCGCAATGGCCCTGGTACGAGGGGAGCTTCACGGTCACCATCATCGGGAGCAACCACATCGCCATGAACCCGATCCTGGTGAGGCTGGAGGCGCGGGGACAGGACGGCGAGATCATCGACGACTATGCCGGCCGCGTATCCCTGACCTCGGCCACGATCGTGGGAGCCAGCGGGGCACCGGAACCCGAAGCCTATTTCACCACCTATGACGAGTGGGGCAACCGGCCCGAAGTGACGAAACGTGGCATCGGAGGCTTCGTGGGAGGCGTTGGTAACTTCCCCATCACCTTCGTGGCCGTCCGCCCCAAGGAATGGAAGTACGACACCTCCCTCACCGTCTGCGACCTGCAGAACACGGCGATGTGCGGGTCGGCCAGCCTCTCGGTGCGCAGCATCCCGGCCGGCAAGCAGGAGTACATGGAGCTGGGCCCGGACTACAAGACTCCCCCCCTCGAGGCGGGTACGCCGGCCGCCATGCGCCTCGTGGCCCGCAACGGCCAGAACTCACTGGGGTTCGAGCTCCAGAACCTGTTCGTCGGCACGGTGGAGCTCTTCTCCACGGTCAGCAAGACCCTCACACCGGGGAAGATCGACGACTACTCGAAGAAGGCGGACGGCTACGGAGTGCTGGTCCACGACTTCACGTTCTCCGACGGAGGGGAGCAGCAGATGGTGGCCGTATGGAAGACCCCGGCCGGGATGTACCGGGCCTCGGTGAGCCCGACACTCAAAGTGGCCCCGCCCCCCATCGTGCTGGACTGGAAGCAGGCCGACCTGGGGGAGATGAGCCCGGTCACCGACATCTGGGCCTCGCCGGTCGGCACCTATGTCACCTTCGAGTTCGGACGGCTCTATATGACCCCGGACGGAGGAAAGACCTTCGAGCTCGTGCACGACTTCGGCCAGATGCTTCGCGGGGTCGGCCACCACTACCAGTATCCGGACGTCAAGGACGGCGTCTGCGTCGTGGCCGACGACCAGATGAAGTGCGACTGCATCACCTGCTACAATTGGGCCCCCACCTCGGCGTTCGGCTCGTCCGCGCTGAAGAAGTACCTCTGCCTGCCCGGCCACCCGAACAAGGACATGAAGTGCTATGTCCACCCGACCCAGGAAAACGAGCGCCACATCGTGCTGAACTCCGCGTGGGGCCTCCAGTACGAGACCATGATGGTCACCGCCACCGGAGGAGTGCCCCAGACCGGCGTCTGGACCGGAAGCGTGAACCCGCCCTGGTTCTACTTCCCGTGGGCGCTGGCGCAGGATGCGGCACAGGAGACCCTGTACGTCGCGAACCGCACGACCACGGAGATCGCCTTCTCCACGGACCATGGGGCCACCTGGGGGCGCGTGATGGGTGGCCTGCCGGAGGAGGACGGTATCTCGTTCATGACGTTCGACGAGCGCTACCGCACGCTCTACGTGGGGACAGACAACAACGGCCTCTGGTTCGCTGCGGTCGACGACGTGGAGGTGGCGCCATGAAGTCCACCCCCTTCCCGTTGATTTTCCTGTTGCTGTGCCAGGTAGCCGTGCCCGCACTGGCCGAGGAGCCGACGCTGCCCGTGGCTATCCCGGCCGCAGGGTATGTCATGCTCAACCAGAAGGAGTTCGACAGCGCGGAATGGTACAAGGAAGACATGAATACCGGCGCCAAGGACTACCGCATCCGCATGGACTGCGGGAGCAAAGCGCTCCAGTCGATCCTGCCGAACTCGTACGACCCGCCATTTGACAAGCCCGGAGGGTACCTCAACCTCTGCGTCCCGACCGAGAAGATGTCGCACACCGACAGCAACTGGAAGTACTACTTCAGCATCGACCCTCCGGTGTACATGCATCCCGACTTCAACCTTGGACTCAACGTAATTATCCCGAACTTCTATGGTGCGGAGGCGGTCTACCGCAGCCAGTTCGAGCACTGGGTCTTCGAGGAGAAGATCGACCCGGTATCGGGAGAGCGCTACGAGGAGGCGACCGTCTACACCCTCAACACGCCCAAGATGAAATGGACGGTGATCCTGGTGGACGGGTTCGGGCGGGAGCTGGAGAACCACCAGCACGACCTGACCGCCCCGCAGTGGAATGCCAGGGCGAGCGTGGACTTCGACCTTCCCCCGGACGTGGGGAAGCTGAGGGCCATCCCGATCGACCCGCTCAACAAGGATGGGAGCCGCTACTACCCGTACCGAACGCCTCCGATGGTCCTCTCGGCCGCGCTCAGCTCCACGATCCACATCGACAATCCGATCCAGGGGGCCGGTCCCGGGTGGGACGTGGACGTCTATCCTGCGTTCGGGACCGCCATCCTCCAGCCCACGACGGGCATCGAGGCGCTGCCCCCGCCGGAAGACATCGGCGTGTTCAACGATGCCGGCACGAGCCAGCTGACGGCGAAATGGTTGCCGGTCGAAGGTGCAGTCGGGTACCTCCTGTACTCGGCCGCCGGAGAGAGGACTCTGTTCCAGCCCTATGATTCGTCGCCTCTGGGACATCGGGGGAACGAGTGGTTCCCGATGGACGTGTGGCTTGAAGAATACGTCGATCTGCTGACCGGAGACTCGGCCTTGTGCTCCGCTGCTTCTCTCGGCTACTCGGGCACGCCCGACCCGAACGACAAGTACGAGAACTACATCATGATCGTGCCGGTCGGTCCCAAGCTCGGCCCGGACAGCCCGTACTACCGGGCCGGCCGACCGTCCAAGGCCTTCGGAATCGGAGGGGAAGGCACGTACTACCTCACGCTGGACAAAGACGGGACCCCGAGGGTACGAGGCCCCGTCGTGAAGTCCTACGCACACGATGCCCAGACGCACGGCATCCACGACGTGGGGGCCGGGGCGGTCCGGACTCTGCCGGGAATGGGCTTTGGCGCGCACCCGGGCAAGCTGTCGCTGGACGGGGACCCCTTCTCCTGGGGGCGGGTCGTGGAGTGGAGCGAATGGCAGCTCCGGCTCACGGCCGGGAGCGTCCCGGGCGAGGGCACGCTGCAGATTGTGGACCACGACGGCATCCTCACGAAGACGGCGCTGGCAACGATCGAGACGAAGCCCTCGCTCGGCGAGCCGCCTGCCGCCTATGCCGTCCCGGGACAGCCGTTCCTGATTCCCTGGTACGACAAGTCGCCCGAGCTGCCCCCTGCGGTCAGTGTCTCCTGCGACCTGGCCCAGGCCCCCGGAGCGGCCCAGCTCGAGGTGGACAAGACGCTGCTGAACACTGGGACCGGCAACCTGGAGGTGTACTTCAAGGTCGCTGCGGGCGGGGAGCCGCCGTACTACTGCCCGTGCAACCTGTGGCTCCAAGTCGATGCAGCGGACGGCAAGGCCATGCAATGGCCCGACTGGACCTGGGCTTTCACGTACCTGCCCATCCCGGTCAAGTCGCACGTGGTCGTGCGCCGGGCGCCCAAGGGCTCCGGCTTCCTGCACGGGGTCTATTCGGCAGCGATGGGAATCAATGGCAGCAGAGCGGGGTCAGGAGTCATGCCGTGGGAGACCCGGGGGGATCTGGATTCCGGCCCGCCCCCGCACCTGGCCAGGTACCTGAAGGGGCTGGCCTGGTCGTTCGGAAGCACGTCGCGCCATCCGCTGACCCCGACCGACATGGCGGCCGTCCTGGCCGTCCTGGAGAGCGGAAACAACGTCATGCTGGTGGGGCAGTTCTTTCTGAGGGAGCTGGCCGACGGCGACCCCGGCCATTTCGGTGCGACCGGGCTCAAACTGGAAGGGTACCGGGCGGTGCAGCTCGGAAAGCAGCTCGACGTCCCGGTGGATTCGCCGGCGTTCGACTATGCGCCGGGCGGGGTCAAGATCCAGGAGGCCTGCTGGGGGATGATTGCGTACCTGCCCATCCCGTCCGACGAATGCGAGGTGGTCATGACGACCACGTCGGTCAAGGGAGACCGGCCCGCAGTGGTGGTGTGCAACGATCACCTCCTGATCTCGGCCGTCCCCGAGGAATGCCTGGTTGGTGCCGTAGATGCCTGGGTCGCCGCGATGAAGTGGAACTGAGGAGGGCAACCAGATGGGACGGATCCTGAACTGGGGGTGGCGGAGCGGCAATCATCATCGGCCTTCCACGCTCGCGGCACATAGCCCCGACCACGCGGGAGGGGCCGCCACAAAAGATCACCGACCAACAAGACCGTGTTTGAGGGTGCTCCGCACCCGACCCGCGCTGGCACTGCTCCCGCTCGTTCTCATCCTCTCATGCGGCAACGGGGACGGGGGCAGCATCAAGGTCCCCGATGAGCTCCAGGCTTGCTCCGGGCACGGGAAGTATGCTCCTGCGGACAACATGCAGTCCCTCTGTGTGTGTGACCCGGGTTACCACGAGCTGATGATGGGGCTGGCGTACGAGGATCAGACCCCGCTGCTGGCGACTTCGCTGTGCGTCAAGGACCAGCCCAGTAGGGTCGTCGGCCTGGCGCACCCGTCGGGACAGGCGATGGAGCCGGCGCAGGCTACGACCCTGGCCCAGGCGGGAATCCGGCTCTCCGTGGCGGATCTTCCGGCAAGTCTGGACGGGCTGTCCGACTGGTCGCAGGCTCACGCAGCGGAGACCGGTCAGGCGGGTGGAGGCACAACCGCCGACGGCACAACCGCCGAAAGTGCCGGCCTCACCATCATCGGCCGCATCCGGCTGGATGACTGGAACCTCACTGTCCAGTCCGCTCACGACGCAGTGGACAAAGCGATGAAGGGGGCCAGGCTCGACTACGTGGTGGTTCACGATGCCGCTGTCTTCCAGGCGAGCTACGACCAACTGGGCGGATGCAGCGACTGGCAGTGTTTCAACGGGATCTTCGCTCAGCGTCGGGACGGAATCTGCCACGCCCTGTCGCGGGTCCGCCTCCACTGCCCCTGGTGCCAGGTGGGGCTGGCGATCTCCCAGGGGGCCGACGAGCACCTCACGCAGCTCCGGTTCGATCTCCAGCAGCTCGGGCAGACGGGCGAATGCCCGTACGACTTCGTGATGGTGGACTTCGACGACGTGGACCCCTACATCGGCATGGACCCGGAGAAGGCATGGTCTCCCATCCTCAAGACCATGGCCGATGACTTCAGCCACTGGTACCTGGCCAACGTGACCGGGTACGGGGCCAGTGCGTTCGACCTGGCCACTCCCGACGAGATCGCGTCCCGGGTGGCCCGGACCGCGGTCCTGTTCCGGGCAGCCGGGTTCGGCTCGGTGGTGCTCCCGAACCTGCCCGGCTCGGTCGACACGGATGCGGCCGTGGCAGTGGATGCGTCCGGCAAGGGGACGCGGGTGCTCGATGCGCTCTCGACCTACGAGACTCAGGTGGGCAACGCGGTTCTGATGCTCTCGGACGATGGTGGCTACTGGGGGGTTCAGCCCGACCCGCCCAAGGTGGACCAGGTGCTCCAGGTTGGGCTGGACCTGGTGAAGATGGAAACCTTGACGCTCGATCCGAAATCCCCCTGGACGCTGTTCGACGCGTTTGGCGAGGAGCTCGCCGTCCTGCGCTACGGCGCGCCGATGGCCGAGCAGCTGGCTCCTGCCGAGGGGCACTTTTCCCCGTTCTACGTCGAAGGATCGCTCTACTCGACCTACCCCGATGCCGCTGCGCTGGGACTGGGGCCGCTGTTCCAGAACGCCTGGCTTGCCGATTCCTCGGGGATCATCCCGACGGGCGAGCTGGCCATGAACGTGGACGAGGATCCCGAACTGGAGTGGTGGGGAGAGCTCGGCTACTACGACCCGATCGGGGACGGCCTGTTCCGGCGGGTGGGGGGCAGCGGGCTGACCGGCATGACCTTCTACGACATCGATCACGACGGCGACCTCGACATGCTGTTTCACGGGCAGCAGGGGGAGGGGGGGCACTGGTTCGACACGATGTTCAACGAGGACGGCTGGTTCGTGCAGCAGCAGGCCTACAAGAACGGCCTGACGGAGGCCACCCTGGCCCAGCTCGACCTGGTGCTGGACCAGTGGGTGGCGCAGGACTTCACCGGGGACGGAGAGCCGGATCTTGCGGGATTCGACGCGGTCACCTCGGAGGTGGTGATCCTGGAGACCACGGCGGAGCCGGGGGTGTTCACCGAGCATCGGTACTCCTGCCCGGTCTCGGAGCCGGTCCCCTGGTGGAGGGCGGAGGACGTCGACGAGGACGGCCAGCTCGATCTCGCAGTCGTGGCCCCTCCTCCGGACGGCCTCAACGTTCGACTGGACGTGGTGAGCCGCTTCCTCCTGCGGCGGGGGGACGGCTTCGTCGAGGTCCCGGCGCCTTGCTACCAGGTCCTGCTGAGCAATGCACAGACCGGGGTCGACCCGGAAGTCGGGCCGGGGTTCCTCTGCGCGGTCTCCACGAGTCCCTTTGAAGGGCTCGCTCTCTACAAGTGGGATGGCGACGCGCTGGTCCAGGTCTGGCAGGACACGCAGCTCCCGGGCTGGGACAAAGGGGAAAACGGGGTCGTGGTTCCGTACCGGGCCCAGGACGGGGCGAAATCGAAGCTGGTGTTCTCGAGCCAGTATGCGATCCGCGTGGCAACGGTGACCGAGACCGGGCTCGAGTTCGAGAAGGACATGGCGACGAACGGCCAGGCGGTCTCGGGGTACTTCGCCTCGGGACCGGACAAGCAGACCTTCCTCCGGGCCGGGGTCGGATTCCAGGCCGCGGTCTCGACGCCGGCGGAGGCGGCCTCGCTCGCTCCGATGCCGTTGGATTGGGAGGCTGCGTGCCCGGACGGCCCGGGCAGCCGGCAGCTCCTGGACTTCGACGGCGACGGGAAGCTGGACGCGGTCTGTCTCGTGAACACCTCCTGGGAGCAGAAGGAGCATAACGAGGTCGGCGATCCGTTTGCCGCCTGGATCGAAGTGACGGCCGACCTCACGCTGGTCAGCGACATCGTGGTGGGCGGGAAGGCCGTGGTGAAGAAGCTGAGCGAAGGGCTGTTCCTGCGCTATTCCAACTTCGTGTGCGCGGTGGACAAGGCCGAGCCCCATTCGCCCCCCTGGCAGCAGCGATTCGCATTGGGCCGGTTCGATTCCAAGCCGGGGATGGATGCATTCACCTACAGCCCGGTACAGCACGCTCTGCTCGACATGCAGCCGGTCGCGTATCTCGTCTCAGGCCAGGGCGGGCCCGCCCTCGAGATCCCGGCGCAGGACTACCTCAAGGTCGCAATCATGACCCAATCCGATTGCGGCGCCTCGTACATGATGTCGGCCGACCTGGACGAGGACGGGCTCGACGACGTGCTCCTGTGGGACGGACTGGCGGGCGAGGTTCACTTCCTGTGCACGGACAAGGGGGGCGGGCTGGACAAGCACATCCTGCACAGGCAGGTCGGAATCCCGTCTGCCCGGATCACGGGGGGAGCGGACTACAACGGGGATGGGCACTTCGACCTGCTGGCCGTTCAGAAGCAGGAGGTGGTCGTCCTGCTCGGCAACGGACAATGCAACCTGGCCGGCAAGAAGGACTGGGCCTGGAGCACCGACATCTGGTACCACAATGCCACGGTGTGCGATGACCTGACGCAGGACGGGCAGACCGAGTGCTTCTTCGAGTGCGAGTGGAGCGGTGTCGACGCTCACGACGAAACCTACTGCGGGGCCGTGATGCCCAAGAACGGCGGCGTCGTTCCCGACGAGCTGAGGATCCCCTTCCCCGCAGGCTACCCGGGGGACACGGCGCACGTGACCTGGGGGGACTTCGACGGCGATGGGGCCCAGGAGATCATCCTCGGGGCCGGCCTGGAGGCCAACGGGGCGTATCGGTGGGAGGCGGACGGGTTCCATTTCCTGGGCAGCCATACCCCGTCTCCGGTCCGTTCTCTGGGGGATGTGGACGGCGACGGTGCCGACGACGCGCTCGGTGCCGGCTGGACGCTGCTGAGAGGCAGGAAGGCCACCCCATAGACCTGTCGATGCGTCGGATATTTCTTGACTTTGCTCGGTTCGCGTGTAGACCTTTTCTCCTTGAAAGCCCGGCAGTTGCGGGGCACTGGCTTGACTAAATCGGCTGCTTTTACTGGCTGCAACCATTGGAGGAAGAAGGGATGGAACTGCTTGAGAAGGCAAGAGCGATGCTGATGGGACGTGACCTGCTGTGCACCCAGGACTGGAAGAAGGAAGAGCTCGACCTCATCCTCGACCTGGCCCGCGACATGCAGAAGGAACGCTGGACCGGCAAGTACTTCGACGTGCTGAAGAACCGCACCTACTTCATGTTCTTCTACAACCCGTCCGTGCGCACGCGCCAGTCCTTCGAGTGTGCGGCCACCGAGCTCGGCGGCCACGCCCAGTTCCTGGAGCCCGGCACCATGCGCCTCAAGACCGCCAAGACTGCGGGCGAGACCGTGGAAGACGCGGCCAAGGTCATGAGCCGCTACGCCGCGGGCATGGGCATCCGCATCCTCGAGGACAAGGTTCCCGAGTACGGCGCGGGCTGGAGCCTGCTCAAGGAATACGCCCTCCACTCCGACATCCCGATCTCCAGCATGGCCGACGACCGGTTCCACCCGTTCCAGGGGCTGGCCGACACCATGGGGATGCAGAAGCACCTCGGCATGAACCTCAAGGGCAAGAAGGCCCTGCTCACCTGGGGCCACGGCGCTCTGTGCCGCTCCTGGTGCTCGGTGCAGGAATTCGCTCTCATGGCCTCCCGGTACGGCATGGACGTCACCATCGCCCACCCCGAGGGCTATGACCTGGACCCGGAAGTCATCGGCTGGGTGAAGGACAACTGCAAGAAGAACGGCAGCGAGTTCGCGATCACGCACGAAGCGGAGGAAGGATACAACGGAGCCCACGTCGTGTACGCCCGCAACTGGATGAGCCCCCAGGCCTACGTCAACGGCGAGCTCCAGAAGAAGGCCGAGATCGAGAAGGCCCTGAAGTTCCCCAAGTGGATCTGCTGCGAAGACTACATGAAGCGCGGCAACAATGCCCTGTTCACGCACCCCATGCCCATCGACCGCGGCCAGGAAGTCACGGACGACGTGGCCTCGGGCAAGCGCTCGATCATTTACGACGTGGCCGAGAACCGGCTGCACGTCCAGAAGGCCTACATGGCCGCCACCATGAAGTAGGGAGGGGTCCATGAGCAAGAAGCTTGCCGTCATCGCAATCGGGGGCAACTCCCTGATCAAGGACTCGAAGCACCAGTCCGTGGAAGACCAGTACGTTGCCACCCACGAGACCTGCGTGTACATCGCGGACCTGCTCCAGGAAGGCTGGAACGTCATCGTCACGCATGGAAACGGGCCGCAGGTCGGTTTCATCCTGCTGCGCTCGGACATGGCCAAGACGAAGCTGCACGAAGTGCCGCTGGACTCGTGCGGAGCGGATACGCAGGGCGCCATCGGCTACCACATCCAGCAGAACCTGCAGAACGAGCTGCAGGCCCGCGGGGTGGCCAAGACGGTGGTCACTGTGGTCACCCAGGTCGTGGTCGACAAGGATGACCCCTCGTTCAAGACGCCCAACAAGCCGATCGGCCCGTTCTACAACGAGGCCGAGGCGAAGAAGTACGAGGCCGACAAGGGCTGGGCCGTGTCCGAGGACGCGGGCCGCGGCTGGCGTCGGGTCGTGGCATCCCCCAACCCGCTTCGGATCGTCGAGCTCGATGCCATCAAGCTGCTGGTCCACGCGGGTGCAGCCGTCATCGCCGTGGGCGGCGGCGGCGTCCCCGTCATCGAGGACAAAGGCAAGCTCATCGGAACCGCCGCGGTCATCGACAAGGACCGGGCCTCCGCACTCCTTGCCCAGAACCTCGAGGCCAGCCACTTCATCATCTCGACCGCGGTCGAGAAGGTGTCGCTCAACTTCGGCAAGCCCGACCAGAAGGACATCGACAGGATGACCATGGCCGAGGCGAAGAAGTACATGGCCGAAGGGCACTTCAAGCCCGGCTCGATGAAGCCCAAGATCGAAGCCGCGATCAGCTTCCTCGAAGCGGGCGGCGAGGCCGTGATCATCACGAGCCCCGAGAAGCTCCTGGACGCAGTCCACGGGAAGAACGGCACCACGATCACCCGTTAAAGAACGGATCAACTGAAGCGACCGAGCCAGCCAGGCACCGTCCCGGTAATTTGCAAAGGCGGGGGGGGGTGGATACACTTGGTGCGGTCTTGCATCCCGAGGCCGTTTTCTCGGGGTCGGAGCGTGGTCGGATGAGGCAGGGAATGGGTCGGTTCGAACCGAGGTGGATGGGGGTGGCGCTGATGGCCGTCGGGCTGCTGTGCGCAGTCCCGGAAGCGGCCGGCAAGATCCCTCCGGCACCGACTCCGGTGGAGCTGGTGGTCACCGAGCTCTGCCCCATGCCGGCCCCGTCGGTCGAGGCCGCCATGGGTCAGTGGATCGAGATCTACAACCCCACGGACATGCCCGCTTCCCTGGCCGGATTGCAGCTGGTGGTCGAGGGGGCAGGCGACTACGTGGCCACCTACCTTGTGGAGCCCATCGACGGTCCCATGGTCGATGCTCACGGATTCGCCGTGCTGGGGGGAGCCAAGGCACTGGCCCTCAACGGCGGCGTACCGGTGGACGTGGCTTGGGGAGAAGCCCTGTTCCTGCCCAAGCAGGGGCAGATCTCGCTCTTTGCCGGAGACCAGTTCCTCGACGTCGTGTTCTGGGGGCAGGACTACGGCATGGTGGCCCCTCCCGGCGTGTCGCTCAGCCTCGAGCCGACCGGGATGACGGCCAAGGACAACGACTTGCCCTCTCACTGGTGCCTGTCGGTCGAGCCGGTCGGAGAGGGCTCCCTGCTGGCCTCCCCCGGCAAGACGGGCCTCGACTGCGACAGCGACCTGGACGGGTCCTCTGAAGCGCAGGGGGACTGCGACGATGCGGACCCCAAGGTCTATCCCGATGCCCTGGAGAAATGCAACGGCCTGGACGACGACTGCAGCGGGACGACCGACGAGGACCCGCTCAGCGACGTGCCTCCGTGGACCGGAGTCGGGGTGTGTGCCGCCGGGGGACCGACGTGCAACGGGCTGGCCGGGTGGGTCATGACCAAGCCTGAGGACTGGGAGCAGGACGAAGTCTCCTGCGACGGGCTGGACAACGACTGCGACGGACAGACCGACGAAGGGCTCCGCAACGCTTGCGGTTCCTGCGGCACCGTCTTCCCCGACCTGTGTGACGGGCTGGACAACGACTGTGACGGGACCACCGACGAGGATGCCCTGCTCCCCCAGGCTGACTTCCACTGCGCCGGTGGAAACGTGGGTCTGTGCAAGGAGGTCCAGATCGTCTGCGCCGGAGAGTGGAAGTGCAACTACCCCGTGGGCTACGAGGCCGACGAGACGCTCTGCGACGGGCTGGACAACGACTGCGACGGGCAGACCGACGAAGGGTACGGGTTGCCCCAGGCCTGCTCCGCCGGGACGGGGGCCTGCCGGGCGCAGGGTATGATGGTGTGTGGGGCGGACAAGCATTCGCTGGTCTGCCAGGCCACGGCGGACCCGGGCCTCATCGAGCTGTGCGGCGACAACGTGGACAACGACTGCGACGGGCAGACCGACGAGGAGTTCGGGGTCGGCGAGACCTGCGCCGAGGGGGTCGGCGCCTGCCGAGTGACCGGGAAGCTCTTCTGCTCGCCGGACCGCCTGTCCGTCGTCTGCTCGGTCGAGCCGCTGGAGCCGGACGTCGAGCTCTGCTCCAATTTCATCGACGACGACTGCGATGGGGAGACGGACGAGCCGTCTTGCGGCGACTCCGTGACCGTGCTCCCCCAGACCGGGTGCACCACCCGTTCCCCGGCCAGTTCCGGCTTGACATTCCTTCTGCTCCTGTCTATCCCTGTCCTGCTTCTTGCAGCCGGATGGCTGCGGAGGCAATCGGCATCCCGAACCCGCGGATGACCGTCGGCTCGTCCGGGACGGAGAGCGAGCATTGAGCCCACCGGCCGCACACATCGCCACCCACGGTTGCCGTACCAACACGGCGGATTCCTCTTCTCTGGCACAGGCCTTGAGCCGCCTCGGATTCCGAATTCACCCCGACTCGGGCGGAGCGGACGTGGTCATCGTCAACTCCTGCACGGTCACGGCAGGAGCCGACCGGGATGCCGGAAAGGCCTTGCGCAGGGCCCGACGGGAATCCCCCGACGCACTGCTCGTGCTCGCAGGCTGCCTGCCCGTGGCCTTCCCTGACCATCCGGCACTGGCCGAGGCCGACCTCGTGCTCCCCGGTGCCGATGCGGAGGAAGGAGCCCGCAGGATTGCCGCTGCCCTGGAGGAGCGCCGGTCATGCTCCGGCCCGGATTCGCTCCCGCCGCCACACGGGGCCATCTTCCCGCTCGAAGAGGCGCTGCACCTGTCGCGGTTCAACCTCAAGATCCAGGAGGGTTGCGCCGGGAACTGTGCGTACTGCATCGTTCCGACGTCCCGGGGAATGCCGAAAAGCCGCGAGCCGGCCGAGATCCTTGCCGAGCTGGAGAGGGCGGTCGCCGCCGGCTTCGAAGAAGTGGTGCTGGCCGGGACCAATCTCCTCACCTACCGGTGGAACGGAAGCGCCGGCGACCTGGCCGACCTGATGCGGCTGCTGGATGCCAAGGCCCCCCCGTGCCGGATCCGGGTGAGCTCGCTCGAGCCCCTGGCCGGCATGGAGCGGGTCGTCGACGTGCTGTCCTCGTCGCAACGCTGGTGCCGGCATCTTCACCTCTCCCTCCAGCATGCGGACGACGAGGTGCTGGCCGCCATGGGGAGGCCGTACCGGTTCGATGCCGTTGCCAGCCTGGTGGACGACGCCTGCCGGCGCATCCCGGCGGTATCGGTGGGGATGGACGTGATCGTCGGCTTCCCGACCGAGACGGAGGCACAGTTCCAGCGGTGCCTGACCCGGCTGGAAGTGCTGCCGTTTGCCTACCTCCACGTGTTTGCGTGGTCGCCCAGGCCGGGGACCCGGGCTGCTGCTCTGCCGCAGCTGGAGGCCGGGGTCGTCAAGGAGAGGTCGGCAGTGCTGCGCCGCCTGTCCACGGCCCGCAGACAGGCCTTCTCCGCCTCTCTCGTCGGCGAGGAGATGGGCGTGCTGGTGGAGCGGCGGCGGGATGAGGCCGGAAGGCTGGTCGGGCTCACCGACAACTACGTGCAGGTCGCACTGGACGGGCCGGAGGACTGGATGCGACGACTGGTGCGCTGCCGGCTGGAGCGAGGCCCGGGGGGAAGACTGACAGGACGGTCCGCGACCGGACCGCTCGGGGGGTGACGATGTCACTGGAAGAGGAGAGATTTCGGAACGGAATCGCCCGGGTGGAAGAGGCGTTGGGGTATCGCTTCAGCGACCCGATGCTGCCCATCCAGGCGCTGACGCACCGCTCGTTTGCCAATGAGAACGGGGTGTGCGGTCCGGACAACGAGCGCCTGGAGTTCCTGGGGGACGCAGTGGTCGAGCTGGTCGTCTCCGAGCGCCTCTTCCGGATGTACCCGGACATGAGCGAAGGGGAGCTGACCCGCGCCCGGGCATCGGTCGTGCGAACCTCATCGCTGGCGTTGGCGGCCCAGCGGCTGGACCTGGGCAACGTGGTCCGGCTGGGACGAGGGGAGGAGGCGACCGGCGGCCGCACCAAGGAATCGGTCCTGGCCAACACCGTGGAGGCCCTCATCGGGGCCGTGTTCTTCGATGCCGGATTCGCCCGGGCGGAGGCGGTGACCCTGAATCTGCTGGAATGTCGCTTTGCTGCCCCGGAGGAGCTGATCCAGCCGGCCCCCAAGAATCGGCTCCAGGAGCTGCTGCAGGCGCGGCGCCAACCGGGACCCCGGTACGTTGCGGTCGAGACCAACGGTCCGGAGCACGCACTCCACTTCGCGGTCGACGTGTTCTCCGGGAACCGCCTGCTGGCCAGGGGCGAGGGGACCTCCAAGAAGGAGGCAACGACGGCCGCGGCGCAGGCCGCCCTGGTCGTCCTCGAACGGGAGCGCCACACGGACAAGGGAAGCAAGTGACAAGGCGGCAGCCAAACGGCTCCATCGGCCCTGCTGTGGTTCCGTTCTTCCTCCCGAACGCCGGCTGTGCCTCCCGCTGTGTCTACTGCGACCAGACTGCCGCGGCCGGCCCTGCCCCGGTCAACCCCGGACTGGAGGAGCTCGAGGCGTGCCTTCGGAAGGCCTCGACCGGGTCCTCGCTGCCGGTGGAGGCGGCCTTCTACGGGGCCACATTCACGGGGCTTCCCCGGGCTCGACAGGCCGAGCTCCTCGACGTCACGGCGGCGTTGAGGGCCGAGGGACTTGTGGCCCGGGTCCGCATCTCGACCCACCCGGCCCACCTGGATTCGGAGAGGCTGTCCTTTCTTCGAGAGCGGGGGGTGGATGTCATCGAGCTCGGGATCCAGTCGTTCAGCGACCGGGTGCTTTCTGCGGCCGGACGCGGCATCACCGGAGCCGCTGCTGCCGATGCCTGCCGCAGGGTCAAGGAAGCAGGTTTCGAGACGGTGGTTCAGCTCATGCCCTTCCTGCCGGAGTCGACCCTGGAAGAGGACTTGGAGTCGGCCGGTCAGGCGGCCTTGCTTCAACCGGATGCGGTGCGGATCTTCCCGACGCTGGTGCTGCGGGGGACTCCGTTGGCAGCGCTCCTGGAATCCGGGAGATACCGTCCGGCATCGCTCGTGGAGGCAACGCTCCGGGTGGGGAAGATGCTGGCCCCGCTCTTTGCCGCCGGGATTCCGGTCCTCCGGATCGGGCTTCAGCCGTCCGAGAAGCTGGAGCAGGCCCTGGTCGCTGGCCCCTACCATCCGGCCCTTGGCGAGCTGTGCCGGGCAACGTGGCTCGCTTCGGCCATCGAGGCCGAGCTCCGGCAAAGACTGGCCGCAGGGTCCAGTGCGGGAGAGCGTCAAGACGCCGGGGAATCCCGCACCGTGTCCGTCCCCCGCGAGCTGGCCTCTCTCCTGGCCGGGCATGGGAAGTTCGGACTCGCAGCGCTCGAAAATGCCACCGGAGGGAAATGGCGGGTGCAGGTGGAAAAAGAAGGCCCGGATGGTGGGGTTGCGGTACCGATCGGTGACAACCTGAGCCTGAAGGTCTATACTGCCGGGGTGAGAGTGGAAAAGGAGCCCGCGTGACCGAGGTCGTGAAAGGAACCAGCCCCAGCCCGAGCTGGCAGGAAGTCTGCATCACCATCGGCAACTTCGACGGAGTCCACCTGGGGCACCAGGAGCTGGTCCACGAGCTGAGCCGAATGGCGCGACGCAAGGGCACTCAGGGGGTAGCCCTCACCTTCTTCCCCCATCCGGCCGAAGTGCTGACCACGGGCAGACCGCAGCGGCTCCTCCCCCTCGAAGACCGGATCCGGATGCTCCTGGCCGTCGGAGCGTCCGGGGCCTGGGTTCTTCCGTTCGACCGCAAGACGGCCGCCCTGCCTGCGGAGCGGTTCGTCGAGGAGGTCCTGCTCAGCCGATCCAGGCTCAGCGGGCTGGTCGTAGGGCCGGATTTCCGCTTCGGCGCCAACCGGGAAGGAGACAGTGCGCTGCTGTCCTGGTACGGTGAGAAGAAAGGCTTCGAGGTCGTCGTCGTTCCTCCCCTGACCGTGGACGGAACCCGGGTCTCGAGCACCCTCGTCCGAAGGCTTCTCCAGGAGGGGAACGTCGCCGCGGCGACCCGCTTCCTGGGGCGCACCTACCGGGTCAAAGGTACCGTAGTCAAAGGCAAGCAGGTCGGAACCTGCCTCGGCTTCCCCACGGCCAACCTCTCCCTCACCGACGACGTCCTCGTTCCGGCCAACGGCATCTATGTGGTCCGCATGCGAATCGGCCGAACCCCGGCCGACAGTGCGCCTCTGGACGGAGTCGCCAACGTCGGACACCGCCCTACCGTCGACAACGGTCCGCTGCAGGTGGAGGCCCACCTGTTTGGAATCGAGAGACCCCTGTACGGCGAGGCGGTGACCCTGGAGTTCCTCGAACGGATTCGGGATGAACGGAAGTTCGGAACGCTCGAAGAGCTGCGGGCAGCGATACGGCAGGACGTCGAGACCGCCCGCGGCTACTTCTCGCGCCGGAACCTGACCTAGGAGGCGACATGCTGGGCAAGCAGATCCCGGTGACTGAAAGGGCTCTGCGGCTCCACGAGCAGTCGCTCGTTCTGGACTGCCACTCCCATTTTCTGATCAACGCATCGCTGTTCAACCGCCCGTTCGACCGCGATGGGAAGGGGCCGCTGTTCTTCAATCCCCTTCGCAATGCGATTTCGCTTCCGACGCTGAAACGGGGAGGTGTCAACGCACTGGCGTTTACCACCTACGTTCCGGGCCGACCGTTCCTGGGGCGCGACACCGACCGGCGCACGGACCGGATCATCGATCGGTTCGAGGCAATCGTTGCGGCCAGCGGCGGCCAGATCGCGGCTTGCCGGACCGGGGCGCAGATCCACCAGGCGTATGCGGCCGGGAAGCTTGCTGCGTTCCTCACCATCGAAGGGGGGCACGTACTGGAGAGCAAGCTCGAAAACATCGAGCACTTCTATCGCCGCGGCGTGCTCATGCTCACGCTGACTCACTTCATCTCCAACGGCATAGCGGACGGCAACTGGTCGCCGTACAGGCCGCTGAAGGGGCTGTCCGGGTTCGGCCGGGAAGTGATCCGGGAGATGGAGCGGGTGGGCATGTTCGTGGACGTGGCCCACTGCACCGACAAGGCCTTTGCCCAGGTCCTCGAGACATCCACGCGGCCGGTCCTCTGCTCGCACGGGGCATTGAGGCGAAACAAGAACCTGCAGCGCAACCTGAGCGACGACCAGGTCAAGGCGCTCGCTGCACAAAAGGGTCTGTTCGGGCTGATCTTCTTCCCCAAGTACCTCGGGGCCTCCGGATGGGACATCCGATCCGTGGCTCGACAGGCAGCGGACGTGGCCTCCATGGTTGGGGCAGAGCACCTCTGCCTGGGCAGCGACATGGACGGATACACCTACACTCCGCTCGGCTTTCGCGATGCCTCCGACTGGCCTCAGGTGACCCAGGCACTCATCGATGCCGGGTTCGACGACCTGGAGGTCCGGGGAATCCTCGGAGAGAACTTCGTGCGCTTCCTGGATGCAGAAAACGGCTGAGCCCCCCCGCTGACGCAGCGCCGCACGAATGGCCTCCACGGGTCCATTCCGTCGAGACTGGGCCTCGTCATCGCCGCGCCTTGCCTGCCATCCCGGGGCAGCAGTGCGGGCCTCCAACGGGGTCCCCGATGACTCGCAGAACCGACCGACCTGCCGGTTCGTACCAGTGCCCCCGTTGTCCATGAGCCAGGAGATGCAAGTTGGAACTAACGGAAAACAAACGAGAAACGAGCCTGTTTTCGACAAGCACCGTTCATCGTGACGATAACGGGTGCGACGGGACCGCCGGGAGCAACGGGGACCCCCCCCGGGCACCTTGCCGGCGGTGAGAGAGGCGACATGGATGCCACCGAACACAAGACCGTGCCTGTGACCGTGTGCTACTGGGACGAAAGCGGGACCCGCCCGTCGCTGCGGGCAACGCGCACAATGCCGGTCGAGGCGGGCTCCCCGGTCATCTGGATCTGGGGGCGGTTTGCCGGCTTCTTCCGGGACCTGGTGACAAGGCTCCTCAACCCCGAGGAGAACTTCATCTTCCGGATGCAGGGAAGCGAGGTGTTCTGGTTCACGCCAGTGGAGCAGCCGGTCGTGCTCCACGTGCATCGCCGCTCCTCGGTCGTCCGAGGCTGATTGCCACAGCGAGGGTTCCCGGCGACCGGAGGGGGTCCGGGGAAGCGCTCCCCCCGTAGGCTCCATGGATCAGAGCAGGTCTCTACGCCTCCGGGATGGGCCCGTCGTTCCAGTCTCCGTAGATGGCGATGTTGCCCTTGCCCGTGTGCTTGACATGGTAGAGCGCTTCATCCGCCCGGGCGATGAGCTGTCCGGCATCCTGGTCCGCGTGATCGGGGAAGCAGGCGAGGCCGATGGACATCTTGAACGTCAAGGTTTCCTCGCCGACCGGGATGAGCGCCTCCCGCACCCGACGCTGGATACGCTGGGCCAGCACGGCGCCGCCGGCGGCATTGGCCTCGGGGAGGATCACGGCAAACTCGTCCCCGCCATAGCGGCAGGGAATGTCCATGGTGCGAACCTCGGTCAGCAGGATGTCCCCGGCCCGCCGCAACACCTGGTCTCCGACCGCGTGCCCGTACTTGTCGTTTACCACCTTGAAGTCATCGAAGTCGAGCAGCATCAGGGAGAAATGGGTCTTGTAGCGCCGCGCTCGGGCCACTTCTTCGGTCAGTCGGCGATCGAAGTAGCGCCGCACGAACAGCCGGGTGAGCCCGTCCACGGTCGCCAGCACATAGAGCCGAGTATTCTGCAATGCGACCGCGGCCTGGAGGCCGACCATCTGGATGAGCCCCAGATCCGCGTCGTTGAAGGCCTCCGGCTCATGGGAGTATACGAGCAGGACGCCGATGGTCTGCTCGTAGACCTGTACGGGCACGCCGACCCAGGATTGACCGGCCAGCGACTCGCCGTCGAGGTGACTGAGGGTCATGCCCAGGCGTGACTCCCCCCGGGGCGAGACGATGAAGGGCATCTTGCTTTTCACCACCCAGTCGGACAGGCGGGACGCCAGTGCGCCGTCGAACTGGTCGGCCGGGAATCCTTCCCGGATGTCCCGGTGCGAGGAGAACTCCCCCTTCTCGTCGTTCCAGGCGAACACGACGGCTACGTCGGCGGCGGTGAGCAGGGTCCGGGTCTGGTACGCGAGTGCGGGGACCAGGTCGGCTGCCTGGAGGGTGGAGCAGAGCGTGCGGCCGAGTGCGTTGAGGGCCTCGAGGTCCTTCACCTTCGTGTCCAGCAGCGCCACCGCATCGGAGTGACGCTTGAACAGGAAGTTGACCACGACGTAGGCCACGACCATGACGAGCAGAGCCATGGGCTCCTCCCGCCCTCCCAGCCAGGCCAGCGTCATGATCATGGTGAGCGGGACCAGCAGCATTTCCGCCCCTACCCCCGGCAGGAACACCTCCCGAAAGAGGTTGCGCCAGGAGTAGCCGCGCAGCCAGTACTTGTTGAGCACGACGGTGTACTGGATGGCCAGGAAGAAGGCGGCAAGGACCGGCGCAAGCCAGAACACGTGGAGAGAGGGGTCCAGCTCTCCTGCGAGAAAGGCATCGACGGGCAGCAGACTACCGGCACCGAGCAGGGCCAGGGCGGCGGTCCCCCCCTGGAAGAAAGGTGCGGAGATGTTCTCCAGCAGGGGGCGCTTCTCCCCGCCTCGCGACATCTCCCGGACCACAGAATCCCAGACCATCTTGGCAAAGCAGGACAGAAAGACGGTCCACGCGGCCGGGATGACGCCGACGCACAGCAGGGCCGTCACGTACACTGCGGGGTCCATCGACAGGGTGACGACCCGCATCATCCGGAACGAGAGGAACTTGGACAGGAGCGCCAGGGCGGTGAAACCGACAAGGGCCAGCCAGTCGGTGCGGACGAGCTCGGTATCGAGCGCAGTCAGTCCTGCGAGAAGCCCGCACGACAGCAGCGTCGCAGGCACGGTGTAGCAGTAGTAGCGAACCGGGTAGGGACTCGACACGACCTTCTCTCCGCCGTCCAGGCTCCAGGCTTTTCCATATCCCACAGGAGAGCCGCTGCGTCAATCCCGCTTCACACTTCAGGGCTGTTTTCGGGGCCGGCTTCAGGCTGGCCGCATAGCTCCAGCAGGTCGTTGCGCCTCAAATCGAGAGCGAACCTGGCAAGACGTTCGCCCAGGTCCGGCATGGGACCGAGGTCGGCCTCGATGCGCCCCCCGACTTCCCGCAAGGTGGCGGTGCCGTCCATGGCAAGCCAGGCCGCGCTGCCAATCCGGTCGAGCCTCAGGTGCACGAAGGGCTTGATTCCCAGCTTCGGAGCGTGCCTTTTCCAGAAGTCGCTCTTGAAGCGGGGGGCGATGACGACTACGAGGTCCCCTTCTCCGGGGACGTGGCCGGCAAGACGGCGGGGAATCATGTCGAGGAGGTCGACGGTGGGGGCGGTCATCGCGTCATCAGAACGCTGCGGGCGGGGGAGCGGCCTCGTTCGGGTCGCCGGCGCTGCGGTACGGAACGAAGATCATGATGAGCGCCACGATCAGCAACACGATTCCGCCCAGCACGATGCTGGGGGTCTCGAAGATGGCGGGCAGCTTGATGTTGAAGAACGCAAGCCCGTTGATGAACAGGCCCGTGAGCGCCTCGCCGGCAATCAGACCGGCTGCGATGAGCACGCCGGCGTTGCCGATGCGTCCCATCTGGTTCTGGTTGTAGCCGCGCCTGGCTGCGATCTTGTCGCCGATCCAGCGGATGACCCCGCCCACGAAGATGGCGGAGGTGGTTTCGAACGGCAGGTACATGCCGACGGCCACGAGCATGGGGCTCGGGACCTGGACCATGATCATGGCAAGACCCATGAGGATGCCCACGATGACGAGCGGCCAGGCCATGGTCTGCTCGATGATGCCTCGGGACAGCATGGCCATGAGGCCGGCCTGCGGGGCGGGGAGAGCCTTGCCGCCGAAGCCTTCGCCGCCGAGGTTGATGTCCCCCTGGTGCAGGGCCACGAGCGGCCAGAACATGATGGCAGCGGCAAAGAACACGCCCAGGATGTCACCCAGCTCCATCTTCCAGGGAGTTCCCTTGAGGATGTGCCCCACCTTCAGGTCCTGGAGCATTTCACCGGCAACAGCGGAGGAGACGCAGACCACGGCAGCCACACCCAGCACCGCGGCGATTCCGGAATTGCCAGTCACGCCGACCACCAGCATCAAGAGGGCGGCGATGATCAGGGTCGACAGCGTAAGCCCCGAGATGGGGTTGTTCGAAGAGCCTATGGTCCCGACCAGGAAGCCGGACACGGCAGCAAAGAAGAAGCCGGCAAACGCCATGACCACCGCGGAGAGGACGGCCCCTCCGATGCTGCCGCAGAAGACCCAGTACAGCGCGGTCATGAGGCCGACCACCGCGGCCAGGGCGAGGAAGACCCACTTGTACGGAAGGTCGCGGTCGGTCGGGTCCCCCGCAGCGCCACCGGATCCGGTCGCCTTCTTCAGGTCACCCACGGCCCGGGAGACGCCGGCCACCAGGCTCTTGCGCATCTTGTACAGGGTGTAGCCGGCGCCTACGAGCATGCCGCCGACTGCGATGGGGCGGACGATCGACTTCCAGACGCAGACGGCCAGGAGCTCCCAGCTCACCGGGTCGGTCTCCCCTTCCGGAATCTTCACGCCGACCATGCTCTCGAGCCCGGGACCGACGAAGTAGGTCAGGAGCGGGACGAACAGGCCCCAGGCCAGCACGCCGCCGGCGAAGTTCAGGGCGGCAAGTCGTGGGCCGATGATGTAGCCGACGCCGAGATAGGCGGGGGCCACTTCGGGGGTGGACAGAAGCGTTGCGCCGCTCACCTTCACGTCGGTGACGTGCTTGAGCTTGCTGGTCAGGAACTGGATCGAGGTCTTGCCCATGCTGATGGGCCAGGCAGCGGCCGTGGCGAACACGCTGAACTTGCCCAGGAGCTGGACGAGGGCGCCGACTCCCATGGCAGCAAAGAGGGTCCGGGCCCCCTGGCCTCCCTTCTGGCCGGCCATGTGGATCTCGGCGGCAGCGCGGGATTCGGGGAACGGAAGCGTGGTGTCCTCGACCATCACACGGCGAAGGATGGTGACGAACATGATTCCGAGCACGCCGCCCAGGAACATGATGGCCGTGGAGAGCAGGTAGTTCGACGTGGTGTTGAACTCCGGCCACAGCCCTGCGATGTAGAACGCAGGCAGAGTGAAGATGGCCCCGGCCGCGACCGACTCGCCGATGGAGCCGATAGTACGGGCCATGTTCTCTTCGAGCAGCGAGCCGCGAAGCAGACGCAACACGGCCATGCCGATGACCGCTGCCGGATAGGTGGCGGCAATCGTCATGCCGGCCTTGAGGCCCAGGTAGGCATTGGCCGCGCCCAGCACTCCGGTCATGACCAAGCCGAGCAGCACGGCCCTGAACGTGAACTCCCGCATCCCTGGCGGCACGGGTACCTTAGTATTCATGTCACTCATGTGCGCACACCCTCCATGCGATGACCCGGGCGTTATGCTAGACGGGCGGCGGTGCGCTTGTCAAAGGGATTGGTGGCTAGCTGAAGCAACTCTCAGAATGGCTGCCAGAGGCTCTCGCCGGCAGGGGCCTACGTCTGCCGGCCAGGGCGAAAGTCAGGATGGAAAGCCTATGCGGGCGGCGGCGGCGGATCCGCAGTCTCGACCTTGTATTCGTACTTGTTGGTGTCGACGCACTCGCTCTGCTCGCATCCGCCCAGGATCGTCTTGGTCGCCCCCTTGGGGAAGTTGGAATCCACCAGGAAGTAGCTGGTCCAGGGCGTCCAGCTCTTTCCCCCCACCTTGGCCTTCCGGAACACCTTGAGCATCTTTCCCTTGGGGATGGTGAAGGTAGCGGTGTTCGTCACCTTAAGGGCCTTACCACAACAGACGTTGCACATCGTCAGGCAGATCGCTTTCGGATCCTTGGCCATGATGGCCTTGCAATCGTCCAACTCCTTCTTGTGCTTCGCCTGACAGGCAGTCATCGTCAGCTGGCTGACCGTGACCACCTCGGACTTCAGCACCACGCCGGCCTTGAACAGGGTTCCGGGCTGCGGAGCCGAGCTGGCGGCAAGGACAGGTGAAACCGCAAACACCATGGCGACCAGAAGACCGACTCCCCCGACCAGCAGTGCCAGACCACGCATGATTGCCTCCTTTGGCAGAATCCACAGGATGCAAGCGGGTGCCGAAATGGTCACAACTCGCTCTATCCGCATCCTCGCACGAGGATACTAGAATCGGATGCCGTGGCATGTCAAGGGTGGACAGAACCCGGCGCAGACAGACTCGGGGAAGTCCTTCCGCTCCACCGTCCCGGTAGTTGTGACGCTCCCGGCGTCATAACTCGGCCGATGTTACATCATCCCGGCAGTTGTGACGCTCCCGGCGTCATAACTCGGCCGATGTTCCATCATCCCGGCAGTTGTGACGCTCCCGGCGTCATGTCTCGGCCGATGTTGCATCATCCCGGCAGTTGTGACG
>CAITUV010000062.1 GCA_903895725.1 uncultured Myxococcales bacterium | reverse complement strand
CTGGAGGCGAAGCTGCAGGAGCAGATCGCCGAGCGGGATGCGGCGCTGTCCGACAAGGACGCAGAGCTGTCGAAGCGGGATGCGGCCCTGGCGGAGCGGGATGCGGCGCTGGCCGCCAAGGACGCAGAGCTGTCGAAGCGGGACGCCGCCATTGCGGAGCGGGACCGTCAGGTTGAGGAGCTGCTGGAACAGGCCGCGGCGCTCGAGACGCAGGGCAAGAAGCAGGCCAAGGCAGCGGACGCCGCACTGGCGAAGCTGGAGGCGAAGCTGCAGGAGCAGATCGCCGAGCGGGATGCGGCGCTGGCCGACAGGGACGCTGAGCTGTCGAAGCGGGATGCGGCCCTGGCGGAGCGGGATGCGGCCCTGGCCGACAAGGAAGCGGAGCTGTCGAAGCGGGATGCCGCCATTGCGGAGCGGGATCGTCAAGTCGAGGAGCTGCTGGAACAGGCCGCTGCGCTGGAGACCCAGAGCAAGGATCAGGCGGGAGCTGCCGGTGCGATCATCGAGAAGCTGGAGGCAGAGCTGCGCGAGGCGGTAGCGGATCGCCAGGCCATTGCGGCCCAGAAGGACGCTGAGCTGTCGAAGCGGGATGCGGCGTTTGAGGGGCTCCAGGCTCAAGTCGCCCGTAGCGATGCCCTCCTGGGGGAGAGCGAAACCCGCATTGCCGACCTGCAGGGCCAGATCGCGGCGCTGTCGCAGGAGCGCGAGGCGGTCGAGAAGAAGGCAGCCGGGCTCCAGCAGCAGGTGGAGGACTCACTGTTGGCTCGGGACTCGCTCACCGCCGAGGTCGAACGGCTGTCTCAGGCGGCGGAGAAAGCAACCGAGGCCGTCGAGCGCTCCGGCAAGGATCTCGAGGAAGCCCGAGCCCGGGTTTCCGCTCTGGAAACCGAGCTTCACGAGGCTCGAGAGTGGAACTCCATCGCGGAGAAGGAGGCGGGCGAGCTGGCTCGGCAGGTGGAAGTGGGGCGTGCTGCTGCGGCCCGTTGCACCGAGCTGGAAGCCAGTATCGAGAAGCTGCGTTCCGAGGCCGAAGCGGCGACCGAACGTGCCCGGACGGATGGCGAGAAGGCCGAGCGGCTGGAGCGAGAGCTGGCCGAGGAGAGGCGATCGGTGTTCGAGGCCAGGGAACGGGAGGCCGCTTCCCGGCGCTCACTGGACGAAGCGCGGGCTGCATTGGAGACTCGGCAGCAGGCATTGGACCGGGCCTCGAGGACGCTGGAGGCCGCCCTGAACCGGCACGGCGAGCTGCTGGAGCTCCTGGCCGTGCGAGACGCCCGAATCACCGGGCTGGGCGAGCTGCTGGCGGACCAAGCGCGGCAGAGCCGGGTTGCCGAGGAGGAGAATCGCCTGAACCAGGAACAGTTCCAGCAGCTCCAGCAAACGATCTCGGCCCTTCAGACCGAGAAGCGCCGTCTGGCATCGACGCTCAAGGAGACCGAGAATCGGTTGGCCGTCATGGAGCGCTCGCACGGGGAGAAGGAAGCTCTTGCCAGGGTCATCGACAAGTTGAGACGGGAGCTCGACGAGAAGGAGAAGGCCGTCGTCGAGCTGGCCACGGTCCAACGCCGGGCCAAGCAGCTGGAGCAGGAGGCCATGACTCTCAAGCAGCGCGTGTCCGAGACCGAGCGTCAGGCCAGCGAGCTGTCCATAGTGGCGGACAAGGTGCCGGGGCTCGAGCTGACCGTGGCATCGCTGCGACAGGACGTCGAGGAGGGCCGCCATCTGGCCATGCTGCTGAAGGAGACATCGAGTCGCTCCGACCAGCTCGAGAGGCTGGCCGCCGGGCTCAAGAAGCAGCTCGAGCAGGCGGGGGAGACCGAGGCCCGCCTGACGGAGAAGGCCGAGCGAGGCCGGCTGTTGGAACAGGAAAACGTGGTGCTGCGCAAGAAGGCGTCGGAGGCCGAAGTGGCCGGCGGGCAGCGGGATGCGCTGCGGCGGCAGCTCGATACTGCCAATCAGCAGATCGTGGAGCAGCAGGAGAGGCTTGCTGCCTTGCAGGCCCGGGCCACGGAGCTGGACGAGCAGCTCCGCCGCTCGCGGGAGACCGTATCGCAGAGGGAAGGGTTCTCCACGCAGCTTGCCGCGTTGCGCGAGCAACTCCGCCAGAAGGAGGAGCTCTTCCGTGTGTTCGAAGAGGAGATGGGGGTCGCGGAGGAGCTACGCGCGGAGCTGGATGGCACCCGCTCCCGGCAGACCGAGCTCGAGACCGAGATGGAGAAGAGTCGCGCCCGAACCGTCCACGAGCGCAAGCTGTTCATGGAGCTCGAAGAGAACTACAAGTCGACCATCATGGGACTCAACAACGACAAGGAGGAGGCGCTCATCCGGTTGTCGGAGCTCGAGGAGAGGACCCGGCACCTGGAGCGAGCGCTCAAGCTCTCCCGGGATGTGGCCGTCCGGGCAGGTCGGGCCGCCCAGTCAATGCTCCAGACCCGCAAGCAGCTTCGAGACACGATTGTGAAGTGGGTCGAGCAGACATCCTCCCTCCCCGGCAGCGGCAACTGAGCAATCCAGCATTGAAGCAGCTTCAGGCAACTACTGTTCGAGCTCGAAGTCTGCGGAGCCGTCCGGTGCGGTCTTGCCTGCCGCATCGAAGGCCTGCTTGAGGTCGTCGGCGAACTTGCGGGCCGAGTCGTAACGCTCCTCGCGTTTCTTCGCAATGCACTTGAGGATCACGTCCCCGACCTTGAGCGGGATGGCCTTGTTGATGGTGGTCGGGTGGGGGGGCTGGGTGAACTGGTGGTGGGCAAGGATGTTGGCCGCGGGGAACGGAGTCCGGCCGGCAAACATCTGGAACACCATGATCCCCAGGGAGTAGAGGTCGCTGAGATGGTCCACGAAGTCGCCCACGATCTGCTCGGGTGACATGTAGAGCGGCGTTCCGCAGATGATCAGGGTCTTGTGCGGGTTCTCATCCAGGGCCTTGGCAAGCCCGAAGTCCATCAGCTTGACCAGATCCCGGGAAGAACCGGTCAGCATCACGTTGCCCGGCTTGATGTCCCGGTGGATGATGCTCTTGTCGTGTGCGTACTGGAGGGCATCGCACAGCTGGTTGATCAGGCGCAGCGAGGTCTCGAACGGGAGCTGGTCGTTGACTTCGCGCATGAGCTGCTCGAGGGTCACGCCGTCGATGAACTCCATGGCGATGTACAGGTTGTCCCCGACCTGCCCCATGTCATACAGGGTCACGATGTTGGGATGGTTGAGCGAGGCCGTCGTCTTGGCCTCCCGCAGGAAGTACCGTCGAGCCATGTCGGACGGAACCTGGTTGCGGAAGAGGAACTTCAGGACGACCTCCCGGCCGAGGATCTTGTCGAAGGCCTTGTAGATGACGCCGTGACCGCCCTGGCCGATCTTGTCCACGGTCTCGTATCGGTCCGCGATGCTGGCCCGCTGCGGAAGCCCGACGTCGACCTTGGGGGACTGCTTCACATCGTCCTCGTTGGCCACCTCGAGCCCGACGGCCATGGTCTGTGCGGCGGAGATCACCATCTGTTCGAGGCGGCTTTCCCAGTTCTTCGCCTTCTCTCCCACCGGTCCGCTGGCCCGGAACTGACGGAGGAACTGCAGCGCCACCGCTGCGTTGTTCGACTTCTCACACAGGGTGCACAGGGCAAACAGCGCCGGGGCATTGCTGACCCCCAGCCCCTTGAACTCGAGCAGCTCACTGTACTTGCGGATGGCGCCCGCGAGGTCACCCTGACCTTCGAAAATGCTCGCGGTCGACATGGCGGCCTCTGCGTACCCATCGTCCAGCGGGGTCAGGCGTTTGAAGAACTCCAATGCCAGATCGTACTTCTCGAGCCGCATCATGATGTTGCCGAGTGCCAGCCAGTTCTTCTCCCGCTTGTAGCACTCGACCACCTTGTTCCACTTCCCGCCGGCCTCGAACAGCTTGATGGCCTCGTGGAGCTCCCCGATGCGCTCGAAGTGCTCCGCTGCCACATCGATATCCCCTGCCTGCAGCCTGGCCCTTGCCGCCTCCCGGAACTCCCCGACCCGCTCGTAGATCTGTGCTGCTTTGTCTGGAAGACCTCCGTGCATGAACGCCTCGGCCGCTTCCTTCATCTTGCCCGCGACAAAGTAGTTCTTGCCCGCGTTCACGAAGTCGCCCACCGTGGAGTACCAGGCCCCCATGATGGCAGCGGCCTTCTTCTTCTCTCCCAGCTCCACGTAAGCGGCGGCAGCATTCTGGAGCTGCTTGGCCGCCAGGAAGGCACGGGCCGCATCCGCCAGCTTCCCGGCCTGCACGTAGATGCCGGCCGCCCTCTCGTTGAAGCCCCCCTTCTCGTACTCGGCCGCGGCAGCGGCCACATCGTTGGCCTTCAGCAGGCTGTTGGCTGCGGCATCGTAGTCCTTGACGGACGAGAACAGCTCGGCGGCCTTGCGGTGCTCGCCCGTGTGGAGGTAGAGCTTGGCCGCTTCGCGCAGCCTTCGGTGCTGGAGGTACAGCTCGATGGCCTGGGCATGCTGTCCCGCCTCGACCAGGACCCGTGCGGCCTCCTGGATCTTGTGCTCATCGGCAAGCTTCCGGGCTACCTCGGCCGCTGTCGGCGGTGGCTTTCGAAGCATCAGCAACAGGAAGACCACGAGCGCCAACGCTCCCAGCCCTCCGACTCCCAGTACCCAAAGTGGTATTGCGGCAACCAACGGATCGCTCCCCCGCACATTCCCCCGAAAGTTATCTTAACCGACACCACTCCGCAAGCACTCTTCTGCCACGCCCCCGGGAATCCTGGGAGCCGGCAGGATTCCCCGCCCGTGCGGCCCCCGAGAACGCGCCGGAATTCCTGTTTGACTTTCCCCCCGTCAGGGGCTATTAATTGTCTGGCTTGGCGTGTTGCAGACGGATTTGAACGCTCTAATCATACGGTGAGTCTCGGTCCGCAACCTCTCAGCGAAACGGGGTGCCGACATGTCGCTGCGATTCCTTCTTGCCACGTCGTCCCTGACCGTGGCCCTTCTCCTTTCCCCTCTGGCCATCGCCCAGGAGCCGCCGGTGGAGCCGGAAGGCTCCGGCCCGGCCGCGGCAGCAGCGGTCCCTGCAGCCCAGCCCGAGCCGGCCCCTCAAGGCCAGAAGTTCGATGCTCCTCTGCGTGAGATGGAAGAGCGTATCGTCGGGCTCAAGGAGAACATCTACGCCACCAAGACGCGACTCGTCCTGCTCAAGGAGCGCATCCTGTCCAACGTGGTCTCGGAGGCCTGGGCCATCATCGTTCACCAGAACGACATGGGCAGCGCCTTCTCCCTCGACCAGGTCATGTATTACATGGACGGGAAGAAGAAGTTTTTTATGAAAAACAAGGATGGAATTCTTGATAATCAGAAAATTATCGAGATTTTCTCCGGAAGCGTTGTTCCTGGTAACCATAACATAACAGTTGAAATGGTTTACGTTGGAACCGGCAGTGTATTTACTTATCTGAAGGGCTATAAGTTCAAGATTACTTCGAAGTATACATTCTACGCCAGCCAGGGGCGTATAGTCAAGATCGAGTCGGTCGGCTACGAGAAGGGTGACTTCACGTACAGCCTCGAGGATCGGCCGGCAATCAAGTTCCTGGTCACGCAGTACAAGTTCGACAAGGAGAATCTGGCCAAGCTCACCGGGGAGAAGAAGGCGTCCGACAAATGAAGACCACGCTGACAACCTTCTTCGGGCTGGTGTTGCTGCTCGGAGCCGGGCCGTCGGCCCTGGCCAAGTCCGAGGGGCTGGCCGATGTCGAGATGGAGGTCAAGCAGGCCCAGCGGCAGCTCGTCGAGCTGGCGGAAGAAGCCGAACGCCTGCAGCTCGAGGGGTTCTCGTTCGTTCCGGGGGAGCGGTTCATCGATGCGACGATTTACTGCGACCTCAAGCACAACGAGATGTGTGCGCTGCTGCTGTCCAGCCTGATGGATGATCCCAAGTTCAAGCAGGACCGGATGTACTACGACGGCGTCCGGATGCTGGGGGTGGCGTTCTTCAACCAGGGCAACCTCATCGGGGCCCAGCGCCAGTTCGAGCGTCTCAAGACGGCCGGCGTCAACGTCGAGGCGGCCACCGGTTACCTCGTCGAGATTGCGCAGCGCCTGGGCCGCGATGCCGAGCTGAAGAAGCTGGCGGACGGCATCCCGCTCCAGGGGAGCTCGGACGGGTTGCTCTACATCAAGGGCAAGGCCCTCTATGTCATCGGAAGCCACGAAGCGGCCGTCGACGTGCTGCGCCGCGTGAACGCTTCCGCCGCGGATGGTTTGAAGGCCCAGTACATGACGGGGGCCAGCCTCGTTGCACTGGGGCGGCTCGACGATGCGCAGCGGGTGTTCGCCTCCCTGGTGGCCGGGGCGAAGGGCGAGCCCCAGGATGAGCTGCAGCAGCTGGCGTTCATCGGCCTGGGTCGGCTCGCTTACGAGAAGGGCGAGTTCTCGGCCGCTGCCGACTACTACCAGCGGGTTCCCCGGCAGTCGCCCCACTTCGAGCGGGCGCTGTACGAGGTCACTCACGTCTACATCCGCTGGGCAGCGGCTCGCGAGGATACCGAGGAGCGGATGCGCTCGTTCGCCAAGGCGGAAGAGCTCCTGGACATCCTGGTGTCGCTTACCCAGGACCCCGAGCTGTCTCGGGAGGCCCGGACGTTGAGCGGCCGCATCTCCATGTTCCTCGAGAAATACGAGCAGGCCAAGGAGGCGTACCAGGAAGTGATCGACCTGTTTGCTGCGACCAGCGGCGAGCTGACCGACCTGGCCCAGGATCCCAAGAACATCGAGAAGTTCTTCGACATGATGATCCGGTCTGACTCGAACGAGTCGCTCAACCTGTTCGTGTCGTCCGAGGTGATCAGCTGGATGAAGACGCAGCCGGATCTGGGCCGCGTGGTTGACATGCTCTCGGATGTGTCGGAGCAGCGTCGCACCCTGGACGAGGCCCGCTCGATCTACCAGCAACTCTCGTTCAGCCTGTCCCAGTCCAATGCGTGGGAGCTGTTCCCCGGGTTCTCCGATGTCTGGCTCAAGTCGCTGGAGGTGGAGAACCGGCTCATCGATGCGGACACGCTGCTGCTCGACGTCGAGCAGGCGGCGGTCCGGCCGCATCTGGATGCGATCACCGTCGGCAAGCTCGACCGGCTCCTGGCTCAGCGCCGGGCGCTCGAGAACCAGCTCGCTGCCGCTCCCCGGACCGTGGGGGCCTACCGAACCCGGAGCCAGGCCACCCAGACCCGCGTGCGCTCCATGTCCAACGACCTGGACGAGCAGCTCCTGCGCCTCCGTTCCACGCAGGAGGAGATCCTGGCCATGCAGAAGCTGGTCAAGGAGGTCAAGTACAAGGGGAGCACGACCCTCGAGGTCAAGGACGAGCAGCAGGTTCTCAAGGAGCTCCAGCAGGAAGGAGAGAAGGTGGCCGAGTACATCCGGCAGGCCAATGCGCTCCGTCTCGAGGCGGAGAAGCAGCTCCTCGCTGCCGAAGTGGGCGACCCCCTCGGCCGCAGCGAGCAGGATGCGCGGGTCATGCTCTGGAAGCAGCACGGCGACGAGGCCAAGTTCTACATCGATGCGATGGGCGGTCTCCCGGCATCGGCCAGGACCGCTGTCGAGGGCGCCAACACGTTGCGCCGGGACATTCTCGACTCCATGGACCGGCTGCGGGGGCATCGGGAATCGATTGCCCAGAAGGGGCAGAAGCTGGTCCGCTATTACCAGCAGCTCCTGGCGGAAGAGAAGGCCAACCTGGACCGTCGGGATTCCGAGCTCCGCTCGGTGGAGGCCGAGGCCGTCGCATTCTCCCGTCGAGTCGGTGCTGCTCTGTTCCTCCGTGCCAAGGAGGAGCTGGTCAAGGCGGTCATCGAGGCGGACCTCGGGCTGGTCGACCTGACGTGGCAGCGGAAGAAGGACGAGACTGACAGAATCGAGGCAATCCAAGAGGAACGCGGGCGGGTCATCGACCGTCTGCGAGGCGAGCTGAGAGCCATTGCCGGTGACGAGAGCCAGGAGTAGCCGCACCCGCTACCTGGTGAAGGATTGAATGATGCGCTTGTTCCACACTCTCGCATGGTTGGGCGTCGGGCTGTTGCTCGCTGCGGAACCGGCAGCGGCGCAGACCCCGTCCGATGAGCCGCCCCTGACGGCGGAGCCCGAAGGGGGGGAAGCGCCGGCCGACGAGCCCGGACCGGCCGTTCCAGAGGGGACCGCCGAGGCCGAGGCGGCCGCACCCGACACCGATGAGCCCGTTGCGGATGAGCCCGGGCCGGCCGAGTCCGGAAGCTCCGCCGCAGAACCTTCCGGTGAACCGACCGGCGAGCCCTCCCCCGCCCCCTCGTCTTCCGGCGGGTCGGCTCCGGCCCCCACTCCGGCGGCAGCCCGGGCTGCCTCCGCGGGCACGCCTGCCGACCCCTCCGCCGACCCGTTCCGCAAGGACTACAACGAGCTTGCCGAGGCCTATACGGCCCTCAGCAAGGACTACGAATCCACCATCAAGGAGTACATGACCGGCGAGATCCAGGCGCTGCTCGATGCCGCCAACAGCACGCGCATCGAGATGGTCAGCCAGATCCAGGAAATCGAGGCCAAGCGGCGCAAAGAGGCCATCGCCACGATGGAATCCTTTGTGGGCCGGTACTTCCGGTACGCATCGGACCCGCAGTACCGGGAGCACATTGCGGACGCCCTGTTCAAGCTGGCCGAGCTCTATCGGGACCAGGCAGAGTACACCATGGAGCTCGACGGACGGCTGCGCGACCAGCGCATGCGGGAGTATGAAGATGGCATCCGGCCGAGTCCGCCCAGGGACGCCGAGGCGGACTACACCAAGGCTCTGGACGCCTACGCCCGTGTGATGACCGACTTCCCCGAGTACCGGTACCGGGACATGGTCATGTACCTCCTGGGCTACTACCTCCGGCTGTCGGAGCGGGTCGAGGACTCCTCCAAGGTGCTCGAAGCGATGGTGGCGAGCTATCCGGCCAGCGACTACGCCATGGCTGCATGGATGCTCATCGGCCACAACAACTACGACCTCTCCCAGTATCCCAAGGCCATCCAGGCCTACAGCACCGTCGTGGGCAAGAAGGAGAACAACGAGAACTACGAGGACGCCCTCTACCGGCTGGGCTGGTCCTGCTTCGAGGTCTTCAAGTATGAGCAGGCCATTTCCGCGTTCCTCTCTCTTCTCGACTACGGGGAAGAGCAGCGGGGCAAGAAGAAGCAGCGTATCGCACTGCGCCGGGAGGCCATCGAGAGTATCGCGAACTCCTTCGTCGATGCCGACTGGGACGGCAATGATCTGCCCGACCCGGACTATGGTCCCGAGCGTGCGCTGCGCTACATCAATCGGAACAAGCCGTACGAGAAGGAGATCCTCCGTCTGTACGGTGACCTCCTGTTCGACCTGCGGGATGCGGAGCATTACAAGCATGCCGTGCAGGCCTACGGGAACTACCTCAACCGGTTCCCCGACGATGCCGAGAACCCGCTGGTCCACGACCGCATCGTCTACTGCTACTTCGAGCTGAGTCGGACCACCACGCTGCCCGAGGCGGAGCGCGCCCAGTACGAAGACCTTGCCATGCAGGAGCGCAACCGCATGGTCGGGTTGTACGGCAAGGACAGCCGGTGGGCCGACCTTCACAAGTACAATGCCAAGGCCCTGGAGCTGGCATCGGGCAAGCTGTCGGTGAACCTGCTGGAGCAGGCGCAGCTCGTGCACCAGCACGCCCAGGAAGTGAAGGACGAGAAGGGGGCGGATGCGGCCGCTCCCTTCTACGAGCAGGCAGCAAACGCATACCGGATGTTCCTCGGGGAGTTCCCCAACCATCCGCAGTATGTGGAGATGATGCGCCGTTACGCGGACGTCGAAATGTTCGGCCGGTCCGATTTTGTAGCCGCGGCCAAGGTGTTTTCCCAGTTGCGGGACCTGGATCGACCGGACAACCCGTACCGGGAAGAGGCGGCCTCGCTGGTCATCGAGTCGCGAGCCAAGCTGGTGGAGGCCGCTGCCGCCAGCGCCAATCCGGGCACGCCGATCCCCGAGAAGATCTTCGACATGTCCACGGGGACCACGCTGGCGACCATCGAGCAGGGGGATGCCAAGGATCCCACCAAGCCTCGCAAGGTCACGCCGGTGGAGATCCCCCAGGTGGTGCTGGACTGGATGGGAGATGCCCAGAAGTACGTGGACATGGAGTTTCCGGGCGAGAAGAACCGGGAGTACTCCGGGACGCTGGCCTTCCAGATCGCCAAGATCTACTTGCGCTACGGCCATTTCGAGAAGGCTCGCGAGCAGTACGAGAAGGTGCTCGAGAAGTGGGGTGACCACTCCCTGCTGTCGGTCTACTGCTTCACCGACATGGCACGAACCTATCGATTGGAGAACGACCTCGACAACCTCGAGAAGGTCTCCAACCGGATGAAGGAACAGGGCAAGGGGGACGCCGAGTCGGTCAACGAGATTCTTGCATCCATCAAGGACGCGAGGCTCCAGGCACGGTTCCAGAGGGCCGCCGAGCTGCTCGAGCAGGCCAAGGCCGCCAAGGAGAACAAGGAGGTCAAGCAGGCCCGGGAGCTGCACTCGAAGGCAGCCACCGAGCTGGAGCAGATCGTGGACGAGAACCCCACCTTCGACAAGGCGGACGTGGCCCTGCTCGAGGCCGCCCGGTCGTACGAGGAGGTGCAGCTCTACGACAAGGCCGCCACGCTGTATCGGCGCCTGGTCGACGAGTCCCGCTTCGAGAAATCCGAGTATCGTGAGATGGCCGTCTGGAACCTGGCCCAGAACTACGAGAAGTTCTTCAACTTCTCCGGCGCGGTCAAGACCTACCTCAAGATCGGTTCGGACTATCCCAAGAGTGCCAACGTGAAGAAGTCGATGCTGCTGGCCGCAGCTCTCTATGAGAACGACCAGGAGTATGTCGAGGCCGCCGAGCTCATCGAGGAGTTCCTCAAGAAGTACCCGGCCGATGAGAACGCTGCCAAGCTGGCCTATTCGCTCATCGACCTCTATGAGAAGGGACAGGACAAGGTCCGAACCGAGCGTTCGATGACCTCCTTCCTCAAGAAGTACGGCAAGGATCCCAAGATGGTGGTGCAGGCCATGACCGCGACCATCAAGCTGGGGCGAGCAGCCGAGGAGGCCGGAAAGAAGAAGGATGCCCAGCAGTATTTCAAGAACGTGGTGAAGCTGTACGAAGAGTCGGGGCAGAAGCCGGCGACCCGTCCCGCCACGCTCTGCGCCGAGGCCGCCTTCCGCCTGGCCGAGAGCCGGTTCGACGAGTACTCCGAGATCCGGCTTGGCACCTCTTCGTCCCAGCAGCGCAAGCAGGGAGCGCTCAAGCGCGACAAGCTCATGGAGCTCGAGAAGATCTACGCGACCATCACGAACTACGAGTCGGCCGAGTGGATGGTGGCCGCCCTGTACAAGGCGGGAGCGCTCTGGAAGGATCTGGCCGAAGTCTTTGCCGCGGCCCCCTATCCGTCCGACCTGCCGCAGGACGAGGACTTCAAGTACCAGTACGAGATCCAGATCGGCGACCTGCGGGCCAAGTTCGAGGATACCGCCCGTTCGCGGTGGCGGGATGCCGCAGACATCGCACAGAAAACAGGCGTGTACGACGAGTGGACTTACAAGACCCTGGTGGAACTGAACCGGTTCGAAGAGGACAGGCAGCGGTATCCGCTCTTCCGCGAGGTGAAGCAGTTCACGTCGCAGGAGCCGCTGCTGTTGTTCGGGGCCCCGTAGCGAGGAGAAGATGAAGGAAGCGCTCCTTCCAACCATACGCATCGGTTCCCTCCTCCTGCTCCTGGCAGGGTGCGCGACGGTCGGTGCGCCGGCTCGGGAAGGTGACGAGCCGACGGACGATGGTCAGCCTCCGGTGGTGGAGCCGCTGGGCGACGAGGCAGCTCCCGGAACGGATCCCGCTGTAGGGGAGAGCCCTGCTGCCGAGGGCGGCGAGCCGGCTGCGGAGGTCGTGCCTCCCGAGGACGACATCGGTATTCCGGACATCGAGGGGCGCCAGCCCGTGGCCGAGGCTGCACTGCCCACCGGGGCCGGCTGGGACCAGTTCCGGGTTGCCAAGGAAAGCGCGGACTGGGCCGCGGCGGAACAACAGCTCCGACAGATCATCGCTGCCAATCCGGGGGAAGCTCGTGCCTACCACGAGCTGGCTCTCGTCCTGGTCCGCTTCGCACGACTCGATGAGGCCACCGATGCGGCCCGAAAGGCCTTCGAGCTGGACCGGAAACTGGTCGCAGCCGCCCGATTGGCCATTGCGCTGCTCGCCCGACAGAGCCGGCTCGACGAAGCCGATGCCATCGCGGATGCCGCCGCTTCCATTGACGCCCGGAACGTGGACTATCAGAACCTGAAGGTGGACGTGCTCGTCGGTCGCAAGGAGTACCTCCGGGCCATCGAGATGGCCAAGGGGCTGCTCAAGCAGGACGAGGTGAACGTGTCCGTCATGAAGAGCCTGGCTCGGGCCTACTTCCTGATGGGCAAGGAGAAGACGGCACAGTACATCTACAAGCGGGCTCTTGAGCTGGCTCCTGAGGACGTCGAGATCGTGTACTACATGGCGCTCATCGCAGAGCGCACCGTCAACGATCGGGCCCGCGTGCTGACCGCGTTCGGAAAGGTCGTTGAGCTCAAGCGGGACTTTCCCGAAGCCCTGAACAACATGGGCATGATCTTCTACAAGACCCGCAACTACGACCAGGCAGCCCAGCATTTTGGCGAGGCCGTGAAGTATGCGCCGGAATTCCTGGAGGCGCGGCTCAACCTGGCCAATGCGTTGCGCGGCCTCAACCAGTTTGCAGAGGCCGACAAGGTGCTGTCCGAGCTTTCGGAGACGCACCCCGAATTCGCAGCGGCGTACTTCAACCGGGGGCTTCTGTACTGGGAGAACGAGTTTGGCGGCCTGTCCCAGGAGGAGCGTATCCTCAAGGCGGTCGAGCTGTTGCGCAAGTACAAGGACGTGGCCGGGAGCAACCTGGCCGCGGACGACCCGGCTGACCGGTACATCAAGGAGGCGCTGGAGTACGTCGACTCGCTGCGCAAGGCCAAGGATGAAGAGGTCCGCTTGAAGGCCGAGGCGGAAGCCAAGCTGGGCCGTCTCAAGCCCGAGGCCGAAGCCGAGATCCGGTCCATGGAGGAGCTGAGGGCCCGTCTGGTCAAGGGAATGGAAGCCTGGCAGACGGCCGGCAACGTCGAGAAGGTCAATGCGTTCCAGGCCCTGATCACCGAGTTCGACGAGGGTCTCGGCGGCATGGTGACCGAGCTGAAGAATGCCGTGGCCAACTCCTCGGCGGAAGACGTGGAGTACTTCCTTGGGGAGTTGCGCAATTCGGCTGCGGACTTCCAGACCCGAGTGGACGAGCTCTTTGCGGAGCCGCCTCCGGAGCCGGCTCCCGATGCCACACAACCGACGGCGGAGCCGACCGCGGAACCGACAGCGGAACCGACAGCGGAGCCGGTTGTCGAGCCGGTTGCCGAGCCGCTGCCGGATTCCGGCAGCCCGATCGAGTATCCGACGGCGGAGCCGGCGCCGGTGGAGGATGCGGCCCCGCAGGATGCGGCCCCGCTGGAGCCGGAGGGGGATGTACCGCTGGAGCCGGAGGGCTAGGGAATGTGCGTAGCCGGTAGAGAGATCGGAACCCGGTGCGTATGCGGGGTGTCATGGGTCCGCTTCCGGGACGGCCGCTTGCCGCATGACGGAGGGAGCAATGCGCTTGCGTAGCTGGCGGAGAAAAGTGTTTGACTGGGGATTCGGTTTTGGTATTATCGCCGCGGTTCTGCTCGGCCTTACCCTGCCCCTTGCCGCTCAGGACAAGCCTGAGGGGAAGAAGAAGGCGGAGAAAGGGAAGGTCGTGAGCGAGGAAAGAGCGGGTGAGGAGGAGGACTCCGGAGTGATCGAGATCGTGGTCAAGATCCCCAAACCGGAAGCCCTGATCTTCTCCCAGCGCATGAAGACGAAGTACGAAACGATTAGTTACGAAAAGAGTTTCTTGGATAAGATTATTGATTCAGCAAAACATTCACCATTCTGAGGATTGGTGAATAATTGAAAGTCGACTAACAGGGGGGAGGAAAAAATGGATTATGTTGCCGAATCTTTTGCAACGGGCTTTCCGTGGATGCACGCGATTCTGCTGACGGCCATCCTGGCGCTGGCAATCGTCATCGAGCGTTTCATTTTCCTGTTCTTCCGTTACAACATCAATGCCCGCGCATTCATGGCCCAGGTGCAGAAGCTGGTCATGGGCAACAACATTGACCGCGCTATCAAGCTGTGCAACGCCGCTCCGAATGCGGCGCTGGCCCGTGTGGTGAAGGCGGGTCTGACGCGTGCCAACAAGGGCGAGCGTGAGATTCACAACGCGCTGGAAGAGGCGACGCTGGACGTGGTTCCGCTGGTTCAGAAGCGGACGGGCAATCTCCAGGCTGTGGCCAATATCGCCACGCTGCTGGGACTGCTCGGGACGGTCGTCGGCCTCATCTTCGCCTTCCAGGATCTGGCCACGGTGTCGGCCGACAAGCGGCAGGAAGCCCTGGGCCGGAACATCGCTCTGGCCATGAACACGACGGCATTCGGGCTGATCATCGCCATTCCGTGCATGTTCGCCTACATCTTCCTCTCGAACGTGACGAAGAAGATCATCGACGAGATCGACCTCTACTCGGTCAAGCTGGAGAACCTCCTGAGCTACCGGCTCCGGGGCGGGGACATGTCGACCGTCGAGGAAGAGCGGAAGTAGGCCGGCCGGTCGGGCGGACGAAGGTCCGGCGCGACCGAATTGAACAGGAGAGCGGGCAATGGGCAAGCCATCCGACCGTTGTCACATCGACACTGTGGATCTGGGCGATCCGGATCTGGTCCCGATCATGAGCATCCTGTGCATCCTCATCCCGATCCTGATCTTCAGTTTCGTGCTGTACGAGATCAAGGTGCAGGAAGTCGCGCTGCCCAAGTTCGGCGGCGGCGGTGGTGGTGGCGGTGCCAAGCTGCTCACGCTGGCGGTCCTGGTGACCAAAGATCACCACATGATCAAGATCCAGTCCGGGACCGAAGAGAAGGACGTTCGGGAGATCCTCCTGAAGAAGGTGAAGGCTCGGGTTTGTGCTCCGACGCTTCCCTGTGAGGAGTGTGCGGGCGAGGAGTACGACGAGTACGACTACGCCGGGCTCTACACTCAGATCGTCAAATTGAAGGAGTCCAAGGCCTTTGCCGAGGTGGACAGCATCAACATCGGTGCCGAGGACGGGATTCCCTGGAAGGTGATGGCCAAGACCATCGATGCGGTGCGGACCAAGCTGGACGGAACCGATTTGACGAATCTGTGCACGTACTCGCGTGCCAAGCCCGCCCGAATCCACACCACGGATGCGGACGGGCGGGAAACGGCGACGGTCATCGAGATGTTCCCGAAGATCGTCTTCGTGATGCTGTAGGGGAACGGCGGTTATTCGGGGTGAATCTCCGTGCAGGAGTAGGCCATGGTCGAAGAGAACAAGCCGGTACCGGGAGCCGCAGATGACGGGGGCGTCCCCGACGAGAAGATTCAGGAGGCCTTTGAGCGGCGCAAGCGGCGCCTTCTTGACGAACGCGGTGGGTTGAACATCACGTCGCTGATGGATGCCATCACGATCATCTTGTTCTTCATCATGATTTCGTCGACTTCGGATCCGTTGAACATCGTCCAGAACGCCCGGATGCAGCTGGCAACATCGACGGCCGAGGTGCGGCCGTCGGACGACTCGATTGCCATTCTCATCACGAGACGGACGATCGTGCTCGACAACAAGCCTGTGGTGCAGCTCAACTGCACGCTGGACAAGGCGGAGTGCACGGACCAGGACTTCGAGCAGCGCAACCAGTGCGAGAAGAAGCCGTCGGATGCCATCTGCTCGAAGGAGTTCAAGTTCGAAGTCGACAAGCAGGACAAGGAGAAGGGGGACCCGAACAGCCTGGTGATCGAGCCGCTGCGCAAGGAGCTGGATCGGGTGGTCAAGCAGCAGATCGCGGAAGACGAGGCCCTGGGGCGCAAGTTCAAGGGCGTCGTCACTCTGATTGCCGACCGGGAGGTTCCGTTCCGCGTCTTGATGGAAGTCATTTACACGGCCGGCAAGATCGGCGTGAAGGGCAAGGGCGGCCTGTCGCAGTTCCGCTTTGCCATCATGAAGGGCGGCAACGAATAGAGTTTTTCGGCCGGCTTGAGCCGGCGTCGGGCAGGAGAGCGCAGCGCTTTCTTGTCATTGAATGGCAGCGGATGAGGGTGCGGGGGCTGCACGGTGGGTGCACCAGGCCTCGCAGCGGCCGGGAAAGAGCGGACGACCCACGGTGACGGAACACACGGAATGGGAAAGGACAAGAAGCTAGAAAAGATCCTCCGGATCGGGATTGTCCAGGGCGGCCGCATCATCGAGGAGCGTCTCCAGCGGCACAGGGAGGCGATCACGGTCGGGCAGTCGCCCAAGAACAAGTTCATGGTCCCATCTCCGCGCGCACCGATCACGTACACGCTGGTGGACGTGAAGGGCGGGGGGTATGTCCTCTGTTTCGAGAAGGGCATGCTCGGCAAGGTCCTGGTGGGCGAGGAGGTGCTGGACCTCAAGACGATCGCCACACGAAAGCTGGCGAATCGCAAGGACACTCGGTTCTACTTTCCGATCTCGGAGGAATCCCGGGGCAAGATCGTCCTGGGCGACGTCACGGTGCTGTTCCAGTTCGTCACGCCCCCTCCTGAGGTTCCCAAGCTTCAGCTTCCTGCCGAAGCCAAGGGCTCCTGGTGGCGGACCGTGGACAGCGGTCTGGTGGTTGCGATTCTGTTCTCGGGCATCCTCCTGGGCGGCTCGGGTGGCGGGCTGGACGTCTGGTGGCGACAGACGGGACGGTACCTGGCCAAGGCGCCCAAGACGGGCGTCAAGATCTTCCAGACCCTGGTGAAGGCCTCCGTTCGTGCCAAGGAAGAGAAGGATACCAAGAAGAGCGACGACCAGGACAAGGTCAAGGTCGAGAAGGGAATTCGGGAGGAGACCGACGAGTCGAAGAAGGATGCCCCCAAGACAGCTCTCGACGAGATGGGCATTGCCGAGGGGGAGAACACGGACCTGGGGGTGTCGGACGGCTCGGAGCTGACCGAAGAGGCGTTGGACGCTGCCGCCGGAGGCGCCGAGGTAGACGTCGGGGATGTGGCGGACCGGGTCCGCGACAGTTTCAAGGAACCGACCGCGAACCGTGGGGCGATGTCGGACGACCAGCGGATGGAGAGGGCCAAGATCATGGTTTCCAACCGGACCGCCGTCGGCATCATGGGGTCCATGTGGGGAGACGGAGACGGAGCCTTCGGCGACAATCTGGCGGGTGGCATCCGGAAGATCAAGGATGGAAGCGCATTCGGCAGCGGCCAGCTCGATGTGGGGTCTCCAGGGGGACCCGGGAGCGCCTACCTCGATGAGGGGGACGGCGTTGGCGGGATTGCCGAAGGTATGGGCGGACCTGGTGGTGGGTATGGTCCCGGAGGCGGGCCGGGCGGTCCTGGCGGTCCGGGCAGCCTCATCGTCCTCAAGCCGGGTGAGCTTGGGCCGGACAAGGGGCCGGGGTCGACCGACGTGATCAAGGGCCCGACCAAGAAGATCGAAGTGGAGAAGCCCAAGGTCGTGGAGAAGAAGTTCTCCGTCAACCTGGATGCCAGCCGCAGCTTCGTGGGCGGCACCGTGGACAAGCAGGCGGTCAACAAGTACCTGCGGGCCCGGTCCAGCGCGTTCCAGAAGTGCTTCACGATGGTAGCTCGGAAGAACCCCAACGTGGGCGGCAAGCTCACCCTGTCCATCAAGATCGACATGGCCGGCCGTGCGACGGCCCGAGCGGTCAAGGACGATACCGGCGACCCGGAACTGGCCAAGTGCATCATCGGCAAGATCAAGGAATGGTCGTTCCCCAAGCCGGAAGGGAAGCCGGTCGAGTTCCAGATTCCGTTCGTGTTCCGAGCCCTCTAGCGGGGGCAGGTCTTTCTGGCGAACGGACGATTTGCGACGGCAGTGGGTCGACAAGGGGGCGGCGCAGAAGGGTTTCGGGGCGGCCGCCGGCAGGAGTCTTGGGCGGGGTACTTGAAATGGCAGGTGCACCGGGCTATTCTTCTTCGAGGACTATGCGAGGGGGGCATCATGAATTCCTCTAGCCGGTTGGTCGCTTGGATTGCGGCGCTCGGGTTCCTCGGGTTGCCAGCGGGCGGTGCTTCGGCCGAGGACCGTCTCTCGATCAAGGACATGACGGCGGCTTCGGAGAAGATCATGCAGGAGGTTCGTGGGATGCGGGACAACGCGGAGTCTGCGTTGCGGCAGGCCCGTTCGGACCAGGACATGAAGACGCTCGACTGCGTGACCGAGGGGCTCATCGCCATGAAGGGTGTGATGAAGCTCTTCGAGGGGTACTACTACGACCTTGCCAACGAGTCCAAGGCCGGCAACCAGAAGGGGGCCGAGGATGCCTACGGGAAGCTGACGACTGCCAAGAAGAAGTTGGATGAGTTGGATTCCCGGGTGCGCGGTTGCGGCGGTCCGGCCAAGACCGGAATCGTGGAAGGCAAGCCTGTCGTGGAAAGGGAAGTGAAGCCCGGGGGACCAGACCAGGATCCCGTGCTGGCGCAGTGGCTCGAGTGGTTGGAATCCTGGTGGCCCGTCCAGAACCGGGTTGCCAGCCCCTATATGTAGCATTTCAGGGAGGTGCATCCTGCCTCCCGAATCCGGCTCCTCTCGCCTGCCGTTCCGCATGGTTGGAGGGGGGGGTCGCCGGACACTTTTTTGCTTGACTTGATGTCTGGCTGTGGTATCTAGCGATACCGTAACTCTGAATAGGCGCTCGATGGGTAAACGGGAGACAGGCGGGGCAGTACTATTTGTGGCGGTTCTGGCACTGCTGTCGTCGGTTCCCGCCGCTGCCCAGACGCTTGGCGGGACGGGCGACCTGAGGCTGCCCCCGATGGCTCGGCAGCTGGGTTTGAGCGGTGGTGGCTTCCTCTTTCTCCCGTCGCTCAAACTGGGGTACGGATACGACACCAACGTGTTTCTCGAGGATTCGCTTGCGGGTCAGGAGGATCCGGATGGCTCGCAGCTCCTCGACATCCGTCCGGGCATCGAGCTGAAGAACAAGAACCGGGACAACCTGTCCCTGGATTTTCGTGGCGGCGGGCTCGTCCGGCAGTATCTGACCGGTGACGATGTCATCTCCGAGCACAGCGACATCGGGGGCGACGTGGGGCTCAAGGTCGGGTTCCTCGAGAGCGGTCCCGTGTCTCTGCGGGTCAAGGAGCGGTTCCAGCGCGTGCTGGAGCGGCGCACTTTTGAAACGACGCGCAAGTTCAACCGGCACGTCAACGACGTTGGGGCGGGGGTTACGTTCCAGCCGGGCGGCCGTGCCTTGCAGCTCAATCTGGACTACTCGTTCGTGGCGGACCTGATGACCGACACGAGCGGTGACTGGGGAGACCTGATATTCCACGACGTCGCGCTGCAGGGGTCCTGGAAGTTCTTCCCGTTTACCGCATTGGTGCTCGAGGCCGACTGGCAGTACCGAGATTACCTGATGGAATCGCGGGGCTTCTACGGCGAGCTGACGGACAACTATCCGCTGCGGATCCGGGCGGGCGTGAACGGCTTCATCACTCCCAAGCTCTCGGTGCTGGCGCTCATCGGGTATGGGAACTCGTTCCACGAGGTCCGACCGACGTCGGCGGCCGAGGCTGCGGCGCCAGCGGACCAGCAGACCCCGAATGCAAACGACAGCTTCAACATGGTGCTGGGCGAGGTTCGGGTGTCGTTCAAGCCGACCGAGACCACCATCCTGCAGGCGAGCTACCGGTACGACTTCCAGGACTCGGTCTTTACGAACTATGCGGCGTACCACAAGATTTCGGCGAACTTCCAGCAGCGGCTGTTCGGGCGGTTCGACCTCATCGTGGATGCGGGCTACTTCGACGTGTTCTACTCGCAGCTTCCCTACGAGTATCTGCACAACTCCTACGACACGAGCGTGGTGGGCTTCAACGCGACGGGGCGTGGGTACCGGGAGGACCGGATCCTGATGGGGGGTGTGCGGGGAGTGGTGGACATTACGCGCCTTCTGGCGTTCGAGCTTGCCTACAGCATGGAGTTGTTCAACGAGCCGTTCAATTCGGACGGCAAGTTCTTCACGTGCCTGGAGCATGCCTGCAATTCGCCGGACGTGATCAAGGATTCTATTGCGTACCAGCGTCACCAGGTGATGGGGATCCTCACCCTGCGCTATTAGGCTGTCGCCATGACCTCCCGAATCGTGTTGGCCAGCTTGCTCTGGTTGGTGGTGTCCTGTCAGCCGCCGGCAGGGGACGACTATGTGCGGATCCCGGTGGACATCCAGCAACTGCGTAATGCGGTGACGCTGGGCCCGGGGGACGTGTTCGACGTGCGGGTGTACGGTGAGAAGGACCTGTCCGGGATCTACCGGGTTTCGGCGGAGGGGACGATCCACTTTCCGCTGGTGGGCGAGGTCCGGGTGCAGAACCTGTCCCCGTCTGAGGTGGCAACTCTGCTTCAGGATCGGCTCCGGGACGGGTACCTGCGGGAGCCGTTCGTGACCGTGACGATCAAGGAATACAACTCGAAGAAGATCTTCGTGCTCGGGCAGGTGGCCAAGCCGGGGACGTTCCCGTTCGAAGGGGAGATGAACATCGTGCAAGCGGTGACGCTTGCGGGCGGCTTTACTCCGATGGCCCGGAAGAACAACGTGATCGTGACGCGGGTCGATGGCGGAGAGGAGAAGCGGATCCAGGTCCCGGTGGAGAGCATCAGCGAGGGGCTTGCGCCGAATCTTCCGCTGCGTCCAGGGGACATCGTGTACGTGCCGGAGACGGTCCTGTAGTCCAACGACAGAATCAGCGTGTGAGGTTGCCGGATTTTTCTTGCCCCGGAGGGGGCGAAGGACTAGAATCTGTGCGGCTGAAGTGGGCCCAGAGCGAGGACGATGGAGGATACCTCAAAAACTGTCGAGATCGCCGCCACCTTGAGGACGTTTCTCGGGGTGCTGGAGAAGTGGAAGTGGCTCGCCATCGGTGTGCTGCTGGCCTCCGTGGGGTTGACTGCCCTGATGACGTCGAAGCAGGTTCCGCAGTACCGGGCGACGGCCACGGTGATCATCGATCGGCGGAGCCCGACGGTGCTGTCCCGGGTGCAGGAGGTCATCGAGCTGGGGTCTTCGGACTACTGGAGCATCAAGGAGTACATGCAGACCCAGCACGAGATCCTGAAGAGCCGGCGTCTTGCCAAGCGGGTTGTGGACAAGCTGACGCTGGCGCTGGACGAGCGGTTCCTGGGGCTGGATCGGGTCACTCCGGCATTGAGCGAGGCGGAGATGCGGGATCGGATGTCCCGGATGGATCCGGTGGCCGTGCTGATGTCGCGAATCTCCATCGAGCAGCGCCAGGACAGCCAGCTGGTCCTGGTGAGCGTCGAGGATTCCGACCCCAGCCGGGCGCAGGAGCTGGCCAATACGCTGGTGACGGAATTCCGTGAGGAGAACCTCGAGTACAAGAAGCGGGTGGTGAACGAGGCCATCGCGGAGCTGCGCTCGATGCTGGTGCGTCTGCGGCAGGAGAAAGAGGATGCGGAGGGGCGGGTGCTCGAGTTCGAGCGCCGGCACAACATGTTGAGCCTGGACAGTCGGCGGACGCAGGTTGCGGATCGGCTCAAGCTGCTCAATGACCAGTATGTGGCCGCTCAGATTTCGAGAAGCGACGTGGAAACGAGCCGCGTGCGGGAGGAGCTGGCGCTCCGGATTGCCGGGGTGGAGGATGTTCTCAAGAAGGGGAGCCTGCTGAATGCGGCGCACCCGGTGCTCGTGGAGAATCCGCACATCACGTCGCTCAAGCTCAAGCTGGTCGACCTGGAGAACAACGTTCGCGAGACATCGGCCAAGTACCTGGAGAAGCACCCGGTGATGCAGGCGGCGGTTGCCCAGCGGTCGCTGGTGAAGAAGGCGCTGGAGCTGGAGGCCCGACTGCTGCTCAAGGCGGAGCTTGCCAAGCAGCAGGAGACGCTGGCGCAGGAGAGCAACCGACTGCGAAAGGCCATCGAGATGGAGGAGGAGCTTCGTCGGCAGTTTGCTGCGGCCAAGGAAGAGGAAGAGGCCCTGGCCAAGCTCGAGCTGGACTACGGGCCGCTCAAGAAGCGGATGGAGGAGGCCCGCCTGACGTACGAGGACGTCAAGAACCGGTACTCGGAGACGATGCTGAGCGCCCAGGTCGAGACGAACAACGTGCGCGTGCAGGATCTGGCCCCCGAGCCGACCGAGCCGGTCCGACCGAACAAGAAGCTCAATCTGCTCATCGGGCTTCTCGTGGGGCTGGCCCTGGCGGTGGGGGCGTGCTATTTCGTCGAGTCGCTGGACAGCACGATCAAGACTCGAGAAGACGTGGAGGCGGTGGCGAGGGTGCAGTTCCTCGGTCTCATTCCGGCCGTGGATGACATCGAGCTGCCCGAGGCCGGCGTGGTGGAGCACGATGCACCCGAGCTGTTCGTCCACCGGATGCCGAAGTCGTCGATCGCCGAGCATTTCCGGACGGCCAAGACCAACCTGTTCTTCTCGAGGGCCTCGGGGCGTCCTCGCCGGGTGCTGGTGACCAGCCCGGGCCCCAAGGAAGGCAAGACGACGGTGGGGGTGAACCTGGCGGCCTCGGCGGCATTGGCCGGGACCCGGACGCTCGTGATCGACACGGACATGCGGCGTCCCCGGGTGCACAAGCTGCTGGGGATTCCGCGGCGGCCGGGGATCACCGAGTTCTTCATGGGGGACCACTCGATCCTCAAGTACGTCCGTCCCACGCCGATTCCCGGGATGGACGTGCTCACGTGCGGAGCCATCTCTCCCAACCCCCTGGAGGTGATCGAATCCAAGCGCTTCGTGCAGATGGCGGACACGCTCTCGCAGGAATATGACCTCCTGGTGTTCGATTCTCCCCCGCTGCTGGCCGTTGCGGACGCCAAGATCATCTGCTCGCTGGTGGACATGGCGGTGCTGGTGGTCCGCGCCGGGCGGACTTCCAAGGAGGCAATGCGGGAGGCCCGGGAGATGCTGCTCCCGGTTCGGTCGGATGACGTCGGCGTGGTCCTGAACTGCTTTGATGTCGAAAAACACTCGTATCGATATCATTACTACAGAAGTAAGACGTACGCATATTATAATTATTATTCGTACGACGAGAAGCCTTCTGAGCCGGAGACGGCTCAGAAGGATGAACCCAAGGGGAGCGGTCAATGGGAAAAGCGATCGGCATAGACCTGGGAACCACGTTTTCCTGTGTCGCCACGATGGAAGGCGGGAGCCCGGTCGTGATCTCCAACCAGGAAGGTGGGCGTACCACTCCGTCGGTGGTGGCGTTTGCGGATGAGGGGCGCCTCGTGGGCAACGCGGCTCGGCGCCAGGCCGTTGCCAACCCGGAGAACACGGTTTTTGCCGTCAAGCGGCTCATGGGGCGCAAGTTCGATACGGCCGAGGTGGAGCGGATGCGGAAGCTGTCGAGCTACCGGATCGCTCCGGCACCGAACGGGGATGCCCACGTGGAGGCCGGGGACCGTCTGTACTCGCCGCAGGAGATTTCGGCATTTGTCCTGGAGGCACTGCGGGGCTACGCGTCCGAGTACCTCGGGGAGGAGGTGACCAAGGCGGTCATCACGGTGCCGGCGTACTTCAACGATGCGCAGCGGCAGGCCACCCGGGATGCGGGGCGGATTGCCGGTCTGGAGGTCTTGCGGATCATCAACGAGCCGACGGCTGCGGCCCTGGCGTACGGATTGACGAAGGAAGCCTCGGGGCTGGTGGCAGTGTACGACCTGGGCGGAGGGACTTTCGATATCTCGATCCTGGAGGTGGGGCAGGGGGTATTCCAGGTCAAGGCCACGCATGGGGACACATTCCTGGGCGGAGAGGACATCGACCTGCGCATCTCGGAGATGCTGATCAACGAATTCCGGGAGCGGGAAGGGGCGGACATCCGGGAGGATTACGTTGCGTTCCAGCGCCTCAAGGATGCGGCGGAGAAGGCGAAGATCGAGCTGTCCGTGGGCGAGGAGACCGAGATCAACTTGCCATTCATCTATGCGGATGAGAAGGGACCGCGGCACATCCGTCGCGTGATGACCCGGACGGAGCTCGAGAAGCTCGTGGAGGACCTGGTCGACAAGACGATCTGGCATTGCGAGAAGGTGCTGTCGGATGCGGGGCTTCGGGTCGAGGACGTCGGGGAGGTTCTGCTCGTGGGCGGCGTGACGAAGATGCCGCTCGTGCGCGCGAAAGTGGCCAAGTTTTTCGGTCGGACTCCCAACCGGGGAGTGAACCCGGACGAGGCGGTGGCCGTAGGGGCTGCCATCCAGGCGGGCATCCTGAGCGGCGAAGTGGAGGACGTGCTGTTGCTGGACGTCATTCCGCTGTCGCTGGGCATCGAGACGAAGGGCGGAGTGTTCACGCGCCTCATCGAGCGGAACCGGACGATTCCGACTTCGTGCACGGAGGTGTTCACGACGGCGGAGGACTACCAGTCAGTGGTCAACATCCACGTGCTGCAGGGCGAGCGCCCGATGGCCCGTGACAACAAGTCGCTGGCTCGGTTCGAGCTGGTCGGGATTCCTCCTGCGCGGCGTGGGATTCCGAAGATCGAGGTCACGTTCGAAGTGGACGTCAACGGCATCCTGTCGGTTCGAGCCCGAGACATGGCAACGGGCAACGAGCAGTCGATCCGGGTGCGCGCTTCTTCGGGGCTTTCCGAAAACGAGATCAAGCGGATCATCTCCGAGGCCGAGGAGACGCGGGGCAAGGACCAGCACAAGAAGGACCTGGCGGAGCTGAAGAACAAGGTGGAAGGGCTCCTGTACACGACCGAGCGCTCCATGGCCGAGTTCCATACCTACCTGACGCAGGAGGAGCGGGATCTCATCGAAGGGGACATGGAGAAGGTCCGTCGGGCTCTGGAGGGGGACGACGAGGAGAAGCTCAAGGAGGCGATGCTGGGCCTCGAGAAGTCGTCGTACCGGATTGCCGAAGTGATGTACCGCGATCTGGGATGAGCGGGGCACGGGCACGGGCAGGGGCACGGGCACGGGCAGGGGCAGGGGCAGGGGCAGGGGCAGGGGAAAGATCAGCCTTTCGACGAGACGATCTGAGAGTACAAATCGAGATACTGTTGGGCTGAGCGGTCCCATCCGAAGCGGGCCCGCATCGCGTCTTCCTGCATTCGTCGCCAGGTTTCAGGGCGGTTCTTGCGAAGGTGGACGGCCTCATCGACCGCGGCCAGGAAGGCCGCAGCGGACTCGCTTCGGGAGCCGGTCTGAAAGAGGAATCCGGTGGAACCGGACTGCACAGTATCGACGAGTCCGCCGACGGCCGAGGCGATGGGAATAGTGCCAAAGCGCATGGAGATGAGCTGGCTCAGCCCGCACGGCTCGAAGTCGGAAGGCATGAGGAACAGGTCAGCTGCCTGGTAGAGCATGGCCGCCAGCGATGCATCGAACCTCGGGATGAGGGCAAATCCTGGCCGGGAGAGGTCGTTCAGCGAGCGGGAGATGGGGTCGAGCAGCTCGCCGGTCCCAAGGAGGAGGAAGTTGAGGTCCTTGTGTGAAAGAGCGGCCAGAACCGTTCCGTTTCCAACGGGAGAGAGCCCGGGAGGGAGCGGGGCCGGTTCGAGGAGCAGGCTGGCTTTCTGCCTTGCGAGTCGACCCACGGTCGTGGCCAGGGGCGACTCGAGAAATCTCTCGATGGGGGGAAGCTGCAGGGCCGGCTCGTTGGCGGCCAGAAATTGCCAGAGCCGCTCCTTGTGTCGAAGCTTGCTGGCGGGCCAGTCGGGCAGGTCGGGCCCGAAAGGCGGTTCGAGGCGCATGGGGTCGTGGGCCTCGTAGTCGAGCCCGTTGAGGATTCCGGACAGGTAGCCTGCGGAATCGAGGGTTCTCAGGTCCGCCTCGAGGCCCTTGCCGCCCGAGAAGCTGCGGCCGGGGGCATCGGGGAGGGTGATTTCCCGGGCGTAGGTGGGGCTCACGGTATTGACGCGGTCGGAGAGGCGGATGGCGGCCCTCATGGGGTTGATGCAGTGGGGATAGCGTGGATCGGTGAGAACCCCGGCTGCCGGGTGGGCCAGCATTCCGGGGCCGAGGTCGGGGAACCAGGACAGGAACGACGGATAAGAATCGTGAGCGGTGCCGTGGATGGGACGGATTCCCTGGTAGTCCAGGTTGTGGATGGTGAACAGGATTCCGGTGCGGGTGAGCTGCGGGCTGATGCCGGACAGGCGCGCCAGCGCCACGAGCAGGCCGGTGTGCCAGTCGTGGCAGTGGAGGATGTCGATGCCGTCGAAGAGCGGCAGGCACTCGCAGGCAACCGCGATAGCCCGGCAGAAGAAGGCGAAGCGCTGAGCATCGTCTTCGAAGGGTCCTCTGCCGCGGCTGGAGCTGTCGACGTAGACGGAGTCGTAGTGGCCGGAAAAGAAGTGGTCGCTGCCGATGACGACGGGACCGGCGGGAGTGCGGCTGACCGGGGCCTGGAAGACCTGGCCTGCAAATGGAACGGTGAGAGAGGCCAGCGGGGGGGATTCGACCGGGATGCCGGGGTATTCGGGGATCACGACGAGCACGTCGAGGCCCTTCTGGCGGAGGGTGGCGGACAGGTCGGCGGTCACATCGGCAAGCCCGCCGACCTTGGCAAGCCCACGATACTCGGCAGCGGCAATGAGCACCTTGCGGAGTCGTGTTCCCGGACCGAAGCGGGAGGAAGCGCCTGCTGGGTTCATGGTGCACCTTCCATGCAAAGCACGGTCAGGCTCAGTTGTTCTTGACCGGGCGGAACGGGTTGAGGAAGGCCGCGAAGCTGGCCGGGTTGCGCGTCTGGATGTAGACGGTCCCGGTCCCGGTGAAGCGGGCGATGAGTCCTTCACCGCTGAAGAGGAGGCCCTTGAGGCCCCCGACTTTGCTGATGGAGTAGTTGAGGGTCTCCTCGAAGCCGACGATGTGGCCGGTATCGACGACGAAGGAACCGGTGACGGCTTCGGTAGCCATGGCGCCGAAGCTGTTGAACCAGACCTTGCCGGGGCCGGTGGCCCGGAGCAGGAAGAGGCCTGCGCCGGAGAAGAAGCCCTTGGCACCACCCCACTTGGTATCGAGGGAGACGTCGGGGGTGCTGGCGAGGTAGGCCGATGACTGGAGCATGAGGGAGCGACCGGCGGGCAGCGTGACTTCGAAGATGTCGCCGGGCGATCCGGGGGCCAGATAGACCCTGCCCGGGGCGGATTCGGCCTCGAACGTGGACTGGAAGAAGCTTTCGCCGCCCAGCATCTTGCGGGCGAGTCCCTTGAGGATTCCTCCGCGGGACTGGGCGGTCAGCTTAAGGCTCGAGTCCATGCCCACCATGGCACCACTTTCCGAGACGACCTTCTCGCCTGGGTTGAGTGCGACTTCGAGGAGGGCGTATTCAGGATTCAGTTCGATTCTGGACTGCATGGTGTCCTCCTTTCCGTTCCTAGCGGGGTGGAAGCATCGGGCCGACGATGGAGCCGAACTCGCCCGGGTTGCGGGACTGGATCCACAGCTTGCCTCGTCCGGTGAAGTGGCAGACGAATCCTTCGCCGGAGAAGAACGTGGAGAACCAGCTTCCGACGCGCCGGATTTTGAAGTCCAGAGTGGGCTCGAACGCGACGATGTGGCCCGTGTCGATGATGAAGGGCTCGGTGACATCGACTTCGAGGATGGCCCCGAAGGCGGAGAGGAGGAGGGGGCCCTTGCCGACGGCCTTGAGCATGAAGAAGCCCTTGCCGCCGAAGAAATTCTTGAAGCCGCCGACCTTGGTCTGGATGTCGACTGACGGGGCGCTGCCGACGTAGCAGGTCGACTGGACCATGAGCTCACCGTCGAGCGGGTGGAGTGCCAGGTCACCGACATTGGCGGGGGCCAGCATCACGTGGCCGGGAGCCGCCTTGGAGTGGAACGTATTGAGGAAGAACGATTCGCCGGTAAGGAGCTTGCGGGCCAACCCCTTGAGCACTCCTCCCTTCTGGGTTCGGGAGCTGGTTTCCATTTCCAGCTCAGCGGACATTCCGACCATGGCCCCGCTCTCGGCCCGGAACGATTCCGAGGGGTTGAGGTGGACGGTGGCCATGGAGTATGCAGGACGATGTGCGAGCTTGATTTCCATTGTTGTCCCCTCCTATGCGGGCAGTGCCGGTGTGATCCAGGAAACGAGGGTGGCGAGGTTCCGGCTCTGGATGAAGAGCCGTCCCTTGCCGGAGAACTCGAACACGAGCCCCTCCCCGGACTTGAATGCGGTCATGACCCCCTTCCCCGCCATGCGGAGGCGGTAGTTGAGGGAGGAATCGAAGCAGACCATGTGGCCGGTATCGACGATGAAGGTACCGTCGACCGCGATCTCCTTCATTCCGCCGTAGGAGTTGACCCAGATCATGCCTTCGCCGGAGGCAACGAGCAGGAAGGCCCCTTCGCGACCGAGGATGGAGCGGAGGCCACCCCAACGGGTCTTGAGGACGACGCCCGGTGTGCAGGCCACGAACGAGCCCGGCTGGATGATGAGGCTCATGCCAGCGGAGAGCTGGAGCCCCTCGAGGTCTCCGACCATGCCGGGGGCCACCCAGACCATGCCGGGGCCGCCGTTCGGGGTATACGTGTTGAAGAACATCGATTCACCGCCGAGGAACTTCCGGATCAGGGCAACGAAGAAATTGAAGAACTTGCCAAAGAACCCTTGGCGAGTGCCCCCGATGGAGGTCTTGATGCCCATGTTGGGGGACATGCCGACCATGGAGCCGGCTTCGGCGATGATCGATTCCCCCGGTTGAAGGTGGAACTTGGCCATGGCGAAAGACGGTTTGAACAGCAGCTCGTGTTGCATTCGGTCCTCCGGGTTTCAACGGTTACTCGAGTTAGTAGAACCGATCCGCCGACGCGAGTCAAAGGGAAACTGGCGGCCGGCAGAACTGGCGGGTGCGGGCGAGTCCGTTGCGAACCGGCGGAGCAAAGAATAGAATCCGATGCGGCGCGGGAGGTGCGGGAATGAAGAGCCGTGTGGCAGCGGGGGTTTTCCTGGTGGCGATAGCGCTGTTCGGGGCCGAAGCTCGAGGCGAGTGGGTGCCGCTTGCCGGGGGCGACGGGACGGGCCGGGGAGCCGGTGTCGCGGGTGGAGCCGGACTCGTGGCGGGGGCGGGAGCCGGCGTGCGCGTGCAGGTGAAGCAGGTGAACGGCAGGGTGAGCGTGAGGGTGGAGCTGGACGGATTCGTTCGGGAGGTCCTGCCCGATTCCCGGTTCGAGCGGATTTCGCTGCCGGGGACGGATTCGATGCGGGAGGCGGGGCGGCCGGCCCTGCCCGTGGTCGGGGTTCCGCTGCTGCTTGCCGGGGAGGCCGGGGTAGAGTCGGTGCAGGGGGATTGGGTGGCGTTCGAGGGCGTGGTCCCGGCGCCGTTTGCCGCCAGGCCGAAGCGATGCGGCGGAGGTTCGTGGCGGGCAACCTGCGACGAGGAGCTGTACGGACGGGGGGAGCCCTATCCTGAGGCCATGGTGGCGGTTTCGCAGCGGGGAAGCGTGCGCGGGGCCTCCGCACTGCTCCTGGAAGTCCGCCCCTTCCGGTACGTGCCCTCGCAGCATCGGCTGGAAGTGGCGCGCGTTCTCGAGGTCGAGCTCGACGGACGGTTGGCGGACGGGGTTCCGGAGCGGCTGGAATCAACAGAGTTTGCGAGGCAGGCAGGAAGCGGGTTCTTTTCTCTGATGGACGGGGATCGGGAGGGGGAGGTGCCGGAGGGGATGCTGGCCATCGTCCACGATTCCCTGCTGGAGGCCATGGGGAAGTTCGTAGAGTGGAAGCGATCCCGGGGAATCGAGGTGACGGTGGTTCCGTTGTCCCAGGTCGGCAACAGCTACCAGCAGGTTCAGAAGGCGGTGGCGGACGCATACGCCGGATGGGAGCGGGCACCGACGTATGTGCTGCTGGTGGGGGATGGGGAGGGGGCGGGCAAGGTACCGTTCGTGCCGAGCCCGTATGGATGTGCGTCGGACTTCCTGTACTCGACGGTCGACGGCAACGACCTGTATTCGGACGTCCTGGTCGGGCGGATCTCGGCACACACGCCGACCGAAGCGTCGGTGCAGCTCGACAAGGCAATCTGGTACGAGAAGTCAGTCGAGGAGAAGGGGGGCTCTGGATGGCTTTCCGGGTCGGTGTGCATCTCGTCGAGCGAGGGGCAGGGGGGGAGCAACGACGATGTGAGGTCGGACGTCATCTGTGGCCTGATGTCGGAGCACGGGTACATGCCGGTGGACAAGCTGTATCACTCGACGGGCACGGACAAGGCGAGCGCCATCACAGGGGTTCTCAACGACGGCCGCGGGTGGGTGAACTACCTGGGGCACGGGAGTGGCGGCTCGTGGGCGACGACGGTGCCGGAGTACACGACCGGGATGGTCAAGCAGCTTGCCAACCCGTTCCGGCTGCCGTTCGTGGTGGACATCTCGTGCTCGAACGGGCAGTTCGAGGCGGCGGGAGGGGACTGCTTTGCCGAAGGGTGGATGAAGACCGGGGCCCCCGGGGACTTGAGGTCTGGGCTGGCGATCTACTCGGCAACGACGCCGACCGCGTGGGACGAGCCTGCGGAGATGGCCATCGGGGTCACCAAGGCGGTGCTCGAGGAGGGGGTTCGGGGGTGGGGGGCGGCTGCTGCCGCCGGCCGTGCGTACATGATGAAGCAGATGCCGGGAGGGGGGCTTTCCGAGGTCTGTCACCAGTACGTGGTGTTTGGCGACCCGTCGCTGATGCTCCGGACGGGCAAGGCAATGCCGATGACCGTCGACCATCCTCCGGTCGTGCCCCTCGGGGGAGCCGACCTCGAGGTTGTGGTGGGGGCGGAGAGCGGGCCGGTTGCCGGAGCGACGATCGTCCTGGACCTTGGCGATGATGGGCTCCTGGTCGGCAAGTCGGGGCCGGATGGGAAGGCAACGCTCTGGGTGGAGGCCTTCGAGGCGGGCCCCGCTCCGTTGACGGTGACGGCCCCGGATTTCCTGGCCTGGTCCGGGATGGTCGAGATCCAGGTTCCCGGATGCGGGCTGGTGAGTGCCAAGCCTGCCGTCTCGGCCTGCAAGTCGGACGTTGCCGTTTCGGTGCACGATGCCGACCTCAACCAGAATCCGGCGGTGCTGGAGAAGGTCGTGGTCCAGGTGAAGGCGGTTCCCGGGGGGGGAAGCCTGGCCCTGACGCTGAACGAGACCGCGGTGGATTCGGGCAAGTTCTCCGGCGCGCTGGGGCTCACGCCGGCCGGAGGCGGGGGCACGTTGAAGGTGGCAGACGGCGATGCCGTGACCGTGACCTACGCCGACCAGCAGTGTGACGGAGGCCCTGCCACTGCGACGGCGACGGTGACGGTGGACTGTACGGCTCCGCAGGTATCCGGGGTGTCGATTGCCAAGATTGGCGCCACCTGGGCCGACGTTTCGTTCCTGACGGACGAGGCGACGATGGCATCGGTCTATTTCGGCGAGGGCGAACCCCTCAAGGGGAAAGTACCCGCGACGGCCGGTCTGGCTCACGAGGCGAAGCTGACAGGGTTGACGCCGGACACGGCGTACCTGGTGGACATCGAGGTCTATGATGCTGCGGGCAACGCGACGCTGGATGATTTCGGAGGACAGCACTACCAGTTCAAGACGGAGGCATGCACGCCCGAGTGCGAGGGCAAGGTGTGTGGGGAGGATGGTTGCGGCGGAACGTGCGGAACCTGCTGCGATGCCCAGACGTGCGAGGGGGGGAAATGCGTGGGCGGCCCCGGCTGCGAGGAATCGAACGAGCCGGGGTGCGGCGCCTGTGCGTGCGAGGAGTGCGTGTGCGGTTTGGACCCCTTCTGCTGTCAGGCGATGTGGGATTCGCTGTGCGTGGGCGAGTGCCTGGATTCCTGCGGCGGGTGCGGAGCGTCTGCGGATTGCGTGGGGAAGGAGTGCGGGCCGGACGGTTGTGGAGGGGTCTGCGGCGAGTGCCCGGCGGGTTGGGCCTGCACGGATGAGGGCAACTGCCTGGAGGACTGCAAGCCGGCCTGTGACGGGAAGGCGTGCGGGAGCGACGGTTGCGGCGGGGAGTGCGGCCACTGTGCGGACGGGGAGGAGTGCGGGGATGGCCTCTGTCTGGCACCTTGCGGAGGGCTGGACTTCGTCGGATGCTGCGACGGGACGATTTCGCATTACTGCGAGGAGGGATTCGAGTTCGAGCAGGACTGTGCGGCGGTAGGCCTGGTGTGCGGATGGAAGGAGAGCACCGGATGGTATGACTGCGTGGACAAGGCGTTGCCGGACCCGTCCGGCACGCATCCTCTGTGGTGCCCCGGAGTCTGCACGCCCAAGTGCGACGGGAAGGAGTGCGGACCGGACGAATGCGGCGGAGTCTGCGGTCAGTGCGGCGTGGAGTCCGTCTGCGAGAACGGTCTTTGCGAGCCGATGTGCAAGCCGGCTTGCGACGGGAAGGAGTGCGGGGACGACGGTTGCGATGGGATCTGCGGCGAGTGCCCGATGGGCGAGGTGTGCGACCAGGGGCAGTGCTTGGTGGCCTGCGCCCCGAAGTGTGCCGGGCGGCAGTGCGGGGACGATGGATGCGGAGGAACCTGCGGCAAGTGCGCTCCGGGCATGGTGTGCTCGGAGGCATTCCAGTGCGAGCTGGGGGGCGGGGCGGAGGAGGACATCGTGGTGCAGGGGGGGGACGAAGTGTTCAATGCCGGCGGGGGCGACAAGTCGAACGGTTGTGCGGCCGGGGGCCGGACCGGGCCGGCTGGCTCCATTTGGCTGCTCCTCCTGGTGGGAGGGCTCCTGGCGATGCGCAGTGTCGGCCGGGCTCGGCTTGCTGGGGGCTGTGCAGGCTATGGTCGATGGTCCCCTCGGCTCCGCTCGGGGCGGACTATGGTCGATGGTCGCCAGTCTACCTGTTGTACCAGGGGGGCGTGACGAGGGGAACCAGGGGACCGGCGCCGGGGAGCAGGGCGGACCGGAGCAGCTCGGCCGACATCCTTGCGGAAACCTTGAGGAACCACAAGTACATGGAGCGCTTGTAGCGGCTGGAGGAGGTCAGGCCGCGCAGCAGCCAAGGGATGGTCACGTAGCGCTTCTCGATTTCGATGAGGGTCTCTTCGATCTGCCTGCGAGTCATGTGGCGGGAGGGGACGACGGGGGTGGCCCAGTCGAACAGGTCGAAGCGGTCGGCCTGGAGGCTGCCGGAGCGGAGCGCCTCGTCCCAGAGCGGAGTGCCGGGGACCGGAGTCATGGGATGGAAGCCGGGGTAGTCGAGGTCGAGCTCCCGGGCGAACTCAAGCTGTCGGAGCATGGATTCCCGGGTTTCATCCGGGACGCCGACGATGAAGGTTGCCTGGCGAAAGACCTGGGGGTGGTGCTTCTTGAGCAGGGAGAAGGCCTGGCGTGTAGTCTGGGCCGAGTAGTGGCGCTTCCCGAAGGCAGCCAGGGCGGAATCCTCGATGCGCTCGGCACCGATGCTGACGTGGGACAGGCCGGCCCGAACCAGCTCTGCCAGGATTCCCGACTCATGGTCGCGCACGAGGTAGTCGGCGCGCATGAAGGCAAACCAGTTGACCGGAAGGCGGGAATCGATGAGCAGTCGAGCGAAGCGTTCGTTGAAGCCCGGGTCCAGGTTGAAACAGTCATCGACGAAGACGAGCCCCTTCTTCCTGTAGCGTCGGACGAGGAGCTCGATTTCCTCGACGGTGCGCTCGGGGCTGCGGGTCCGCCAGCAGGGGGACAGCTTTTCGGTGCCGGTGGCGGGGTCGACGGACCGGCGGGCCATCTGAGTCCACCAGACGCAGAACGCGCAGGAATGGGCGCAGCCTCGGGAATGGCTGATCGTGGTCCCCCCCGGGGAGAAGAGGAGGCTCGAGCGTCCGTAGAGGTCCATGTCGAGCAGATCGTATGCGGGGAGCGGCAGGGAATCGAGGTCCTGGATGAGAGGCCGGGGGGCGGTATGGACGGCGGCTCCGTCGCGGGCGAATGCGATCCCGGGGACGGTGTCGGGGTCCTTGCCGCCGCCGTCGAGGAGGGCCACGAGGTCGACGAGCGTGGCCTCTCCTTCCCCTTTGACGATGTAGTCGATGAGGCCGGGTTCCACGTGGAACCAGGGGGGGGAGGGGCTGCTGCGGGGGGTTTGAGGCGACGCCAGACAGGCATCGGCGAGGTGGGTGAAATGGGCACCTCCGGCGATGGTGATGGTGCGGGGCAGGACGGAGCGGACGAGGCGGAATGCCTTGAGCGCTTCGTCCGCGTACAGGGCGTGGTTTTCGCCGACGGCGACGATGTCGGGGCGCTTCTCGACGAGCAGTCTCTCGAGGGACTTCCAGCCGATGCGATGCGGCATGCAATCGAGGATTTCCACCCTCCGGAACCCGGCATGGCGGAGGCAGGCGGCGAGGGAGAGGTAGGACTGCTTGGTGAGGAAGTTGTCCTCGTGGTTCACGAAGGGCCAGGTGCGGCGGGGCGGTTCGAGGAACAGGATCTTCATGATGCGACGGCCACCTCCCGTCGGGATGATGGACCATGGGCGGTCCGCTGTCAAAGGGCAAGCGCTGCGGGCGGAGCGGTACCGGAGGGACCCTCCTGAGGAAGGAATCCTGGCATCTTATTAAGACAGGGTTGACTGTGCAACGCGATTCGGTTTAGTATGCCTCAGTCCTGATTCTGCAAGGGGGAGTGAATGGCAGCCGACAGGAGCGACGAGGGACCGCGCAAGCCGGATGGAATATCCGACCTCATCAAGGGTGCGATCTCGACGGGAGTCAAGTCGGTACTGGTGACGGAGGAGGGGGTCAGGGGGCTTTTGGGGGATCTGGTTCCGAAAGAGATCAGTGCTACGGTAAAATCGCATTTAGATGGTCTCAAGAAGGAAATGTATTCGACCCTCGTTAGTGAATTCTCGCAGTTCTTGCAGAAAGCAGATATTGCTCAGGAGTTGCGTCGTTTCTTTTCCGGGATGAGGCTGACGATCCAGGCCGAGATCCGGTTCGACGAGAGGGAGCCGGACGATGACGGCGGAGCGAAGCGACGTCGGCGAGCCGGGAAGGGTGCGGAACCCAGAGAGGAGAGGACCGGAGGGGAGCATGGCGGGTGACAAGCCGCAGTTTGGGACGCTGGAAGTTGCCAGGATGCTGGGCATTTCGGCGATGACGGTGGTCCGGTGGATTGACAAGGGGTTGATTCCGGCGTTCAAGACGCCGGGCAGTCATCGGCGGATTCTCAGGGAGGATCTTCGGCACTTCATCCGGAAGATGGGGTTGCCCATGCCGGATGAGCTCAAGTATGACAAGTGGCGGGTGCTGGCGGTGGACGACGAGCCGGAGGTGCTCGATGTCCTGGTGCGGGCATTCGAGACGGAGGAGAGCGGCTCCTACGAGGTTTTCCGGGCGGTGGACGGGGTGACGGCGCTCATCGATGTCGGGAGGCTCAAGCCGGATGTCCTGCTGCTGGACATCGTGCTGCCGGGGTTGGACGGGATCGAGGTGTGCCGGCGAATCAAGGAGAATCCGCACCTGACCACGTTCGTGGTTGCGATTTCGGGAAAGGCGACGGACGAGATGCGGGAGGCGGTGCTTGCTGCGGGAGCACAGATGTTCCTGGAGAAGCCCGTGTCCATCCACCAGCTGCGCCGCGAGGTGGCGCAGCTTCTGAAGGGCTGAGAGGCCCGGCTGCTGCTCAGTCGTTGAATCTGGCAAGCTCCCTGTCGAAGAGTGCGACCATTTCCGGTGCGATGTTGCAGAAGCGCACCTGGCGGAGAGAGGAGTCGGGGTGCGAGGTGAGGAAGCGGTCGACGGTGGCCACGATGACGGCGGTAGCGGCCGCTGGCGGATAGCCGAAGATGCCCGCGGAGATGGCGGGGAAGGAGATGGTCTCGAGGCGGCTATCATGGGCCAGGGTCAGAGCGGCCTCGACTGCGGAGGCGAGGAGGGTCTCCTCGTTGGCGTTTCCCCCACCCCAGACGGGACCGACGGCGTGAATGACCATGCGACAGGGGAGTTGACCGGCCCCCGTGGCCTTGGCGGAGCCGGTGGCTACGGGTGCGATGCGGAGGCTTTCCTCCTGGATGATGCGGCCTCCCTTCCGCACGATGGCTCCGGCGACGCCGCCGCCGTGGAGGAGCCTGGAGTTCGCTGCATTGACGATGGCATCGACCTGTTCCCGAGTGATATCTCCGTGGACCGAGAGGAGCTGTCGTCCGTTGGGTCGTTGAGCGACGGTTGAGACACTGTTTTCGAGCATATCAGCCCTCCCTTCGAGCGCGTTCGAGGATGGTGCCGATCTCCTGGACGGCACCGAAGCGGTTCTTTCGATCCTTGGCGAGGCATTTGAGGATCATGTCGGCGATGGAGTCCTTGAGGGCAGGCCGGAAGGTGCGCGGGTCCGGGGGGGGGGTGCTCTTGTGATGGGACAGGACCTCGCCCTCCTCGAACGGGAGGCGCCCGGTGAAGAGGCGGAAGAGGAGGACGCCGAGGGAGTAGATGTCGGTGCGGAGGTCGAGGGTGTCGCCCACGATCTGCTCGGGGGACATGTAGAATGGAGTCCCGATGATGAACAGAGAGCGGTCGGGGTTCTCGTCGAGTGCCTTGGCCAGGCCGAAGTCCATGAGCTTGACCTGCCAGAGGGAGGAGACCATGGCGTTTTCCATCTTGATGTCGCGATGGATGATATTGCGCCCGTGGGCGTAGCCGAGGGCTTCGCACAGCTGCATGCCGATGGAGCAGACGCGGTCGAACGGGAGGTCGCCCTTGGTGTTCTCGTAGAGCTCCATGAGGTTCAGGCCGTCGACGTACTCCATGGCGATATAGGGGCGTCCTTCCAGCTCGCCGAAGTCGTGGACCTTGACGATATTGGGATGGTCGAGGCCTGCTGCGGTACGGGCCTCCCGGATGAAGTACTTGCGGGCCACTTCGGAGGGGAGGGTTTCGGAGTGAAGCAGCTTGAGCACGACTTCCCTGCCGAGGTTTCGGTCCTCGACCAGGAAGAGGACTCCGTGTCCGCCGCGAGCGAGCTTGCGTTTGAGGGCGTAGCGGTCGGAGCGGGGGAATCCGAGGGTCGTGGAGGAGCCCCGCATGCGTCCTTTGCCGCGGAAGTTGGCGGGGACGGTCCTGGAAAGGTCTTCTTCGGGTTCCAGGAGGGAATCGGGGGATTGCCGAAGGAGCATGAGCTGTTCGTCGAGGCGGGGGTCGTTGAGCCCGGCGCGCTTGGCCTTCTCGAGAGTGGCGATGGCCTCGGATGCCAGGGCGAGCTGTAGCTGGAGGTCGACGAGGCGGTAGACGAGCTCGACGTTCTCGGTGACGTAGCCGACGGCGTCGAGGAGCTGCTTGAGGGTGGCGGCAGCGGCGTCGATGCGTTGGTTTTCGACGAGGAGGGAGGTCTTGAGGAGCAGAGCGTTGCGGAAGTTGCCGGACGATTGGGGAACCTGGTCGAGGACCTGGAGAGCGCGGTCGTGCATTCCGGTGCGGCGGTAGAGGCGTGCAACGGCGAGGTGGTCTCCGTGGGCGACGAGCTGGGCGGCGGCATCCTCGAGCTTGCCGGCCTTGAGATAGAGCTGTGCTGCCTCCCTGCGGTTTCCTCGGGAAGCCTGGACACGGGCGGCGTCTTCGAAGTAGTCGTGCTTGAGGAAGGCCTCGAGGGCCTGGTCGAGGAAGCCGAAGCGTTCGGCCAGCAGGCCGACTTCGCGCAGGTGGTCACCCTTGACATAGAGCTTGAGGGCGAGCTCGTGCTCTCCGCGGTCGGCCAGGAGGTCGGCCAGTCTGCGCAGCTCGGCCCGGTCGGAGATCTTGTCGGCGGCGAGGGTGGCGATGCGTTCCGGGTCGTTAAGCTCGATGTAGAGGTCGAGAGCGGCCTTGAAGTGTCCCCCCCGCTCGAGGAGCCTGGCCGCGGTGGAGAGGTCTCCCGTGCGTCGGAAGAGGAGCATGGCCTCGTCGATGCGGCCGGCGGACAGGTAGCAGCCGGCTGCGGAAGTGGCGTCCTGTCCGCGCTGGAACAGCTCAGCTGCGCGAAGCAGGTCTCCGGCCTCGACGCAGATTCGGGCCGCTGCAACGAAGTCCCCCTTCTGGCTGAGGAGGTCGGCCGCGGAGGAGTGGCGGCCGTGCTCGGAGAGGAGCTGGGCGGCCTGGGGGGTGCGGCCGGCCCGATGGAGGAGCACCGCCGCATCCTCGATGCGCTTGGAATCCACGAGGGCCTGGATGCGGCGCTCGAGCAGCTGATGTCGGGTGCGGCTCACGACGATCCAGGCCAGCCAGGCCAGGGCACCGAGCAGGGCAAGGAGCGGGGGGAGGTAGATGAGGGAAACGGCTGGGTTCATGTGCCCTCAGGTTCCGGGGCGAGCAACGTCGCTGAGCGATTGGAGTGGACGGTGGCAGCAACCAGGGAGAGCAGCTGTTCCTTCTCAAACGGTTTGCGCAGGAAGCCGGCGGTTCGGGCAGCGAGCCTGGCGTCGTCGTCGGCCGGCACGGAGTACCCGCTGGTGACGATGATCGGCCGGTTGAAATGGATCGAATCGAGGCGTCGCATGAGCTCGCGGCCGTCCATGCGGGGCATCATGAGGTCCAGGATGAGGAGGTCGGGCACCTCGAGCCCCTGGGAGATGGCATCCAGGGCCTGGACCGAGGAGGTGATGTAGCGGGCGTCGTACCCGTGGGCGACGAGGATATCACAGATGAGCTCGGCAACAATCTCCTGGTCGTCGACGACGAGGACGGAAGTCCGGGGGACCTCGTCACCGGCATCGACGGTGGCGGGGACGAGCAGGGACGGGTCCTGGTCGAGGGGGAGCCAGGCGATGAAAGTGGCTCCCTGGCCGAACGTGCTGTGGGCTTCGAGAAGCCCGCCATGGTCCTTGATGATTCCGTAGGCCGTAGCGAGGCCGAGCCCGGGGTGGTTTCGGCTGTCCTTGGTGGTGAAGAACGGCTGGAAGAGCCTGGGGAGGTTCTCGAGCGGGATGCCGGGGCCGTTGTCCCGGAACCGGATCGCGAGGTAGGTCCCCGGTCGAAGGTCGGACTGGAGCCGGGGAGGGAGCGGGGAGCGCTCGACGGAGATGATGACCTCGGGAGTCGGCTTCTGGGAAGCGGCCTCGGCCGCGTTGACCAGAACGTTGAAGAAGGCCTGCTCCAGGCGCCCGGCGTCGCCGCGAACGGGGCCGCTGTCTTTGAGACCGGCGAAACGGTACGTGACCTCCCGGCCGACAAACGAGGGGAGGACCTGGGGCAGAGTGGCCAGAATGCCCGCGGGGTCGATGGATTCCATGGCATTGGTACTGCGACGGGAGAAGGCAAGCAGCGACTGGACGTGTCCGGTGGCGGACGAGACGGCCTGTCGGATGCGTTGGAGCGACTCGGTTACGTCGGGGAGGTGCTCGACGCGGGCCATGGCGAGCTGCGCATGCCCCGAAATGGCGGACAGGAGGTTGTTGAACTCATTGGCCAGGCCGCCGGCAAGCATGGCCAGGCTGTCCATCTTCTGGGATTGGAAGATCGGGTCGAGCATGAGCCGCTCACCGGTGATGTCCCGGATGGCGGAGAAGATGTGATCGGCCAGGCTGATGACATTGGCGGTGTAGACGACCACCTTCCGGTCCCCCGAGCGATCCCGGATGAGCATTTCGTAGGTCGTGGGAATGGAGGGATCTCCCATGAGTCGGCGGCGGCGGTAGTCGGCCACGCGCTCGGCATCTTCGGGGGCAACGACATCGAGGTAGGAGAGGCCCCGGGCCTCGTCGAGGGTGTATCCGGTGATTCGGCAGAACTCGGCGTTGACGTGAACGAAACGGCCGGAGGAGTTCTCGATGGAGAAGAGCCCGATGGGGCAGCGCTCGACGAGCTGATGGAGCATGGCGCGGCGACGGGAGAGCTGAGAAAGGGAGTCATGGAGGTTTGACAGCCCGTCATCCCCGGCGCCCAGGAACTCAGACCATTCGAACCAATCGTCCATCAGGGTAAGGCACTCCCGGCCAGCAGTCCCAATCCGCGTTCAGATTCAACCTGGGCTGAGATTATCTCAGAAAGCTTGCGAATGCAATTGTCGGGGAGTAGGAATCAACGGTTCGGCTTCCCCGGGGGGGGCTCGGCGTTGAGGCGGGAGGGGGAAGTGCATACGATGCGGAATCGCTGCATTGCTATGCGTGGAACCGGGGGGAGGAGGGAGTGGATCCCTGGGGGAAAGAATGCTTAGGATGGCCTGTATCAAGGCTGTCCTCGTTTTCTTCTGGGTTGGCGTTTGACAGTGTGTGGGGTGCTCATTATCATGCGGTCAATCCCCGGCGTCGGGGGTAGGAGGATGACATGGGACTGAGGCGATTTCGGGCAGTCCTGGTCGTGATGCTGGTGCTCGGAGGCGGTGCTGCCATGGCCGGCGAGGGGGCCTCGGACCCGTGGCGAGGGTCGGTCCTGATCTGGCGCAACGTGGGGACGGCCCTGTCGCTCGAGAAGGATGCGGAGCTGACGTACAACCCCTACTATGCGATGGAGCTGGACCTGCACCCGCGGTGGTGGTTCGGGTCGATCTTCTCGGTGGACGTCGACGTGTCGGTGTCGCGGGAGCTGACCAACTCCGACGTGACCACGCAGCGGGGAGAGCTCGAGTGGGGGGACGTGTCTCTGGGGGCCTCGGCCAGCCGCTTTTACGTGGTGCCCGTGGTGGGGCTCGGATTTTCGGGCGGCGTCTCGGTGCAGCTGCCCACCAGCAAGGTGAGCAAGGCGAGGACGCAGCTTCTCGCTCTCAAGCCTTCGGTCCGGGTGGACCGCCAGTTCGATGTGCTCGACGGGGCCTGGGTCGGATACGGCTTTGCGGCCACCCGCTTCTTCAACGAGAGCACGACCAGCGAGCGGGAGGCACCGCTGATTCCGGATTGCCTGACTGCGGGCGGGACCTGTGATGCTTTCCTTGGGATGGGGGTGCGCAATCCGGCCTGGCGCCTGGCGCATGGCGTGGATGCGGGAATCGACGTGTCGCGCTGGTTCGGGCTGTCGGCGTCGGCCAGCGTGCTGGTGGACATGCTCTACCCGATGACGCTCGACGAATCGGTGAGCTATGAGCCCCAGGAGGACACGGACCGTCGGTATGCCATGGCGTACGGGCTGGAAGTCCACACGCGGCCGATTCCGTCGCTTGGCTTCGAGCTGGGTGCGAGCACCGTGAACCCGCAGCTCAAGCCGGACTCGACGCAGGAGAAGCCGTTCTTCAACCGGTACACGCTGGTCTATCTGGATGTGCAGTTCCATTTCGGGAGCCTGGTATCGCAACTGACCTCGGGGGAGGTGGAGCCATGACGAAGAAGGCGTTTTCGTTCCTGGTGGTGGCCGTGCTGGCGGCGATGGCGTCGGGGTGCGCGGAGGAGCGGGAGCCGATCGATCGGGTCCAGCCATATGCCTTGCCCAAGGCGTTTTTCGTGGGCGAGGACCTTGAGGACCCGGCGGACAACCCGGAGTTCTACTCTCAGGGTACGCTGATCGACGTGGGGTACGGGGCGGCGCAGGACGGGCTGTTCACGTCGACCTATGCCCAGCCGCTGTCGAGGGTCCGTTTCGAGATCACCGAGGACCTGCTGATTGCAAGGCTCGCGTACGAGCGCGTGGATGACTCGGACGGCAAGGGGGCGGGCAAGGCGGTGCTCGACGGCATCATCGTTGCGGCCTACCCGATCCAGAGTCATTTCGACATCGTGTACGCGTACAATCCGACGACCGGGGAGAAGCTCAACGTGCTCGAGGAGAACACGACGGACCGCCCGTGGAACGAGCGGGAGTACATCCGGGTGGACTTCTCGAGGAACCTGAGCACGGACAACTACGACTTCGACACGCTCTCGCTGCTCGGGGTGTTCGGAGGCATCGAGTACGAGCCGCTGGCTTACTACGTCGATGATCCGGGCGCCGAGGATGCTCCGCAGTTCGACATCGAGGGCGGCTATTTCGACATCACGAACAAGGCATTCGCCAAGCCTGGGGTGGTGGACCTCAGCGCCCTGGGCTGGGGAATTGATGCCTTTCCGTCCTGTTTCCTGGACTACGACTTCTTCTCGGGGTCGGCCCCATACGGGATGTGCGCCCCGGTGGAGCTGACGATCCGGCAGTCGTTCCGTCGAGTCGAGGACGTGGACTACGAGCCGATCCATTGGGACGGGTACCGGTTCCAGGCGCATGGAGGGTTCACGGTCGATCGGTACGGCTATGCCCGGAACTACGGCATGAGTGACGAGCAGTGGCATCGCTTTCTGACTCGGTACCAGATTTGGCAGCGGGCGCACTACTATGAAGATCCGGAGGGGATGGTCGGCGCAATCGAGTGCTTCACGCCCGAGACGACCAAGTTCGGAGCGGACCCGCACCGGGACGACGATCTCAACGGGACCGAGGACGAGTGCGAGCTGGCGGGGGCGGGGAGCCGGTGCGACGAGTTCACGCAGAAGTGCACGCTGCCCTACCGGGAGCGGGAGACCGCGGTGATTCCCTGGTATTACACCCAGGGGAGCAACCCGGAGTACTTCGAGGGGACGGAGCTTGCGACCCACGAGTGGGACGTGGCGCTTCGCAGCGCGGTGGTGACAGCCCGCTACGTGGAGTGCATCCGGACGGGAGGCGAGGCATGCGAGGCCGAGTATCCGGTCGTCCACGGGCAGCAGGACGACAACGAGGATGCCATCGCCCTGGCGCTCGAGGTGGACGACTGTCGGGCGGGCAAGGCCTATGCGGACCTCGGGAAGGACGAGGCCAAGTGCGTTGCGCTGGCCGATTCGATCGGTGCGGAGCGGGGCTACTCGGCCGGGGCCATTGCGCTGGCCCGGATGCCCGAGATGGTGGTCCTGTGCCATAGCCCGGTAGAGGCGGGGGATCACGCTGCATGCGGGAGCCGGCGGCTGCCGGCCGGGACGACGGCGCTCCAGTGTGCCCAGGCCCGGGAGGAGGGGGACGACGAGACGCTGGCGGTCTGTGCGCAGGCGCTCAGCGTGCGCCGGGGTGACCTCCGCTACCACCAGGTCAACGTGATCTCGGAGCCGCAGACCCCGTCGCCGTGGGGCATCTACACGGATGCCGAGGATCCGCTGACGGGACAGAAGGTATCGGCCAGCATCAACGTGTGGTCGCACATCACCGACCTGTGGAGCCAGCAGGTGGTGGACCAGGCCCGCTACATCAAGGGGGAGCTCGCCACCGAGGATGTCACCGAGGGGACGTGGGTGCACAAGTGGGCCCAGGCCGCGGAATCGGCCTCGTCGGCCGGTTCGCTGCCGATGATGAGCCGGGAGGAGATGCAGCGGCGTCTGGCGGAGTTCTCGGCCGAGGAGGCTGGCGAGATGGCTGCGGCCCCCGAGGCGTTTGCCGCGGCGCACCCGGAAGTGATGGAGGCGACGCGGCAGCTGAAGGAGGAGATGAAGGGGGTCAAGGCGGCCCTCGGGGCTGCTTCGGTATCGGCGCCGGTGTATGCGGCCCGACGGGCGGCAGCGATGGGGAGCCAGACCGAGGCGGAGCTGATGACCGCCATGGTGCAGCAGCAGATGGGAGTCGAAGGGCTGGCCATGTCGGAGTCGGTCCTGGATGTGGCCTCGCCGCTGCGGGGCGGGAATCCGTCGTTGCAGCGGGATCTGTTCCACATGAAGGAGAACGCCCTGGCGGAGCGTGGGGCCTGCATGCTGCACATGGCCGAAGCGCCGCTGGGGATCGCCCCGCTGGCCGACGTGCTGGAGCAGAAGTTCGGGACCTTCAATCCGGCGGATCCGCAGGACATGCAGCAGCAGCGGGCGGAGAAGATGAGGAAGTACGTGGCCCAGCGGGCGCACTACTCGGTGATTGCGCACGAGATGGGGCACTCGGTCGGGCTGCGCCACAACTTCGTGAGCTCGTCGGATGCGTGGAACTTCCGGCCGCAGTACTGGCAGCTCCGAACCGAGGACGGGAAGGTGACGGACGAGTGCACCGACCTGGTCCAGGACGGCTCGAAGTGCGTGGGACCGCGCTACTTCGATCCGATGACCCCGAACGAGGAAGCCAACCTGGAGTGGATGTTCATGCACTCCTCGATCATGGAGTACGCGGGCGAGACGACGCAGGACTTCCTCGGCCTCGGGGCATGGGACTTTGCCACGGCCAGGATGTTCTATGGGGATGCGGTGGCGGTGTATCAGGATCCGTCGTACGTCATTGGGACGGACCGGGCAGCGACCGCCGTGGCCAAGCTGGACAACTTCGGCGGCATCCTCGGAATCCAGCACGACTTCAAGGGGGACCCGCTTCACTACTCGCAGCTCCAGAAGGAGTTCGACCTGATCCAGCAGTGTGTCGAGGTGGACCCGGTGAAGTTCAAGTCCGGCCGGTTCAACCAGAAGAAGGACGGGGCCTGGCATCCGGTGCTGGACGGGTTGCTGGTGCGGGTGGGAGGGAAGTACACCCGGTGCCGTCAGCAGCCGGTCGACTACGTGGACTGGGATGACCTGCGGGCACCGTCGGACGAGGAGTACAGCGGGTATTCGAGGGCGGATCGGGCCGTCGACGACCAGGGGCGCGTGCGCTTCCCGTATGGATTTGCGACGGACCGGTGGGCCGACCTCGGCAACCTGAGCGTGTACCGCCATGACAACGGTGCGGACCCGTACGAGATCTTCAACTTCCTGATCACGCAGCAGGAGGTGGGGCACATCTTCGACAACTACCGCCGTGGACGCCAGACGTTCTCGGTTCGGGCCGCTGCGGCAAGGACGCTGACCCGGTTCAACGAGAAGCTGCGCGACGGTGCCAAGGGGATGGGGCTCCTCAAGAACTACTACCGCGATTTCGCCGTGGCCATGGGGTACAATTTCGATCAGCTCTGGCCGTCGGTAGCTCCGCTGTTCTTCCGGGAGAACATGCTGGCGTCGGGTCTGGTTTTCGACCATTTCACGAGGATCGCCAGCCGTCCGGAGGCCGGGCCCCACTACAAGGATTCCAAGGGGGGCAGCCCGGTGCTGCGGTCGGAGGTCGATGCGCAGGGGCAGCTCGGGGACACGGTCCTCTATGTGCCCAATGGGGCTACCGGCGTGTACCGGAACGTGTCGTGGGGCGGGCGGCCGGTGGAGAACAAGCTGGCCGGCGACCAGGGGGAGTACAGCAGCGAGATCACCGTCAACGCCGGCTCCTACTATGACAAGATGTGGGCCTCCATGCTGTTTACGGAGTCGGTCGACAACTTCATCTCCGACTCGAGGCAGGACTTCGTGGATGCCCGTTACCGGGCAGTGTCGCTGGCCGACCTGTTCCCGGACGGCTATCGGCGGTTCCTGGCCAACGCACTGACCGGCGACGACTTCATCAAGGGGGTGCGGGTTGCCGCACACACCAACGAGAAGCCGGTGCTCGACGACGAGGGGTACCCGGCCCAGGGGTTCGGATGGACCACGTGGTGGGGGACGACTCCGCAGGCCTGCTTTGCCGGCGAGGGGAGCACCATCTGCAGCAGCTACGGGACCGGCAGCGGGCCGTTCGAGCCCTACCTGCCGGCCAAGGTCAACGTGATCGACCCGCAGATCGGATGGGAGCAGCAGAAGTTCTTCATCGCCTGGACCATGCTGTACCTGCCCGAAAACCAGCAGCAGAAGTGGATCGACATGCTGCGGATGTGGGAGCTGGGGGAGGATGCGGACCCGGGATTCGAGAACCGGATCGAGTTCCACTACCCCGCAGGCAAGGTGTACGTGGCCAAGACCTACGGCCGGGAGACGCTGTTTGGCAAGACCGTGGAGAAGGGGGTGGCCGCCCGCGTGCTCGAGTATGCCAACACCTTGCTCTCCCAGGGCTACGACTGCGACGACGGGCCGGACCTGAACGGGGACGGCAAGCCGGACTGGTTCCTGCCGAAGTTCAACGAGAAGACCGGCGAGCCGCTGGTCAAGTTCGACAAGACGGTCTCCGGAATCCAGGAAGGGTACGTGTATCCCAACGGCGTCGACGGGTGCAATGCGAAGGACAACTCGGGGTGCACCTGCACGGCCAATCGGGCCTGCATGGAACTCGAGAAGTACGTCGAGGTCCCGTTCTTCATGCGTCAGACGATGACGGCCTACCAGCTTCCCCAGCCTGCGGTCAAGGGGCTGTACGACTAGACCGGCGCCGTTGACAAGCGAGGCTTCAGAGCTTAGTTTCTGTGCTGGCAAGCGGGATGCCGTGGTCGCAGGAAGTTGCGGGCCTCGGTCCTCGGGGAGGAGAGCGCATGGGTTGGGAGTACAGCGACAAGACGAAGCAGCTGTTCATGGACGCGGTGCATGGGAAGCCGGGCACGCACCTGGGCGAGGTCAAGGATCCGGACGGACTGGGCGAGCACGGCAGCATCGTGTGCGGCGATGCCATGCGGTTTACCTTCCGGGTGGACAGGCATGATGCCGATCCGCTTCAGGACCGGATCGTCGAAGCGAAGTACCTGACCTTCGGGTGCACGTCGGCCATTGCCTCGTCCGAGGCACTCTGCGCGATCATCGAAGAGGGGCGCTACACTCCCATCGAGGCACTGAAGATCACCAACGGCGACATCGTGAAGTACCTCGAAGGGTTGCCGATGCAGAAGATCCACTGCTCGGTCATGGGGGCCGAAGCGCTGCAGGCCGCAGTCTGGAACTGGGCACAGAAGCGCGGCGTAGACCTCGACAAGCTCGGCGTCGCCATCTCCCACGAGACGGAAGACGAGGGGCGCATCGTCTGCAAGTGCTTCAACGTGACCGAGCCCTATCTGCGCCGCAAGATCAAGGAGCTCGAGCTCAAGACGATCCCGGAAGTGACCGCTGCGATCAAGGCGGGCGGTGCGTGCATGACGTGTCACCACGCTCCGGGCGGACTTCAAGACATCCTCGACGAGGAGTGGGGCCGCCGGGAGCCGGGCGAGCCGGCTCGGGCCGAGGCGGCTGTGGAGTCTTCGTCCGGAAACCGGCTCTCCCCGTACCAGTTCGCCAAGAAGGTGGAAAAGGTGGTGGACGAGTATGTCCGCCCCATGCTGCGGCGGGATGGCGGTGATGTCGAGATCGTGGACATCAAGGACAACCTCATCTACTGCCAGCTCGTCGGTGCCTGCCACGGCTGCGTCGGGGCCCAGATGACGCTCAAGCTGATGATCGAGAAGACGCTCAAGGAGCAGGTCGACGAGAGAATCCGCGTCATCGCGATTTGAGCGGGGATCCCATGAGAACGATCTACGCTGACAACAATGCGACGACGGCGGTGGCTCCGGAGGTAGTGCAGGCGATGATGCCCTACCTGACCGAGGTCTACTTCAACCCGAGCTCGATGTACGAGCCTGCCAAGCGGGCTGGGGCTGCCATCCGAAACGCCCGGAGCCAGGTGGCCAACCTGCTCGGCGTCTCCGACCCGGGACAGGTGGTGTTCACGTCCTGTGCGACCGAGGCGAACAACGCCGCCATCCTGGGGACGCTGAAGGCGAACCCGAAACGCAGGCACGTGATCACGACCGCGGTGGAGCATCCGTCCGTCTACGAGCTGTGCAAGGAGATTGCCCGGGACGGGATCGAGGTCACCTTCCTGCCCGTCGACACGGAAGGAAGGCTCAGCATCCGGGACTTCGTTCGGGCATTGCGGCCCGACACGGCCGTGGTTTCGGTGATGCACGCCAACAACGAGACCGGGGTGGTCTTCCCCATCGAGCAGCTCGCGCGCCTCACCAAGGAGACCGACCCTGCCATCGTCTTCCACACCGATGCCACTCAGTCCGCAGGCAAGCTTCCGCTCGACCTCGACCGGACGCTGCGCCAGGTGGATCTGCTCTCGTTTTCTGGGCACAAGCTGCACGCCCCCAAAGGGATCGGGGCGCTGTTCATTCGCAAGGGAACCCGCTGCCGACCCTACCTGCTGGGCGGACACCAGGAGAACGGACGGCGGGCAGGTACGGAGAACGTTCCGTTTATCGTCGGGTTCGGAAGGGCCTGCGAGCTGGCCGAGGAGTTTCTCGACGACGAAAACACCCGCGTCCTCGGGATGCGGAACCGACTCGAGAAGGAGCTGGTGGGACGGATCCCGCACCTGCAGGTCAATGGCGGGGGTGCCCCGAGGCTCCCGAACACGACCAACGTATCGTGCCACTACATCGAGGGCGAGGGGATCCTTTTCGAGCTCGACAGCCTGGGCATCTGTGCCTCGAGCGGGTCGGCGTGCACGTCGGGGAGCCTCGAGCCCTCGCACGTGCTGCAGGCGCTCAAGGTGCCATTCACCGCGGTGCATGGATCGGTGCGGTTCAGCCTGAGCCGATACAACACCGACGAGGACGTGGACCACATCATTGCCGTGTTTCCCCAGATCGTTCGCAACCTTCGCAAGGTCTCGCCCTACTGGGACAGCGAGCGCAACTGCCCCCGCCCCGATGCTCCTCGAGGGCTTCAGCCCGCGTAGATCGAGTAGTCGATGAACGGGAAGAGGTTGTCGTAGGCTTCGAGTGACGCGAGGTAGCCTTCCTCGATGCGGTAGAAGTCAATCATGTCGCACAGCTTCAGGAAGCGACCGACGTGGTTCTTCGTGCGCCGGGTGGAGTAGTCCACCGCCGTGCCCGTGGAGATCAGGAAGGCCCAGTCGGAGCTCTGCGCCAGGACCAGCTCGCGAGCGCACTGGTTGAGCGCCCGTCGGAGGAGGCCGTCAGCGTTCCGGTGGGTCTTCGCCAGCCGGATCATCCGCTCTCCAATCTCGTGCAGATGCGGGTAGATCCAGTCGTTCGCTTCGTTCACCCACACATCGAAGTACCCCTTGTCACCCCAGCTCGACGTTGCCGGCATGGCCATCTGCTGGACCGGGAACCGCTCGAGGTACTCGATGGGCGTGGTCAGCTTGAACACCGACGTGTCGTGGTGGACCTTCTTGGCCAGGTAGTACAGGAAGTCAGGGCCTTCGAACCACCAGTGACCGTACAGCTCGGCATCATACGGTGCCGTGATGATGGGGGGACGGCCAATCTGGCTTGTCAGATGACGGATCTGCAGCTCCCGGTTGAACAGGAAGTTGCCTGCATGATCCGCCACCCTCTGGAGCGCCACCTCCGGCCGGTAAATCTCCTTCTGGTCGGTGGTGCCCGTGATCCGGTGGTACTTCAGCCCCGTGAACTTGCGAAGTCCCGTGGGCTGGATGTACGGCCGGATGTAGTCGAACGGCAGGTCATACCCGATGTCCCGGTAGAAGTCCCGGTAGCACACGTCTCCCGGATAGCCTTCCTTGGAGCTCCACACCTGCTTGGACGACTCGGCATCACGCCCGAAGGCTGCCACCCCCGCCGGGGTGTAGAGCGGCGCGTACACGCCAGAAATCGGGCGAGGATTGGCCAGCAGGATGCCGTGGGTATCGAGCAGGAAGAAACGCAGCTTCTCCCGGGCCAGTACCCGGTCCAGCCCCGGGAAGAACGCACACTCCGGCAACCAGATACCCCGGGGGTCGCGGCCGAAAAAGTGACGGTACGCCTGCGCCCCGAGCTTGACCTGCGCCTCGACCGTCTGAGGAACGGGCTGCAGCAGCGGCAGGAACCCGTGAGTGGCCGCACAGGTCATGATCTCGAGCACACCTTGCCGTTGGAGATCCGCCAGGCCGGCCAGGATGTCGCCGTTGAGCTGCCGGAAGTAGAGATCAGCCAGCCGTTGGAACCGGTCGAGGTAGAAGGAGGCGACTTCGACATACTCCGGGGCTTCGCTCCGAGTCCGGCGGACCTCCTTGCTGGCCAGCTCAATGAGGCGGTTCAGGTAGCGCCCCGTGCGCTGCTGGAGCAACGGGTCGCTCAGCATGGAGGCCAGGGAGGGGGTGCAGACCATGGAGAACCGGAAGTCCACCCCTTCCTCAAGGAGCTGGCGGAACCGCAGAATCAGAGGAAGGTAGGTCTCGGCCACGGCCTCGTACAACCACTCCTCCTCCAGGAAGTCATCGAACTCGGAGTGCCTCACATAGGGCAGGTGCGCGTGCAGCACGATGGAGAGATAGCCTTGCGGAATCATTGAAACTCCTGAAGTTCAGAGCCTGGAGGCCAGGCGGCTACCTAGCGGGTTCCTTTGTACCAGGGGGTCTCCACCGGCACGGTTCCAAACATGGCCAGGAACTGCTCTTCCGTCAGCACCTTGACCCCCGGGTACTTGCTGGGATCGGCACCGGTCCAGGCCGGTGCGACCCAGCTCACGCTCCGGTCGGCAGAGGTGGTGGCGGTCGGAGGATCCACCTCATTGGAAGTCAGAATGGCCAGGAACTCTCCGCCTTCTGCAAGCCCGAGCTCCACGCGGACCTTGCCTCGGCCCTGTGGAACGTGGACGTAGAAGCGGCGCACGTCGATGGTGATTCGGGTTCGCTCGGCTTCCCTGCCCCCGCGAAGGACCCGAAGAGTGGTCGAGTGACTCCCCCCGGTCAATCTCCAGGCCGTGTCGGCATCGCAGTCCCACACGAAGAAGAGCCATTCGGGGTTCTTCGGCATGAGCAGCGCCCGGGGCTTGCCGTAGCTCCCCGGCAACTCCCCAATCTGCTCAAATTCTTTGTGTATAGAGGCCGCCTCGGCTCCGGCCATTTTTTGCGTAGTGGCCTCTTTTTGCGTAGAGGCTTCTTTTTGCGTAGAGGCCGCCTTGGCGGCGGCCTTCTTGGGGGCGGCGGCCTTCTTGGGGGCGGCGGCCTTCTTGGGGGCGGCGGCCTTCTTGGGGGCGGCGGCCTTCTTGGGGGCGGCGGCCTTCTTGGGGGCAGCGGCCTTCTTGGGGGCGG
>CAITUV010000061.1 GCA_903895725.1 uncultured Myxococcales bacterium | reverse complement strand
GCGGTGTTGCAGCAGTAGGGGTCCTGGGCGCAGATGCAGGCCTCGACGGTCTCGTCGTCGCAGCCGGGGTTTGAGTGCTCCTTGCAGCAGTCGCCGTTGCACGAGCCGCACTGGTCCGACTCGCCCGCACAGATACTGTCCCAGTTGTTGGTGCAGCAGAAGGGATCCAGGGCGCACACGCACTTGGTGACGGCCGGGTCCTTGCACCCCTTCTGGTCATGTGCGAGGCAGCAGCCGTTGGCGGAGCAGGGGCCGCAGTCGGCCGGGCAGTTCTCGCAATGCTCGCCCGCGTCGCACTTGGCATCGCCGCAGGCAGCCGGGCAGGCGCCGCAGTCGGCCGGACAGTTCTTGCAGTCCTCGCCGGCCTCGCACTTCTGGTTGCCGCACTGCACCGCTCCGCACTCGCCGCACTTGAGGCCCGTCACCTCGTTGACGCAGATTCCGTCCCATGCGGTCTCGCAGCAGTAGGGGTCCTGCGCACAGACGCAGGCCTCAACCGTCTCGTCGTCGCAGCCGGGGTTTGCGTGCTCCTTGCAGCAGTCGCCGTTGCAGGAGCCGCACTGGTCCGCCTCGCCCGCACAGATGCTGTCCCAGTTGTTGGCGCAGCAGTACGGGTCCATGGCGCACACGCACTTGGTGACGGTCTGGTCCTTGCAGCCCTTCTGGTCGTGCGGAAGGCAGCAGCCGTTGGCGGAGCAGGCGCCGCAGTCGGCCGGGCAGTTCTCGCAATGCTCGCCCGGGTCGCACTTGGCATCGCCGCACGTGGCCGGGCAGGCGCCGCAGTCGGCCGGGCAGCTCTTGCAGTCCTCGCCGGCCTCACACTTCTGGTTGCCGCACTGCACCGCCTGGCAAGTCCCGCACTGGAAGGAGGCGACCTCCTCGGCGCACAGGGCGTCCCAGCGAACGTCGCAGCAGAACGGATCCTGGTCGCAGACGCAGGCCTCGATGGTCTCGTCGTCGCAGCCGGGCGTGTCGTCTTCGACGCAGCAGTCACCGGCGCAGCTTCCGCACTGGTCGGCCTCGGCAGCGCAGATGGAATCCCACTGCACGGTGCAGCAGTATGCGTCCATCGCGCAGACGCAGTCGGCCACCGGCATGTCACCGCACCCCTTCTCCTCGTGAGCCACGCAGCAGCTGTTGGCCGAGCACGAGCCGCAGTCCTGGGCGCAGTTGTTGCACATCTCGTTGGCATCGCACTTCCCGTCCCCGCAGGAGGCCGGGCACTCGCCGCAGTCGGCCGGGCAGTTGGTGCAGTCCTCGCCGGCCTCGCACTTCTGGTTGCCGCACATCACCACGACGCCGCAGTCGCCGCACTGGAGGGAGGTCACCTCGTTGACGCAGAGCGTGTCCCACTCCACCTGGCAGCAGTACGCATCCTGGGCGCAGACACAGGCGGTCACTGCCGGATCCTCGCACCCTGTTCCAGCGTGGGGCTCGCAGCAGGGGCCGGTGACGCAGGGGCCGCAGTCCTTCTCGCAGTTCACGCAGGTCTCGGTCGGGTCGCACACCGCGTCGCCACACGTGGCCGGAGCGCCGCACAGGCCGCAGCCGAACTGCTCCACCTCCTGGACGCACAGGCCGTCCCACGCGGTCTGGCAGCAGAAGCCGTCCTTGGCACACACGCAGGCCTCCACGGCCTTGTCGTCGCACCCGGGGATCTCATGAGCCTCGCAGCAATTGCCCACCGGGCAGGGGCCGCAATCCTTTTCGCAGCTCTGGCACGTCTCGGTCGGGTCACAGACGGTGTCACCGCAGACCGGGACTACGCATGGGCCACAATCCTTCTCACAGGTTTCGCAGGTCTCGTTGGGACCGCACACGCCATCCCCGCACCCCGGCTCCTGGCAGATGAGCGCGCACTGGTCAACGGCCTCTCCGACGCAGACATCGTCCCAGGCCGTCTTGCAGCAGTAATCGTCGAACGCACAGACGCACGCTTCCACGGTCGCATCGCTGCAACCCGGGATCTCGACCGGCACGCAGCAGTCGCCGGCAGGGCAGGTGCCGCAATCATCGGGACAGCTCTCGCACGTCTCGGCAGGGTCGCACACGGTGTCGCCGCAGACCGGCTCCACGCCGCCGCACTTGCCACAGCCGAACTGCTCCACCTCGCCTACGCAGACGTCGTCCCACTGGGTCTCGCAGCAGTATGCGTCCTGGGCGCAGACGCAGGCCTTGATCGCCTCGTCCCCACAGCCCGGGCCTTCCTTGGGGGTGCAGCAGTCCGACACGGGGCAGTCCCCGCAATCGGCCGGGCAGCTCTCGCACGTTTCCTGTCCGTCACAGACCTGGTCGCCGCAGTTGCCGCACACGAATTCCCCACCCTGGCACACACCGTCCACGCAGACGTCCCCGGTGGTGCACTCGTCACCGTCGCTGCAGGCGACGTCGCTGGTCGGAGTGCTTACGCAGCCGGCGCCGGCATCGCACTTGTCCTCGGTGCAGGGGTTGGCATCATCGCACTTCTTGGGAGCGCCGGCGCACTGCCCGTTCTGGCACTTGTCCATGTCGGTGCAGGTATCGCCGTCGGAACAGGACGTCCCGTTCCCCTTGGGGGACTTCTGGCAGACGCCGGACTGGGGATTGCACTTGCTGACCTCGCACGGGCCGAGGGCAATCTGAGGGCAGTTCACGATGGTCGCCGGATCCACGGCGCACAGTCCGGAAAGGCACTTGAGGGTGCCGTTGCAGAGGTTGCCGTCTTCGAAGTCGTCGCAATCATCGTCCGTCGAGCAGCCGCACATGTTGTCGCCGCCCTTGCAGACACCGTCGAGGCAAAGGTCACCCACGGTGCAGGTGTTGCCATCCGAGCAGCTCCCGGTGATGGGAGACAGGGCGCATTCTCCGGTCTTCGGGTCGCAGGTGCTCTTAAGGCAGGGCTCATCCAGGCTCGTGTCGCACACGACCTCGTCAACCTGGGTCAGCTCGCACAGCCCCGCCACGCAGGTCATCTGCTCGAACTTGCACAGGTTGTCGTTGGACGCAACCGGGCAGTCGGCATCGGTCTGGCAGGGGCAACCGCCAGCGGTGCCGCCGCACTTCCCGTTGGCGCAGACGTCGTCCTGCGTGCACTCGTTGCCGTCGTCACACACGGCGCTGTTGGCCGAGAACAGGCAGCCGGCAGCCGGGTCACAGCTGTCGTCGGTGCACGAATTGCCGTCGTCGCACAACTGGAGAATGCCGCCGCCGCACGCGCCGTCGAGGCAGAACGTATCCGCCGTGCACGAGTTGTCGTCGTCACACGGAGTGTAATCCTTCACCATCCCGACCACGCACAGCTGCTGCACGGTATCGCACAGAGCGATCTGGCACACGCCGAGCCCCTCGAACTGCCCGGCGCACTCCTGGTTGGACTGGCAGGTCGGCCCGACGACCTCGACCTCCCCGGCCGGAATGTCGACCTCGGAGAACAGCAAGTCCCCCTCGGTCACTTCCGGAACTCCGGTCTCCCCACCGCCCGGAGACGTTGCTCCCCCCGTGCACGCGGTACAAAGAGACAACGCCAGCATCCCCAACACTCGACTCAGTCTGACCGACCCGCTCATCATCGCCTCCTTCGAACAGAGCCTGAACTCCAGCAAACCCCGTCTGCAATAAGAACAGGCGGTAGATACTCACGTGGATGAATAAAGTCAAGCGACAACAGGGCCAGGTGGCGTAACTACTCGACCTTGCTTACGGCGTGGCGCAGGACGATGATGCGGTCTCCGGCCGGAGACTCGAGCACCACCTCGTATCGCCCCAGGAACACGACTTTTCCGCGCAGGCTGTCCCCTTCGGCACTCTCCCAGCGGATGGCCCTGCCCGCCTCCATGGCGGAGAAATAGACCGCTGCCTTGATGTCCGTGCGGTTCTTCTGGGTACGGAGATGGTCCGCCTGCAGCGGGTCCCCCTCCTGTCCCCACGATACCAGCTTGAGCACCTGCTTCTTGCGGGAGGCATCGAAGTAGAACTTGATGTCGTGCTTGTGGAGCAGCACCTCGTCCCCGTCGAGGGGCTTGAGGCGCACATCGAACTTCAAGTCCTCGAGCACGACGCCATATACGAGCTTGCGGCCTACGGTCGCCACTCCGGCGGTCGTCCCTGCCGACGCGAGGTCCCCGAAGTGGCATTTCATGTAGTCGGCCTGGCGCTTCACATGACCCAGCCTCGTGAGCGCCATCGCCTGCTCGAGCGTCAGCTCACCGCTCAGAATCCTGGCAGCCAGCCCCTTGAGAAGCCTTCCTTCCCGAGTGAGCGATTCGAGACGGTCTCGCTGCTGAAGCGCCTGCACGGTGCTCGCCAGTGAGGCCTCGCCCGAGATGACTCGAATCGCTGCGGCCAGCGGGATGCCTGATTTCTCAGCCAGGGCCTTGGCTTCGTGAAACTTCTGGGGCGGGATACGATTCGTCGCGCCCGTGCCGCCACCGGGGCCTCTGCCGCCACCGGGGCCTCTGCCGCCACCGGGGCCTCTGCCGCCACCGGGGCCCCTTCCGGTTCGTGGTCCGGCTCTTCCGGTGCCAGCATCTTTTCGCCTGGGTTCTTCGGACATCACGCCCCCCGCCATCTCGCTAGAACTCTGTCATCGGCGAGCGGAAAAGACAAGCCCGCCTCTCCTCCTCAACGCCCGTGGATCAGACCCGCCCGCGGTAGAAGCCGATGTTCATGAGCAGGCCGATTCCTACCATCAGGGAGAGCAGGGACGAGCCTCCGTATGACATGAACGGCAGCGTGATCCCCACGACCGGCAGGAGGCCGGTCACCATGCCCACATTCATCATCGTCTGCCAGAACATGTACGAGGTCACCCCCACGGCAACGAGAACCCCGAACCTGTCCCTCGCATTCCGTGCAACGTAAGCTCCCCAGAGCAGCAGCCCTGCATATAAGACGAGCAGCACCGTGCACCCCAGGAAGCCGTGCTCCTCCGCATAGGTCGCGAGGATGAAGTCGGTCTGCATCTCGGGCAGATACTTGAGTCGCGTCTTGGAGGCCTGGAAGCTACCCTTTCCCAGGAAGCCGCCCGCACCGATTGCCCACAGGGCCTGCTCGGGCTGGAGCGTCTTGTCGAGCAGCTTCTTGGCCTCCGGGTCCCATTTGAACTGGTCCGGGTCCAGCCAGAGGCGCACCCGGTCCTTCTGGTAGTCCTGAATGATCCCGAACTTCCAGCTCAGCGGAAAGACGAGAAGCACGATTCCGATCAGGAGCGCCACGGTCCGCAGCTTGACTCCTTCGTAGAGGATGACCGTGGCGGCAGTGAACAGGATGCACAGGGTTGTCCCCAGGTCGGGCTCAGCCAGCACGAGGGCCGATGGGGCCAGTACGACCAGAAGCACCTTCCAGAGGCTCCTCAACGAGTGATATTCGGGCTTGTGCATCTCCCGCAGCAGGCGCCCCAGGATGAGCACCATGGAGATCTTCAGGAGCTCGGACGGCTGCACGTTGATGCCGGCGATCTCGACCCAACGCTTGGAGAAATTGACCTCCTTTCCGGCGACCAGGGTGATTACCAGCAGGATTGTCACGGCGATGTACGCAGGCCAGGCGAGACGCTCGAAGATCTTGAGGTCGAGAGCGGCCACCACGACCGCCACGATGATCGAGAGGAGATACCAGATCACCTGTCTCTGGTGGTAAATGTCACCCGAGTAGTAGTCCGCGTTCCGGAGGTTGATAAGCGAAATGACGCACAACAGGAGGATGACCGGAATCACGGCCAGGTTCCAGTTGAAGCGACGCTCTGTCAGCCGCGTTCCCATCTCCTACTCCGGTATCAGGTTTCGGGAGAAGAGCTTGTAGATCACCTTCGAGACGATCGGGGCCGCCACGGCACCGCCGAAGCCACCGTGCTCGACCACGCAGGCCACCACGATTCTCGGGTGGCGGGCCGGAGCATACGCCACGAACCAGGCATGGTCCTCCGCCAGCCAGCGGGCCACATAGGGGTCGACCCCCTTCTTGACCTGCTTGGCTTCCGCCGTGCCGGTCTTGCCGCCCACTCGGATGCTCTCGAGCCGAACGCCATGAGCCGTGCCGTCCTCCGATTCCACGGCCTCGAGCATGGAGGCCTTGAGGAAGTCGAGGTACTCGATCGGGATGCCCAGCGACTCCCCTGACTTGCGCCGCAGCGACCGGACGATGGTCCCGTTGCCATCCTCGATCCGGTCGACCAGGAACGGGTGGACCGCCAGCCCTCCGTTGACGAGCTCGGCCAGCAGCATGGCCATCTGGAGCGGCGTGGCCCGGATGTCCTTCTGGCCCACGGCGGTGGACAGTGTGAAGCCGGGCTGAAAACCACCCTTGGAGTGTCGCTCGTGCCATTCCCGGGACGGGACGAGCCCTGTGTCCTCGCCCACCTCGATTCCCGTCTTGCGCCCGAGTCCGAACAGGGTGGCATACTGCTCGATCCGATCCATACCAAGCCACTCGCCCAGGCGGTAGAAGTACACGTCGCACGAGACCACGAGCGCCCGCCGCAGCTCGAGGTCGCCGTGCCCGTACTTGTTGTAGCAGCCGAATCGATGACCGGAGTAGTCGTAGTAGCCGGGGCAATTGATCTTGGTCTCCGGCGTGATGACCCCCTCGTTGAGACCGGCCAGGGCCGTCAGGACCTTGAAGGTGGAGGCCGGCGGGAATGCGGTCGTCGCCTTGTTGATCATGGGATAGAACGGGTTCTCGTCGTAGAGCTTCTTGCGCTCCGGCGTGAGGCGTCCCGCCCAGTCGTTCGGGTCGAACGGGGGGGTGGAGTACATGCCGATGACCTCGCCGGTATTCACCTCGAGGACGACCAGGCCGGCGGAGTGCTCTTTGGCGATGGCATCCTTGAGGATCTTCTGCACTTCGAGGTCGAGGGTGAGCACCACGCTGTTGCCGGGAACGGCCGGTTCGTACTTGAGGCTGGCAAGCGTGGGGATCTCCCCTTCGAGGTTCATCTCCCGCCCCTTGCTGTCGCGGAAGGAAACGACCTCGCCGGCTCGACCGCGCAGGACCTCCTCCATGGTCCGCTCGACCCCTCGCCGCCCCACGTAGTCGCCGGGCACGTACACTCCGGGATGGCGCTTGAGCTCATCCGCGTTCACCTCGTTGACGTAACCGACGACGTGGGCGAACAGCTCGGCAAACGGGTAGGCGCGGATGATCTTTTCGCTGATGAAGAGGCCGGGCAGCTCGTGATTCCGGGCCAGCAGGACGGCGGCCACGTCGCTGTAATCCTTCATGCAGCGGGGGCAGCGCAGGTTGTGGTGGACCTCGGCCAGCGGGTTTCCGTCGTCCGGGCATTGTCCGGCAAACGCGAACTTGCGATGGCAGATGGGGCAGGCCGCCAGCTTCCCGTCCAGGCGCACGTCGAGAAGCGTCCGGTCGAACGGGCAGGTGGTTTGCGAGCGGGGAATCTCGACGAACTCCTGCCCGCACTGAGAGCAGGACAGGTATCGGGTCGGAGTGACCTCTTCGAGCGGCGTTCCGTCCTCCGGGCAGTAACGACCGTTCACATACGGACGGACCACGATCTCGCGGAAACGGCGGATTTTGTCCGGGAGGGCCTCATCGTATCGGGCCCGCACTTTCTCCACTTCGGCCTGCGTCAGCTGCATCAGGTCGCCGAGCTGGCCGAGCAGGGCCTCGATGTCCTCCACGTAGTGCGGAATGATGGAGACCTGGTACAGGTCCACGTTCTTGGCCAGGATCCGCCCGCCACGGTCGAGCACCAGCCCGCGGCGGGGAGGAATCCGGGTCCGCTTGACCTGGTTGATCTCGGCCAGCTTCTCGTACTTCTTGCCGCCCAGCACCTGGAGCTGGAAGAAGCGGGCCCCCAGCCCGAGCAGGCCCAGGATCATCAGGACGATGAGCCAACGGTTCTGTGCCCGGTATTCGAGAAGGCCGCCTCGGACAAGAGAGCCTTCCCCGATCATCGGAATACCCCGTCCTTCTCCGACCCGGCCAGCTTCCGGTCGATGAACCCGAGCAGGCCGGCGACGATGGGGCCCATGGGAGACGTGATCAGGGCCTGCGGCAAGGCCAGGCGGAACACGAGGTCGAACTCCTCAAAGTCCCGGTCGAAGATCGCGGACAGCACGAAGAACAGGAACGATGAGACCAGGCTGGCACCAAAGGTGACTACGGTCAGGAGGATCACGTTGCGATAGTCGAGCCGCCGGGTCAGGGCGAAACAGCACAGGAAGACCAGCACATAGATCTCGACGTGCGTTCCCACCGGCACGCCGGCGGAGAAACCGTCCTTGAGCAGGCCGAGGAACGCGCACAGGATCACGCCCGGGAGGAACTCCACCGAGCAGGCCGCGTGAACGACGATGGCCAACGCCGGGTCGGGTGCGTACATGCGGACGTGGAACGACGTCAGCAGCGGTGACTCGAGGCTCAGCAGCACGTAGGCAACCACAACATAGAGCAGGATCTGGAGAGCTTTCATTGCGGCTCCTCCTGCCCCGGCGTCGGAAGCTGGAGCTCCGCCTCCACGGCGATGAAGACCTCCTGGAGCGATGCGAACGAGACGGCCGGCTCCACCGCGGACTCGAGCTGCTTGCCCGACTGGCGTGCCCCGTCCTCGAGCACGAAGCCGACGACCAGCCCCTTGGGGAACAACCGGTCATGTCCGGTGGTGAGCAGCGCATCCCCCTTGGCCGGGCGAGCCTTCTGGAAGGGGAACCGGAAGACCGGCAGCCCGTCCCCGGTTCCCACGAGCGTCCCCGACAGCCCCTTGCCCGGGATCTGCACGTCGATGCGGGAGCGGGAATCCGTGATCAGCATGATGTCGCAGTACTGCCCTGCGACCTTCTCGATGCGGCCCACTACGCCGGCCGAGGTCAGGACCGGCATGTTCTCCGCCATCTGGTCCTCAGTTCCCCGGTCCAGCCGGATACGGGAAACGCTGAAGTACGGAGATGTCTCCCGGGCGATGATCTGGGCCGTTGCCAGCTTCAGCTCCTTGTGCTCGGTCCTAAACGCCAGCATGTCCCGAAGCCGCCGGTTCTCTTCATCCAGCCCCCGGGCGCGGGCTGCCATCAGCTTGAGCTCGCCGATGCTTTGCCGAAGCTCCTCGTTCTGCTCGGCCACTTCCACGAGGAACACGTACCGTTTCCACCACCCCACGAAGGTCCCGAACACCCCGTTCATCAGGCTCTGGCCCGGGCCGGTCAGGTGGATGAGCGCACTTTCGGCAACGGACTGCGGGCGGTCGATCCGACCGTGGAAATACATCGAGAACAGGGGAGCAACGAGGAGCAGGAGGCTCAGCAGCGCGACCTTGAATCTCTCCTGCTTCTGCCTCATGGCGTACCGATTCCTCGTGCGGAGTCGCGTTTCACGCGGGGATGCTGACTTCCCGCAGGAGGTCGAGCTCGTCGAGGGCCTTTCCGGCCCCGAGCACGACGGCGGAGATGGGGTCGTCGCTCAGCGATACCGGCAACCCCGTCTCCTCCCGGATCAGCTTGTCCAGGTTCTTCAGCAACGACCCGCCGCCGGTCATGACGATGCCCTTGTCCACGATGTCGGCGGAAAGCTCCGGCGGTGTGCCTTCCAGGGCACTGCGGATGGCCTCGACAATGGCCCCGACCGGGTCCGCGAGGGCATCACGAATCTCGTCCGAGTTGACCACCACCGGCTTGGGAACCCCCTGGATGAGATCCCGCCCCTTCACTTCCATGGTCAGCACCTGGTCGGTCGGGTACGCGGTCCCGATTTCGCACTTGATTCGCTCGGCGGTCCGCTCTCCGACCAGCAGGTTGTACTTGCGCTTCATGTGCTGGATGATGGCATCATCCATCTTGTCGCCGCCCACCTTGACCGAGCGGGAGAACACAATCCCCGAGAGCGAGATGACCGCCACTTCCGTCGTACCGCCGCCGATGTCCACCACCATGTTTCCCGAGGGCTCGGTGATGGGCAAACCCGCACCGATGGCCGCTGCCATGGGCTCCTCGATGAGGTAGACCTCGCGGGCGCCGGCCGACTCGGCCGATTCCTTCACGGCGCGCTTTTCGACCTCGGTGACGCCGAACGGGACGCAAATGATGATCCGGGGGCGCACGAGGGTCCGTCGGTTGTGGGCCCGGTTGATGAAGTAGCGCAGCATGGCCTCGGTGACTGCGAAGTCCGCAATCACGCCGTCCTTCATGGGGCGGATGGCGACGATGCCGCCCGGCGTCTTGCCGAGCATCTCCTTGGCATCCCGACCGACGGCCAGAACCCGCATGCCCCGGGCATCCTTCTGCACGGCCACGACGGACGGCTCGCACGACACGATGCCACGCCCCTTCACATAGACCTTGGTATTGGCGGTCCCCAGGTCGATCGCCAGGTCGTTCGAGAAGAGGCTGTAGAACCAGTTCAGCACCGTGCGTCCGCTCCTTGCCGCCCCCGCAGCTTGCGATGGCCCAGAAGGCAGTTCCGCCGATCTATAACAGAAAGCGCGCGGCTGCGCAAGCGGGATGAAAATGGGGGATGAAAGAGCCCCTACCAGACCCCGGCTTCGCTCTCTTTCGGGATGAAACGGCTCGACTCGAGATCCCAGCGGCAGGTGGCCTCCACGCCCTCGACCGGCCCTTCCACGAGGGCACGGATTTCGGTCAGGTCCAGACCCCGGTCCGGATGCACGCTGCCGACGATCCGCTCCTTCGAACCGGCGAGCCGGGCCTTGACCTGGCAGTCGGCCTTCCCGGGGAAGTCCCCCCCCAGCCGCACCACCAGCTCCGTGCCTGCGGCGGACGAGTGCACCCGATGCGACAGCACCAGGTTGCGGCACGAGTAGTCGCCGTCCACGTGCTCGATGGTGGGTCGGTCCAGGGGGCAGGCCTCCTCGCTGCCGGCAGCGGCCGCCCGGCACACCCCTCGCTCCCGGGACTCCGGAATGGCGTCGCAGCCCGCAGCCTCCCGGGCGGAAAGCGCCCGCACCCAGGCCACGGCCACGGCCTCCTCCGGGCTCAGCCCCGAAGCCTTCCCCCCCGCCTTTGCAGCAACGGCGCGGCAGACCCTGGAGGCAGCCCCCTCGGGCAACCCGTCGCACGAGCCGCCCCCGCCGGCGGCAAGCTCACACAGCCGACGCTCGGGGACCTCCCCCATGGCAGCACACAGCTCCGCCCGCCCGGCCTTGACGGCTGTCGCCACCCGGGAGAGCATCAGGCACGGCTCCCGCCGCTCCGGTGCCGACAGGGCGGAGCACAGCTTCTCGTCGGCTCGAACCACCGCCAGGCACAGCACCGAGGGGCGCCGGGTCCGCGCCAGGCAATCCAGCCACTCCCCCTTCCTCTGCGCCAGTAGAGCGGTCCCCTCGGCCAGGTTGGCGGCCACAAGCTTCCCCCCCGCCGAGTCGACGAAACGGTCCACTTCGGCCCGGGCCGCTTCCGAGGTCCGTTGCTCCTTGTCCTGGTTCTTCAGCTTGTAATAGAGCGGCCCGTGGCAGTCTGGCTGAGTCTGCGCAACGGCCTGCCCCGACCACACCAGGCCGAGCACCAGGATCCCCCAGCAAGCCCCCCTCGTTCGTGCGCTACGCCACATGGATTCTCCCTTCCCGAACGGCGAACCGGCAGCCACCGACCCCTTCCAAACCCTGAATCGCTGATCGGCGACCCTCTGCGCTTGCCCCTCCCGCGTGGTCGGGGCTGTGTACCGCCGGCATGGAAGGCCCGTGACTACTGCCGCTTCACACGATCGCGCTCAGAACTTGTACTCGGCCACGGCCTTCCAGAAGTACTCGACCGGCTTGTCGGTCGTGTCGCCCTGGGAATTCTCCTTCTTGAGGTAGTCCCTCATCGCCCCCCGGATGGACACGAACGCGGTCTTTGCGATCTCGGTCCCGAGCTGCACGTACCCCTCGACGAACCGCTCCCGCTCGACCGAGGTCATGTCCTCGCCGAGCATGCCGCCTTCGAAGTACTTGGCCCGGGCATCGAGCTGGAGCCAGCGGGAAAGCTTGGGATCCACGAATCCCAGCGGCCGGGTGCTCAGCTTGAACACCCCGTAATGCTCCCGCTTGTACTCGTCGGCCCCTTCGTCCGCCCCGCTCTTCACGTCATAGAACGACGTCTTGTAGTACGTCCAGATGCCGACGTTCGGGATCAGCCGGGTCGAAAGCTGCGCCCCCGCCTGGTACTTGCCTCCCTGCGGCAGCTCGCCCGACACGCCGTAGTAGTCGTCCTCCATCCCGCCCTGCTGCTCGATGTCCTTGTCGGCCCAGACGCCGAAGATACCGACCCGGAGCTTGTCCACCGGCACGAAATCGAGCTTGGCGTAGGTCTCGGCACGCCACGGGTATACCTTCTTCTCCTGGGTATCCTTGTCCTCCCAGGCCGGTGCACGCCAAATGTCCTGGTCCACGCGGGCAGCAAACCACTTGAACGGGCGGTATCGGACCGACAGCATGCCGCCCATCTCCCCCTTGAGCCGGCTGCCGTCGTACAGGTCGGACATGTTGTAGGCCTTGGCATGGGGGTTGTCATAGTCCTCCGAGTAGTACCGGACGTTCCCCTCCAGCACGAAGTCCCCCACTTCCGAGACCGCCCGCACCAGCCCGGCCGGTGCCCCGAGGTCGTTGACCGCCCCTTCCCCGTAGATCGAGATGGGGTCGAACACGAGGGCCGTGTCCAGGCCGCCGGCGACGAAGAGATCCCGCTCCGGGAACGGCGTGTTCCCCTTGAACACGGTCCGATCGTCTCCGAGCGCAAAGTCCACCTTGTCCACGTACCCGGTGATGCCGACGTGAGACCGCCCGAGGAAGAGGAGGCGGGCGTTGGCACCGCCGATGAGCTCCGAGTAGGAATGCGGCAGCGACTCGCCGTACCGGTAGGTGTACGTCCCCGGCGTGCTGCCGTACGGCTCGAGGATCGCATAGGGCTCGTAGCACGTCGGGTCGGCCGGGTCGCCGGCCTCCAGGTTGTCCTTGTGGCAGCCGCCCAGCAGGCTGGAGCGGGCGTGCTTGATGTAGTACTGGTTCACGTCGTAGCGCCACCACGAGAAGAAGGGGGTCATCTCCAGACCAAGGTCAGGAGTCAGGCCGATCGGAATCGTTGCCGCAGCGCCGAACTGCCCCTTGTACATCGAGAATCCGTACTCCCCTTCGCTGACCGTCAAGTCGGGCACGAACCCGGAAGGATTGGTGCGGCCGGTGGAGTCGAACACCAGCCGCTGGCCAAAGCCGATCCGGTAGCTTCCAGCCAGCAACTCGACCCCGCCCAGGTCGGTCATGCCGTACACCTTGGGCCAGGCCGGCAGGTAGGTCTGTCCCGAGGTCTTGATGTAGTAATATTTGTCCAGCGGAAAGCTGCTTTCCGGCTTGGGGATTCCCTCATCGTCCACGACCACCGGGGCCTCGTGGAGGTTGTCGCCGATCGACTCCACTCCCCCCAGCGTGTTGCGGGTGATCACCGCGGCGCCGGCCTCGAAGGTACCGGGGTCCTCGACCTTGACCTGGAGGTAGCCTTCCGGGTAGTCCTCGTCGGCCTTCGAGGTCGTCGAGGTGCCGGCTTCCTTGATCCGGTCGACGGCCTTGAGCCTGACCTTGCCCTTGAAGCCCTTCTTCTTCGACTTGCCCACCTTGACCTTCTTGGGCTTGACCACCTTGACGAACTTCTTGACCTGCACCCAGACGTCGTCGGTGATGCCCTGGATCTTCTTGAGCTCGGTCGGTCGCTTGAACGGCGTGTCCTTCCGATACTCGATGATCCGGTCGGCCATTTCATAGGTAATCCCGGGCAGGTCGTACAGCTCGTCCCGGTCCGCCCTGTTGATGTCGATGGGGTTGCGCAGCAGGTCGTTGAGCGCGTCCCACTGCTCCTCGGTGATGTCCTCGCTGGCGAGGAGCTCGTTGAGGTCGTCCTCGTCGTCCACCAGGATGGGGACCCGATAGTCGTAGGCCAGCACCGCGCCGGAACCGAGCCCCACCACGGCGAGTGCCGAAAGCGTCGTCCCCGCCAACGCAATCCAACGATTCAGATGGTTCACGCTATCCCCCTCCGACAACGAGCATGATCGACAGTTCGTCCTGGGCGCAAACGCGGTCGTCCGGGGCCAGGCGCTCGTCCCCCCTCACCACGGAGAGGAACCACACCTGCTCCGGCCCGAACCCCAGTGCGGCCAGCAGGTCACGAACCGACCCGCCGGCAAACTCCTGCGCCACCGTCTCCACGACTTCGGGCGGAGGCACTTGCACCGGGCCAAAGAAACCGATCTTCATGCGGTTCCCCCAAACTGCCGGCCGCCAGTCTGCCACGTTCGGGAATGGCGATCAAGCTGCACGTGTGTGCGTACCGCCGCTGGGTTCTACAGTGTTCCCTGCAGGCCCACGAGCATGGCCGGCTTCGTGGAGCCGGGCGGAGGAGGTGCGACGAACGTGGCCGGCGTCGGAATGGGGATGTCGAGATTCCCCAGCCGAATCGACGGGGCCGAGCGGTCAACCGATTCACCGCCGTCGTCCCGACGGGAGACGCTGTCGCCGGCCCCCGCCCAGGGACGCCACCACTGGGTTACCAGCGTCCCCGCGACCAGGCCGACCGTGGACCCGACCTGCATTCCAACCACCACGGTTCTGTCGTCCTCGCTGAAGATGCCCGTCCCCGAAACCCCGAGTGCCATTCCCATGAGCCCCACGAGCTGGATCCAACCCAGCCGAACCGCATCCATCTCCACGAGCGGTGAAACCAGGAGACCGGAGACCGCCAGGCCTACGTCCCCGCCGATCAGGCTCGCCAGCAGCACATCCTCGTCTTCGGCCCCGAGCCCCCAGCTCCAGAAGCCGCCGAGCCACGTTCCCCAAACCGTACCGCCGGCAATCGCCAGGTCCTGGCCGACCGAGAAGTCGAGGAACTGGTTCCACAGCAGGGGCAGGAAGTACCCCATCGACATGCCGACGAGCGCACCGCCCGCGTTCTGCGCGTCCGTGCCGTCCGCCACGGCCGCGTACCCGAGCCCCTGCCAGAGCCCGAACCCCTGCCCCATCAGGTACTCCCAGGTATCGTTGCCCCGGAACTTCAGCCGGTCCGCCACGAACCCGGTGAGGATTTTGGCCCCCCAGCCCGCCACCGAGGTGGCTGCGGTGATCGTCTCCGAGTCCTCCTCGAGGAGGAGCGCCGTCCCCGCACCAAGCCCGGAGCCGGAATAGCTGGACAGCTCCGTGAACAGGACCGTCGAGAACTTGAGGTCTCCCGCCCGGGCAAAGGCCTCGCCGGCCAGCAGACCGGTCCCGAGCCCCAGGAGCATGGCTCCCTGAAGCGAGTCCCCTTCGAGCCCGGCCGAGTGCCCGATGAGCGCTCCCTGCCCGATTCCCCAGGCCGCCCCCGCCACGACGGCCGCATAGTCCCCCCCCGTGAACTCCGCCGACGGGACGAAGAACCCCTTGGTCGCCAGGCCCGCCCATCCGCCCACCATGGCCAGGGTCCAGATCCCTCCGTCTTCCAACTGGGGGATCATCATCCCGAGCCCGTGGCCGATGAGCGTCCCCTCGACGGCACCGGTGGCCGCCCTCCCGACGGCAGCCGGGTCCGCGTCCAGGAACTGTCCCGCGGCCATGCCCGCCGTCACGCCGGCCGATACCCCGAGGAGCATCGCCCCGTTGAGGCTGCGGTCGGTCGTTCCCCCCGCCGCCTGCCGGATCGACAGTCCCTGCCAGGTCCCCCAGGCCGCGCCGAAGCCGATGAGCGCCATGTCGCCGCCGCTGTAACGGGTATGCTCCTCCACCGCCGCCATGGTCCCGAGCCCGATCCACCCGCCTCCCAGCATGAGGGCCTCGATCCAGCGGTCCTCGAGCTCAGGGACCGACAGCCCGACCCCCGCCCCCATCAGCGTCCCGGTTCCGAAGCCGAGCAGGGCCCGGCCCATGGTCGACCCGTTCGGCTCGGTGTAGGCCGCCACGAGCGACCCGGCAGCGAACCCGGCGGCCCCGCCAATCAGCGTGCCGCCCCTGGCAGCCCGGTCGTCCATCCCCTCCCCGTGAAGCGCATCCGCGGCCAGGTAGCCGCTCCAGGCGCCCAGCCCCGTGGTGGCGGCAACTTGGAACACGTCCTTTCGCTTCACTTCCAGATCTCGACCGAGCAGCCCGGCCAGCGCCAGCCCGGTCACCCCGCCGCCGGCCATCCAGGCCGCATTGGCCCGCGGATTGTCCTCGTCCCACTGGAGTGAGATGCCCAGCCCCATGGCGTTTCCCGCGAGGTAGGCCAGGTTGAGAAACCCGACCATCCCCGGGTCCGCCTCCGTGTAGGCACTCAGAATGGAGGCGGCCGTGAAGCCTGCAGCGGCTCCGAGCAGCGCTCCACCGGTTCCCTTGAGGGCCCTCTCCTCCTCGCCCTCGTCTTCGTACTCGGGCAGAGCGGCCACGGCCAGGCAACCGCCGGTCAAGCCGCTCATCCAGACGGTGCTGAGCGATTGCACGACGTCCTGGCGGGTAAACCGCAAGTCGGGAGCCAGCAGGCCGGACAGAACCAGTCCCGCAGCGCTTCCGCCAAGGGCGAGGCCTGCCGCCATGTTCCCATCCAGGTCCTCGGTCAACAGGGCTGCCCCGGCCCCCGCATAGAACCCCACTCCGCCGGCCAGGTTCACGTACCCGATCTGACCGATGTCCCTCCCGGTCGTCCTTCGAGTCAACCAGCCGGCGATCAGCCCACCGGTCTGCCCGGCCAGGGCCATGCCTTGCGCCCACCGGACGTCCTCCCCGGTTCCCCGATCGAGCGCCAGGGCCAGGAGCACGCCGTCCGTCATCCCCCACAGCCCCATCGTTCCCACCCACAGCGACTCGAACGGCTTGACCTCATCGCCCAGAGTCAGCAGCAACGGCGTTCCGGCACCGAGAATCGCCCCGCCCATGGCGGGCAGGAACATGATCTTGTCGTCGCCCGGAGCGGAGACCTCGGACAGCAGGTACATGTTGGCCGCCCCGTGAGCGGCACCGACCAGCATCATCGGCACGAGCCCCCGACGGTCCCGCTCGAGCTTGTCGAGCCCCTTCTGGCCGGCAACCTCGGGATAGCGCTGAGTCAGCAGGCGGGCCACCATCCGCTTGTGCTCCTCGTCCTCCATGCGGGCGTACATCTCCAGAAGCAGCGGCGATACGTCCAGTCCCTGCCGGTTCCCCACCAGGTCGATCGCCCGCTCCCGGAGCTCACGGGTTGCTGTCGGCCGGATCGACAGGGCGGCCAGCGGCTTGAGCCCCGCTGCCCCCGAGTAGCGTCCCAGCGCCTCGACGGCCTCGGGGGCAATGGCCCGATCCGAAAGGAACGGCACCAGAGCCGGAACCACGTCCGCCTTCAACTCCCCCGCCCGCCGCACCGCGGCCTTCACCCGGGCCGTCGACTCCTTCTGCCTCAGGTCCAGCAGCAGCTCCACCTCCGTTCCCGCACTCGTCGTGTCTGAAGCCCGCTCCGCCATTCGCTCCGGGAGTCGGCGATGGAGCAGCGCATCCACCTCCAGAGGCAGACCGGCCGCCTGGATCGTCCCCGCTGCGACGAACGTGAGCTCGAACATCAGCGACGCGGCCACCTCATTGTCGTGGGCCAGCAGCGCCCGGATGGATGCCGCCTTCTCCGCAGGGGACAGCGGGCTTCCCGGAGCAGCGAACTGCGCCAGGACATGGGACGACTCCGCACACCGGAGCCCGCCCAGGGCCTCGATGGCAGCCAGCCTCACCCGGGCCGGGCCCGTTCGCGCCGCCTCGGCCAGCGCCGGAACCGCCCTCAAGTCCCCCAGACGGACCAACGCTGCGGCTGCATCCGCCCGGGCAGCCGGGACCCGCGACTCGCTCAGACGGACCAGGAGCTCCGCCAGCTCGGCGTCCCCCGGCCTCTCGGCCAGCGCCTCGGCATTGCCCGACGCCAGTGCCCGACGCCAGGCAGCCCGCTCGGGAAACCGCTCGTCCATCAGCGAAGATGCAACGTCCTGAAGCTCTCCTGGAAGCTCCTGGCGCAGGTCATACAACAGGTCCGCGGCCCGGTCCGTGCCATGGGCCGCCAGGGCCAGCAAAACGGCCTTCTTCTCGTCGAGCGAGCTCGACCTCCCGAGCAGCATTGTGCACAGCAGGTCCTCCGAGGCCGGCCCGGGTATCTTTCCCAGCCCTGCCACGGCGGCAATCCGGAGAACCGGATCCCCGTCCGACAGGAATTCCCCGATCACCGGCACTATGCGGGCATCTCGGCTCCCGGCCAGAGCCTCCAGAGCGTCCCTCTTCTCGGCCACGTCGGAGGACCAGAGTGCCAGGAGATGCGTGCGCAGCTCCTCGTTTCCCATGGGAACGGCCGCCACCGGGACATCCAGAGGAGCGACCGGCTCGCTGGGCTCGGAAGGCTCAACTGAAACATCCGGTTCGGGAGAAGCCGGAACCTCCGACTGCCCCGAGGCCTCCTTCGGGGGCACGGGCGGATCCGTCGGCCCGGGCTGGGCAGATTCCCCCGTCTCGGGGGGCTGGGTCGGGGGCACGGGCTGATCCGTCGGCCCGGGCTGAGTAGATTCCCCCGTCTCGGGGGGCTGGGGAGGCTCCTGCCCGTAGGACGGCCCCCAAGCAGCACAGGTCACCATGAAGACCAGTCCGACCGCCGCCCGAACACGCGACTCTGAGCGCATCGTCTCCCCCCATGTGGGAAAGCTTGCCCTGATTCTCCACATTTCCAACTCCGTGCGCAAGGTGGCTGACTCCGGAGGGCGACCGGGAGCTGCCGATGTGCCATCATCCCGGCAGTTGTGACGCTCCAGGCGTCATAACTCGGCCGATGTGCCATCATCCCGGCAGTTGTGACGCTCCAGGCGTCATAACTCGGCCGATGTGCCATCATCCCGGCAGTTGTGACGCTCCAGGCGTCATAACTCGGCCGATGTGCCATCATCCCGGCAGTTGTGACGCGGTCGGGTGGTCGAGGACCGAGCCGGACGAGGTCAGTCTGACGATTGGACGAGGGGGCTGGCCTACGCTTCCTCGTCCAGGCCGAAGCGGACGTCCAGGGCAGAGCGGTCCTTGGCCGTGATCATCTTCTCGAGGCCGTAAACTTCCGGAAGGAGGTTGTTCATGAAGAACCGGGCAGAGTGGATCTTGCCCTTGTAGAAGTTGGCGTCTGCGTTGGTCTCGACCAGCTTGCGCCGATCCTCGGGAGTGGTGGCTCCCTTGGCGGCGTAAATGGCCTGCAGCTTCTCGTGAGCGACGACGGCCTGGCAGGCCAGCTCGTACCCGCAGGCCACGAGCCCGAACACCTTGAGGTACGGCGCTGCCTGGAGCAGTCCCAGCCCGAGATCTTCGCGGGCCAGGCCGCCGGCCACCAGCGTCGCCTTCTGGAGCACCTTCTGACCTTCGGCCAGCCGGGCGAGGATGTCCTCGATGCACTCGGACTTGCCCTGGTTCTCCTTCAGGAACTTCATGATTTCCTGCATGTAGTTCATGAAGAGCTGGCCGCCCTTCATCGGGATCTTCCGGGCGAACAGATCCATCGCCTGGATCCCGTTGGTCCCTTCGTAGATGGGGGCGATGCGGGCATCCCGGTAGAGCTGCTCCTGGGGGTATTCCTTGCAATAGCCGTAGCCGCCCAGCACCTGCACGCCGATGGAGGTGATGGCCACGCCCGAATCGGAGCCGAAGGCCTTGCAGACCGGGGTGAGCAGGTCCACGATGCCCTGGGCGTACTCCTTGCGTGCCGCATCCTGATCGACGCGCACGATGTCCTCGAGCCAGGCGACGCGCACGAACAGTGCCCGCATGGCTTCGGTCCAGCACTTCATGGTCATGAGCATGCGGCGGACGTCGGGATGACGGATGATGGCCACCTTGGGGGCATCCGGGTTCTTGAACTCCCGGATGTCGGAACCCTGGAGGCGCTCACGGGAGTACTGCAGCGCGTTCTGGTAGGAGGCAGCGGCCAGAGCAAGCCCCTGCATGCCGACCCAGATGCGGGCTTCGTTCATCAGCGTGAACATGATCTTCATGCCGCCGTTCTCTTCGCCGATGAGGTAGCCGATGCAATTCTCGTTGTCGCCGTAGTTCATGGTGCAGGTGGGCGTGCCGTGGATGCCCATCTTGTGCTCGATACCAGCGGCCTGCACGTCGTTGAACTGCCCCACGGAGCCATCGGGGTTGATGCGGTACTTCGGGATGGCAAAGAGGCTGAGGCCCCGGGTTCCCGCCGGTGCACCCTCGATGCGGGCCAGCAGGATGTGGATCGTGTTCTCCGATCCGTCGTGGTCGCCGCCCGTGATGAAGTTCTTCTGCCCGACGATCTTGTAGGAACCGTCCGGGTTCTTGAAGGCTTTGGTCTTGCTGGCACCGACGTCGCTTCCGGCCTGCGGCTCGGTGAGGCACATGGTGCCCATCCACTGGAGGCTGTACATCTTCTCGAGGCAAAGCTTGTTCAGCCATGCCGGAGCGTAGCGCTCCATCAGGTGTGCGGCGCCGGTCGTCAGCATCGGCACCAGCGACAAGGCGCAGTTGGCACCGGTGAAGAACTCATTGAGGATGGATGCCATGACCAGGGGAAGCCCCTGTCCGCCCCACTCGCCCTCCTCGACAAGCAGGCTCCAACCCTGCTCGCCCCACTTGAGGAGGGCATCCTTGATCTCCTTGGACAGGTAGACCTGGCCCCCTTCGTAGCGGCAGCCCAGCCGGTCGCCCACTTCGTTGACCGGGGCGAGCACTTCGCGGGCGAACTTGTATCCCTCGTCGATCACCATGTCGAGGGTCTCCTGGGTCGCCTCCGAGTACCGCTTGTGCTTGGCAAGCTCCTGGATCTTCAGCATCTCGAACGCCACGAACTTGATGTCCCGAATGTCACCTTTGAAGTCCATCCTGTCCTCCTCCCCTCCGGGGTCTGGCCGTAAAGTCCGGCAGAGTCTATGGCATTCGCTGCCCTCGCGCAAGGGGGATTTCTTGCCGTCTGGACGGTTGACACCGGCTCTCAAAACGGTCTATCATGACGCCCGTCGCGGCAGGTGGATTGCCCGATCCGAACACCCCGTGGAGGAAGCGTTCATGTTTCGTCTGAAACTGACTCTACTGTACCTGTTCACGATCATTCTCGTGGTATCCGTGATCTGGGTCTATGTCGACCAGCAGCGCGACCAGTACGTCAAGGAGGAGATCTACTCGTTCGTCAAGTCCGCGTCCAAGTCGTTCAGCTTCCTGGACGAGCACCGAATTGCGCAGCTCCGGCAGTACTCGTCGAACCTGATGGCGACCGACCTGCCCAGGTACGTGTCGCTCCTGAGCGAGTACCGTGAGGACATTCGGGAAGTCAGCGGCAAGACGCGGCAGCAGTTCCCCAATCGCAAGGCCGTCGATCCGGGGCGGATCCTGGCCTTCGTGGAGCGGGAGGCCAAGCCGGTCCTCGATCGGTTCGAGAAGGATGTGGAGTCCCGCCTCAGTGAGAAGATCAAGACCAAGGGCGGGTTCACCAGCTACCTGCGGGCGGTCATGGGGAGCTGCATGGCTGAGGGCGACCCGTGGAGCGTGTGTTACTTCAAGCTGACCTACATGCCGCTCTCGACGCTGATCTTCCCCGAGCAGCAGAAGGAGCTGGGACAGGCGTTCCCGGAGCTGTTCATCCTGGTCGACGAGAACAACACGGCCCGGCTTCTGTTCGACAAGCTCGACACGTCCGTCTCCCTGATGCGCAACGAGGATCCGGACCAGGCAGCCGTGCGCTACAAGGACCACATCGTCGAGAATTTCGACCAGGTGGCCGAGGTTCTCAAGCCTCTCCGGACGTCGACGGAATCGTCCATCAGCAGCCACCTGGCCCTTTCGGGCAACCGCGTGTTCGTAGTCGTGGCCACGCGGCTGACCGATACGCAGGGCAAGTACCTGGGGGCGTCCATCGTGGGGTACGAGCTCGACCGGGGGCGTGCGTGGCAGGATTCCGCCGTGGTGCTCGGCATCCGCCCGGTCCTCGAACAGTGCCTCGAGGCCGCGGCCAAGGAGGACTCTCCGCCGCAGAACAGCGAGACTTTGTGTGAGTACGAGTCCAGTCGACAGCCCACGGGTCTCTCTTACGTCTTCCGCAACAAGCATGGACAGACCGTCATGGCTGGCACCTCCCTGAGCGAGGGCCCGGCCTCCACGGTTGCAGGATTTGCCCGCAGTCTGCTCGGGAGCCACCCGACGTTCAGCACCGAGGACTTCTTTGCGTCCGTGGTGCAGGTGTCCACCGATTTCCGCCCGGAATCGGAAGGGCTCTATGCCGTCCTCTCGGTCGACATCGATCTGGCCGGGGCGATGTTCACGTCGATGAAGGCCATCCTGGTGGTGCTGGGCATCGTGGTATTCCTGGTCGGAGTGATTCTCCTCCAGGTTCTGCTGCGGTCTTTCACGCGTCCGTTCGAAGAGATTGATGCTGGCATCCACGAGATCATCGGCGGCAACTTCGAGTACAGCTTCCCCTTCGCCTTCCAGGAGGAGCTGCCCCGCTCCATGGCCCAATCTCTGACGATCATGAAGGCCGTGCTCCTCGGACAGCCGCTCCCGGAGGACCTCGAACAGGATGGGAGCTGGGCGGAGAACCTCCGCATCGAATCCGACTTCGCCGCTGCCCCGGCAGCTACCGGCGAAACCACGGACGAGGCCCCCGTCGAGCAGATCTCGGCAGACGAAGTCAAGGAGAGCGCCACTGAGTACTACCGCCGCATCTACAAGAACTACCTCGATGCCCGCAAGAGCGCTGGCGAAGACATCTCCGGGATCACTTACATCAAGTTCGTGGAGAAGATCGCCCGCACGGAGAAGAGCCTTCGGGACAAGTTCGGCTGCAAGCAGGTTCTGTTCCGTGTCGAGATCAAGGACAAGCAGGTCGTCCTCGTCCCGGTCCGCGTGGTCGAATCCAAGAAGTAGGCGCCGCTCAACTCGGCCTCAGCAGAGCTCCACATCCACTCAGGTCAGCTCCACCACAGTGACTCCGTCTCCCCCTTCTTCGCGCCGTCCGGGTCGGAAGGTCACCGGATACTTCGTCGATGAGAGGTACTCCCGGACCGCCTGGCGCATCCGTCCGGTGCCGTGGCCGTGGACCACCAGCAGAGTGATTCCCGGAGCGAACATGGCCTGGTCGAGGGCCCGCTCCAGCAGTGCCAGCCCTTCGTCTGCCATCAGCCCCCTCAGGTCGAGCCGCTGCTCGGGACGTTCGGGAGCCCCGGTGCGCACCGCTCCCGTAGGCCCCTCCGCACGCCCCGCCGACTCGAGCGGAACCAGCTCCTCGACCGGCAGCCGGAGCCGCATCGGGCCCATCTGAAGGGAGGCGGTCCCCTCCTCCGGATGCAATGCCACGACCTGGGCCTTGCGGGAGTACCGACGAACCCACGCCTCGCCTCCCACGGCAAGCGCCTGCGCTGCGGCCCCCTTCCACGGCGCCTCCTCCTTCTCCGTCAGCCGCTCCGCCTGCTCCCGCAGCCGTTCCCGGGTCTCCTTGAGACGGTTGCGGGCCTCCCGGATCTGCTCAGCATCTGGCTTCTCCCCCTGGAGGCGGGTGACGAGGGTCCCCACGAGGGCGAGGGCCTCGTCGACCTGCTTGACCCCCTCGGCAACCCGACGGGCCACCCAACGGTCCGCGTGCCGGGCCAGCTCCTGCAACGCACGCGCCCGCCGCTGCTGGGTTGCCTCAGCAGCTACCCGGGCCTCCTGGTGGAGCCGGACGGCCTCCCCGAGCTCCGCTTCCCGCTTTGACAGCCGGGCCAAAGCCTCCTCCAGCAATCCACCGCCCCGCCCCTCCAGGATGTCCGTCGCCCGGCGCAACACCGACTCGGGAACCCGGAAGCGACGGGCGATTTCCAATGTCCTTGACGAGCCGGGGGCCCCCATGGCCAGCCGGTACGTCGGAGTCAGCGACTCCCAATCCATGGACATCGACGCATTGTGGAACCGCCCGTCGGCCATGGCCAGTGCCTTGAGGCGCTCGTAGTGCGTTGCTATCATGCCGAGCGCCCCCGTATCCGCCAGCTCCAGCAGGAACGCCGCCCCGAGTGCGGACCCCTGGTCCGGCTCCGTGCCCACCGTGATCTCGTCGATCAGCACCAGGTGCCTCTTCCCCACCTCCGCCAGCACTCGATTCAGCTCCTGGAGATGCCCGGAGAAAGTCGAAAGCTGCGCCTCTACGTCCTCCAGATCCCCGGGGAGGGCATGCAACCCCTCGAGCACCGGCACGAAGCTGTCCGCTGCTGCCGGCAGCAGCAGCCCGTGATGCGCCATCAGCACGCACAGGCCGCACGTCTTGAGGGCCACCGACTTGCCCCCGGCGTTTGGCCCGGAGAGCACCAGGATCCTCGGCCTGTCCGCCCCGTCCCCCACGCCGGTCTCGATGTCGTTGGGAACGACCTGGCGCCCCTGGAGCAGCATCAGCGGGAACCGGGCGGACAACAGCTTCAGCTTCGGCTCTTCCCCGATGGCCGGCACACAGGCCCCCATCTCCACGGCCAGCCTGGCCCGGGCGCACGAGCAGTCGAACTGCTCCGCCATCGCCAGGGTCTCCCGGATCTCGGCCGCCCGCTCCCCCACGTCCAGGGACAGCTCCCGCAGCACGGCGAGCTCTTCCCGATGAATCTCCTCCTCGACCAGCTTGAGCCGATTGTTGTGAGAGATCAGGAACCGCGGCTCCACGAAGTGCGTGGCCCCGCTCTGGCTCACGGCGTGGACGATCCCCTCCATCGCCCCCTTCCGCCCCGCCTTGACGGGCAGGACGTACCGGTCCTCCCGCTGTGTGTAGAACCGCTCCTGGAGCACGTCGTCCGCATCCGGGCTGCGCAGGTACTCCTCGAGTCTGGACTTCACCGCCTGGTGCACCTCCGCAGACAGCCGCCGCAGCTCCCGGAGCTGGGCACTCGCTTCGTCCCGAATCCTCCCGTCCCGGTCGATGGCACTCTCGATGCGCGCCGCAGGGGCCCGCAGATCCTGCATTCGGAGCAGGAGCCACGCACTGCCCGCAAGTCGCTCCCTGTGCTTGAACAGATACTGCCTGATCCGCATCAGGCCCGAGAGACAGTCTGCCACGAGGTTCAGCTCCGTCGGCAGCAGGACCCCCTCCTTCTCCGCACGCTCGAGCAGCTCCTCCAGATCGCCGATGCCCCCAAACTCGGGGGTTTCCCCTTCGTCGAGCAGGCTGCGCACTTCCTCTACCCGCCGCAGCTCTCCCGACACGGCCTCCACCGTGGACAACCGCGGCAGGGCCTCACAAAGGCGCCGCCCTCCCGGGGTGAACGCCAGGGATACGAGCTTCGATATGACCCGGGCAAAGCCCAGGTACTCCAGCGTTTTCCCCCCAACCCTCATTTGTCTTCCTCGACCTTCTTGCCGTCGTCCTTCTTGCCGTCGTCCTTCTTGCCGTCGTCCTTCTTGTCGCCGTCCTTCTTGTCGCCGTCCTTCTTGTCGCCGTCCTTCTTGTCGCCGTCCTTCTTGTCGCCGTTTCCTTGGTCCTGGGTCTCGCCTGCGCTGTCATCCCCACACAGGTTGGGAAGGGGAATCTCGAATCCGAGGCGAGCGGCGGCCTTCTTCAGCGGGAAGAAGTAGGGGGCATCCTCCGCACCATTGGCCGGTGCGGGGGTGAGCTGAGTCCGGACCACGATACCGAGCATCCGGCCGCCGTCCAGGAGAACGACGTCCCGCAGCCCTCGATGGCCGACCGTGACTCCGGCAGGGACGGCGGGAAACCGGAGCAGGCGGTAGGAGCTCCCAGCCCGGGCGACGAGGACTTCCGAGAACCGTCCCGGCTCGATCGTGATCACCAGCTCGATCTCCCCGAACGACAGCCGGGCTTCCACGACCGACTGGAGAGCCTCGGAGGCCCCGCGACAGACCGGCTTGTACCCACGCCCACGGAACCGCTCCATCTCCTGCTCGAGCGCCGAGTCTACACGCTTTCGATAGAGCTCGTACTGGCCGGCGGAGACGAGGAGGCTTCGCTCCTTCCCCCCGAGCTCCACCTGAGACGAGCGGGTGTTGGCCGGAACCGCAACCTCTTCCAGGAAGAATTGGTCGAACCCGTGCGAGTTGTCCGGAACCTGGCGGAGGATGAGCACTTTGCGCTCCCCCCTGCCGCCCAGCTCCATCAGGAGGGAGAGGTAGTCTCCCCGAGCCGTCCCCGGCGAGGCCGACACGATCAGAGCCGCCAGCATCGCCAGCGCCCCGGTCGGTGAGAGTCGTCCAAGCACCTGCCGCAAGTCCCCCTCCTGTCGCCCCGCTAGCCGTGGGCCACATCGCCCCGGCCTGTCGGGGTGCTCCTATTCTTCGGTTTCGCCTGGCCAAACGCAAGCACGTTGCGCGACCGCTGGGAAAACTGCTTTACTTCCACCCGATTTCCGCGTTATGCAGACGATGAAGCCTGATGGGAGGGGTGCCGTGCTCGACCTGTCGATCATCACGCGGGAGATCCTGGTCGGAACTCAGATTTCGGGAGACGAGGACCTCGATGCCATCCGGAAGATGGGAGTCGCAGGCCTTCTGAGCCTCCAGGACGAGGACGACCTGCGCCGGGCCGGCCTGCGGTGGGATCTGCTCCAGAAAGCCGGGGCCTCGAGGGACATCGACATGCGTCGAGTTCCCATCATCGACTTCGACCCCGGTGACCTCGTGGCCAAGCTCGACCGCTGCGTCAACGAGCTGGACGATCTGCTCTCCGAGTCACCTCGCGTGTACGTCCATTGCACGGCCGGCATCAACCGTTCGGCCGGCGTCGTGCTGGGCTACCTCGTCCTGAGGCGACGGATGAGCGTGGATGCGGCATTCAAGCTGCTCCAGAGCCGCCGGCCCCAGGTCAACCCCTACCGCAGCCTCATTGCCCACCTGATGGAGCGACAGGCCGGATGAACCGAGTCTTGTCGGTCTGGACTGCTACGGACGGAGCTGGTCGGAGAGCGCCTCGGGGATAATCCCGGCGGCCTTGGGGGCGACCTTCCCCGTCGGTACGTCCCCGGTGCTCCCGCTTCCCGGTGCGGGTTCGGCCCCGGGGGCATTCCCGGATTTGCCGCGGGGGGTCGAGGCCGGCGTGGAGGGCTCGGCGGGCATCGACTGGCGGGCGGGTGCGGGCTTCTCGAAGTGGTAGAGGACCTCGCCGGCCTTGATGTAGCCGAAATCCTCGCGGCCGATCTTGATGACCTGGTCGTCCGTATGCCGGATGTTGACGATGAGATGGCGCAACCGTTCGTTCTCGCGGGACAGGCGGCTGATCTCCTGGCGGATGCGGTTGAGCCGCTCGGAGAGGACGACGGCTTCCCGGCGCTCACCCTGGAAGACGACGACGTGGACCGTGACGGCCAGCAGGGCCAGTGCGAGGAGGGTCAACGCCACCCCGCCAATCTGTTCCCGTATACGCTGCAGCCAGCCCTTCATGGACACTTCCCTCCCGGCAAGTGCGTAGTCTATCTCACTTGGTTGAACTGGCAAGAAATCCGGGGCGGAAATGGAGGGGGCTACTGCTCGCAGGCCTCGCCCTGTTGCGACTTCGAGCGGGTTTCGCAGCACGGGAGAATGGAGGATCTCGTGAGGGTGGCGAGGTCGACCACTTCGATCCGCTCGTCCAGGTCCTTCTGCTTGACTCCGTCCTCGAGCATCTGCTTGCAGTAGGCGCAGGCCGTTACGATGGTATCGGCACCGAGCTTTTCCGCCTGCTCGATGCGGAGGTTGTTGATCCGCTTTCCGGACTTGAGGTCCATCCAGAAGTGCCCGCCGCCGCCGCCACAGCACATGCTGCGCTCCCGGTTGGCGGGCATCTCGAGGACTTCGGCGCCGGGAATGGCCTTGAGGACCTCCCGGGGAGAGCGATAGACGCCCTGGTAGCGCCCCAGGTAGCACGGGTCGTGGTAGACGATGCGGCGCTTGCGCCCGACTTCGGGCTTCAGGTCACCGGTCCAGAGCATCTCGTGAAGGAACTCGCTGTGGTGGGCCACGGTCCAGTTGCCACCGAACTGCTTGTACTCATTCTTGAGGACGTTGTAGCAGTGGGGGCACGACGTGAGCAGGACCTTGAACTTGCGCTTGTTGAGCGCCTCGACCTGCTTGCGGGCGATGTCCTGGAACAGCCGCTCGTCGCCGATGAGACGTGCCGGGTCGCCGCAGCAGCGCTCGTCCTTTCCGAGCACTCCGAAGTCGATGCCGCACGCTTCCATGAGCCGGCAGAGGTCTTCGGCGATGGCCCGCTTGCTCTCGTCGAAGGTGGTGCAGCAGCCCACCCAGTAGATGACGTCGCAGCTCTCCCCCGGCCCCACGACCCGCAACCCGGTCTCCTGGATCCACTCGATGCGGTCCCCCTGGGGTCCGAACGGGTTGCCCAGGTTCTCGAGCGACTTGAGCGCCCGTCCGGCCTCGGTGGGCACGCGGCCCTGCATGAGAACCTCATTGCGCCGGACCTCCATGATCGAGTCCACGTGCTCGATGCAGGCGGGGCAGACTTCCATGCACGCCAGGCAGGTTCGGCAGTACCAGATGAACTCCTTGTCAAAGGCCTTGCCCACGACATCGGGTGCCGGCGGAGTCTCGCTGTCCGCCTGGGAGGCCTCTTCCTTCCACCCGGCCACGAGGTCACGGCATCCGGCGACGAAGCGTCGGGGTGAGAAGGGGTGGCCGGCCTGCACCGCCGGGCAGATCTCGTCGCAGCGGCCGCACGAGATGCAGGCATCGAAGTCCAGCCGGTTCTTCCAGGTGAAGTCCGTCACCTGCTGGACCCCGACCTTGAAGGTATCCTCGTCGAAGTCGTCCCGGGACATCAGCTCTTCGAGATCCACCCTTGCCAGCTCCCCCTTGGGCTTGAGCTTGGAGAAGAAGGTGTTGGTCGGAAGCGCGAGCATGTGCACGAACTTGGTATAGGGAATCGTGGCAAGCCACGCCATCGCGGCCAGGGTGTGGACCCACCACGATGCCCGGTGCACCCAGGCACCGGCCTCGGGACCGATCCAGGCCATCGACTTGCCGAGCCCCCAACCCACGGGCGACAGGTACGCCCAACGGTCCGGGAGCACGGCCAGACGCGCCCCCTCGACCAGGAATCCGGTCAGGATGAGCAGCCCGAGGAACGCCAGCGCCCACACATCCTGTCCTTCGGTGGGAAGCCAGGAGGGACGCGTCACCAGCCGCCGCCACAACGCCATCCCCACCCCTATCAGGATCAACACCCCTCCCAGCTCCGAACCCACCGTCAGGGCCACATACAGGTACCCCTCAAAAAGGCTCGTTCCGAAATCGGCATCGAGCGCCACCACAGCGGTCGTGACGACCAGGACCGCAAACGAGTAGAAGATGAGACTGTGGAACAGCCCCGGCACCAGCCTTCCCCGGACCCGCCCCTGAAACAGCACCTCCCGGACCAGCAGCACGAACCGTTTGCCCAGATCGAGGAACCGCTCGCCGTCCGCCTTCCCTTCCTTCCAGGTGCGTACCCGCAGGTACACCCCCCAACAGAAGATCCCGAGGGCCACGACGAACATCAGGTACATCGCCCACGTTCCCGAGATGTTCCAGAGTATCGGCCGGGTTGCTTCAGATAGCTCGGACATGCTCTCCCCCTTGCCCCATGTCGCGGGGCCGAGCGCCGCTTACGCCCCGCGGTGCGCCCGAACCAGAGCGGCAAACACCGGGCGGGCCGGCTGCCTCACTTTGATGGCCTTGCGCCCCTCGACCATTTCCCCTGCGGCCGAGGCCACCCTCGGGGCCTTCTTCCCCCCGTGGTAGAAGTTTCGGGTGAGCTGGGACACGCAGTCCCACAGCATCGTGGCCGTCTCCACCTTGCGGTTGCGCGACGAGAGCTCCTGAAGGAATCCGTTGAGGATCTTCCACCTGCGTGAGAATGCCCACACCCGCTCCACCAGCAGGCAGTCGCATTCCTCCTTGCAGGCCAGGAGGGCCCGGATTCCCGGTCGGTCCATGACCTCCTCGACGTAGGCCTCGTCCTCGAACCAGGCGACTACCTCGATTTCATTGTCTCGTGCGTAGCGGTCGATGGCCTCCCGCTGCGCCTGCCGGCTCACCACTTCTCCGGTCCCACCAAGGATGACGTCACTGACATAGGCCATTGCTCTGCGCTTCATCCTCCCACCTCCTTCACCGTCCGTTCTGTCAATCCGGGCCCCCCCGGTCACGTCCCGAAAAGTAGCAAGGTGCGTGCCAAGCCAGGCCAGAAGAAACACAACATCCTGATATTACAGAATTTATTCCACATCTCCTCAACTCGTGCCCCGACGAGAGGCCGCCCAAACGTATACCTTCCGAATACACCACCCCAATCCAACGAGTGCCCACTAACTCCCTGGAATCCCACGTTTTTTCAAAGACAGGCCCCAGTCCATCCGCCGGAAGGCTGCCCCTGAGTGCCCCCCGGATACATGTATGGGATTCACACACACATTGACGAAGGACCGCGCCCCTGCTACGCTCCGTCCTGGTCGGTGCCGGCCTTTTCGCCTTCTGTATGGAGTTCAAACACACTCACTGCCGGCGACCGAGCCGAGGAGATCATGAAGCCCTCCGAAACGTCCCAGATCGTCGGCGGCAGCCCCGTCCACCGGGCATCCCGCTGGCTGTCCCGGGTCTTCTCGCGGCTGTCGCTGCGGGCCCGCCTGGTGGCGGCCTTCACCATCCTCATCGTCACGTCGGCCTCCGCCACCATCGTCATTGGCGACCTGGTCTTTGGCAGCAAGGTCGTCGAGCTGGCCCGCGGCAAGGTCGATGCCGGCCTCAACGTGGCGGACCTGGCGTTTGCCGTCTGGCAGGACCGGATGCGGCAGCGCTCCAAGATCGGTGCCCGGCTTATGGACCTCGGCGAGCCGCCACCCTTTCTGTGCCGCACCATCCTGGAGAAGCCGGGGCTCGTCGACTTTGCCCTGGCATTGTCAAACGACCGGGCAACTCTGATCCTGCCCGCCCCCTCCCCATCCGGCTCCCCGCTCTTCGGGTCCGATCTGACGTCGAATCCCAAGTACGCAGACCCGGCAGCGGAATGCCGCCTGGTCGAGCTCGACCGCACGGGCTTCCCCCGACACGCCCTTGCCGCGCTCGTGAAGAAAGCGGATGAGACGGGGCTTGGCGCGTCCGGCCTCGTCGTCGTGCCTCCCGAAGGGGTTGCCTGGCTCGGCTACGACCGGGAGAGCGAGCCGGGACTGATGCTGGCCGCCGCCTCGGCAACTCAGGACGGCCGCCACCTGGTCCTCGGAGCGCTCCTCAATGAGCGCCGGGACTTCGTCTCCACTCCACTCGACGTGCTCTGGGCAACGCCCGAGGGGGAGCGGTTCGTTGCGACCCTGTTCCTGGGATCCAGGGCCATTGCGTCGTCGGCCCCGGAGCGACGCCTGTCGGACGAGCTGAGCCCTGAGATTGCCCAACCCGTTCTGCTCCAGGGAGTCCGCCAGCACGGCACCGCGGACATCCACGGAACCACCTACTACGCGGCCTACATGCCGCTCATGAGCTATGAATCCGAGCCGGTGGGCATCCTCGGAATCGGGGCGCGAGAAGAGGTGTACGTCGACGTCCGCAACCGGACGCTCACCCTTTTCTCCAGTCTCATCGTGGCTGGCATGATCTTCGGATTCCTCATGTCCTACCTGTTCTCCGCCTGGCTCATCAAGCCCGTCGCGGCGCTGGCCGAAGGGATGCACAAGGTGGCGGAGGGCGACCTCGATTACAAGGTCCGTTTCCATGCCGCCGACGAGCTGGGCCGCCTCGCCCGTGCGTTCAACATCATGGTGCGCAAGGTCCGGGAACGGGACATCCGCCTCCGCGAGATGACCGAGGAGCGCCTCACCCAGGTGGAGAAGCAGGTCTCCATCGGCCGCCTCGCAGCGGGCGTCGCCCATGAGATCAACAACCCGCTCACCTCGGTCCTGACCCTCTCCCACCTCCTCCTCAAGCACACCGACGAGGACGACTCCCGCCACGAGGACCTCGAGATCATCGTCCAGGAGACCACCCGCTGCCGGGACATCGTCCGAAACCTCCTGGACTTCGCCCGGGAGCGCCCCACCCAGATGCGCGAGGTCGACGTCAACCAGGTCGTGCGGGACACCCTCGTGCTCGTCAGCCGTTACGAAGGCATCGACAAGGTCAAGATCGACCTCGCCTTGACCCCGGACCCCTTGAGCGTGCTGGCCGACCCCAAGCAGCTCCAGCAGGTCATCACCAACCTTGTCACCAACGCGGCCGAGGCCTGCCCCGGCGGCGGAACCGTCACCATCTCCTCGGACGAGGACTCGTCGGGCGACTTCGCCGTCATCCGGGTTGCAGATACAGGCCGCGGAATCCCCAAGGGATACCTCGACCGCGTCTTTGAGCCCTTCTTCACCACCAAGGGCTCCAGCCGCGGTACGGGCCTGGGCCTGTCCGTCTCCCTGGGAATCGTCCGCAAGCACAACGGCACCATCGACATCGCCAGCCAGGAAGGAAAGGGGACCACGGTCACCGTCACCCTCCCGCGCTTCGGCCGGACTTCGGAATAGGAGTCAACATGCCCAGCTCTCCAGCCAGGATCCTCATCATCGACGACGAGAAGCCGATCTGCGTGAGCTGCCGCCGCATCCTCCAGGAGGACGGCCACCAGGTCGAGTACGCCAACACGGGCAAAGACGGCATCGAGAAGGCGCTCGGGGAGCCGTTCGACCTCGTGCTGCTCGACCTCAAGCTGCCCGACCTGTCCGGCATGGACGTTCTCGACCGCCTCAAGGCCGAGCGCCCGGAGATCGTCGTCATCATCATCACCGGCTACGCCACGATCCAGACCAGCATCGAGGCCATCAAGAAGGGAGCGTTCAACTACGTTCCAAAGCCGTTCACCCCCGAGGAGCTCTCGGTGGCCGTGGCGAAAGCCCTCGAGCACCGGAGCATCCGGACCGAGAACGAGCTTCTCCGCCTCGAGCTCTCCCAGCTTCGCAAGGAATCGCTGCTCCTGGGCCGTTCCCGGCCGATGGATTCCATCCGCAAGCAGATCCTCAAGATCGCCCCGACCCACTTCACCGTCACCATCGTCGGCGAATCGGGCACGGGCAAGGAGCTCGTTGCCCGGGAGATCCACAACCGGAGCCGGAGGACCGACCGGCCGTTCGTCGCGGTCGACATCTCCTCACTCTCCGCCGGCCTGGTCGAGTCGGAGCTTTTCGGCCACGTGCGGGGGGCATTTACCGGGGCCTCCCGCGACCGGCCGGGCTACTTCGTCCTGGCCAATACCGGCACCCTCTTCCTCGACGAGATCGCCAACATCAGCCTCGAGCTGCAGGGCAAGCTCCTTCGCGTCCTCGAGTCCCGTCGCGTGCGCCCCGTGGGCAGCGAGACGGAAGTCGAGGTCGACGTCCGCCTCATCGCAGCCACCAACCGGGACCTCCACGAGCTTGCCGAGAAGGGCCAGTTCCGCGAAGACCTCTACTACCGCCTCAACGTCATCCCCCTTCAGATGCCCCCCCTTCGAGACCGCACCGATGACATCCCCCTGCTGGCGCTCCACTTCCTCCGTCAGGCCCGCGAATCGTCCGGGACCAAGGTCGAAGGGTTCTCCACCGAAGCCATGGCCCGCCTGGTCTCCTACCGGTGGCCGGGAAACGTGCGGGAGCTGCGCAACATCATCGAGCGCCTCGCTGCAACGGTCGACCAGCCGCTCGTCCGAGTCGAGCACCTCCCCCCGGAGCTTGCCGCAGCCGCCCCCTCGGTGGAGCTGCCGCCCGACGAGCCGATCCCGGCGACCTCCGACGACCTCAAGGAGGCCAAGCGCCGAATGCGGGATCTGGTCTACGAGAAGCTCGAAAAGCAGTTCGTCCTTTCGGCCCTCGATCGGGGCGGCTGGAACGTCACACGCACCGCTGCGCTCGTCGGCATGCAGCGCCCCAACTTCCACGCTCTCATGCGCAAGTACGGCATCCGCACGTCCGATGCCGGAGGAGAGGAGGATGTGTGACACACAGCCCCGACCACGCGGGAGGGGCCCCGTGGGAGTGGTCGCGGGTCCTTCACAGCCCCGACCACGCAGGAGGGGCCCCGTGGATGGACAGCGGACACTTCGGAGGTAGGGAATGCTGGCCTGGGAAACGCTCGACAGTGCACAGGTCCCCGGAGCCGGGCAGACGCTCCGCCTCATGCGCCGGGGAGACGAGTTCGCCATCTGGGTCGACGGCCGGCCTCTCATGATCAGCCGTGAGCATGCGTCCGAAGATGCCCTTGCTGAGCTCGTGTGCACCCGGCTCCAGCCCCACGGCCTCCCTCCCCGCATCCTCATCGGCGGCCTCGGCATGGGATTCACCCTCGGTGCGGCCTTGGCCTCCCTTCCCGCCGACGCTACGGTCGAAGTGGCCGAGATCGTTCCGCAGGTCGTGGAGTGGAATCGGGGACCGCTGGCCCCTCTGGCCGGCTTCCCCCTCCTCGACTCCCGCTGCATCGTGCACGAGTCCGACGTGGCCGAAGTGCTGCGCGGCCAGCAGAGCCCTGCGGCCGTGTACGATGCCATTCTGCTCGATGTCGACAACGGCCCCCGCTCGCTCAGCACTCCGGCCAATGCATGGCTCTACTCTCCCGATGGAATCCGCCGGGCCGCTGCCGTCCTCCGCCCCCGGGGCTTCCTGGCCGTGTGGTCCGCCGGCCCGGATACGTCGTTTACCAACCGGCTGCGCCGCGCCGGCCTGGAGGTCGAAGAAACGCTCGTCCGCTCCAGGGGACGCAAAGGGGGCAGCCGCCACACGGTCTGGCTGGCCAGGGCCTCGTGACGAGCCCCCGACGCCCCTGTCTGCCGGGTTGCGCTCCCTCGACCTATTCTGCTTGACAAGCTCCGGCTCCCTCGCCTATATTCCGCCCGTTGATCTTTCGGGGCGTAGCGCAGCCTGGTAGCGCACTTGGTTCGGGACCAAGGTGTCGCTGGTTCAAATCCAGTCGCCCCGACCACAGCCATCGCACAAGCACAAATGTCGAAGACGGCACAGGTCTGCCGTCGGAACCAGAGACCTGCCCCCCCTCGGCCGATGCACCGCCCCGGCCGTCGGCACATCCACCCCATCGGCCGATGCACCGCCCCGGCCGTCGGCACATCCACCCCATCGGCCGATGCACCGCCCCGGCCGTCGGCACATCCACCCCATCGGCCGTTCGAACCCAAGGGGGGCAGAGGTCCTTCGCTCCCGGCAGAGCGGCAGAGCCGACTTCATTGTTGGGAGGGCCGGGTCGCTCAGGATGACGTGCCGAGCATGAGGGGCACATCCGCCCCAGTCACCCACGGCACATCTGAACGCCTTACTCGGCCGCCTTGGCCGTGAACTTCACGGTGGACAGGTCGCTCTGGAGGAACGCCACGGCATCGTACACGATGAGGCCGACTTCGTACTCGCCGGGCAGGTCGGGCTGGAACGAGGTGATGCACGTTCCCTCGACGTTGAGGGAGGCCGTGCTGTCCTTGGGCTTGGACACGAGGAACCAGATGTAGCCGTTGTCGAAGATGGCCTCGCCGCACGAGCCCGTGGCCGAGGCGCATCCGTTCAGGTCGACGCTCTGCCCCGCTGTGGCCCCCGAGTAGAGGTCCGCCTTGCCCGGGTCCGCCACGGGCAGCTTGCATGCCTGCTCCTTGGCCCCGATGAGGTTCACCGTCGTGTCCACCTCACCCACGGTCGCGTCGGTGTACTTCACGATGAGCTTGCCGTTGAGATCCGTCGAGTGCGGCGAGTAGCTCACCCACACCGGGAGCACGCCGAACGGCGGAATCTGCGAGTTGCCGGCAAAGGCCTCCTTGAGGCTGAAGTCCTCGGACACGGAACCCCACTTGTCCGTGATCGACACGCTGCCCACGCTGCACGCAGCGCTGCCCGTGTTGTACAGCATCACCGGCTTCTCCTTCACCTCCGAAGGCGATGCCGAATTGAAGTGCAGCACCTGGCTGACGGGTGCCAGGGAGAACTCGCACTGGCTCTGGGCCATCAGGCTGACGCAGTAGTTCTGCGGCCCGGCTAGCGGAGACACGTAGCGGATGCACATCGTGCCGTTACGATCCTCCGGATGACCGGCCGGCTTCTGGTACGCGACCTCGAACTCGATGGCCCCGCCCCCCTTGAGAGCCCGCGGGAGCGACAGGACCGTGTCGTTGGTCGGGTCCTTGGGCGTGACCGTGTACCACTGGCCCACGTCGGGCGGATCCATGTCTACGCCCTTGAGCTGCACCGGGCAGCCGCAGCACTGTCCCTTGTCCGGGCACAGTCCGTCACACTCGCTGGCCGCCTGGTTATAGATGTTGAGCGAGTGCACCTTCTCCTCGGAGAAGTCGAGGTAGGAGAACGGGCTGTCGCTCGAGAACTCGAGGATGGCCGGCGACTGCACCACCTTGAGGGGCACCGAGATCAGCCCGCCCGGGTTGTTCATGTCGTTGGTGGTGATCTGCAAGTCGTTGGTGTCGTCGTAGAAGTCGTCCCCGGGGCAGTAGCGCACCGAGAAGGTCAAGGTGTTGTAGCTCGGGTCTCCCTTCTTCGGGATCTCGAGCGGCAGCGCGGGCTGGTTGACCAGCGAGAACTCCGACGACGGCTTGGCAAAGTCGATCTTCTGAATGACCAGCGTGTCGGTGCCTTCGTTGTCGATGGTCACCTGCTCCGGCGAGCAGCCGGAAACGCACGAGTACGTGATGTTCTTCCGGTTGAGGACGGCTGCTGGGCCGATGCTCTTGATCGAGAGAAGCATCTTGTACTTGTTCTGGTAGTCCCCCTTCTCGTAGCGGGGGTCGTTCGACTCCACCACGAGCACGGCGGGGCTCACGTCCACCATGCCCGCCACGGGGGCGTACTCCACCAGGAACTGAATCTTCGGGGCCGGCAGATCGGGCTCGATCACGACCGGGAAGTCCTCGGGCGTGTGGGATGCTCCGGCTTCCCAGAGGATCGAGATGTAGGGGTTGCCCCCCTCCTCGATATACACGTTGGTCACCTCGAGGTCCTTGTTGCCCGTGTTCGAGATGGCAATCTGCACCTGCTTGGCCGGCTGCCCCTGGCGGACGGTATCGAACTTGTACCGCTCGTAGCAGATGTCGCCAGGTCCCAGAAAGAGGCCGCTGGGACAGCAGAGCGTCTCGGTCTGCGTCTCGAGCCCGGCCGGACACAGGTCGTCGGGGGCCTTGGTCGTTGCCGGCTCGTACTCTCCGTAGACCGACTCACCGCCGATCTCGATCTCGAGCTGGGGATTCTTCCCCTTTCCGTACTTCGTGCACGCATACAGGCCTGCGGCCAGCAGCAGGCCCACCGCCACCACCACCATTCGCTTCATGCGCGTTCCTCTCCTCACTGGGTGTTGCACACCATCTTGTACCAGATCTTGATCTTGTCGCCGGCCTGCGGCATGCAGGGACCGGCCTCATCGAACTCAACGCTGTTGGTGTCCGCGTGGTAGGACCACCCCTGGGTACACTCATTGTACCCGCCCCCGGCATCGACCCAGACCTTGATGTTGCCCGGGCTTCCATCGGCCTGAGCCGACAGGAAGAACTGCACCTGGAGGCCGAATGCCTTGTTGCCAATGTCGGTCAACACGTTGGCGAAGCTGTCGTCGCAGATGCTGCCGAAGACGCCTCCCGTGGCCTTCTGGACCTCGATGTAACGATTGCCTGCGTCGGCCCCCTCGTCCTGGCTGATGGTGCAGCCCGAATTCCAGTCGCCGACGATGGCATGAGCGTGGAACATGTCCTCGTTGAGGAAGCCCTTGATGGACTTGTAAAAGTCAATGTAGAAGGGCACGCTTCCCGGGGACTGGTCCTCCTCGTCCGACACGAACACGACTTCGAGCGCGGCATCCTTGCGCACCAGCCCGCTGTTGAAGCCGCCGCACTTGCCGTTCACGCAGGTATCCGGGTCCTGGCAGCTCCCCGGGCACGGCTGATCCTGGCCGCACGAACAGGGCGTGTCGGTATCGTGCATAAGCGGCGGAGTCAGTGCCCGACGGCCTGCCTCCAGGCCAGACTCCTGCTCTCCCGCCGACTTGTCGCACCCGATGGCTTCGACGTTGGCCCCGAACTTGCCGACCGTGGTCTTGTCCAGGATTCTCGGGCTCCCCGACAGCTTGCTGACCGTATCCTGCTCCCCAAGGTCCAGGTGCACGATACCGATCTGATAATCGTTGCCCCACTGCGCCGCCACGGAGGTCAGCTTGTTGAAATTCGAGGCCACGTTGTCCTGCTCACCGCACATCGACGGACTGCCGTCGATGACGAACAGGAGGTCCACCTTCTTGCCCGAAATCTGCGTGAAGTAGTCGGTCTGCTCCGTATCCCATGTCCCTTCGCCGGTGAGCGGGACCTTGAAGAGCGGGGTGTCCAGGTCAGACGACTCGACCACGAGGTTGCAGATGTCCTTCCCCTCGTTCTGGGGCAGGTATACAACGCACACCTCCTTGTACTCGGAGGGATTGATGAAGATCGGTAGCTCCGGGTATCCCTTGGCCTGGAACTCCGGCCCGCACCCGTCCGTGTAGATGTCTTTGACCTCCAGCGGAGCGGTACCGGCGTTGTACACGCGCACGCAGAATGTCTGGCTGTAGCAGCCGATCGTGACCAGGCCGAACGCCACTTCCGACGGCAGCACTGCGATGTCCGCGACCCCCGAAGAACCGTGGAGATTCCACTGGAGATTGCCCGTATTGTCGGCAGCGGGGAACTTGTGCTGCGTGTAGCTGCCGGGCACGGAATAGGGCTCGTTGTAGGTGACCTGCATCACCCCGTAGTACTCCTCGAAGACCGGAATCCACGGGATCGTCGTCGGCGGCTTGTACAGAATCTGGACCGGATGACTCGTCCCCGGAGCGATGCCGTCCTTGACCGGAATCGGCATCCCCTGGGGGAAGAAGTTGTCCGACGAGCCGGAGTTCTCTGAGCAGGTGGTCATCATCCCCATGAAGCTCTGGCACTTCTTGACCGTGCCGGACACGAACGAGCAGTACCCCGAGCCGGTGTTCTTGATGAAGAGCGGCTTGGTCATGGAGCTGCCGTGCGCCACGGTCCCGAAATCGAGCTTGCCGGGAACGTAGGCCAGCGTGCACTGCGGCGAGCCGCCGCGCATGGCGCTCAAGTCGACGTAGACATCGGGGGTCACGGCATCGTTGGAGTGAACGTGGAGCTTTCCGGCCTCCTGCCCGGAAGCGGCCCCATCGTTCAAGAAGGACAGCTTCACCTCGACCTTCTCGTCTGCCTGGAGGATCGCCTGCCCCCCGCCCGGAAGCGTCGGCGGGAACCCGGCATCCTCAATGATGCCGAACTCACCCTTGGGCGTGTTGACGGTGATGTCCAGCTTGTCCACCGTGAGCGGCGCGTGACCCACATTCTGCAGCGTCAGCGTCCGTTCGATGGTCCACCCCTGGGCCACGATTCCGAAATCGACCTTGTCCGCCGGGTCCACCTTGATGAACGGGGCATCGATGTTCCCGTACACCGGGACGGTCACGATGGCCTCATCCGAGTCATTCGTCTCCAGCACGATGCCGCCGATGGGCTCGCTCGTCGTGGGGAAATAGGTCTTGGGCGCAAATGCCACCGCGACTTTCTCCATCTTGCCCGGCTTGACCGTGATCGTCGAGTTGGGGGGGCTTGCCAGCGACACGTCCGCATTGGTGCCAGCGGACACGTAGACCTTGTTCACCTTCAAGTCGAACTGCCCCATGTTGTGGATCGACAGGTCGAGGTTCTCGGTCTCTCCCACGGCGACCCAGCCGAAGTCGAGCTTGGGGGGGCTGACGGTCAGCTCCGGCCCCACCTCGGTCCCGAACACCAGGATCGACTGGAGCGACGGGCTCCCGTCCTCGTTCACGGCCACCAGCAGCGTGGCCGAATCGTCCCCTCCGCCCACCGGCGTGTACGACAGATCGACGTCCGTGCCCTTCGAAGGGGCCAGATCCACGGGGAACTCGGGAGCATCGATGATGGTGAAGTCTTCGCTGCCCCCCATCTGGAAGTAGACGTTGGTGATCCGGGCATCCGCAGTGCCGAAGTTGTCGATGCGGAGCTTGACGACCTTGGTGTCACCGCCGAGCACCTCGCCGAAATCGACCGGGCTCGGGTAGATGAGCAGGCCCGTGGTCGCCTGTCCCACGGTCAACGGGACCTCGACTTCCGGGTTCGTGGCCGCGGAGCTCTTGATGACCAGCATGGTCCCTTCGGTCACCCCTTCCGGTGCCGTGTAGGTCACGGTCAGGGTTGTCTTCTCGTTGACCGGGATCTCGGTTTCCTCGGGGCCGGTCACGGCAAAGGGGGAATCCGGGTCCAGGACATAGACCGACTTGATCTTCAGGTCGTCGCCGTCGCCGGTGTTCGTGATGGTCAGCGTAAGCGTCTGGGTCTCTCCCGGTGCCAACGGGGAGAAGCGCAGCTCCGTCGGGTTCACCTCGATCTGAGCCAGGGTCTGCTTGGCAAGCCCCCCGCCGCCCCCGTCTCCAGTCGGGTCGTCGCCACATGCAGCTACCGCCACCAGCAGCACTCCCAGGAAGCACAAGCTTGCCAGTCTGTTCATCGAATCCCCCGACCGAATGGTCCACGCATCCGTACTGCGCGCCGGCGTGGCATGCGCGCACTCCAAACGGAGAGATATTACTTAACGGTACCCGCCCGCGCAACAGGTTTGATCAATGGTGGTGCAGGCGCGACCGAGTGCACGAATGAGGCGCACTTGCGGTGCGCCGCAGTGAGGAAGCGACCGAGCAACCCTTCGACTGCGCTCAGGGCAGGCGCCGCAGATGGTACCGAGACGCGGGTCAGGCTACTGGAAGAAGTAGGGGTTGTGGTAGTCGGGAACGATCTTGTACTGGCCGGCCTCGTCGGTGATGACCTGGACCTTGCCGCTGGGCCACTCGACGGTGCAGACTTCCCACAGGTCGCTGTCCACGAGCATCACGTCGGTGACTTCGAAGACGAGCTGGGCGTAAATGTACACACGCACGGTGGCGTAGGCAGCGCCGTAGCCGTGGTCATTCCAGTAGTGCACGCCGACCCGGTAGATCACGTTCTCCGGGATGTCGAGGTTGATGTTCTCGGGGCCCGCTCCGTCGGTATCGTCACGGTCGAGGCCGGGGTCATCGTTGATGGCCGGATCGTAGCTACCCCAGTTCGGGTGGGCATTGAACCAGAAGGAATCGAACGGGATGTCGAAGTAGCCGTCCGGGGCGCCGTCACCGTCCAGATCGGGGCCAGCGGCCCACGGGTGGAGGAAGTGGAGGTCGACGTCGGAGCCGGCCTCGGGCCCGGTATCGGTTTCGTCCTGGTCCTCGGGGGTGTGCCAGAGAAGCTCGATGTGGATGGCCTCGTCCGGGATGACCACGACTTCGTAGGTGGCCGGGAAGCAGGACGGGGTGTTGGTCTGGTCATACACGGTCAGATAGAACGTGTAGACGCCGGCCACGTTGGCCTCGAAGGTCGGGTTGGGGAACGTGTAGGAGGGGACGAACACGGAGGCGGAGCCGGCCGGCTGGTCGACGTCCCATTCCCACTTCTGGATGGTGCCGTTGGAGGCGTAGCTCTCGTCTCCGAAGAGATGGAGCACGGTCTGCGGGATGACTTCCTCGCCCTCGGCGCACTTGATGATGGCCGTGGGGCACTCGATCTCGACGCCGGCGCCGGAGATCGGGACTTCCTTCTCCTTGTCGAAGGAGTTGTTCTCGATGATGAGCGAGCCGGTATCGAGGATGAGGGTACCGTCCTCGTTGACGGGGTTCGGCGCATCGGGCACGAACACGACGTTGATCAGGGTAGAGGCACCGATCGGGACGATGACCGGGGCGTCCTTGGTGGGCGGAGCCTCGAGGGTGGAGAAGTCCACGTCGAAGTCGGGGCTGGAGCCTTCCTTGATGAAGATATTGTAGATCTCAAGCGGGGCCTCTCCACAGGCGCTGATTTCGAGCGGAACGACGGCCTTCTCGCCGTACTTCTTGCCGCCGAAGTTGACCTTGGAGGGGTTGACAGCGATGCACGGGACCGACTCGTTGCCCGTGATCTTGACCTCAGTTCCTTCGACCTTGGCCGGATCGTTGGAGAACAGGATGAGCTTGGCCGTAGCCGGCTTGTCGTCCTTGGGCTCGAAGCGGACCTTCATGAAGGTCGCGTTGCCCGGGGCCACGACGATGGCGTCCTCGAACACCACGCCCGGGTCCGCTGTCTCGGCGGAGACCGGGTACTCGGTACCCTGGACGATCAGGGTGTAGTACTCGCTGCCGGACAGCTTGAAGCCGGACAGAGCGAGGTCCGCAGCACCCGTATTGAGGATGTTGATCTTCTGTTCCTTCATCTCTCCCATGCCGACCTGGGCGAAGTCGACCCACTCCGGGCTCACCTGGATCTTCGGGAAGCCCTGGACGGTGGAAAGGCGGATCTTGACCTCCGGGGAGTTCGACGCATCGCTGGTCACCACGATGTCCGCGGTGCGATCGGCATCGTCCACCGGGCGGGTGAACACGACGCGGATGTCGAGCGATTCCGGCGTGGTCTCGCTGCCTTCGCCAGCCGGGGCGACGTAGAACTTCTCGCCTGCAGCCACGGCTTCAGCGAACATGGGGGGAAGCTCGATCCGGTAGGCAGGCTCGACCTCTTCGGCCCCTTCGCCAGCCTGGTAGTTCTCCATCACCACGTTCTTGACGAGGAGGTTACGCTCGCCGGAGTTCTTGATGGTGAGGGTGGTCTTGATCTCCTCGCCGACGAGAACCTGGCCCTGGTCGAACTGGTACTTGCAGTTCGACAGCGCATCGCCGCTCTTCTCGCACATGTCGGGAGGGAGCATTTCGATGACCGGGTAGTCCTTCTTGCCGCCGCCGCCGCCACCACCGCCGCCGCCACCGCCGCCGCCACCGTCACCGGTGCTGTCCGTGCCGCAGGCCGCGGTCAAAAGGCCGCCCAACCCCAGGACCACAACCCACCGCAACATCCCGGTAAAGCCCCTAAGTCTCATGGAAACCTCCTCGCTAGTCATCCCCCCGGAGGGTACTCCCCTCAGGGCAGGTACGCCAATTCTACTGATGCCCCGGGGAGCGAGTCAATGGATTTTTCGCACGCGACGCTTGAATTAAAAGGGCCCAGCGGGTACCATTCGTGCCGGGTCACAACGTGCGGAGGTCTTCCATGGCTCGATGGACTTTGGCTGTTTCAGTGGTGCTGGTTGCGTGGTCGGCGGGGGGCTCAGCCATGGCCCAGACGTCCTGCTGCATCCCCCATCCGACCACAGGGTGCAACAAAGCGAATGTCCAGAGCTGCGTGTGCGCCATGGATTCTTACTGCTGCAACAACCAGTGGGACAGCATCTGCGCCGCGGAGGCCGACTCCTGCGGCTCCTGCAACGGAAGCTGCCTCCAGACCCATTCCAACCCCGGCTGTGACGACGAGAGCATCGAAGCGTGTGTCTGCCCCAGCGACATGTTCTGCTGCGACACCGCGTGGGATTCCCTGTGCGTGAATGAGGTCACGAGCCTCGGCTGCGGCGGCGGCAATCCCGTCGTGTGCGGAAACGGCCAGTGCCAGGCCGGTGAGGATTCCTGCTCCTGCCCGGGCGATTGCCCCGACGACCCCAACTCCTGCTCGTCCTGCCAGTGCGGCAGCAAAGGCGGCAACTGCTGGTGTGACCCGGCCTGCGTCGCAGCCGGTGACTGCTGCGGCAACGCCTGTGCCGTGTGCGGCCAGTGCGGCGCCCCGGTTTGCGGCAACGGTCAGTGCCAGGCCGGCGAGGATTCCTGCTCCTGCCCCCAGGATTGCCCGGACGATCCGAATTCCTGCTCCGCCTGCCAGTGCGGCGGCGACGGCGGCAATTGCTGGTGCGACGCGGCCTGCGTTGTGGCCGGCGACTGCTGCGGCAACGCCTGCGGCGTGTGCGGCCAGTGCCCGCCCGTCTGCGGTGACGCAAAATGCACCGGCAACGAGAACTGCCAGACCTGCCCCAACGATTGCGGAAGCTGCTGCGGAAACGGTGCCTGCGAGGCACAGTACAGCGAGACCTGTCAGAGTTGCGCCAGCGACTGCGGGAACTGCTGCGGCAACGGCGCCTGCGAGGCCGAGTACGGGGAGACCTGCACCTCGTGCCCGCAGGACTGCGGTGCCTGCCCCGCCGCGGAATCGTGCTGCCTGTCCCACGGGACCCCCGGCTGCAAGGATGCCGCGGTCCAGGCCTGCGTCTGCGCCATGGATTCTTTCTGCTGCAACAACTCCTGGGATTCAATCTGTGCGGGCGAAGCCGACCAGTGCGGCTCCTGCAACGGCGACTGCTGCTCGAGCCACGGAAACCCCGGCTGCGACGACGAGAACATCGAGTCGTGCGTCTGCCCCAAGGACCCGTACTGCTGCAACAGCTCCTGGGACGGCCTATGTGCCCAGGAGGTCACCGACCTCGGCTGCGGGAGCTGCAACGTGGCTCCGGTCTGCGGGGACGGCCAGTGCAGCGGCACCGAGACCTGCCAGACATGCTCCCAGGATTGCGGCAGCTGCTGCGGCAACGGACAGTGCGAGGCCGGACTGGGGGAGAACTGCACGGGTTGCCCGCAGGACTGCGGCGCCTGCCCCTCCACCGATTCCTGCTGCCTGGCCCACCAGGCACCGGGCTGCAAGGACAAGGCTGTCCAGGATTGCGTCTGCGCCATGGATCCCTTCTGCTGCAGCAACTCCTGGGATTCCATCTGTGCGGGCGAGTCGGACCAATGCGGCTCGTGCAGCGGCGACTGCTGCGTCGCCAACGGGACGGCCGGCTGCGACGACGAGAACGTCGAAGTGTGCGTCTGCCAGATCGACTCGTTCTGCTGCAACGTGACCTGGGACGGCCTGTGCGCCACCGAGGCCAAGGACCAGTGCAACGCCAAGTGCGGCGTCTGCCAGCCCAGCTGCGCCGGCAAGCAGTGCGGCAGCGACGGCTGCGGCGGCTCGTGCGGCACCTGTCAGCCCAACTTCACCTGCAATGCCCAGGGTCAGTGCCAGCAGGGGTGCCAGCCCAACTGCCTCGGGAAGCAGTGCGGCAGTGACGGCTGCGGCGGAACCTGCGGAACCTGCCCCCCCAACTTCACCTGCAACGCCCAGGGTCAGTGCCAGCAGGGGTGCCAGCCCAACTGCCTCGGAAAGCAGTGCGGCAGCGACGGCTGTGGCGGAACCTGCGGAACCTGCCCCCCCAACTTCACCTGCAACGCCCAGGGTCAGTGCCAGCAGGGATGCGTCCCGAGCTGCCAGGGCAAGCAGTGCGGAAGCGACGGCTGCGGCGGCAACTGCGGAACCTGCCCCCCCGGCACGCTGTGTAATGCTCAGGGACAGTGCCAGGCCGACTGCCAGCCCAACTGCGCCGGCAAGCAGTGCGGCAGCGACGGCTGCAGCGGAACTTGCGGAACCTGTGGCATGGGCCTCGTCTGCTCGCCCAACGGGCTGTGCATCCAGAGCTGCACGCCCCAGTGCCAGGGCAAGGAGTGCGGCGACGACAAGTGCGGAGGCAGCTGCGGCACCTGCCCGCCGGGCAAGAGCTGCGACCAGTTCGGCCTGTGCAAGGGGTGCATCCCCGATTGTGCGGGCAAGGAGTGCGGAGACAACGGGTGCGGCGGCTCGTGCGGGAGCTGCGGCATCGGATTGGCCTGCAACGAAGGGCTGTGCGGAGAGCCGTGCGAGCCCAACTGTACCAACAAGGAGTGCGGCGACAACGGCTGCAACGGAACCTGCGGCCAGTGCGACCCGGGCCTTGTCTGTGCCGAGGGGCTGTGCGTGGAAGAGGGCGGCAGCGTCGACGCCGGAGATCCCTCCTCCCCGGACCTCTGGGAGGAAGACGTCACGCAGCAGAAGGATGCCCCGTGGAACGAGCCGAGCGAGATCGAGACGGACGGTTCGTCCATCCCCGGCAACGATTGCCCGGAGGGCAAGATCCTTCGCTACGGCAAGTGCGTGCCCAAGGATGAGGTGGACCCGGGTGACGATACCGGCAAGGGCGATCCGTCGAGCGGTTGCTCCGCTGGCACGTCCTCCTCACCGGCCGGACTGGTGCTGATGCTGATGCTGGCTGCCGGAATGTGGATCACCCGCCGCCGACAGGTCCGGGCCTGGGGCGTCTGACTCTCCCCCGGGGATGTTCGCGAGGCCGGACGACTGTGTTCAGCGGATACCCACGGACATCGTCTTGTAGGAGAGGTTGGTGTGGCCGTTCTCGTTGAACGAGACGCCGTTGTAGCTTCCTCCGTCGTCGCCGTCCGTGCGGAAATAGGGTGAGCCGGTGTCGCTGCACCAGCCGCCACACTGCTTCCAGCAGCTCGAGTACCCGCTCATCATCAGCCCGACCCACATCCAGCCGCCGTCGCACACGATGAGCTGGTACTTGTAGTTGGTGGTGGCCAGCGCCTTGGCCGTCCACAGGCCGAGTTGCTCGCCCGACGTGTTGTAGCCGGCTCCGGCAAGCGTGATCTTCGGCTCGGAATCCCGCTGGAACCACGCCTTCTGCGACGAGTCGTGGTTCACGTACATCACCGCGTTGAATGGGACTTTCCGGCAATCGGTTCGGTAGCCTGCCGCTCCGAACGGCTTGGCCGGGTTGTAGGCCGTCTGGACGGCCAGGTGGACCATGTCGTTCTTCTCAGTGTAGCACATGGTCCAGCCGCCGCCGAAGCTTTCCATGTCGCACCAGGCCTGGAACTTGGCCGTTCCTCCGACGCCGTCCGGATCGATGTAGTACAGGCCGCTTGCGAGGTTCGGGAACGCCGAGTGGAGGGTGTTGCAGTCCACCTTCACACAGGCGGCATCTGGGTCTGCCACGCCATCGCAATCTTCGTCCACGCTGTTGAAGCAGGTCTCGGTCTGGCCGTGGAAGATCAGCGGATCGAGCGGTGCGCAGTCCGTCTCGTCCGGGTCACCGTCGCCATCGTCGTCGAGGTCGATACAGTCGACCTCACCATCCAGGTCCAAGTCGGGGAAGCCCTCGTCCACGCTGCCGTCGCAGTCGTTGTCCGTTCCGTCGCACGTCTCGTCCTTGGCCCCCTGGAGCGGGTCGCAGGTCTGAGGAACGCCGGCCACGCAGCCGAGCACGGTATGAAGGCAGGCCCCCTTGCCGCAGGTGAGGAGATCGAGCCCCTCGTCGACGAACCCGTCACAGTCGTCGTCCTTTCCGTCGCAGGTCTCAAGACCCGCGAGATCGAGCGGGGTGCAGAGCTGGGGCGCTCCGTCTTTGCAGGCTGCGACCGAGTTGGCGCATACGCCGAAGCCGCAGGTGAGTGTTCCCTGATCCTCGTCGATCATCTTGTCGCAGTCGTTGTCCAGACCGTCGCACGCTTCCGGAGCGGCCCCATCCATGGGGTTGCAGATCTGGAGCGAGCCGTCCGCACAGTTGTCCACCGAGTGCTGACACGCTCCGTACCCGCAGGTCGTCGTGCCCAGCTCCTCGTCGACGGCTCCGTCGCAATCATTGTCGATCCCGTCGCACGTCTCCTTGCCCGCCCCCTCGAACGGGTTGCAGGAATTGGGGACGCCACCAATGCAGGAGGGGACCGTGTGGAAGCACTTTCCCTTGCCGCATGCGAGGGTGGGCTGGTCCTCGTCGGTCTTGCCGTCGCAGTCGTTGTCCAGGCCGTCGCACTGCTCGCTGCCTGCCCCTTCAAGCGGGTCGCAGAGAACCGGCTTTCCGGCCTGGCAGTTCTTGACGAGATGCTGGCACGCACCGAGGCCGCAGGAGGTGCTGCCCTGGTCCTCGTCGACGAGACCGTCGCAGTCGTTGTCGAGACCGTCGCACCCTTCCTCCGCTGCGCCGTCGAAGGGGTTGCAGCTCTGGCTCTTGCCGCCGGAGCAGAGCTGGACCGAATGGAAACACTGCCCCTTGCCGCAGGAAACATCGCCCAGGGCCTCGTCGATCTTGCCGTCGCAGTCGTTGTCCTTACCGTCGCAGCTCTCGGCTGCCCCGTGGAAGACGGCCGGGTTGGCGGGCTGGCAGTCGAGCAGGTCGGGGTCGCCGTCATTGTCATCGTCGTCGTCGAGGCAGTCCTTGAGACCATCGATGTCCGCGTCCGGGAATCCCTCGTCCACCACGAGGTCGCAGTCGTTGTCGACACCGTCACAGACTTCCTTGGCCCCGGGGAACACGGCAGCGTTGGCCGGGGCGCAATCGGCGGCGTCCGGTGCGCCGTCGCCGTCCTGGTCCGCCTCGCATGCATCGCCCGTTCCGTCCTTGTCCAGGTCCTCCTGCAAAGGGTTCTTCACCATCGGACAGTTGTCGGTACCGTCGGACAGGCCGTCTCCGTCGTCATCGCCGTCACACTCATCCCCTTGCCCATCCTTGTCGATGTCCCCCTGGAGCGTGTTCTTGAGCCCCTGGCAGTTGTCGATCGCGTCGGGAATGGCATCGCCGTCCGCATCCGGGTCGCAGGCATCGCCGATCTGATCCAGGTCGAGGTCGGCCTGATCGGGGTTGGCGAGCTCGGGGCAATTGTCGTCGGCGTCGTCCAGGCCGTCTCCGTCCGCGTCGCCGTCCTGGCAGTCGGGAGTGCCGTCTCCGTCCGAATCGGGGAAGCCCTCGTCGGTGGAGGAATCGCAGTCGTCGTCCTTGCCGTTGCAGGCCTCGGAGGCCTTGGGGTTCACGGCCGCGTCGAACGGTGCGCAATCAGCCGAATCGGGGGTGGAATCGTTGTCATCGTCGTCGTCCGTGCAGTCCTTCCAGCCGTCGAAGTCGGCATCGGGGAAGCCCTCGTCCACGACATAGTTGCAGTCGTTGTCGAGACCGTCGCAGACCTCGGCGGCCTCGGGGTGGACCTTCGGGTCCTTGGGGGCGCAATCCAGCTCGTCGGGGGTCATGTCGTTATCGTCGTCCTGATCGCACAGGTCTCCCAGGCCGTCGAAGTCGAAATCCCCCTGCTGCGGATTGAACACGTTCGGGCAGTTGTCAGGCCCGTCTGCGATGCCATCCCCGTCCTTGTCGTTCTCGAGGCAGTCCGCGGTGCCGTCCAGATCCGTGTCGAGGAACCCTTCGTCGATCTCTCCGTCGCAGTCGTTGTCCTCGCCGTCACACTTCTCCGGAGCCGCCTCCTTGCCCTGGCAGACCTCCTTTCCCCCGAGGCAGACCGAAGTGCCGGGGCAATTCCCCGACGGGCCCACGACCAGGCAGGGCTGGGAAGGAAGTTCTTCATCCACCGAGCCGTCGCAATCATCGTCCTCGGCGTTGCACTCCTCCTCGGCCGGGACCGCTGCCGAGCAGGAGGACAGCCCGCCGGCTTTGCACATGCGCTCACCGGAGCAGGTACCCCACTCGTTGGCCACGGAGCAGTCCGTCGAGGCCCCGGAGTCGACGTGCCACGGCTGGCAGGCGCACTCCCCTTCCACACGAATGCACTGGAACACGAAGTCTCCGGACACGGCCTCGACCTCGTTGCAGGCGTATCCGACAGGGCAGGTGGGCGAGTCGGCCGGACTGCAGGCCGTCCCGCAGAATGCCCCGTCTTCCCCGTAGCGGACACAGGCCTGGCCGGAGCCTCCTCCCGCGCCAAAGCACTCGGAGTTCGCCTTGCAGGGGCGGCACAGCTCCACCTCGACCGGAAGGCAGACGAACACTCCGTCGGGTCCCGAGGGCTGATAGGGCAGGCACTCCCACCCGAACGGGCACTCCTCCACGCACGAGATCGTACACCGCTTCCCCTCGGGGGTCTGGATGCAATACCCCTCGTCACACTCAGTTCCCGTGGTGCAAGGCCACCCGGCCGTGCCAGGCTCAGGGCCGAAATCCCCCGCTTCGAGGTCCGGATGCGTCAGCTCGAACCCAATGTCCTCCGCCGCGTCCGGGGTTGGCGTGCCCGCATCCGGAGCGGTCTCGGGGACGCGGGGGCCCAGGTCGTCGACATCGGCCCCCCCGACGGGACCGTCCGCGGTGGAATCCGGCACCTCCACCACGCTACCGCCGGAGCTGCACGCGGCCAGCAGAGTGCCCAAAGTCACGAGGCCACGGCTCCATCGCTGACTGCATCGGTTCGTCATCGGTATCCCCCCAAACGAGAGTCGGCAAGGGCACATTCTAAACAGGATCTTGGGAAGCGGCAACCATCACCGGCCTTCCTTGCTGGCAGCACACGGCCCGACCACGCGGGAGGGGCAACACCCTGGCGGCACACAACCCCGACCACGCGGGAGGGGCAACAGCCGATGGTGACCGATCAGCCAAACCATGCGTCGCGCGGCATGCCCGGTCAAAGACGCCGCAGCACCAGGACCAGCAGCGGGCTCACGTCTACGCCCATGGTGACGAAGGTCGAGGCAGGGGACAGCACCGTCTGACGCATGTCGACCAGGAATCCGAGGTACCCGTCGAGCATGAGGTACTCGACGGTGGCCCCGACGCCGAAGTTCTCCTCCATGCTGGTTCCGATCGCTCCACCGCATCCCTCGTCGCCGTCGGGAGTCGAGGTCATGGCGGTGCGGCCGAACAGCCCGGCCGAGGCGGCAAGCCATCCCGGTCCCAACCGGAGAAACGGCCACCAGGCACCGGCATAGAGCTCCACGGCCACGGTCGTCTGGAAGGTGACCTCCGCCGTGAACGGGAAGAAGGCCGTCTGCAACCCGAAGTTGCCTGCGGCCCGGACCCCGTCCTGGCAGTAAACGTCCGAGGCCGGGTCGTCGAGCGCGTCCACGGTGAATCCCGCCTTCAGGTTGACCAGCTTGAACGGCCGTCCCCCGGGGCCCCCGGGCCCGCCCGCCGGCTCAGCGGCCGAGACCTGGCCAGCGAGGCACAAGCCAGCAAGGCCCGACAGCAGGAAACCGAGGACGACCGGCGTGACTCGCATGCGCTCCAACCCCCTCTCCGGGGCATTCTCCCCAAGTGCGCCGGATTTGCAATCCCATTCCCCCGGGTCGAAAACCTTTTGGCAGGATTGCCTTCGTGCGGCATAATGAAGACAAATTGGTGGCTCTGTTCCGGCGGAGGGCGACGTGGAAACGCAGACTGGGGAGCGGGAAGGCGCAACCCGTGGGGCCGTTCTGTTCGGGCGATACCCGGTGCTTGGGAGCTGCAAGACTCGATTGGCTGCCGACCTGGGTGAAGCCGATACGTTCCTGCTGTACCAGGCTTTCCTCGCGGATACCGCTCGGAAGCTGGATTCTCTCCCCAGGACGGTACCGCTCGGGATCCTGGCCTTCCCCGACGGACGCACGCAGAGCCCTCCGGACCCGATCGGAGGGAACCCATTCCGTCGCTTCCGGATGATCCGGCAACCCGACCTGCCCTTCGGCGACCGGCTGGCCCAGGCGATCCGCTGGCCCCTGGCCAACGGGTTCTCGCCGGCCATCCTGGTGAGCGCCGACTCTCCGGAGATTCGCGAGTCGGACCTGATGTCGGCATTCGACCGGCTGGCCTCCAGCGACGTGGTGCTTGGGCCGGCCGAGGACGGAGGCTACTACCTCATCGGAATGAACCGCTTCCACCCGGGACTGTTCAAGGGCATCACCTGGAGCACATCGACGGTCGCTGAGGAGACTGCTGCGGCTGCCCGTTCTCTGGGGCTGACCCTGTCGGTGGTGGGGAGCTGCCACGACGTGGATGTCATCGAGGATCTGGCCGACCTGGCGCGCCGGCGCTCCGCTTCCCGCGATCGCATCTGCCCGGCGACGGACGCTTGGCTGGCCGGGACGCTCCCCGGCCAGGTTCGACGCCGCATCGGGGCCGACGGAGGGCTCCTGTGACCGGGTCGGACGTGATCGTGAGCAGCCCGGGCTCCGGCCCGAGCACCCGAGCCAACCGCAGGCCGACGGCGGAGGACATCCGGCAGGCCCTGGCCCGAACCGTGGCCATCATCCCGGTGTGGAACGAAGAGGTGGGAATCGGACCGACCCTGCGCGACCTGCCGGAGGGAGTCTTTCCGATCGTCGTGGACAACGGGAGCACTGACCGCACGCTCGAGATCGTGGCTCAGCACGGTGCTGCGGTGGTCCACGAGAAGCGCAAGGGGTACGGGTCCGTCGTGTGGGCCGGGGTCGAGGCAATTCCGAAGGTGGCACCGCACTGCGAGTTTGTCACGTTCGTGGACGGCGACCATGCGGACCATACGGACGAGCTGGCGCGGCACCTCGAGCTGCTGCTGTCCGGGGAGGCCGACATGGTGCTCGGCTCCCGGGTGCGCGGCGAGCGGGAGCAGGGGGCCCTGCCCACCAAGTCCCGCTTCGCCATCTGGTATTCCCGCCTGCTGATCTGGCGGTTCTACAGGTCCCGCTTCACCGACCTCGGTCCGCTCCGGGTGCTGCGGCTCGAGGCACTCCAGTCGCTCGACATGAAGGACCGCGGCATGGGGTGGACCGTGGAGATGCAGGCCAAAGCCGCCCGCCTCGGCTGGCGCATGGTGGAGATCCCCGCCGGCTACCGGCAACGGCAGGGGCAGTCCAAGATCAGCGGCGAGATCAAGGCCGCTATTCGTGTCGGATTCAAGCTTCTGGGAACGGTGCTGCGATGGAGATTTCAGCGATTGCGCCCCGACTGGTACGAGGAGCGCTGACCCTTCTGCCTCTTCTGGTGGGGATGCCCGCCGAGGCCTCGGACTACTTTGGGCTGGGGAGTCGGAATGCCGCCCTGTCCGGGGCCGTGGCAGCCGACTGCCAGGACGGTGCCGCTGCGTGGTACAACCCCGCGCTTCTGGCCGTTGCACCTGGAACCGTGGGCCTTTTCTACACCACGGTGTACTCGGGAATGTCCACGTCGGTCGAATCGGCCGGAAGCCTCGGACACGTGCCTGCATTCCAGCTGAGGGATGCCGATGGCATGCTGGACGAGGCTGCCGGCCGTGCCGCCCTGGACCAGGCCGTCGACGAGGCCGGGGACTTCGAGCGTTACTCGGGAGTCGGAATGAGCTTCGTTCTCCCGCTGGGCCGTCTCTTCCCCTCGCTGCCGATTCCGGCGGCATTTGGCGGCACCTTGCTCGTTCCGGGCGATGGCGGCAGCCTGGCGCACTTCTCCGGAAGCCGGGCCGACCGGCCCTTCTTCCCGACCTTCAACGCCCCGTTCAACCAGGCTCGGATCCATTTCGGACTGGGCAGCGCAGTCTGGCCCGACCACCTGTTTCTGGGGGCCGGCACGTCGGTCCACTCCCGCGTGAACGGGACCTTCTCCACCCACAACCCGGTGGCCTCGTTCGACTCGGAGCACCCGGACAAGAACCCGCCGGCCCCCAGCCAGGCCGACACGACGCAGCGCCTCGACCTGTCCGCCTCGTGGACGGCCGGCCTGTTCGCCCGCCCGTTGTCCTGGGCCACGGCCGCGGTCGTCTACCATTCGGCCGAGGAGACCTCGATGGACATGAACATCGAGGCGGTCATGGAGCTCGACCTCGGTCAGCCCGTCCGGGTCGAAGTCCCCTACGAAATGACCGGTGCCTTCGCCTGGAGGCCCCACCGCCTGGTTGCTGGACTGACCGCTGCCCCGCCCGACACGGGGCTCACCGTGACGGCCGAGGTGGAGTTTGCTCTGTGGAAGCAGTTCGAGGACCATGTCCAGATACTCAGGCTGGAGGTGCCCGAAGACTCCCTGTCCTCCGACAAGACCCTCTACATCGAGGATCTGGGCGGCTGGTTCCGCGTGGAATCGGCCAATCGCCCTGCCGCCCGTCTCCGAAATACGTGGATGCCCCGAGGTGCCGTCGAGTACCGCTGGACCAACGGGCTGGCCGTTCGTGGAGGCTACTCGTATCGGCTGTCGCCCCTGGAGCCTGACCAGCGGCACCTCAACATGCTGCTCGACAACTCCTGGCACTCGTTCACGGCCGGTGCCGCCGTGCGGCTGCTCGACCGGACCGAAACCCGCCCTGAGCTCCTGCTGTCCGCACATGCCCAGGGAATCTATCTCGTGCCCCGAGACAACGCGGCCGGAGCAGCCGGCACGGACGATCAGCCGTATGCTCGAGGCATCATCCGGAGCGAGGGGTTTCTCGTCGGCGGGGGCCTGGAGCTATCGGCCCGATTCTGAGCACCTCTTGCCGGTTCTCGCCGCGGCGATTAACATCTCAGCGCCATTCGGGAGGTGCTCATGAAAGGACTGGGTGACATGTTGCTGTCGCAGGATGCCGGCAGCGAGATCATGATCGGCAACACGGCGCTGGTGCGGGCCATGGTGGAAAGCGGGACCCAGGTGGTCACTGCCTATCCCGGCTCCCCCACTCCGGAGATCGCCACGGCCATCGCGGCCATTCCACTGGACAAGAGGCCGTTCTACTTCGAATTTTCGACCAACGAGAAGGTGGCCCTGGAGGTGGCCCTGGGCGCCTCGGTCAACGGGCATGCCTCGTGTGTGTTCTTCAAGAGCGTGGGACTCAACGTCGCGGCCGACACCTTCGTCCAGCTATCCCTCCTCGAGCTCGTCGGCGGGATGGTCGTGATTCTCGGAGACGACCCTGGGGCCAACTCCTCTCAGAACGAGCAGGACAATCGCCACCTGGCTCGCCTCGCGTACGTCCCCGTCCTGGAGCCGGCCGACCCGATCCAGGCGTACGCCATGTACCTCGAGGCACTCCGCCTGTCCCGGGAGCGTCGAAAGCCCGTCATCCTGCGCATGACGACCCACGTCTGCCATGCCAAGATGCGGGTACCCTTTGCGGCGTACCGTCCGGAGCCGCACGACCGTTCGCCCCGGTTCGATCCGGCCAATGGCCCGTACATCCCCCTCACCTCCCGCGTCTTCCCGCTCAAGGCCAAGGCGCTGGCCAACATTGAGTGGTTCCGCAGCTACGCCGAGAAGTGCCCCTTCAATCGGCTTCTCGACCACGGAAACCGGCGGCGCGGCATCATCGTGGCCGGTCTCCCGCTGCGCTCCCTGGAGGATGTCCTGCTCGACTCGGCGGACAAGCCCGACGTGCTGGCCCTGGGAATGCCCTATCCCCTTCCCTCGGGGCTGGTCGGGGACTTCCTGTCGTCCCACGCCGAGGTGAAGATCCTGGAAGAGCTCGACGACTTCGTCGAGCAGCAGGTCAAGGCCATTGCTTACGAGCGGAGAATCGATGTCGTCCTCAAGGGGAAGAGCGACATCGACGACTGGATCGGCGAGTACGGACCGGACAAGGTGGCCGAGGTGCTGCGCAAGGTCTGGCCCGATCTCCTCCCGCCGGCACAGGCGAGACCCCAGGTCCCGGTCACGGTGTCGGCTCGACCGCCGCAGCTCTGTCCCGGGTGCGGGCACCGGACTGCGTTCTATGCCGTGAGAAAGGCCATCTCTGATGCCGAGATCACCCTGGCGGACGTCGGCTGCCACACGCTCGGGTTCCTCCCGCCCTACAACGTGGGCCAGATGTTCCTGGACATGGGGGCCAGCGTTCCGACCGGCTCGGGGCTCGCTCTCTTCAACAAGACCCGGCCCGTCATCGCCTTCCTGGGGGACTCGACTCTGTTCCATGCGGGGCTTCCGGGCATCATTAATGCGGTGTTCAACAAGCACAACTTGACCCTCATCGTGATGGAGAACGGGACCACGGCCATGACCGGGCACCAGGACCATGCCGGCTCGGGTCAGAACTTCAACGGGGAGACGCCGGCCGTCCGCATCGACAGCGTGCTCGAGGCCATCGGCGTGACGCCCCGGCGGGTCGACGCGTATGCGGTCGGGAAGCTGACCGCCCTGGTCAGGGAGGCCATCGGCCAGGAGGGATTCAAGGTGATCATCGCCAGCCATCCCTGCATGCTCAAGGCAACTCGGGATGCCCGGCGCAAGGGGGACCGCGTCGAGAAGATGGTCCGCGTGGACCAGGAAAAGTGCAGTCGGGCGAGGGAGTGCATCTCCCGGTTTGCGTGCCCTACGTTCCAGTTCGGGGAGGATGGGAGCATCGATACCCACTCCGACCTGTGCATTGGCGACGGGAGCTGTCTCCAGACATGCCCGGCCCATGCGATCACCCCCCCCAGGGCGAAGTAGGAGGCGGCCATGAATAGATTCAACGCGTATCTCATCGGCGTCGGCGGTCAGGGAATCGGCATGCTCTCCGAGGCCATGATGCGGGCAGCGGACCATGCCGGCCACGTGGTGCACGGCTGCGACACGCACGGGCTGGCCCAACGTGGCGGCACGGTCGTGTCGTTCCTGAGACTGGGCAGCGACTGCAGCTCGCCCATGTTCGGCCGAGGGCAGGCAGACCTCGTGGTGGCCCTCGAGCGACACGAGGCGCTGCGGGGAACACTCGACTTCCTTCGCCCCGGCGGGACCCTGGTTTACTACGATGCCGTCTGGCAGCCTCTTCCGGTCCGCCTCCAGGAGAAGACGGCCGTCACGCCGGCCGAGCTGGAGACGGCCTGCCGGGGACTTGGTATCCGGGCAATCCGCGTCTTCGTCGACGGGCTCACCGATGCGCGCATGCAGAACGTAGCCGTTCTGGCCACGCTGGCCCGGGAGAAGGTTCTGCCCGGACTCGAGCTTCCCCACTACGAAGCCGCGCTGGCCGACCTCATGACGGGAAAGACCCTCGAGAAGAACCTGGCCCTGCTGCGGGAAGCCCGCTGAACCCGCTGACGTCGCTTCACAGCTGCACGGCGCCAGCGAGCGGGAGTGGGCGGGAAGGCCGCTGAGCGCGGTTCGATCGAGACCCGCTTCCTTCCCTCAAGTCGCGTGGACCGTTGCTGCCTGGAGCAGGCTGGCCGAGCGGCACCTATCGTTGTGGGCTCTGCTGGATGGGGCCGCTCCCGATCACGTAGTCGAGCTGGAAGTCGACGGTCGCCGTTTCTCCGGGCTGAACCGTCGCAAGGGGGGCGCAGCCGACGACGCCGCCCGTGTGGATGAACTGAACCGTCCCGCCTTCCCTGGCGAAAGCTGCACAGACGGAGACCGTGCCCGGGGTCACGTCGTCAGCCTCGTACTGACAGGGAACACCCGTGCACTCTGTCATTCGAATCACGTCGTTTTCGAGACGCAACGTGTCCGCAAACGGGAAATCGGCCTCTGAGCGGATGGGCCTGGGGCCGTTGTCAGACTGCGCTCCCGGAGCAACCGTCTCCACGAAGAGGACAACCTGCGTACGGTCCTCGGCGGGAACCTCACCTGAGATCGTCCCCTCGATGGTGCCGGTCGAGGCGTGCTTGTGCCACTGGTGCAGCCCGTAGCCCCCCACGCCAATGACCAGAATGCCGATCAGCACGGAATGTCCCAGCCAGTCCGGGAAGTCCGTTGCCGAGGTCCGCACGGCCGAGCCGCACCTGGGGCACATGTCCCCTACGAAGTCCGACGAGCCCCCGACGTGCCCGCAGGATCCGCAACGGATCCCGGATAGCCGGGCTCCGCAGTGGGGGCACCTGCCCGCGTCCTTTGGCACAGCGCTGCCGCACTTGCCGCAGGAGTAGCTCCCACCCCAGTTGCCATTCATGTCCGTTCCTCGCGCTCCCGCCCGCCATCCGTCCGGGGGCCTGGCAGCCTAGTTCGCCGCGCACTTCTGGTAGTCCTGGTTGCACGTGCCCATGAAGGCCATGAGCATGCACTGCTGGGACGGCGGCATGCCGCACTCGGCCATGACGCAGCCCATGAGCGTCCAGTAGATCTGCTTGGACTGCGCAGTGCCCTGGTTGTAGCAGCTCATGAAGCAGGTCAGGTCGGTGCACTTGGTGGAGCATTGCAGGATCTGGGCGCAGGTAAGCCCCGCGGTGCCGGAGCAGGTCCCCTGGGCCGAGCAGGTCTGCCCCTCCGGGCAGGTGCCGCAGCTCCCGCCGCAGCCGTCCGAGCCGCACTGCTTTCCCGTGCAGTTGGGGACACACGGGCAGATGCCGCAGTCCTTGGGGCAGGTGGTGCAGGTCTCGCCCGATGTCGCGTCGCACATGCCGTCGCCGCAGACCGGAACCGTACCGCACTTCCCGCACCCCATGCTGGTCACGTCCGCGGCGCAGGAGGCATCCCACTTCACGTTGCAGCAGTAGGGGTCCTTCGCGCACACGCACTGCTCGATGGTCTCGTCGTCGCAACCGGGTGTGGAGTCGGCCAGGCAGCAGTTGCCGTTGCACGAGCCGCACTGGTCCGCCTCGCCGGCGCAGATGGAATCCCACGCCACGTCGCAGCAGTAGGAGTCCATGGCGCACACACACTTCTGAACGGTCAGGTTGGAGCAGCCGGGGTCCTGTCCCGGCAGACAGCAGCTCTGCTCGCACGGGCCGCAGTCGGCCGAGCACGTCACACAGCTCTCCTGCGTGGAGCAGAGACCGTCGCCGCAGGTGTCGGGGCATGTCCCGCAATCCGCGGAGCAGTTGGTGCACGTCTCCCCCTTGTCCTGCTCGCACTTGGCATCGCCACAGACCGGTGGGCAGGCACCGCAGTCCAGGGCGCAGGTGGAGCAGGTTTCGCCGTAGCTCACGTCGCAGAAGCCGTTGCCGCAACACTTGCCGCAATCCGAGGGGCAGGTGCTGCAGGTCTCGAGGAACTTGCCCTCGCACACGCCGTTGCCGCAGCACTTTCCGCAGTCTGCAGGACAGGAATCGCAGTCCTCCTGCAGGAAAGCCTGGCAGTTCCCGTCCCCACACAGCGGAGTGACGATCTTGCACTGCCCCGACGGGGTGCAGGTCTGCCACTGGCCGCACGTGCCGCAACTGCCGCCGCAGCCATCCGGACCGCATGCCTTGTTGAGGCAGTTGGGGACGCACACGCACTGGCCGGAAGCATTGCACTGCTGTCCGGCGGGACAGGTTCCACACGTGCCGCCGCAGCCGTCCGGGCCGCACTTCTTGCCGGTGCACTGCGGCGTGCAGACCACGATGCACTTCCCGGTCTGGTCGCACCACTCGTTGCTCTTGCAGGTTCCGCAGGAACCGCCGCAGCCGTCGCTGCCGCACTGCTTGCCGGTGCAGCTCGGGATGCAGCCGCACTTGGCACCGCACTGCTGCTGAGCCTCACTGGCGCAGATGCTGTCCCACGTGGTCTGGCAGCAGAAGGGGTCCATGGAGCAGACACACTTGGTCACCGCCGGGTCGGCGCATCCGGTTCCGTCGTGGGCGGTGCAGCAGTCTCCGGTGCAGGGCCCGCAGTCCGTCGGGCAGGTCAGGCAATACTCGCCGCCATAGGCGTCGCACTGGCCGTCCCCGCAGACCGGGCCGGTCTGCTGGCACTGCCCGGCGGCCGTACAAGTGAGCCCCGGCGGGCAATAGCCGCACTGGCCGCCGCAGCCGTCCGGACCGCACTGCTTGATGGTTCCGTCAGCAGACACGCAATTGGGTACGCACCCGGCCACGCACTTGCCGGTCGGGTCGCACACCTGGCCGACGGGGCACAGGCCGCAGCTTCCACCGCATCCGTCTGGGCCGCACTGCTTGCCGGTGCACTGCGGCAGGCACACGCACTTGCCTGACAGGTTGCACTGGTAGCCGGTCGAGCACTCGCCGCAGCTCCCCCCGCACCCATCGTTGCCGCACACTTTGCCGGTGCAGCTGGGGACGCAGTTGCAGTACCCGTAGACGCTGCAGGTGTAGCCCGTCGGGCAGGCACCGCAGTCGCCGCCGCAACCGTCCGACCCGCACTGTTTGCCGGTGCAGGTGGGGGTGCAATCGAGGCAGGCGTTGAATTCGTCCTTGCACTCCCCGGTGAGAATGGCCTGGCCGGGGCAGGGTTCCACCGGCTCGGGGCCACACACCTCCAGGATGCACTCCCAGATGACGAGGTACTGCTCCTGCGCTTCCGGGCTGGCCTTGGACCAGCAGCCGCCGGTGCAGGTCTCATCTCCCTCGGCGCAATCCCACAGACAGTTGAGCAGCAGCTCGCAATCCCAGGCATCCTGGCACTGGCCCGAGAGGCAGACCTGATCCGGTCCGCACAGGCCGCAAATCCCGCTGCACCCGTCCGGGCCGCACTTCTTGCCCGTGCACGACGGCACGCAGGAGGGCACGCACTTGCCCGTGTCGCACTTGAACCCGTCGGCACACTTGCCGCACGTCCCGCCGCAGCCGTCCGTGCCGCACTGCTTGCCGACGCAGTTGGGCGTACAGACCGTCTTGCACACGCCCGACTGGCAGGTCATGCCGGCAGGACACGTCCCGCACGTACCGTTGCAGCCGTCGGGGCCGCACTGCTTGCCCGCACAGCTCGGCACGCAGCCGCACTTGGCACCGCACTGGTTCTGGGCTTCGTCCGCACACAGGCTGTCCCACATCACCTCGCAGCAGAAGGAATCCATGGAGCAGACGCACTTGGTCACGGCCGGGTCACTGCATCCGACCGAGTCGTGGGACTGGCAACAATCCCCCGTGCACGGGCCGCAATCCTCCTGGCACGAGAGACAGGATTCCCCCTGCCCGCTGCACACGCCGTCCCCGCAGACCGGCCCCACCGGCTGGCAGAGCCCTTCCGGACTGCAGACCATCCCGGCCGGGCAGCTTCCGCACAGACCGCCGCACCCGTCCGCTCCGCACTGCTTTCCGGTGCAATTGGGCTTGCACACTGGCACGCACTTGCCGGTATCGGAGCACTGCATGTCGGTCTTGCACACGCCGCAGCTTCCGCCGCACCCGTTGTCGCCGCACTCCTTCCCGGTGCAGGAAGGGGTGCACTGCGGCTTGCACTTGTAATTGTCGCAGTAGTAGCCGGTCTGGCACACGCCGCAGTTGCCGCCGCAACCGTTGGGGCCGCACTGCTTGTTCACGCAGTCCGTCTTGCACTGGATGCAGGCGTTGTACTCGGCCAGGCACGCTCCCTTCATGGACTTGAGCATGCAGTCCAGGTCCATGTTCATCCCGCACTGCCACATCACGCACTGGAGCAGGTCGAAGAACTTGGTCTGGGCCTCGGGCGTTCCCTGGTCAAGGCAGTCGAAGAGACACTCCGCACCGGACTGCTGCACACACCCGACGGAGCAATCCACGAGCTGTGAGCACGACTTGCCTGCAAAGCACACATCGTTGAGACAGGTCTGGTTGACGGGGCAGGTACCGCAGGTACCGCCGCAATCGTCCGGGCCGCACTGCTTGCCCGCGCAATCGGGCACGCACACGACTTCGCACTTGCCGGCCGCGTTGCACTTCTTGTCGGCCGAGCAGGTTCCGCACTGGCCGCCGCAGCCGTCGGGACCGCACTCCTTGCCCGTGCACTGGGGTGCGCAGCATCCGCCGCACTGCTTGCACTCCTCGACGCAGATGGTATCCCACCCGACCTGGCAGCAGTACGGGTCCATCTGACAGACGCAGGCCTCGCACTTGCACCCGCCGCAGCCGGCGAACGGAGTGGGGTCGCAGCCGGTTGTGGTCTGACCGCAGTCCTTGGGGCAGTTCTGCTGGTTCTCCCCGGCCTCGGCATCACAGTATCCGTCGCCGCAGAATGCTTCGGGGATGCACAGGCCGTAATCGGCACACACCAGGCCTGGAGGGCAGTACCCGCAGACGTCGCCGCAGCCGTCGGGACCGCACTCCTTGCCGGCGCACTGCTTCACGCACTGGTACACGCACTTCCCGTCCTGGCACTCGTAGCCCGGCTTGCACAGGCCGCACTGCCCGCCGCAGCCGTTGTCCCCGCATTCCAGGCCGTTGCAGACCGGGATGCACACCGGCTTGCATGCCCCCTGCACGCACTCCTCGCCCGCGGCACAGGCACCACAGGCGCCGCCGCAACCGTCCGGACCGCACTTCTTCCCCGCACAGGCCGGAGCGCACGAGACACACACGAGGTACTGCTGGTAGCACTTGCCGGTCAGGGCGTTCTTGAAGCAGGTCGGGTCACTGACGGCCATGCAGGCAGCGGTAGCGCAGGCCCAAGTGTCCTTGAACTTCTTGTAGGTTGCTTCATCCGCTCCCTGGCTGCAGGTTCCGAAGCAGGCATCGCCCAGCGTCCAGCACCCGAGAGCACAGTCGAGCATGGTCTTGCAGGTGGGGGGGACGACGCACTTGCCCGCCTGGCACACCTGGTTGGGGGCGCACAGGCCGCACACACCGCCGCAGCCGTCCTCGCCACAGACCTTCCCCTTGCAGTCGGGCAGACAGAGGGGCTCGCAGATTCCGTCGGTGCAGATGGACCCGGGCTGGCACTCCCCGCACGTCCCGCCGCACCCGTCGCTCCCGCACTCCTTCCCCTCGCAGACCGGATTGCACCCGGGGCAGGCCAGCGGGAACTTGCCGTTCGGGTCCTCGCCGCTGCCGCCGCAGCCGTAGCCCCAGTTCTCGATCCAGCCGCATCCCAGGTCGCCGCACTCCGATGCCGAGACCGCACCGTCGGTGCACACGAAGAACGTGGTCCCCGTACAGCAGCCGACCTTCGGGATATCCCCGCAACCGGCCGTCGGCACGCACTTGCCGCCCTTGCACTCGCTGCCCGCGGGGCACAGCTCCACCGGCAGCCAGCCGGCACCGTTGTCCGCACACTCGATGAAGCCGTTGCCCTCACACTTGGTCTCGCCCGGGAGGCAAACCCACGGGACGCAGCTGCCGCCGGAGCAGAACGTCCCCTCGGGGCACAATCCCAGCGATATCCAGGTACCATCCGGACCGCAGATGAGCGGGGTGTTGCCGTCACATTCCATCTGCCCCGCCTTGCACGTCAGCGGAACGCAGCTCCCGTTCTTGGTGCACTCGTACCCCGCGGGGGGACAGAAGCCGCACATCCCGCCGCACCCGTCCCCTCCGCACTCCTTGTTGACGCAATCCGGCTTGCAGTAGCACTTGCCACCGTCGGTGCAGCTGAACCCGTCGTCGCAAACGCCGCACAGGTTGCCGCAGCCGTCCGGGCCGCACTCCTTGCCGCCGCAGTTCGGTATGCAGACGCACTTGCCTGAGTCGCAATCGGACCCCGGCTGGCAGAATCCGCACCAGCCGCCGCAACCGTCCGACCCGCACTCCTTGCCGATGCAGGCGGGGGTGCACTCCACGCAATTCTTGTAGGAATCGGCACAGGCCCCCACCATCGCCATGAAGTAGCACTCGGAATCGGGTTGGAAATCCCCGCAGGTCTGCTGCACGCAGTCCGCAAACTTGAGGAAGAGCGCCTGTGCGTCCGGAGACGACTGCGACATGCACATCGGGACCGACACGTCGGGGGGGGCCTGGCTGTTGACGATGCAGTCGAGGATCTCGCCGCACTGGCCCTGCCCGACGCACTTGCCGTCGGAGCACGCAAACCCGGCGGGGCACGCGCCGCAATCGCCGCCACAGCCGTCATCCCCGCACTCCTTGCCGAAGCAGTCCGGGAGACAGGTCATGCACAAGTCGAACTGCTTCTGGCACGCTCCCATGGCGGCCTCCTGGAGGCAGCCGGGAACGAGCTGTCCGCCGCAGAACATCTGGATACACTCGAGGAGCTCCTTGAGCGTCCCCTGAGCTTCGGGCATGGTGGCAGCCAGGCACCCGTCGGCACAGGCCTCGAGCGGCAGCGCATCGCAGGAGACGACGCAGTCCCAAGCCTGCTGGCAGGTCAGCCCGAGGTAGATGCACTGCCCGGCCTGGCAGACGAAGCCGGGCTCACAGTCCCCGCACCATCCGCCGCATCCGTCGCTGCCGCACTGCTTCCCCTCGCACGAGCAGACGCCGCCGCAGGGCACGAAGGTCCCCGGGGGAAGCCCGGCTGCCCCCTCGGGGCACTCGTAGCCCGGCATGCACTCGTCGCACAGGCCGCAGCCGGAAAGGTCAGGTCCGCAGAAGTTCTTCTCGATCCCGTCGCATACCGGCACGCACTCCTGGACGCACACGGCGTGGCCAACCTCGTCCTCCTTGCACGTGAACCCGGGGTCGCACTCCTTCGTGAGCCACTCGGTCCCGTCGTCGTTGCAGAGGTTGTAGCTGACCTCGGTCACGCAGTGGGAAGTACCGGGCATGCACACTTCGAAGGGCACGCACTCGCCGTCCTTGCACATGGTTCCTTCCGGGCAGGGGAGCGTCTCGCCATAGCCGCCGCCGTTGTCCTTGCAGATCTTCACGCCGCCCGACACGCACACCTTGGCCCCCGGTGCGCAGAGGTCCTTGAGGCACACGCCGTCGTCGACCATGCACCACTCCTCGAGCGGGCAGTCGGCATCGGACAGGCACTCGACGCAGACGAGGGTGTGCGGGTTGCAGATCATGCCGTCAGGGCAATCGGAGTCCTCTGCGCACGGCTGCTCGGGCTGGCACGTGTACTTGCTGCATTCGTAGCCCTGGGGGCAATCCGAGTCCTGGATGCACTCCACGCAGACTCCCAGCTCGGGGTCGCATACGGTGCCGTCCGGGCACTGCTGTCCGTCACCGCAGGGGATCAGCTGCTGGCACTGGTTGTCGACGCAGATTCCCTGGTGGCACTGGGCGTGCTCGTAGCACTCGACGCAGGTGTTGGTGACGGGGTCGCAGAACCACCCGCCTTCGCAGTCATCGTCGGTCCCGCAAGGCCGGGCAACCCAGGTGTCCCCACCCACGTCGACTGCAGCGTCTCCGCCACCGGCGTCGGCCGGGGTGGGCTTGTACCAGCCGTCGAGCCCGAGCGGAGTCCCTCCTCCCTGGCTCGACCCGGGGCACGAAGCGAAGAAGAACGCCATGCCGACCAGAACCAACGCCAGAAGGGACAGTTGCCTGTTCATCGAGTCCTCCATTGTTCGCCGAGATGCCGCCGCCGCCCATGCCGTCGCACGTGCGACAGGAGTATACCAAGCAGGTAGTTGCAGATCAACGCGTAGGTTGGCGCGATGTCTCGTGGGGACCGTGCAATGCCGCCGGGTGCTCAGTTGCCGAGGCAGATTCCGAGGTCGAGGGCGGTTGCCACCGTGTCGCAATCGAGCGGAACGTTCTTCGTGTTCCGGACCGCTTCCGCAAGGGGGATGGGGGCCATTCCGGGCGGCGCATGCGCCACCATGATGTTGAGCATCCCCTGCTCGATGAAGCGGATGGCAGCGGCCCCGAAACGGGTGGCCAGCAGGCGGTCGAAGGTCGTGGGCGATCCTCCGCGTTGGAGGTGCCCGAGCACGAGGGAGCGGGTATCCTTCCCGGTTCGGGCGGCAATCTCCCGGGCCAGCACTTCCCCGAGACCTCCCAGGAGAACCTCCCCCCTACCCGGCTCGCCGCTCCCCTTGTGCGTCATGCTCCCGCCCACCGGAGCCGCCCCTTCCGCTGCGACGACCAGGGCGTATCGCCGGCCATCCAGCTCGTTCTCCATGATCCGGCGGCACACGGACTCGATGTCGTACGGAATCTCGGGGATGAGGATGACGTCCGCCGAGCCGGAGATGCCACTGTTCAGGGCGATCCACCCTGCGTAGCGACCCATCACCTCGACCACGAACACCCGCTCGTGGGCGGAGGCCGTCGAGTGCAGCCGGTCGAGCGCATCGGTGGCGGTCGAGACTGCGGTATCGAATCCGAACGTCATCACCGTGGCCGACAGGTCGTTGTCGATGGTCTTGGGTACCCCGACTACCGGAAGCCCCTTCTCCGCAAATCGGCTGGCAATGCGCAGGCTCCCGTCGCCCCCGACCGCGATCAGGCAGTCGAAGCCGAGCCGCTTGAAGTTCGTGACCACCCGGTCCGACACGTCCAGCACCTCGATCTTCCCGTCTCCATGGTCATGGGCGAGCTGGAATGGATTCCCCCGATTCGTGGTGCCGAGGATGGTCCCGCCCAGGGAGGTGATTCCCCGCACCTTCTCCGGCGTGAGAGGCACGAGCTCGTCGGTATCGAGCAGGCCGGCGTAACCGTTCCTCGAGCCGTAGACCTGCCACCCGCGGCGGCTCGCTCCCATCACCACGGCGTGGATCACGGCATTGAGCCCGGGGGCATCGCCCCCTCCGGTGTTGATCACGAGCTTCAGCTTGTCGCGCATGGAGTCACCTCGCTTCGACGGGGTAGTCCCCGGGTCACGCGGCGCCCACCCATCGTGCGCCGCGCTGCCACCCCTTCTCGGTCTTCTCCAGCTTCCAGAACGGGTGCTCCGGGTCGTGCATGAAGAAATATACAGCGTCGGGCCAGGAAGTGAAAAGCGATTCCTTCTCGGCGATCGTCTTGAGCGGCTCCAGGTCAAACGCCATCACGTACGGCAACGGCACGTGTGCCGAAGAGGGCACCATGTCCGCAGCATGGACGAATCGCTGCCCGCCGGATACGACGTGGACGATTTGCATTCCCGGGGTGTGGCCCGCAGCCACCTCGACACGGACCGCGTCGACCAGGTCGAACGGCCCGTCGTGAACGGTCAAGCCGGGGTTCCTGTCGATTTGCTCGACGAGGGACGGAACGTAGCTCCCCCGGTCCTTGATCGACGCGGCCCGTGCCCACTCGAGCTGCCCCCGCTGCACGTGCAGCCGTGCATTCGGAAACGTGGGAACCAGCCCCCCCTCCGACTGCCTCACGATGCCGCCGACGTGGTCGAAATGCAGGTGGGTGGCCACCACGTCGGTCACCTGCTCCGGCTCGAGCCCGGCCTGCTCCCGCAAGGTCTTCCGCATGTCCGGCTGGCAAACCCGATAGACCCCGTCACGCAGCTTCTCGGGAAAGGCCGGCCAGATGCCGCAGTCCACCAGCACGACCCGGTCCTCTCGACGCAGCAGGAGCGACCGGAGCGCCATCCGGATCCCGTTGCTCTCGTTCGGCTCCAGCAGCTTCGACCAGATCGCCCTCGGGACGATCCCGAACATTGCCCCGCCGTCCAGGTAGAAATGACCCCACGAAACCTGGGAGACGACCCATTCCGCCATGACGCTCATCCTCACCTCAAGTCGGTAGCCGCCGGGTGGGGCGACCACGATTGCGATTACGACTACGATGCCGATGCCGATGACGACCCGGGCAAGGCAGCTATTTGCAGCCTCCGCACTGCTCGAGACACTCCGTCACGCACATCGAATCCCACATGTTGCTGCAGCAGTACGAGTCCATTGCACAGACACAGGCTTCGCAGGCGCATCCGCCGCACCCCTTGGTGTTCGAGGACACGCACCCGATTCCCGTGTAGCAGGCCCCGTTGTAGCAGGTTCCCGCACACGTGCCGCAAGTGCCGCCGCAGCCGTTGCTGCCGCAGACCTTCCCGGTGCAGTTGGGCTGGCACACGCACGATGTTCCCTGGCACGCATAGCCGGCCGGGCAGCCTTCACAGTTGATTTGCCCTCCGCAGCCGTCGGGCTTGATCCCGCAGTCGTAGTTGCCGCACGTGGCCGGCACGCACACGCACTGCCCGTTCTGACAGGCCTGGTTCGGCCCCGTACACGCGCCACAGCTCCCTCCGCAACCGTCGCTGCCGCAGACCTTGCCTGTGCAGCTCGGAGTGCAGCAGGCCCCGTTGCTGCACTTCTGGCCCGGCTGGCAAATGCAGTCCGAATTGCAGGTCGAGCAGGTCTCCCCATTGACCCCCTCGCAAATGCCGTTGCCACACGAAGGCTTGCCGCACCCCCCACACTGGGAGGTGCACAGGTTCACGCAGATCGAATCCCAGGAACTGAAGCAGCAGAAGAAGTCGGCTGCGCATACGCAGGCCTCGCAGGAGCAGCCCCCGCAGCCGGACAGCGTCGAGGTCTTGCACCCGGGCAGCGTCGAGTTGTCGACGCACTGGAAGCTCGAGCAGGTCTTGCCCGCTCCGCAGGTACCGCACGAGCCGCCGCAGCCGTTGGCACCGCACTGCTTGCCGGCACACTGCGGGGCACACGCGCACTTTCCATTGCTGCAGGCCTTTCCGTCCGGGCAGGTCCCGCACGACAGCGTCTTCCCGCAGCCGTCCGAGGGAGTGCCGCACTCGTACCCGAGCGAGATGCAGGAGGCGGGCTTGCAGACGCACTTGCCGGCTTCGCACACGTCGTTGGGGAACGGGCAGGTGCCGCACGAGCCTCCGCACCCGTCGGCCCCGCAAACCTTTCCTTCGCATTGGGACGTGCACTTGCATTTGCCCTGCTCGCAGACCGAGCCGGGCAGGCACGAACCACAGTCCAGCGTCTTTCCGCAGCCGTCGTCCCACAATCCGCAGCTGACTCCAAGCGCCTGGCAGGTGGTCGGCACGCAGGCGCACTTGCCCCCGACGCACTGGAGCGGCGCCACGCAGGTGCCGCAGGTTCCACCACAGCCGTTGTCGCCGCATTCCTTCCCGGTGCAGACGGGCACACAGGTGCACTTCCCCGCCACGCAGGTAAGCCCGAGCGGACATGCCCCGCAGTGGAGGATGCCGCCGCACCCGTTCTGGCCGTCACCGCACTCGATCCCCGCCTTCTGACAGGTCAGGGCCACGCACACGCAGACCCCGTTGATGCAGACATCACCCTGGGCCGCACAGTCCTGTCCCATGCCCGCCGGGCCCTTTCCGAACGAATCGCAGACCATGGCAGTGACCCCAGAGCAGTAGGGCTGCGACGGCACACAGGCCCAAGGGTGACATTCGGCATCCCAGCACGACTGCTGGGCGGGGCAGGCGGTCGTGTCGTAGCCGAGACCGTCCTTGTCGCACTCGGCCTTGGCCTGGCTCGACACGCACCAGACGGCGGACGGCAGACACACCTGGACCACACACTGTCCGCCGGCGCAGAGCTTTCCCGACTTCCCGCAATCCTCCTCGAACGTGACTGCGCTGCCGGCGGAGTCGCACTTCTTGGCCACGCTGCCAGCGCAGAAGCTCGAGTCAGGCACACAGACCCAGGGGACGCACGACGGCTTGGCCGCATCGCAGTAAGTTCCGGTGGGGCAGACCTCGCTGACCAGCTCGGTCCCGAGGTTCGTGCAGGTCTGAAGCACGTTGCCTTCCACACACTGCACCGCTCCATCCTCGCACAACACGGGGACGCAGGCCCCATTGATGCACGCGGACTGTTCGGCACCGCAATCTTTGGTGGAGGCCGGCCCGCTGCCGAGCTCGTTGCAGGTGACCGCCAGGTCGCCGTCGCATTCGGAGGTCCCGGGCACGCACACCCACGGCTTGCACTCGCCCTGCTCGCAGAACGTCCCGGCCGCACAGCCCTCCTCGAAAACAAAGCCGGAGCCGTTCTCCTGGCATACCCACACGGCGGCGGCCTGACAGCTCTTCTCCCCTGCGTTGCAGACGTCCTCGAGGCACAGTTTCTGGGAGCAGTACTGCTCCGCCGCACAATCGAAGTCGGCCAGGCACTCGACGCAGTACCCTGCTTCCTTGTCGCAGATCATTCCGGCCGGCTTGCACTCCTTGTCCGAGGTGCAGTCGACCGCCGGGACGCACTCGCTGTCCGCACACCGGTAGCCGGCATCGCAATCCACATCCTCGATGCAGTCCACGCATACGCCGAGCACTTTGTCGCAGACCCCTTCCTGGCAGTCCTTGGAGGACTCGCATGCCTCCGGGGCGATGCAGAGCCCATCTTCGCACGACTGCCCCTCGGGGCACTGGCCGCAGCTCCCGCCGCAACCGTCCGGACCGCAGTCGCCCGGGCAGAGCGGAATACACTGGAGGTCGCCGGCGCCTCCGTCCGGAAGGACTTCCGGGGCGGCCGTATCCACGACCTCCGGCACAACAGCGTCGGCCGTGTCGGTCCCCACAGCCGTCTCGGTGACCTCCGACAGCACGGTGGTCTCCGGCTGTCGGGGGAGGTCAGCCGGCCCCGTCTCCCGGCCTGCGTCGGGGGGCGGAGACACGCCGTCAAGAGCCGCGGCATCGCCGTCCGTCGTCGTGCCATCCCCCAGGGAAATGGTCCCGAGACCGGCGTTCGTGGAGCAGCCCGCAGCAATCGCTGCGGCGAGGAGGGAGCTCACGAGAATCGATTGGATAAAGCCCCGACGGATCATCGTTGACATGGACGCACCTCGGTGGAGGAAAGAACACGGGCGGGCGTCATTGTACACAGGCAAACCTCCCAAAGCAAACGAGCTCATTCCAGGATGGCCGACACCGCCCCGTTGTGCCTCTCAAAGCACGTCCGTCATGCTGCGCAGCCCCAGCTCCAGGAGGTGCAGTGTCCCGGTCTTCATGTACTCGCGGACGGCCCGGAAATAGGTGGCCCAGAAGAGCAGGTCGTGGGTCGGGCCGGCCGGGAGGGAACTGGCCATTCGGGCCAACGCCTCACCGACGGGAGAGCGCATGCCGAGGAGCGCCAGCTTCTGCAGACGCTCGATGCGGGCCTGGTCTGGTGAGGTCGCCGAGGAGCGGGAGAACAGCATCTCGCCCCCGTCCGGGTTGCGTACGAGCTTGTCCCCCAGCTCCGTCCCTGGATACGGGGTGAACAGGGTGCATCGGGCCAGTCTCGTCCCGATGCGTCGGTTGAGCCGGACCGTCTGGAGGGCATCGTCGAACCGCTCTCCCGGAAGAGCGAACATGTTGTAGGTGAGAAAGCGGACGCCGTGCTTGTGCAACAGCGCTCCTGCGGTCAGGACCTGCTCGTCGGTCAGCCGTTTGTTGAGCACGGAGGTTCGAAGGGATTCGTTGCCGGTCTCGACTCCGAAGGCCACGCACCAGATCCCGGTTTCCCGAAGCAGCCGGACCAGCCGTTCATCGGTGAGCGCCTGGGCGGTCGCGTTGAGATTGTAGGGGACGTCGACACGGCTGCGCCAGAGGGTAAGGAGCTTCTCCAGCCACGGGCGGTCGCAGGTGAGCAGGTCATCTTCGAAGCTGGCCAGCTTCATGCCGAACCGTCGGCGGACCTCGAGCGCCTCCTCGACCACGGATTCCGGGGAGCGGTAGCGAAGGAAACGGCCCTTGCCCCGGTACATTTCCTTGAGCTTGCGGTTGAAGCAGAATGCGCAGTCGTGTGGGCAGCCGCGGCTCACGATGAACGACTTGTACGGGCTATGGCGGAAGAACCGATGACGGCAGTAGTGCTCCCGGTCGGGCAGGGGGAGGGAATCGAGGTCCTCGACGAGCGGGGAAAGCGGTCCGAATCCCAGGCTTCCCGCCTGGTGCGTCGAGTCGGCCCGGAAGGCGAGGTTGGGAATCGTGGACGGGTCGGCCCCGTCGAGCAGAGCCAGGAGAGCGGGAGCGATGTCGGTGTCGCACTCACCGACGAATGCGAAATCGACGGCGGGGTCGAGGGCGACCTCGGGGAAGTAGGTCACGTGGGGCCCCCCCAGGAGGATACGGATCCCGGGGAAGTGAGTGCGCACGGCCCGAGCCATCTGGAGGGCTTTCCCGTGCCAGCCGGTGGTCACGGAGAATGCCACGATGTCCGGGCGAAGCTCGGCTACGGAGGAGAGCAGCCGCCGCGTGTTTCGAGTGAGCCTCAGGTGGACGGCAAAACCGTTGCGCTCGAGGTGCGGGATGAGGGCCATGATCCCGTGCTTCTCGACCCACAGCCCGTCCACGAAGAGGAGCGTCGGTTTGGCCCGCATGGTGGTTTGGCCGCTCCCTCCCGTTGCCCGGTCGGTGCTCAGCCCCGGCTGCGCAGCAGCTCCACAATCTGCCGGCAGATGGCCTCCGGAGAATGGAGTGAGCTGTCGAGGACCAGGTCATAGATGGAAGTATCGTTGAGGTCGAACCCGTAAAACTCGATGAATCGTGTCCGCTCGTCCGCCTCGCGCTCAGCGGACAGGCGCATCGCCTCCCCCAGGTCGTGCCCATCACGGCCCGAGACCCGCTGCATCCGGACCTCCAGGGGGGCCACGAGACACACCTTCACGGCCGGAATGCCGGCCCGATTCACCACGAAGCCGGCCAGCCGCCCCTCGAGCAGGATTCCTCCTGCCCGTGCGATGGCCACCTGACGGTCGTCCAGCTCGCGGTCGATTGCCGGGGTCTCGTTGGCCAACTTTCCGAAGTCGTTGAGGGTGAGCCCTCTTTCCTTCGCCATCTCCCGGAAGATCGCACCGGTGTTGACGTACCGCAGTCCGGTCAAAGCGGCCACCAGCCGTGCCGCCGTCGTCGTCCCGGACCCCGGCGGGCCCGACAAGGTCACCACCGAGCACCCCTTGGCCGTCATTTCATCTTCTCCAACAGCGAGTGGACGTTACGGGTCGACTCGCACGGCTCGATCACGTGGGAAGACCAGAGGTCTGCGAAATGCAGGAGCAATGTCAGGGGCTGCTCCCGGTTCTTGACCGCCCGGTTGTCCGGGACGTACTGGCCGTCATGGTAACAGATCGCCTGCGCTTCCTCGTCGCTGAGCGGAATGTGGCGGGCGCAGAGGTAAAGACTTCGGACCGCAACCCCCATGGTGACCAGGTCCTTGTTCTCCTCGTAGGTCAACAGGCCGTTCTGCTCCCGGGCGATTCGGTAGTGCGGCTGCCCCTCGGAGCCCACCTTGCCGACATCGTGGAACAGGCCGACGATGACGCAGGTCTCGTCCTTGTACTCGGGCGACAGCGTGTCCCGCACTTCGAGCAGCGTCCGGGTGGTCAGCAGGCTGTGCGCCACCAGGCCTCCCGGTACGTTCATGTGATGGCTGATCGACGCCGGGCACGTCAGCCAGTTGGTCTTGCGCTCCAGGAACAGGAGGAATTCCTCGACCTGGGACTTGCGATCCTTGACCAGCTTGAGAAGTCCATCATACGAATGCGACAGCTTCATCCCCTCACTCCTGCCCGCCCCTTTTCCTGTCGAGCGAGCAGAGAAACATACACTAGTCGAAGGTTGAACGCCAGCGCGAGTTGCACCCGTGCCAGGGACGCGCCCGCGCACGAATTTAATAGCTTGCGGATTTTCCCCAGGTTCGGTACAAGAACGCCAAAACAGTCGGGCGGTACAGGATTCCAGGCCATGGCGCTGGAACATTGGCCGATTTGTTGCCATACTGGGTGCGTGAACGAAGAGGCACATCGATGAGGGGGTGGCTGGTAGTCCCCTGGGTGACGGCCCTGGTGCTGCTGTCACCGGGCAAAGCGCTTGCCGATTGTGATTCCGGCTCGGACCCGGATTCGGACGGAATCTGCGATCCCGGGGACAACTGCCCGTTCGAGCCGAACCCGCTGCAGGAGGACCAGGATCAGGACGGCCTCGGCGACCTGTGCGATGACGACCTGGACGGGGACCTGGTACTCAACGACAACGACAACTGCCCCACCGTGCCCAACGCTCTGCAGGAGGACAACGAGAAGGACGGGGTCGGTGATGTCTGCGATCCCGACGACGACAACGACGAGATCGACGACGAGGGTGACAACTGTCCACTGAGCTTCAACGCACAGCAGGAGGACAACGACGCCGACGATCTTGGCGATTCGTGTGACCCGGACGACGACAATGACGGGACCGACGACCCTTCGGACAACTGCCCGCTGCTGGCCAACCAGGGGCAGGGGGACAACGACTTCGACGGCGTCGGGGACGCCTGCGACGTCGACGACGACAACGACGGGACTGACGACCCTTTGGACAACTGTCCGCTGGCCTCGAATCCGGACCAGGCGGACCACGATCTCGACGAAGCCGGCGATTTCTGCGACCCCGACGATGACAACGACGGCATCCTCGATGCGGCGGACAACTGCCCCTTCCAGGCCAATCCGCAACAGCAGGACCTGGACAAGGACAGTCTCGGCAACACGTGCGATCCCGATGACGACAACGACGGCCTCCCCGATGTCTCGGACAACTGCCCGCTCGACGCCAACGCCGGACAGCAGGATCTCGACAAGGACGGGGCCGGCGATGCCTGCGACCCCGACGACGACCAGGACGGCGTTCCCGATGCCTCGGACAACTGCCCGACCGTGTTCAACACGGCACAGAAGGACCTCGACAAGGACGGCAAGGGAGATGCCTGCGACCCCGACCGTGATGGGGACGGCGTGCCGGAGGACGGCAACCTGTCGGGAGTCCCGGGAGACGTGAAGTGCGCCGACAAGCAGACTTCGGATTGCGACGACAACTGCCCCCAGGCCCCCAATGCCACCCAGGGGGATCTCGACCACGACGGAATCGGCGACGCCTGCGATGCAGACTCGGACGCGGATGGCGACGGGGTGCAGGACCTCGAGGACAATTGCCCGCAGACCTTCAACCCCGGACAGCAGGACCTCGACGGCGACGGATTCGGCAATCCGTGCGACCAGGACCGGGATGGAGACGGCACCATCGATGAGTCGGACAACTGCCCCGACGTCTTCAACGCCCTTCAGACCGATACCGATGCAGACAAGGCCGGTGACACCTGCGACCCCGACGATGACGCGGACGGAGTTCCCGATGTTCAGGACAACTGCCCGCTCGTCGCCAACGTGCTGCAAGGGGACAACGACTCGGACTCGGCAGGAGATACCTGCGACCCCGATGACGACGCCGACCTCATCCTCGACGGCCAGGACAACTGCCCGCTGACCGCCAACCCGGACCAGAACGACTTCGACGGGGACAAGACCGGAGACGCCTGTGACCTCGACGACGAAAACGACGGGATTCCGGACTCGGCGGACAACTGCAAGTGGGTCGTGAACTTCGGGCAGGAGGACAACGACAAGGACGGGAACGGCGATGCGTGTGACCCGGACGACGACAATGATGGCAAGGCCGACGCGACCGACAACTGCCCGCTGACGGCCAATCCCACCCAAGCCGACTTCGATCTCGACAAACAGGGAGACGCCTGCGACCCCGATGATGACTCAGACGGCATCCCCGACGCTACCGACAACTGCCACTGGATCTCGAACCCGGGCCAGCAGGACCTGGACGAGGACGGGCTGGGTGATCTCTGCGACCCCGACGACGACAACGATGCGGCCCCGGATGGCACGGACAACTGCCCCTTCGATGCCAACCCGCTCCAGGCCGACCACGACCAGGACCTGTTTGGCGACGCCTGCGACGAGGACGATGATGACGACGGGCTGGCCGATCCGGACGACAACTGCCCGCTGACCGCCAACCCCAAGCAGGACGATCTCGACGGCGATGGCATCGGCGACGCCTGCGACCCCTGGTCCGATGCCGACGGGGACGGGATTCCGGATGCAGCGGACAACTGCCCTCTGGTCGTCAACCCGGCCCAGGAGGATCTGGACCAGGATGGAGCGGGAGACGCCTGCGACCTCGACGACGACGCGGACTCGGTTCCCGACGTGTCGGACAACTGCCCGAAGCTCTCCAACCCGGCCCAGTCCGACCTCGATGAGGACGGACTCGGCGACCCGTGCGATTCCGACGTGGACGGAGACGCATTCCCCAACACGTTTGACAACTGTCCGCTCTGGCCCAATCCCGACCAGAAGGATACCAACGGCGACGGCATCGGAGACGCCTGCTCCATCGACGCGGACGGGGATGGAATCCCGGATGCGGCCGACAACTGCCCCCTCAAGAGCAACCCGGGCCAGGAGAACGCCGACCTGGACGCCGAGGGAGATGCGTGCGACCCCGACGACGACGATGATGCGGTTCCCGATTTCGTCGACAACTGCGTCACGGTCCCCAACTTCGCCCAGGAGGATCTCGACAAGGACGGCGACGGCGACGCCTGCGACCCGGACGATGACGCGGACGGGGTCGAAGATGGCGGCGACAACTGCCCGTTCGTCTTCAACCCGACGCAGGACGACGTCGACCTCGATTCGATCGGAGACGCCTGCGACCCGATCGTGGATCAGGACAAGGACGGCGTGGCAGACGACGTGGACAATTGCGTGACCACTCCCAACCCCGGGCAGAAGGACGTCGACCTGGATGGCATCGGCGATATCTGTGATCCGCTCGTGGACCAGGATGGGGACGGGGTCGCAGACTCGGACGACAACTGCCTGACCACACCCAACCCCGGACAGGAGGACGTCGATCTGGATGGCATCGGCGACGCCTGTGACGGGAAGGTGGACCAGGACGGCGATGGGGTCGCTGACTCGGACGACAACTGCGTGACCACCCCCAACCCCGGGCAGGACGATGTCGACCAGGACGGTATCGGCGACGCCTGCGACGGGCTGGTGGACCAGGACGGTGACGAAATCGCTGACACGGACGACAACTGCGTGACCACCCCCAACCCCGGACAGGAGGACGTCGACCAGGATGGCATCGGTGACGCCTGTGACGAGAACGTGGACCAGGACGGCGACGGGATCGCGGATGCGGATGACAACTGTGCCAACGCCCAGAACCCCGGCCAGGAGGATCTCGACCAGGACGGCGACGGCGACGCCTGCGACCCGGACGACGACGGGGACTCGGTCCTCGAAGATGGAGATGGCAGCGGGTCCGAGGGCGATTTCCCCTGCTCCGGCGACACAACCGACTGTGACGACAACTGCCCCAAGATCGGTAACGCAGGGCAGGAAGACCTCGACGGCGACGGAGTGGGAGACGCTTGCGACGACGACGACGACGACGATGGCGTGACCGATGACAAGGACAACTGCCCGGTAACCGAGAACGCCGACCAGCAGGACGTAGACAAGGACGGCTACGGGGATGCCTGCGACGACAACACGGACCAGGACTCCGACGAAGTCCCGGACGCATCGGACAACTGCCCTCAAGTGGCCAACCCGGAGCAGGAGGACCTCGACTCGGACTCGATCGGCGATCCCTGTGACCCGGACCGCGACGGCGATTCCGTCCCGGAAGACGGAGATGACAGCGGTGCCGAGGGCGATTCTCCCTGCCTGGGTGCTTCGCTCGCCTGCGACGACAATTGCCCGCAGGCCGCAAATGCCGGCCAGGAAGACCTCGACAAGGACGGTGTCGGAGACGTGTGCGACGACGACGATGACGGCGACGGAAACGACGACGGCGACGACAACTGCCCCCAAGTCGCAAACGCCGGCCAGGAGGACCTCGACGAGGACGGGCTCGGAGACGTGTGCGACGACGACGATGACGGCGACGGCAGCGACGACGGCGATGACAACTGCCCCGTAACCTCAAACCCGGAACAGGAAGACGTCGACGACGACGGGGACGGTGACGTGTGCGACGACGATGCCGACGGAGACGGCCTGGACGCTGCGGTCGAGGCGGATCTCGGAACCGATCCGCTCAAGGCCGACTCCGACGGCGACGGAATCGACGATGCTCAGGAGGCCGGGACGGGCACGGACCCCACCCTGGCGGATACGGACGGCGACGGCTCCGACGACGGCGACGAACTGGCCCAGGGTACTTCCCCCGTGGACGGCAACGATTACCCGGGACATCGTCGCCCCGAAGACGGTCAGCTCAAGGCACCGGGCTGCTCGGGGGCGCCCTCAGGGGGTACCTCCGGATGCGGCGTGGCGCTGCTCCTCGTGGCCGGTGCCCTCCTTCTGGCCGCCTGTCGCCGCATGCGCTCCGCCTCGCTGGGGCCCTTGCCCGTCTTCTTCCTCGTTGTGCCCGCCCTGCTCCTCGGCTCGATTCCGGCCCGAGCCGGCAGCTTCGACCTGAGCGGAGGAAGGCTCGGCGGCTTCCCCGACTTCCCGGGTAACGTGGAAGCCAGCCCGGTCCTGCTGCCCGGCGAGTTCGCGGTCGGCCTGGGGACGTTGTACCAGGCCGGTCTTGCGACCCTGTACACCAACGGGGGCAGCGACTCGATTCCCGTGGTGGATTCGGCGGTGGCCCTGCACCTGGTGGGGGTCGCGGGCGTGTACCGGGACATCCAGGTCGGGCTGCAGCTTCCGGCCACGGTCTGGCGGGAGCGTGGCGAGGACTTCTCGTCCGGGAAGGGGGCCCTGGCAACGGCCGGGCTGGGTGACATCACGGCCGAAGTGAAGTACCAGGTGTTGGACCGCTATGCGCTCCCCGTGGGGCTGTCGGCGTCAGCGTTCGGGGGGCTCCCGTCCGGCTCGAGGGCCGACCTCCTGGGGCATGGTGCGTTCACGGGGGGACTTCGAGTGGCGGCCGACGCTGAGCTCGGCCCCGTGCTGCTGGCAGCCAACCTCGGGTGGACGTGGCGCCCCGACACCACTCAGTTCGGAACGACGCTGGGCCAGTCGTTGCAGGGGGGAGTCGTCGCCGGCATGGACCTGTGGAAGCGCTATCTGTCCGTGTCGGCCGGCTTGCAGGGGGACTTCGACTACCGCAACGCCGGCGGCTCGCCGGTCGAGGCCTTTGCCGGTCTCGGCACGAGCTTCCTCGATTTCGGGTGCTCCCTTTCGGGGGCACTTCCGGTTCACCGCGGGCTCGGCGGGAACGGCGCCAGTGCCCTGCTGATGCTCTCGTACGAGAGGCGGGGCCGGGGGGACCGGGACGGCGACGGGCTCGAGGACCGGGGCGACTCGTGCCCCGCCCAGGCCGAGGACCTGGACGGATTCCGGGATGACGACGGGTGTCTCGACGACGACAACGACTCCGACCGGATCAAGGATTCCCAGGACCAATGCCCTGGCGATCCGGAGGACCGGGACGGACGCGACGACCTGGACGGATGCCCCGACCTGGACGATGACCAGGACGGCGTACCCGACGCAGCGGACCGCTGCCCGCTTGACAAGGAGGACCCGGACGCGTTCCAGGACGACGACGGGTGTGCGGACCCGGACAACGACGGGGACGGGACTCCGGACGCCACGGACCTTTGTGCAGCTCAGGCCGAGTCGGTCAATCGCTACCGGGACGGGGACGGCTGCCCCGACGAGCGACCTCCGTTCGTGTTCGAGACGGACCGCCCCGTGGTGGTTCATGGCATCCTGTTCGCTGGCAGCTCCGAGCGCATCCTGCCCGAGAGCTACCCGGTGTTGGACCTCATCGCACGCTCCCTGGCCGAGCAGCCCGAGGTCACCCTCCGCGTCGAAGTCCACACGGACGGCCTCGGCAATGTCAAGGCCAACAGGGCTCTGGCCCTGCGAAGGGCCGACTCGGTCCGCAGCTACCTCGTGACCGAGGGGATTGACCGCAAACGCATCGAAACTTCCGGCGTCGGCGGGGATGTTCCCCTGGCGGACGATGCGACCGACGAAGGCCGCGCCCGCAACCGCCGCGTCGTGTTCCGCGTTCTGGGGGAGAAATAGGGTATCCGATGGCAGAGATTGCGACCTGGTATTGCCGACGATGCTTCGAGCCCTTCGGCCCGGGGACTGTCATCTGCCCGCAACACCAGCTCAAGCTCGTGGAGGTCAAAGACCCCGGAACGTCCATTGTCGGACAGCTCGTGGACGGGAAATACAAGGTGGAATCCGTCCTCGGCGTCGGCGGCATGGGAACCGTGTTTCGGGCTCGGCAGATGCCCATCGAACGCGAAGTGGCCCTCAAGATCCTCAACCTCTCCCTCATCCGCGACAAGACCGGGGTCAAGCGGTTCATCCAGGAGGCCCAGGCGGCCAGCATGCTCAAGAGCCGCTACAGCGCGATGATCTACGACTTCGGGCTCTCCTACGAGGGTTATCTCTACTTCACGATGGAGCTGGTCGGAGGACGCCTCCTGTCCGAAGTCCTCGTGGAGGAAAAGCGGCTCCCGGTCGAGCGGGTGCTCCATGTCGCCATCGACGTCTGCCGTTCCCTGGAAGAGGCCCACCTGCGAGGCATCATCCACCGGGACATCAAGCCCGGGAACATCATGCTCTCCGAGCTCGACGGGCACGAGATTGCCAAGGTGCTCGACTTCGGCACCGCGGAGCTGATGACCTGGAAAAAAACCAGCAAGCTGACCGACCTGGGCAAGGTGCACGGCACGGCCGAATACATGAGCCCCGAACAGGCCCAGGCCAAGCCGGTCACGGTCGGAACAGACCTGTACTCGCTGGGCATCACCATCTACGAGATGCTTGCCGGCGAGCCTCCATTCACCGGGCCGGCAGCGATTCCGGTGTTGCTCAGCCACGTCAACGACACGCCCCGCCCCGTGGCGGAGATAGCACCGGACGCCGAGATTCCCACAGAGCTGAACAACCTGGTGAGCCGGCTCCTTCAGAAGGATCCGGCGGCCCGATTCGACAGCGCCCAGGAGCTTCGCTACCGCCTGGAAGACATTCTGGGAGAGGTGGGCGGTCCGTTGAGCGGAGGCGCTCTGAGGCTGCATCTGGGACGCCCGGACCTGAAGCCCCGACGCCGGAACATCGTGATTTTCGACACGTCGGTGCAGCGGCATGGCTCACGCCGGGTGGACGAGATCTCCGAGCACGCACCTCCGGCACGGCCTATCCAACAGACCATGACGCTCGACCCGAAGCAGCTCTGGAGAGAGGCCGGGGCCCGGACGCCGGAGCCGCTCGGTATCATGGCCCCGGGGACTGCGGTCCAGGGAAGCACCACTTCGGAGCGGGATCGCATCACTTCCAGAGAGCAGCCGGTGGACACGGCCCCTCGAATGGGCGGGCAGGACACGGCCCCCCGGATGGGCGGGCAGGACACGGCCCCCCGGATGGGCGGGCAGGACACGGCCCCCCGGATGGGCGGGCAGGACACGGCCCCTCGAATGGGCGGGCAGGACACGGCCCCTCGAATGGGCGGGCAGGACACGGCGGCCAGGAGGCGTGCGGAAGCTGCCGGAAAGGAAGAGGCCGTCAGGAGCCAGAAGATGGACGGCCCTGCCGATTCTCCCAGGGAGGGCGAGTCGCCAGCAGCGACATCCGTTCCCCCTGCATCTTCCGCTGGGGCAGGTCCCGCCCGGACGATCATCGAATCGGCCGATGCCATCGAGCACAAGACACCCACTGTTCCGGACATGCCGTCAGTTCGGAAGAGGCCGTCCCGAGCGCTCATTGCGTCGGTCGTGGCGACGCTGCTGGGAGCCGGGGTCGGCGGAGCCGGAGTGCTCCTCTATCCGGAGCTGTTGGGCTTCTCCACACAGGATTCCAAGGAAACCGCCCCCCCGCCCCAGGAGACGGGTCCCGCGGCGGTCCCGTTGGGGCAGGTCGGGCCAGTGCCCGCGGCGGCTACGTCGGGGCCGGCGACATCAACGGTGATTTCCGGCACGCCCGAAGCTGCGGCTCCCGATGTCCAGGGGGCGGCAGGCGCTGACGTGGGTGCTCATCCGGGCGACAAGGTGGATGCGGTCGAACCGGCACTTGCGGCTGGACCGGCATCGGGCGACATCGTGGTCCAGCCCCCCCCTGAAACCGGCGGTTCCGACTCCGCTCAGGCCGGTACAGGGGTGCAGGAAGGGGCCGATGCCACGACGGCGGCCGGTGTGGAGGGAGAGAAACCCCCGGTCGATGCGGCCGGTGCGACCACTCCTGCCGACACCGGGAAGAAAGCCCCGGTCGATGCGGCCGGTGCGACCACTCCTGCCGACACCGGGAAGAAAGCCCCGGTCGATGCGGCCGGCGCGACCACTCCTGCCGACACCGGGAAGAAAGCCCCGGTCGATGCGGCCGGTGCGGCCGCTGCCGACTCGAAGAAGTCTTCCGTCGGCGCCGGAGAGAAGAAGAAGGAGCCGCATGCCGACCGCCACCCGCACGGCAAGGAGAAGGTTCCGGGAGTCAAGACACAGGGGGGAAAGGAGACCATCAAGTTCTCCGAGGAGGATCTCCAGTGAGTCCGATTCCTTCGGCCGTCGCTCAGGGACGCAGCCCGGGCATTCCGTTCCGGACGGGGTGCGGACTCCTGTTGGCCGCTGCCGTCCTGGTTGCCGGAGGTCCAGCGTCGGGCTGGGAGCGCCAGGGAGACTCGGCCCGCAAGAACCTCAAGGGAAAGGAGCTGTTCCGCTCCGGTCTGAAGCTGGAGGCCGCCCGAGTCTGGGAGGAGGCCTTCCTGGACTCGTGCGGAGGGGAGGAGCTGGGCATCGCCAACAACCTCGGCATCGTTCACTACCAGCTGGCCCAGCCGCAACCCGCCTACTACTTCTTCCAGTACGCGCTCACGCTGGATGCGCTCGGTGCGTTCCATCTGAAGAACCGGAGCAAGGTCGAGGCCGCTGCGGCGGAGTTGGAGAAGTCACTCTCGAAGGACTACACGCGAATCGAGATTCAGACGACTCCGATCCCCAACACCCGCATCTGCTTTGCATCCCAGGCGCTGGGAGGGTGCTACAAGACGCCGTTCGTGTGGTATGCGACGGACGGATTGCATCTCCTCAAGCTCTCGCGGGAGAGGGGAGAGGAGACGGCTGTCGAGCTGAACGTCGTGCGGGGAAAGCCCCAGGTGGTCACGGTGGAGCTGCCGGGAATCGCCCAGGAGGCACCCACCTTCGCCCGGACGTTTGCCGGACCGGGGCATTCGTGCGGTCTGGCCGAGGGGGGACGGCTCTCCTGCTGGGGGGACAACCGATTCGCCCAGCTGGGCGGGGGGACGTGCGAGTGGGTCCGGAAGGACCCGCTTCCCGTTCTGGATCTTCCGGCAGGCGTGACGGACGTCTCGATTGGTGGCCACGCCACCTGCGCCGTCACGGGTGACGGCCTGGCGTGGTGCTGGGGGGACAACACGTCGGGGCAGGTCGGGAATGGGTCGGGCGGAGGCGAGGAGGACGTCGTGGGGCTTCCGGCCCCGGTATGCGGGATTCCTTCGGAGGCCGTCGGCATTGCTGCCGGCGGCTCCCATGCGTGCGTCCTGCTGGGAGACGGGTCGGTGCGATGCTGGGGAGCCAACCACCGAGGGCAGCTCGGGGTGAATCTGCCTCCGACCACGCTGGCGATGACTGCGGTTCCCATGCCCGTCCCCGGGCTGACCGCTCCGGCCATCCGGATTGCTGCAGGCAAGGCGCACACCTGTGCGCTCCTCAAGACCGGCGTGCTGGTCTGCTGGGGGGCCAACGAGGGGGGGCAGCTTGGCGATGGCACGACAACCTCTTCGCTGCTTCCGGTGGCCGCGGTGGCCCTTGGCACCAACCTGACGGATGTGACGTGTGCCGGTCAGAGCACCTGTGCGACCACCGCTGACGGGAAACGCTCCTGCGTGGGTGGGGAACAGGACTAGAAGTACTGCTTCCCGCCTGTCGCTAGGGCGCCGTCCGGACCTGGATCTTCGATTCAGCCGCAGCGTTCTCGAGCGTGACCCGAGAGGGGTACCGGGAGCGGAGCCACTCACGGACCGCAGGGACCGACCCGAGCCCATGCCCGGGGGCAACGACCACGACCGCAGGCGGATCCTGCTCGATCTTCCGGAGGAACTCCTCCTCCCGGGTAGCTCCGGAGTAGAAGCGTTTGGGATTCGTGTCCACTTCGCTTGCGGAGAGTCTGCGCCCGGTCGACAGGGCGATCCACGGTGCCAGGGAGGCATCGCCGAGGATCGGTCCGGGAGGGGCCTGCTCCGTGACGGTGCTCGACAGGGATTCCAGGAGCGCCTGCCCCCGGCTCCTGCCGCCATCGAGCTGAGCCCCCGCCCGGAGGGCCGGGACCAGGTCCACCAGCAGCAGGAATGCGGGGAGCAAGGCCAGCAGCGCCGACTTCCTTCCGTGGCGCACCCCCTCCTGCACCAGCACCCCCAGGCCGACGGCAACCATCCAGGCGGCGAAGGGAAGGGTCATGAGGTAGTAGAAGTCATGGATGGAGGAGAACGATGATGTGACGGCCAGGGTCAAGACCATGCACGAGGCCGCAAGCGGGATCAGCGGGGTCTTCCGGGCAAGGAACCCGGTCAGGGAAAGGACGAGGAGGGCCTTGTGCCGGTCGAGGAACGAGACCACGACATCCATGGGGTCGCCAAAGCCCGGCATGGCAGCGTGCTTGCCGAGGTGGTAGAGGATCACCTGGTCCACGAAGCAGCGGCCGGGCCATACAGCCAGCGCTGCAAACAGAAGGGGAGCCGGGAGGAGGCCCAGCAGATACCGACCGGCAGGCAGGGGACCGGGAGACGCTCCCGAAGCCCGCACCACCGCCGTTCCCGAAAGGCGTCCGAGCCCCGCCTGGATGCAGAGAACCGCCGCACAGGCAGCGACGGCGGGGGCTGCGTGCAGTGCGGCAAGCAGCGAGAATGCGTGCAGAATCCCTGCTGCAAGAGGTCTGCCGGCGGCCAGCCGCTCCACCCCGAAGACCAGGAAGAAGAGGGCCAGGTCGACGCCGATGAAGAATCCGCTCGAGTCAAGGGACGTGCGGGCCAGCAGGAACAGGGTGCCACCCGCCGCAGCGACCAGCGGGGGGGCCGTGTGCCGGATGGCCCGCTGGAGCAGGATCCCGCTTGCGGCCATGAATGTCAGAGAGACCGCCTTGACCGCAACCGGGCTTGCGGTCAGGAAGAGCACCAGAGCGGCGAGCAGCGTGCGAAGGGGCGGGTGCGCGAGGAAGTAATCCCGATACGGCACGACTCCTTCAAGCAGGAGCCTGCCCGAGGCGATGTAGATCCCGTCGTCTCCGGGGATCGGACGCAGGGCCGACAAGCCCACCCACACATGGAGAGCGAGCGCGGGCAGGAGGAGGAGCCAGTCCCGCTGCCCCCAACGGTCGGCACTCCCGGCCTTCATTCCCTTCGGCCGGAGCGACGGCGGAGCCACCCAGGCAGGAGGGCGAGCAGGGCGAGCAGGAGGGCCGCCCCGGCCTGCATCGGCCGGGCCGAGCCCGGCGAACGACCGGCGGAGCACGAGTTGCCGTCGCCGTCGAAGTCGAAGCACACGCCGCAATCCTCGGGGCAGAGGAAGCAGTCCTCGGTGGCATCGTCGCAGAGGCCGTCTCCGCACTGCTCGGTTTCGATAAGGCAGTCATCGGGACAGGATTCCGAGGTCTCGGGGGCCTTGCACTCGCCGTCCCCGCAGGAACCCTCGATGAGGCAGTCGTCGGGACAGGATTCCGAGGTCTCGGGGGCCTCGCAGTTGCCGTCCCCACACTCCGCCTCGGCCTCACAATCGTCGGCGCAGGTCGAGTGGCTCTCGGCAGCCTGGCAGATGCCGTCCCCGCAGACGGCATCGGTGCAGTCTTTCGCACAGATCTCAGGCGATTCCCCCCACTCGCACATTCCGTTTCCGCATTCGGTATCCGGCCCGCAGTCGGTTGAGCAATTGGCGGCCGTCTCGCCCGTCTCGCACTTTCCGTTTCCACAGGTGGTGGCGGTCTTGCAATCGGCCGCACAAGACGTCGTGGTCTCACCGGTCTCGCACTTCCCGTTTCCGCAGGCCGGCCCGGTCACGCTCCCGCAGTCCTTGGGACTGTCCCCGGACGGGTCGGCACCGCCGCTGGTTCCACAATCGTAGAACGATGCATCGGCCTGCCAGCCACAGGAAGGCTTGTTGGAGCAGTTGATCTGCTTGAGCTCGCCTCCTTCGCAGTACTTGAGCGTCTCGCCGGCGCAGCACCCCTGGTACGAGATGCTCCCGCACGCCCCACCGCTGCAGTCCTTGGGGCAGGTCTGTGCGTTCTCCCCCGCATCGCACTTGCCGTTTCCACAGTTGGGGAGCACGGCCCCGGTGTTGTAGCAGACCCCTTCTCCCGAAGGAGGCGGGTTGTTCAGCTTGACGCAGGAATACCCGGACGGGCAGCCCGTGCCGCCGTTTGGATCCGCACAGTATTGAGTGCAGAAGTTCCCGGTCGTGGACTGAACGCACACCATCCCCGACTTGCAGTCACTGCCGGACGAGCAGGCAGCCCCCAGCCCCCCCTCGTTTCCCTGGGTGCAGTCCTGCGGGCAGCTCTGCTCCGTCTCCCCCGCCTCGCAGTAGCCGTTGCCGCACTTCACCTCGACTCCGCCCGGGTCATACTGGTTGATGATTCCCTGGAGCCACTGGGCATGGATGTCGATTCGGGTGTTCCAGCCGTTCTGGACGCAGTTGGCATCGCCGGCCGAGACCACGCTGATGACCTCCTCGGTTCCGTTGGAGCTGAGGAGCGCAGGCCCGCCCGAATCGCCTACGCAGGTGTTCTTCGGATTGTTCGAGCTGGTGAAATTCCAGAAGCCCTGTGCATTCACGTCGCCGATGGAGCTGCCGACCGAGTACTTGTAGCCGCTCTGGTCCTGGTAGAGGCTCGACTTGCCGAAGCCGACGAACGTCACCGGCTTCCCCTCGTTCCCCACCAGGGAGGCGGTCCGGAACTTCATCGGTGCCACCGGTGCCTTGTCCTTGAGAATCACGACAGCGATGTCGTGCACGGACAGCATGTAGCCGTCGACCGCGGCATCACCATACTGCGGGTGAGGAATGGACTTGACGATGGTAAGCGAGGTCGAGGGGTAGTAGATGTCCCCCCCCAGGAGGAACCACTTGGGAACGAGCCCTCCCGCCATGCAGTGGGCTGCGGTTACCACGACCTTGGAGGAGATCAGCGTTCCGGTGCACAGCGTGGAGCTGGTCATCACGGCCCCGACCGCGGGATGCCCGTCGTCGGGAGAGCCGCCAATGATCGGCTGGAGCTGAGTAACCGCCTGGGACGCCGGATTGCTCTCCTCACAGCCGGCCAGTCCCGCCACTCCCGCAAGAACCAACGTCCAGACGATGAGCCGCGAGCGAACACCCCCCATGAGCCTGACCTCCCTGCCGCCGCGCCGTGCGGACCGACCGCGCCATGTTACGCACACCGGCCCTTCCTGGCAATCGATTGACTGCGATCGGGAAACCGCTATCCTACGCGGCCAGGAGGGAAAGCGCATGAGGGACCACATACTTCGGCAGATCGTGGAAGAGCGAGAGGTGAGACGAGTCCCCCTCCAGGCCCTCATGCCTCGGCGGATCACCCGGATCCTCCTGGTATCGAGCCTGTACGATTCCTTCACGTTCGAGGAGGAGGGGGCACTCACCGACCAGATCTTCGCGGAGTACACGGCCCTCAACCTGAGCACATCCCCCCGAGTGGAGCGGGTCTCCACCGGTCCGGAAGCCCTCGAGATGCTGCGCAAGCGCCCGTTCGACCTCATCATCTGCATGATGCGTCTGGGCGACATGGACATCCAGGACTTCTCGCGGGAAGCCAAGCAGATCGCCCCTGAGCTGCCCCTGATCTTCCTCGCGTACAACACGCGCGAGCTCGAGCTGTTCATGCCGACCAACCGGCTTCCGTTCGTGGATCGGGCGTTCGTCTGGCAGGGAGACAACGATCTGTTCTTTGCCATGGTCAAGGTGATGGAGGACCTGCTCAACGTGGAGCACGACGTCAAGGCAGCCGGCGTACAGGTCCTGCTCCTCGTGGAGGATTCAGCCCGCTTCTATTCGTCCTACCTGCCGATGCTTTACAAGGAGGTGATGAAGCAGACTCAGGCCCTGATGGACGAGGGGGTCAACAAGTTCCAGAAGCTCCTCCGGATGCGGGCCCGCCCGAAGATCCTCCTGGCCACGACCTGGGAAGAGGCGACGGCACTCTACGACCGCTTCGACCCCTACATCCTGGGTGTCATTGCAGATGCCACCTTCCCCCGGGAGGGAAAGGTCGAGGAGGGGATTGGGTTCGAGCTGGCCCGCCGGGTCCGCTCCTCCACGGCAGACCGCCCGGTTCTGATCCAGTCCACCGAGGTTCGCAACGGTGCCATCGCCCACCAGATCGGAGCGCGCTTCATCCACAAGCAGTCCCCCTCGCTGCTGACGGAGCTGAGCCAGTTCATGCAGGACCACCTGGGGTTCGGAGACTTCGTCTTCCGGCGGCCCGACGGCCAGGTCGTGGCCCGTGCGCGGGACATGGGTGAGCTGACCGAGGCGCTCCAGTCGGTACCGGATGACAGCCTGCTGTACCATGCGAACCGGAATCACTTCTCGGCCTGGCTGCTGGCCCGGACGGAATTCGATCTGGCCCATCGGCTCCGGCCGCGGCGGGTGTGGGAGTTCGAGAATGCGACGGCCATCCGCCGCTACCTCCACCGCTCCGTGGTCGAGCAGCAGGAGCGCAGCGCAGCGGGTATTGTGGCCGAGTTCTCGACCCGCTCGCTCAAGCCGGCCAGCATGTTCGTCCGCATCGGCTCGGGTTCCCTGGGGGGAAAAGGGCGGGGGCTCGCGTTCATGAACGCGCTCATGGACGCTTACAAGATCAAGAGCCACATCCCCTCGGTGCGCATCTTCGTGCCGCCGACTGCGATCCTGGCCACCGGCGTGTTCGATGAGTTCATGAAGCAGCCGGGGCTGTTCGATCGGGTCCTGGCCGGCGAATCCACCGACGAGGAAATCAAGGAAGCCTTCCTCGCCGCCCCCTTCCCGGCGGAGGTCCGCTCCGACCTGCGAGCCTTCCTGTCCCGGGTTCGATACCCGCTTGCCGTCCGTTCGTCGAGCCTCCTGGAGGATGCCTCGCTCCAGCCGTTCGCTGGCGTATACCGCACCTACATGCTTCCCAACAACAACCCCGACCTGGACGTCCGGCTCGAAGAGCTCACCGTCGCCATCCGCCTGGTATACGCGTCCACCTACTATGCCGATGCCCGCTCGTACATCGGCTCCACGCCGAACCGGCTCGAAGAAGAGAAGATGGCGGTCGTGATCCAGCAGCTCGTGGGCAATCGGCACGACCACTATCACTATCCCGACATCTCCGGTATCGCCCGCTCCCGGAACTTTTACCCGGTCGAAGGGATGGCGGCCGAGGACGGCGTGGCCCTGGCAGCGCTGGGCCTCGGCAACGTGGTCATGGATGGTGGCCGTTGCGTCCGGTTCTCTCCGGCACACCCCCACAAGCTGCTCGGGGTCGCGACGGTCCGTGACATGCTCAAGACCTCGCAGCGGGAGTTCTTCGGCCTCGACCTGTCCACGGGGGGCCCGACCGGCCGAAACACCGACGAGACCTGCGACAACCTCGCCCGGCTTGGGCTGGAAGTGGCTGAGCAGCACGGAACCCTTCATGCCGTGGGATCCGTTTACAGCAGTGAAAACGACGCCATCTACGACGGTCTGTCCCAGGAAGGCGCCCGCCTGGTCACGCTGGCCGGCGTCCTGAAGTCCGACCTCTTCCCCCTGGCCGAGACGCTGTCGTTCCTGCTGAAGGTGGGGGCTGCCGGATTCTCCACTCCCGTCGAGATGGAATTCGCAGTCCGACTCTCGGACAGCCCCGAGAAGCCTCACCAGTTCGGGTTCCTCCAGATTCGGACGTTGGGGGGCTGCGCCGGCCTGGGTGACCTGAAGATCGAGCGCGTCGAAGCCGAGAACGCAGTGTGCATCTCGAAGCGGGCACTCGGCCACGGTGCGATTCCGGACGTGTGCGACGTCGTGTACGTCCGCAAAGGCCGCTTCGACCGCGGCCGAACCGTCGAGATCGCGCGGGAGATCGGGCAGCTCACCCAGGAGCTTCGGGCAACGGGACGGCCCTTCGCCCTCGTGGGCCAGGGACGGTGGGGAAGCTCGGACCGCTGGCTCGGAATCCCGGTCTCCTGGGCCCAGATCGCCGGTGTCCGATGCATCATCGAGACCGACATGGACGACCTCCCGGTGGAGCCCTCGCAGGGCTCCCACTTCTTCCAGAACATCACCTCCCTCGGGATCGGGTACTTCACCGTGAACTTCGGACGGGACGGAGGCCTCCTCGATCATGTCTGGCTCGATGCTCAGCCATCGGTCGCAGAATCCCACTTCGTACGGGTGCTGCGATTTGGAGCCCCCCTGGACATCGTCGTCGACAACCGCAAGAGCCTCGGCGTGATCATGAAGCCAGGGTTCGTGGTCGAGCGGTCGGGCCGAGAATAATAATTTTTCCCCTTCTCCGCTTGCCGCGATTTCCATTGCAATTGCCTCGCCCTGACGTATGATGCCGCCATTCCCGGGCGTTGTCCCGGCGGCAAAATGGAACAATTCTAGGAGGTTGCAATGTCTCAGGGCGTCATGGAGTTCATGGACAAGGTGAAGGCGAGGAATCCGGGCGAGAAGGAGTTCCACCAGGCCGTCCAGGAAGTGGCCGAGTCCCTGTGGCCGTTCCTTGACAAGCATCCCCACTATCGCAAGGCCAAGATCCTCGAGCGGATTGCCGAGCCGGAACGCGTCCTCATGTTCCGGGTACCGTGGGTCGACGACAAGGGTGAGATCCAGATCAACCGCGGCTTCCGGATCCAGATGAACAGCGCCATCGGCCCCTACAAGGGCGGCCTGCGCTTCCACCCGTCGGTCAACCTCGGCATCCTCAAGTTCCTGGCCTTCGAGCAGGTGTTCAAGAACTCCCTGACCACGCTCCCCATGGGCGGCGGCAAGGGCGGGTCCGACTTCGATCCCAAGGGCAAGTCGGACGTCGAGGTCATGCGCTTCTGCCAGTCCTTCATGTGCGAGCTGTACCGTCACATCGGCCCCGACACGGACGTTCCGGCCGGCGACATCGGCGTGGGCGGTCGTGAGATCGGCTACCTCTTCGGCATGTACAAGAAGCTCAACAACGAGTTCACCGGCGTGCTCACCGGCAAGGGCCTCAAGTGGGGCGGCAGCCTCATCCGGCCCGAGGCCACCGGCTACGGCTCGGTTTACTTCGCTGCCGAAATGCTCAAGACGCGCGGCCTGGAAATGAAGGGCAAGACCGCCCTCGTGTCCGGCTCCGGAAACGTCGCTCAGTACACCGTCGAGAAGCTGATCGCTCTCGGTGCCAAGCCCCTTACCCTGTCCGACTCCAACGGCTACATCTACGACGAGGAAGGCATCACCACCGAGAAGCTGGCGTGGGTCATGAACCTGAAGAACGTCCGCCGCGGCCGCATGGCCGAGTACGCCGACCAGTTCAAGGGCGCAGTCTACACGCCGGTCGACCCCAACGCCGACTGCAACCCCCTGTGGAACCACAAGGCCGAGATGGCATTCCCCTCCGCGACCCAGAACGAGGTCAACGGCAAGGATGCCCAGAACCTCGTCCGCAACGGCGTCTCCGTGGTCTCCGAGGGAGCCAACATGCCGTCGACCCCCGAGGCCGTCAACGTGTTCATCGAGAACAAGGTCCTCTACGGACCCGGCAAGGCAGCCAACGCGGGCGGCGTCTCCACCTCCGGCCTCGAGATGAGCCAGAACTCCCTGCGCCTCTCCTGGACCCGCGAGGAAGTCGACCAGCGCCTTCACAATATCATGAAGGCCATCCACGCCCAGTGCGAGAAGTACGGCAAGGACGGCAACTACATCAACTACGTCAACGGTGCCAACATCGCCGGCTTCGTGAAGGTTGCGGACTCGATGCTGGACCACGGCGTCGTGTGATCCGCCCTGCCGCCCGTCCCGCTTTCGGGACCTAGTTCCCTCCGCTTGCACCGTTCGTGCAGTTCGTGAGCCTGCTCTGGCTTGCCCCTCAGCCTGACACCGGGAAACGCTCAGTCTTCGCCAGGATGGTGGTCCTCGACGATCGACTCGATGGGGAAACGGTGGCTGCACCGGGCCACCGCCCCCGGTTCCACCGTCACGTTGCAGGTGTGCTCCAACTCCAGGTAGCGCAGGACGACGGAGTGGTTGCCCGCAGCAATCTCCCGCCGATCAACCGGCGTGTCCCCCCAGGTCTTGCCATCGACCAGGACCGCGGCGTACGGCTCCGCATTGACCGAGATGAACCCGGGAGCCGGCCTGCCCTCGCCCTCCGGTGACTTCCGGTCGGCGCCACCCGCCTCGGGGGACGGTTCAGGCACTGGCTCGAGCTGGAGCTCGAACGTGATCTTCTCGTCCGACGTCTCGAGCGGTACCACTCGGGTCTCCGACTTGCGCCCCTTGGCAGAGACTTCGACCGTCACGGCATCCCCCTGGCGGCCGGAGTAGATGAACCAGCCGTCCTTTCCCCCGGGAAGACGCTTCCCCTCGACGAAAACCTCGCAGCGGGGCGGCTTCACATGGAGCCTCAGCTTGGCCGGACGGGACATCCGGAACGTCCGTGAAAACCCGTCCGCCAGAATGACTGGATGCTCTTCCGGCGCGTATCCGCTCCGGGTCAGTTTCAGCGTCACCGATTCTCCAGCAACCCCGTCGATCTCGATGGTACCCGACTTGTACGGAACCGGCCCGACCCAGATGCGGGCATCGGGCGGCTCGGTCCTCACATCGAGCTTGAACGTTCGCCGGGCGACCACCGGGCCGGTCTGAACGGCAAGACGGTCGGCCAGGGGGGCCTCCCCTGCGGTACCTCCTCCCTCGATGGTCCCGGCAGGAGCGGAGCCGCTCTCGGTCCCGGCAATCACCGCCGGGCCGGGGTCGACAACGCCCGATTTTCCGCCCGCCGCATCCCCCGTGCCCGCATCCTCCGGTACGCCGGAAGGGAGCGCTTCGACACGCTCCCCCGTCGCCTTGGATGACGTTCCCGGATCCTTGCCGTCGCCCGCCTTCGCTCCGTCGGGAAGCTGCAGACCGGTCCCCTCAGATGCTGGAGGCGCCATGCCGCTGGACATCGCCCGTGCGATGCCGTCCGCCCCCAGAGAACCGGTGCCGCCAGGCCTAGGGGTTGCGGTGCCGTCCGACACGCGAGAAGCGGTGCCGCCCGGCATAGGGGTTGCGGCGTCCCCGTGAGAGGGCACGGGGATTGCCGACTGCGCCAGCGGGCTGCCGGGACCGTTCGAATCGGCCGACTGCGGGGATTCCCGCCCGGCTCCCGTTCGAGGGTCGCCGCCCGGGGCCCCGGGCATCACGGCATCCCCTGACGCGTCCAAGGCGACTCGGTCCGGCTCGCCACCGCCTCCAAGCCGGGAGAGAAGCTGCTTCCCGAACGTCAGCCCCACCACGGCCAGAACCCCGAGGAGGAGCAGACCGACGGAAGCCTGGACCAGCCGTCGCGTGCCGGTCCGACCGGCCCGCCTGCGAATCGCAGCGGGTCGCGTGGCCGTACCGGGCTGGTTGTCTTCGACCGTGTCCGCGTGTTCGGAGCACTCCCCCAGGTCCGGACCGTTGTCCTCGTCCAACCGGCCGCCCTCCTCCGCAAACTCGAGCTCGTCCGCTCTGTCGGTCTCCTCGGCTCTGCCGCCGTCCTCGGCTTCGCCGTCCTCCGCTCCGCCACCGTTCGAAGCTCTGCTGCCCGTGTCTCCCAGGCTGCCCGCGTCTGCACGGCCCCCCTCGTCCAACCCACCTCGCGCACTCCGGGGACGGCTGGCCACGGTCGCGTCGTTCAACCCCGGTTCCCCCTCGGTTCCCGGTTCCCTCTCGGCTCCCGGTTCTCCTTCCGTTCCTGGTTCTCCAACGGTGACTCGGGGGGCGCCGGGTAATGGGGCCTCGATCGGCCCCGGTACCTCGAAGGAGAGGTGCTCGCCCTGAGCGAGCCGCTCCATCTCTTCGGGGAACAGGTCGTGCACGAAACGGGAAATCCCCTCGATGTCCGGATAGGCCCCCGAATCGAACAGCACCCTGGATAGTGCCTCGTGAAACGCCAGCATGGTGGGATAGCGCTGCGACCGGTCGCGGGCCAGGGCTGTCATCACGATCGGGGAAAGCCGCGCCGGTACTTCGGGGTTGACCAGGTGGCACGGCTGGACCTTGGTGCGCAGGAGGCGGGCGATGGTCTCCCCTTCGCTCTCGCCGGCAAACAGGCGGCGCAGGGTGAGCATCTCCCAGAGCACCGTCCCCAGGGAGAAAATGTCGGTGCGATGATCCACGGGTTGCCCGGAGACCTGCTCGGGCGACATGTACGCGTACTTCCCTTTGACCGTGCCGGCAAACGTCACCGCCTGTCGCTTCATGGCACGGGCGATGCCGAAATCGACGAGCTTCACCTCACCCGAACGGCTGACCATGATGTTCTGGGGGCTGACGTCCCGATGAACGATGTTGAGCGGGCGGGAAGACTCACGGCGGCTGTGGACGTAGTAGAGCCCCTTGGCCACCTCCAGCGCGATGAAGACGGCCAGTGGCCAGGGCAGACGGATGTCCCGCTGCGCACAGGTCTTCAGGATGCTGCGGACGTCCTTGCCCTCGACGTACTCCATGGCGAGGTAGGGGACCCCGTCGACGATGTCGAAGTCATAGACCTGGGCGATGTTGGCGTGGTTGAGCCGGGCTGCGATGCTGGCCTCGTCCTGGAACATGCGGAGGAACTCGGGGCTGTCTGCGAAGCAGGGCAGGATCTTCTTGATGGCCACGATTCGGGCAAACCCGCCCGGGCCGACGGCCACGCCTCGGAACACCTCGGCCATGCCGCCGGTCGTGATCTTCTCGAGCAACGTGTACTTGCCGAACTTCACTGGATTCATCGCTGCCTGCTACCTGCACGTTCCATCCGACCATGCAGTCTTGCACGAAACAGATCCCCTACTCAAGGACAAACACGGCCAGCCCCCGGGGCGGGATCGACAGCCCGGCCTTGCCGCCCGAGACGGTGGCCTTCCCTCCCGAGACGAGGTCGGTGATCACGCTGCCGTCCGGCAATGGAAGAGGAACTGGCACGCTTGCTGCGGCTTGAGCCCTGTTGGCAGCCACCAGGACCGACTGGCTGCCGGAAGCACGGGTAAACACGAGAACATCGGGGGTGACGGCGAGCACCTGGAAGTCGCCCTTGCGGAGCGGCTCGAGCTGCCGGCGCAGAGTGCCGACCTTGCGGACGAAGGCCAGAGTCTCCTCCTGCAGTGGGGACAGACCGTCGAACCGCATGTCCCTGCGGTTGTCGGGGTCTCCGGCCCCGGCCAGGCCAATCTCGTCTCCATAGTAGAACATCGGGATTTCCGGGAGGGTGAGCATGAGCCCCATGGCCAGCCGCAGCTTGAGGTAGGAATCCGGGTCTTCCGGTTGGCCGGGCGGTGCCACAAACCCCTGCTCCTTGCTCCCGTTTCCCCACTGGTCCGCGATCTGGCCCGCCGCGTGCGACAGGAATCTGGGAACGTCGTGGTTCCCGATGAAGCTGACCATCAGGGCCTGCTCCCCCCAGTAGGGCAGGCTGGCCTTCAGCATGTCGGCCAGCTCGGCGAAATCCCCCTCATTGCGGCCCACGGCCCGCAGCAGCTTCCAGTAGAACGGGAAGTCGAACTGGCCGTCGAGCTCCCAGTCGTTCACGTACTCCTTGATGACGGTCTCGGCCATGCCGGTCCCGCCCCCCCACTCGCCCATGAAGGTCTCGCCGACCATGTAGAAGGGGGCCAGCTTCGTGACCACCCGCTCCTCCACTCTCTGGCGAAGCGAGCGGATGAAGTTGTGGACCATGTGCTTGAGCGCGTCGACCCGGAACCCGTCCGCACCGGTCTCCCGGATCCAGTACAGAGCGTTCTGGATGGTCATCTCGACGACCGCGTCGTTCGTGTAGTCCAGGTCGGGCAGATAAGGCTGGAACCAGCACTCGACCGGCTTATCCCAGTTCGGCTCGCAGAGGTAGAGGGGATGGAACCAGCCGTCCTCCTTGTGCTGCTGGTAGATCGGTGAGGTGTCGTGCACGTGGTTGGCAACGAAGTCGAAGAGCACCCGAATCCCCCGCTCGTGCGCCGAATCCACGAGGGCCCGCAGCTCGTCCAGGGTGCCGTAGTGCTCCTCCGTGGCTTCGATGTCGACCGGGAAGTAGCCGTGGTAGGAGGTGTAGGAGATACCCGCCACCTGGCCCGTGAAGCATCCCCCCGGGTTGTCGATGACCGGGCTGATCCAGAGGACGTTGACCCCCAGCTCATCGAAGTAGCCGGACTCGATCTTCTGGCGGATCCCCTCGAAGTCGCCGTTGTGCCAGTTCGTGGGGCCGCTCTTGTCCGCGCACAACTCGACCGCGTCGTTGGCCGGATTGCCGTTGGCGAAGCGGTCGGTGAACGCGAAGTAGATGACCGCATCCCTCCAGTCGAAGGGCTTGTCCTCCACCCAGGCGGGGAGGTAGAGCGGCTCGGCCTGGCCGTGCTCGTTGGCAATGGCAAAGAGGAGCCCCGCCTTGGTCCCTTTCTTCAGCCCTTCCAGCACGACGTGGAACCGCCTGTCGGTCCCCTCGAAGCCGGACGGAGCGAGCTCCTTTCCGTTGAGCCTGACCGTGGCGGATGCAGGCAGAATCCCCTGGCTTCCCAGGCCGTCCAGCACGAGCACGGTTGCCTCCACCCGCCCCTTCTCCGCGTCCACGGACACCTGTTCGAGCACGAGCTCGGGTACCTGGCAATCGGGCACCCTGAGCTTGGAGTTCTCGACTCCGTCGACCCACTTGGACACGGGGTTGGTCGGGTCCATGAACCAGCCGTCCGCGCTGGTGTGAAACTTGTAGCCGTAGCTGCCGGGGCCCAGCAGCGACAAGTCGAGGTCGAGGGTGAACGTCCCGTCCGCGTCCCCATCCTCCATCACGAGCTCGCCGTCGGCCCACCCCGTGAACTCGCCTGCCACGGCCGGGATGCCACCGTCGGGAGGCTTGAACTGGAGCAGGGCCCGGCACTTGCGGGGTTCTCCCGGAGGCAGGACCAGGTCCACCGTGTCTTCCACGGCATCTTCCACCCGCCCCTCGACCTGAGCGTCGCTGGGCCGGCCGGTCCCCTCGTCGGTCCCCGGCATGTCGGGCTGGACGCGCCAGTCGGGCAGCTCGGCCGTGCCCCTCACGTCGACGCCCGGGAGGTCTGCCGGTGCGCCGTGGTAGTCATAGTCCCCCGGCCCCTGCGAGCAGCCGGCCCACGACAGCCCGGCCAGCATCGCCCACGAGATGACCTTCCACATCACGCCCCTCCGCTCCGCCCTCGCACACCGGCCGTTCACGACTGACTGCCCTGCTCTGTCGGCCGCTGGGCCCTGGAGACCCCGCCAATGGCAAGGAAGAGCGCCAGCCCCCCTGCAACGGCCAGGAGGCCCACGGAAACCCAAGCCAGGTCCATCGCTTCCCGCCACACGAGCTGGCCCTCCACGACGACCTTCTGAGTTGGAATGCGGTTCAACAGCATTGCGCTCCAGAAGACTGACAGTGCCTCCACCACAACGAGATTGAGCCAGCTGCGAACCCGGCGCCCCGTGACCACGGCCCAGGTGGCCAGGAGGTAGTAGACCAGCAACAACCCCCACATCGCCAGGTGCATGTACCAGTCCGAGATCCCCACCGCCCGGGCCTGCCAGACCTCCAGGAGCCCCGCCGCCGCAACGCATCCGACCGCTGCCATCGACAACCACCAACCGTGCCGCTCCACGAAAGCCGAAACCGTCCTGGGCATTCCCTTCTCCGTTGGACCGGCCGAAACCGTCCTCGCTGATCCCCCACTGCAAGACCGGCCAGGAGGGGTGCCGGCCAGCCGGCCGACCGCTCCGCACGGAGCTCCCGCCCGCCTCTGCCACGTGTTTAGCACGATCCGCCCGGCTGCGCAAATCGCGCCCGCGCGAAAGCGCGGCTCATGACGATAACCGGTTGAAAGAGTCTGTGCCCGTTCCGAAGACACGGAGGCCTGAATGTTGACCACGCTTGCAGAAGCCCTGTTCCCCTCGCGGTGCGCCGCCTGCAGACGACTTCTTGGCCATCCCGGGATCCTCTGTCATCGATGTCTCTCCGAGTGCGAGCCCATGCCCTCCGGGGCGTGCCCGGGCTGCGGCTCGCTGCTCCCCCAAAATGCGGGAAGCACCTGTGCCGGATGCCTCGCTCTCCCTCCCCGATTCGACGAAATGCGGGCGGCCTTCGTGTACGGCGGCCCCGTACGTGACGCCATCCTGGCCCTCAAGCATTCGGGGCGAATGGAGACCGGCGTTCGCCTTGGACGGCTGGCGGCACAGTTCCTCAAGCTACCGTCGGACGTGACGGACTCTGCCCCGTTGGACCCGCTGGTCAGACGCCCGGCGTCCATCGTGGTGCCGGTCCCGCTCCACCCTCGAAGGCTGGCGGAGCGGGGCTACAACCAGGCACTGCTGCTGGCGCGGGGTATGGCATCGGCGTGGGGCCTCCCGGTGCGGACCGGCGTGCTGCACCGAATCCGGAATACCGGCAGCCACCAGGGGCGGACGGCTCTCGAGCGACGAGCGGCCCTGGCCGGGGCGTTCGAAGTTTCCCCCGGCACCCTTGCCCCCCGGGTGAGGGTGGTCCTGGTGGATGATGTCACGGCATCCCGTTCGACGGCCCAGGAGTGTGCCCGGGTTCTCAAGAGCGCCGGGGCGGACGCCGTGCTCGTTCGAGTCGTCGCAGCCAGCATGGTCTAGAGAGGCCCAAGCAGGCGATCGCAGCGTGGCTGGCTGGGCTGCCGAGCCGGTGGTAGAACCAATTGAGCCAACCTGTCACAGCGAGCCCGGATCCGCCCACCCCAACGATCTGCCGTGGATTCCCCGGATTCGAGCGCAAAACGACGAGTGAGACAGTCGTGAGACACCGCATGGCTGTAGGGGCTGAGCGATTGCCTCGGAACTGTCTCACGCCCTTCTACTGCCTGCTCCGGGGGGGATTCGGTCCCTTTCTGGCGCATCGAACTATCGGAAACCGATGCACGCGGCTTGATCGGCGCCGGCTTTTGGGCGATCTTCAGGCTGTCACTATTGGATTCGGGACCACCCGAGGGAGTTTGATTCCGTGGGCAGACTGTCGAGAAACGACGGAGGAGATACCATGAAGGCGGCGGGCAACGGCAATCGTCTGGGTCTTTGTGCTGTGCTTGCAACTCTGGTGCTCATGCACCTCCAACCGGCTCTCGCACTGGGCATCGGAGTAGGGCGTTCGCCTGCTCCGCCCAAGGCCATCGTCAACGATGGCTTCGGCGTGGAGAGCTACAACTGGTCGATCGAGTTCGAGAGCACTCCCGACCACTACACGGAGTTCATCCTGGACCCGCACAACAACCTGAAGAAGTGCGTGTTCCACGATCTCATCGGGTGGACGCCGGTGCCGCCGCCGCCCTGGAACGCGTGCACGTACGTGGACGAGTCCGCGTTCTGGCCTCAGTCGACCCCCATCGTCGGCGCAAGCTCCTGGACCGCACCGGCGGGGGCGATGCTGGGCCGCTATGAGATCCGCATCCAGTACTTCTCGCTGGAAGGCGGGGAGCCGTGGGAGGCCGAGGGGGCCGTGACGTTCTATGTCGCCCAGGCCACCGGCTCGCTCAAGTTCTTCAAGTTCCGGGACCTCAATGCCAACGGCATCGCAGACCCGGGCGAGCCTGGCATCCCGAACTGGAAGATCAGCTTCGAGGATCCGTTCGGCACCGTGTTCCACCGCCTGACCGATGCCTCGGGCAACGTCGTGGAAAACGGCGTGCCGGTGGGCACTTACAAGGTGTGGGAGACGTTGAAGTCCGGCTGGATCAACACGACCCCAATTACCCAGACCAAGGTGGTGGTGACCAACCAGACGACTCGTTTCAACTTCGGCAACTACGAGCTCGGCAGCATCGGCGACACCGTGTGGCTGGATGCGGACAAGAGCGGCACGTTCGACGTGGACGAGGCCGGATTCGATGGCGTCGTGGTTCACCTGTTCATGGATGGAAACGGGGACGGAGTGTACGAGACGCTGGTGAGCACCGAGACCACTAATCCGGCGGGCTGGTACCTGTTCGACAGCCTGCCTGCGGGCAGCTACATGGTGGAAGTGGACGAGAGCTCGTTCCCCGCCGGCCAGTTCGTGCTGACGACCCCGCCCGAGCCTCGTGAGGTCGAGCTGGCCACGGAGCAGGACTACCTCGAGGCGGACTTTGGCTACTACCAGTGCCACGCCGAGGAGTGCAACGGCCTGGACGACGACTGCGATGGCGACGTGGACGAGGACTTCCCGGTCGGCGATGCCTGCGACGGCACCGACTCGGACCAGTGCACGAACGGCCACTTCGAGTGCAACCCCAATCCGCCAGCCATCTGCCGAAACCCGGACAACTGCCCGGTGTACGAGCCGGTCGTGTGCGTGGACGATATGCCCTCCGACATCGTGGAGGTCTGCGACGGCCTCGACAACGACTGTGACGGCAGCATCGATGAGGACTTCCCGGTCGGGGAGCCGTGCGACGGCGACGACCTCGACGAGTGCCAGAACGGCACCTTCACCTGCAGCTCGTCGGGCGGATACGAGTGTGTGAACGAGACTTCGCAGAACATCCTCGAGGTCTGCAACTGGATCGACGACGACTGCGACGGCAGCGTGGATGAGGACTTCCCGCTGCTGGGCCTGGCCTGCGACACGGACGACTCGGATTTCTGCGCCAACGGCATCTACGTTTGCCAGATGCCCGGCATCTGCCGGATTCCGGGCGGCTGCGGCACTGGACCCTATGCGTGCGTGCACGACCTTCCGGCCAACATCGTCGAGGTGTGCGACGGCGTCGACAACGACTGCGACGGCGCGCTCGACGAGAACCTCGGCTCGACCACCTGCGGCGTAGGCGCCTGCACGGTCACCGTCCAGAACTGCGTCGACGGCCAGTGGGTCACCTGCGTCCCGGGCACTCCGGTTGCCGAAACCTGCGACCTGGCGGATAACGACTGCGACGGCAGCATCGATGAGGAGCTCGGGACCACCACCTGCGGCGTTGGTGCCTGCACCGCCACGGTGGACAACTGCGTCAACGGCGTCGTCCAGACCTGCGCCCCGGGCGCTCCGGTTGCCGAAACCTGCGACCTGGTCGACAACGATTGCGACGGCAATGTGGACGAAGAGCTGGGTGCCACGACCTGCGGTGCCGGTATCTGCCAGATGACCACGGCCAACTGCGTGGACGGCCAGCTCCAGAGCTGCGTCCCCGGAACCCCGGTCGCCGAGTCCTGCGACGGGCTTGACAATGACTGCGACGGTGCCATCGACGAGGATCTCGGAACCACCACCTGTGGCATTGGTGCCTGTGTGGCCACCCTCGACAACTGCATCAACGGCATCGTCCAGACTTGCGTCCCCGGCACCCCGGTCGCAGAGTCCTGCGACCTGGTCGACAATGACTGTGACGGCCTCATCGATGAAGATCTGGGAGCCACGACCTGCGGCGTCGGTGCCTGCGTCGTGACCGTCGACAACTGCGTGAATGGAGTCGTCCAGACTTGCACCCCGGGTGCCCCGGTCGCCGAGACCTGCGACCTCGTGGACAACGATTGTGACGGGGCCACCGACGAGAACCTCGGCACCACGACCTGCGGCGTCGGTGCCTGCATCGTGACCGTCGACAACTGCGTCAACGGTGTCGTCCAGACCTGCGTCCCGGGTACCCCGGTCGCCGAGACCTGCGACCTCGTGGACAACGACTGCAACGGCACCGTGGACGAGAACCTCGGCACGACAACCTGTGGCGTTGGCGAATGTCAGCTGACCGTGGCCAACTGCGTTGACGGTGTCGTCCAGACCTGCACCCCGGCCACCCCCGGCGTCGAGGTCTGTGACGG
>CAITUV010000060.1 GCA_903895725.1 uncultured Myxococcales bacterium | reverse complement strand
TGACTGCGACGGCTCCACCGACGAGGATCTCGGGCAGACGACGTGCGGCGTGGGAGTCTGTCTGCACACCGTGGGCAACTGCGTGGGCGGGCAGGAGCAGGTGTGCGACCCGCTGGCGGGCAAGAGTGCCGAGGTGTGTGACGGGAAGGACAACGACTGCGACGGGAGCACCGACGAGGAATTGGGGCAGACGACTTGCGGCCTGGGGGTCTGCGTGCACACGGTGAACAATTGCGTCGGAGGGCAGACGCAGGTGTGCGACCCGCTGGCGGGCAAGAAGGACGAGGTGTGCGACGGGAAGGACAACGACTGCGACGGCTTGACTGACGAGGGCTTCGAGGACTTCGACAAGGACGGGACGCCCGACTGCCTCGATACGGACGACGACAACGACGGCTCGCTGGACACGCCGGACTGCGACGATCACAACGCTGCGGCCTACCCGGGGGCTCCGGAGGTGTGCGACGGGGCGGACAACGACTGCAACGGCTGGAAGGATGAAGGGTGTGCCGGGGTGGTGACGGGGACGAGCTGCAAGGGGATCAAGGCCACGTTCCCGTCGTTTCCTTCAGGCAAGTACACGGTGGACCCGGACGGTGTGGGCGGATACCCGGCCGTGGAGGTCTACTGCGACATGACGACCAAGGGGGGCGGCTGGACCCGCATCGCAGACATCGATGCCAACAACGGGCAATGCCCCGGGACATGGGTGTTTACCAACATCCCCAAGGTGTGTCAGCGGCTTGCTGCTGCGGCAGGGTGCAAGTCCGCGACCTTCAGCAATTTCGGCATTGCGTACGGGGAGGTGCGAGGATACGCCCGGGCGTACCAGTACTACTCGACCGATGCATTCCACCCGGGCGCTGCCGGCGGGCTGGAGGGGAACTACGTGGAGGGGCTGTCGCTGACGTACGGGGCGCCCAGGACGCACCTGTGGACCTACGCGGTGGGCTATAGCGAGGACGGCAACTATCCCGGCTCCAACTGTCCGTGTGCCAAGTACCCGGGGAGCCTGCCGACGTTCGTCGGGGCGGACTACTACTGCGAGTCGGGCAATCCGGGGGCGGTGGAGGACACCTGGTACACCGGCGATCCGCTGTTCGACGGTCTGGGATGTCCATCCGGGAACACCTGCTGCTCCAAGCCGGACCTTCCCTGGTTCGAGAAGAAGCTGGCCGCTCCGGTAAACGTGTCGGTCGAGGGTCGCCTGTGCGGGGACGAGGCAAGCTCCAACGAGGACATCGGCGTGTACCGCATGGAGCTGTATATCCGCTAGGCTCCCTGGAGTGTCCGGGCGCCCCTTTCCCCATCGGATTTAAGACTTGACCACCTTGGGACCTTCTGATACAAGAACTCGCCTTATTGCTGTGCGGAGGGTCCGGTGACCTGGCTAAACGAGTTCTTCATTCTGATGCAGGTTGGGCAGGGGGAAGCTGCGGCTCCGGCAGCCCAGACGGCCACTGACGCTGCGGGGCAGGCGGCTGGACAGGCCGGCGGGCAGGCCGGTGGGCCGTTCGGCATGGGCTGCGGCACGGGCGGCGGCATGGTCGACTTCCTCATCTGGATGGTGTTCCTGTTCGGCCTGATGTACTTCCTGCTCATCCGGCCGCAGCGCAAGCAGCAGAAGCAGCACGAGCAGCTCATCGAGTCGCTCAAGAACGGTGACCGGGTCGTGACATCGGGCGGCGTGCTGGGGACCGTGCGGTCCATCAGCGGCAACATCGTCACGCTGGAGATTGCGGACAACGTCCGGATTCGGATCCAGAAGAGTCACGTGCTCGGGTTGCAGACGGATGCTGCCAAGGCCGAGGAACAGGGTGGCAAGAAGTAGTCCCCGGACGGCCCGGTGCGGCCGGGGAAGCCGGTTTGAATTCACGTTGCAGGTTGGCTTGAGATAGTGCGACGGCATTGGTTGCCGCTGGGCCGGACGGGTCGGGCGGCATGACGGAGATTGGAGCATGGAGAAGAAGAGAATCTGGCGGTCGCTGGTAGTTTTCCTGCTGTTCCTGTTCAGCGTCCTGTACGTCCTGCCGACGGTGCTTCCGGAAGGGGCCGTGCCCAAGTGGTACCCCTTCACCAAGCGCCTGAACTTCGGCCTGGACCTCAAGGGCGGCCTCGAGCTCCGCTACACGGTGGACTACAAGAAGGCCATCCTCGAGAACTCCCGGGACCTGATGTTCCGTCTCCAGGACTACCTGGTGCGGCAGTCGAAGCAGAAGGAGCCGGGGGACGAGGTCCTCAAGGAAGAGCTCGACGAGATCCGCAAGGTGGTCACCTGCTCGGTCCCGGCGTTCGACACCGTGCGTGTCGAGACGACCGATGAGACCCTCAAGGGCTTCATCACCACCGAGGCCGTCGAGGACAAGATCGATCCCCGGTACACGCTCATCGAGCAGGACGGAGCCATCCTCCTGGTCATGCGGGGCCAGGACATCGAGCGGATCAAGAAAGAGGTCGTGGATCAGACCCTTTCCATCATCCGCAAGCGCGTCGAGGCGTTCGGCCTGGTCGAGCCCGATGTCCGCATGAGCGGCGAAAGCGACATCGACGTCCAGCTCCCCGGCGTGAGCAAGGAGCAGATGGAGGTCGTTCGCGAGCGGATCGGCCAGACGGCTCGTCTGACCTTCCGAATCGTCGACAGCAAGACCGACTTCTTCTCCACCGTGAAGGAGGACCTCGACGCGTTCCGGCAGGCCGCGCCCGAGAAGGGCAAGACCGTCGAGATCACGAAGTTCGGCGACCGCTTCCAGGCCAAGTCGGACAAGAAGAGCAATCTGGTGGCCTTCATCCACTTCCTCCAGAAAGTGCACAAGCTCCCGGACGACCACGTCGTGGGCTACTACTTCGTCGAGGAAGATCAGGGCGGCCGAGTCGTGAAGTCCTACTACCGGACCGAGTATCTGTTCGGTGAAGTGAAGGTGTCGGGAGACCACCTTGCGCGCTCGGGCGTGTTCTACAAGGATTCCGGCGAGCCGTATGTGAGCCTCACGTTCACCGGGCAGGGAGCCACCTTGTTCGAGGAAGTGACCCGGGTGCACGTAGGCGAATACCTGGCCATCATGCTGGATGACGACATCAACTCGGCTCCGGTGATCAAGGAGGTCATCGCGGGCGGACAGGCATCGATCACTCTAGGCGGCAACCAGAGCGCTTCCCAGCTTCTCCAGGAGGCCCAGAGCCTGGTGACGGTGCTGACGCACGGTGCGTACAAGGCCCCGGTGCACAAGATCCAGGACCACGAGGTCGGGCCGTCCCTGGGTAAGGACGCCATCGATGCGGGCATCCTCTCGTTCATCGTCGGTGCGCTGGCCGTCGTTCTGTTCATGGGAATCTACTACCGGGTGGCCGGCCTCATTGCCGACCTGGCCCTGGCCATGAACGTGGTGTTCATCTTCGCAATTCTGGTGGGCTTCAACTCGGCCCTGACGCTGCCCGGCCTTGCCGGCATCGTGCTGACGCTGGGTATGGCGGTGGACGCCAACGTCATCATCTATGAGCGTATCCGTGAGGAGCTGAGGGCCGGCAAGCCGGCTCGGTCGGCGATCGAAATCGGATACGACAAGTCTTTCTGGACCATCTTCGACTCGCAGCTCACCACGGCGCTTGCCGGCGTGATCCTGATGAACTTCACGACCGGTCCCGTGTACGGGTTTGCGGTCACGCTGCTGGTAGGCATCGTCTGCTCCGTGTTCACGGCGCTTTACGTGACGAAGCTGATTTACCAGTGGATGTTGGACAGAAAGATCATCAAGGAAACGGTCAGCATCTGAGGCTGCGGAGGGAGCATCCATGTTCGAGTTGATCAAGCCGGGAACGAAAGTCGAATTCATGGGCATGCGCCGCGTGTTCGTGACCGCGAGCGCTCTGGCGGTGCTGGCGTCCGCCATTGCCGTGCTGGTGTTCGGGTTGAACCTGGGCGTCGATTTCAAGGGCGGCACCAAGATGGTGGTGGCCTTCAAGGGAAACGAGGCCGTCGACCGGGAAGTGATCCGTCAGGCCGTCACGGACACACTGCAGAAGGTGTCGGGAGCGACCGATGCTCTCCAGGTGGAAGTGCAGGACTTCTACGCGGGCGGCGACGAGCAGAACCGCCGGTTCATGCTGTACACCGAGTCGGTATCGCTGCTCTCCGAGGAGCAGAAGGAGAAGATCGCCGCAGCGGTCAAGGCGAAGTTTGGTGACGACACGGCCGTGAACCCTCCCACCGAGGGTGGCGATCAGTTCTTCCTGACCTTTGCTGCCGAGGTTCCCATCGAAGCACGTCTCACCGAGCTGGCGACGCTTTTCCGCGAGCAGGGGCTCGAGCGCGTGACGGTCGAATCGGACAAGGTCCGTGACCTCAGCATGGAGTTCTACAAAGAGGTAAACCTCGAGAAGGTCGATGCTGCCGGTTCCCCCCAGAGCGTCCTGGACCAGATCGAGGCCGAGGATGCATTCAAGAAGCGCGTGGCCGAGTTCCGCACCAAGAACACGGATACGTCCTTCACGGTGAAGATCGAGGAGCTGAGCGGCAAGATCGAGAAGTCGATCCGGGCGCTGCCCGACGTGGGCTCCCGGTTCCTGGAAGTCGAGTCGGCCACCTCGATCAGCCCCAGCGTCGGTTCGGATCTGCTCAACAACGGCCTCCTCGCCGTGCTGTACGCCTGCATCGGCATCCTGCTCTACGTGGCGCTTCGGTTTGATTTCAAGTACGGTCCCGGTGCCGTCATCGCTCTGGCTCACGACGCCATCATCACGATCGGCGTGTTCGCCCTGACGCAGGTTCCGTTCACGCTGCCGATCATTGCGGCCATTCTCACCATCATCGGATACTCGGTCAACGACACCATCGTGGTGTTCGACCGAATCCGGGAAAACGTCGACAAGCTGAAGGGTTTGCCGTACGAGCGGATCATCAACGTGAGCATCAATGAGACGCTTTCCCGTACGATCCTGACCTCGGGCACCACGCTGCTGGTCGTGATTGCGATCTTCCTGCTGGGCGGCGGTCTGATCAAGGACTTCGCATTCGCCCTCATCGTTGGCATCGTGGTTGGAACCTACTCGTCGATCTTCATCGCCAGCCCCCTCCTGCTGTACCTTCACAACATGCTCGCCCGGCGGGAGAAGGTCGCTGCCTGATCCGGACTTCCGTTCATGAGATGGGAAGTCGTCCCCACAGACCCGTCAGCCGTTGATTCCCTCGTTCGAAGGCTCGGGGTATCGCGGTTTCTGGCTTCGCTCCTGAGTGCCCGCGTGGGCACCAATCCCGACGAGGTGGAGCGATTCCTGTCACCCAGGCTGGCGGACTTTGCCGATCCTATGTCGCTGCCCGGTGTGTCCAGGGCCGTGGACCGGGTGTGCAAGGCCATCCTGGAGCAGCAGCGGATCGTCGTCTACGGGGACTACGACGCGGACGGGATCACGTCGGTCTGCCTGCTGCTCACGTTTCTGCGGGACCTGGGAGTGCGGGCGGACTACATGCTTCCCAGCCGCTTCGTGGACGGGTACGGCTTGAACGATGCCCGAGTCCGGGAGATCGTGGAGCTGGGGTACGACCTGGTCATCACGGTGGACTGCGGCAGTGCCAGTGCCGACGAAGTCAGGTTCCTGCGGGAGAACGGGGTGGACGCGGTCGTGACCGACCACCACCAGGTCCGAGACGGCGGACCGGCCGACGCACTTGCCTTCGTCAATCCCTACACCTGGGAAGACGCGCGGTACGGTGTGCTTGCCGGAGTCGGTGTGGCGTTTCTCCTGGTGTCGGGGATCTGGATTCGGCTCAAGTCGCACCCGAGTTTTGCGGGCAAGCTCCCGAACCTGAAGGACTACCTGGACCTGGTCACCATGGGGACGGTGGCGGACATGGTGCCGCTTCGGGGGCTAAGCCGTACGCTGGTTCACCACGGCTTGAAGCGGATGAGCGAGGCACCGCTCCGGCCGGGAATGCAGGCGCTGCGGGAGGTGGCGATCCAGGGGCGGCCGCTGGATACCTCGGCCGTGGCGTTCTACATGGCACCGCGGCTGAATGCTGCGGGGCGGCTCGGGTCGGCTGCGGCAGCCGTCGACCTGCTCCTGAGCCCGGCGTATTCGCAGGCCATTCCGCTGGCCAGGCAGCTGCACGAAGAGAACGATCGGCGCAAGGCTCTGGAGAAGGGGATCTTCGAGCAGGCCGACGGACTGCTGTCCGCGATGTGGAAGCAGGGACCGTTCCATGCGGCCGTGCTGGCGAGCCCGGACTGGCACCGCGGGGTGCTCGGAATCGTGGCGTCGAGGCTGGTGGAGCGGTACTTCCGACCGGTGGTCCTCCTGTCGGTCGAGGGGGGGGAAGCTACCGGCTCGGGTCGATCGATTCCGGGGTTTGACCTCGGGGGAGCTTTGGCCGACTGCTCGGATCTGCTGCTTCGGCACGGGGGGCACACCATGGCCGCAGGGCTGACCCTCGAGGTCGGACGCATCGAGGAGCTGACGCACAGGCTGGAGCAGTTGGTGGCCGAGCGCGTTCCCGAGGGCAATCTGCTTCCCCGGCTGTCGATTGATGCCATTGTCCCGCTGTCGCAGGTGGATTCCTCCATGGTCGTGGACCTCGAGCGGCTCGTGCCATACGGGATGGGGAATCCGGAGCCCGTGATTGGGGTTCGGGGCGTTCGGGTCGTCTCGGTGCAGCGGGTAGGGCAGGGGGCTGAGCACCTCAAGCTGAAGGTCGAGCAGGATGGTCGTGTGCTCGAAGCCATCTGGTTTCGAAGCCCTCCGGTGAAGGTGTCAGTCGGCGATGTGGTGGATTTGGCCTTCCATCCGGAAATCCGGAGTTACCTCCAGCAGACCTTCCTCCAACTCCGTCTGAAGGATCTGGTTCTGCCGGGATTGGGAGAGGCAGCAGAGAAGCAAACTTCGGAGGGGCCCGGTGCGCGGGCGATGAATTGAAGGGCGAAGGGATGGCGATGGAGCAGGGGGCAACGGGAACAGGGCGGGTCCTGGGAGTGGATTTCGGGGACCGCCGTGTCGGACTGGCCGTCAGCGATGAGTCGCGGACCGTGGCGTTTCCTCACGACGTGATGGAAGTTTCGCCCCGGGAGAAGAACATCGCGGGCAAGGTCGGAGCCGTGGCCCTGCGCCTGGGGGCGACGGTGGTCGTCGTCGGGGTTCCATACACCATGGGCGGTCGGCTCGGCGAGCAGGCTGAGGTGGTCATGAAGTTTATCGCCCAGCTCAAGGACAAGCTTCGTGGGAAGGTCGAGGTGGTCGAGTGGGATGAGCGTCTCACCTCGGTTCAGGCCGAGCGGGCCATGCAGGAAGCGGGGCTGTCGAGCCGTCAGCAGAGGGGCAAGCTGGACAAGGTCGCCGCTGCGCTGCTGCTCCAGGCCTGGCTCGATCATGGCAGGATGCGGGGAGGGGGAGCCGCATGAAGAAGAGCGTCCTGTGGACCATGATCTTCCTGGCCGTCGTCGGGTCCGTGTCCGGTCTCGTCTTCTGGGACTATACGGACTACATCGATAACCCGATCTCGTTCCGGGAGGAGCGCAACATCCGTGTGGTGGTCAAGCAGGACTCCACCCTCACCCCGGTGCTCGAGCTGCTCGAGGAGAAGGAAGTCATCCTGCGGCCGACGTACTTCCGGGCGTTCCTCGTGCTCAACGAGCTGGACGGGAGGCTCAAGGCGGGCGTGTACCTGATCTCGACGAAGAAGACGCCCAGGGATGTGGCCCTCCTTCTATCCCGGGGGCCGCAGACCGCCTATATGGTCCTGACCGTGAAAGAGGGGTTCAACATCTGGCAGGTGGCGCAGGCCATGGAAGATGCCGGCATCGCCACGACCGATGAGGTGCTGGCCCTTCTGAAGGATCGGGAGCTCGCCACCCGGATGAAGGTTCCGACCGGAGCGGACAGCGCACACGTGCTCTCTCTGCTCGAGGGGTTCATCTTCCCCGAGACCTACTTCGTTGCCCCGGGACAGAAGCTCGAGAGCATCATCGAGCGGATGGTCAAGCAGTGCCGCAAGGAGATTGAGGCCGCCAAGCGCAGCCACCTGGTCCGATACAGCATCATGCGGGAGCAGATGGGATTCACGGATCACGAGCTGGTCACGCTGGCCTCGCTCGTGGAGCGGGAGACGGCCCTTCCGCACGAGAAGAAGCTGGTGGCATCCGTCTTCATCAACCGGTTGCGCAAGCAGATGCCTCTGCAGTCGGATCCGACTCTGTCCTACAGTGAGGAGAAGCAGGGGGGCAAGCCCACCGCCGAGGACCGCAAGAACGAGTCCAATCCGTACAACACCTACGCACACAAGGGGTTGCCGCCCGGTCCGATCTGCAATCCGGGGCGCGACTCGCTGGCCGCTGTGGCCGCGCCTGCCCGCACGGACTTCCTCTACTTCGTGTCTCGAAACGACGGGACCGGTGGGCATCATTTCTCGGTGGACTACGAGGAGCACAAGCGGGCAGTCAAGCAGTTCCTCAAAGGAGAGTGACCGTGGGCGCCTCCGACTTCGGGACGGGGGACCTTTGCTCCGAGGGCCGGGTCGTCGAGGTTTCCGGGGCGCGAGCGACCGTTCGTGTGAGCAGCGAGGGGTGCTCCAGCTGCGGAGACCGGCATGGCTGTGCGCTTGCCGCGTCCGGGACCGGGGGTACCCTGGTGGAAGCCAGGAATCTGGCGGGTGCCAAGGTCGGACAGCGAGTCCGACTGGAGCAGACCCCCGCCGCTCACGTTCGAAATGCTTGCATCCTGTTTGTTGTTCCGAGTATATGCGCTTTGGTCGGAGCCGTGGCGGGCCATGAATGGCTTGCCGCCTGGCTCGGTTGGGACGCGGTGATTGGAGGGGCAGCGACCGGCCTTGTTGCCGCGGGGATTGGACTACTCCCCGCTCGGTTCTTTTCCCTGCGAGAAGAGTCCCTCCCGCGGTTGACGGCAATCATCGGGGAGGAGAACGGTGGAAATCCTTGAAGCGACACTGTTTCTGGCACTGCTGGCAGGACTGCTATCGGTCATGCTGGTCGTCGCCTCCCGGCGGTTTGCCGTGGAGGAGGACCCGCTCATAGGGCAGGTCAACGAGACTCTTCCACAGTACAACTGCGGTGCGTGCGGTTTTCCGGGCTGCTCGGGCTTTGCAGGGCACGTGGTTGCGTCTCGGGATCCGAATGCGGTCTGCATCCCGGGCGGCCCCGAGCTGGCCAGGCGGATTGGAGCGTTGCTCGGCATGGAGGTGAAGGTGACGGCTCCTACCGCGGCCCACGTGTTCTGCAAGGGGACCAATGGCGTGGCGGTCGCAGCCGGAGAGTATATTGGCCTCAAGAGCTGCATCGCCGCGGACCTGGTCAACGCTGCCACCAAGGAGTGTCCGTCGGGCTGCCTGGGGCTTGGGAGCTGCGTCGACGCGTGCCAGTTCGGTGCCATCCGGATCATCGACGGGATCGCAGAAATCGTCGAAGACAAGTGCGTGGCATGCGCCAAGTGCGTGGCCGCGTGTCCCCGCAATCTCATCCGCATGGAACCGAAAGGCTCCAAGGTCTGCGTGGAGTGCAGCACGAAAGGTCGCGGGGCAGCCGTCAAGAAGTACTGCCAGGTCGGCTGCATCAAGTGCATGCTCTGCGTGAAGAACTGCCCGGAGAAGGCCATTGCACTGGTCAACGAGACGATCGTGATCGACCACGCCCGGTGCAAGAGGCACTTCCAGTGCATCGCGGTCTGCCCGCAGAAATGCATCCTGGCCATCCAGCTCGAAGTACCGGAGCTGTCCAAGGCCGAGGGAGGGGAAGCATGAACAGTGCGCACGCAGGATTCCCTCGTGGCGGCGTGCATCCGGCCGAAGGAAAGGAGCTTTCGCTGGGACCGGAGGTGGTGCCGGTAGAGGCTCCGGCCAAGGTGCTCGTGCAGGTGACGCAGCATCTCGGCAAGCCGTCGAAGGTGGCCGTCCAGAAGGGCGATGCCGTCAGGGTGGGGCAGGTGCTGGCCACGGCGGATGGTCCGATTTCGGCACCGGTTCACAGCCCGGTTTCGGGCAAGGTCGTCAAGGTGGCCGACGTTCCGGTGGTCGGTGCGTTGCAGGGGGCATGCATCGAAATCGCCAACGACTCGAAGAACGAGGGGGCGGAGGAGTTTGCCCGGCGCCCCGTCATCGACTGGTCGGCAAGCGGGACGTTCCTGGGACGCATCCGGGATGCGGGCATCGTGGGCATGGGGGGGGCAGCGTTCCCAACCGCGGTCAAGCTCTCGCCCCCGGGGGATGCCAGGGTCGATTGCCTCGTGCTCAACGGGTGCGAGTGCGAGCCCTATCTCACTGCCGATGACACGTTGATGCGCTCCCGGCCGCAGGACGTGCTGGCGGGTGCCGTGATCATGGCGTCGATTCTGAAGGTCGGGCGCATCCTGGTCGGCATCGAGGAGAACAAGCCTCAGGCAATTTCAGCGTTGACGGCTGAAGCTCTGGGACGGGGCTACTCGTTCAGCTTCGTCGGGGAGGCCCCCACGCCGGAAATCGTCGTGGTACCGCTTCGGACTCGCTATCCGCAGGGGGCGGAGAAGCAGCTCATCGATGCCCTGCTCAAGCGCCGCGTCGGCAGCGGCAAGCTCCCGTTCTCGGCGGGCGTCGTGGTCCAGAACGTGGCGACAGCGGTCGCAGCGTACGAGGCGGTGGCCCTGGGCAAGCCGTTGTTCGAGCGGGTCGTGACCGTGAGCGGCGGAGCGGTGAACCGACCGGGCAACTACCGGGTGAAGGTCGGGACAACCCTGTCGGCTCTCGTGGAGGCCGCGGGGGGCACGAAGGAGAACCTGAAGGCGATGATCGCAGGCGGGCCGATGATGGGAAAGAGCCTTCGGGCCCTCGATGCTCCCGTGACCAAGGCGTTTTCCGGACTGCTCCTGCTGGACGACCGGGAGGCCCGAAGCTTTGTCGAGACCGACTGCATCCGTTGCGGGCGCTGCGTAGAAGCCTGTCCCATGGGGCTTTCCCCTTGCGAGATAACGGCGCTGGCCGAGTTCTCCCAGTGGGAGTCGGCCGTGGGCTGCGGGGCACTCGACTGCGTGGAATGCGGCTCGTGCCAGTATGTGTGCCCGGCCCGGCGTCACCTCGTCGCCCGAATCCGGTTGACCAAGCTCTTCTGGCGGAGGATGAAAAAGTGAGCGAGACCAGGTTGCTGCTCCAGTCCTCTCCTCATGTGAGGGACGTGTCGTCGGTACAGGGGATCATGCACACGGTGATCCTGTCACTCGTCCCGGCGCTGATTGCGGGGGTCGTGTTCTTCGGCTGGCGGGCGTTGGCCGTGACCGTGGTGGCCGTGGCCTCCTGTCTGGCCGTCGAGGCCGCAATCCTGCGGCTTGCCGGCAAGCCGGTGAAGACGGCCCTCGTGGATGGCTCGGCGATCATCACCGGGCTGCTCCTGGCCATGAACCTGCCCTCGAACCTCCCGTTCTGGATGGTGGGAGTCGGAGCGGTAGTCGCCATCGGCGTGGCCAAGCACGCGTACGGCGGGCTTGGGAACAATCCGTTCAATCCGGCTCTCGTGGCCCGCGTGTTCATGCTGATCGCGTTCCCGGGGGCCATGACGTCCTGGCCGGTGACAACGTGCAACGGGGCAACGGACGTGCTGACAGCGGCCACGCCCCTTGGGATCATGAAGATGGAAGGGGCTGCGGCCGCGATGCAGGCCGCATCGTGGTGGGATCTGTTCATCGGGAACGTGGGCGGTTGCCTCGGAGAGACCTCGGCACTGGCTCTGCTGCTGGGCGGGCTGTTTCTGCTCTGGCGCAGGGTGATCAGCTACGAGATTCCGGTGGCCTTCATCGGCACCGTGGCCGCAGGCACGGCCGTCGCCTGGCTCGTGGACCCGACGAAGTACCCGGACCCGCTCTGGCAGGTGCTGTCCGGCGGCGTCATGCTCGGTGCCTGGTTCATGGCGACCGACATGGTCACCTCGCCGGTCACGCGCAAGGGGATGCTCTTGTTCGGTGTCGGGTGCGGCGTCGTGACGTGCGTCATCCGACTGCTGGGCGGCTATCCGGAGGGTGTGTCGTTCTCCATCCTCGTCATGAACGGCCTGACGCCCCTCATCGACCGGTATGTGAAGCCGGCCCGGTTCGGAGCGGAGGCGGCACAGGCGGAGGGAGGCAAGGCATGAGCGGGTTTGCCGGCGATGCGAAGGCGATATCGGTGGTCGTAGTCATCGGCGCTGTCTGCGCGGCCGGTCTGGCCTTTGTCAAAGGGCAGACCGAAGGGGCCATCAAGGCGGCCCGCCTCCAGGAGACGGCAGCGGCCGTCGAGAGAGTGGTACCCGCAGGCTGCAAGGTGAGGCTGGACGAGGAGCGGGCTGGAGCGACCGAGTGTCCCGACTACCGGAAGAAGGCCCCTGCCACGGCCGGCGGGAAGCCCGGTTGTTTCGACGTCTACCCGGCCTACTTCGAGGACGGACGTCTCTGCGCCGTCGCCGTGAGGAACAGCAACACGGAAGGATACGGTGGCCGGATCGAGGTGCTCGCCGGTTTTGCCGGTCTGGAGAACGAGGAGACGCTGGTTCTCACTCGCATCTACGTGCTGTCTCATTCGGAGACTCCGGGGCTGGGCAGCCTGATTGCTACGGCCCAGGACAAGCCTCCGGAGGAATGGGGCATCGACCGCAAGAAGGTGTTCGGCCTGAACTTCCGGAATCGGGTGCTCAAGGACTTCTCGTTCACGGTCAAGAAGGGGACCGAGGCAACGGAAGGGGAGGTCATGGCCATCACGGCGGCGACCATCTCGTCGAGAGCGGTCACCAAGGCAGTCGGTGAATCCTCCCGGTGGGTCAAGGAGAACCTCGGGGCGATTCGGGAGAAGCTCGCCGCTGCTCCCGGACCGTCTGCCGATGGAGGTGCGCAATGAGCGGAATTGCCGAAGTCACCAAGGGGCTTTGGAAGGAGAATCCCACGTTCCGCCTGCTGTTGGGCATGTGCCCGACATTGGCGACGACGACTGCGTGTGACTCCGCCGTCGGCATGGGAGCCTCAGCCATGTTCGTGCTGGTGGCCTCCAACGTTGCCGTCTCGGCTCTGCGCAACGTAATCCCGGACCGGATGCGGCTGCCCTGCTTCATCGTGCTGATCGCGACCTTCGTGACCATCGTGGATCTCTGCCTCAACGCGTTCTTCCACGACATCCACAAGGCGCTGGGCATCTTCATCCCGCTCATCGTGGTCAACTGCATCATTCTGGGGCGAGCGGAGGCGTTCGCCTCCAAGCGGGGAGTGTGGGATTCGTTCCTCGACGGTGTCGGCATGGGGCTCGGGTTCACCGTGGGGCTGCTGTGCCTCGCCACGATTCGCGAGGTGCTCGGGAACGGAACCTGGTTCGGGCTGCCCGTCACGCCCGAGGGGTACCAGATCCTCGTGTTCGCTCTGCCGCCCGGGGCCTTCATCACGCTGGGATTTCTCATTGGCGCGATGAATCACGTCGAGGAGAGGAGGAAGGCCAATGGGTGAGCTGAGCATCGTCTCCATCCTGATCGCATCGATCCTCACGCAAAACGTGATCTTCGCACGGTTTCTCGGCACGTGCCCGTACCTGGGGGTCTCCAAGTCCCTGTCGACCGCGTTCGGGATGTCTGCTGCCGTGGTGTTCGTGATGACGCTGTGTACCGCAATCACGTACCCGGTCTACCATCTGCTCCTCGTCCCGCTTCAGATGGAGTACATGCAGACCATTTCCTTCATCCTGGTGATTGCGGCCCTGGTCCAGGTGGTGGAGATCGTGATGAAGAAGACCGCCCGCGGCCTCTACAACGCGCTCGGCATCTTCCTGCCCCTGATCACGACCAACTGTGCGGTGCTCGGCGTGGCGCTCCTCAATATCACGGAGGGGCTCGACTTCGTCCAGTCACTGGCGTTCACGGTCGGGATTGCGGTGGGCTTCGGTCTGGCTCTCAGCATCTTTGCCGGGATCCGGGAGCAGCTTGCCGTCCGACACATCCCGAAGGTGATGCAGGGGGCCCCCATCGGCCTCATCACGGCAGGCATTCTGGCTCTGGCGTTCATGGGCTTTGCCGGGTTATAGTCATCAAGGTCCGCTCGACTCTGGGCGTTGAAATCGACGAATGGGAAGCGGTGGTGAAGTGAGAAGAGAGATGCTCTGGGCTCTTGCAGCCCTTGTCGTGATTGCCGGCGGTTGCGCTCGCAAGGAAATGGCCGCAAAGACGTTCTACCCCATGGGCGGAATTCCTTTCACGGTCAAGGCGTACAACGTGCCCGAAGCCCTGTTCGAGGAGACGGTGAATGCCATCGAGGCGGAGACCGAGCGTCTCGAGCAGATTTTCTCGGCACACCGGGCCGAGTCGGAGGTATCACGGCTCAACCGGGACGGAACGATCCAGGCGTCGCCGGAGCTGGGCCGGGTGGTCCGGGCTGCGCTGAAGATTTCGGCGGACTCGGAGGGAGCCTTCGACGTCTCCGTGGGGCCGCTGCTCGACTTGTGGCGATACGCGGCCCGTGAGAAGCGATGGCCGACGGAGGAGGAGGTTCGCCAGCGCATGGAGCTGGTGGACTACCGGCAGATCCAGGTGTCGCCGTCCGACGTGGTCACCCTCAAGCAGAAGAACATGTCCGTCGACTTCGGGGGCATCGCCAAGGGATACATTGTGGACATGGCTGCTCAGCGGCTCAAGAAGCAGGGCATCCAGCGCGGTATCGTCGATGCGGGAGGCGACCTGGTGCTGTTCAATTCGGTGGGGGAGGAGCCGTTCAAGGTCGGCATCAAGCACCCGGAGCGCCCCGACTCCCGTTTTGCCGTGATGACGCTCGATTCTGGGGCGGTAGTGACCTCGGGTTGCTACGAGCGGTTCGAGATGGTGGGGGACCGAAAGGTCTGCCACATCGTGGACCCTCGGACAGGTTACCCGGTGGGCGAGCTGCTGAGCGTCACCATCGTGGCCCAGGAGGCCACTACGGCAGACGGTCTTGCCACGGCTGTGATGGTTCAGGGCAACGAGCGCGGCCAAGCGCTGATCCGGAGCCTGCCGGGCGTCGAGGGAGTCCTGGTGTGGAAAGTCGGCGATTCCCTCGAGTGGTGGTTCTCTCCCGGGCTGCAAGGCAAGGTGAGAGTAGAAGAGTAGCCGTGGGCCGTGGGCCAAAGGCCCTCACCGCATCGGCGTGTGCAACCTCCTCCTCCCCCCAATCAACTCGGCATCGGCATCGCAATCGCAATCGTAGTCGCCTTCCTCCGCCCGCCTACAAACTCAGGCTTCTCAGCTTCCAGCCCGACTTCCCATCCCTCTCCAGGATGAAGAGGCCGGGCCGCTCCTCGGTCTCGATCTGGTTCTTGAGGGTGATGTAGACCTTCTTCGTGTCCTTCTTGATGAACGCCAGCCCAGGTGTCATCTCGGTAACGTACATCTTGAAGCCGTGAAGGTCGTGGACGAGGAAGGAGCCGGCCTGCGACTTGAGGTTCTCGAACTCCTTCTCCTCGAGCTCCCCTGTCTGTCTGGCATCCTTCTTCCGGTCGGGCAGACAGAGCTTGCGATAGTCGGCGATGGAGCCGAGCGACTCGGCGTCGACGCCGACCTTGAGGAGCTGCCAGACCACGAAGAGGGGGGAATCCTCATCCGGCTCTCGGACTGGGAAGTTGCGCACCGTCTGGTCCGCGGACGGGGGCAGCGACGAGGCGGTCGGAGCCAGGGTCAGAAGGGCAAGGCAGAGCACAGGAATAGACACGGGCAGTCTCATGGGGGCAAACCTCCTTACGGGCACTTGTCGACGCACTTGTTCCATTCGGGATCGGGGATCATCCCGCAGCCGGGGTACTTGGGGTACTTGTCCGCCAGGCAATCGAGCACGTCCATGAGGCCGTCCGCGTGCTCCTTCTTGATCTTGTCAAGCACCTTGGTCATCTGGGCAACCGGGACCACGTCCGGCGGGAAGCAGGGGAGGAGGTACAGCTCACGCAGGCTTCCCATCACTGCGGCGCAACCGGCCTGTCCCTTGATGTACCCGAGGTGGCAGGCGACGTCGTCGTGCAGGCACTGGAACGGGTTGGACTGGTTGTCGAACGAGCAGAGGCTGGCATTGAAGAGCATCACGGCAGCATCCTCGCTCATGCCGTGCGCACAGCCGACCGTGCAGTTGTCCCGCTCCGGGCACTCGAGGGGCTCCGGGGGACAGACGACGTCCTGGTAGCACTTCTCCATGCAGTTGGAGGCCGCGTCGCACGACTTGTCGCCGCTGCCGCCATAGCACTCGAACATGGCGGCCATGCAGTCGACGGTCGGGGACATCTCCCCCTGGCCGTTGACGAAGCACTTCTCGAGGACCTCGTTGACCTCGACCAGCTCTCCTTCACGCAGTCCGCCGAAGCATTCGACAAAGCAGTTGTACGACTCGGCCGGGGTCATGCCCGGCTTGTCGCAGGCAAGCTCGGTTCCGCACAGCAGGACGTCTGCACAGGTCCGGTCGCCGGGGGTCTCGTTGAAGCAGTCGAGCATCTCGTCCCTGCAACCGCCCTGCAGGCACTTGTCGAGGTCTTCCGGAGAGATGCCCGTCGTGCACTTCTCGAGACAGACCTTCAGCTTGGCCGTGGGGCCGCTGTTCCATCCGTCTCCGTCCGCACAACCGTTCCAGCACGTCGTCCCAAGCTCGAAGCAGCCCGAGGAGATGGCGCAGAACATGGTCTCCGGACAGGACACGCCCCGAGGCTGTGTGTCGGAACCGACGACGTCGGTGGACGAAACGTCAGGGACCTGGGAATCCGGCGGCGCGACCTGGTCATCGGAGCGCGAATCCGGTTTGTCCTGTGCGTCCTTGCCCGGCGGAGCGCCCGGCTGAAACGTCAGGTCGGGGAGCTCCGCCTGGACTCCGCAGCCGGAGACTCCACACAGGAGCGATAGGACCAGAATTGCTCTGCATCTGCAGTTCATCAGAGCGTCTCCTCTTCGAAACGCGACAACGACCGCCAGAATACTAGCAGACCGCTCGGGCGAATTCAATTGTGCGACGGGGCGGGGCGGAACTGCCTTGTCGGGAGCAGTTGCATCCTGTCTCGTGCCATGACAGGATGGGTCCGGACACAAGCTCGACTGGAGTCGGACGGCAATCGATGGCCGGTCGCAAGTGGACCCTGGCCGCAGGAGCGCAGCGAGATGGGAAACTGGGTGATGCTGGCAGCGCTGGTGGCGGGCAGTCTGGCGGCCGAGCCGCCGCACCCTCGCTCGAAGGAGGATGACGCGGGCCGCTCCGTCGTGTCCGTCGGGGCGACAGCCGGGGCGGGGTGGGGGACCTCCACCTACGGGCTGCTGGCCTCTCAGGAGGTGGAGGGAATTCCCGGAGACGTGGTGGCCGAGAGCGCCCTGGAGTGGCCCATGTCCGGGGCCGACCTCGGATTCGACGTTTCGTGGCAGGCCCCGCGGTCCTCCGGTCATTGGGGCGGGTGGATCCGCGGACGCATCCTGGTCGGCAGCCCGCTCGGGAGGATGATCGATGAGGATTGGGTCACGGCCAAAGGCTTAGACCTCACGCGGACCAAGTTCAGCTACACCGAATCCAGGGTCGACGGGGGCCGCTTCGTCGGCGATGCGGGGTTCTATCTTTCCCGCCACCCCGTAGGAGCGATCCCTTCCGGCGGCGCATGGGATTTCCTCTTCGGGTACCGTCACGAGCTGGTGTACCTGGAGGCCTGGGGCGTGGAAGACGGCTGGCAGCTCGAGGACGTCGGCAAGGAGGCACAGGTCAGTCTCGACCCGCATGTCCAGGCAGCGGACTTCGACGGACACCATCTGTACCCGTACGCAGGGTTGCTCTACCGATTCCGGGCCGGCAAACGGTTCCGCTGCGATGTGCGTGGCGTCGGGACCGGTTTCGTGGCCATCGAGACCGACGACCATGTCCTGCGTGGCAAGCGGATGAGCGGCCTGGCATGGGGTCTCGGCGCTCTGGTCGGCATCCGCCCGCAATGGGTCTTCGAAAAGGAGCGCAGCAAGGGAAAGGTACCCGCCGTCTCGATCGGCGTGGAGCTCGAAGCGCAGTACGCCCGGACGCTGGCAGGCACGCTGAAGCAGGAATATTATGACGACGATCCGGGGGTTCCAGGGGACCAGACGGGCACCGAGATCCCGGACAGCGACTACTTTGCCCAGGTCCTCCGCATCGGCGGCGACGCTTTTTTGGCGATCCTGTTCTAGGGGGCAGGGACACATGAGAACCTGGGGGATGGTGGCGCTTCTCCTGTCGATCGGCTGCGGGCCGGGCCGGAACGATGCCGCACCCGACACGTCCCGGTCGACCCCGGATTCGGGGGGACCGGAAGAGTCGGTTGAGGACGTCGTTCCCCCTCCGTTCAGCTCGGAGGTGCTGACGTTTGTGGCCGACGGGGCTGCAACCGTCGTTGCTTCGGGCAGGTTCGACGTGCCTGCCCTCGAGTACGGCCTCTACCCGGTCGACGTCCGGTATCGGCACGTCCTGAATTTCATGTTGACGCCGTTTCTCCCGCCGTGCCGGGACTCCATTCCATCCAACGGTCCGGTGATTCTCGTTGCGGACAACTTCGACACGATTGTCTTCTCTCCCATGGAGCACTTCTTCGTCAGCTACGTGGAGCCGACGGACGATGGGATCCGCTACGGGCTTGGCGGTGAGGTCGAGGAGCTGCCGGCGGGTTTTTCGCATCGGTTCATTGCCGTACAGGGTCACGGAGTCAATGCCACCGTGCGCGAGTGGGGTCGACTGCTGATGGCCGATCGCGGCAAGACCGCAGTGGACCGATACGCGGATGCCGGGCTGTCCCGCATCGGCTACTGGACCGACAACGGGGCCTACTACTACTACAAGACCGAGCCGGGGATGAACGAGGAAGACACGCTGCTGGCCGTGAAGCTGGAAGCGGATGCGCTGGAGATTCCCTACGGCTATTTCCAGCTCGATTCCTGGTGGTACTTCAAGGACGGAGAAGCCGGGCTTTGGCCGCCGGCCGGCCTCGTCCTCTGGGAACCGCAGCCCGCCAAGTTCCCGTCGGGATTGACGGCATTTCACAACAAGCTGGGTTTGCCGCTGGTGGCTCACAACCGGTGGTTCGCCGTGGCGAACGGCTACCAGGACGAGTTCCCGTTCGTAGTCGAGGAATCCATGTCGCTGCCCACGACCGGGGGGGTGTTCGAGAAGTTCATGTCGGATGCGAAGTCCTGGGGGGTGGAAACCTACGAGCAGGATTGGCTGATCAACCAGGTCCTGGGGCTCGAGTACCTCAGGAATCACGTATCCCACGCGGACACCTGGATGCAGCAGCTCGACGACGCAGCGGCAGGGCAGGGGCTTACCCTCCAGCTCTGCATGCCCGGTGCGGCGCACCTGCTCGATTCGGTGGACCGCAAGTCCGTCACCACGACGCGAACGTCCACGGATTACCGCCTCGATGTATCCAAGGAGAGCTACTGGCCTCAATTCCACACGGTCAACATGGTGGCGTCCGCACTCGGCCTGCTGCCGTTCAAGGACAACTTCCAGTCCTCGGAGAAGCACGGAGAGGCCGAGGCATTGATCAGCGCCCTCAGCGCGGGGATGGTGGGCATTGGCGACGGACTGGGCCAGGTGAAGCGTGACATCGTGATGCGGACATGCCGGGAGGATGGGCTGCTCCTCAAGCCGGATCGACCGGCAACTCCGCTCGATGCCATGTTCCTGCCGCACGACAGGCCGTACACGACGTCTACCGAGTCGGTGACTCCCGGGCTCGGAACCACGGTCTACGTGGCGGCCTATCTGCTCGAGCGGGAGAGCCCGGAGCGCACCTTGCAGGACCGGGCCTGGGCCGTGATGATGTATGACGGGCGGGACATCGGCGACCTCTTCGTATTCCCGGACGAGGTTTCGGATTGGAGCATCGACCTGGCTCAGGACCTTGGCCTCAACGGACCCGCAGTGGCGTTCGACTGGCGGACGCAGCAGGCGGAGCTGGTGGAGGGCACTCTTGCCCTGGAGCCACTCCAGCATCTCTACGACTTCCGGTATGTCGTGCTGGCTCCTGTCCAGAGCAACGGGCTTGCGCTGATTGGTGACGCGGACCGGTATGTCACCATGGCAGACCGGCGGATCGTCGAGGCCGAGGTGCTCCCCGACGCGGTTCGAGCTCGCGTGGCCGGGGCTCCGGGCGAGGCGGTGAAGCTGTGGGCATTCGACGCGAGCACCGGCAACCTGCTCCCGCCCGTCGCTGTGACGGTTCCGGATTCGGGCGAGGCGGTGGTTGAAGTCGGAAGATAGCCTGTCGCTGGGAGGTTGCAAGATGAACAGACCCTCTCAATTGTTGTTGGCCGTGATGGTGGCCCTGGCCGGGTGCTCCGCCGGTGGCGGCGATGGAAAGGAATGCGTGCCTGCCTGCGACGGTCGAGAATGCGGCCCGGACGGGTGTGGAGGAACCTGCGGCTACTGCCCGGGCGAGGAGGGGGCCTGCACAGCGGAGGGCCAGTGCACCTACGGCCAGGATGATGCCTCAGGCACGGAGCCGTTCGACCTCGCCTTGCCGCCCAATGCCTCGGTGGAGGAGAAGTGCGAGCGCCTGGAGGAGCTGTACCAGGCCGCCCTCGTGACGGCATCGGAATGCGAGTCCGTGGTGGATTGCCGCCACGTGGTCAAGAACCGGCTTCCGTGCACTTGTGCCACGTTTGTGACGGGGGACGAAGTCGAAGGGGTTCTCGAGCCGCTGGTGGCGGAATACAAGGCGCTCGACTGCCTGGCGGGGGAGCTGTGCGAGGTCTGTCCATTCATCGAGGTCCCCGGCTGCGTGGACGGGCTGTGTGGAACGATCAAGCCGACCTGCGCCGACCTGAGCGCCGCGTGGACGGAGGCTCTGGCTCAGGCATCACAGTGCAAGGACGATGGCGATTGCTCACAGCTTCTGGAGCCGGAGCCCGGCTGCGGTTGCGATGTGCCCGCTGGCGACGGGGCTTCCGCTCCCTTCTTCGACCGGGCCGGTCAGTTTGCCGAGATCAACGGGTGCGCGCCGACGGGCGGATGTGAATGCGGCGAGGGAAAGCCATCCTGTCACGCAAAGACGTGCATCTGGAAGTAGTCGGGAAGCCGGCTGAAAACAGCCTAGAAGTAGACGCCGAACTCGGCAAGGAGGCCGACGTCCATCTCGCTGGAGTCGATGTCTTCCGTCCCCTTGCCCGGAATCCCAAGGTCAACGGTCGAGGTGCAGCTCAAGTACGTCAGGAAGGCGTACAGGCTGACGAATCCGCCGAACTTGTTGCCAAACGCCAGCGTCGGGCCTCCAAAGACCCTCACGCCCAGATCCCGGGTCGAATTGTCGCCCGTAGACGTCCCCTGGAAGATGAGTGCGCCGCCTCCGCCCAGGAACATGGTTCCCATGATGTTGGCGTAGTAGGCCACCATCGGTGCAAGACCGTACACGAACGTGTTGTCACCCTCTTCGGGGACCACGTACCCAATCGTCGGTGTTCCGCCCACCAGCAGTCCGTCGATGACGAAGTAGCCGATGGTCGGCGACAGCGTCAGCGTGGTGAGCGTGGTCCATTCCGCGTCGTCCGGCTCGCCCGGCTTGGAACTGTCGGCAACCAGTCCCACTGAGCCCGACACGGTGAGCTTCCCCCGCTGTGCGAACTTGGTCTTGGCAAAGACCGACGTGGACACGGCCAGAGCCAGCAACAGCACTACGAGAAACCCCAGTCTCTTCATCCTACCTTCCTCCTTGCCCAGATTGGTTGACTTTGAGTCCATCTCGTCCCGTGTCTCCCGGGAACGTCCCCCAATATGGCAGCGGTGTCGGATGTTTGCAAGTCTGCGGTGCCTCTTTCCCATCTCTCAGCCCGTGATTGAACCCGCCGCCACGCGGTCAGGAACCGGCATCTAGGCATCTGCGGCACATCCGTGATGGGGGGGATGACGTCGACGGGATTCTCGGACCGCTTGTGGCGGAATGAGCGGCCACCGGTGACGGAATGCGCGGCCAGAAGCAGTCGGAAATCAGTCCGGAGAGAAGTCCTGGAGCCGGTCTAGAAGAAGATGCCGATGTCGGTGCCGATGCCGATGTCCAGATCGGAGTAGTCAGACGAGACGCTGATGCCGCCCGATTCCATCTCGGTGGAGTTGGCCACGTACTGCAGGAACGCAAACAGGCTCACGAATCCGCCGAACTTGCCGCCGAACGCCAGGGTCGGTCCGCCGAACAGGCGGAGCCCGTAGCCCGAGCCCGAAACGTCACCGGTCTTGGTGCCGGCATAGAACACCGTGGCACCGCCACCCATGAACATCGTGCCCATGAGATTGGCGTAGTAGGCAACGGTCGGACCGAAGCCATAGATGTAGGTGTTGTCCCCTTCCTCGGGGGATACGATGCCGATGACCGGGGTGGCCCCGACCAGCAGGCCGTTGATGACGAAGTACCCGAACGTCGGAGCGATGTTGAGCTTGGTGGTTGTGAACCACTCGGCTCCGTCCGAGTCAGCCTTGGTGCTGTCGATGGCCAGGCTCGCCCCGCCCGACAGGACCATCTTGCCCCGCTGTGCGAACTTGGTCTTGGCAAAGACCGACGTGGACATGGCCAGAGCCAGCACCAGCACTACGAGAAATCCTAGCTTCCTCATCATTCCTTCCTCCTTGCCAGATTGGTTGGTTTCGAGTCCATTTCGTCCCGTGCTTCCCGGGAACGTGCCACCAATATGGCACCGGCAAGTGGTGTTGGCAAGTCTGCGGATCCATTTTCTCCCCCGGCGGGAGGATCCGGCAGAAACGCGCTCGAAAAAGCTTGACTTGAAGGGCGGGATCGCCTATCTATCCGTGCATCGTCTGGGCCGCTAGCTCAGTCGGTAGAGCAGCAGACTTTTAATCTGCGGGTCAAAGGTTCGATTCCTTTGCGGCTCACCCCAGGTCTTTGGCAGGTCCCCATCGTCTAGCCCGGTCAGGACATCGGCCTTTCACGCCGACAACAGGGGTTCGAATCCCCTTGGGGACGCAATGAAGGGCGCTCTTCGGAGCGCCCTTCGTCGTTTAACCGGCAAATCCGATGGGCGAGAAGGCGACGTAGAAGCAGAGGGTCAGGAGGACCACGAGGATTCCTGCCAGGAGCGCCCCCTTGCTGCTGGTGAGGTCGATCCGGGTGTTGGTCTTGAACTCGACTGGAGCGGCCAGGGGCTTGAGCACCGTCAGCACTCCCATGACCACGAAGCAGAGGATGAAGCAGGCGGCCATCCGGTTGAGGAACTGGAGGTCGGGGACAAGGAGCTTCAACGCTCCGTAGGCCACGATGTTGGTCAGCAGCCCCGCCACGCCGGCCATGGCCGGAGCCCTGCGGAAGAGCAGCCCGAAGACGAACACGGCGAGGATGCCCGGCGAGATGAAGCCCTGGCCTTCCTGGATGATGGTGAAGATGCTGTTGCTGATGTAAGGATTCCCGAGCTGCGGGGCTACCACGATCGCAATCGCGGTGAACACCACGACGCAGATTCGGCCGAGGAGCACGATGGACTTCTGGCTCGCCTCACGGCGGATGTGCCGGTAGTAGATGTCCATGGTGAAGATCGTGGAGGCCGCATTGAGCATCGCTGCCAGGGAGCTGACCACCGCACCCAGGAGTGCTGCCAGCACGAAGCCGACCAGCCCGAATCCCTGGGGCAGGACGTTGCCGATGAGCTGGGCAAGAGCCGTGTCGTACTTGTAGGCGATGAGCTTCTCGGCCGTAACCTGTGCCCCGGCGGATGCTGCCGAGGTGATGACTCCCCGGTTGAACTCCTCGAGCTCGCTGTTGAGGGTAGGGAAGACGCTGGCAAAGGACTTGTCATCGGTCGAGAAGGTGGAGTAGGGGGTCGGTTGGGCCGCGTCGAACTGGGCGCGGAGCATGGGGAGCACGTTGGGCCCCCGCCCCTCGAGCCGATTGATCTTCTCCGCACTGCCGACGACCGCGATGACGAGGTGATCCGCCGGGACGGCAGAAAGCTGCTCGTCGGTCGGGTCAGCCAGCACGTTGACAGCCTTGGAGGCCGGGTTGGCCTTGACGTAGCGGGCGGCCACGACGGCATTGTCCGTCGTGCTGGCCTGGCGCATGTCGCCGGCAAACAGGTTGAACGCGATGATCCCGGGGATCACGATGACGAACGGAATGATGAGCTTCATGAACGCGGCGAACACGATGCCCTTCTGCCCCTGGGCCAGTGAGGCCGAACCGAGGGTGCGCTGCGTGATGTACTGGTTGAGACCCCAGTAGTAGAAGTTCGGAATCCAGAGACCGAACAGGAGCGCGGTCCACGGCAGGACCGAGTCGTTGGCCGGCAGGAACATGTTGAGGCGAGGACCGTTGAGGTCGATGAACCGGTCGAACGCCCCCATATCGGGAGCGAGCTGCTGGATGGCCACGGCACCGGTCTGCACGTCGACGACGTGCGAGGCCTCGGTCACCATGCCCAGCTTGCGGAATGCGAAGAACATGATCACCGCGCCGCCCAGGATCAGGGCACTTCCCTGGATGAGGTCGGCCCAGGCGCAGGCCTTCAGACCGCCGATGGCCACGTAAACCATGGCAATCAGGCCAATGACCGTGGCGCCGGCAAGCAGGCTCACCTCATACCCCATCTTCCCGGCCAGTGTGCTGATGGTCACGGCACCGGCATAGGTGACCGCACCGAGGAGGAGCATGTAGATGAAGATCGTTGCCACGGCCATGATGGTTCGGGCCGCAGCGTTGTAGCGCACCTCGAGGAATTCCGGAATGGTGTAGATGCCGGCCCTCAGGAAATAGGGGAGGAACCCGAAGGCCACCACGACCAGAGTGATGGCGGCCATCCACTCGTAGCTGGCGATGGCCAGACCGACATGGCTGGCCGCATTGCCGCTCATCCCGACGAACTGCTCCGTCGAGATGTTGGCCGCGATCAGCGAGAAGCCGATGAGCCACCACTGGAGGCCGCGGCCGGCAAGGAAGTAGTCCTCCCCGCTCTGCTCCTTCTTGCTCTTGGTCAGCCCGACGGTGATGACGGCGGCCACGAAGAGCACGAACACCAACAGGTCAGCGATTCCGAAGGTCATCTGGATTATCTCCCTCCAAAGGTCATTTTCTCAACGGGTCATCGTCCTAGAAGTTCACGAGCGTTCCGAACTGGAAACCGTGGATTTGCCCGGTCTCCTCCATGTTGTTGGTGTGCGTGAAGGCGGCTGCGGCCCGGCCGGGCAGGACGAGCTGGCCCGCGGCCACCAGCCAGGCCTGGCGCACGAGGCGGAGCCGGACCACGAGGTCGGTCTCGAACCCGGCGTACCGATTGCCCGCCGCATTCTCCGGAGCAAGCACGACCCCCACTCCGCCGATGAGCTGCGCACTGAGCCACTCGGTGATGGCTCCGGTCACGGTGAGGTCGGTGACGGAGAGCCCGGCCCGGTTTCGGAAGTAGGAGAAATCACCCCAGGGGCCCCCCATCTGCTCATCGAGGTTGTCGTACCGGTCCCGAAGCTCGTCTTCGGTCAGCATCAGGGTAGGGGAGGCATTCTTGCCCGAGTAGAGGAACGCACCCATGTGGCCGTTCCCGTCGTAGGCATCGTCCGCGGACAGGGCAAAGGTATTGAACCCGAGGTCGATGGGGCCGAACGTCATGCCGACACCTGCTGTGGCGGCCCAGGCCAGGACATCCTGGTCGACGCCGTTGACCCCGCTGTTGTCCCACGAGCCGATCTGCATGAGGCCATACAGCCTGGCCCGGAAGTCATCGGTCCGGAATGCGAGGCCCGCATACGGGACCGCCAGGAAGAGAGGCTTTCGGACCACTCTCGAGTCGTACACGAAGTAGGATCCGGCATCGAGCGTCAGCTCGTCGAGGATGAGGTCGTAGGACAGGGACAGGCCGGTGGTCAGGTTGTCATGGATGAAGTTGTTCTCGCGGATGTCGATGCCCTCATAAGTGGTATCGGGGAGCTGGCCGACGAGGGCTCGTGCGCGGATGCGCATCAGGTCCACGCCGACCGAGAGGGCCCCCATCCAGTGGGAAAGGAAGAGGTCCGAGGGGTCCCGGACCCGCTGGTAGCCGGCCTTCACGTCCACGAAGTCCACCTGGATGCGGCTCCAGATCTCCCGGTGCTTGTAAACCATGAAATCATCGGCCGCGGGATACCACTGGTCCGGGTTGTTCCGGGACAGAAAATTGAGGCCCAGCTCCCCCTCGTAGAACAGCTCGATGGAAGGAGTCGGGCGCAAGGTGATGTCGGGCTTGAAGAAGCTGGTCACGGCCCCTACCGACTGCCCTTCCTCGCCATAGTAGGGGACGGTGCGGTCGAAGTCGGCATCGTTGCGCCAGAGGAGCAGGTTGGAGAGCTCGCCGTGGAGCTCGACGGTGGGCTGCTCTTCCTCCTCACCGAAATCGAACGCCAGGGCGGTGTTGCCGACGAGAAGCAGTCCGAGAAGCAGGGGGGCGAAGGTTCTCATTTCGCACCTCCAGCCTTGTCGAGCACGGTCTTGCCGTCGAAGAAGTAGTCCCAGTCGTGGATGTCGGCCTCCGGTCGTGGGGGCATGATTCGGAGGGTGTGGACCGTTTCTGGGGAATCCTTGGTCGGGTACCAGAGGAGCAGCTGTCGTTCGGCATCGAAGTAGCACAGTCCGTCCGAGATCCAGACATAGAACCCTTGCGGGTATTGCATGTCAGGCACGAAGACCTCGGTGGGGGCATCGGACTCCTTGGTCTCCATTTCGAGCACGAACTCACGCCTGGGGATCGGGACTCCCTTCTCCAGGTCATAGGGGTGAACCGGCGAGTAGAAGCGGGTCGAGAGGAGTCGGCCGGAGGTGGCCCGTGCGTAGGGGCGGACCCAGGCCTCCCAGCTCCTCGGCTTCAGCTCCGGGTCCACGATCGAGAAGTCCTCGCTGTTCCAGCCTTCGCCGTCTTCGTAACTGTTCTCCGGGGAGAAGCACCACTGCATCCTCGACAGGCCCTGCGACTCGAAGGTCCTGTAGTAGGCGTCGAGGATCTGGGTGGAAACGGAGTATCCGGAATCGATGGACGCGTCGATGCCTCCGAAGTTGAAGTAGGTGCCGAATTCGCCGAACACGATGGGCACGTTGCCGAGCGAGTAGGTCGCCTTGTCGACGAACTTCCCGATGTCCTTGCTGAAGTCCCGGAACTTCCATTCATCCGGACCGAAGGAGCGGGGAGGCTGGTTGAGGCCGATGAACGGGTAGATGTCCGGGTACCAGTGCGGTGCAAACACCGCAGGCAGGGGTTCCCGCTTGCAGTCGGGCTCGTCCTTCGGGCACAGAGCCAGCGGCCGGGTCATGTTGATCTGCCATTGGGCTCCTTCGCCCAGGAGCACGTTGAGCCCCATGGCCGGCTCGAACCAGATCACGGCCTCGGGATCGACCTCTCGGATGGCCGTGCCGACGCGTTCATACAGCGGCTGGAGGTAGGTGGCATCGAACCCGTAGTTCAGCCCAACGACGGCCATGGCGTCGACTCCGTCGAAGCCCCAGGTGGTCCGGGTCTCCGGCTTGGTGTCGGGGGGCAGGATCTGGAGCCCGGTGAGCAGCTTGTGCAGGTTGGCACCGAGCTCAGGTCCCAACAGGTCGGACAGGAGGTTGGACACGGTCTCATCGAGCCCCGTCTGGAAGTACAGGGCCACGGCAGCATAGGTCACGTAGGCCCCGATGGGCTCGTTGATGATGTCGTAGCCGATGACATTGCGATGCTTCTTGACCCGCTCCGCCACCTTCACGAAGGACTTGGTGTACTGGTCCTGGAGGAAGTCCTTCACGCTCATCCCCTTGACCTTGTAAGTGGGCGTGACCTTGTCCCCTGCGAAGAAGCAGGCGAAGCATCTCTGGAGGTCCACCGAGAGCGCTCCGTTGATCCCCCAGAAGGTGAAGGGCAGGAAGTCGTTGGATTGCCGCACGGTATAGGGTTTGAACTTCTTGGGGAGGGCCTCGACCTGCTTCTTGACCGCATCGAGGAACGGGTTGAGCCAGGGCGGCTCAGTGGGGCCTTCTTCGCCCGCTGGCATGAGGGCTTCGAACAGCCCGTACACGCCGAGCATGGCATCGGGACCGAGGTTGTAGAGCGGCCTGGGGATGCCCCATGCCGGGGAGTCCATCTCCTTTTCCGGCAGGCAGGTCTGCACGACCCAACGGGGGGCGCCGTCGCCGCGGACCCAGTTGTCATAAGGGGGCACGAGGGAGAAGAGCTGGGATTCCAGGCTTCCCCGGGGGTACTCCTTGCCGGCGTCATCCTTCGGGTGCTTGTTGAACTGCACCGTGAGGTGCCGGCTGAACAGGTCCTGGTGCATGTCGATGAGGACGTAGATTCCATAGGCCGCGGCCCTGGCCACCATCTCGTCCACATAGTCCAGGTAGTCCTCGTCGAACTGGTCCGGTCCGTCTGGCTGGATCGCTTCCCAGTTGATCAGGAAGCGGACCGAGTTGAACCCGAGGCGCTGGAGCTGGAGGAAGTACTGATCCGCCTCGGCCGACGGGAACGGCTTGCCCACGTAAGAAACCTTATCCCCAAGGTCGGGGAAGCTCTCCGTGGGGGGGAACTTGTTGCTCCCGCTCAGGTTGACCCCGTGGAAATGGACATACCGTCCGTACTGGTCGCGAACGTGGGAGCGCTGAATCTTGGCGGAGGCGTCTCCCGGATCCGGGTGGAAGGAGTCCGTGTACACCCGGGAAAGCGAGCCGGCCCAGGTCTGATCGAACTGCGGCGGATCCGAGTTGCAGGAGAACAGAACCACGCCCAACAACGCCACCAAGCTGCGCCATCCCGTGATCATGCGGGACCTCCGAGTTGCCATCGAGGGGCGATGGTAGATGATTCCACACGCGCACGCAAGGGACAGATTCGGCCCCCATGGCCCCCGGTTGAACGATCGTCGAAGCTGGACCGCACTTCGGTTGCCAAGAGCCCCCCGGGGATGGTAGAAAGCCATTGTCGGGCGGCGCATCGCTGCAGGAGGGGTGCGGATGAAGTGCAGTCTGGTGTTGTGGTGCCTGTCGGCGGCCCTCCTGGTCTCCTGTCAGACCGAGGTGTCTCTCGGTGGCCATTGCACGCCGCTTGCCCGTGTCTGCTCGAACAGCGACGTGCTCGTCTGCAATGCCGAGGGTTCCGGCTATGAGTTCCTGAAGTCCTGTCCTGCGGGGTGCGATCTCGGGGATTGCCTGGACGAGCCGGGGCCGGAGACCGTCCCCGAAGAGGACGTGGACGAGGGGCCCAAGGGGATCGGCTGCCCGGGCTGCCCGTGCGACATGGAGGGGGTGTGCGATCCGGGGCTGGTATGTCTGGCCGGGTTCTGTATCCCCCCGGGGTGTCAGCAGGACTCGGACTGTCCGGCCGGAGAGCGCTGTTACCTCGCTGCCTGTATTCCGGAGAAGTGCGGCGACGGGAACCTGGACGACCAGGAGCAGTGCGACGACGGGAACAACCGGAATCTCGATGGGTGCAACGTGAACTGCGACGTCGAGCCGACGTCGGTCCTTATCGGCGGCCCCCCGCTTGGATTCACGGACGATCCCAATGCCATGCCGGTGGCCTACGGAGTGTGCACCGACGAGACGACCACGGCCGAGTATGCCCCGGGGCCCATGGTCGGGGTCTCGCTGTGCGTGGTGAGTTACCTCGACAAGGATGGGTACGGGATGAGCGCGGCGGAGGTCGCGGTCGATGTCGCCCAGGCGAACAACTTCCACGCCAAGGCCAAGACGGGCGTCCTGCTCGGGCTGAAGTACACGGACATCGTGCAGGGCAGCCCGGACCAGTGTGCCCCGGATACCGACGAGGAGATCAACGCTTCTCTGGCCGCGCTCCGGGAGTTCGCGGAGGTCAAGCACCCGGGAGAGTGCCAGGTTGTCGTCGGCTACGTCCTGTCGCTCAAGGGCGCTGCCGGAGAGTACGGCGGAATGGGGGTCTGGCCCTCCACGGGGCTCCATAGTGCCCTGGTCACCCGGTTCAATGCCCAGGTCATGCCGGGGCAGACGCTGGCGCACGAGACCGGACACGTGTTCGGGTTGCACCACACGCACGAGGGAGGGATCGACGGCGGGGACGAGTGCCTGGACACTCCGGCGGATTCGGCCTGCTACGACGGCAACATGGTGTGCGACACCCTCTGCCCGGACGGCAGCAAGCCGCCGGCCCACAATGTGATGTCCTACTATAACCGCGAGAAGGCATTCCCGGATTCCTTCACCGCGTGCCAGGCCCGCCGGGCCCGATGCTTCATCGCACACATGTTCGAGGCGCCGGCGTGCCCGCTGCCGATCCTGCTGTCGCCGACCGAGGAGGCGACCTTCCTGGTCGGACAGCAGATCGTGTTCAAGTGGAAGCCGGGAGACCCGCTGGCCATGCCGTACCTCGTCGTGCGCTCCAATCCCCCCGGCGGGCCCATCGTGCTCAACCAGGCGGTGGGGCAGAAGTCGTCGTTTGCGCTGGGAGGGCAGACGCTCGGTGCCGGCCAATACTCGTGGACGGTGCGCTACTTCTCGCCCTGCTGCAAAGACGGCGTCTGCGCTGCGGTCGAGCGGTCATTCACCGTGGCCCAGGCCCTGTGCCAGGGAGCTTCGTCCCAGCCGTGCGGGATGTGCGGGACCCAGACTCGGACCTGCAAGGCCGACGGGACGTGGGGGGCCTGGGGATCCTGCCAGGGGCAGGGAGTCTGCACTCCGGGAACGACCAAGTCGTGCGGGGGAAGCGGTCCGACGGTCACCTGCTCCGAGTTCTGCCTCTGGCCCTCCTGCCCGGGGTGCCAGACTCAGTGTGCGGGCAAGTGTCCAGGGCAGGAGGACGGGTGCGGGGGAACCTGCCAGAGCAACGGCTGCACCGGCTGCTGCCTGGACTCCGTCTGCATGCCCGGGATAGCTCTCAACGCTTGTGGAGCCGGCGGGATTCCGTGTCTGGCCTGCATTGCCGGGTCCCTGTGCCAGTCCGGAGCTTGCTCCGGCTGCTCCCACGACGGCTCAGAGCCCGGGGCCTGCGGGAACAACGACAGCCTGGAGTGCGCCTGGAAATACATCGACGTGCTCTACACGCAGCAGGACAAGTGGTACACGATGGTCAAGCCTGCCACCGTGTCTCCGGTCGGAGACATGGACTACTTCATGCTGAGGCTCCAGACCCTCGACCTCTTCGGGATGCTCGACCCGGAAGTCCGTCTGAACAACCCCACCGGTCTCGACCTCGAGATCTGTGCCTGGTGGCACTACACGGATGGGACGCCGTTGCCCAGCTCGATCTCCTGCTCCGAGGGCAGCCTTCCCATCTCGGTCTACGCCCCGGGCAACGAGGACTGGTACGGGGCGCTGGGCTGCTGCCTTCAGGTTCCGCCGTACACGTCCGGAAGCTCGGTAGGATTCTCGCTGAACCCGTCGCCGGGCGAGCTCCTCATGCGGGTCTCCGCCCCGAAGGGGGGGGCTTCCTGCAGTGCATACGGGCTGGAGTATCGCCTCTAGGGGGGGGCTACTTCGGCTTCTGCATCACGCCCATGAACAGGATGAAGCCGGTGTTGCGGTCACGGATGGCGTAGAAGTAGGGCTTGTCGAACACCAGCGTGAACTTCTTGACCGGCTTGGGGGCAGCACCGGTGGCCCGGACGCCGACCGCAGTGACGGCCGCAGCTTCAGTCCCTTCCTCGTCGACCTCGATGAACGTCTTGTGCAGCACGAGGGAGATGAAGACCTTGACCTTCGTGATCTTCGAGAAGTCCGCCTTGTTTTCGTCGAACGGCTCCTCCATGCCCATGAGCTGGAGGATGCGGGTCAGATCGATGTCGTACTCGCCCTTGAACGTCGGCAGGATGACCGTTCCTTCCCGCCAGCCGAACTGCTCGTTCCAGGCCGCCCAGTTCTCCGCGGTCAGGGTACCCAGGAAGTCCGCAAGCGTCGTCTTCGACTCGGGCAGGAAGAGGAGCATCGAGAACCGCTTGTTCGCATACGGAATCGAGACCGCCTTGAAATTCTCGCCGTCGAGGTAATCGAAATGGCCGCTCTGCGACATCATGGGCACTTCGACCGTCTTCCCGTCCGCCAGGGTGAAGGTCCGCTTGGTCGTCAGCTTCTTGTCGAACTTGTTGGCCCAGTCCCCCTTGAACCAGGTGGCATTGAGCAGGTACAGGACGCCCTCCGGCTCGAGCTTGTCCAGGATGCGCTTGATCTTCCCCTTCGTGTTCTTCGACGTCCAGTCATTGATCTTGTCGAGCGACTTCTTGTCCTTGAAATCCACCTCTTCGGCAACCGCTGCGAAGAACTCCTCGAGCCGCTTGATGAAGTCCTGGCGGATCTCGACGCCCTTCTTGAGCCAGACCGAGTTGGCGACCTGGAGGGCCACCCCCTTGCCGGCGTCCTGGATGTCCGCCGCCAGCTCCTTGGCCGTCTTGTTGACGTCGTCGAGCTTGAGCTCCTCGAAGCCGAGGGCGGCCTTCATGACCTTCATCGTGTCCGCATTGGCCCCGTTGTAGACCATGGTCATGGCCATGTGCACGGAGAAGGGGGAGATGAACACGTTGCCGTGGGGATCCTTCTTCATGACGCGGCCGAACAGGTCCAGGGCAAACTTCGTGCTCCCCTTGACGAAAGCATCCTTGGGGGCGACTTCCGCACGGGCCACCGGGGCCGCTAGGGTCAGAAGCAGTGCGACAACGCCAATACCTGAGATCATACGGGACAGGGTTCTCATCTCGACTCCCTCCACTGGTTGTCCAACGATGGGCCCGTGCTCCACGGGCACAGGCACCTATATTGCGACATCCCGGGGGCGCAGGCAAGGGGGAGCCGTCGAGGTTGCGGGGGGCGGGCGCAAACGCTATGCTGCGGGACGCACGAGCCCCCGGCGGTGCGAAGCGCCAGGGCACGCTCTCGAGCGGGGGGAAATGGGTGAGCCGATGGTGGAAAAGCGGTTCGAAGGGCAGCGGATGCTGGTGACCGGAGGTGCCGGGGCCATCGGGGTGAACCTGTCGGCCCGCCTGCTGAGCATCGGGGCACGCGTGACCGTGCTCGACGATTTCTCGTCCGCATACGAGTGGAACGTGCCTCCCGGCGTGGACCTGGTCCGCGGGGACGTGAGGGACGAGAGGGCCCTCGACGAGGCGTTTGCGCAGCGTCCTGACCGGGTGTTCCATCTGGCCGCACATTTTGCGAATCAGAACTCGGTCGATCACCCGGAGACCAGCCTCGACGTCAACGGGATGGGAACGCTTCGAGTGCTCGAGCGCTGCCGTAGGGCCCGGGTCCAGCGGGTCGTGTTCGCTTCCTCAGGCTGCGGCGTGTATGGCACGGAGTGCCCGCTTCCGTTCCGGGAGGAGCAGGTGTCGCTGCGCCTGCACACTCCCTACCAGCTCACGAAGTTGCTGGGCGAGCTTCTGGGCAACTACTTCCACCTGCACTTCGGGTTGCCGTTCGTGAGCGCACGCCTGTTCAACGTTTTCGGCCCGGGCGAGGTCCCCGGCCGCTACCGGAACGTCATTCCCAACTTCTTCTACCGAGCGATGAAAGGGGAGCCGCTTCCCATCACCGGCTCCGGCGACGAAACCCGTGACTGGACGTTCGTCGACGACGCAGTCGAGGCCCTCCTGGCCATGGCGACGGTCCCGGCCGCCGTGGGAGAGGCTTTCAACGTTGCGTCCGGCTCCGAAACGCGAGTCTTCGACATGGCGGCCGAGGTCAATCGGCTCACGGGGAACGCCGCAGGGATCCGTTACAGCGCTCGACGGGACTGGGATGCCAAGACCCGCCTGTGCGCATCGATCGACAAGGGCAGGAGCCTGCTGGGCTACGAGCCTCGCACGTCCTTCCTCGATGGCCTGGAACGGGTCCGCGAGTGGTTCGTACGGCACTGGGATTCAATCCTGACCTCCACCGATTTGGAGTCGGCCGGGCAGGTGGATTGAATTGAGTCGGCGGAATGCTATAGTAGTAGCGCCTTAAGTGAGGTGATCCCGGATGAAGGTGGCCTGTCCAAATTGCGGCGATTCCCAGGAAGTCATGGTGGAGCAGGGGGCCAATGCTGCCCGGGCGAAATGCGTGCGCTGCGGTACGTCCTTCCTCGTTCGGGTAAAGGAGAAGCCAAAGGAGGCGGCCGATGCTTCCGGCGACGTAGGCAGGATATTCGCCTGGTTCGTGCGCAAGGCGAACGGGACCCTGTTCAGCTTCCCGGGTGACAAGCAGCTTCACCAGGGGATTCGCCGCGGCTTTGTCGAGGTCAACGACGAGATCTCGGCCGACGGGGCCACCTGGACCCAGATCTCCATGCTGCCCATCCTGGCGGGGTTCATGGAGAGGTGGAAGCGGGAGGACGAGACGAGGGAGCACCCGGAGGGCGTCGACGCATTGGCATCGGTCCCGAGGGAGCAACTGGCATCGGTGACCGCGGTCGGTCCGAATGCCGACGATTCGGCCTCAGTCTCCGTGGAACCGGTTCCCGCTGCTCTGGCACAGGCTGCGCGGGAGGCAACTCGCCGGGAGCTCGAGCGGCAACGTAACCCGGCGGAAGTCTCCTCCCTGCCGACCGTTCCGACCGTGCCGGCTGCCCCGCCTCTTCCTGCGGCCGAGCCCCAGGACGCCTTGGCCCCCCCATCTGCCGCTCCGGCGGGTTCAGCCTCTTCTGCAACTCCGGCGCCGGCTCCTTCCCGAGGCCGTGCAACTCCGGTCAACGGTGCGGAGCCGAGGAAGACTCCGACTCAGCGGGAGTTGGACTGGGGAAAGGAATGGCAGCCCGCCCAGGGATTCAGGGACGAGGCCACCAGCCTGACCGTTCTGGCCATGCGTCAGCGTCGCAAGATGAACTTCATCTTCGGCATCGTCGTCGCGGTCCTGACGGCCGGCGTCCTGTACGGAATGTACATGGTTCACGAGTATTTCCAGGACAAGCGCCAGGAGGAGAGCCAGACCGTGGCTCCCGAGCAGAAGGAGCCGGCTGGAGGAAAGATGGCCGACGGTGCGAAGACCCCTGAGGCGAAGGCCGGAGCCGCTGACTCGACGGTCCCCGCCGCTGGAGCTGCCGACTCCTCTGCGACTGCTCAGGCCCCTGCAACTGCCGAGGCTCCTGCAACTGCTGAGGCTCCTGCAACAGGTCCGGCCGGTGGAACTGCAGAGGCACCTGCAACTGCCGAGGCACCAGCCGCTGCTCCGGCCGCTGGAACTCCTGAGGCACCTGCAACTGCCGAGGCACCAGCCGCTGCTCCGGCCGCTGGAACTCCTGAGGCGCCTGCAACTGCTGAGGCTCCTGCAACAGGTCCGGCCGGTGGAACTGCCGAGGCACCAGCCGCTGCTCCGGCCGCTGGAACTGCTCCGGCCGCTGGAACTGCCGAGGCACTTGCAACTGGTCCGGCCGCTGGAACTGCCGAGGCACCTGCAACTGGTCCGGCCGGTGGAACTGCCGAGGCACCTGCAACTGCCGAGGCTCCGACAAACGCCGGGGCTGCGGGGGGACCCACTTTGGCGAGCCTGACTCCCAAGAAGGCCGAGGTGGCCGCTCCCGACAGCGGCGCTGCGGCAGCGGACTCCGGGGCCGCCAAAGCAGATGACGCCAAGATTGGGAACACTGATCAGGGGAAGGCGGGTCAAGGGAAGGTCGACGATGCCAACGTGGACAAGTCAAAGGCGAATACGGCCAAAGGGGACAAGTCCAGAGGTGACAAGTCCAAGGCGGACAAGGCGGATCGGGACGACGACGATTCGGTCGCTGAGCCAAAAGGCTTTGACGGTCTGATGTCCCAGGGAGATCGCCTTCGCAAGGAGGACAAGTGCGGCAAGGCCCTGGCGTTCTATCAGAAGGCAGCGGCACTGAAGCCCGGCTATGCCGAGGTCCAATACAAGCTCGGGGACTGCTACCGGAGGACCGGGCAGTGCTCCACCGCCGTGGATCACTACGAAGCAGCGATCTCGGCCAGCGGTTTCCAGCAGGCTTACATCGGAATCGCGAAGTGCTACATCGAGCTGGGCAACAAGGGAGAGGCCCGCAAGCGCCTTGAGGAAGGGCTGAAGCGGCATGACGACGGCATGATGAAGATGATGCTCGAGCAGCTTTGAGCTGCCTCGGGCGGTTGGATGCCGGTGTGCCTCCAGGCGCAGTGCCGGCAGGATGAGGAGCGGGATGCAGGTGGTTCGCTTCCAGGTCCGGTCGACCCGGGTGGCTTTTCCCGTTGAGCAGGTCCGTGAAGTCGTCGGGCTGGGGCAACTGGCAACGGTGTTTCATGCTCCCTCCTTCGTGGCAGGGATGATGAATGTGCGAGGGCAGGCGTTCCCTGTGTTGGACCTTGCCCCGCTGATGGGACTTCCGGGAGGGGGCGAACGGGCATCGGCGGGGGAGGAGGGGGCCTCGCACGTCCTGATGGTGGAGGCAGGGCCGCTCGTGGCGGGGGTGCTGGCCTGGAGGCCGGTGGATATCGTCGACGTGGGAGTCAGCGATGTGCCCCCTGCGGCTGCCGCATCGGTCCTGGCCGCTCTGTCCTGTGTGGCCACGGAGGAGGGAATGGCGTTGCTGGTGCTCGATTCCGGCCGGCTGTTCGACTTGCCGGAGGTCTCGGCGCTGCGCTCCGGTCGCCGTCCGGTCACCCTTCCGCTCTGAATCCGCACATGGAATTCCTGGAACCGGCATTGCTGGACCGACTTGCGAGTCAGGTTTCGCGGGCGTTCGGTCTGGTGGAGGATGCGGTGCGGGACGGCCTGCCGAGGGCGGTTCTTCTGCGCTCGAGAGAACGAGGAATCTCGCAGGAGGAGTTGGCCGCGTCCCTGCTGGGGGCCGGGCTGACGGAGGAGGAGGAGCTGGGACGTCTCGTTCATCACCTGCTCCTGGGCCACACGAGGTTCTACCGTCACGAGAGCGTGTGGGAGGAGCTGGCGCTTCGGCTGCCCGCCGAGTTTCCCGGAGGGCCGATGCGAGCCTTGATCGCCGGCTGCTCGAGCGGTGAGGAGGCCTGGACCGCAGCTTTCTTCCTGGCCGCGTCGTGGGGGGTCGGCCGATTTCACGTGACCGCGATGGATGCCAGCCCGGTTGCTCTGGAGACGGCCCGCAGAGGAGTGTATCCCTCCGACGAGGCGGCCAGATTGCCGGCCGACTGGCACCGAGCCTATCTGCAGTCGGCTTCACCCGGGTTTGAGACGGTCGTCCCGGCAATCCGGGAGCGGGTTCGTTTCCACTGGGGCAACCTCGTGAGGAAGATTCCGGATGGGACGTTTCACCTGGTGATGTGCCGCAATGTCTTGACCTACCTGGAGAGGCCGTTGGCCGTTTCGGTCGTCCAGGGACTGTTCCAGCGCGTGCTGCCGGGCGGTTGTCTCGTGCTGGCTTCGCAGGAGCTGCCGGTGGCGGAGGCGGCCTGTGCTGCGCTCGGGAAGCGGTGGCTGCCGACGCGGTCGGGGCTGCCGGTCCTGCGCTGTGCCGAGGGGGGGACGGCCCCGGGGATGGCGGGGGCGACTGCCCACAGGGAGGTGAAAGGCAGGGGCGCAAGGTCGGTACCCGCACGGGAGACGGGAGGCGCAGGGGTGCATCCGTGGGCTGACCGGCCAGGCTCCAACCATACACCCGCCGGGCAATTCGAATCCCGGCCGGCCGATAGGACCACCGTCCGGTTCGAGCCTCACCCATGGAGTGAGCCGCTTCGCCAGTCCCCCGTCCCGGTGGGCTGCGCTGAGGGGGGACCGAGCCGACTCGTGGTTTCGGATTCGGCCGCGGGGCAGTGGGCGGGGGAGTGGCAGGCTACCGAAGTAAAAATCCTTGAAATACTAAAAGTTCCGCCGAAATGTCTTATATTGGACATTAAGGCTGTGAAGGGGGTCGATTTTCGTGTAAAAGAGAGGTTGGCGCGCACGGTGTCGCTGCTTCGGTCGGTCGGGACCGACGTGCGCGTTGAAGGGGACTCGTCGCTCCTGTCGCGGTGAAGAGATGAACGATGCCAGAACGGCCTATCGGAAGCTGGTGGCTCTGCTGTGCACGCAGGGGCTGGCCGGGCGCGCTCAGGCGGCAGAGGCGCTCGAACAGCTGAGCCGTGCGTTGACGGGGGAAGGTCCCGGGCGGGGCTCGAGACTGGCCCGCGAGCTGGGGGAGCTGACCGAGTTTGCACAGCTCTGGGCCTGGCTGGAGAGGCTCGGGCGGGAGGTCGAATCTTCGGAGCCGGCTGCGCAGACTCCGGCCGGTGCAGGCGACCGCAAGGCTCCCATCCCGGTGCAGAGAGTGGCCGAGCCGGAACCGATGGGAAGCAGGGCCTCGGTGCCCGACATCGTGCCGCCCACCCCGACCGCACCGGAGTCACCCCCCCACGAGCCGGACCACGTCGTGCAGTGGGCGGCCCCCCCCCTTGAACCCCGGGTCCTGGCGGACTTCTTTGGAGAAGTGAGCGAGCATCTCGAGGAAGCCTCTCGCATCGTGGTGAGCGTCGGAGCGGAGGACCGGGAGACCCTCCAGGAGCTGTATCGCAAGCTCCATACGGTCAAGGGGAACTGCGGCATGGTGGGGCTGTCGGAGCTGCAGGAAGTCGCCCATCGGCTCGAGGATCTGGTGAAGCGGATGAAGGAGGGCCGGCGTGGGCCGACCGACGCCGAGCGCCGTGTCCTGGCCGAGGGGCTGCAGCTGGGGATCGCCGTCCTCGACCTGGCGCAGTCAGGGCGTACGGGGACGGTGCCGATGGGAAGGTTTCGTGCCGCGGTGGGAGCGCTTCTCGCTACCGGCGTCGTCCCCCGTACGGCGGAGCCCGGAGCAGCTGCCGTCCCCCGTACGGCGGAGCCCGGAGCAGCTGCCGTCCCCCGTACGGTGGAGCCCGGGGGCGCGGGGGCACACAAGCCGGCAGACGGTACTCCGGAGCGCTCCGAGTCGTCCATGAGCCGACCGCAGGCCGCGGCAAAGGCCTCGGATGCATCCGGCGGATCGAGAAAGACGCTACGGGTCGATTTCGGCGAGGTGGACCGCCTGGCGCTCCTCGTTGGCGAGCAGTCGGTTCGTCAGGAAGAGGCACTGCGTCAGATAGCCCGGCTCGAGGACCGCGTCGAAGACGTGTTTCGAGGGCTCGACCAGTCCGGCTCCCCGGGGGACGCCGTCCGGACGGCTCGGCAGGAGCTCGGGCTGATGACGTCGGAATTGGAGGGAACGGCTCGTTCGCTGGATCTCGTGTCCGGCGACATTCAGCGCCGCGTGTTCGACTTGCGGATGGTTCCTCTGGATGCGTTGTTCGAGCGACATCGGATGACGGTGTACCAGGCAGCGGTCAGTCAGGGCAAGCAGGCGCGGCTCATCATCGAAGCGGGCGATGCGCGGATCGACAAGAGCATTGCAGAGAAGCTGGACGAACCGATGATCCACCTGCTGCGAAATGCGGTCAGCCATGGAATCGCTGCGCCTGCGGAGCGCATCCGGGCGGGGAAGGCGGCCGAGGGGAAGGTCACCGTTCGCGCATTCTCCAAGGGCAGCCAGGTCGTGGTCGAAGTCGAGGATGACGGAGTGGGAATCGTTCCGTCCGTGTTGAGGCGAAAGGCGGTGGAGAAGGGGTTTCTGTCCGAGGAGGAGAGCCGGAAGCTGGACGACTCGCGGGTGGTGGATCTCATTTTCGCTCCGGGGTTCTCGACGACGACGCGGGTGGACGACGTGTCGGGTCGAGGAGTCGGTCTGGACGTGGTGCGCAACCAGGTGGCGAAGGTCGGGGGGGCGGTTGAGCTCGAATGCCGTCCCGGCCAGGGGGCGGTCTTCCGGCTTACACTCCCGCTGACATTGGCCGTGGCCAGGGTGCTCATGGTCCAGTGTGCCGGGGAGCCGGTGGCGCTTCCGGCCGACGCCGTCATGCGGGTAGAAACCGTAACGAGCGGCGGCCTCGTTGAGGCCGGCGGGAGGGCCATGGCTCGGATCGGAGACGAGACCCTCCCCTTCATCCGCCTGGCGAACCTGCTCGATCTCTGGGACGGTGCGGATTTCCGGAACGAGTACACCGTGTGCATCGTGCGCCACGGCGATCGAATGGGGGCACTGGTCGTCGACCGGGTGATGGAGCACACGCAGGCCGTCGTTCGCGAGCCGGGCCCGCTGCTTCCAAACATCGAGCACTGCATGGGGGTGACGGTGCTGGAGGGGCGGGCGGTGCTCATCGCCGATGTCGGCGCGGTGCTGAGGAGCTGGTCCGACGGGACGTGGGCGGACCGCACCTCCGATGCAGGTCGAGCAATCCTTCTCGTCGGCATGGGCGCAGAGCGTTATCTCCCGTTGCTCCGCTCCCTTCCGCGTCGTCCGGGGCCCGTGCTGGTCACCCCGGAGCTCCTTCGGCCTGAGCTCGTCCTGAAGGCTTCGGTGGTGGCCGTGGCAGCGGACATCCCGGCCCTGACTTCAACTCTGGAATCGGTGGCAGGAGCCGGCGGGCGACGGCGAGTGGTAGTTGTCTCTTCGGGAGGCAACCGCCCCGGCCTGGACGCGCTGTATCGCCTCGGCGTCGACGAAGTCGTGGACCTGGACCGCGGGGCGGGCCTGGCTGCCGGCAGCCTGCTGCAGGCCGGAGGTGGCCGTTGAAGATCCTCGCATGCTCCCATTCCCCCATGCTGCTGGAATTCCTGGTCGCCGTGCTGGGCGAGAACGAAGGGGTCACGCTCCGAGGGGCGGCCGAGCTGCCCGTCCTGTCCCCCGATGGTCGGCCCGGCTGGGTGGTTGCCCGGCTCGACCCGGAGGTGCGGCAGGGACCGCCCATGGCCCCGTCCTCGCCTCCCGCCTGGGTCGCCGGCGTGGTGCATTTCAGCCCCTCTGCCACCCCCGGAATCCTCCCGGACCGCGCCCCGCACGAGCCGATGCTCGTCCCGCTGCCTTGCGACGCGTCCCGCATCGTCGAAGCCCTTTGTGAATCCGCGGACTGTGCACGCCCGGATGAGCCTGCAGGTGCCTCCATGCAGGTGATTCTGGTGGCCGAGGACAGTGCCATGCAGCGCAGCCTCACCGTGTCCACGCTGAAGGCCGAGGGGTTCATCGTCCTCGAAGCCGAAGATGGCCAGGAGGCGCTCGAACGGCTCCGCGAGCAGCCCGTGTCGCTCGTAGTGACCGACGTGGAAATGCCGAGGATGACCGGGCTCGACCTGGTCCGTGCCATGAGGAGGGACCCGAAGCTAGCCTCCATTCCGGCGCTCGTGCTCACCACGCTCTCGGGGTACGAGGAAGTCCGGGAGGGCTTCGAGGCCGGTGCAACCGACTACATGGTCAAGCCGAGGAAAGGGGAGCGGGAGCTGTTCCTGGATGCGCTTGTGGCCCGTGTGTACCGGCTGTCCGACCGGCTGCGCCCCGGGGCCGGGCTGAGCGCCCTGGTCGTCGACGACAGCGCCGTCACCCGCCGGATGGTGGCCGAGGCCCTGGGCAGGCACGGCTTCCGTGTTTCCACCGCAGCCGACGGGGACCAGGCCAAGGGGCTGCTCGAGAACCCGGGGGTGCCTCTTCCGGACGTCGTGGTGACTGACCTCGAGATGCCGGTCATGGACGGCCTGCGGCTTACTCACTTCGTCAAGAGCGAGCCCAGGACCCGGAACATCCCCGTCATCATTCTGACCGGAAGCACCCTGGAGGAGCACCGCATTCTGGGCCGGGGCTTCGGCTCCGACGCCTTCCTGTCCAAACCGTTTTCCGAGGAGAAGCTGATCGTCGCGGTCGAGCTGGTCCTGGCCCGCAACCGCCTGGAGCGGGAGCGCAAGGAGCTGTCCGGGATCCTGGGCCGTGACGTCATTCGGGCAATCCACAGTGAAGGGCTCCAGCCGCGCCGACGAGAGCTGGCCATCCTGTTCTCTGATCTGGCCGGCTTCTCCAAGCTCTGCTTCGGGCGTGAGGCCGGTTGGGTGGTGGAGCTGCTCAACGAGTATTTCGGCCGGTTCGTCGACTACATTCAGCGCGAGCAGGGCTACGTCAACAAGTTCATCGGCGATGCCCTCATGGCGCTATTCTCCCACCTGCCGGGGCTCGACCCGCCGGAAGTCAGGGCCGTACGCGCCGGGCTCGCGTTCCAGCGGGACATGGCCCGCATCAACCGGGATTCCAAGGTCCCCTTGGTAACCCGGATCGGAATCAACTCCGGGGACGTGATCCTCGGGCTCATCGGCTCTGGCGAACGGAAGGACTACACGGTCATTGGAGACCAGGTCAACCGGGCGCAGCGCCTCGAAGGGAAGGCTCCTCCGGGCGGCCTCCTGGTGAGCCAGGTTGTCTATGACGCCACCGCTGCGTTCCTGCAAACCGTTCACGATGCCCAGGTCGAGGCCCGCCCCGGCCTCGAGCTCAAGGGCATCGCCGAGCCCATCACTGCCTATGCCGTGACCATCAGAGGGGGGGAAGGATGAAGCCGGTCCGGGTGTTGGTCGTGGACGACTCGAGGTTCATGGTGAGCCTCATTACTTCCGTCCTTCAGAAGGACCCGGAGCTCGAGGTCGTCGGCTTCGCCCTCGATGGCCGGGACGCGGTCGACAAGGCCCGACAGCTTCAGCCCGACGTCATCACCATGGACGTGGTCATGCCCCGGATGGACGGGCTCGAGGCTACCCGAGCCATCCTGGCGGAGCGCTCGGTGCCCATCGTCGTCTTCTCCGCTCACACCACTCGGGGGGCCGACCTCACCGTCGAGGCACTCCAGGCCGGGGCGGTCGACTGCCTGGCCAAGCCTGCGGGCGAAATCTCCATGTCGCTCGACTCGGTTGCCAGGGAGCTGACCGAAAAGGTCAAGGGAATCGGCCGCCAGGCTGCCCTCAGGAACGGTGCCGGAGGAGAGGCATTCGGCACGACGAGCTGGATGTCCCTTCCGGCCGTTCCGACAGCCCCTCGCCCCACCGGAGCTCCCTCCGTCGTCCTCATCGGCGCCAGCACCGGCGGGATCCAGGCCCTCCAATCCCTCCTTCCCCGCTTCGATTCCCGAGTTCCCTTCGCCGTGATCGTGATCCAGCATTTCCCGGAAGGATTCACCTCCCAACTCGCGGCACGGCTCGGAGCAATCTGCTCGCTGCCGGTCCGCGAGGCCGAGCCAGGACAGCGCCTGGAGCGGGCCTCCATCGTCATCGCCCCCGGAGGAAAGAACCTCGAGATCACCCCGGCGCTGCGCCTTCGGCTCAGCGACGACGAGGGACCCGCCGTGATGCGGCCGTCCATCGACGTGACCTTCCGATCCGCTGCCCGGGCACTTGGCCAGGCCGCGCTGGGGGTGATCCTCACGGGCATGGGACGGGACGGGGCTCAGGGGGCCGCAGAGCTCTTTCGTGCCGGAGGCCGGATCCTGGTGGAGGATTATCGCATGTCGACCGCATGGGGGATGCCCCGCGCCGCATACGAGACCGGCTGCTACGATGCCGTGCTTCCGCTCGGGCAGATTGCGGGCAGCATCCTCAGGATGTCGGGGCTGTTGTCATGAGCGGAGCGCCTGGTACTGCCGGCACGCTGCATCCATGAGGCGCCTGGCGGTACCCCTCCCGTACCAGGCCATGGCGTTCTCGTAGGTCAGGAAGCCGGCATCGTGACCGGGCTTGAAGTCGAGCTCTTCTTCGAGGTGGACATAGCCCACGTACCCATTGGAGTGCGAGGCCACCATGGGACAGGCGCACCCGCCTGCCGCAAGCCGGTCCCGGAGTGTGCGGGTGGCCGCGACTCCGAAGTCTGCCGGCATGCCGGTCAGGGCAACGCCGCCGATGCCGATGACCGAAATGGGGACCGACTGCTGGAGCGGGGCCACCATGCGGCTGTAGAACGAGCCGACCAGCGAGCTGACTGCGGCCTTGAGGGCTACGAGGGGGGGGCCACCGGAATACGGCGGATAGGCCCTTGTGAAGGCAACCTCCTCCTGGGAGAACCGAAGGGAGGGCGCCGTGGCCACACTCGTGGACAACGCCTGCCGGAAGCCCTCCGTGGCATTTCGGGCAACCAGGTCCAGGTGGTCTTCCGCCGCAGTGGGCATCTCGGGGAAAAGGACGTTGAGGCCACCCAGGGCTCCGGGGACGATCAGCGGCGAGTACCCTTCCTCCACAAGCCGCCGACGTACGTCCCCAGGCCAGTCTGCGCTGGCCTGATCCGGTGCCATGAAGCCCACGACGACCGGGTGCCCGCTGGCGCAGCCGAGCAGGATCGGGGCTCGCCCCGGGCGCTCGAGCACGAGGGCTGACAACCGGTCGTCCACCGGGCCTCCACGCAGCCGGCGGTTCATGGTCAGGCCCGGGACGTCGGCCGAACCATGGCGCAACTGGGACACGGGGGCGAGATCCGCTCGGGCATCCTGCAGGACCCGCTCGGCTCCGGCGAGGAGTCGCTGGCGAATCTCGGGGCGGAAACGACCCATGAAATAGCGGGTCCCACGCCCCTCGATGGTTCCCCCCGGCCCGGAATGAGTGTGCGACGCCGCAACCAGGAGATTGTCGAGGCCGACCTTCCCGGCCATCGCCCGCAAGTCCGCAGCCAGAGCGCCATCGATGATCAGGATGTCCAGCAGCAGGATCGCCACGTCCAGCGTCCCCTGCCGCATGACGATACACGTTGCGGACACGGGGTCGCGCACACTCGCTGCAAGCCGCTCCTTCGGACCCGCAATGCCCGCCATGGGAAACGGCAGGGGCGGCGTGATGTCCGCCCTGGCGTACCCCGCGAGCAACTGAGCACCGGACCCTGACCGGGCTTTCTCTGGAGTCATTGGCACGTCCTCCTAGTTGGGTTGTATGCGGAACCGGATCGGGATCTTCAGGTAGCCCGTCTTGTCCGGCACGTCGAGACGGGCGGCGACCGCCTTTTCCAGCGGCGGTCGAAGCCGCTCATCCCCTTCGAACGACACGATACGTACGCCCGAGCCCTGACTGCGGACCGGGGTGTCGGCAATCGCCTTGAGCGACCAGGTCGAGAGGTGCCATCCCAGCTCGTCCTGCCCTCGGGCTTCGGCAAGAGCCAGAGCATGGGCCGCCTCGTCCACGGCAGCACTTCCGGAGGGGACGACGACCACCACGCGATCCCCCTTGGCCTGCTCGGTGTTGCGCCAGGCTACCGCTACGAAGAGGTCCACTTCGCTTCGCAGCGCCGGGAGCGGGTAGGGGGCCCCCTCGCGCACCATGCGTACGGCCTCCTCCGCCAGCGACGGGTGAAGATCCTCCGCCGTGGGAAACGCCTCGATGTCGCACGCCCGCCCGTCCCGGTCGATGCGGAACCGGACCGTCACGGTACCCTCCGATTCGGCATCAAGCGCCTCCCGTGGATAGCGGCTCAGCGAGTAGACCCTCTGCACCATCCGCGTACGGCTGTCCGCATCGAGCTCCGGGTCGAGCGGACGGGTTCTGAGCCCGCCGGGCGGAAGGGATGCAACCAGAGAGGGGGGGGGGACTTCGGGCCACTGCCCGCCTGCCGGCGGCTCGATGGCGCCGCTGGAAGCGCTCGCTGTCGCTCCTTCCCCGGAGTCCGTCCCCGGAGGGGCCCCCGAGTCCCCGTTCCCGCCGCTGCCTTCCTCGGCAGCTTCGTCATCCAGGTCCGCTCCACGGCCTTCCTCCACCCTCGAAGAACCCCGGGCCGAGTCGGGAGTGCCAGGAGAGGAGCGGTGCATCCCGGAGTCCGGCTTCCGCTCGAGGCGGCGAGCGGGGGAGGGGTGGACGTCCAGCGGGGCGGGCGGCGGAGGTGCCCAATGGAGTGGAAGGTCGGGAGGAGAGGGAAGCGGTGCAGCCTGGACGCTCGTGAGCGGCACGGACGGCTCGAGGATGGGAGCCTCTGGCGGGGCTTCTGCCGCCTTCTCGGCCTCGGCACTCGCATCCAGCGAGGGGAGGACCGCACCGGTTCCCCGGGCTGCGAACAGCAGGTGGTAGGCAGCCGGAAGAGCCACCGCGTGCGCAGCCAGGGAGACGGCCGCAACGATGAGCAGCCTCCTTCTGCCGGGATTGCCGCGATTCCCCTGCATCCGCTCCGCCTTTGTCCCGGGGGCTGGCCCCGTGGACCAGGCCGGATGATATACGCCTTCGCGCCGCGAGGCAACGGGCTGCCTTCCCGCACGGGCGCGAACCAAAACGATGGCAATTTGACCACCCGTTAAAGTTAATGCTACGATCCTTGCCGGTGTTGTCTGTTGCGAGGTGAGCGCGCTTGAGCCGACTACTACTCCCCGTTGTCGCAGGGTTGTGCTGGTTCGTCATGACGCCGGCCGTGTCACCGTGTGCCGCTCAGGAGAAGGATCCGGCCGTTCTGGTCCAACAGCTTGCGGATCCCACGCTTCGCAGCGGTGCACGGGAGGCCCTGCTGGCTCTGGACGCGGCCAAGGCCGTGGCCGAGCTGGACAAGGCGCTGTCGTCGAAGAAGAGCAGTGAGCAGCTCCGCCGTGAGATCCTGCGCGTCCTGCCCGATTTCGGGGCCAAGGGCACGTCCGTCATCATCAATGCGCTGAAGGACCCCATGCTGGAGTACGAGGCTGCCCGGGCGATCTCGACGGGAAAGGGCGACGGGGCGAGTGCGGAAGCCATGTTCGACCTCCTCGGCAAGTCGCAGAACCCGAAGGTTCGCCTCCTGGCGCTCGATTGGTTGGCCGAGAACGGCGATGCCAAGCGGGTCAATGGGCTGCTGATGGGAGGGCTGTCGGACTCCAGCGACAAAGTCCGGGCCCGGGCTGGCGAGCTGATCGTGAGTCGTCTGGGCGTCCCGGCATTGCCCGAGCTGATGGAGATGCTGCGCCAGGCCGAGTTCTCCCGCTCGGTCTCGAATCGGGGCCTTCGCCTGGCCCTCCTGGATACGCTCGGGCTCATGGGGCAGAAGGGCCCCTCGGAAGCCGGCCGCGTCGTGCCCACGCTTCTCCAGGCCCTGGGGGAGGAGGACGAGGCCGCTGTGGCCGTGGCCGCCCTGGTTCGCATCGGGGCCCCCAGCGTGTCGTCGCTGCTCATGATTCTCAAGGCGGGAGACACCAAGCGTGCGGCCGCAGCGATGGATGCGCTGCTGTCCATCGGTTCCAAGGCTGCGCCGGAGGTTGTCTCGCTTCTGCAGGCCAAGCACCCGAAGATGCGGGAGATGGCGCAGCAGTTCCTCTCGTTTTACCAGGACCCGGCGGTCTTCCCGCTGCTGGTGAAGTTGTATGCCAAGGCTCCCCCGGAGGACAAGGTCACCATCCTCCGCATCGTCAGTCTGTATGGGACCCGGGAGACGGTGGACTTCGTGGTTCGCGCAACGACCGACGAGGACGCACGGGTCCGCGCCGAGTCCGTCCGGATCCTGGCGGCTACCGGTGACCCGGCCGCAGTTCCGGTGCTCCTGTCACGGGCCGAAGAGGATTCCGACATGGACATCCGGCTCGCGGGCATCGCCGGCCTGTTCAGCATGGGTGAGCTGTCTGCAGGCCCCTCGTTCGCCCGGATGCTCGAATACGAGAAATGGCAGGTCCGCCTCGAGCTGCTCGTTGCCCTGTCCTACCTGGGAAATCCCTCCAGCAGCATCAAGGCCGTTGCGGAGCAGCTCCGGCATCGCAAATCGGAAGTGGCAACGCAGGCCCAGAGGGCCGTGGCCAACATCACGTTCATGTCGGGGCAGAGGTCTCCGGACGAGTGGTTGCGAGACGTCCGGGCCATCGTGGATCCGCCGGGCGGGAAGGAAACCTTCGAAGCGCTCCAGAAGAGCGTGGTGGCCGGAGACGAGGAGATCCCGGTGCTCGTGTTCGGCAAGGGGAAGGAGACCATCCTGTTCCTGGCACCGACGGTGGAGCTCAATGCGCGCCTCATGGGCCGCTACCTGGGGCTGCTGGCCGAGGACAGGACTGTGGTGGTCATGCCGTTCCCCGGCTGCTCCCAGAAGCGCTCGGACCGGCCGTCGCTGCTCGATTGCATGACCCGGATATCCGAGAAGATCGAGCTTGTCCGCCAGGAGCTTGCTCCTCAGGGCGTGTTCGTCGTGGCGCAGGGAGCCACGGGAGTGGCCGCAATCCACTATGCGAGCAAGTACCCCTCGGCCGTGCGGCAGGTCGTGATTGCAAACCCGGTGTTCCCGAGACGGCTGGACATGGAGAAGACCCTCGCCGCCACATGGGGGCTTCTGCCCGCTCGCTGGAAGAAGGAGCTGGAGTACCTGGACCTGCAGGGAGGCAAGCTCTCGCCCCGGGCCCGGAACATCTATCGGAGTCGGGTGGAGCTGGCTGCCGAGGTGCGCGGCGAGGGACGGGCCATGCTCGTCGCTCCCGGGTACTACGGCCTGACCTGGTTGCTCGATGAAGTCTTCCTCACCTACGAAGACACGTCCCTGGTCAACTCGCTGGCATCGCTCGAGATGCCGCTGCTGCTCGTCTACGGCGAAGCGGACCCCTCGCTTGCCGACAGCCGGGAGGCCTTCCGCCGCATCGGCAAGATTCGCAAGAACATCGTGGCAACGACGCTTCCCGGCAGCATCCGCCAGTCGCCGGCGGAGCAGTCCGACCTGTTCCAGAAAGCGGTGCTCCACTTCGTCGAGTCCTATCGTGCCTCCGCCCAGCCCGTGGGAGTCGGGGGGGCGCTGGCCTCGGCCTCGCTCTCGGCAGCCGTGCCGAGTGCAGCCGGGGGCGCTGGGGCCGCCCTGGCAGCAGGGGGGGCCGCAGGGGACCGGAAAATTGCTGAGGGAAGCCTCCTTGGAGAGTTTCTCACGGCCAACGAGCCCGACAAGGTGTTGTCCGCAGAGGACCGTGCTGCGGAGGAGGCCAGGACCGCCCGACTTGCGGCGGAAGAATCCGCCCGGGCCGAGGAGCAGGCCCGCCTCGCTGCCGAGGAGCAGGCAAAGCAGAGAGCTGCAGAAGAAGAGCGCATCCGCCTCGAAGAAGAGGCCAGGAGCAAGGCGGCGCAGGACGAGCGGATGCGGGCCGAAGAACAGGCCCGGCTCGCTGCCGAGGAGGCGGAGAAGGCCAGCGCTGCCGAACAGGCCCGGGCCGAAGCCGAGGCCCTGGAGAAGGCCCGCCTGGAACAGGAGGCCGTTCGCACTCGGAACGACGAAGCCCGTCGAATTGCGGAGGAGAAGGCAAGGGCCGAAGCCGAGCTGAATGCCCGCCTCGCCGCTGAAGAGGAGGCTGCACGCAAGGCGGCTACCGGCCAGGCCGGGGAGAGCGGTGAGGCCAAGACTGTCGATGCCTCTGCGGCTGCCGGCGCTGTCGTGGCTGGAGCCGGTGTTGCGGCAGAGGAGGCCGCCAAGGCCAAGGCGGCGGAAGAAGCCCGAATCGCCGCCGAAGAGACGGCCAAGGCCAAGGCGGCGGAAGAAGCGCACATTGCCGAGGAAGAAGCGGCCAGAGCCAGGGCCAAAGCGGATGAGGAAGCCCGTAAGGCGGCGGAGGCCGCCGCAAGAGCAGAGGCGGAAGGGAACGCTGCCGCTGCGGAGTTGGCGCTTGTCGAGGCGGCCAAGGCGGAGGAAAGGGCCCGCGTTGCGGCGGAAGAAGCGGCCAGGGTCAAGGCGGCCGAGGAAGCCCGCGTTGCAGCGGAAGGAGCGGCCAAGGTCAAGGCCGACGAGGAAGCCCGCGCTGCGGCGGAAGAAGCGGCCAGGGTCAAGGCCGACGAGGAAGCCCGCATCGCAGCGGATGAAGCGGCCAGGGTCAAGGCCGACGAGGAAGCCCGCATCGCGGGCGAAGAGGCCGAGAAGGCGAGGCTGGCCGAAGAAGAGCGTCTGAGAGCGGCTGCAGTGGCGGGCCACACCGAGAGCGGTCCGACGGGGGGGATCGGAACAGGGGTGACGACGGGCCGCGAGAGCCGACTGGACAAGTGGACCGTCCTCGGATGGGGGTTGCTGGGCGGCGGCGTGCTCCTTGCCGGAGGCGGTGCGGCGATGCACTGGAAGGCATTCGATGCGGCCGATTCCGCTGGGAGGCTCGACCCGTATCTTCCCGACTACTCGAGCCGCTTCGATGACACGCTCGGCTCGGCTCGGACCTGGCAGGGGCTCTCCATTGCCGGGTATGTGCTGGGGGCCGTGTCGATCCTGGCCGGAGTGGATATTCTGCTGGAATGGCCGATCCCCGTTCGCCGGCTTTTCGGAGGGGCGGAGCTGGCGGGCTGGAAAGTCCTGCCGGGCCTGGCACCCGACGGAAGTGCCGGTTTCACGTTCGAGTTGCCGCTTCCATGAGCGGAGGAGGAGTGCGGATGCGATGGACGGTTGCGCCCTGGTTGTCCCTGGTCGTCGCTTGCCTGACGGTATCCTGTATCAAGGAAGTCCAGCGCAAGATTCTGGTCAAGCCAGATGTCGTGGAGCAGGATGCCCCGGAGGCGGACGGGAACGACTTGTCGGGTGATGCCGAGCTGAGCTCTCCGGCGGATTGGGAGGAGCTGTTCGATGTCGCGGCGGATGGCGGGGAGAAGGACCAGGCCGAGCCGGAGCTGGTGGAGCAGAACGAGCACGTGGTGGGCCCCGAGGGCGGGACCTTCCTCTTCCCTGGCGGCGTTCTCCTCGTCGTCCCTGCCGGAGCGGTATCCAAGGAGGTGACCATCGGGATTTCCGAGGGGACGGCGACGTTCCCCGAGGGGGTCACTCCGGTGTGCGGCGTGTTCGAGCTCTCTCCGTCGGGTACCAAATTTGCCAAGCCAGTCGTGGTGCGACTTCCTCTTTCGGATCCGCAGTCCGTGGAATCGGAAAAGTGGCCTCTGGTCAAGGGCTACCTCGGGAGTGGCAGCGAATTCGAGGTCGTCCCGGCGTGGCCCGATCTGGGAACCGGGCTCGTGTGGGTCCAGTTGAGCCATTTCTCTGCGGTTTTTGCCGGCTTTACCGACGGAGGCAGCTCGTGCCTGGGGTTCGAGCTGTGCAACGGCAAAGACGATGATTGCGACGGCTCAACCGATGAGGACCCGTCCTTCACCGAGCTGTCCGGGTGCAAGACGCAGGGTGTCTGCTCGGGGTTGACCAAGGTGGTCTGCAAGGAGGGCAAGTGGGAGTGCGATTACTCGGCCACCAACCCGGTCTACTTCGAGGAAGTCGAATCCCACTGCGACGACACGGACAACGACTGTGACGGGCGTACCGACGAAGGGATCGGCGGCGAAGTCAAGGATCTCCCGGCCGCACTGTGCAAGCAGAAGGGGGTCTGCCAGGGCGCGACGATCAAGGCGGCCTGCATGGCCGGGAAGTGGGTCTGTGACTATTCCAAGGTGAGCTTGTACCAGGGGAGTGAAGAGCTGCTTTGCGACGGCAAGGACAACGACTGCGACGGGGGTGTCGACGAGGGCACCTGCGTGTCCGGAAGCGTCTGTCCGGACGACGAGGCCTGCAAGGCCGGGCACTGCGTGCTCCCCGTCGGCGGCGGGGACGTGTCCTTCTGTACCGTCGAGGCGACTTCCTGCCTGGCCGTCGACCCGGAGGCGGATGTCGTCGAGGTGGCCGACGGCGGGCACTGGTGCGGAGAGGATGGCAAATCGCTGCTGACCTGCGAGGGGGGGACCTGGTCCGAGCCGCTCGATTGCTCCATCGAGTTCAAGCTGAACCCGAAGTGCGACCCGGTCGCGCTCCAGTGCACGGGCGGATGCGACCAGGACGACGAGTGCGAGGACAATGGCAATTACTGTGACGGCGTCTTCGTCTGCCTCAACGGGAGCTGCACCCTGGACAAGGGGACGATCGTCTTCTGCCCCGAGGCGGATACCTGTGCGAGCTTCTCGTGCGACCCTCTCACGGGCAAATGCCTCACGGTCCCTCAGAACGAGGGCGGCGGCTGTGACGATGACGACCCCTGCACGGGGTCGGGCTCGTGCTCCTTGGGGAAGTGTGGCAAGGGACAGCCCATCGAATGTGCGGACACGAACCCCTGCACCGCCGACTTCTGCTCCCAGGCTCAAGGCAAGTGCGCTCACGACCCGCTCCCCAACGTGGGGCTGGCCTGCGACGACCTGAACGGCTGCACGAACGGCGACGTTTGCATCGAGAACGGTACTTGCGAAGGGACTGTCAAGCCCTGTGCGGATGGCAACCCCTGCACGACCGACGGATGCGATCCGGCCTCGGGGAATTGCACTGCGACCCCCGTCGCTGGAGGCGCCTGCGAGGATTCCGACCCGTGCACCGGCAGCGGGAAATGCACGGCATTGGGCACCTGCAGCGCCCCTCCTATCGACTGCAACGACTACAACGATTGCACTCAGGACGCCTGTGACGCGGGCGGGGCCTGCGTCCACGTCCCCGTGACCGAAGGGCAGGCTTGCACCTATCCCTCGTCCCAACCCGGGGCCAAGGACGTCTGCTTCCCCGAGGGCAAGTGCGATGCCTCCGGCACCTGCAAGCCTGGCGTGGACAAGTGCGGATGTCACCTCGATTCCGACTGCAAGGCGAAGGATTCCGACCTGTGCGATGGCCTCCTCACCTGCCAGTTCAACGGCGTGATCTTCGACTGTATGGCCGCCGCCGGGACCGAGGTGAAATGCGACACGGGGGCCGACACCACCTGCCGCAAGAACAAGTGCACCCCGGCGACCGGCGAGTGCTCGCTTTCCGATGTCGTCAACGGAACCCCATGCTCCGACGGCAACGCCTGCACCTTCGGCGATTCGTGTCTGGCGGGCTCCTGTGCATCCGGGGTTGCCGTGGACTGCGACGATACCAACGACTGCACGTCCGACTCGTGCGACCCGGCAACGGGCTGCAAGCACGCGAAGATGCCCGGTGGCAGCCCGTGCGACGACGGGCAACCCTGCTCCATCGGTGACAAGTGCGACAACGCTGGGTTCTGCGTCCCGGGCGCGCCCAAGACGCCGGCCTGCGTCGACTCCGACGTGTGCACGGAAGACACGTGCACCGAGGATGGGAAGGCATGCCTGTTCCTCCCCATTCTCGGCTGCTGCAAGACCGGGGCCGACTGCGCCGTCGGTCACGTCTGTTACGAGCAGGCGTGCTGCGGTCCCGTCTGCGAAGATGCCGTCATCGGGAAATTCGAGTGCGGCGACGATGGCTGTGGCGCCGCATGCGGCGTGTGTTCGGGGACCGCCATCTGCGCCAATCGGAAGTGCTGCACTCCGAACTGCACATCCCCCGTGAAGGCCTGCGGCGACGACGGCTGTGGCGGGAGCTGCGGCCAGTGCAAGGCCGGGGAGATCTGCACCAAGAGCTTCGCGTGCTGCAAGCCCAACTGCGTGGGCCGCGTTTGCGGGAGCGACGGATGTGGAGGCACCTGCGGAAGCTGTGCGGCAGGTACCATCTGCGCCGAGGGTTCAGGGACCTGTCAGCCCTGCACGCCGAGCTGCTCGGGGAAGGAGTGTGGTCCGGATGGCTGCAACGGGACTTGCGGAACCTGCCCGCAGGGCCAGCCATGCCTGCCTGACGGCACATGCTGTGTGCCCCAGTGCGACGGGCTCGAGTGTGGCGACGATGGATGCGGCGGCACGTGTGGAGCCTGCGCATCCTGGGAAGTGTGCACTCAGGGACTGTGCGAGTGCGGGAAGTGCTGCACCGTTGACGCCGACTGCGGCGCGCTGGAGGACTGCAGCGGAACCGTGCCGGGGGGCGAGGAGAAGATCTGCAAAGAGAAGCTCCGACTCTTCTTCGAGGGTTTCGAAGGGCAGACGCCGAACCAGCCGTCTCCGACGTTCAAGTACTCCTATGCGACTGCCAATCCGTGGCTCGTCAAGCAGGCTGCTGACCAGTTCGGAGCACACACCGGCTCCTACAGCCTCCGCTACTACCGGGTGGCCAAGGACGACAACTACTTCTACCGGAGCGTATGGATTCCCTCTGTGCCTCAGGGGGGAAGGACGCTCGTCAGCTTCTTTGCCCGCTGCACCAACGACAAGGTCGCCTGGTCCATGGAGGTTTCCATGGGAGGGACCGTCGCACTTACCGTGACCAACGCTACCTGTGACGGCTTCTGGCACCGCTTCGTTGCCGACGTCTCTACTCAGCCCTCGGGAAAGGCGGACCTCAAGTTCCGGATGATTAAGACGGTGCAGCTGGGGGCCGAGCTGCTCATCGACGACGTGGGAATCCTCGTCTCGGCCTGTCCCGAGCCCATCGAGTGTGCGTCGTGGAGCCCCGTGAACGGGGAATGCAAGCTTGGGGCCGTGGCCCCGGACAAGTGCTTCATCGATCTGGTCTGCTATGCCCAGGGGGCGATCAACGGCGAAATCGCCTGCGCCGTGTGCAAGCCGTCGACGAGCAGCCTGGACTGGACCGCAGACAACTCGCTGTGTGATGACGGAAACCCCGCCACCACCGACATCTGCGACATCAAGAATACCAAGGGGTGCTACAGCTTCTAGTTTCCCGGGGCATCAGAACGGCTGGTAGAAGCTCAGAACGCCGTTGAAGCCACCGCCCGCGGCCCCGAGCACGGGCAGCAGATAGGCGATGTCCACTGCGAAGATGCTTGGCATGACCCCGAACAGGTCGAAGTGAGGACGAAGTCCGAGGCCGACATCGGTCCAGATGTTCTGCGTGCGGCCCACGTGGGACAGCTCCCTTCCCACCGTGGCCGCATCGACGAAGAAGGCTACCTGCAGTCCGTTGAACCAGACGACATCGCCCAGGTTCCGGGTCGGTCCCCGGAACAGCATCAGCCGATATTCGAGGTTGGTGCCTGCCCGGTGCACGCCGGCCAGCGCATAGGTGGCAAGGGCCCGGAGGCCCTCGGCCCCGCCAGTCGCTGGGATTTCCCACGGCGGCAGCCAGCCTGCCCCGGAATCGAGGTTGAGGCGGACCGCGAAGATGTGGTCGGGTGACTTCCCGAACATCTGCGAGACCATGACTCCGCCTCGGGCGCCGAACCGGTCGAACCCCCAGGACGCGACGGGGTAGAGATACGCATAGCTCCAGTTGCCCCTGAACGGATTCATCCGGCTCTGCCGGGTCAAGTGCACATAGGTGAGCGCCGGCCCGAAGCTGCTGCCCCCCTCACCGTCCAGCGCCACTGCGACCCGCAGCCCCAGGGAGATGCTTTCGGACAGGAAATTCGGCCTGACCTTCGGGCCGAACGAGTACCTCCACCCCGCGGCCGCAGCGATCCTCGAGTCGGTCAGCGTCGGTGTCAGGAAGAAGGTGTTGTGCAGATCCCATCGGGGCTGTACGTTGAGCTCCGCCCCTGCCGAAGGAAACAGGTCGCCGCCGCTGAACGAGAGATAGGGGCGGTTGACGATCCACTTGAGGTCTGCGAAGTTGCGGTCGTTCAGGCGCGGGTCATCCAGAGTCGCCTGGGTCTGGAGGAACACCCCGTGCGGGTCCAGCACGACGGCAGGCCGCCGCTTGAATCCGGGCAGCGGCGCGTCGCAGCACTCGTCGGGGCAGAGCGCCTGCGTGTGCAGCTTCGTTCGGCCCCGCCTCGCCCGAAGCTCCACCGGGAATTCCGCCGTGGCTCCCCTCTTGCACACGGAGGCAACCCAGACCCCGTTTTCTTTCCGAACGCCGTTCAGCTCCAGATCCACGTCCATGGGGGCAAACGCAGCCGCCAGCGAGCTCCTCTCTGCCTCTGTCGAGGCCCGGGATACCAGCGCTCCTGCCAGTGAGCGACCGCTGCCGAGCGCGTCATCGAGGGCCGCTGCAGTCCGGTCGGCCCCCAGCGTCAGGACCACCAGCCTGGCGGCCGTGCGGGGGGAAGGGACCGCAACCCCCTGGAGGTCGGGGAGGCGCGCGATGTCGATGGCCAGCTCCGGAGTGAAGAACATCGACGTCTGGAAGTTCGCCTGGGGGTCGCTGCCCATCTTGTCGAGAGAGCCCCAGAACTCGAGGTTGCGGAAGAAGCGCCGAAGGAAGATCGGGTCGCTGGCACCTCGCTCCCAGCTCAGAAACTGGAGCAGGTTGAGGGCCAGCAGTGCGTCGAACACTCCGGCCGCTCCGCGCTCCAGCAGGAGGGAGGCGGCAGCTGCCGAGTGGAGGTTGTCCCTGTGCTGCTGGAGGAGAGGACCAAACGGCGTCAGACCGAACGCCAGATCCGCACACAGAACACCGCCGGGAAAGGGTAGGGCGAGCGATTCGCGCAGCGGTGCCTCCAGCACCAGGAACGGAGGCTGCCTACGCTCCGACGTGCCGATTCCGTCGGTCATGGGCGTGGAGGGGATCCCGTTCTCAGAGGGAAAAGATGACCCGGACTTCTCCCCGGTCCCGTTCGGCCCTTCCGGACCTGAGGCGGCCAGTGCTCCGTCCAGTGCCAGTCGGGCCGCCTCGAGCACGCGGTCGGTCCGCTGCGTACCTGCCGAGCCATCGTCGGTCAGCAGCAGGATCCGGCGGCCGGAATGGGTGGTGCCTGCCACCAGGACTCCATGCGGCCTGAAATAGAGCAGCGGCGACATCACCGAGCCGAACCCAAACTGCTCGGTATGACCCGCCCCGACTCGGCGAAGCTGCGAGTCGACCACCAGGAACCCGGATCGCGGGACGGTCAGCTCAATCTCATATCCGACGGTTCCGCCTGCGTGCGGGCCGCCCGCAGGCGCGGGAAACCAGCCGCCGAACGCGACCATGAAGCCGTCGATGGCTCCAAACGGCCCGAAGCGCACAGGAAGCCTCGTGACGAAGGGGATCTCCAGGCGGGGGGAGTTCTTTGCGCCTGTCCCCGGCGGGCAGGGGCCTGGAAACGGCACCGGGGTGCCGTCCAGGACAGGGTCCCCCAACTCCATGGAGCCCGGGGAGAACCCGGCGGGGAACCGTTGCGGATGGGTTACGTCGCTGAGGTCGGGCTCCGGCTCCCGGTACAGGTTGGGATGCTGGTGCAGGAGCAGCTTGCCGTCCCGACACACCCGGGCCAGGGGAAGGTACGCCGTCCCGGTGATGATCCCTTCGTCCGGAGCCAGCGATGCCACGACCCGGATTGAATCCCCCCCTCCCGTGGCGGCGATTGTGGCGTTGGCCCAGGCCAGTGCGGAGAAGGCCACCAGGGCGGAAACCAACCGGACCTGGCAGCTCCCACGGACGGGCTCGAGAACGAGGGGGGAAAACAGGGTCACACCGGCTCAGCCAAGGTCGGTCTCGGACTGGATAATCCGCCCGACGATGCCGTAGGTCTTTGCCTCCTGCGCATCCATCCAGTAGTCGCGCAGAGTATCCTTCTCGACCTTCTCCACGGGCTGTCCCGTTGCCTCGGCGATGAGATGATTGAGGCGATCCTTCAGCTTGATCATCTCGCGTGCGTTGATCTCCAGATCGGACGCCGGGGCCACGACCGTCCCGGCAATCAGCGGCTGATGGATCATGTAGCGCGCATTGGGCAGGCTGAACCGTCGCTCGGCCGGGACCGCGAGAAAGATGGTCACTCCCATGCTGGCGATGAGCCCCGTGCCCACGGTCTGAACCGGGGCCGTGATGTAGCGGATGGCGTCGTAGATGGCGAAACCGGAGGAAATCGCTCCACCCCCGGAGTTCACCAGCAGCCGGATCGGCCTCGTCCTGTCCATCTCATTGAGCACCAGGAGCTGAGTCACCACCTGCGATGCCTGGCGGTCGTTCACCTCTCCCGACAACAGGACCGTCCGAGTGTCGAACAAGACCCGGCCTGCATGGGTGGCAGCATCCAATCGATCGTGCTCAGGCTTCTCACAGCTCATGCGGACTCCCTCCGTTTGCCGCCAATCTTCTATCACGCCCCGCCCTGCCTGACAAGAGCCCGCGGGCAACAAAAGCTTTGACAAGCGCCTGCGACCCCGGTATTTTAGCCGCCATTGCAGACGCAAGCCTGCAAAATTCTGACAAGGGGGACTTCTGCAACATGAGTGACAAGGATTTGAAGGGCAACGTGGACGAACTGGACGATTTCGGGAAGCTGCTGGCCGAGCATGAGCAGACGCAATCGGTCAAGGAGGGCGAGATCGTCGAGGGGACGGTGATCTGGGTGTCCAAGGACTATGTCATGGTGGACATCGGACACAAGTCCGAAGGGCGAATCCCGTTGGACGAGTTCATCGGACCGGACGGAAAGGTCGGTGTCGCTGCCGGGCAGCGCATCGCCGTCTACGTCGATGAATTCGAGAACGAAGACGGCATGATCCAGCTCTCCAAGGACAAGGCCGACAAGCTCCGCATCTGGGACGAGATCGATCGGGCCGCAGAGCGTGGCGACCTCGTCGAGGGAGTGATTACCGGCCGGGTCAAGGGCGGTCTGACGGTCGACATCGGCGTCAAGGCGTTCCTGCCCGGGTCCCAGGTGGACCTGCGCCCCGTGCGCAACCTGGAGAAGTTCATCGGTCAGCGCTACAAGTTCAAGGTCATCAAGTTCAACAAGAAGCGGGGGAACATCGTGCTGTCCCGCCGGGCCCTCCTCGAGAAGGAACGGCAGGAGCTCAAGCAGAAGACCCTCGAGCGTATCCAGGAAGGCTGCGTGGTCGATGGCATCGTCAAGAACATCACCGACTACGGCTGCTTCGTGGACCTGGGCGGAATCGATGGCCTGCTGCACATCACCGACATGTCCTGGGGCCGCGTCAACCACCCGTCCGAGCTGTTCCGGGTCGGCGACGAGGTCAAGGTCAAGGTGCTCAAGTTCGATCCCGAGAACGAGCGTGTCTCTCTCGGCCTCAAGCAGATGTCCGATGACCCGTGGTCCAAGGTGATCGAGAAGTTCACCGTCAACCAGCGCGTCACCGGCAAGGTCGTCAGCCTGACCGAGTACGGTGCCTTCATCGAGCTTACCGAGGGGGTCGAAGGGCTCGTTCACGTCTCCGAGATGTCCTGGCTCAAGCGCGTCAAGCATCCGAGCCAGATGGTCTCCGTGGGCGACGTGGTCGAGGCCGTCATCCTTGAGATCGATTCCGAGAACCGCCGCATGTCGCTCGGAATGAAGCAGGTCGAGGAAAACCCCTGGGAGAACCTCAAGGCCAGCTACCCCGAGGGGGCCGTCATCCGCGCCAAGGTGCGCAATATCACCAACTTCGGCGTGTTCGTGGGCATCGAGGAAGGCATCGACGGTCTCATCCACGTGTCCGACCTTTCCTGGTCCACCAAGCCGAAGAACCCGCTCGACATGTTCAAGAAGGGGCAGGAAATCGAGGCGAAGGTGCTCAGCATCGACGTCGAGAACCAGCGCTTCTCCCTGGGCATCAAGCAGCTCCACGGCGACCCGTGGATGGATATCGAGCGCAAGTTCCCCATCGGCACCGTGATCGAAGGGCCGGTGACCAAGGTGTTCGACTTCGGCGCGGTCGTCGAGATCAGCGACGAGATCGAAGGGCTCGTCCACATCTCCGAGCTCTCTGAGGAGCGCGTTCCGGACATCCGCAAGGTCGTTGCCGAGGCGCAGATCCTCCGGGCCAAGGTCATCAGCCTCATCCCCGAGGAGCGCAAGATCGGCCTCTCGGTCAAGCGCCTGCTCGAGAGCGAGGCCAACGAGTCTGCCGAGGAATTCCAGCGCCGTCAGCGTGGCCGCACCGGCACCGTCCTGGGCGACCTCCTGCGCGAGAAGCTGGGCGACCGACTCAATGCCGAGGCCCCCGCCGATTCCGACAAGCCGTCTCAAGAGTAGTCTTCATCACGCTGCAGCTGCGGCATCCCCGATGACCTGAGAAGGTGCGGATTGTGCAGATGCGCCGTGGGCGCATGGCACAGATGTGGCGACGCTGTATGCATGGAGGACGCATCGGCTGAACTGTGCGCCTGTCAAGCCACGGGGATTCCCTCTGCCGTTCTTGTAGCCTCCCTCGGGAGGCGCGAGGCCGCCAGAGGCGGGCGAGCGGTGGGGCTCCTGGTTTCGCCAGGATCGCCGTCACTGCGGCATTTCCCCCAGAGCCCGGGCGATCAGCCCCAGCGCTTCCGCCGGTCCCCGAGTTGTCGGCCGGAGTTGGCTGGAGTTGGCCCGAGTTGCGCCGGATGATGTCACAAAGACGGCACAGGGGGGGGGCAGCTCACACCACTGCGGCCGGGGGGAAGGTCACTGCTCTCGACCAGATAGCCGTGGGACGATAGCATCCCGCACCTTGCGGGCCAGCCGCACGGCATCGAGCACATCCTGGGAGGTGATGATGGGGCAGTCCCCCGGGTAGCGGACCTCCACCCCGTACGGGGTCAGGATTGCTGCGTCGGAAAGCGATTCGGCCAACTGTGCGTCGACTGCCTCCACCAACTCGAGAAGCTGCACGATGTCGTGAGTCTTCCGGAACTCGACCTGGAAGCTCACGAGCAGTGCCTTCAAGTACTTCTCTGCCGCTTGCTGCGCGTGCAAAAGCACTGGCCCGGGGAAGCCGGCTTCTCCGTCCAGGAGAAACTCCGCTACGCCAAGATCCTCGGCTGCCCGCTCGATCCACTGCTGCACCAACCGCCGTATGATGGCGTCACGCTGCGGCATAGAGTACCTTGCCGTGCTTGTCGGCTGGATGGGCGATTCCGCCGACAATATCCCGCGTATCTTCGAAGCGCTCCGTTGCCATGATGGTTACATCGACGGCGACTCCGATCCCCCTGAGCGCTTCCCTGATCTTCACCCGATTCCGCCAGGTATTGAAGCCGGCATCGGCAAGAACCAGGAGGTCAATATCGCTGTCCGGCCCGAACGCGCCGGCCGCAGCGGAGCCGAACAGGATGATCCGGTCGGGCGAGCAGACTTCTCGGACCCTTCGCACGATCTCATCCAGAAGTCGGCTGTCCACGCTCATGTTCTCCTCCGGCACTGATCCTACAGTCCGTGGCCGAGCCGATCAAGTTCGAAGTGCCTGAGCCTGGGTCGAAGGAAGGCGCCGGCCCTGCAAGCCGACAGGCTACTGGTCCCCGCCGCCGTCCCCGCCGCCGCAACCCGGGTCCACGACGCCGTCGCAATCGTTGTCCTGACCGTCGCAGACTTCGGCCGAGGCCCCCTGGTAGGGATTGCAGGTCTGCCACTGGCCGTTGATGCAGTTGGGCACCGAGTGGGCGCAAACCCCCAGGCCGCAACTCGTGTACCCCATGTCGTCCTCGGTTCCGTTGCAGTCATTGTCCTTGCCGTCGCAGACTTCGTTCGAGCCCTTGACCTCTCCGTCGCAGACCCAGTTGCCGTCCTGGCACATTTTCTGGCCGGACTTGCAGACCCCCTTGTCGCTGCCGCACTTGTCTCCAGTACCAGGCAGCTCTTCGTCCGTGGCCCCGTCGCAGTCGTTGTCGGCGAAGTCGCACGACTCGGTTCCGGGCGGTATCTCCCCGTCGCAAATCCAGAGGCCCCCCTTGCAGGCCTTGGCCCCTTCCTTGCAGACGCCCACGGTCTTGCCGCAGACTTCGCCGGTCCCCGGCAGCTCCTCGTCGACGGGGCCGTCGCAGTCGTCGTCCAGCGAGTTGCAGGTCTCGGTCTGGGGCTTCACGTCCCCTTTGCAGTCCAGCTTTCCCTTGTTGCACCAGGTCTTGCCCTGCTTGCAGATTCCCACGGCCAGACCGCAGGGAGCATTGTCCTCGGGGAATTCCTCGTCGGTCTGCCCCTCGCAGTTGTTGTCCTGGTCGTCGCAGATCTCCGGAGCGGGATCCACGTTTCCGTCGCAGACCTCCTGGAGGTCCTTGCTGCAGACCACGATGCCCATCTTGCACAGGCCCTTGCTGCTCTTGCCGCAAGGCTTGCCAATCTGGCCGCCGTCGTCGATGTCGCCGTCACAATCGTCGTCGAGCCCGTTGCAGAGATCCTCGGCGGGGATGGTGGCCGAGCACTTGGCTGAGCCCGACTTGGGGCAGACGGCCTCCCCGCTGCACGAACCCCACTCGTTGACGAACGAGCATGCGGATTCCCATCCGACCTTCTTTCCCATCTCCCCGCACACGCACTGATCGATCTTGGGCTGGCACTGCCCGGAGAGCTTCCCTTCCTCGTCGGCAAACGGCATGCACTTGTACCCCAGCGGGCAGTCCTCATGCTGGACGCAGGGGACCGTACAGAAGGTCCCGGCCCCTCCGAGCATCAGGCAGCGGCCCCCCCCGCCGCCGGTGACCGTGCGGCAATCCGAGTCTTCCTGGCAGGGGATGCACAGGAGCGAAAGCTTGGGTAGGCAGAGCTGCTTGGAACCGTCCGGCGTCGTACCCTTGATGGCAAAGCACCCGAAGCCTTCGATCTGGCAGAGGCCGTCATCGCAGGGCAGGGCACAGGCCGGCTGCATCAGAGTGGTCAGGCAAAGCCCCGATTCGCAATCCTCGTCCGAAGTGCACGGGGTGGGGGGAAGACCCGGGGCGGTCTCGGCCCGGCTGTCCTCGCCTGGCCCCGGCACGTCCACGGACAGATCCGTCGGCCCCGCCAGTCCGTCACCATACACCTCGAACGACGGAAGCGACGGTTCCGAAGAGCACCCCAGGAAACCCAGCAGCAGCACCAGGAACAACCGGATTCTCATCGTATTCTCCCCCCGGGAAGCGAACCTCAGAAGTGTAGCATGACCTCGCCTGGGCCGAAAGGGGATTGGACCATCCGGTTCGCATTGACTTCGGTAGCCACGTTTGGGCACAATGACGCCCATGAAAGATGAGATCCCTCAGCTTTCCGGCCCCTGGGGCACCGCATTCTTCAACGAGCTGGATCAGCCCGTGTTCCGGTACGCCCCGCCTCTTCCGCTCGATCGAGCCTCCGCAGGAATGCCGTCCGTAGCCATTCACCGGTTCGGGAATGCCTCGCTGGCCAACCTGGTTGCCGGCGATGGCAGGTTCCTCCCCATCGTCTCGACGGGGGGGCGCCTCGTGTCGCTGTGCGGGGATCCTTTCCGGCCGGCTCCGGTGAGCGGGAACCGCCTCTTCATCGTGGAGGGGGGGCTCGTCCGTCCCGTCGTGGGGCCGGACCACCCGCATTGCGACCGCTCCGACGTGGTGTGCGCCCCGATTTTCCTGTCGGCCAACTCGGCCGAGCTCGACGTGACCACCCCCGACCTCGCTGTCCGCTGCCGGGTGAGCGCTCCGCTGGAGGGAACACCGACTCTGCTGCTCTGGATGCAGGTCTCCAACCATTCGCAGGGCACCCGCTGGGTCACCCTCTGGAACTTGTGGAGGCTGGCCCCTGTGATCCTGGAGGCACAGTTCCTGGAGAAGGCTCCTCTCACGCGGCGGCTTGCGGCCGCACTGGGAATCGGAACCCGTGAGCGAGTCGACAATTCCTATTTTGCCCTGGCGGCGGAAGGGGGCGGTGCGAGAGTCCAGGTTTCTACCGAGTGGGATTCGAAGCAGGTCGAGGACCGGTGGAAGGGGGTGCGACCCGTCGGCGTCCCTCCCATCCAGGTGGTGGCCCTGACCCGGAATATCGAGCTGACTGCAAGCGGGATCCCCCAGCCGCTCCAGGCCACTCTTGCGGCCGAGCCCGGACCGGAGCACACCGACCAGTCCACGGCCCTGGTGGCGGTGAGGGCGGCCTTCGAGGTCCGTTCCCGAGAGCACCAGGTGGCGGCCGTTGCCATCCACCTGGGCCAATGGGACCAGGCCAAGACCGGCCTCAAGAGGCTTCTGCCTCTTCCCATGCACGTCGAGAACGAGGCGATCGTCGCGCGCAAGCGGTTCTCCTTTTCCATGGAGCGGGTCCGACATGGACAGAGGGAGATCGACCGGTGGCAAGGGGCATGGCAGGCCGGCATCACCGGCGCATTGGGGCTGAAGGATGTCTCTGGGGGCCTCGGAACGTCCGTCCCGCCGCTCGGGAGCCTGCTGCGCACGGAGCGCAGACGGACGGCACGGGATCAGGCGGTGACCTCATTGTCGCTTGCGTTCAACCACGCCGCGCTCTGCGGGCCGCTGCTGGCGGGACTGGCCGCGGACGCCGTCGAGAGCATCGAGGCCTTTCACGGGCTGCAGGGCCGCCATGGACTGCTGGTGGATGACCTCGCCTGGACTCTCTGGGCACTGGCGGAATCGGACGCCATCCTCGGCTGGAGCCGGACGAAGCAGCCTCCGGTGGACCTCGCCGCGGTCCTTTCCAGCGCGGTCTCATTCCTTGGCCTCAAGGAGCTGCGTGGTCCGCATGGGCTCCTGACCACGGCCTGGTGCGACCCGTCGGACAAGCCGCATGTCGGCCCCAGGGGCGCCGCCAGAGAGGCGGGAAACGTCGAAACTCTGGCCGGGTCCGCGATGACGATCGTGGCTTGCCTTGCAGCCTCGCAACAGTTTTCGGCAGTCGTTCCAGAGGCCTGTGGGGAGCTGGAGCGCCTCTCTGTTCTTCTGCGCTCAAGCATCGATTCCGTGGCCGGCAGCGACGGGATCCTCCCGTGCTGGTTGTTCGGTCAGACGGCCATCGGATCCGGGGAGCTCAGACCCGTCCAGATCGCCTGGCTCCTGCTCGACCCGGACTGCCCGACGAGGATCCGGGAGTCGGCTGGCGAAGCCGTTCGGAGAATGGTGCTCGGGGGTAGGGGAGGGGTGTTGGAGAGTTTCGTGGACCCCGATCCATCGGCCCCTCGTGGACCTGCCGACCTGGTCGAAAATGCCGTGCTCGTCGCTGCCCTGGCGCGCTCCGAGCCCGCACTGGCAGCGGCGCTGCTCGAGTCCTTCCAGCCGGATGCTCTGTTGAGGGATCGCCCGGGGGAATGGAGCTCCGTATTTCTCCCCGGACCGACGCTGCAGCCGATGGGGCCTCCCAAGCCTCGTTCCGGGGAGTCACCCTCCGAAGCCTGGGGGGCCGCGCTCATGGCCGCAGACGGCCGGGGCTGCGCCGCGGTGCATCTGGCCCGCTGCCTGCTTGCCGGCGTGACCGGATTGTCCGGTGGCTTCGAGATGCGGATCGACCTGTTCGATCGTCTTTCGCTCCGCTCGCCCGTGCTGTCCGTTCTGCGCACGGACAATCGGATTCACGGCCTCTGGCAGGGGGCGGCAGCCGAGCGGACCATCCGTTTGACCTCTGCCGTTCCAGGGGAGATCGGCCGTTGGAGGATCTTCAAGGGCACTCCTGCCCCGGCAAGCGGGGCCAACCAGGACATCGTGTTTCACGTCCAATCGGGGGAATCATGGGGAATCGAGCTGGCCTGACTCTTGTTTTCCTGGTGCTTCTCGCTTTTGCCTGCCCGGCATCGGCGGACGACGGTGCCGTGAAGGAGCCTGCAACCGGGCTCTCGTTCGCCAAGGCGGGGCCCGACGGAATGGCTCTGCTGGGGGTCGGTGTGCGCAAGAAGATGGTCTTCAACGTGTACGCAGCGGCTCTCTATGTGGATGCAGCAGCGCTGGCCAAGGAGGTCGGTGACGACCGCAAGCCCGACCGGGTGAACCGGGCCGTGTGGACCAGCGGCCTTCCTCGGGTGATGCTCATGCACTTCGTGCGTGACGTGCCGTCGGACAAGGTCAAGGAGGCATTTCGAGAGTCGCTCGTGAACAACATGACTGCGGACGACTACGCGGCGGAGAAAGAGGGCATCGATGCTTTTCTCGAGGGGGTGAGCGATGTGAGGAAGGGGGAGATCTTCACCTTCAGAACCTCCGGGCAGAAGGTCGTCGTGCTGCAGAACGGCAAGAAGATCTTCGACCGGTCCAGCAGGCGCCTGGTGGGGGGGATGTGGGGGAGCTGGTTCGGCAGCCGCCCCGTTTGCCCCACACTGAAGAAGGACCTCATCAGCCGGGCCGCCGAGGTCCTCGAGAAGTAATCACCGCAGCTACATCATCCCCCATCGCTTGAGCTTGTTGTAGAGGGTCCGACGATCGATCCCGAGGTCCGACGCAGTCTTCTTCTTGTTGCCCCGGTTCGTCTTGAGGGTGGCCAGAATCACGTCCCGCTCGATGTCCTCGAGGGTTCTGCCTTCAAACGACCCCGTGTCGCTGAGATCAGGGTTGACGCTCTCCGCTCGAGCCAGGGCCTCGAAGTCGGCTGCCTCGAGGTTCTCCCCCTCGGCGAACAGGCAGGCGCTCTTGAGCACGGTTTCCAGCTCCCGGATGTTTCCGGGCCAGGAATAGCGGCGCAGCACGAGCAAGGCAGCCGGCGTGATCCCCTGGACCTTGGTGATGCCCTGTCTCCGGTTCTCCTCGAGGAAATGCTGCACGAGCGCAGGAACGTCCTCCTTCCGCTTGCGCAACGGAGGCACTTCGATGGTCACGATGTTGAGGCGGTAGTAGAGGTCCTCTCGGAACTTGCCTGCGGCGACGAGCTCCTCGAGGTTTCGATTGGTCGCGGCCAGCACGCGCACATCCACCCGCCGGGCCACCACGTCTCCGACCGCCTGGATCTCGCCGTGCTGAAGGGTGCGAAGCAGCTTGGCCTGCATTTCGAGCGGCATGTCTCCCACTTCATCGAGCAGGATGGTGCCGCCGCTGGCCACCTCGAACAGACCTTTCTTGTCCCGGGTTGCCCCGGTAAAGGAGCCTTTCAGGTGGCCAAACAGCTCGCTTTCGATCAGGCTTGCCGGAATGGAGCTGCAATTGATGGCCACGAATGGCCCGCCATGACGCCGGCCCTGCTCCACGATGGAGCGGGCCACCAGCTCCTTTCCCGTGCCGCTCTCTCCAATGATGAGGACCGTTACGTCGTTGTCCAGCACCCTCTCCATGACCGTCTGCATGCGAAGCATGGCAGGGCTGTCGCCGGTCAGGCGGGGGAATCTGCCCGTATTCTCCGACACCGGTGCCGCCGAGGCGCGCCCCGCAGAACGGGTCACGGAGTGCAGCTCCTCGAGCTGCGCCCGCAGCACATCGATCTCCTCTCGGAGCGCGGCTCCGTCCGAGCGGAGCTTCCGCTGGACCTCGAGCATGGCATGCTTCCAGAGAAACAGCGACACGAAGTCCGCCACCGATTCTAGGGCCCGGGCATCCTCCTCTCCGAACGCTCCGGCGATGAATCGGGAATCCACATACAGGGCTGCCACCGCAGTCCCCTCGAGTGATATCGGCACGCTGAGCACCGACCTCAGCCCCAGCTCATAGACCGAATCGGCCGAGGCAAATGCCCCCTGCCTGGCCGCATCGTCGATGAGGTGCGTTGCCCCCTGGTCGATGGTCGCCCGGGCGATGGAGAGGGACAGCCTCGCCTCCCGTCCGCGCAGCGACTCCCTGTCCACGTTGCGGGCCGAGACGACGGCGAGCCTCTCGCCTTCCTTGCGAACGAGAAGCCCTCTCTCCGCCCCGGCCAGCTCGACGGCTGCATCCACCGCGTGGTCGAAGAACCCCCGAGCATCCGACTCGTCCATCGCCCGCTGCAGAAGCCGGCGCATTCTCTCGGACAATTCCATGGCCCGTCCCCCTGGCTGCGCTAGAATGTACCATGCCGGCCATCAAACGCCAGAACGATTTGGCCTGGGGAGAGCCGGTCGCGACCGTGCGAGGAGGACGTCGGTCGGGATTCCTCTCCGGGAATCCCCGCACGTGTGGTGGATTTGCGGACTTCCTCCATTGCGTCCGCTCGGTCCGTTGCGTACAATGATCGCCGTCCACTTCTGGGGGGAACCACGTGAGAACCCTGTCGATGTGCATGGGCCAACTGGCCCTGGCGATCCTGGTGACCGCGCTCGGGTGCAGCACCAGCCCGGAATCGCATCTGGTGATGGGCGATTCTGCTTCCGGGCTGCCGGACGCAGCTTCCGAGGGCCAGGTGAGCGATCCGGACTCCCCCCCCGCGGACCTGCTCCCGCAGGATGTCTCCGCCGATTTGCCGGGAGGCGACATTCCTCCCCCTCCAGATCTGGGCGGGGAATTCCCGGAAGCCGTCGACATCGGAGAGGTGCCCTGTACCACGGATGACGATTGCCCGCCCGGGCTCCATTGCCGGCCCGACACGGGAATCTGTGTGGAGTGCGTCGAGTACGTCCATTGCGACGATTCGAGCCCGTGCACCTTCGACTTCTGCAGCGATGCAAACGTGTGCGTGCACAAGCCGGTGGACGCCGAGTGCGACGACGGGAACTCGTGCTCTCTCGGCGATCACTGTGCGGAAGGGTACTGCGTGGCGGACACGATCATCGACTGCGGTGACGGCAATCCCTGCACGGATGACCTCTGCATCGGTACCGGCTGCGATCACCCGTTCAACACCAGCCCGTGCGACGACGGTGACCCCTGCACCAAGGGGGATGCCTGCTTCGAGGGGTTCTGCGCACCCGGGACCGATCCTGATCCGTGCGGCGACGGGAATCCGTGCACCGCAGATTCGTGCCTCCCGGGAAGCGGTTGCCAGAATCTGCCCGTGGCCGGACCGTGCGATGACGGCGACCTTTGCACGACCGGAGACCTGTGCAACAACGGCGCGTGCGTCGGAACCGCCCTGGACTGTGCGGACCAGAGCTCGTGCACTCAGGATTCCTGCGATGCCGCGGGCGGATGCCTGCACGAGTTCGTGGCTGGCCTGACGTGCGATGACGGCGACCCCTGCACTTCTTCCGACGTCTGCTCGGCCGACGGCGTGTGCGCCGGCGGTGCGGTGGTCTGCGACGACTCCAATCCCTGCACCCAGGATTCATGTGCCACCGGAGTTGGGTGCGTCCACACCCCTCAGGCCGGCCTGCCGTGCGACGACGGCAACGCCTGCACCATCTCGGATGTCTGCAGCGGGGTCGGGACCTGTGCGGGTACGGCCCCCAACTGCAACGATGGGAACCCCTGCACCGATGACTCCTGCGAGCCGGGTACCGGTGCCTGCGTCTTCCCTCCCAACCAGGCGGGCTGCAACGACGGGAACGCTTGCACGCAGGGCGACACCTGCCTGGGCGGACAGTGCCAGCCCGGGGCGCAGCAGACCTGGTGCGAGGACGGGAATCCCTGCACCCAGGATGGGTGTGCGCCGGCGACCGGATGCACGTTCACTCCGCAGGGTGGGGGACCGTGCAACGACGGCAACGCCTGTACCACCTCGGATACCTGTACGTGGGCAGGAACGTGCGGTGGAAGCCCTCTCAACTGCAACGATTCAAACCCCTGTACCAATGACTGGTGCAGTCCTTCCAACGGCTGTCACAACGACTGGACGAATGGGGGCGGGTGCGACGACGGAAACCCCTGCACCGTGGGCGATACTTGCGGCGGGGGAGGTTGCGCCGGGTCCCCTATGGATTGCAATGACGGGAATTCCTGCACCGATGACGGCTGCAACGGAGGCCAGTGCTACCACTCACAGATCCCCGGCTGTGGCGCCCCGACCTGTCAGGGGAGCAACTGCGGGTTCAGCCAGAATGCCACCTGCCAGTGCGACAATGCCTGCAAGCAGTACGGGGATTGCTGCGACGACGTCTGCAACTACTGTGAGCATCCGTTCTGCAACTGTCAGCCAAACTGCCAGGGCAAGTCGTGCGGAAACGATGGCTGCGGTGGCTCCTGCGGCCAGTGCCTGGGCGGTACCTACTGCGACTGGTGGGGCCAGTGCGCCAAGTGCTCGTGCGAAGGCAAGGTGTGCGGCAACGACGGCTGCGGGAACAGCTGCGGCCAGTGCCCGCCCGGCCAGTGGTGCTCCAGCGGTCAATGCCACGGGTGGTAGCGGCTGCCAGAATCTGTTGCAGGAACGGCGGAACACTGATATTTTTGGGAAAAATGGGGCGAATGGTTCGCTCCCATTCCCGACCACGCGGAGGTGGCAATGATCGGAGCCCGCAGTCTGTTCGCCGCTGCAGCAGTCCTAGGATGTCTCAGCCTGTCTCTTTGGGTCGTCGCAAAACCCAAGCCGGACCCCAAGACGGCGCTCAAGAACCCGGAGAGCAAGTTCTGGAAGGAGGGCGGCTATCACGAGTTCACATGTGTCTACGAGCACCAAGCCAAGGTCATCTCGGGCAAGTGGGTCTTCTCCCTGCACATGGTGAACAACACCGGCAAGTGGATCAAAAAGGGGGTTCCGCTCAACTGGAAGGTCGTCCGGAAAGGGGTCGGAACGGTGTCTACCGGCTTCAACCACACTTTCGAAATGGAGCCGGGGGAGACGCTTGGGACCCAGCTCGACCTTCCTGAGGCCCAGAAGGGAGTGCCTGATTCGGAGTTCTACTGCACCTGCACGACAGGCGTCCAGTCACCGTCGTAGTCTCCCCCGCCGTCCGGTTTCTGGCGAACAATGCCATCTTGCGGAAGAAGATGCCCCTGACTAGCCCGCGTGTTCCGTCGGATGTTGCGTCGGCTTGACCCGCCGCAGGACCTTGGCTAGCCCCCCCAGCAACGCGTCCACGCCATCCTGAGTCACCCCTGAGATGGCCACGCACGGCCGCTTGAGTTTGCGGAACTCTGCGACGAGTGAGTTGACGGCAGGTGCCTCGGCCCCCCCCTCCAGCAGGTCGCACTTGTTGAGCGCGACGACCTCGGTCCGCCGAGCCAGATCGGGATCGAACATCTCCAGTTCATGGCGGATGGAGCGCCAGTCCTCGAGTGGATCCGGACGGCTCATATCCAGGAGGTGAAGGAGCACTGAGGTTCTCTGGATATGCTTGAGAAAGCGAACTCCAAGGCCCTTGCCCTCGTGTGCCCCCGGGATCAGCCCGGGAACGTCGGCAACGACGAACGGCATGCCGGGGAAGCGCTCGACGACCCCGAGATTGGGGGTCAGCGTCGTGAACGGATAGTCAGCGATTCGAGGACGGGCAGAAGAGATCACGGAGATCAGGGTGCTCTTGCCCGCGTTGGGGAGTCCGACCAGTCCGACATCGGCAAGCAGCTTGAGCTCGAGCCGGAGCGTGACTTCGATCGCCTCGCCCCCCGGATCGGCTCTGCGCGGGGCGCGGTCGGTCGGCGTCGCGAACATGGCGTTTCCTCGACCTCCGCGTCCTCCCGGTGCCACGAGGAGCCGGGCATCGGGCCGATCCAGATCGGCCAGGAGCTCGCCCGTTTCCGCGTTGTACACCAGGGTCCCCACGGGAACGGCCACCTCCACGTCACGCCCGGAGCGTCCGAACATGTTCGAACCCTGGCCGGGACGACCGCTCTGGGCCTTGATGCGGTGCTTATGGCGGAAGTCGACCAGCGTGTTCTTCTGGGAGCTGGCCACGATCCACGCATCGCCGCCCTTTCCCCCGTTGCCTCCATCCGGTCCGCCCATGGGAATGCGGGCTTCACGGCGGAAGGAGACACATCCCGCACCGCCCTTGCCGCTAACGACCGTGACCATGGCCTCGTCGACAAACATGTTGCACACTCTTCCCGGTAAGGGGGCTCAGGTTGGAGGGTAGGGGGGACTGAACGGGAATGCGGGTCAGTCGGCGGGGGTGATGCTGACGGTAACCTTGCCCTCGCCGGAGCGCAGGTACTCCACCGTGCCGTCGATCTTGGCAAACAGGGTGAAGTCGCGTCCCATGCCCACATTCCGTCCAGCGTGCACCTTGGTGCCGCACTGCCGCACCAGGATGTTGCCCGCTGCCACATCTTCACCGGCGTATCGCTTCACACCGCGGCGCTGTCCACCGCTGTCGCGTCCGTTTCGGGAACTTCCTGCTCCTTTCTTGTGCGCCATGACCGACTCCTCTGGTTAGGGAACCATCACACCGGTGATGCGGATGCGGGTGAAGGGCTGCCGGTGACCGTTTCTCCGGCGGTACTTCACGCGCCGCTTGAACTTCTGGATGATCAACGTCTTCTCGCGCCCCTGTGCGAGGATCTCGGCAACGACCTTGGCACCGGCCACGAACGGACGGCCGACGACCGCTGCCTCTTCCTTCTTCACGAGGAGCACTTCGGAGATCTCCAGAGACTGGCCGACTTCGCCCGCCAGCTTCTGAACCTTCAGCACGTCACCCACTGTTGCCCGGTGCTGATTCCCGCCAAGCTTGAACACTGCATACATGAGACGCCTCCACACACACAAAGTCAGGCGCCCTATCGTACGGATGGCCGCTCCGGTGTCAAGCAAAATCTTCCGATCCCCCCCCGCGCAGATTTCGCTTGCATTCCCCGAGTTCCTCCGTACAATCCTTCCCCCTGATGGGCCTATAGCTCAGGTGGTAGAGCTACCGGCTCATAACCGGTCGGTCCCAGGTTCGAACCCTGGTGGGCCCACCTTGACACCCGGGAGGATGGTGACATTGCGAACCGTGAAGCAAGCCCAGGCACACGGAACCATCCAGCAGATGCAGAAGGCGCCAGATTGCATGGCGCCTTTTGTGTTTAATCAGCCCCGGTCCTGCCGCCTGGCAAGAGGTGCAGCGTGAAGCAGATCATCAATGCCCTGGTTCAGTTGCAGGAGATCGACAACGAGATCTACCGCTACGTCCAGCAGAAGGACCAGCTTGCCAACACTCTCAACGAGATGCGCGATCTCGTCGGGAAGATGGAGCAGTCCGTGTCGGACAAGCAGACCAAGCTCAAGGACGTCGAGCGTTGGTACGAGGAGCAGCAGGAAGCCCTGCACGAGTACAACGACCGCATGTCCAAGATCAAGGCCAGCCTGAACGCCGTCACCAAGACCAAGGACTACCTCGTCCGCCAGAAGGAGCTCGAGAACCTCCGCCGCCACAAGCAGTCGAAGGAGGAAGAGGTCGAGAAGGTCCGTGACACGATCAACGACTTCCGCGATGCCATCCAGCGGGACCAGGAGAAGATCGAAGCGCTCCGCAGCGAGACCGAGAAGGAAGGGGGAGCCACCTGGGATCAGGTCCACCAGCTCGAGGCGCTCATCGGAGAGATCTCCAAGCGCCGGGAACACCTCCTGCCCGTCATCCCCGCTGCCACTCTGCGCCGCTACGAGCAGGTCAAGTCCCGTCGTGACGGTGTCGCCATCGTCGAGGCCATCGACGGGAGCTGCGGCGGCTGCCACCTCGCCCTCCGCCCGCAGGTCTACAACGTTTTGCTCCGCATGGAGAGCATCGAGTCCTGCCCCAACTGCAACCGGTTCGTCTACGTCAGCGAGCAGACCATCCGCAATCTGCAGGAGCGCCAGGCTGAGGCGGGTGCGGAGGAGCAGGCGTAGCGGGAGAACGGGGCTCGGTGCTGGGGGTTCGGGGCTCGGGACGAGAGGCTCCAGCCAGCATCGGCATGGCAGTCAGATCGGCATCGCAATCGCAATCGCAATCGCAATCGCAGTCGCAATCGCAATCGCAGTCGCAATCGCAATCGCAGTCGCAATCGCAGTCGCAATCGCAATCGCAGTCGCAGTCGCAGTCTTGCCCCCCAACCCCCAACCCCGTCCTACCTCCCGAACGGATACCTCTCGAGTACCGTGTACGTCGGTCCCGTGCGCGCCAGCTGGCTCCAGAACAGGGTCACGCAGCTGACGGAAAACGGCATCGGGGCCCCGGAATCGCACCGGCTTGCCAGCTCCTCCAGTGAGGGCCCTTTCTGCCCGGTCCGCATCCTCCCCAGTGTCACGTGAGGCGAGAACGGCCGATCTTCAGGCACGAAGCCGAGCGGCTCCAGATCGCTGTCGATGCGCCGAGCCAGTCGCACCAGGGGCTCCAGATCCCCGCTCACCGAAGCCCACAGGATCCTCGGCTTTCGAAGTGACGGGAAGGCCCCGAGGGCACCGACGGCCAGGGCAAGCGGGGGTACCTCGTTGGCCGCACCGGCAATCCTCTGGCCGATCGGCGCAATCTGCTCCTCCGGCGTGTCTCCCAGGAACTTCAGCGTGACGTGCAGGTTCTCCTGGGCAACCCACTTCACGCCATCCACCCGTCGTCGCATCGGCCCGACCGCCTGCGCGAGCGCTGCACGCACCTGGGCGGGAAGCTCCAAAGCTAGAAACAGTCGTTTCACATCCTCCTCCGCTCTTGTTCCTAGACTCCCATGATGGTAGACTACCACGGAATCTGGGCGAGGTGGAGCAGATGAAACGGATTCTGGTCGGGTTGGCGTTGGTGATCCTGGCTGGCTGTGATTCGGGGTTCACCGTGGACTACCTCGAGGTGGATGCTCCTCCGGCAGCAGACCTGAGACTCCCGGACATTCAGGGAGAGCCGGATGTCGCTGAGCCCGACAACGCGGAACCGGAAATCATCTACCCCACCCTCGGACTGCTGGAATACTTCGAGCCCTACGGCGACGACAACAAGCAGTGCCAGGGCTTCAAGGACCCGCCCCTCAACGACCAGAAGCTCGACCACTGCTACTTCGAGATGAGCTACACCCAGGAGCGGACGTTCAAGGTTGTCTACCTCGAGGAGCTCAAGCCGATCCCCTCCCAGGAAATCCAGTGGGAGCTGCTCAACGCCACCGACCCTGACACCGGCAATCCGATCGCCACCATCGATGCCAAGTCGTCCGGTACCAACAACGACGGTATCGCCTCGGTCAAGGTGACGACCTATGACATCATGGGGCAGTTCGCCATCAAGGCCACGGCCATCAACCCGAAGTTCAAGATTCCGCCGCTCTACTTCGACATCGTCATCATCCCGAAGCAGGCAGCCCCGCTCACCGTGAAGTTCAAGCACGAGGGAGCAGCGGCCTTCGACGTCGTCAAGGCCTACCTCTTCCTCCAGGATGTCCACAACAAGCCGGGATGCGCCGACCTCGACCCGACCAAGCCACTTCCGGTTGCGGACAAGGCATCCCAGGAATTCAACGACCTCACGCAGGTGGCCAAGTTCCAGGGCTTCGCCGACTTGACCCCCGAGCACCCGCTCATGTACACCATCGTCGCCACCGGCTACAAGATCAACGGCCCGGTCCTCGCCTACGGCTGCAACGACGTCGACGGCCTGGTCGAGTACGGCAAGGCCAAGGTCGTGACCATCGTGCTCCACGACGTGCCGCCCATCTACAAGGGCAAGTACGAGATGGTCAACCACTTCGACATGATCAGCGCCCTGCCGGACGACATCGAGAAGGTCGTCAATATCATCATCGACTTCTTCAACAGCCCGACGGCCGGCCTCATGGAGCTCACCTGCATCCTCCAGGACCAGGCTTCCGTGCTGGAAGACCTCTGCAAGAACTTCTTCCAGGACCCGAACAATCCTGACATCAAGAAGCTCTCCACCGTGGGCACCATCGTCCAGCAGGTCATCGATGCCATCTTGTACTCGCTGCTGAAAGACAATATCGGCGGAGACATCCTCTTCACGGGCAAGGACGTCGGCAACATCCTCAGGGATCTGGAGATTCACTCCACCATCACCCTGAAAGCCGAGCCCGACTCGACGGGGTTCTTCTCCGCGGACAAGACCGAAGAGGAGTGGCACACGGTCTCGATCCAGTGGACCCTGGGGGAGGACTGCAATCCCATGGATCCCGATTGCGGCAAGAAGAGCTTCTCCTTCAACGCCATTGGCCAGGATGTCGTCATCGCCGACTTCGAAGCTCAGATTGACGGCTACGTCCTGGGCAAGTTCGACAAGCTGGTCATCTACCCGCACTCGCTGAACTTCAAGTACGGTGCGTTCCTGAACTTCATCATCGAGAAGTTCGTGCTGCCCATGATTGCGGGAGACGGGAGTGACGGCCTGCCGGTTGTCGACAGCTACGAGAAGTTCCTGGGCTCGCTGGTCGGCGGAAAGGACTGCCTCGTGTTCAATGACTGCTGCGAGGTCTTTGCCGAGCAGGTTGCGGCGCAGGCCGGAGACTGGGTCAAGAATCTCATCGACTCGGGCTGCGAGATGCTGATTCCGCTGGCTGCCGAGTATCTGCGTCAGTTCCTGCTGGGCCTCGATGCCGACACGGGGGATACCTTCACGACCGCGACGAAGGAAGGGGCCCCCTGCACCCTCTACGACAACGACAACAACCAGGTCATCGACACCTGGGGGAAGGAGAACCCGGTTGAGGCCCGATGCCACTGGGATGTCAAACTGAAGCTGGGCTCGGTCCTGGCCCTTTTCGATGCCGAGTTCTGGGGTAAGCGCCAGCAGTAATCCCTTCAACACTGCGCCCGCCAACCCGAAACACCGGGGAGTTGGTTCCAGACATGCAAGACGACCGCCGTTCACACAGCCGATTGCCTAGTGAGCTCGAGTTCTACTGCTACATCGATGGTTGCCGGTTCGACGGGGCCGCGGTCGATATCTCCGGAGGCGGTGTCCTGCTGGCAACCGATGCGCGCATCCGCATCGGTGCCAAGGTTCTCATCGTGCCGAAGAAGGAGGTCATGCGGGCGTTTCCCGTGATGCTGCTGGGCAATGTGGTGCGCCGTCAGGACGGCGACAAGCCCGCCCTCGCCATCCAGTGGCGGCGCTGCATTACCAAGCAGGGGATCGCAGCACTCTGCGCCTTCGTCAAGGCCTATCCCGTGCTCTGCGCCGGAGAGCTGCCCGCACCCAGTCTGGAGGCAGCGACATCCCCCATCGTGGGCTTCGACTTCAAGGGAACCCAGTTCTTCGTCCCGTCCGGGATCTCGATGGATGGCGCTACCCCCCCGGAGGGGAAGAAGGGAGCCCCAGTCCGCCCCTCGGGGGCGAATGGAGCGGCGGCTCCGGCCGGCGAAGAAGACGAGCCCATCGGCACCGCAACCCGGCAGGATCTTCCGGCCATGCGCCCTCCGGCCGGAGCCTCGCCACAGGCCACGGCATCGACCAGGCATGACCTCCCTGCCGTCCCGTTGTCTCACCTGGCCTCACAGACTCCCGGGACCGTCGCTCCCTCCGCTGCAGCCGGGACGGCAGCCCCCTCTGCGGCCGGGACGGTACCGCCGGCGCACACCAGCGGCAATGCATCGACCCACGCAGATTCGTGTGGAAGCTATGGTCGTCCCACGGGGACCGTTGACGGCAATGAATCCCCCTGGGCCGTCGATTGTGTGTCTCCCCGGGCCTCGGTTCTCGCTGCAGCGGGGAAGGCGGGACCGGCCGTTGCCGGCTCCGGAGCGGGCGCAACGAAGGCTGCACCCGGTGCCACGGGGGCGAGTCCGACCGGCTCTTCACCGCCGGTTGCCGGCAGCACTTCACCGGCTTCGGCCAAGCCACCTGCTCCGTCTTCGGCCAGTCCACCTGCTCCCGCAGCACCTCACCCAACCGCCGCAGTCAGCCCGGCCGCTCCAGCGGAGGCCTCCCGTCGGATCAAGGCCCCTCCGTCCTTCACTCGGTCCGGTGAGAGCGGCGCCCTGACCACGGTCCTGCGTGCCCGGGACGAGCAGGTGTCCGTGGAGATCCCGGTCAAGCTCCTCATCGACGGAAAGATCAAGACCGAGGGGCTCGTTCGACGGTTGGGAATGGTGTCGCTCTATGTCGAGCTTCCCGACGAGTTCGAGTCGCCGCCGGTCAAAGCGGAGGTCACATTCCCTGTGGCGCTGCGAGAGGAACCGGTCCAGGTCAAGCTGGCCTGCTGCATCGCCGACGGTGAGTGCCGACCATCCGGGACCGGACCCGGGCTTGCCCTGCACATCCTGGCCGTCTACCAGAAGAACTCCGGCCTCTTCGAGCGGTACGTGAAGTATCTCTACGTCAAGGGCCTGCGAGGCTGAGGAATTCCGGGTCGGGAGGGCTGCCGCGTGGGAACTGCCGGTGCGACGGCTCGGCTCAGTCAGGGTCGCGCCCCTCCTGCAGCCGCGACCACCTCAGGTGCTGAGCGGTCAGATCCTCGTCATTGGCCAGGCGCACATCGATGATTTCCCCCTTGCGGTCCTTGACCGGGATGATGTGCGGGAAGACGAACGCAGTCTGGTGGGTCAGCTTGAGCACGGCCGACCGGGCGACGATGTCGTCCCGGACTTTCGGATCGAAGCGGCTTCCGAAGCGCTCGACGAGCTTCTCCGCTCCTTCCCGGTCGGCGGTCGACTTGATGACCTGCACGCGCTCCAGCAGGCGGGCAACCCCGGCCCTCACCTTGTCGACATCGGTTACGCGCAGGAAGTACTTTCCCTCCTTCTGCTCGAGAACCATGCCGTAGTCGTTGCCTCCCTCCTCCCCGCCGGCCAGCAGGTAGCCCAGAATCATCTGACGTCCCTTCCAGTGAGGCTCCCGGATGACCTCTCCGTCGAACCGGCGATACAGCATCAGGAAGCCCTGGAAGTAAGTCACGTACGTCGCCAGCAGGATGTCCTTCGCTTCCTGGGCGGGGAATACGCCCATGGCCGACAGCTCGGGCGAGCCCATGTGGTACAGGGCCACCAGGTCGGCTCGAGCCTCCTCCAGAGTCGAGAACGACTGCCCCAGCAGGTTTCTCGGGTCATCCGTCAGCTTCGCATCGGAGCGCCCCGACCCATGACCGAGGATCTCGTGGAGGTACACCATCCAGCGCCAGGTCAGGTCCACCTTCCCCTTCACCAGTTCGTGGTACTCGGGCAGGTAGAACTCCTTCAGGCCCGCCAGGAAGTCCTTCTCCGAGCGGCTGCTCAAGAGGTTCACGAACACCACGTTCTTGCTCCCCACCGAGGTGCGGATGTCATCGTAGTTCGGCAGGTTGTAGCCGGCCCACGGAACCGGTCCCATGTCTCCAGTGCCGGTCAGCAGCGTGGCCACATTGGCCACCGGGCGGGGCACCGTCTCCCGCTTATACGCATCCGGCCACGGCATCGCCTTCTCGAAAGCTTCGGCCCGGTCGGCCAGCTTCTCGACCAGGTCTGCATCGGAGACGAAGGCTGCCATTCCCTCGAAATTACCGATGATTCCGCGCGGATCTTTCAACTGCTCCACGAACCCATTGATGAAGTCGGTCCGCCCCCGGGTCTTGAGCCAGGCGATGCAGTGCTTGCGGAATGACTCCTCGTCTCCCGAGCGGTAGAACTCCACCAGCCGCTCGATGCTCTCCCGCTGCTCGGGGGAGGCCGCGTAGGAGAGCGCCTTCTCGAGGAAGTAGACGACGTTCTCCAGGTGCTCGGTCCCGAGCTCTCCAACCTTCCAGAAGAGGGGAACGATCTTTCCTCCCCGCAGCGTGAATCGGACGTTGAGCGCGTTGCGGAGCTTCGGCTCGAGGGCCTCGATCATGGCATCGGTCACGCCGGGGTCGTAGTGGTTCACCGCGCTTTCGAGCACGATGTCCTTTCCCGCCTCGGTCACCGTGAGCTGCTTCTCGAACTCCGGATCGAAGAGGTCTTTGTCCAGAAACGCCAGCTTCTCGTCGATGCCGGTCCCCGGGATGAAGCCGAAGTCCTCCCCGCGCTCCTGCAGCGCGGCCATGGCGCTCTTGAGCATGTCTCGAGTCAGCAGCTCGGGAACGAACTTCTGCCCCGAGCGGTGATCGTAGTGGCCGTGGTTCACCCAGAGCAGCTTCAGGTAGGCATGCACCGCTGCGACCTGGTTGGAGGTCAGGTGCGTCCGGTAGCGGTAGAGTGTCTCCATCAGCTCCTTGATGGCCAGGGCGTGGCGATGGTTCTGCCGATAGAGAAGGTCGTCGCCGGCAATCGCGGCCCGGCTCGTGTAGTACAGGAACAGCCGTTCTTCGCGGGTGAGCAGCTCGAAGCCGGGGGCCTCCAGGCCCAGCACGAGGAAGGCCATTCCGCCCGGCCCCAGCCGCTCGAGCTCGCCTATATAGCCCTTGCGGCCCGGCTTGAGCGAGGGCTTGTAGTCGGCTTCGACCAGCTGCTCCCGACGCTTGGAGGTCTTACGCCAGGCGGCCAGATCGTCGCAAGCCCCCTCCACGTTGAGGTTGCAGCACTGGACCAACGCGTTCACTGCGAGGTCCTGCGGGCGTACTTTGGGAAGCAGGGGCTTGAGCTTCCCGTACTCCTGCTGTCGGCGTTCGACCTCCTCGGGCGGAATGGCAGCCAGGCATCTTGCACGGGTTGCCAGAGAATCGGCGATTTCCCCCTCGTCCTGCTGCATCTGGCCGAGCCGGATACACAGGCGGAAGTCGTACGGGGTCAGGTTCACCAGGAGCTGGAGGTAGCGGGTTGCCTCCTGGCTTCCCCCTTTGCGATGCAGGTGGTATCGAACCAGCTCCTCGAGCACGCCGGTGTGCTCCGGGCTGATGGAGAAGGCCTTCTCAAGCCGCTCGAGCTCCTCTTTCGACTGGCGAAGCGCCCGGTGGCACACGGCTGCATCCAGGAGCGCTTCCACCGAATCGGGCCTGGCCTCGAGCGCCTTTCCCGCATATCCCAGGCATTCCGAGGCGTTACCCAGCCTGCGCTCGACCTCGGACGCTGCAAGATACGTTTCGAGCAGGGGCGCAACCGCCAGGCTCTCCTGCAGTCTCTGGCGGGCTTCGTCCAATCGCCCCAGACTTGCCAGGGCCTGGCCCAGCACGCGCAGCACGTCCCCGTCCGACGGCAGCATCGAATCCGCCTTCTCGAGCAGGAGCACGGCTCTGTCCGAGCGACCATAGGTCACGCAGAGCTTGGCCGCCTCCAGCAAGGCCGAGCTCACGAAGGACGGATCCAGCTCATCGAGCGTGGGCAGGTCCGACAGACTCAAGTTATTCCTGGACTCGATGCTGGCAAGCTCCGCCTCGAGGAGGCGGGCCTGCGCACGGCTCAGGAACTCTCGAATCGGAGCGTGGACCGCCTGGAGCTGCGGGTTTCGCAGGAACTCGGACGCAGCCTGGATCACTTCAACCGGCAGCTCCCCCGATTCCAAAGTCTCCAACAGGCCGATGGCAGCAGGGCGATACCAGGAGGCCTTGCTCAGGGCAAATCGGTACATCTGCGCCGCCTCCGCCAGCCTTCCCAGCCTTCGCAGCCAATCCCCTGCCTGCGCAAACACCCGCGGATCCGACGGAGTGATGCGCGCCAACGCTCCCATGCACTGCAGGCTTCCCTCGATGTCCCCCATCTGCTCCAGCATCCGGGCAAGCTCCCATTCCCAGAAGTCCGCCCGGCCCGGGAGGGCCGCTAGCCCGAGCTCAATGGCTGCCACCATCCCCTGCCGGTCGTCGAGGGTGCGCCTTACGTGCGCCAGGACCAGGTAGGGAGCGACGCTCGAAGGACGCAGCCGGATGGCAGCGTGGGCATGCTCCGCCGCCTCGGCCAGCTTCCCCTCGGCAAACGCAATCATCGACATGCAGTATCTCGGCTCGAACAGCTCCCCGCGGGCCAGTGCTTCCTCGCAGTGCCGTCGGGCCAGCGCATGGTGCCCCTTCTTCAGGAGCTGGATGCCATAGATCGCCTGGATGTCCGGTCCGGCCCCTGTTCGAACCTGCTCGTCCAGGAGCGCAATGTTCCGATCCAGCTCGCCGGCCAGCGGGAACAGGTACTCGTCCAGCGCAGGCGCTGCCCCTTTGCCCGGACCCGGCTCCTTCGGCTGGCCCGGAACCGCATCAGAGCCGCACAGGAGCATGGCCCAGAAGGCCGTCAACGAGACGCCGATTCTCCAGTCTCTCTCTCTCACCACTTCCTCCCCGGCATGCGCAGCCGAATCAACGGGGCCGCCACATCCCCGCAGTCGCAAGGCCAGACCCTGCTTGCAAGCGGTCTGAATTGAACATAACATAGCCCTCGAAACGCGGACAAGCGCGAGCAGGTGGACATGCGCACCAACCCAATGATTCCAGCCCTCTTGCTGTTCCAGGCCGTCCTCCCGGCTTCATGCGGTGCCTCCGGCGACAGCGGACAGGCGGATGGTTCCGGAGGCTCCACAGATGTCTCATGGGGGGCCTCCATCGAGATCCTGTCGCCCTCCGAAGGGGCCGTCGTCAACTGGCCCTCAGTCGAAGTGACTGGGGTGGTGCACGGAGCCCCGTGCGACGTCATCGAGCTCAACGACGTAGCCGTTCCGTGGACTCCGCCCAGCTTCTCGGCTCCGGTTCGCCTCGAGCAGGAGGGCCCGAACGTCATTTCCGTCCGCTGCGGGGAGGCGGTGGCCACGGTCACCGTGGTGCTCGATTCCCTGCCTCCCTACCTGGTGCTCGTCACCCCCAACGGAGGGACGGTGCTGCCAGACCTGGGGCCCGGCGATTCGCTCCAGGTCGCCGGGTTTGCACAGGATGAGGCGGGGGTCACGGTATCCGTCCTGGGGAATCCCGCCGGTCCAGGCCGGGAGCCGGATTCCTTCCTGGCCTCCTGGCCGCTGTCCGTAGGATTGAACCTGGTCCACGTCGAGGCCCTGGACCAGAACGGAAACCGTTCCCGGGAGCATCGCCCCGTGCTGGCCGGTCCCTTCGGCAACTGTGCTCCGACTCCGGGCCGCCCCGACGTCATCGTCCGCCTTTCGGACGGAGCCATCGGCCTTGCCGCTTCACGGGCCGCCGAGGCCTTGCTGGACACGGACTTCACTCCGCTTCTTGCGGAATACAACCCCGTCTATGAGTCGGAGCAGCTCCGCCTCGACCTCCATGCCCTTGTCATCGAACCGCCGGCCGAGCTGGAGACCACCGCCGTGACGGGCAGCTTCGCGGCCGAGCTTTTCGTGGGGGCGATCCAGGCCGAGGGGACCCTGACCTTCAAGGCAAGCCAGACCGAATGGAGCTTCCAGGCACGAATCGACGCGCTGACGGCCACCGCCTCGGTGATCCCCTCCGTCGAGTCCGGAACCCTCGCACTCCAGGTCACCCAGGTGGTGGTTGATGCGGGGGAAGTCCAGGTTGCCGTCCAGGACGATACGGGCAAGGATGTGGTCGCACCGACCGAGATCTCCGGCAACTTCCTCGAGTTCTTCACCGACCTGCTCTCCGAAGTGCTCCAGGACACGGCCGACCAGGCGGCATCATCGGCTGCCTCCTTCGTCCAGGGTGACGTGGCGTTCGACTTCCTCGGTGTCGAGGTCGAGGCCGGCTACTCCCCGGAATCGCTCGACGTGGGGGGGCACCAGGTCACCATCGGCTATCTCGTCGACCTGAAGTTCCCCGGCGACAAGGCCGTCCCCTGGCCTCACGGCTGCCCGATGCTGGGGGGAACGCCGCCTCTCCCTCCCCCGCCCGTCGACCTTCAGACTGCAGCCTTCGGGCTCTCCCTTTCCCAGGACTTCGTCAACCGCACCCTGACCGGACTGTGGACGGCCGGGAACCTGTTCGTGACCATCGATCAGGCCATGCTCGACGCGGCCAAGATCGAAGTCGATCTGGTGTGCGGGTTGGGCGGCACGCTGCTCGACCTGGTGTCCGATCCCCCGTTGGCCGAATGGCCCCTCTCCATCCAGGTCACCCCCGCCCTGCCCCCCTTGCTCCAGCCCACGAAGTATGGGGGATCGCAGGGCACTGACGGCAACGGGGAGGGTGGCCAGGACTCGCTCGGCGAGCATGCGGTGGGCATCGCGTTCGGGGGTATCCAGCTCGACCTGTATGCCAAGGAGCCGACCGGGACGTCCCGTCTCTTCTCGTCCGTCGAGCTGTCCCTCGTCCTCGGGCTGGAGGCCGTGGTCGGCAACAGCGACCTGGAGTTCTTCCTGTCCCTGTCCGACTTCTTCCTCGAGCTGGACCAATCCATGTCGCCCCTCCAGGAGCGGGAAGCCGAGCGGGACATCGAATCGTTCTTTGAGTCCCTCGTTCCGGAGATTGCCAACACCCTGGCGTCCTCGCTGATCCGGTATCACCTTCCACTCTTCTACGGCGTGCAGGTGGTCGAGGGGCAGGTGGAGTTCTCGCCCGAAGGGTACATCGTGGTCCAGGGGCGGGTCGTGGACAAAGGGGGCGCACAGTGAGGACCTCAACAGCCCTGATGGTTGCGGTCGTGATGCTCCCGCTCTGGGGGGCGTGTGGCGGCACGGACAGCGGAGGGAATGGCGGGTCAGGCCCTGGCGGATCCCCGGTCTGCCACCACGTGGACGACTTGAGCGTGGTCGTCACCGACGCCTGGGGACGACCCGTCGTTGGCGCGGCCCTGCTCCATTCCCAGATGGAGGCGTGCGACGACAGGGGGAGCCCCGACTGCTTCCGGCTTCCCGATGGGATTTCCTGGTTTGCCGCATCCGCTCCCGGGTATCGGCCGGCTGCGGTCGCTGTCGAGCAGGACTCAGACGGGTGCGTCCTTTCGCCCATTTCGCTGGCCCCCGGCTCCGAGCAGTTGCCCGCACAGCCCGCATTCCCGGAAGATGACCTCGTCCCCATGCCGGCGGAAATCCTGTTACCGCCGTCCGGTTCCGCTGAGGCCCCCGTCCTGTTCATGGCCCTCTCGCACGAGTGGTTTGCCGACTCGGGGTCGCCCCCGGCCCTCAACCGTACGGAGTTCTTCCTTTCCGGGGAAGAGCTGTATGCCTCTCTGGCCGACGATCTGGCCGTAGCTGCCAAGACCGTGACCTGCGCAACCTGGTGGTGGCAATCGGACTTCGAGCTGTTGAGGCCGCCGAACCACCCCCTCCTCTCCGAGCAGGAGCGCTGGCCCAACACCGCCATGGCGATCCTGCTCTCCCTGCCCGCCGTCTCCAAGCGGGTGCTGGTCGGGCGATTCACCGGCGAGACGGCCACCGGAATGGCCTATGTAAACACCGACACCCTGCTCCGACAGAGGGCCTATGACCCGGGCGACAACTTCGAGGTCATGATCCAGGGCAACCCCACTCCCGTGCCGCTGCACGACCCGTTCGTGCCCATCGAGCATCCGATGCCCTACGCGCACCGACTCCTCGGAAACAACCCCGACCTCGACGAGTGGACCTTCGTCGGAACCGAGACAGCCCAGTCCCCGCTCGTCGCGGTGGAGGCGGCCTCCTGGCACCAGAAGGTGTGGACCATCGACGGCCGTGTGGCCTACGTGTCGGGGATGAACGTCAAGAGCAGCGACTGGGATACCACGCAGCACGCGGTCTTCGAGCCCCGCCGCATGAAGTACATCTCGCCCGCTGAGGATCGCAAGGCCGTGGCCGACCGCCTCGCATTTCCCGACCTCGGTCCACGGAAGGACGCCGGTGTCCGCCTGGAAGGACCCGCTGCCCACGCCGTGGACTCCATTCTGGGGGCCCGATGGGAGTGGGGCAGGGGGGGCGACGCGTTGTTCCACGAATACGCCACGGCCTACCCGACGGCCGCTGTTGCCGACGAGCCGCCGGACGGGGTGCCTGCCCAGATCGTTGCCACCACTCCGGAGCCCTTCGGCGAGAGGAGCATTCTCGAGGCCCATCGAAAGGCCATCCGGAACGCCGAAAGCCTCATCTATATCGAAGACCAGTACTGGCGCATTCCCATGCTCCTTCCCGACTTCGCCCAAAGCCTGCAAGCCCATCCGGGCCTGCGGATCATCGTCGTCACGAAGCCTGTCTCGCTCGCGGACGGAGCACTCCGGTGGACCATCGAGATGGACCGGGAGCTGAAAGAGCTCGCCGGTGACCGCTACCTTCTGCTCCAGGCCCGCGTGGCTGATATGGACGGAACCGCCGACGGCGAATCCGGCCCCGTGCTCCAGCCCATGGACGTCCACACCAAGCTCGTCATCGTCGACGACCGATTCCTCACCGTCGGCTCGGCGAACAAGAACAACCGGGGGATGCTGTACGAAGGCGAGATGAACGCCGTCATCCTCGACCCACAGTTCGTAGCCCAGGTCCGTGCCCGGCTGTTTTCCAACATCAGCGGCGATGACCAGTTTCCCTGGGCCACCGCAGCCGGAGGGGAAGTACTCGAGCGCATGAGGCAGCTCGCCTTGAATAACGAGGAGGCACGCCTGGCTCTCGAGGCGGCCTCGCCTGCGCCCGGCTCGCCTGTGGGATTCCTCTACCCCCTCGAGCTCCCCTCCCAGTATCTGCTCGATTGCGGCCCCGACGCGTTCTGACCCGTCCTCAGTCCGACCCCATTTTCTTGCCGCGCGTGCGAACCGAGATACCATGTACCAGGTGCTGGACCAGAGGCCCAGACGCGCGATCCGATGTCCGTGGTGATGAGGAGTCGGAACATGGCAGCCGGAACCCCCGATGTCACTGGCGTTGCAGCTCGTCGCCCGCACGGCCGGATTGTCCGAATCCTGCCCGTCCTTGCGGGAGTGCTGCTGGTTGCGGCCCTTGCAGCCTCGATTGCCGTCGTCTCACGACAGCGGGCCGGCGCCGTGCTTCCGCCCGGGGCCCCGCCCGCCCCGTCCTCGGATCCGACTCTCGACGCTCAACGGGTTCGGGATACTCTGGCCAGGTTCCTTTCGGACTGGCCGGACGCATCGCCTCGCGACCGGATTTCCATGGCGCGTTTCTTCGGATTCTTCCGATATACGCCGGCCCTTCCCGTGCTTCGAGCCTCCGCCGACTCGCTGTCCGGGGAGGATTCCATGGCGAGCCTCAGAGCCCTGGCTCTCATCGGCGACGTCCAGTCTGCCGAGCTGTTCCGCAAAGCGCTTCGAACCCGCACGGACTGCGATGTCGTCCGGCTCTCAGCATCCACGCTGGCCTCCTGGCATGACCATGCCTCCTACCCCCTGTTCCTTCTCTCCCTGCTGCACACCGACTGCTCCGACACCACGCCTGCCGTGCTCGTCCACTCCCTGGCGAAGATCCGGCACCCCCACTTCGATGACCTGCTCTTCTTCGTGATGTCCGCGTCGGATGCCCCCGCTGTCCGCCTGGCTGCGGCCGCAGCTCTGGCACCCAAGGCCCAGGGGCCCCGCATCCGCCCGGTCGAGACGCTCCTGCTCGATTCCGTGGCCCAGCTCGCCAAGGCCGTACCATTCCCCGACCCGACCGTCGATCCGACGGCATCGCTGGCTTTCTGGGGACTGTCCCACTTCAGCCCCAGCCATTGCCGGCAGGCCGCTCAGGCAGCCGGGGAGCTTCTCGAGGGACGAGACCCATCCGACCGGCGACGGATCGGGCAGAGCCTGGCAGCGGCCTCCATCCCCTGCCTTCTCCCCACGAGGGATGCCCCGGTGCTGGAGTGCATCAGGGCGGAGCAGCGAAGCAGCACCCTGGCCGCCGTTTCCCATTCGGACTCCATGCCTCCTGCACCCGCCGAAGCCGAAGCTCTGTCAACCCCGTGGGTCGACTGGATCGTGCAGCTCGCCACCCGGTTCGCACTCTGGGAAGATACCCGCTCCATGGCGCAGTTTGCCTTTGCCGTCGAGCGCATGGAATTCGCCCGACGCCGTGGAATCGGCCCCGTTGCCCCGTCCGAGCTGGCAGCCTCCCCAGGGCCGGATTCGTCCCCCCGCGTCCGGAGGCTCTCGTCAGACGAGCTCGAAGAGCAGGTGGCCGACTGGGACGAACCGGAGGGCTTCGACTCGTACGAGTTCCCGCAGGGCCAGCCCGACTGGTGGCCCGACTGGATCGACATCACCATCGACGACGGACCGCGCCCGGCCCGGGTCCGCCCACTCCTTGATGTGCTCGACCGGTACGGCGTCAAGGTCACCTTCTTCTTCATCGGTACCAATGTCGCCCGCCAATGGGGCAACCGCCCCGATGCCACCCGGGAGCTCCTCGCCCGCATCGCCTCCGCAGGCCATCGCATCGGTTATCACTCGAACAACCACGACACGACCTTGAAGACCCACCTCCAGGCCCGCACGGCCGAGCAGATCGCCGACGACATCCGCCTCTTCCATGAGATCCTGTCGACCGCGGCCGGAACCGAATGGGACCACACCTACGGCCGTCTGCCGGGCGGCATGGGGCTCCACTTGCGGCACGTTCGGGCGGGATTCCAACTCGGAGGGCTCAAGGCACCGGTGCACTGGACCCTCCAGGAACCTGCCTGGGGACCCTCCACGTCGATCAAGTCGGTCAAGGGGCTCGCTCGCCAGCTCGTCCGCAGCCGCAAAAAGACCGTGATCCTCCTCCACGAATACCAGGGCGTCCACAAGCAATTGGCTGCCTTCATCCGCACCGTCCAGCGGGAGCGGACCAGGGAGCAGGAAGCGGCGCACGCAGCGCCCTGATCGGCCGCACATCCTTCGAACCACTTCTCTTGCGTCCAAGCCTCCCGTATAGTCGCAGCCATCGGAGGGGTACCCATGGATCTGCCGAACCGACGAACAGCAATTGAGAGTTTCCGGAAGGGCGGTGGCAGGATCGCTGCCGTCTTTCCTGGACGATACCCCCGGGAGATCCTGCTCGCCGCCGGGTTCCTGCCCGTCGAGGTGTGGGACCCGCCTGGCCCCATTGCCCGGGCGTCCGCTCACGCCCAGCCGTTCGTCTGCGGCGTCGGGCTTCGCGGCCTCGAGCTGCTGCTGTCCGAGAAGACCCCGGCGCTGGACTGCCTGCTCTTCCCTCACCTGTGCGATACCCTTCAGAACCTGTTCACGGTCGTGCGCGACTGCATCGGCCATCCCGTTCCCGCAACCCTGTTCTACACGCCGAGGAACGTCGCGGATGCCGGCGTCGCCTCCTTTGTGGAGTCCCAGGTCCGCCGACTCGCCGCGTTCCTGTCGTCCCGGTCGGGAGTTTCCGTCGACGACGACGGCCTGGCGAAAGCCGGCGCTGCCATGGACAAGGTTCACGAGGCCATGCAGAGCCTGTACTCCGCCCGTCGGCAGGGGCGCATCCATGCATCCAACGCGGACTTCTACCGCACCGTGCGGCTGCGGGAGTACGTGGTCCCGTCGGAATTCCTCCAGGCAGCCGACCGGCTCATGGCGGGGCAATCGACGTCCAGCGAGAACGCTCCTTCTGGCCCCAGGCTGGTGCTCTCGGGCGTGCTTCCCGATCGGGACCTCCTGGCCCTCCTGGATCAGCTCGGCGTCCGCCTGTGCGAGGACGATCTCATCTCGTGCGGGCGCCGGTTTCCAAGGACGCATGTCGCGGCAGACAAGGATCCGTGGAAGGCCTCGGCCGCCCGCCTGCTGTCGTTGCCCCCCTGCACCAGCATCGCCTCACCGGTGGAGCAGCGGGTGGCTTTTCTCTCCGAGATGGTTCGCAATTCCGGTGCAGCGGGAATCATCCTGCACACCGTGAAGTTCTGCGAGCTCGAGCTGTTCGATCACCCCTTCGTCGTCCAGGGGCTGCGCCAGGCAGGCATCCCGGTCCTTGTCCTGGAAAGCGAGCTTCATCAGCCTCAACTTGGACAACTGGGAACGCGGCTCGAGGCATTCCTGGAGGTGCTGTCATGAGCACGGCCGGTATCGTCCGCTACCACCTGGCCAAGGAGGTCACGCTCCCTCTCATGCTGGCTGCCGATTCCGCCCGGAGGTCCCTGCGACGGGCGACCCGCCCCAAGCGCACTCCGCCCGACTGGGCCGGGCCGCCTCTTGCCTGCGCCGATCGCCTCCGTACCATCATGGCACGCCACTACCTGCTCGCCCGCCACGCTGCCGGAGCCATGCCCATAGCCTGGGTGACTTCGGGGGCCCCCGTGGAGATCCTCCGGGCCATGGGCTTCTACACCGTCTACCCGGAAAACCACGGGGCTCTGTGCGGCGCCCGGATGGCCGGACTCGACATGTCCGCACCCGCAGAGAACGCCGGGTTCTCACAGGATCTCTGCAGCTACGCACGGATCGACCTGGGCCTTTCGCTGGGGGCCCGAAGCCCCATCGGCCCGCTGCCCCGACCCGATGTCCTGGTCTGCTCCACCAACATCTGCCAGACCGTGCTGTACTGGTACAAACAGCTCTCCCACCGCTATGGCGTCCCGCTCGTCCTGTTCGATACCCCGTTCGTGGCGGACGAGCTGGACGAAGGGACGCTCGCCTACATGGTGGGCCAGCTCGAGGCACTCATCCCCCGGCTCGAGCCCATCGCGGGCAAGGCCTTCAATGCCCGGACCTTCGAGAGCTACCTGCTCCGGGCGCAGCGCACGTCCCTCATGTGGGGGGAGGTGCTGGCATCCATGACGACTCGCCCCGCTCCCATGACCATCTTCGATGCCTTCGCCCATATGGCCCCCGTGGTGAGCCTGCGCGGGCTCCCGGTCTCGGAGCGCTACTACGAGCTGCTCCTCAAGGAGCTGAGGGCCCGGGTCGCCTCCGGAATCGCCGCGGTCAAGGGAGAGCGGCACCGCCTCCTCTGGGACAACATAGCAGTCTGGTTCAAGCTGGGCGACTTCATCCGGCTCTTCTCCCAGAACGGATGCGTCTTTGTCGCAGCGACCTACACCAACGCCTGGGCCGAGACGGTCCACTACCTCGACCCCGCCAAGCCGCTCGAGTCGGTGGCACGGACCTATTCCCTCGTCATCCTCAACCGTGACCTCAAGCACCGCATGGAGCTCATGGAGCGGATGATTCGCAGCTACTGCGTCGACGGAGTGCTGTTCCACTCGACCCGCTCGTGCAAGCCGTATTCGGTCGGCCAGTACGACATCCAGAGAGCGCTCTCCCGGAAGTGCAACGTCAAGGCCGTGCTCATCGATGCGGATACCACCGACCCGCGCAGCTACGCCGAGGGGCCGACCCGCACCCGCCTGGAAGCATTCATCGAGTCGCTCGACGCCGGCACTTCGACACAGGGGGCCGCATGACCGCTGCTCGTTTCTTCGCCGGACTCGACGCCGGAAGCACCACCACGAAGGGCGTTCTCCTGGATTCGGAGGGAGCCGTCGTCGCCCGGTTCTTCCGTGCTTCCGGCCCTCGACCTCGTGACAGCGCCCAGGCCGTGCGCGAGCAGCTCGCTGCTCAGGCAGGAGTCCCGGCCGACCGCCTGCCGCTCGTGGCCACGGGATACGGAAGGGCACAGGTCGCCGGGGCCCTCAAGACCGTCACCGAGATCACCTGCCATGCCCTCGGAGCCCGCCATCTCGTTCCCGACTGCAGGACCGTCATCGACGTCGGCGGCCAGGACAGCAAGGCCATCCGGCTCGCCCCGGACGGGACCGTGGCCGACTTCGCAATGAACGACAAATGCGCGGCCGGTACCGGCCGGTTTCTCGAGATCATGGCGGACCGCCTGGGGGTGCCGATGCAGTACCTCGGCACGTTGGCGGCCCAGGCCAAGGTCCCCGCTTCGGTCAGCTCCACCTGTGCGGTGTTTGCCGAGTCGGAGGTCGTCTCCCTTCTGGCCGATTCCGTTCCGTCCGACGAGATCGCTGCCGGCCTTCACGAGGCCATTTGCCTTCGCATTGCAGCGCTGGCCAATCGGGTCGGAATCACCCCGCCCGTGGCATTCACCGGCGGGGTCGCCCTCAATCCGGCCATGGTATCCGCTCTGTCCAGCCGCCTCGGCAGCCGCCTCGTGGTTCCACCCGACCCCCAGCTCGTCGGTGCTCTCGGTGCCGCTCTCGTCGCTTCCCGAACCGCGCAGATTATCCCTTGAAGCCCCCCGAAGCGCGGGGTAGTATCCGCCTGCGAACCCTGTGGGAAGGACGGAGGTGGTGCCCATGGTCGACAAGGTCGAGAAAATCTGGATGGACGGGAGCTTCGTCAACTGGGACGAGGCGAATGTCCACATCCTGACGCACACGCTGCATTACGGTGTGGGGGCCTTCGAAGGAATCCGAAGCTATCTCCGCCCGGACGGAACCTCGGTGGTCTTCCGCCTCGACGAGCACATCCAGCGGCTCCTCGACTCGTTGAAGATCGTGATGCTCAAGTCCCCATTCGACCGCGAGACCCTCGCCAGGGCCTGCGTCGAGAGCCTCCAGATCAACCGGCTTCCCGAGGGCTACGTCCGTCCGCTCGCCTACGTCGGCGACGGTGCCATGGGCCTGTATGCCCCCAATAATCCGGTGCGGGTTGCCATCATCGTCTGGAAGTGGGGAGCCTACCTCGGCGAAGAAGCCCTCAACAAGGGAATCCGCGCCAAGGTGTCCTCCTTCAGCCGACACTACGTCAACTCGTCCATGGTGAAGGGCAAGATCGTCGGCTACTACGTCAACTCCATCCTCGCCAAGCGGGAAGCCAAGATCGCAGGCTACGATGAAGGCATCATGCTCGATACCAATGGGTATGTGTCCGAGGGAAGCGGCGAGAATATCTTTCTCGTCAAGAACGGCACCATCAAGACGCCGCCCTTCTCGTCTGCCATCCTCGGGGGTTTGACCCGGGACAGCATCATCCGACTCGCTCGCGACCTCGGCTACCGCGTCAAGCCGCAGCAGTTCACCCGCGACGAGATGTGGCTCGCTGACGAGGTCTTCATGACCGGAACGGCCGCCGAGATTACGCCCGTCGTCGAAATCGACAATCGCACCATCGGCACCGGAGTCCCCGGACCCGTGACCAAGGCCGTCCAGAAGCGCTTCTTCGATGTCGTGCGTGGGCACTGCCGAGACTACGAATCCTGGATGACTCCCTACACCGTCATTGCCTGAAGCACCCCCGGCTATAGCCTCACGAACCGGTCTCCGTTGGGAACGACCTGGCCGGCCTCCACCAGCCTGTCCAGGTGTTTGCGGATCATCTGCTTGTCCCAGTACACCGCCAGCGGCTTCAACTTGGGGTGGAATCCCTTGGAGAAAGGCACCTCCGACGCCAGTGCGTCCAGGGTGCACGGCTCCTTGAGCATCTCCAGCAGCTGGTCCTCCCGCCGGGAGAACCGCGACCCGAACTCGGCCAGCGCCTCATCAACGCCCTTGCGCAGGATTCCCATGTGGCTCGATACCGCAATCTGCGGCGAGAACGACCGCACGAACTGGATCGAGGCCTCGAATGCCCCCACGTCCGACTCCCGGTGCCCGTAAAACGGGCCGTACGGCGACAAGTCAATGTCGAACAGCAGCATCACACCGCTGTTGACCTCGAAGAAGCAGTAGTGATCCTGGAGGTGCCCGGGCGTGTGCAGGGCAACCAGCTTCACGCTGCCCAGGTCGAACGCACTCTTGGCATCGTAGGTGCGCTGGAACCGGCAGTCCCGGTAGCCCATCACCTTGGTCACCAGCGCCTTCCAGATCGTCCGTTCCTCGTCTCCCTCGATGAACCGCGCCGCCAGGAGGTCCAGCTGCCCGAACGAGGCCGCAGACTCCGCCGGCACGAAGAGCGGAGCCGAGTCCACCAGCATCCAGCAGCCGGCAATGTGGTCGGGATGGGAATGCGAGACGATGACGATATCCACGTGGTATTCCCGGATGAACTGCCCCATGAGCTGCGGCCCGAGGCCCGCATCGAACAGCAGCTTACGCTCGGCATCGACATAGACCGACTGCGCAAACGGAAACCGCCCCGAGTTCATCGCCGGGACGAGCCAGAGATGATCCGATATCTTCATCAGCTCCAAGCACGCACCTCCAGCGCGGCACCATACAGCGCGGCACCATACGCCGAATCAACCGTCCAGACAACCGCATTTGCGCATTTACTCCGGATCCCGTTCGGGCTATGATGAGCGCCGCCGCCGGAACCCGAACGATGGGGGAGACCGCACGGGATGAGTCACCTGGTGGACATCGCTTTGGACGAGTCGGGGCGCCTTACCGCCATGGCCGTCGAGCTGCGCCTGACCCGAGGCTCGCTCTTCCTTCTCCTGGAATCCTCGTCGGCCGATCCGGCAGCGGCCCCGGTCGTCCAGGCCGCTCTGTCCGCGTTTGCCGGTACCGCAGCGTGCACCACCGCCACGTCGCCAGCCAGAATGCTCGACCAGGCCTTCGATGCCGCCAACAAGGCCGTTTGCGACGTCATCGGGAGGAACCGCTCCCTCCAGGGGATTCTCGTCTCGGCCTCCGCTGTCCTGTCCACCGGTGATACCCTGTTCGTCGCCTCGGTCGGCGCAAACGGCGTCTACCTGCGCACTCAGGGGCAGACCCGGCGCCTGGCCGACCCTGAAACGCCCTCCAGCCGGCTTGCCGTGCACGGGCTCAATCCGGATGAAAGCAGGAACGTCGACAACGCGGCGGTCAACGGGCTCGGCCTTCCCTCCGGGGTCTTCGCACTGCGCCAATCCCGGTCCTTTCCCGAGCCGGACAGCTACCTCCTGGTCTTGTGCGGAGCGGGCATCGACTCGCTGATCACACCGGCCCACATCAGCACGACTTCGCCGGCAACCGGGGACATGTCGGTCACGGCGACCCGCCTGTTCCGCCAGTTCGGCGACCGCCTCATGACCCCGTCTGCGGTCCTCGCCGCTCACCGTCGTGCCTCCATGGTCGAGTCTTCGCCGTTCCGATACTCGGTCAATGGCGGGGAACGCCCCGGACGCCGGTTCTCCGGCCCGATTCCCTTCGCCATCCTCGCCATCGCCGTGCTGGGAATCCTCGTGTACATCTACCTGGACCGAAGCAGTCGGCAGCTGCCTCCAGCACCGGTGGCGCCTCCTGCCAACCTCCTGCAGTCCGGAGAGGCCCCGCCCGGGACTCCCGATTCCGAACGGGAGTCCGACAGGGAGGACGGTGCGCCCCTCGCCCCCGGGACCGAGCCGGGAGTGCTCTCGCCCGAGCAGCCCCTTCCTCCGCCCGGCGATCTCCCCCCGGGAACGGCTGACGCCGGCCCCGTAGGCGTCACGACCCCGACCGAACAGCCCTCGGGACAGGACTCGGGTACCGTCAGCGGGCTGGGCGAACCGGCCCCGGCAAGTCCAGCATCTCCGGCAGAGGGGGATTCCGTAGCACCCTCCGCGTCGCCCGCTGTCGGTGCATCGGCCTCCGCAGTCAAGTCTCGGGGGGCCGGACCGGCAATTCCCGCACCCGGAAAGGGTAGGGGACGCCCCGCAGTCGGGTCGGCAGGGGCTTCCTCTGCCGGAGCGACCGGCGCACCGGGGGCCGCGAAGACCGGAGCTCCCGACTCTGCGGGAGCCTCCGGGACCTCCGCTGGTGAAGCACCCGGAACGGAAGGAGCTCCGGCCGGTGGAGGACTGGGGGCCGAAGGGCTCTCTCCCGATGCGGCTCCCGCCTCCGATGAACCTTCGGGGGGGGAAGCGTCGGCCTCGGAAGAACCCTCTCCCGACGGCTTGTCCACCGTCCCCCGAGAAGATCCCTCCGCACAGCCCGCACCCGGCGATGCCGGAGCCCCGACCTCGGAAGAACCCTCCCCCGCCACCTTGCCCCTTGTCCCCGGAGAAGACCCTGGCATGCAGCCCGGGCCCGGCGACGCCGGTTCGACGGCCGAATCCACTGCGGTCGGTTCGGGTCCCCAGACCGGGAACTCGGCCGAGCCCGAGCCGGGCAGCCCGAACGCCGCTTCTTTGGATCCGCCGGTTGGCACCTCCGCTCCGACGTCCGGCGCCGAAGTCCAGGTGATGGATTTCACGCAGGAAGAAAAGGAAGGCCAGGGCGAGCCCGATTCACCCGCCCACCGCCCATTCCCCTCGGTCCGGCTCGAGCCGGAGCCCCTCCCTACCGGCAGCCTGGGCCAGGAAGAGCCGCTCGTTCCCGAGGGCTAGAGCACTGTACCGCTATCTTTGGTCAACTGATGAGCCCGCAGTGGGGGTCAGACTGAAAGCGCACCGTCCGCAGCGTAGGCCGCCGACAGACAGTTGCGCAGAGATTCCATGGCACGATTCTCCAACTGGCGGACCCGCTCCTTGGAAATCCCGAGTTTGTCCCCCAACTCGCGCAACGTCAAGGCATCGTCCTGCAGGCGCCGGGCGACCAGGATGTATCGCTCACGCTCCTCCAACTGCTCGAGCGCCCGGCGAAGCTCCCGGCTCTGAACGTGCCGGTACTGCTCCTCGACCAGCAGTGACTCGGCGTTGCCCCCCTCGTCGGCCAGGCGATCGTGGAACGTGAACGAGGAATCCTCGTCGCCATAGGAAAGGTCCAGCGACAGATCCCGCCCCGAGAGGCGCCGCTCCATCTCCTCGACATCGGCCACGGTGCCCCCGACCGATCGGGCAAGCGCTTCGCGGCTTGCACCCTCCTGTCCACCGGCCTCGACCAGCCGCTGCAGCCGCTTCTGGCTGCTCTGCAGATTGTTGAACAGCCTTCTCTGGAGCTGGGTGGTCCCGATCTTGACCAGGCTCCAGTTCTTCAGGATGTACTCCTGGATGAAGGCACGAATCCACCACACCCCGTAGGAAATCAGGCGGTACCCCTTGTCGGGATCGTAGCTCTTCACCGCTCGCACCAGGCCGACGTTCCCTTCCTGAATCAGATCGAGGAGAGGAAATCCGTAGTTGCGATACTCGAGAGCAATCTTGATGACGAACCGCAAGTTGGCATTCACCAACCGGTCCGCCAGCCGCTGCCGGCCCGTTCTGAGCCATTCTCTGGCCACCTCCGCTTCCTGCTCTGCATTCATCATCTCCTCCCGGGCCACGGCCTGGAAGTATCTGGTCAGCTCGCTTTGTCCTTCGAAACGCCCCGCATTCATCGGCGACCTCCATGTCAACCTAGGGCACAGTATATTCGGACTCCAGTTGTCCGTCAATAGGGTTTTTTTGCTGCGGGTTGCGCGGACACCGGATCGGTCCTACTATTCGAGCCGGGGTTGCGTGGAGAGGGTCCTCAATGGCACTTCTGAGCCCGGTTCAACTTGCCATGGCCGCCGTGACGACGGCGCTCGTGTCGGCTGCCTGCGGGGCAACCGCCGAAGGGGATGTTCCCTCCTCCCTGGCCGAGGCCAGTCCGCAAGCGGTTCACAGCGACTCTCTCCAGAAGGTCTTCCCGCCATGCCCGGGCGGCTCGTCCTGCTCGAGCTCCACGAGCCCCGCCGTGGGAAACCCGGGCGGAGGGGAGACTACGGGGTCGGCACCGGGGGAAGCCGAGAGAAAGCGCCCGTCCGCCCCTGCGATCGGGGCGGGGACCCGGGAGCATACGCCTGCCCGGGCAGAAGAGGTGGCCGAGCCCCCGAGGCCGAGGCGGGGCATCTCGCCAGAGTCCGGCACGCTGCCGTTGGCCATCATCCAGCGGAGCTTCCCCGACCTGGGATTTCCGGCGCACGGCAGTATTTCGGTCGGCACCGTGGTCGACGGGTTTATCGTCCAGGGGAGGGAGCTGCCTCTGGTCGGTGCGGATGCCGCCGTGTATCCGGACTGCCGAGGCCGCGGAACCAACTGGGGCACGGACGAGATCGTTTCTCTGATCGAGAAGGCAGCGGCCGCTGTGGCACGGAAGTATCCCGGCAGCACGCTGCAGGTTGCCAATATCGCCCGGGGAGGGGGGGGGCCTCTCCCGTGGAGCATCTCTCACGAGGCAGGACGGGACGCCGATCTGGGCTTCTACATGGTGGACGACCTGGGAAATCAGGTGCTCCTTCCGGCCATGGCGGAGCTCAGCCCCCCTCTGGGGGAGACGACGGTGGACGGGCGCCGTTGTCGATTCGACCCCGCAAGGAACTGGGCGCTGGTCGAGTCGATCCTCTCCGATGCTTCCGTCAACGTTCAGTACATCTTCGTTGCGGACTTCCTCATCAAACGGATGTTCGAGCACGCACTCTCCAGTGGCGCGTCGAGAACCGCACTCGACAAGCTTCGGCCTCTGCTTCGCCAGCCACGGGGGACCAAGTCGCACAACGACCACTACCACGTGCGCATCGCCTGCTCACCGCAGGACCGCCTGGAAGGCTGCCGGGACATTGTTGCCGGTGCGGAGATCGTTCCGGTGGACGACCCGCTTTGGCAGGAGAGGGTGGCGAGTCTGTTGCGTATCGTGGATGACGATCAGGACCCGGTGCGCAGGGCTGTGGCGGCGGGGAGACTGGGCCACTTGAGGGCGGCGGGAGCGGCTCCCGCACTTCTGAGGTTCCTGCAGCGCTGCGAGGATCCTCACTGTCTGGCCGGGCTCCGGGCCATCGCAGCCCTGGGCCGTCGCCCCCCTCCCGATCTGCTCGTCGACGTCATCCGTCGCTCCTCCGATCTGGATGCCGTCCGTTCCGCATTCCGACTGTTGCGACGGCAGAAGTCCGGGGTCGTGAAACTGCTGGCCCCCCTTCTTTCCGACGACCGGATCCTTGGTTCGAGCCGTGGTCCCTACGAGGCCACTCTAGCGGTTCGGCAGGAAGCCTGTCTCGCAGTCGGCTGGATCGGTACGCTCGAATCCGGCGACCTCGTGGCTCCGCTGCTCAACGACCCCGACCCGGGGGTGCGTGCTGCCGCTCTCTGGGCCCTGCGAGCACTGTCCGCTGCCGAGGTATTTCCGGACTCGGTGGCGGCGGTCCCGTACGCCGACGCCCCGTCCGCGTGGAAGTCCTGGCGTCTCCAGCACAAGGACCCGGGTCGTAACCTCGTCGAGACCATGAAGGCGCTGGGCTATCCGCTCCGGCGCAGTCGGCCGGATGCGGGGGAGGCCAGGCTGTTTGTCAAGGCCATCCTGGACGTGGACCATGTCTCTCTCAACGCACAGAGGGTTCTCAACTCGCTTCTCAAGAGGAACGTCTGGGTTCGACTGGAAGACAAGGCCGATCCTCACTGGCTTTGGAACCGTGAGCTGTCTCGCCTGAAGAGGAGTGGCCGAGGTAAGCCGTAGGGGGGGGACTGGCCTCGTGAGGCCGTGCGAGGCTACTTCCCGCGGATGGGGGCCACGAGAGGCTTGCGCAGCAGGATCCGGGAGCCGCCGTTGTCCTTCGTGATCTTGAAAGTCGTGGCGACGTCCCCTTCCCGGATGGTCACATTCCAGCTGTCATCGCGCACGATGTGGGCCAGGCCCACCACCCGGGCACCATTGATCTTCTTGCCGGACTTGTAGAGGGTCTTGAAGTGATCCACCAGGTCGGTGGACCGCATGTCCGTCCGGAGCACCAGGGCGCTCTTGCCCCTGAAATCCTTGCCGTCGGAGACATCGAGGATCTTCACACCGGATTCCTCGATTGCCTTCCTTGCCGGTTCGAATTTCGCCCGCTTGCCGTCCTCCGCCAGGGCTGAGAACGAGAACCCGAGAACCGCGACCACCAGAGTTGCCATTGCCATCATTCTACGCATCGTCTTCCTCCGTTGTTGATGACCCACAGGTCGAATGAGCGACCGAAACTGGGCCCCTTAGACCCCGGGCTCCACATCCTATTCGAAAATTCTTTTTGGGGAAATCCTCTGCTGCAATGGTCGGCTCCGGGGCAGCCCGGAACGCTCCCTACAGGGCGCTGGACAGCCCCCCGGCAGACAGCCACGGACGGCCCGCAAGCCCGCTTCAATTGATATTGACACGCACGCACGAGGCGTCTAGACTGACGTTCACCGTGCCGTAGGACCGGGTTGCCTGAGCACCTCGGGACGGCACGCGGCTTGACACATAGCCAGCTTGACAAGGGGGTTTATCGATGAATCGACCCGTCTCTCTGTTGGCCTTCCTTGCGCTCCTGCTCCTGGCCGGGTTGTCTCCCGCCCGGGCGACCGCGCAGGAGGAAGGTGGACCGACCCTGCTCATCCTGTACGCCGATGCGGACAAGCTCTCGGATGCGGAGAAGAAGGCGCTCTGGGAGGAGCAGAACAAGGCCCTCGCCAAGTACAAGAAGTACACCCTCGCCGAGGCTCGGACCATCGACCTCCTGGACGAGATGGTCAATTTCGAGTGCCTGGAAATGGATGCCGGCTGTCTGGCTCAGATCGGTGCCAAGCAGCAGGTCGCCTTCCTGCTGTACACGAGCTATGATGGAAGCAAGGTGGCCGTCCGGATCGTGGATGTGGCTGGCAAGTCGTACGTCGGTGAGTTCGCCGCGGCAGCGGACAAGAAGAAGATCGGGGCCACCGGGGGCGAGGCGGCCCTGGCCAAGATCCTCGGTCCCGTTCCTGCAGCACCGGCCCTCGTGCTGGTCAATGTGGGGGCCAACGTCGAGGCCGCTGAGGTGTTCATCAACCAGAAGCGCGTTGGCGTTACCCCGCTCAAGGTCAAGCTCAAGGAAGGGAAGTACACCATCTCCGTGCGCAAGCCTGAGTTCCTCATGGTGGAGGAGACCGTGGCGGTGGCATCGCCCGGCCCGGTGGACTGGAATGCCTCGCTCAAGCCGGTTCCCAAGAAGGTCGAGAAGGTCGTGGTGGTTCCCCCCGTCAACCCGCCGCCCGGCAAGAAGGAAGAGAAGAAGGACGACGGCAAGAAGCCGTTCTATGCCACCTGGTGGTTCTGGACCGGCGTTGCGGTCGGTGCCGCTGCCATTGTGGGCGGAACCGTTTGGGCGCTCAACAGCGGTACCACGGAGTATGACGTCGGTACCGTCAAGTTCTCGATCAACCCCTCGGCTGCCGAGCGGGACTTCATCTTCTACCAGGAATAGCGGGGCAGGAGGAAATCCATGAAGACTCTGCTTCATCTTCTGATTGCATGTGGGCTGTTCCTCCTGGTCGCTGGCTGCGGTGCCGAGGAGGAACCCGGGACCTTCGCTGCCCAGGGGGACGAGGAGACTGTGACCGTGACCTTCGCCTTGAGCACGCTGGAGGCCGGACTCGACCTCAGCAAGATCAAGACGTTCCGGATCCGCGTGTACCCGTCCACGCCGATGACCGAGGACGACGTCGAGCCGTTGTTCGACTCCCTCAAGATTCACGGATGCTTCAATGCCGGTGGAACCGACATCAAGATCCAGGATCTCAAGGCCGGTGCCGAACGGTTCGTGTACTACCAGGGCTACTCGGATTCCTCCTGTGAAGATGCGGCCCTGGTCGCAGTCGGGTTGCGCGGGGGCATCAAGATCGAGAAGAAGTCCGCTCTTCAGGCCGCAGCGGCCAAGGTCTCGTGCACGACGGACGAGGCCTGCCAGAGCGAGATCCATCCCGATGCCTTCTGCGATTGCGAGAAGGACGAGGACGCCAATGGCAAGAAGCTCCCGTACTGCAAGGCGAGTGTGACGGCCACCTGTGCGGTGACCCCGCCGGTGTACGTCCCGCTCTACGAGGTTGGCAAGTTCAACAAGCTGCCCATGCCCTCCGATGATCTGAAGGCCGAGGCGGCCAAACAGTCGTGCACCTCGGATGCAGACTGCGTCTCCTTCCACAAGGCGGCTGTGTGCGACCTCGACCAGGGACTGTGCACGCTGGCGGGCCTCTTCCCGTTCAGCCCCGCCCGGCCGCGGGCGTTCCACTCGGCCATGTCTCTCAACAACGGCAAGATCCTGCTGGCGGGCGGTTTCAACCGCACCTTCAGCGACAACTTCTATGCCGGTGCCCCGTTCTTCGAGGTCTTCAATCCGTACACCGGGATGTTCGAGAAGCCGACCATGCAGGACAATTGGGGCGGGCAGGATGTGGCCATGCACCGTGCCTCCCTCCTGGGCGAGGACCGGGTCGTACTGTCCGGCGGATTCACCCAGATGAAGATCAGCTATCTGGCCGGCGACAGCCTCAAGCTGCGCTGGGAGATCCCTGCCGAGTACTCGGCCGATGCCGGCTGCGCGGACACGGCTTGCTCCAACTTCTCCAAGGCCATGATCGTCGGCAACTACGTCGATGGCCCGGTCATGTCGGGAGTGGCTGGCGAGCGGATGTTCGGTCACCGCAGCGCTTGGCTCAAGGATGGAGACAGCAGCTCGGTCCTGCTGACCGGCGGCCTCGTGGTCTCCGATTCTGGACAGGTCACCCCGAGTAACCAGTACGTGCTGTGCAATGCGGCCGACATGCTGGCCAATGATCCTGCGTTCGCCTGCGTGTCCAGCGAGAATGGAGATACCTTCCCGCCGAGATTTTCGCATGCCGCCGCCTGTCTGGTGGGAGAGGCATCCCCCACCGAGCCCTGCGACGAGTACTTCGTGTTCGGCGGCGTCGACGACGGGCAGCCTTCCGGCGAAGTGTACAGCTCCTCGTCCGATCCGTTCAACGTGCTCGTGGACTTCACCGAGGTCACCAGCCTCAACAAGGTGCATTTCTCGGAAATCGCCCGGGTTGAGTCGGGCAACGGTGAGCCGGCCAAGCTTTACACGTTCGGCGGAGTGGACGTCGTGACCCGCGACAGTGCGGACAAGAACGTCCTGCTGGACTTCCCGGCCCCTTCCATCCAGCCGCAGCAGGTCAACATCAACCTCGGGACCGACGCCCTGACCACGGCTGGCCTGGATCTCAAGGATCTGGACAACCCCGCGGACGTGTACCGGCTGTTCCACACTGTGTCGGTCGTCGAGGGCGGACGGATCATGCTGGTCGGCGGTCTCGGGGCCGACAACCTGCCCTCCAAGAAGGTGCTCTTCTTCGAGGAGCCGGCCACGCACGCGCTCACTTACATCGCCCACTCGACCCTCAAGGAGGCCCGTTTCGGCCACACGGCCACCGTCATCGAGTCCGGCCTGCTGAAGGGAGCCGTCCTCGTGGTCGGCGGGTTCACCGTTACCGACAAGGCCTCCGGCACCATCGACTTTGCTGACGGCGTCGAGATCTACATCCCGACCCCGTAGCTGCACCGTTCTCCACTTCCATGACTGACGCAACATCCACGGCCGCAGCGGCAACCGTTGCGGAGGCCCGTTCCCCCTCGACCGATCTCACCGTTCCCCGGTTCCAAGCCATGGTGCTCCTGGCGCTGGCTCTGGCCGTCGCACTGGTTCTGCTGGCCAACGCGTTTCCCTATTTTAAGGATAGTGGCGAGCTCTCCTCATCGCTGGCGACCTCCGGCCTCGCCCACCCGACCGGGTTCCCGCTTCAGCACGTGGGGGCCGCCGTGGCCAGGTTGCTGCCCATCGGCAGCGTGAGCCTCCGGCTGTCGCTCCTCTCGGTCCTGGGGGCCGTGATTGCGGCGGGAGCCGGCCTGGGGCTCAGCCTGGCGGGCCGGGTCCCTCAGGAGAGGAAGCACCGGTCTGTCGCTCTGTTCGCCGCTGCCGGGGTCTGGGCGGGCTTTGCCCTGTGCGACACCATCTACCTCCACTCGGTCAACGTCGAGGTGTACCTCCCGTCCGTCGCACTGAGCGCCATGGCGCTCCTGGCAGCCTGGCGGGCCGTAGCCGCTCCGATGCGGCTGGATGCGGGTGCGGATGCGGTGGACCGACGCTGGTGGAGGGTTCTCTGGCTGTGTGCCGGTCTGTCGCTCGGGGCACACATCACCGCTGTGGGAGTTGCTGGGCTGGCGTGCCTCGTGTCGTCGGCCACGCTCGTTCTGCGAGCCCGCAAGGGGGGCAATCCACGCGCGGTCGCCGGGCTGTTCGGCCAGGGGGTGCTCCTCGCCCTTTGCGGGGCGCTGGTCCTCCTGTATCTCCCGGTGAGATCCTCGGTCGGGCCGGTAAGGCTCTGGGCGGATGCGTCCTCCCTGGCCGGGTTCGTGGGGCACGTCACGGGTCGAAGCATCCGGACCGCGTTCGAGGGGAGCATGCTCAGCGGCAGTCTCCCGGCCATCGGCGACCGTTGGATGCTCTACTTCGAGTCCATCGCCGGGCAGTCCATGATGCTGCTTCCCCTGGCCGCCGCCGGACTGGTCGCTGCGTGGCGGTCATCCAGGGCCGGGGCTTTCCTGCTCGCCAGTTGCCTGGCGTTCGATGCGTTCTTCTCCGCCCTGGTGAACCCCATGGGACAGGCCGAGAAGCAGACGGGGTGCGTGTCGCTGTTCGTGCTGTCCGTGCTGGCCGGTCAGGCGGTTGTCGCACTGGCAGGGTGGGGTGGGCGGCGGCTGAACGGCAGGGGGCTCGAGGTCCTCGGACCAACGGGTGCGGCGCTCCTTTCGCTGCTGCTGCTCGTCGGAACGTGGAGCGCACCGGCGGCAGACGGGAACCACGGGCCTGGAGCTGCTGCTCTGCGTGCTGGAAGGACGTGCGGGCTCGCCTACGATATCGGTCTGGCGGCCCTCCGGCAATCCCCGCCCGAGGCCCTCCTGGCTACCGGGTCGGATGACTTGAGCGCGTTGGGGTTGCTTCTTCGCGAGGTCGAGCATCGGCGTCCGGATTTGGCCCACGTGGTGAAGCAGATGGCGTGCGACTTGCCCCCAGGATCGCTGCTCTCCAAGTCCGTTCCGTTCCTCCCCGTGGCGTCCGATTGGCGGGAGCTGGTGCGGGAGGAGTGCGGAGTTTCGCCGGACCTGTCGAGCGTGGCTCGCCTGTGGAGCAGAGCCCGGGAGCGGGTCGACATCGGCAGGGGGGCGCTTCAATGGGAGCTCGGAGATTCGGGGCTGGACCGCCTGTTCGAAGAGGTGCTCATACCAGGGTTTCCGTGCTTCCAGACGGATGCGGGTGAAGGAAGGGTAGGGGGGCGCCCGAGAGCTGACCTACGCGTGGAGAGCTTCGGGACCCTGCGACAGACGGAGGAGTGGGACGAGTTCCTGGCCTTCTACCTGGCCCAGTTCGAACGGCTGGCGGGGGCCGCCCTCCTGCGTTGGCAGGACCGCTTCGTGGCCGGGGAGGCAGTCGAGCTCGGCTGCGGTCTGATTGCCTCGGCCGTGCGCAGGGTCCCCTCGGACTGCCCCTCTTGGAACAACCTGGGAGTGTGCCGTTCGAGGGCCGGTGACCTGGAGGGGGCGCTGCTGGCGGCGGGCACGGCCGTCGACCTGTGTCCTGACTACTTCACCGGCCGGGTCAACTTCCTGCGGTATGCGCTCCTGCTCGGGCGGAAGGACCTGGCCAGGGCGCAACTTCTCGAGCTGCAGGAACGGTATGAGCCCTCCCAGTGGCAGGCAGCCCTGGAGCGGCTGGCCGGCCAGCTCAGCCTGCTTCCCGACCAAGCGCCCGCCGCTGCTCTCGAGTCGATCCGCTAGCCGAGGAAGCCGTCCCTGGAGCGGGAGGGGGGACTGGTTGGGCCCCCTTCTTCCTCAGCAAGCGCCCGTAGCAGAACGCGGCCAGGCCGATGATGCAGCTCCACGCCATGATCAAGAACATCCAGCCGCCAAGGCTCATGGAATGCCTCCGTGATGCCCCGTCCCGGAATTGTTCGAACGGGCCCTTGGGCAGACTCCGGGGGTCCGCCCCTTCCGGCTGTCCCGATTTCCAGGAGAGTGGGCGCTATCCCAGGAGGCGTAGCGCCAGGTACACTGCGGCCCCGGCGGCCAGCACCGAGATGCTGTAGGTGCGCCACTTGCCGGCATCCTCGGGGGCGGACTTGCCGCCGCGTCCCCAGCGCAGCACGTCCCACCCGCACGCCACGGGCATGAGCAGGAGGATCGCCAGATAGGCGATGTCCTTGCCCGTGAACCCGTCGCCGGACTGCAGGATCCGTGCGGCAAGCATGAGCATCACCGCCGGCCCGACCATCAGGTAGAACACCCTGACCAGGATGGCCAGTCCTCCGAAATCCTTGCCGCTCTCAGAAGCCAATCGTTCCGACATGGTCACTCCTCCAGGACCATTCATCGCGACGCAGACCACTTCCCTCGGTCTTGCACGCGGTGACGGGCAACCATGTCCATGAGAGTATGGTCGCCCCTGGTTTCCCGGAGGCGGCCCGACCTGCCGGATTGGCCTGCAACGCTCGAGCGAGTGTTGCACCCTTTCAAGCATCGTGAGTGGGATGTGACGACACCGTCACTCCCCATGACAGCAATAGTAGGTGCGGCAGCGGCCGTGTCAACTCAGAATTTCGCTGTGAGTCCGTCAGAGGGACCTTCGGAAGCGGTTGGGTGCAGCGGCAACGATTGGAGCTGCTCCCGGTCTCGGGCAGGCATTTCGGCGCAGTCACAGCTCCTTCGATAGGTTTGAGAAGTCTGTCGACAACAATCCGACCCGCCACGAGACTGGTTCCGGTCGCTGCTGTTGCATCGGGCGTCGTCTCGTGTATTCTGGCCGGGGCGTCGGTGAGGCAGGGGGTTTTGAGGGGGCAGGGAGGTACCATGGATCGGCGAAACGAAGGCGTGTCGCAGGAGTTCTTGAAGTTCAATCGCTCGTTCCTGCATTCGGACGAGTCGCTCTCGGTGCTGGGAGACGGTGAGCTGGGAGGGAAGGGGAAGGGGCTCGCCTTCATCCGCCAGATCCTCCGGGACCGTTTCCCGCACGATCGTTTTCCCGGGATCAAAGTTCGAATTCCGACGATGGCGGTGCTGACCACGGATCGGTTCGTGCAGTTCATGGAGGAGAACCGGCTGTATGACCGAGTGCTCGGCGACGTGTCCGACGATCGCATCGCGCACGCGTTTCTTCATGCCGAGCTCCCTCCGGATCTGGTCGGCGACCTGTGGGCCCTGGCATCAGGCACTCGGCAGCCGCTCGCGGTGCGCTCGTCGAGCCTCCTGGAGGACGCGCGCAACGAGCCGTTTGCCGGCATCTACGAGACCAAGATGGTGCCGAACAATCAGGACGAGGCGTCGGTGAGGTTCCAGCGGCTGGTGGAGGCGGTCAAGCTGGTATACGCATCGACGTTCTTTTCTGCTGCCCGGGACTATCGCAATGCAACGGGGGCCGATCACCGGTCCGAACAGATGGCCGTCGTAATCCAGGAGGTGGTGGGGAGTCGTCGAGGGGACAGGTTCTATCCGGTCGTGAGCGGGGTAGGGCGCTCGTTCAACCACTATCCGTTCGGGCACGCGCGGCCCGAGGACGGAGTCGTGAGCCTCGCACTGGGGCTCGGCAAGACCATCGTGGATGGCGGTGCCTGCTGGACGTACTGCCCCCGCTATCCGACCGCGGCTCCGCCGGTAGGGTCGGTGGGCGAGCTGATGAAGGTGACGCAGGCGAAGTTCTGGTCCGTCAACATGGGGCAACCTCCGGAGTACGACCCGATGCGGGAGACCGAGTACCTCGTGCACCGGGGGCTCGACGATGCCATGACGGATGGAACGCTGGAGTCCCTGGCGTCAACGTACGACCCGGAGTCGGACCGTTTGCGTCCGGGGGCCGAGGAGGGATGTCCCACGGTGCTGAACTTCGCTCCGGTGTTGGACTGCGGCGTTCTTCCCATCAACGAGATGACCTCGGAGCTGCTCCGGATTTCGGAGGAGGCGCTGGGGACGGAGGTAGAGATCGAGTTTGCCGTCGATTTCCAGCCGGGGGGGCGGGAGGCAACCCTGGGGTTTCTGCAGGTTCGGCCCATGGTCGTGTCCCGTGACTGCGTCACGCTGACCGACGAGGAGCTGACCTCCGATCGGGCTTTGCTGGCATCGAGGCGCGCCCTGGGCAACGGCACGAAGTCGGACATCCGTCACGTGCTGTATGTGAGGCCCGAGGCCTTCGAGGCGCAGAACACCCGGCGCATTGCCGCCGAGATCGGGCAGGTCAACCGGCTTCTCCAGGCCGCTGGCACGCCGTGCGTGCTCATCGGCTTCGGTCGTTGGGGAAGCAGTGATCCCTGGCTCGGGATTCCGGTCACCTGGGGGCAGGTGAGCAGCGCCCGGGTCCTGGTCGAGTCTACCCTGCCTCAGATGAATGTGGAGCTGTCCCAGGGCAGCCACTTCTTCCACAACCTGACGGCGTTCCGGGCCTTCTACTTCCCCGTTCCCGAACACGGGCCGGGCATACGCTGGGAGTGGCTCGACAAGATGCCGGCGTTGCATGAGACAGCGCTCATCCGATGTGTGGAGCTGCCTACTCCGTTGACGGTCAAGGTGGACGGTCGCACCGGGAAAGGAGTGATCCTCGCATGACTGCGGATACCCCATTCGATTCGTTGCTGGATTCCCTTCGTGAGCGGGCCAAAGAGCTGAGCTGCCTCTACCAGGTGGAGGAGATCCTCGAGCGCAAGGGGTGCTCGGACGGCGAGCTGATGGAGGCCATCGTCCGGGTTCTACCGTCCGGTTGGGCCAGGCCGGACCTCTGCCGAGTCCAGATTCGGCTGGAGGGGGAGGTCTGGCAGTCGTCCGGTTTCGTCGACCGCCCGCCCATCCTGTTCGCGGACGTCCTGGTCCAGGACAAGGTCGTTGGCCGAGTGTCGGTCGCCTATGGCGGGGAATTTGAGAGCGCGGCACCGCCGTTTCTGGGCGAGGAGAGGCGGCTTCTGGATACGGTAGCGCTCCGCATCGGGCAGACTCTGCTCCACCGCAGCCTGGGTCCCGTGTTTCGCGAGCTGAGTCTCTTGCGAAGCGAAGCCTCGGGCGGCAGTCGGAGCTGGCAGTCGGTCGTCGACATGCTGCGGATCACCGATCCGGACCTGTACCTGCTCGTGTCGAGGCGGATGCTCAACCATCTGTGCTCCGTCGGTGTTGCCGAGGCCAAGGCGCTGCTGGAGCAGATCTCCGAGGGACTCAAAGGGGGGAGCAACGGCGAGCACGACGGAATCAACAGGCCCATGCGCCGGCTGTCGGCCAAGCCGACACGTCCGAATGCGGACCGGATCGTCGAAATCGCGGGCCGGCACCTCTCCGACGACATGATCCTGTCGCACATCCAGAGGTGGCTGACCGAGCACAAGGTGAACTACCTGGTCACGGTGCTCGAGGACAATTCGGCGAATCTGGCAGACCTGGTGGATGCGATCACCCGATTCAAGGAATCCGGGGTCAGTGAGAACGAGCTTTCGCAGTCCCTGCTGCGTGCCATCCGCGTGTCGCTAATCCGGCGCTTCTTCAGCCGCCGGCTGGAGTTCATTCGACTGGCCAAGCAGCTGGTGACGCTGGATGACTTCTATGATCTGACGCGTCGGCTCATCTATCCGACGAGCAGCCACGGTCACCTGGGGGGAAAGAGCGCGGGGCTGTTCATGGCCATGCAGGTCGTCGCCGACATGGCTCAGGAGCATTCGGTCCTGGCCGGAATCAAGGTCCCGAAGACCTGGTACGTGGCATCGGATGCGGTGGTGGACTTCCTCCACTACAACCACCTGGAGGAGCTGCTCGAGCACAAGTACCGCCCCATCGAGCACGTGCGCAACGAGTACCCGAATATCGTGGCACTGTTCAAGAACTCCTCCTTCTCGCCGAGCATGATTCGCAGCCTGAGTCTGGCGCTGGATGACCTGGGTGACAAGCCGCTCGTAGTGCGCAGCTCGAGCCTCCTGGAAGATAGTGCTGGAGCGGCCTTCTCGGGCAAGTACAAGAGTCTCTTCCTGGCAAACCAGGGGACGAAGCAGGAGCGTCTGGCCGCGTTGCAGGACGCAATCGCCGAAGTCTACGCGTCGATGTTCGGCCCGGACCCGATCCAATACCGAGCCGAGCGCGAGCTCCTCGATTTTCCCGAAGAGATGGGAATCATGATCCAGGAGGTGGTGGGGAGTCGGGTAGGGGACTACCTGCTGCCGGCCTTCGGGGGCGTGGCGTTCGGAAACAACGAGTTCCGCTGGTCCCCGAGGATTCGCCGAAAGGACGGCCTGTGTCGCCTGGTGCCCGGGCTCGGGACCCGGGCCGTGGATCGGCTCAGCAACGACTACCCCATCCTCGTCGCGCCGGGGCAACCGGGGCTCCGTGTGAACGCGGCCGTCGACGAGGTCGTGCGCTATGCGCCGCGCTATGCCGACGTGATCAACTTGCGGACCAACTCCATCGAGACGGTCGAGGTTGCACACCTGCTCAAGGTCGCAGGACGGAGCTACCCACGGTTCCGCCAGGTGTTCTCCATCATCCGTGAGGGGGTCATCCTGCCCCCCAACGCAATGACCGACCCCGATGCCGAGCAGATGGTCGTGAGCTTCGATGGGCTCTTGAGGGACACGTCCTTCGTGGCCCAGATCAGAACCCTGCTTCATGTGTTGGAAGGTCACTACGGGATGGCCGTGGACATCGAGTTTGCGGCGGACGGACAGGACTTCTATCTGCTGCAGTGTCGGGCGCAGAGCTCGCTCCAGGACCGTACGTCCGTGACTCTCCCGAGGGAGGTATCCCCCGAGCAGATCGTATTTACGGCCAACCGGTATGTCTCGGACGGCTATGTGGCCGAAATCACCCAGGTCGTCTACGTGGTGCCTGAGCAGTACGACCGGATCAACGACATGTCGAGGCTCAAGGCCGTGGGGCAGGCCGTGGGCCGTCTCAACGGGATTCTGCCCAAGCGGAAGTTCGTCCTCATCGGACCGGGGCGTTGGGGGAGCCGCGGAGACATCAAGCTCGGCGTGAGCGTCACTTACTCGGACATCAACGAGACCGCAGCGCTCATCGAGGTCGCGTTCAAGAAGGGGAACTACCTGCCGGACCTGAGCTTTGGCACGCATTTCTTCCAGGACCTGGTCGAGGCGTCGATCCTCTACTTGCCCCTTTACCCGGATGACCCGGACGTCAGGTTCAACGAGGAATGGCTTCTCACCAGCCGCAACGCCCTCGTGGACTTCCTGCCGGAGGCCGAATCGCTGGCAGACGTGGTGCGTGTGATCGACGTGGCTCAAGCCACGGGCGGTCGTACCCTACGGATCTTCATGGATGGGGATGCCGGCAAGGCCATGGCCCTGCTGGTATCCAGGGATTGAACTGGCCTATGCCCAGCCGCGAGCCTTGCAGGCCTCGACGACCCGATTAATGGCGATCACATAGGCGGCATCCCGCATGTAGAGCTTGTTCTTGCGGGCCAGCTCGCTGACGGCGAGGTAAGCGGAGGTCATCTTGACATCCAGCCGCCCGAGGACTTCGTCCTTGGTCCAGAAGTAGTTCATGTTGCTCTGGACCTGCTCGAAGTAAGAGCAGGTGACACCGCCGGCGTTGGCCAGGAAGTCGGGTAGGACGAAGATCTCCCGCTGCTCGAGCACCTTGTCCGCCTCGGGGGTGGTCGGGCCGTTTGCACCCTCGGCGACGATGCGGACGCGCTTGCCGATGCGACCCACGTTGTCGCCCCGGACCTGGTTCTCCATGGCGCACGGCATCAGGATGTCGACGTCCTGATCGATCCACTGGTCGCCGGGGAGAACCTCGTAGCCGAGGTCGCGTGCCTTCTTCTTGTCGATTCCGCCGAACCGATCCGTGATCGAGAGCAGCTCGTCGAGGTCGATGCCGTTCTTGCGGGCAAAGGCGTAGGACTTCTGGTCCTCCTGGTCCCAGCAGGAAACGCAGACCACCTTGCCTCCGAGCTTGGTGTAGAGGCGGACCGCATACTGGGCCACGTTGCCGAAGCCCTGAACGCTGGCGGTGGTCTCAGAGGGCTTCATCCCCTTCTCCTTGAGTGCCTCACGGAGCGTGTACACCAGGCCGAATCCCGTGGCCTCGGTGCGGCCGAGCGACCCGCCCATGCCCACCGGCTTGCCGGTGATGAGGCCTGGGTACCGTGCCCCCCGGATCGTCTCGTACTCGTCCAGCATCCACAGCATGTGCTGCGCATTGGTCATGACATCCGGAGCGGGGACATCCCGGAGCGGCCCTACATCGTTGGCCACCTGGCGGACCCAGCCGCGGCAGATCTGCTCCTGCTCCCGAAGGCTCAGATGGTGCGGGTCGCAAATCACGCCGCCCTTGGAGCCTCCCAACGGGATGTCTACGACCGAGCACTTCCACGTCATCCACATGGACAGTGCCCGCACCGTGTCAGCCGTCTCCTGCGGATGGAAGCGGATGCCCCCCTTGCCCGGCCCCCGAGCATCATTGTGCTGCACCCGGAACCCGCGGAACACCTTGAAGGAGCCGTCATCCATCCGGACCGGAATGGAGAAATGGTACTCCCGGAGCGGGAACCTCAGCAGGTCCCGCGTGGCCTGGTCCAGGCCGAGGAAGTCGGCCACCTTGTCGAACTGCTGCTGCGCCATGTGAAACGGATTGTAGGAACGATCGCTGCCCATCTCTCTCCTCCTTGACCCCCCAAAAACGCCCTCCTGGACGTGGGGTCAGATGGGCTTCTACCCCGGCAATTGGAGGGTTTCAACAGGAATAATTGTTTCCCCAGAATCCGACGCAGGATCGCACTGTCGTGAATGTAACGGCCTACTCCCGGCGGCGGTACTCCCAATCTGCGTCCGTCGGTTCCGCAAGCTGGTTGCGTCGCCTCCGAGAACGAACGAGCCGTACGAACACGGCGGCCACGAACAGGAGGCTGAGCGCAAACCACATTCCCCAGGAATCGGTGAGTCCCTTGAGCCAGGCGAACCGGCTCAGGGTTGCCCTCCAATCCTCCTCGAGCCGGCTGAGAGAGACACCGTACACCTTCGTCGCTGCCTCCTGGATTCCCGTGCCGAACGAGAGTGCCGTGATGAGCTTTGCCAGTGATTTATCGCCGAACCGGCTTGCCAGGTAGGACACGAACAGGCCGCTCTGGGAGTAGGCGAGCTCCCGCCCGCCCGGTGTGCCCGGGAACGTCTCGTCAAGTTGAGAGAAGGGAAGCGGCCCCTCCGACATGGCAGCCACCGACACGGTCTCGAGCTTCTGCAGGAGATCCTGGCCGGCCTGACGAATCGCAATCCCCTCGATGAACCAGCGGGGAGGGCGCTTGGGGAGGATTCTCAGCAGCAGGAGGTGGGACACTTCGTGCTCGAACGTCTCGTCCATGGTGAGGAGCATGTCCTTGTCGAGACGAAGCACCACGAGTGACAGCTCCGCATAGGCAACCCCCGCGGCCCAGTCGATATGCGCCTGGTAGGGCTGGAGCTCCAGGAATTCCTCCTCGTCCCGGGCAATGCGCACCAGGAACGGGCCTTCATCGCACCGGGGCAAGAGGGCACAATGTCGGTCCCGCACCTTCTCGGCCTTTGCTGCCAGCCGCTCGGCGACCTTTCGATGCTCTTCGAAGAAGCGGAAGTCAAAATGGCTGGTGGCCAGGGAGACCATCTCCTCGGCCGATGCGGTCCGCGGTGCGAGCCAGGCAAGACCGCCCGCCCCGAGCACCAGGCACAGGCCGAGCAGGACCGCGCGGACCCACCGACCCGCATCTTCAGGCAGGGCCCGCGTCATCGGAGGCGACGCCGGAGCGCACGCTGTCATCAGAAGCTCCAGGTGAACGTTCGCCTCGAGGAGGCCACCAGGAAGCCGAACGTGAAGTCGAACCGGATCTTCCCGTCCGTGCCCACCAGGGCCTTGGGCGGATTGAGGAACGGCCCTGCTGCCCAGAACGCCCGTACGGCCTCGTCATCGAGGAACTGGAGGCCCGACTCGCCTACCACCGAGGTGTCGACCACGTAGCCCCGGCTGTCCAGGACGACTGTGATCATGGTGAACCGGTCGCGGTGTCCGTAGATGTCTCCCGAGGGATCACGCAGACGGTAGACCCGGTTGGGATCCCAGTGAGTACGGACGTTGCGCTTGACCCGCTCGAAGAAGCCGACGTACCGGTAGGGAATGGTGTTGAGCAGGTTCGCATCCCCTTCCTCGCTCACGTCGCCAATGTAGTCATCCGAGGCGAACGGTGCGGCGGAGGGAGAGTACTTGCGGGCAGGGTCCACCCCTTCCATGGCCGGGCGCAGCAGGGAAAGCCCGTCGGGAGGACCGTCGGGCAACCCCTCCGGCACGGGGCGCCCCTCTTGAACCTCTTGTTGACCGTCGTCGGAGGCCAGTCGGCCCGGCAGGGAGAGGTCTGGAGCCGCCTCGGACTTTCGTTCGTCCCCTCTGGCAGGTGCGGGGCGTACCTCGCGGCGCTTCTCCTGGGCGTATCGCTGCGGCAGCTCCTGCTCCTTGCTGGGCTGTCGTGCCCTCGTCTCCCGGGCGACCTTCATGGCGTAACGGGCGGCATAGCGGGCCTTGTCGGGCATCTGTTCGTCGTCGGGAGGGGCGACTTCGACGATCTGGCCGACGGGACGCTCCGTTCCCTGGATCTCGTCCGGCAGCGGCTCCGCCTTCGGCTCCAGAGGATCCTCCTCCTCCGGGGGCTCCTGGACCAGTGCCGTCTGCAATTCCTCCGGCTCCTGGTCCAGCACCATCTCGGGCACAAGGCCCACCGGCTTGAACTCCACGTCGCTGATGGAGCGGTCGATCATGTAAACGATGAGCAGCAGCAGGGGAAGCTGCGCCAGGATGGCCAGAGCAATGGGCACGGTCCACCGCCGGACCCCGGTCGGCTCCTTCCACGGCTTCGGGTCCATCCAGGCCATCCCGTATCCTCGCTCCGGCCTCGCACCCGGTCGCCCGGGTCTCATCCGCCAATCCGACAATCGGCCCGGGGTCATCTCTATTCCCGGTCAGCTGCCGATCGCTGCTCACTCCCCGTCGAGGAGTATATGGCTGCAACTGCAGACGGTCAACGTTGCCTCGCCCACCTCTTCTCCTGGAACAGCGCTGATGCGTGACTCCGGGGCCTACAGCTCCTTGCGGTCATGGAAGGCGCGGCTCAGCGTGAGGCGATCCAGGTACTCGATGGCTCCCCCAACCGGAACCCCTGCGGCCAGGCGGGTGACTCGCACTCCCGACTGCGTCAGCATCCGGCTCAGGTAGGTGGCCGTCGCCTCACCGTCGGTGGTCAGAGGAGTGGCCAGGACGACCTCGGATATGCTATCGACCTTGACCCTCTCGAGAAGGCGATCGATGTGCAGCTCCTGCGGACCCACCCCCTTGAGCGGGGAGAGGAGCTTGTGCAGCACGAAATAGCGCCCGCCATACTGAGCGGCCGACTCGATGGCCAACATGTCCCCAATGCCCTCGACGACGCAAAGCGTGTCCGTCCGGCGCTCCGGGGCCGAGCAGATGGAGCACGGGCCATCTCCCTCCGTCATGCCGAAGCAGGACGGACACAGCGACACCCCCAACCGGGCCTCGTCCAGTGCCGAGGACAGCTCCTGGAGCCTCTCCGCCCCCTCGCGAACCAGGTGAAGCGCATAACGCATGGCCGTGCGATTGCCCACGCCGGGGAGCTTGGCCAGAACCAGGATCAGGCGCTGGAGCGGCCTGGGGAGAATATCCGCCATGTTCAAACCTCTAGGTAAAACGGGTGCGCTTCATGCAGGCTCAGTCGGGTTCCTGCACCTTGACGTTCGAAATCGTGCCCCGGAGAATCTCAACGGCGTCCTGGACCGCTCGCGTCTCCCGAAGCTCCTTCTCCCGCCTGGCCTTCTGGTCTTTGCGCTGGCGTTTCCGGGTGGAAGCAATGGACTCCGCATTGTCCTCGTCGGTCTCGATGAAGTCGACCTTGACCGCGAATCCAAGGTACTTGAGCAGGATCGTATCGAGGCCCATGGAAACAGCCAGAGGCCGTGTTCCGGCGGGGCACTTGACCACCAGTCGCCGAGCCGACTCCTCGACCGACTTGAGGACCAGCATCTCGAGTGCTCCCGCCTCGAACTGGCCGAGCCGGGCGTTCTTGCGCTGCTCTTTGACGTACTCGACGAATCCCTCCCAGAACTTGGACATCTCGGCGGCGGACGTGGGCAGAGCGGCTGTCTCGACCGGTCGGGTAGGGGGGGGCGGTTCCGGCGCTGCCGCAGACAACGCCTCGTGTTCCTCGTGCTCAAAGTGCGCAGGCTGCTCTCCGGCGACCTCGTCCGAACCCCCGGGGGTAGCGGTGGCAGGACCTTCCGGCGTCTCGAGCTCGAGTTGGACGATCTTCATGGGCTCGGCCGATTCCGCCTCTTCAGATTCTTCCGAATCCTCCTCGGCAGCGGAGTTGGCAGCCTCATTGTCGCTGTCAGCTGCCGGAAGCTCAGCCGGGTTCTCCCCACATGCAGGGACCGGGGCGGGGGCGGTTTGGGGCACCCTCTCCGGCTCGAGCATGGCAGGCGGTTCATCGATGGGCTTCGTGTCGGGCTCGACGAGCGCTGCCGGTTCATCGATGGGCATGGTGTCGGGCTCGACGAGCGCTGCCGGTTCATCGATGGGCTTCGTGTCGGGCTCGAGCATGGGAGGCGGTTCATCGATGGGCTTCGTGTCGGGCTCAACGAGCGCTGCCGGTTCATCGATGGGCTTCGTGTCGGGCTCAACCACGGCAGACGGTTCACCGCCCGGCAGAGGTGCGATAATGTCCCGAGAGGCCGGCTCCACGGGCTGTGCCGTGCTCCTGGCGGACGGGGCGCGCTGCGAGGAAGTATGCGCAGGCAGCGGTGCTGGCGGTGCAGGCAGCGGGGAAGCCGGTACGGGCGCAGCGGACGCCGGTGCGACAGCGGGAGGATCGTTCGGAAGGTCGGCAGAGCGCTGCCCTGCGGGCGTGGAGCCGCCGCGGAACAAGTCCGGCTCGGACACCGCCTTAGCGATCTTCTGTTCGAGGTCCACGAGTCGCTGGACGAGGTGGCTGACCTGGGCGGTCTGCGAGGCGCTGGCGACTCGGACGAGGGCTTCCTCCGCAGCAAAGAGGGGGAATTCGCTGCGTCGGATCTGCTCGACGGCCTGGAGCATGACCTGGAGGTAGTAGTGCAGGTCGAGCGGGTTTCGCCCCTTGATGATTTCGACGAGCTCGTTCAGCTCGGACTGGCTGAGGTCGACAAGCTCCTTGTTCTTCCCGGTGACGGCCAGGACCATGGCGTTGCGGAGGTTCTGGAGCACTTCCGAGATGAAGAGGAACACGTCGTATCCGGAGACGAAGACCTCCCGCAGCACGAGGAGGGCCTTGCGGGCATCGCCTCCGAGCAGGGCAGAAAGGCAATCGAGGACCCAGCGACGGTCCGCGACGCCGAGGACCTCCTTGGCAAACTGAGCGGTGACCTTGCCTTCGGCGGCAGCGATGAGCTGATCGAGGAGGCTCATGGAGTCGCGAACACTGCCCTGAGTCTGGCGGACGACGATGGCGAGGGCATCCTCTTCGACCTCGACGGACTCCTTCGTGCAGATGCGTGCGAGGTGGGCGACGAGGGCGGCGGTGGAGACGCGTCGGAAATCGAAGCGCTGGCACCGGGAGAGGATCGTTGCCGGGAGTTTCTGGGGGTCCGTCGTCGCGAGGATGAAGCGCACGTGCGCAGGCGGTTCCTCGAGTGTCTTGAGGAGGGCGTTGAATGCCTGCTCGGTAAGCATATGGACTTCGTCGATGATGACTACCTTGAAGCGGTCCCGGGCGGTCGTGTAGCGGACGCCTTCCCGGAGCTCCCGGATGTCGTCGATGCCACGGTTGGAGGCGGCATCGAGCTCCATGACGTCCATGCTGCGTCCGGCGGTGATCTCGACGCAGGAGACGCAGGTATTGCAGGGGTGTGGGGTAGGGCCGTCCTTGCAGTTCAGGGCCTTGGCCAGGACTCGGGCACAGGTGGTCTTTCCAATCCCCCGAATCCCTGCAAACAGATAGGCATGGTGAATACGCTGCCCTTCGATGGCCTTCTGAAGGGTCTTGCAGACGTGTTCCTGACCTACGATGTCCTCGAAAGTCTGAGGGCGGTGCTTCCTGGCGAGGGCAAGATAGCCGGACATGCTCAGTTTCCTTGTTCTACGCAGGGCACCAGTTCATGGCCTCAAAGGGGGCCGGTGATAGCCGGGGCCGCACACGCCGGCGCCAGTACCGTTGCTTCCTTCCGGACCTGGCGGGGTTCCCGGCAACGACGTTGCGGTTGGTCCCCGGCTATCATGAGTGCGTCGACATCCAAAGATGCTTCGGCACAGCGGAGAGAATGGGAGTCGAACCCATGGTACCCCTTTTGAGGGCACACGCGATTTCCAATCGCGCCCCTTCGGCCACTCGGGCATCTCTCCAGGTGTGATTCCAAAGAGCGACGACAAGGTAAGCCATCGGGGCGGGGGTTGTCAAGCTGGAATCGTCGGTCCTGCGCCGCAGGCGGACGTGCACGCGAAATCCATACGAGTTGACATAATATCTCTTATCGGCGCTTTGGGTGGGGACACGGCTCAGGGCTTCGGCAGATTGTCGGGAATCCGGAAGTCCGCTCTCAAGGGAAGCGGAACCGGAATCCCCACCGGTGAAGGCAGCAGAGTCGACAGGAATGGAGCGATGCTCCGCATGGCCACGGAATCCAGGTCGGATTCCACCAGAGCTCCGACGCGGCCAAGGCTCTGGCGGCACTCACCACGCTCCACCAGATCCCATTGAGCCAGCCGTCGGGCTCCGGCATGGTCCGGCAACAGCTTGCCCACAGACCGCCGGAACGCACGAGCCTGGAGAAACTCGTTCGTCTTGCCGAACGGATAGAAGTTCTCCTGCGTGTACGTCAATGCCCGAATCTGCTTGAGCGTCGTGCTCTTCCTGGCCGGAATGGTCAGACCCAGAAGACCTGCCGAGACCAGGATAATAATGAATGAAAACTGAAAGATCCGCTTGGAATAGCCACCCGAATCGGAGGTCGGTCTACCTGGGAGCGTGGACTGCCAGATGAGCCAGACCATCGCCGGCAGCGTCAGGACCAGCAACGGCAACACCACATGGCCTCCCTCAAGCCCGAGCAGGTGACCCAGACTGTACGTGATGAACCCGTCACGCAGCAGCGGCAGCACCGCCTCGGTGAGTGGATTGAAGAATTCAGTGTGGAACCCCTGCGAAACCAGCGAGCAGGCACCGGTCACGATGACGGACAAGACGACCAAAGCGGACAGCACAATCCTGGATGCCAGGGGCCGGCCAGCGCTCCAGAGGTGAATCCAGTGAAGGATCACCAGGGCGGCAAATGGGGCAAACGGAACGATGTAGCGCGGCCCCAGGGTCCAGCCTCCCCGCCACAGGGAGTGACAGGAGATGAACACCGTCAGGGCCAGCAACGACAAGGCCCCGGTATAGAAGAGCGCCTTCATTGCACTGGACTGGGCGCGGCGCTGGCGTGCCAGGTAGTGCACGACGGCAGGCAGACAGAGCACCATCCACGGCGCATAGTAGAACAACCCCTCGAACGGGGCTACGAAGGCCCCAAAGAGGTTCTCGAGGCGAGGCTCCCGGAGGCCCATCACGCCGGGAGCAATATCCCGGACGAACCCCGGGTTCTCAAGAGTCGTGTACGCCGTTCTCCAGGGACGACCGAATGCTACCGTGTGGAACCAGGCCGTCAGGAGGACTGGCAACAGCCCGCCGACCGCCGCCCAGAGAACCGTCTTGAGGCCACGGCGGCAGTACAACTGGTACCCGGCAATCACAAGCGCAACCAGCGCCATCGGGTATTCCGTGCTCACGGCCATGGCCAGGAAGAAGCCCGTCCCGGCAGGCCAGAACCACCAGTCATCCGAGCGGCTGCGCCACGCGGTCAGAAGGGCGAAGAACAGAAGGTACGCAGTGACCTGGTGCCCCGCAAACATGTGGGAGTACGTGTAGACCATGGAGCCTACCCCCAACCCGGCCGTCGCGAGGTCCGTCAGCACCGGGTCGAATCCGGCCTCTCCGGCGAAGCGGCGGAAGGCCCAGAGCATCAGGAGGGATGGGATCACGACGACGAACAGACGCAACACCAGCAGAATCACCTCCTGGCTGAGGTCCATGCCCAGGGCATCGGCTAACAGCTTGAGGGCAGCGTAGATGGGGTAGCCGAGAAAGCTCGTTCCCGGTGCCTTGGCCGAGTAGAGAGTCCCGGCACAATCGGGCGGCTTGAGCTGTGGGTCGTCGCACACGAGGGCCTTGTCGTTGACATAGCCCCAACGGTCGTAGACCGACCCTTCGTCGATGAACCCCCTACCCTGCTTCGCCGGCTTGCGGTAGCCGATGGCGAAGGTACCGTGGTCGAACATCGCCACCGTCATGTAGGAGCGGGCTCGCTCGTTGGGATTGTGGATGGGAAACAGGAACGTCGGGTACAGGTACGCCGAGAGCAGGAAGAGCCACAGGAGAACCGACGAAAGGGTCGACGCTCCACTGCGAGCGGAGTCGGGGGACTTGTCCCGAGCGGAGTCGAGGGAGAGACGGTCGTCCACGGCCATCACCTCTTCCTCGGAGGCTTCTCGGCCCGCTTCCAGTGGTGCCTCAGGAAGACCTTGCCGAATCCGATGGTTCCCTTTCGGGAGAATCCCGCCAGCAGGGTCTTCAACCTCCCGGGAAGCGCCCTGTCACCGGCGACCCAGATTCCGGCGGGAAGCTTTCCCGACAGGGTGAGCGAGCCTTCCCACGGGTCGCAGGCGACGGGGAGTCCGGCGACGGAATCAATGGCTTGAGCGGTGCGGCCGGCGGGGTGCACGAAAATGATTTCCCCGGGGCCGATGCGGCTCGCCATCCGGCTGGCCGCCTGCTGCCAATCCGCCGCAGCGGGAGGTTCCCCCGCATGCCACACGCGGACGAGCAGCCAGGCGGACGCCAGCAGGCAGATCGCTGCAGCGAGAAGCCACAGGCAGGGCAGAAATCGAGCTGCCCCCCCTACCCTCTTCAGCAATCTTTCCAGCCAGCTCGTCAGGCCCAATTCAGTGCTCCGAACAGGTGATTCTTGCCCACGTCCTCGCCGCAGACGAGGTGCGTCTCCCTATACCACACGAGGCCCAGCACATGCAATGCGAGGAAATGCGTGCCCACGGCACGGAAACGGTCAGGCAGGTGGGCAGGGCGCAGGAGGTCAGGGTTTGCAGCACATGGCACACAGATTATTGATCTGGTCCATGCCGTTATCGGAAGCACCTCCGATGTCCCGGAAGCGCATGAGGCGGGTGTTGTAGCCCGAGGACCAGGTATTCTGGACTTCCGAAGCGGAGTCCACACAGACGGTCTTTCCATAAGGGCCTTGCACATAGGCCTCGATGCCTCCGGTCCGTCCCCCATAGACCTTGGTGTATCCGGCCGCACAGGTGTCTACGCCCAGCGCCATGTAGCAGCCGCCCACGCAGCAGACCGAGCAACGGGAGCGGACCTTCTGCATGCCGTCCCCTTCGGCATCGCCACGCATGAGGCGATTGGGATAGCCGCCGCTCCATGTCGACATTGCCGAGGGGGTTGAATCGACGCACTCCACGTTGGCCAGATGGGCCCCTCCCGATGTGTAGGATTCGTGGCCTCCGGGGTTGCCGTGCACGACCTCGGTGTATCCGGCCGCGCACCCCCAAACCCCCCAGCGAGTGTAGCACAGGCCCCCATTCTCCCCGGCCGCTCCCTGAGGCCCGGTAGCGCCCGTTGCGCCGGTAGCCCCCGTCGGCCCCTGAGGCCCCGTCGCACCGGTGGCACCGGTATCGCCCTTGGGTCCTTGCGGACCCGTCGCCCCCTGAGGCCCCGTCGCACCGGTTGCGCCGGTGGCTCCGGTATCGCCCTTGGGTCCTTGCGGACCCGTCGCCCCCTGAGGCCCCGTCGCACCGGTTGCGCCGGTGGCACCGGTATCGCCCTTGGGTCCTTGCGGACCGGCCACGCCCTGGAGCCCCTGGGGTCCTTGAGGCCCGGTCGTGCCGGTCGCCCCGGTCAGCCCTTGTGGCCCCTGCGGCCCGGTATCGCCCTTGGGCCCCTGCAATCCCTGGGGGCCCTGAGGTCCGGTGAGGCCTTGCGGTCCCTGAGGTCCGGTGAGGCCTTGCGGTCCTTGAGGGCCCATGTCTCCGACGGGCCCCTGGGGCCCCATCGGTCCCATCGGTCCCATCGGCCCGACTGGCCCGGTCTCTCCCTGCGGCCCTTGCGGCCCCTGCGGGCCAATGAGGCCGGTCGGGTCGCCAATCCACTTGCCGTCGGCCGATATGATCGGCTTGTTGCCAATGGTGACCCTTCCGAGAGCATCGAGGCCCATCACGTCGAGCAGAGGAGGGGTGTTGATGAGGTCGGCGTAGTCGCCCGTGAACGCGACGACGGCAAGCTCCGCCAGGGTTACGAAGCCGTTCTTCTTCACGTAGTCGACGACCTGCTGCTCGGTGAGGACCAGGTCATCGGCACAGGTCCACGCGTCGCCCGCGCCGTTGCGTTTCAGGATCTGACTTGATGTGCAGCCACCGCCGAGGTCTGCAAGCCCGACCGTGCCGTCGAGGATCTCGGAGCTTTCGACGCACTCCGTGCACGAGAGGTCGGACGCTCCGACGGCATGCCGGGCCTGCATGGAGTAGCCCACAGCGGACAGCGGCAGTCGGGGAAGCTCCTCGCCGTCATCCACGGCGATTCCCGCCCAGAGCTCCCCGTACTGCTCGAACAGGGGGGGGGCATCCAGCGGCTTGGACTGGCCCAGCAGAACCGAGAACTCGCCGGCCCCGGTGAGCGGCACGTCCATGTGGGGCTCGGTCCACACCGGAACTCCCCCGTCGGGGGCGGCGTAGAGGGAGAAGACGAGGTCGACCGGTCCGCCGATGGGCTCGCCGGCCAAATTGCTCAGGCTCCCTCGGACAGCCAGGTGGCCGGGGCCCCAGTCCGCTCCATGGGCAGGCAGGGGGGAGGCCCATAGGAGCCCCCCAACCATCAGGCTGACCATCCACCCGCAACAGCGTCCACTGGTCATCGGCGTTTCCATGTCCTTGCTCCTGTCCTTGCTCCTGTCAGGGGTCGGAAGTCCCGGCCCGCTACCACCCGAGCTCCAGCACCAGGTCGGAACCCTGGACGCGTCCTCCGGCAACGGCCTCGAAGGTCACGGTCAGAGCGATGTTCTTGGATTTCACGGTCCCCGCCGCCTGCACCTGTTGCAGAGCGAGCCCGCTGGCGGGGCACCCTTCGTCCGCGAAGTAATCGCAATTGTTGTCGATGCCGTCGCACTCCTCGACCGCACCTGCGTGGACCAGCGGGTCGAGCGGAGAGCAGTCGCTCTCATCCGGGTCGAGATCGTCGTCGTCGTCCGGGTCCGCACAATCGGCCGTCTTGTCGAAGTCCGTGTCCTTGAACCCCTCGTCGACCAGCCCGTCGCAATCGTTGTCGACTCCGTCACAGAGCTCGGGCTGATCGCCCAGGCCATCGTCGGCGATGCCATCGCAGTCGTTGTCCAGCCCATCGCAATCTTCCGGCAGCGGAGTCGGGGCGTCGCATACCCAGCCGTTCGGTCCGTCGCAAGTCAGCGTCCCCAGGCATTCGCCGTTCTCGTTGGACTTGGAGCATGCAGTGGGCTGGAGCCCCTCGTCGACCTGGCCGTCGCAGTCCTCGTCAGTCCCGTCACATGTCTCGGCGGCGGGGGTCTTGGCATTGCATTCGGACCAGCCTGCGGCGCCGTTGCAGAACCGTTCGCCGAAGCACTTGCCGAGCTCGTTGGTCACCGAGCAGGCCTCCGCGGCTCCATCGATCCCGAACGAGCAGATGCAGCTCCCGGTATCCGGCAGGCATTGGCGGGCCGTCCCGGACTCCAGGGGGACATCGGCGCAGGTATAGTGCTCGGGGCAGGGCTCTCCCCCTGCGCAATCGAGGGCACAGAAGGTCCCCGAGGCGCCGACGGGCAGGCAGAGGTCGCCCTTGTAAAGGCAGTCGGAATCGGCATCGCACGGCTTGCAGGCGTTGCCGCCGGGAGGCACACAGATGAAGGTCCAGTCGGGCGGGGTTTCGATCCCTTTGCAGAGCCAGTCCTTGGGGCATTCTTCGACGCACGGAATGGTGCAGACCGATTCGCCCTCTCCGACTTCCACGCACAATCCGCTCTCGCAGTCTGCGTTGGACGCACAGGGATTCCCGAAGCCGGGGGGGATCCTCGAGGAGTCTGGCAGGACCCCTTCACCGGCGGAGAAGCGGTCCGACAGATCGGACGGGGGGACGCGAAAATCCGAGGCCAGCGTGTCCGCGGGGGAAACATCCGCGCCAGCGGGCAGGTCCTCGACGGACGAGGTCACACCCGACCCGCAGCCGCTGCCGACCGTCAGCGCCAGGAGCAAACAGACCATCCTCAATCGTGACATGGGGAAGCACCTCGCCGGGCCGTCTCCGACAAGGAGTATGCTCTGGAACGCCGTCCGTTTGCAAGGAAGAGAAGCGGCAGGCCTTCCCGTGCTGCTTCGACTTGTCTTGCACCCACAGAACCGGTTTGCTATGGTCGGCGTCGCTGGTGCTGTGAACCCCTTGCCCAGGAGTGGACATGAGCGGCATCCCATCCGAATTCCGTGAGCCCGGATATCGGGCGCGTCGGTTGCAGAACTGGATTCTGGTCGGTTTCCTGTACTCCCTGTTCTACATGACCCGGTACAACTTCTCGGCCATGGGGGCGAGCCTCCAGGACGTGTTCGGATGGACCAAGGGGGATCTCGGTCTGTTCGAGCTGGTGCTGCCGCTGGTCTACGGTATCTCCGTGGTCATCAACGCTCCCATCGTCGACAAGCTGGGAGGGCGCAAGGCATTCCTGATCGGCGCGGTCGGCGTGGTGATCGCCTCGCTCGCTTTCGGTGCCTTCGACTTCGTGCTCATCGAGGCCGCCAAATGGGTTGGAGCGGGTGAGTCCCGCACGATGCTGGCCCCTGCCCAGCTTGCCGGCGGGCAGACTCCGTCTGAGCTTGCCGTCTGGATGGCGATGGTGTGGGGGGTCAACGCCTACTTCCAGTCGTTCGGGGCACTGGCCATCGTCAAGATCAACGCCCAGTGGTTCCACATCCGTGAGCGGGGCACGTTCAGCGCCATCTTCGGCGTCCTCATCCGGCTCGGCCTGATCCTCGGGAACTCCATTGCACCGCTGTTCGCCAATCTGCTGGGATGGAAGTTTGCATTCTGGCTGCCTGCAGGGTTCGTTGCCCTCTTCTTCTTCCTTAATCTGTTCTTCGTCGTGGAGACTCCCGAAGAGGCCGGGTTCGAAACCCGAGACACGGGGGATGCCGTTCATGCGGATTCGGCGGGCAAGGTCACCGTGTTTGGCGTGCTCCAGAAGATCGTCACGAGCCGCCTGATGTGGACCATAGCCATCTCTTCGATGATGGTCGGCATGGTCCGGCGGTCGGTGCTGGACGGAGCCTGGTCGTCTCTGTACTTCCGGGACGTTCACGGGATCACCCGGTCGGATGCCATGTTCCATGTCTCGTACTGGTCGGTTGCGATCCTGGGAATCATCGGAGGCTTCGTCTTCGGCGGCATGTCCGACAGGATCTTCGGCAGCCGGCGGGCACCGGTGGTCGTCATCGGGTTCTCCGGGATGATCCTGGCTCTCCTTCTCTTCGTCGGCTCCGACGCCCTGGGGCTGGGCGGCGTTGGGGCGGCCGGCAGCTTCGCCATTCTCTCCTTCTTCGTGAACGGTGCCCACGGAATGATTGGCGGCGCTGCCTCCATGGACTTCGGCGGCCGCAAGGGAGCCGCCACGGCTGCGGGGCTGTTCGACGGCATGCAGTACCTGGCCGCTGCGCTCACTGGACCTGCGGTGGCCTGGATCACGAGTCAGGAGAATTGGCCGGTCTGGCAGGTCTGGAAGCTGTGGGCCATCCCGTTTGCTGTCGTTGGTGCCATCGCCATGGCCACCCTCTGGAACGTCCTTCCCAAGGGGCGGGGCGGGCATTAGACCCGGCCGTCCGGCTTTGCAGAGTTGAGCGCGGTCGGTGATTCCGGTAGAATCGCTGCCGGCGTGGCTTTCGAGCCTTCTGTCAGATGCGGAAACGTCGAGGTGCCGAGATGAATCGCGGCAGCGCTTTCTCGAGTCTTCTTCTGCGGTGCCCGGGGGCGCCTTCAGCCTTCCTGCAGCCCTGGAGTCTCGGCATGCTCCTGGTCTTGTCTCTGGCGGTGGCAAACACGTTGCCCGCATGTACCGGGAGGGTCCCGGCCGGCCGGTTTCTGCCAATCCCCGACCAGATGGCGTTCGAAGTGGAGGACACGGTCGTGCCGCCGGATTCGTTGTCCGGCGACGGACCTTCGGGCGAGATGGCAGACCTCTCGGGCGAATGGTTGGTGCCGGACTGGAGCCTCGACATCCAGCCGGACGTTCCCCCCCTGCCCTGCCAGACCGATGCCGATTGTCCCCCCACCGGTCTCGAGCCCTGCTATCGCTCCTTGTGCTCCCTGGACGAGGAGACCGGGCTGATGGAGTGCCGGTCGGCCCAGGATACCGTCTGTGCGGATGCTCCGCAGTGCCAGGTGGCCAAGTGCGTCCCCGGCTCCGGGTGTATCGAGGTCAAGGGCCCCAATGGAGAACCGTGTGACGATGAGGATCCGTGCACGACCGATGATTCATGCAAGGCCGGGGTGTGTACCGGGACGCTCCCCGACTGCGATGATGGCAACCCGTGTACGGCAGACCTTTGCGACGGGGCAACCGGTCTCTGTTACCACCTCAACGTTCCTACGCCGTGCGATGACGGGAGCATCTGCACCGAGGGTGACCAGTGTGTGGCGGGCAAGTGCATCCCGGGGGCGGCCGTCTCCTGCGACGATTCGGACCTCTGCACCACCGATGCCTGTAACCCGGTGTCCGGATGCGCACACGCACCCATTGCCGGGTGCTGCAGCGAGGACGGGGACTGCTCGGACACGGATCTGTGCACCTACGACCACTGTGCCTTGCCCGAGCACTCCTGCCAGCACGTGCCCGTCGCCTGCCAGGATGACTCGAAGTGCACACAGGACTCGTGCAGTCCCGCACAGGGGTGCCAGTTCATTCCCATTGAAGGCTGCTGCCTGGTTGCCTCGGACTGCGACGACGCGGATGTCTGTACCATCGAGTGGTGCGGTGCCAACCAATGCCAGTGGGAGAAGGTGGCCTGCGCCGATCAGAACCCCTGCACCCAGGATCAGTGCAATGCGGTCACCGGTTGCGTGTTCACGAAGATCCCCGGGTGCTGCCTGGCGGACAGCGACTGCTGGGACGGGAGCCTCTGCGTGACGGCGGCATGCGAGAACAACAAGTGCAGCAAGACCGAAGTCTCCTGCGACGACGGGAACGCGTGCACCAAGGACGGCTGCGACCCGGCCAAAGGGTGCACCTACCTGCCGGTGGCCGGATGCTGCACCGGTGCGCTCCAGTGCAACGACGGCGACCCGTGCACGGAGGACCTGTGCGTGGCCAACGCGTGCCAGCATAAGCCCAAGCTCACTCCGGAATGCTGCAATCCGAGCTGTTCGGGCAAGCAGTGCGGCCCGGACGGTTGTGGCGGATTCTGCGGCAACTGCCCGGACGACCTGTTCTGCGACCAGAACGGGAAGTGCCAGTCCGTGTGCACGCCGAGCTGCACAGGGAAGCAGTGCGGCCCGGACGGATGCGGAACGTTCTGCGGCACGTGCGTAAAGCCCCAGGTCTGCTCGGACGCGGGGCAGTGTGTCGCCTGCGTGCCCAAGTGCGGCGGCAAGTCCTGCGGCGATGACGGCTGCGGCGGCGCTTGCGGATTTTGCCCGGCCGGTCAATCGTGCGACACGACGAACGGCTTGTGCAAGTTGGGGTGCACGTGTACCGGAGCCGGCTGCTGGCAGGACGGATTCGAGTCCGGTCAGCTCGCCGGCTGGACACTCGACGGCGACGCCGAGGTGATCCACAACATGGGGGTGACCGAGGCCCCGCAAGGGTGGTACATGGCGTTTGTGGGCTCAGGCCTCTCCGAGCTTGAACTGGGCAAGGTCCAGAAGACGTTCTGCCCGCCGGCATCGGCGAAGTTCATCGGCTTCAAGTGGAAGCATTACTCCGAGGAGTTCAAGGAGTGGTGCGGCACGATCTACCAGGACAAGTTCCACGTGGTCGTCGCGAACGGAACTCAGGAATTGGAGCTCCTGAGTCTGACCGTGGATGACCTGTGCCCGCCCGATGCCTGCGCTGGCTGCGGGAAGAAGTACGTGGGGCTGGAGCAGGCGGACGTGAAGTTCGACCAGGGGGACGTGTGGATGACTCCCTGGAGCGTGGCCTACTACCAATTGCCGGACTCGTTCATCGGCAAGCCGATCACGGTGACGTTCTCCGTGTCCGACGTGGGCGACATGATCTACGTCACCGCCATCCTGATCGATGCGGTGCAGTTCCTCTAGAGGCAGTTCGTTGTCGGTTGAGGAGCTCAGTCGGCCAGGGCTTCCCGGATGCGGTCGACTGCCCAGTCGAGCTCCTGCTCGCTGATGGTGAGGGGCGGAGCGAAGCGGATGATCGTCTGGTGGGTCTCCTTGGCGAGGATTCCCTTCTGGAGCAGGCGCTCCGTGTACTTGCGGGCACCGCCGACGTTGGAGGCAAGGGCGACGGCATTCAGCAGGCCCCGCCCGCGGACCAGCTCGACCACGCCGTTGCCGACCAGAGGCTGCAGGCCTTCCCGGAAGCGGATCCCCATTTCCTGTGCCCTCTCGGGGAGGCGCTCTTCCCGGAGCACGTTGAGGGCCTCAATGGCCACGGCACAGGCCAGCGGGTTGCCGCCGAACGTGGACCCGTGGCTCCCCGGTTCGAAGACTCCGAGCACGGCTGAGCTTGCGGCAACAGCGGAGATGGGGAGCACGCCGCCGCCCAGAGCCTTGCCCATGATGTACATGTCGGGTCGCACCGACTCGTGGTCGCAGGCAAACATCCGCCCCGTGCGGCCGAGCCCGGTCTGGATCTCATCCGCCAGGAAGAGGATGCCCTTGCGGGAGCAGATGTCCCGCACCCGGACGAGGTAGCCCTCCTGGGGGACCACGACCCCCGCTTCCCCCTGAATTGGCTCGACGAGGAACGCTGCCGTGTTGGGGGTGATGGCGGCTTCGAGTGCCTGGGCATCACCGTAGGGAACCACCCGGAACCCGGGGGTGAGCGGGCCGAAGTTGCGCGTGTAGGCCTGCTCGGTTGAAAAGGACACGATGGTGGTCGTGCGTCCGTGGAAGTTGTCCGCGCAGACGATGATCTCGGCCTGGTCGGTCGGAATGTTGCGAACCTGGTATCCCCAGCGGCGGGCAGCCTTGATCGCGGTCTCGACGGCCTCGGCCCCCGTATTCATGGGGAGGACCATCTCCATGCCGGTGAGGCGGGCGACGGCCTCGCAGAAGGGGCCGAGCTGGTCGTTGTGAAATGCCCGGGAGGTCAGCGTCAGGCGCTCCATCTGCCGGGCCGCTGCGGCCAGGATGCGGGGGTGGCGATGTCCCTGGTTGACCGCACTGTACGCGGACAGCATGTCCATGTAGCGGCGTCCGTCAGCATCCCAAACGAACACCCCCTCTCCCCGGGACAGCACGACCGGGAGCGGATGGTAGTTGTGGGCGCCGTACTTGTTCTCCAACTCCATGTAGCGGTTCGAATCCATGGATCCTCCTTCGCTGCGGAACGAGTGTCTGGAGCAGCGACGCGGCGTCTCATACGATGGGGGCGGGGGAATGTCAAGTTACCGGCGAAGCGGCGCGGTTCCCGGTCCTGGGCGTGGCTTGACACCCTGGAACCCGGGGGCTACCATCGGCCCGTGACAGTTTCCCCGGGGGGGCAGATGGGATACAGGTTGGCGTTTCTGGCATCGATGCTTTGGCTGGTGTCCTGCACGTCCGGGGGCAGCCAGGGGGATTCGGAAGAGTCCAGCGGGAAGGCTCAGCCGGTCCAGGGCCAGGGAAAGGGGGGGCGCCCCGTGACCAACAGCCCGGTGACGGCCAGCCCGGTGGCAGCCCTTCCGCTTGCAACCGAGCCCCTGCAACCGGGGCCGGAGTCTTCGGAATGGCCTGCCCAGGAGGAATCCCCTCGTCCCGGCGAAGAATCCGGAATGCCTGAGGGGGCGCCGACGGACGAGGGGCCGAGGCTGCTCCTGGAACGCCTGACTTCCATGTACGGCGTCCGGGTGCCGCTCGGCAACTCGCGATCTAGCCTGGACGGGATTGTCGGGACGTCGCCGTTGACCGTGCCGATTGGGAGACCCCCGGCCGCAGGACTATCCGAGTTCGCCCGGGAAATCGTGGTAAGTGTCAGCAAGCGAGAGATCTTCGTCAACGACTACCGGGTGGGGGAAGTGGTCTGCTCCACCCAATCCGGACGCCCTTGCGAAGAGGGTACCGGAACAGGCGAGGCGGTCTTCTACCGGGTCCGGGAACAGGAGGGCAGCGCTTCGGAGCCGCTGGTAATTCCCGTTCTTCTCAAGCAGCTCCAGTACTTCCAGAAGGGGCGAAGCGGATACCTCTCCGTGCTGGACGACCGGGCGGCCTCCTGGCTGATGGAGTGCGACGCATACACGCTGGCCCTGGACCGGGACGTCCCGTTCGGTATCCTGGCCATGCTGATTCACACGGCGGGTTTTGCGGATCTGACCATGGCCCGGCTCGCGGTGGTGGACGAGAACGACTCGCTCAGTTACATCCCGCTGCCTTCGCCGAGGCTCGACCGGATCCAGCGCCCCAAGTTCCATCTCCTCGGCGACGAGTGGTGGCAGCAGGAGGCGAAGGTCCAGTCGACGGACTTCCCGTATGCGTTCCTGGCCTACTCGGCATCGCTGTACCCGGAGACCTTCGCCGGGCTGGAGGATCCGGCGATGCCGTCCTGCCTCCCTCCGGACGTCATGTGGGACAGGGCCGCCGAGGATTCCGAGGTGGGGCGCCTGGCTGCCACTCAGCTGGTGGAGCATATCAACCGGCTTGCTGCCGAGCATCCCGTCCTTCTGGGCCGTCAGGCTCCTCCTCCCCTTTCCGTAGCTCTCCACGTGCCGGGGGAGGAGGCCGGACTCGATTCGGCCGACACCGGAGCCCCTTCTGCCGACGAAGGGACGCCAGAGTCCGATGTGCGCAGCTCTGACGCCTCCGAGACCACCGAAGTCGTGTTTCCGCCCAATCGCGTGGTTCCTCCGGTCGGTGACACCGCCGCCAAAGCCGATGACGACGTGGATGGCCGCGGCCGCCTGACCGGGGAGTCGGCCCTGGTCGCCCCTACCCCGCTGATTCCACAGGTGTTTCTGCAGGGGGCGGGGTTCCGGGTCGTGCTCCGTGCTCCGGACGGAACCGTGATCACTGCAGTGGACGTTCCCCTCTCCGAGCCTGACCGGCTCTATCACTACCTGGGGCAGGCCTCGGGGTACGGCGTCCAGTTCAGCGCAGCGTGGGACACCCCCATGGAAAAGGTGGTCTCTGCGATCGACATGCTCCGGTATCGATGCACGGTCTACGCCATGTCGGGGCGCTGCCGCCAGTGGGTTCCCGTGCTTCCGCACGTGCTCCTGTTTGCAGCGCCCGGCGATCGATTCGGTCCGATGCCTGCACCTTCCCCTGCCGAGGGTGCCCCGGCAGCGGGAGGCTCTGCCCCGGCCACTGAGGGTGCCCCGGCAGCGGGAGGCTCCGCCCCGGCCACTGAGGGTGCCCCGGCAGCGGGAGGCTCCGCCCCGGCCACTGAGGGTGCCCCGGCAGCGGGAGGTCCCACCTCTGCGGCGGAGGCGGGCACGCGCTCCGGAACCCCGTGAGCGAGCACTCTTTTTACGGCAGACCGCTCGATCCTCTTCTGGCGGCGGCAGCCGTTCCTAACCAGAACCTCGATCTCTTGAGACAGCGGCTCACCCGGCGTACGGAGTCGGACGCAGGATTTCATCCCGTGCGGACCATTTCCGGTCCGCAGCTGCTGGACGACGCCTGGCGCCACGGCGTGGATTTCTGCGTGCTCGGCAACCTGGCCAGGCTGCTCGAGGGGGGAACTGGCCCGGCGGAGCGGCTCGGTGGGCTCGCCGAGATGCGCGTGGCGGCGCTGCTGGCCCGGGCGCGGGAGGCCTCGCTCCATGCCTTCCTGCTCTGGGAGCAGCGGACGCGTCGAGTGGCCGAGGTGCTGGGCTCAGCGGGGATTTCTCCGGGCATCGTCCTCAAGGGAGGGGCGTTGCGATACCAGGTGTACCCCTCTCCATGGCTTCGTGCCGCAGCCGACCTCGACCTTCTGCTTCCTGCCGAGCAGGTGCGGGGGGCGGTGGGGGCGCTCGTTGACAGGGGCTGGACGCTGCACCTGCCGGTAGCGGAGCGTGCCTGGTCCATGAGGCACGGCCACCACGTGACCGTGTGGCAGGACGGATTTCACGTCGAGCTCCATCGGGCAGTGGATCAGAATCACCGCCCTACCCTCTCCTACGCGGCGCTGGCGAATGGGGCGCTTCCGGCCGCAGAGCTGGGGGAGCGGCTGCTGTTTCCGCCTTTGCGGCAGCAGCTGCTGGTGGCGGCCGCCCATGCGCTGAAGCATGCCCTCAACATTCCGCTCAAGAGCCTGGTGGACGTGCATCTGCTGGTGGAGAACGGGGCAACCGATGACGTCGGGGAGACCCTGGCGGCGGCCCGCTGCGAGAAGCTGGATGGGGCCCTGGGACTGATGCTGTCGGCCTGCGTCGAGCTGTTCGGCACGCGGCTTCCGGGGGGGCTGCTTGCCGGACTGAGTACGGGGCGGGTGAGACGGGATGCGTCGAGATTCCTCCTGTCGGCGTGGCGCGAGGGCTTCTTTCCGGAATGGCTGGGGAGGGACACGCTTCAGCGACGCCTCGCGGCCCATCTTCTTCTGGTAACCGATCTCCGGTTCGTCGGTCGCGTGGGCGGGAGGTTCTTGTTGCGGCGCGTGCTCGACGTCATCGACCGGATTCAACGCACGTAGGGGCGGATCCGCGAGTAGGCGAACTGGACGAGGGTCTGCACCACGGACATTGCGGGCACAGCGAGGAGAATCCCTTTCATTCCATACAGGGCCTCGCCCGCAATCAGGACGAACACCACGAGGATGGGATGGATGCGCGCCTGGCGACCGATAATGTTCGGGTTGAGGAGGTAGGCCTCCACGAAGTGGATGCCGAGGATCCAGGCGAGCACGCCGAGCGCGTGTCCGAATGAGACGGTGACCGCCACGAGGAGTGCCGGCACCGAGCTGATGATCGTGCCGAAGATAGGTATCAGGCTCATGAGTCCGGCCAGGATTCCGAGCACCACGGCGTATTCCGGGATGAAGATGAAGAAGCCGATGGTGGAGAGGACTCCGTTGACCAGGCAGATGAGGAGCTGCCCCCGCACCACCCCGGACAATCCTGCATCGAGGCGGTCGAGGAGCTCACGGTAGTCGGCCTGGTAGCGCTGGGGGAATACGCTGCCGATGCGGTTGACGATGTTGGGAGCATCGATCATGACGAAGGCTCCAACGAGGAAGACCACGATGAGGCCGACCAGCGCATTCATCAGACCGGAGATGAGCCCCTGGAAGAAGGTGAAGAACCCGGACAGCAGCGAGGCCGAAAACTGCTGGAGTCCTTTGCGCATGGAGGAGATGACCTTCTCCTTGAGGTCGCTTCCGGCGGGCCCGTCTCCCGCTCCCTCGCGTGCGGCCAGGGTATAGGTTCCTTCGCCGCTCTCACGGACGTCGACGGTCGCTGTGCCGATGTTGACGCCGAACACGCCGGGCTTGACCTGCTCGATGGTCAGGGCGGACCGAGGCCGCTGCATGGGAATGAGCTCGGCCTGGCCCCCTTCGAGTCGGACTGAGCTGATGCGTGGCTGCTCGGGGATTCCGGCCTCGGCGAGTCTCTCGTCACCGGCACCGAAATCGAGCTGTTCGAGGGTTGGAAGAGCGGGAGGGATGACGGACGGGATCTTCTGGACCGCCGGGCCGAAGCCCCACTCGTCGTCAGAGGCGACCTGCCCGAGCCCGACGGATTCATCGGGGCGCGTCTCGACCCCGGCCATACGGTCGACCAGATCCCCGATTCCGCCTTCGATTCGCTCGTAGAGGTGCGGGGCATCCTTGAGAACCACGTTGAAGCGCTCGGCCAGCTTGCCCGATTCGCGGCTGACGACCGGAAGGAGGAACGTGAGGAAGAGCGAGATGAGTCCGATGAGCCCCACATACACGAGGACGACTCCGCCCCATCGCGGCAGGCCGAGGCGGTTCATGCGGGCCACCAGGGGCCCGAGAACGTAGCCGATGATCAATGCAATCACGAATGGGAGGAGAATCGCCCTCAGCCAGTAGGTGCAGGCAGCCACGAACAGGAAGATGGCGAAGTAGCCAGCCCACGCCAGGCGTCGCCGGAGGTTTCCGGGGGCACTCGTCATCTTCCGTCGGCCCGGAAGTTGCGAATAACGGGGCACGTACGCCTCCTATAGCTCCAGCTCCGGGTTACCCGTGTCTCCGAGCTCGGCCGGCTCGCGAGGCCGGAACAGCTCATCCAGGCTCTTGAGATTGTCGGCCTTGACCAGCTCGAAGTTATTCGCACAGGTGTTGGCGAGCACTCGACAGTAAGGCACGTCGGCCGGACACTTCCCGTCCAGCTTCTGGCAATTGTTCACCATGGCTCGCACGATGCGCTTGACGATCTTCAGGCGTCGGTCCCACCACTTGAGCCAGCTCTTGCTGCGTTCCTCCGAGCCGAAGCCTTCCCGGAAGCGCCGGTGGAACGGCTTGGGGTATGGGATGAAGCTGGCCAGGAACGCTGCATGTCCAGGGTTGAGAGCGGACGGCGGAATTCCGCCGAAGTACACATCGCAAGCCTGCTTGATGCCGTAAACCCCCTCCCCCCACTCGATGATGTTGAGGTACACCTCGATGAGCTTATCCTTGCGGACCTCCTTCTCGAGGAGCCAGGTCAAGATGATTTCCTGCAGCTTCCGGGCCACGGTCTTCTCGTGCGTCAGGAAGAGGTTCTTGACGAGCTGCATGGAGAGGGTGCTTGCCCCGCGGGCGAAGCGTCCCTTCTCGATGTCGCGTATGATCGACATCTTGAGCTGGAACTCGTTGAAGCCGGAGTGCTTGAAGAAGCTGCCGTCCTCGCACGTGGTGACCGCCAGAACGAGCCAGGGTGAAATCTGGCTGAGGGGGACGAAGTCGGGGCCTTCGCCCACGATGATTGCCCGTCCCCGATCCGTGGGCGGGCGGTGCTTGAACGCCCCGGAGAGCTTGTCGAAGTCGGCCGCTCGGGCGGGGGCTTCACGCTTCAGGCCATCCTCCCGGACCTCGAAACCGAACTTGAGGTCGCGCAGGTCTCTCGAGTTGCCGTCGATGCTGAGGGAGAAGCCCAGGTTGCCGGCAAGCTGCAGCCCTTCGAGGGCGCTCCCCAGTGCCTTGGGAATGGAGGCAAGGATGTCGTTCATGGGCATGTCCGGGAGCGAGACCCGGGCGTAGAATTTCGGGAAGTCCGCGTCGGCCGCATCGACCTTGAAGTCAACGGCCAGGTTGGCGATTCTGCCGAATGCGAGGCGGACCGGGGCCAGTGTTTCCAGCCTTCGGCTGTTGAGATCGAACTGGAGCCCGGTTGCTGCATCCTCACCGGCGACCAGGTCCACGGACAGGTGCTCGACGGCCTTGCTGGCGATGTGCGGGGAGACGATGTTGAAATCGGACAGCCTGCCCTGGCCGTACAGGGCGACGCGGCCGGCTTCGCGGTCGTAGCTGAGGGCCGCCCGCGCCCCCTCGAGGAACGAGAGGCGGGATGGAGAGAACCACGAGGGAAGCAGGAAGCGGTAGGCGAAGAGTGATAGGCGGTCCACCGAGAGCTCTCCCTCGAGGTTCCCGCTTGCCAGATCGACCTTGGCCACGAGCCGTGCCTCGGCTTCCTTCTCGTTTCCGACTGCCGTGGAGAAGCTGGCGGAGACGCGAAAAGTTCCTGAGGTACTGCCGGGCCGGGTTTCCTTCTCGACCAGGGCGTTGAAGTGGGACAGGTCGGTCAGCAGGCGATCCTGCTGGGAGACCGCGTCCGAATACTCCAGCTTGCCCTCCTTGATCACGGTCCTGCTGAGGGGGAAGCGATCGCCGGCCTTGGTCATGACATCGACGAGCTTCTCGAGTGCGGAGCCGGTGCCCAGCACCAGGCGGGAGAGGGCGGCCCGATAGGAGGGGGCCATCACCACCGCTTCGGCCGATCCTTCCTCCAGATTGTCGGAAATCTTGTCCGACAGCTCGTCGCCGGGGCCCTCATCGCCCACGGGTTCGGAGAGGCGTGGAGGCTGGGTGACGATGAATACGGGTTCCACGATCTCGACCCCGCCCACGAGGGCCGAGGCCAGCTGGAGCGGCGGCTGTCCGAAATCCAACTCCTGGAGCCGGTCGACGAGCTCCTTGCCCTTCAAGGTGAGCTCGACTGCCAGGTCCGTGACCCTGAGCCGCGCCCGATTCCGCTCCTCTCCTGTCCTGACGACTGCCAGGTCCTCGACATGGACCACTCCGTCCCGCCCCATGCGCAGCTTGTTGACGAGGAGGTCGTGGCCGTCGAGGGGAATCCGGACGTCCCCGGCCGAAGTCAGCTGGAATCGCCGGATCCCGAGTGCCGAGTCGACGGTCCCCTTGAACTGCAACGACTCGCCCCCGATGGGGAGGAGCAGCGTGGCATCAAGGTCCGCTTCCCATCCCTGAGGACGGACACTGGCGGACATCTCGTGGACCAGGAGGAGCTCGGGGATCAGGAGCTCGCCCTTGACCGTTCCCGTCATCCCGGAGGCGCCAAACGCCAGCGTGGCATCCACGGCCAGTGGCGGTTGCTCGCTGCGAAGCTGCCCCTGGAACGTCCCTCCCCACTTCCCTGCGTCGTAGGAAAGGGTTCCGGCCAGGCGCAACTTGGGATCCTCGAGCGATGCGCTGAGCGAGACCCTCCCCGTGATCCGATCTCCGTCCACCACCCCGTCAGCCGAGACCTGGAAGAGCTCGGTCGGGCTCACCAGGCTGAGCTCACCCTTGAAGTCATCGGTTCCCTGACGATGCTCCAGCTGGGCATCGAGGCGCCCCTTGGCCCCCTTCCGCAACGAGAGCTTGACTCGCTGCAGGGGCTCCTCCCGAGAGGCAGGAACCAGCAGATAGAAGATCCGGCCCGAGTCGAGGACGAGGAATTCCCCGTCCGCATCGGCGAGGAACTGAGCGGCGATGCGGCGCGCGAGCCCCATGAGCTGGCCAGCGTAGGCCTTGGCCTTGTCCGGGGGATAGGACAGCCTGGCCAGGACGGGGGACGCCTTCTGCAGCAGGGCGTCGATCCGCTTGTCGACCGACCAGTCGGGCAGGTTCAAAGCGGTCGGCGGCTCCCGTCCCGCAAGCTCCGCCAAACGGCGGATGGCGTCCTCGAGGCGGGAGGGGTTTCCAAGGACATTGGCCACCGCCAGCTTGCCGAAATCGACTTCCAGGAACTCGCCGCTCCGATAGCGGACCGTGCGCAGCTCCGCCAGGTTCTCTTCCAACTGGAGTGGCAGATACGGGGTGAAGTCGGCCGATGCCTGGACCGAGCGCTGCCCGATGTCCACGTCTGCCTTCAGCTCCGCATGCGCCTTCCCGGAATCGGCCAGGAATGTCGCATCGATCCGGTAGGCCCTCTCGCTGCTGCTCAGATTCGGGTTCTCGGCCTTGAAGCTCCCTCCGAGAAGCTCGATCAGGGGAGTGCGCTGGTCGCCGTCTTCCAGCAGGAGCCTGACCTCGACCCCGTCGAGGATCACGGTGGGCGTCTGTCGCAGCAGTGCGGCGAGCCGGCTTCTCTCGCCCCCTTCCTTGTTGCGCTCCCGTTCGAGGTAGGCGACCACGCTGCGAATCACCTGGCTGAAGTTGTCCGTTCCATCCGAGTTGCGGACCGGCGTCAGGTGCACGCCCGAGCCCTGAATGACGACGACGGTGGGCAGCCCCTCGGTGAACGCGAACGGGTCGAACCGGACCACCAGCTCATCGAGAACGACCAGTGGGCTAGCCTCTTCCCCAACGGAAAACGAGCGAATCGTGAGCTGATCGATTCCTTCGAGCTTGACCTCAGAATGCGTCACCGTGGTCCCGAGGATGCGGCTCATCCCCTGTTCGAGGTCCGCTACTACGGAGCGGACCTTGCCGGGGACCCACGACCACCACCCCAGACCGGCCACCAGCACGACCAAGGCAAGCAGGCCCGTCACCAGGACGAACCAGTTGCTTCTCCAGAATCCCTTCTGCTTCTCGAACGAGGATTTCTGCTTCTTCTCTTCCGCTGCCATGAAGCTCCCCTGGAAGACCGGTCGCCATAATAAGGCACGCACGCGAACAGCGCAAGCGGCAACGGCCGGGGGGCGTTGCAACATTTGGCTTGTTCTGCGCCCGGTGCCCCGGTATAGACTCGCAGTGTGTTCTCACCCCGTTGAAGAGGTGTGCCGTGGACGTTGTGCAGAGAGGCGGCGGGGAGCTGTTCACCTCCCCGGATCCCGATGGTGCCCGTGAGTTCTTTCGGAGCAAGGACAAGGCGCTCGCTCCCAAAGTGATGTCGGTCAGGAAGGCGGTCGAGAGGTTCATCCGAGACGGCGACTACCTGGCCATCGGCGGGTTCGGGGCCAACCGGATCCCCACCGCAGTGTGCCACGAGATTGTCCGGCAGAAGCGCAAGGGGCTCGGCTTTCTCGGTCACACGTCGACCCACGACTTCCAGATCCTGGCCGCCGGGGAGACCTTCGACCGCTGCGACGTCGCATACGTCGTGGGACTCGAGGCCCGTGGGTTGTCCCCCAACGCCCGGCGCTACATGGAATCGGGAAAGGTGCGGATCACGGAGAACAGCAACTACGGCCTCTCCCTGAGGTTGAAAGCTGCGGCCATGGGCGTCCCGTTCCTGCCGGCCAGGCATCTCATGGGAACCGACACCTTCGCATACAGCCCGGCCTCGGTAGTCACATGCCCCTACACCGGCAAGAAGCTGGTCCTGCAGCCTGCGGTCTACCCCGATGTGGCCGCGATTCACGTGCACGAGGCCGACGAGTTCGGAAACTGCCGTATCCGGGGGATCCACATCTCCGATCTGGACCTTGCCAGGGCCTGCAAGCGGCTAATCATCACGTGCGAGCGGCTCGTGCATTCCGACGAGATCCGATCCGACCCCTCCCGGACAGCCATCCCCTACTACCTGGTCGATGCGGTCTGCGAGGTTCGCTACGGCGGATATCCCGGCTGTATGGCGCATGAGTACTTCTCGGACGAGGAGCACCTGCACGAATGGCTGGAGGTGGAGAAGGACCCCGAGGCGTTTGCCTCCTTCCTCCAGGCCAACATCTTCGGCGTGCAGGACTTCTCCGAGTACCTGGAGCGCAACGGCGGGATGAGGAAGATGTCCAGGCTGCGGCGCATGGAGCTGCGGATCAGGGCCGAGGAAGGACGTTGCGGGCAGGAGTGAGCGGTCGAGGATGCGGGATCCGGAGGGTGCGGATGAGCAAGCATAACGTGATGGAGCAGATGATTTGTGCGGCCTCCCGTCTGCTGGAGAACGGGGCCACGGTGGCGGTGGGAACGGGGGCACCGTGTGCGGCCGCGATGCTGGCCCAGAAGACGCACGCACCGGACCTCCTGATTCTCTTCGAGGCGGGTGGCGTCGCCCCGATTCTGCCTGAGATGCCGATTTCCGTGGGAGACTCGAGAACCTTCTTTCGCGGGGTCATGGCCACCGGCATGTGCGAGATCATGGAGACCTGCCAGAGGGGGCTCGTGGACTACACATTCCTGGGCGGTGCGCAGATCGACATGTACGGGAACCTGAACTCCACGGTGATCGGCCCGCACGAGCGGCCCAGGGTTCGGCTCCCGGGCAGCGGAGGTGCGAATGATTTCGCCTCCTTCTGCTGGCGGACCATGGTCATCACCCCGCAGGACAAGCGGCGGTTCACCCGTCAGATGGACTACGTGACGACCCCCGGTTTCCTGTCCGGCGCAAACGCCCGGGAGGCGGCGGGGCTGCCGGCAGGGACAGGACCCTACCGGGTCATCACGAACATGGCCATCATGGACTTCGAGGAGACGAGCCGGAGGATGCGGGTCATCTCGCTGCATCCGGGCTTCACGCTGGAACAGGTCCTGGAGAACTGCGGCTTCGAGCTGCTGGTGGCCGAGCGGCTGGAGCGCACCGACCCGCCGACCGAAGTCGAGCTCCAGATTTTGCGGACGCAGGTCGATCCGGCCGGCTATATCATTGGCCGCGCGTGATGTGCTGATCTTCTCGACGGCCCGACAGGCCATTCTCGGGTACTACGCGGACCGCAACCCCGCTTCGCTCTAGGGATAGAACCCCTCACGATGTTGAATCGGAGGGTGCCACTCCCTATACTTGTGCTGGAGGGGTTGACAGGTCGCAATGCGCTGAGGGGGGGAGGAGATACCGATTGGAGGTACCCCCATGGCGACGAGAGTTCTGGCGCTGTTCTGGCGGTTTGCGGCGATTTCATCGGCGGTCCTCCTCGCGCTTGCGTTGTTGCCGCCATTGCTTCCACTCGATCATCGGCTGCTGGGTTCGTCGGGGGGTTCACAGGAGCGAGCGGTGCTTGCGCCGTCGATGCGTCCGTGGCCCGCAGGGGGGGAAGCGGTATCGGACCTGACCCCCACCCTGCGCTGGCCCTCCACCGACGCAGGTTGGACCGTTCACGTCTACCGGCAGCGGCAGGATGGGCAGCTCGTGTGGATCGTCAGCCTTCCGGCCGAAGCGGGGCGACTGGAGCTCCCGACGGGGGTGCTGGAGCCGGATTCCACGTATGTCTGGACCGTGGCGGCGGGGAGCGGTGACCTGGCTCCGGTGGCATTCTCGGGGCACTTCAGCACCCGTCAGCGGCAGGTGCAGGGAGCGTTGAGTGTGGCACCGGCGGCATTCCGAATCGGCCTTGACACCCTCCTATCGGGCCAGGAGCTGGACGTGGACGCGCCGGCGGACGGGCTGGTGGAGGTGCTGCTTCCGGAGATCTTGACCCTCGGGGGGCAGCGGAAGCTGCTGGTGTCGGGCGGGTTTTCTGCCCGTGTCCGCGTGTCGGTGCGTTTCGGGACCATCGACTCGGCCCGGCTGGCCAGCGGGCTCGGGAGCATCGAAGTCCGCCTGGGAGAGAGCCGGGTGCTGATTCCTGTCGAGCTGGACGTGTCGAAGCTCGGGATGCTCGAGGACATCGTGCAGACGGGCTTTGACCCGGTGATGGACACGCCCGGTTTCGCCAATTTCACGCGGGGGACCTTGTCGCAGCTGACCCGGGGGACCTGTCTCGGCATGGTGCTTGCGGCCCGTGAGCAGTTCCGGGAGTGTGTGCAGTGCGCCAGGAAGTCGGACTGCCTGTGTCTCCGGATGCGGCTCAAGTCGCTGGTCCAGGAGGCCCAGGTCAAGGAGGAGATGAACTTCCTGCACCTGGCGAACCTCGAGCCGCGCAACTGGTCCATCGGGGTGTCCACGCTGGCGGGCGGGACCGGTGGGCAGGACCTGGTCGTGCGGTTGCTGGAGCGACTCGGAAAGGGGGAGCCGGTGCCCGTTGCCATGGTGGCCTCCCACTCAGCGTCCCCCGGCCGGCCCGAAGCCAACCTCGGGCATGCGGTGCTGGCCTACGGCGCCATGGCGTTCACCGACGTCGTGGTGGTGTTCACCTATGACCCGGACGAGGTGCAGGGTGCCGATGAGCCCCTGGATGTCTTCCTCTGGGGCTTGCGCAAGCAGGACCGTCGGTTCCGCCGGGTGGACGGCGGCGAGTCGGCGCCTGTGGTCGCGTATCTGCTGCCGGATACCCCGCTCCTGGTCGGATTGCCCGAGGGGCTGACCCGGACGGTTGCCGCTCTGGATGCCGAGTTTGCCCGGACCCTGGAAGACAAGTAGTGATGGCTCGCCACCCGGCTCGACGGGTGGTTCGCCCCTGGATGCCTGGCGGTCGATAACGCTTTTCACAGGAGCCCGCTTCAAGTAGACTGCCCCCCGGTCAACTCTATTGGCGAGGTGAGGTCATGTTGAGAAGCATTGCGGTGCTGGGGGCGCTCGTTGCCTGGTTGGTCTCGTCGTGCGGGCAGAGCTCGTCGAATTCGGCCGACGTTCCGTTGGCCGAGGCGGATGCCCCTGGCGACGCCAGCGTCGACGATGCTGCGAGCGGAGAGGTCCCGCAGCCGGAGCTGACCGGGGAGCTGTGCGTGCCGGAGTGCGACGGGCTCGAATGCGGGGACGACGGCTGCGGCGGGAGCTGTGGAACCTGCCCGGGTGCGTTCGACCAGTGCCTGGGGGGCCAGTGCGTGTGCGTGCCCGATTGCACCGGAAAGGCCTGCGGGGATGACGGCTGCGGCGGGACCTGCGGTGAGTGCATCGGCGATCAGATGGGGTGCGTGGAAGGGGCTTGTGTCTGCCAGCCGGCCTGCGAGGGCAAGTCGTGCGGCCCCGACGGGTGCAACGGAACGTGCGGGACCTGCGAAGGTGCTCAGGACGAGTGCATCGAGGGGGTGTGCGTCTGCCAGCCTGCGTGCGAGGGCAAGAACTGCGGGGAGGACGGGTGCGGAGATGTGTGCGGGACCTGTGCCGGCTCTCAGGACGAGTGCATCGACGGCGTGTGCACGTGCATTCCGGCCTGTGACGGGCTCCTCTGCGGAGACGACGGCTGCGGCGGTGTGTGCGGAGAGTGCGCGGTCGGGGACGTGTGCTACGTCGGGGCGTGTTGCACTCCCAAATGCCAGGGGAAGGAGTGTGGGGACGACGGCTGCGGGAGCGTGTGCGGCGTCTGTCCCGGGGCGCAGGACGTCTGCCAGCAGGGTACCTGCGTGTGTATTCCGGATTGTGCGGGAAAGTTGTGCGGCTCCGACGGCTGCGACGGAAAGTGCGGCGACTGCCTTGCGGGGGACGTCTGCTTCGACGGGACCTGTTGCACGCCCGACTGTACCGGGCAGGTGTGCGGGGACAACCAGTGCGGCGGGTTCTGTGGGAACGGGGCGCAGGTGACCCAGGGGTGCCCTGCGTTCAACGACTGCGTGGGAGACCCTCTGCTCTGCGAGCTGTACGGGAAGCCGGACCTGTGCGGGACCAAGGAGTGCGGTGCGGACGGCATTGGCGGCGTGTGCGGTCTGTGCCCCTGCCTGGACTGCCCGGCGTCGGCCACCAAGTGCGAGGGATTCAAGTGCATCACGCCGGTAGCCCTCGAGTGCTGGGAGATCTTCGACTGCTTCGGCACCTGCCCGGCGGGCGACAAGTCCTGTCTCTCCGCGTGCGTCGACCAGGGAGATGCCCTGGCGCAGGAGCAGTACGACGCATTCGTCAACTGCCTCACCGCGACCGGGTTCTATGCCTGCCCGGCCGGGGACAAGGCATGCCAGGACAAGGCCATCGCCCCGTGCATGATTCAGTACTATGACTGTTTCCACGGAGACGAGTCGTGCAGCAACCTCTACGTCTGCCTCATCGGCTGTCCCGGGGGCGACAGCAACTGCACGAACGACTGCTTCACCAACTCCACGATTGAGGCCCTCAACACGTGGGACTTCTACATCAGCTGCCTGGATTCCAACGGGTATTACACATGTCCCGACGCGGCCTGCAAGAACGCTGCGCTGGATGCGTGCAAAGGGGAGCTCACGGCCTGCACCAACGGCCCGCTCGACTGCTACGAGGTCTTTGGCTGCATCCAGTCGTGCGAGTGGTGGGACGAGGTCTGCCGGATCGGCTGCCGCCTTCACGGGACCGTGGCGGTCCAGGCTTCCATCGACGAGATCGGGGCCTGTGTGGAGCAGTACTGCGTGCCGGCCACTGCGGTGTGCGAGGCGGAAGTGCTCGTGAAGGAGTGTGCCGCTGTCTATGCCGAGTGCCTGGCGTTGTGAGGGGGACTACCGGTCTCCCGAGGTTCTCTCCTTCTCAAGGGCAAGGATTGTGCGAGCCGCAGTGGCGCCGGAGATGAGCACTGCGGACTGACCTCCACCCGGGAAGGTCCAGGCACCAGCCAGGTAGAGATTGGTGATGGGGGTCTGCTGGGGAAGCCGTCCCATCATGCTTTGCGCCACGGTGTTGTCCCAACCGAAGATCGAGCCTCTGGGGTTCAGGGTGAAGGCCTGCACGGTCCTGGGAGTGGCAACCTCCATGACCTCGATGTGCTCGGAGAGCCCGGGAAGGTAGACTTCGGCCCGCTCGATGTACTGGCGGGCGAGGTCCTCCTTGAGCGCCTTGTATTCTTCGTACGGGAGATTGGCCTTCCACTCCTGTCCGCAGTCGTACCCGAGCTGCGACACGATGACGATGGCGTTCTTGCCGGGCGGTGCGTTGCCCGGGTCGGAGACGGTGTAGTTGGAGATGGCAAACGCGGTCCGTTCGGGCGCACAGTCGGACACGGCCTCGAAGAAGTCGACCGTGTCGTACCCGTCGTTGATCATGATTCCGTGAGTCCCCGGGAAGTAGTCCGAGTAGTCCTGGTCGACGCCGAGGTAGATGACGAAGGCGGAGAGGCCGACGGTCATGGAGTCGAGCTTCTCGACGTACTCGGCCGGGAGGTTCTCCTTGCCCACCATCTTGAGAAGCGTGTCGGGAGCGTTGGCGTTGGACACGACATAGCGGGTATCGAAGCATCTGCCGTCTTCGGTGCGGACGCGGGTGACCTTGCCTTCCTTCAGGTCGATCCGGCTGGCCCGGCTGCTGGTCAGAATCTGTCCTCCGTTTTCCTGGACGACTTCGGCCAGAGCATCGGGGACGGACTGGGAGCCGCCCTCGAAGTAGTAGTAGCCGCCGATGTGGTAGCTGTTCCACATGGCGATGAAGAAGAGCCCTGCCACGTCATCGGGAGAGCCGCCCGCGAAGCCGGCAAGCTGAGTCCAGAGGGCGATGAGCCTGGGGTCGGTCAGGAACTTCGAGACCACGTCGGTCAGCGTCAGCGCCATGTACCCCTGCAGCTTGGTCAGATCCTCCACGGAAACGTCGTCCGGAATGGGCTTCCCCTCGGCCTGGGCCGCCAGTACGGCGCTCAGGATTCGGTTCAGGTCGATCATCTCGTCGAAGAGCGCATCGATGCCCTCCGCTTCGGCGGGGAACTCCTGTTTGAGCAGGTCCCGGTATGCCTCGACGTCGGCCGGGATGTCGTAGGAGAAGTCAGGGTAAACGGCCTGATACATGGGGTCACAGTGAACCGGCTCGAGGCGGTCGAGGATGCCCAGGTCCTGGAGCAGCTTCACGTTCATCCCGGTGTCGGGGTTGAGCCCGTCGAACCCGTGCAGAGAGGCCTCGAAACGGTAGCCGGCCCGATTGAAGGTCGCGGCACAGCCTCCGACTTTGTAGCTCTGCTCCAGAACGGCCACTTCGAGGCCCCCCTTGGCCAGGGCCGCGGCCGCTGACAGGCCTCCTCCGCCGGCGCCGATGACGACCACGTCCACCGATTCCTTGGTTCCGCAGACGTCATCCGGTTCCTGGAAACCATGACAGACTCGGCAGTCTGAGTCTGCAATCTTGGCCGGAGCGTGCCGGTCGGCATGACAGCCGGTGCAATCGTCGTTGGCCACGTGCTGGCCATGGACCTTGCGAAAGGGGGCCCCGTTGGCTCCATGGCAGCCCACGCAGGCAGCGAGCCCGTAGCCGGCGGCATGGACGTCCTGATGGCACGCGGCGCAGTCCGGGTTGCGCCAGCCGGCGTGTTGATTCGTGAGCACGGCAGCGGCGACATGGGGAGACGCGCCGGTCCACGCGTGGACGGCATCGTCGCTGGATGCGTCGGCCGGGGGAGCCGAGGCATCAGAGCCGGCGGAATCGAATGGCGCGGCATCCGGTGGGGGCTCCTTGTTGGCGGAGCAGGAAGGGGGAGCCAGCAGGGCCAGCGCAACGCTCAGACACAGCGCAAGACGGGGAATCATTCGTGCACCTCCAATTCCTGGCGCACATGGATACCACGTCCTTTAATCGACCGCAAGGACGATTTGGCGGCGTGGGTGAAGTCGATTCCGGTTGCAAACGAAGCGGATGTGCGCTAGGAGTGATGTATCAACCGACCGGTAGAATGCGGGGGACCGCGGGTCGAGACGAAGGAGGATGGGGTCATGAGAATTGCACGCGTCTGGTTGGGAGCGATTGTGGCAGCAACCCTGTTGATGGGCTGTGACGGAGGGGACGGCGGCGACAAGCCGAACGGAGGGAAGGACGTCGAACAGGGCGGGCCGGAGGTCCTGGTGGCGGACGACGTCACGACGGCTCCGGACGAGCAGGCCGTGGAGCCGGATCTCGTCGGGCCGGGGGAGGATCTGGTGGTCCCGCCGGAGGAGGATGTCGGTCAGCCGGGTGAGGATGTCGTGGAGCCCAAGGAGGATCTGACTCAGCCTGAGCCTGACGTCACGGTCCCGGAGGAAGACCTGGGGCAGCCCGAGGAAGACATCGTCGAGCTGCCGCCGGAGGATGTCGTTGCGAGCAAGGGGGCCTGCGACAATCCCGGGGACACGGCGGTATTCGAGGGGACCCCGGACCTGTCGGACAAGGTGAGCAAGTGCGTGATGAGCTGCATCATGAACGCCGACGTGGCGGGGTGCTCGACCACATGCATCCAGGATGCCACGGGGCTCTCGGGCGGTTGTGCGCAGTGCTTCGGCGGCGTGGTCGACTGCACCGTGAAGAATTGTATGTTGAAGTGCATGGACCCCAACTCTGCGGCATGTGCCGAATGTCGGGCCACCAACTGCGGCCCCGCGTTCGAGGAGTGCGCCGGCGTGCCGATGACGTGAGAGGAGCGGCGGATCTTATCGGGTGGGAAGAGGACCGTCGTGGTCGAATTGGACGGTCCTGAATCGAGCGATTCCAGGTAGTTTGACCAGCACATCCTGAAGCGAAGCATCACCTACAACCACGATCCGTGATCGGTCCGGCTGGAGGAACGAGGATAGGGCCGAGGTCGCCTGTTCGTCGGTGATGCTCAAGACATCATCGACAAAGGTACGGACCTGGGATTCCGGGCGTCCGGTGAGATGGAGCGTCATGAGGAAGTCGAGCTTGTGGACCGGGGTGTCAATGGAGAACGGGTGCTGGTTGACGAGGTAGCTGCGGGCGAAGTCGAGGTGCTCGGCCGGGAGGCCGTCGGTGCGGAGCTGGCGGAGCAGGTCCAGGGTGAGGGGGATGGCCTCTGCGACGTCGGCGAGCTTGGGAGCATAGCGGATTCGGAACGTGCCGGTGTATCGTCCGGGAGCCAGTGCGGCCCCCACCCCGTAGCTCCAGCCTCTCTTCTCGCGAATTTCCCGCACGAGGACGGACGTGAAGGTGCCCCCGAACCCGGTGACCGCGACGGTTGCGGGGAGGAAGCGGGGATCGGCGCCGGCAACGGCCTTCTGGCCGATGGCCACCTGGGCCTGGGAGCGTTCGGGCTTGGTGACGAGGAGGACATCCAGGCCATCGGTACCGGGGGGAACCGGCGGGGTTGCCGGGAGGGGGCGGCCGGCCGGAAGGCGGTCCACGGTCGCAGCCAGGACCTGCGAGACGGCATCGGGAGTGAGATCCCCTGCCAGTCCGATCACGAAGGAGGCTCTGCGGTAGTGTTTCCGGTAGAACTCCAGCACGTCGTCCCGGGTGATGGAGGCGATGGTGCTCTCGTAGCCGCGGGCCGGGGGCGCATAGCGGTGGCCTTCGTGGACGAGTGCGGAGAAGAAGTAGGCGGCCAGCCCGGAGTCGCTGTCGCGCATCTCGTGGATTTCGGCCAGGGTCTGGCGCTTGAGCTTCTCGAGCTCGACCTCGTCAAAGCTGGGGGCCGTGAGGACTTCGCCGAGGATATCGAGGAGGCCGGGGAGGTTGGAGGTGGCGCAGTCGGCGAAGAGCTGTACCCCTTCGGAGCCGACGCTGACGTTGATGCCGGTACCCACGAAGTCGAGCTCGTCGGCCACCTGCTCCCGGTTGAAGCGTGCCGTGCCGCGCTGGAGCATGTTGGCGGTGGCATAGGCGAGGCCTTCCTTCCCGGGGGGATCCAGGGAGCTTCCGGCCCGGACGTTGAAAATGAGTGCCACGTAGTTGAGGGTGTGGTTGGGAACCTGGATGACCTTCATGTCATTCCTCCTCGCCGGTGGGGACCGCTGCGACGACCGTGCGCGTCTTCCGGCGCAGAACGGTTCGAGCGGTCTGGAGGAGCTCTTCGCCGGTGCAGGTCCGGAGCCGTTCCCGGGAGACGAAGAAGTCGCGGAAATCCCCGGATGTGGCATGGAAGTGGCCGAGGTTGCGAGCCCGGGAGGCCACGGACTGGTTCGATTGGAGGAACATGAGCTCCACCCGGTTCTTGGCCTGGGTCAGCTCCCGATCAGTGGGGCCTGCATCGAGGAATCGAGCGATTTCCCGGTCGAGCAGGGTGACGGCCTTCTTCCAGGAGGCAGCGGGGACCAGGTCGAGCTGGATTTCCAGGATTCCGGAGAGGCGGAGACCGCCGTACCAGCCGGACACGTTGACTGCCAGCTCCTCGTCTTCCACGAGGAGGCGGCGGACGCGGGCGTTTTCGGCGTTGAACAGGATTTCGCAAAGCAGGCTCGTGCCTGCGGCTTCGAGGGCAGCCACCGTGGGGGCCGAGTAGAGGATGCTGATTCGCGGGGTGGCCAGGGGCAGCTCAAGCTGGCGCAGGCGCTGACGGGTTCGGGACGGAGGGGGGGAGAGCCTCTGCTCGGGAGGGGGAGGGGCCGAAGGAATGTCGGCGTAGTAGCGCTCGACCAGGGCGATGGCGTCTTCCGCCTCGACGTCCCCGACGATCACGATGGTGGCGTTGCCCGGGGCGTAGTAGATGCGATGGAAGTCGATGCAGTCGGCCAGGGTGATGGCCCCGATATCCTTCATCCAGCCGATGGTGGGATGTCCGTAAGGGTGGCGGCCGAAATGGAGGTGGAACAGCTCTTCCGAGATGAGGCCCTCGGGGCTGTTGTCGACGCGAAGCAGGCGCTCGTTGCGAACCACGTCCCTCTCGGTATCGAGCTGTTCCTGGCTGAGAATCATGTTCTGCATGCGGTCGGCCTCGAGTCGGGTTACGAGCTCGAGGCGGTCCGAGGGGAGATGCTCCTGGTAGTAGGTCCAGTCGAGCCAGGTTGCGGCGTTGGTGGAGACTCCGTTGAGCTCGAGGGTGCGGTCGAACTCTCCGGCCTTCAAGTTCTTCGTCTCCTTGAACATGAGATGTTCGAACAGGTGGGCCATGCCGCTGCGTCCGGGGACCTCGTGCCCGCTGCCCACGCTGAACCAGGTGTAGTAAGCGGCGACGGGGGCGGAGCGGTCCTCCCAGACCAGGATCTGGAGACCATTCTCCAGGCGGTGGAGGCGGATCCGGGTATCACCGAAGCGGTGCTCGACGCCGTTCTTCCGGCGGTTTCCGGCCCGTCGAGTGCCGGCAGTCTTGATTGTCATGAGCGAGTCCTCACCATCCCGGCCGAAGCTGCCCGGGTGCGGCCTACCACGGTTGCCGCCCGAAAAGGGGTTCCAGGCTGGCAGCGAGTCTCATGAGGTCTTCTTCCGAAGGTCGGTCGAAGGCCAGCCATGGCATCTCCAGCATAGGGAGCCCGGAGCGAGTTGACAATCGGAGAATCTCCTGCCTCTGGCAGTCCTCGATCTGGAAGACCTGGAGTGCGGCGCTGACCTGGGGGTACGGGGGGCTCAGGTCCTGCCTGGAGCGGCGGGCGTTGACCCAGATACGGGCAATCTCGCGGCCTGCAGTGCCACCGGCGCCCGTGGCGAGGCACTTGTTGACCACGATCCCTTCGAGGGGGAGCCCGGCCTGGGTCCCGAGGGTGGTGGCGAGCTCGAGCGCTTCGTCGACGGCCAGCTCCTCGGGGTTGGTCACGATGAGCCCGGCCGTGAGGTTGCGGTCACCCAGGAGGTCACGCACGAGCTTCATCTCGCGGGCGACGGGGCCGGAGCCGACTGCGGAGAGCACGGTCTGGGGAAGCGTGAAGAGACCGGCCCCCTGGCCGGTCGGCGGTGCATCGACCAGGAGGACGTCGTACGGGGAGCGTGGTCCGTTGCGCAGTGCGGACTGGACCATGTAGCCGATCTTGCCGATGACGAGGAGCTCCTCCGCCCCGGGCATCATCTCGACGAGGGTCTTGACGAAGGTGTTCTTGAAGACCAGGTCGTAGAGGCCCCTGAGCTTGAGCTTCATGAGCCCATACTCCTCCATGCACTCGGCCGGAGTGTAGCGGGCGCACAGGATCCCGGGGGCGGCCTGGACGGGACGGTAGGTGGGAAACGGTATGCCAAGGACAGGCCCCAGTGAGGGAACTTCGCAAAGCTCGATGCAGAGAACCCGCAGTCCCTGGCGGGCCAGGAGCCCAGCAAGGGATGCGGTGACGACGGTCTTGCCCACGCCCCCTTTCCCGGTGACGAAGATCAAGCGCCTGGTTCCAATTCCGCCTGGCACTCCCTGCATCTCCCTGAACGTGGTCCCGGCAGCCTACTGCTGCTTCTTGATGAGGTTCAGGCCGCCCGCGTGGCCGTAGGAGGCGGGGCCGGAGAACCCGTACTGGTACAGGCCGAAGCTCTGGTCGGATTCGAGATGATAGGGCCCTCCGTCCTGGACCTTGAAGTAGCCGACCTCGAAAGTGCCGTCCGCGACCGTCTTGAACTTGGCCTGCTCCAGGGCGGTCCCGTTGAGGGTGACCTGTGAGCCGACCGGCTTGGCCACGGCAATCCAGTCCGCATCGTAGTCCTTGGGGACGGCAAACACGTAGTTGCTTCGGAACTGGCTCGTCGACACCGACATGATCAGTGCGGGGTCGCCGGTGAAGTCGTCCGTGCAACCCTGGCTGGCGAGGTACTGGCCGACCTGGATGGGACCGTCGGCGATGACCTGGAAGCTCTGGTTCGTGATTCCCTCGGCGTACTCGCCCTTCATCAGAGTTTCCCCGTCGATCCCCGCAATGGGGGGCACGGTCTTGAGAGTGATGTTCTGCTTCCCGGCGACGACTCTCCAGAGATCCTTGTCCGACGGACCCCGGGGGGCGGCCTTGACCGCAAGGTACTGGGTGTCCCAGGTCTCGACCGGGAACATCTGCTCCTCCAGGTGCTCGGCGCAGCAGCATCCGCCCTCGACTTCAGGGAAAGACACGACCGCTTCTTCGTGGCCGCTGAACACGGCGACTTTCCTGTCCGCGATGATGTGGCTGCCGGTGAGGTCGAGCTTGAACGAGAGCTCCTTCCCGGTGGCCTGGATGTTGAGCACCTGGCCCTGCTCGAGGGTGAATTCGTTGTAGGCATTGGGCAGGAGGAACTCGCCCGGCTTGGTCGGATGCTCCGACTTGGCGGTGACCTTGACGCTGACCTTGGTGATTCCCGGCTCCACGGCCAGCACCGTGAAGTAGCCGTGCTGAGAGGGGTCATTGGTCATGGGCATGGCTTCCAGCGGGGACGTGGAGAGGGTCATGGCGAAGTACTCGATGCCGACCACCTCGGTCGGAATGAGCAGGGACGAATCGTCGGAGTAAGCTCCCTGGAAGTCGAGCGGGTTGAACTGGTACGCCACGATGGGGCGGTTGCTGTTGATGCGAACCGACCGGTTGGTGATGACCGAGCCGTCGACGTCCATGCGGGGCATCTCGACGACCTTGTGCTCTCCGGCCGGGATGGTGATCTCCGGAACGTTGAAGTTGATGTCCGGTGCGAAGCAGGTGAACGTGACGACTGCCGGTGCGGTGCCGGGGTTGGCCAGGATGACACCGTGAGGGGCCTCGTCCGGGTACACGCCGCCCAGACCGGCGGAGTACTTGTCGTGATAGTTGTCCAGGTCGAGGGTCCAGTACTCGCACCCGATGTAGGAGTTGTTCCACTTCGGGTCGGTGAGGCACTGGGAGAGGCACTTGCCGCCCACGCAGTTGAGCCCTTCGGGGCACGCCTCGGGCTCGCCCCAGGTTCCATCGAGGCCGCAGGCCTTCTTGGTCTTGTTGTCCGTGCAGACGGCCTGTCCGGGGAGGCAATCGAATTCGCCGCACTTGCCGTCCGCGCACTTCTGGCCGTCGGGGCACTTGACCGGGATGAAGCCGGTGCCTTCGAGGTTGCACTGCTTGAACGAGTCGAGGCCGTAGCAGCCGTCGACGACGCCGGGCGTGCACGTTTCGTTCTTGACGCAGGTGCCTGCCGAGCAGAAGTGGGTGTCGGGGCAGACGGTCACGACGACCCACTTTCCGGCCTGGCACTCGGCGACTTCTTTGGGGGAGGAGCAGACGCGCTCGCCCTCGTCGCAGCCACCGGCACCGTCCCCAACGCCGGTGTCGCCGACAGCATCCGGCTCCCGGGTATCGGGCGGAACGATGCGGCCATCGGGGAGCACGGTCGCCTCGGGAGTGGTATCTCCGCCGGAGATGATCGTGTCGCCCGTCGGGCCCACTGTATCGGCATTCCCATTGCCACCCGGGTCGTTGCTGCAGGCGGCCAGAAGCAAACCCGCCAAGACGATGACCTGACTGTGTTTCATGATACCCCCTCCGGCAAGTCGGGGGCAGTCTACCAGAACGGTTCGTGCGATTCCAGATCTGAAGGGACGCATGTGATTGACGGAGGCGGGAAGCTGCTCTCGGTGCGACTGGAGGCAGAATCAGGGAGCCTTGGAGGAAACGAAACCCCGTACCGCCTCGGCGACGCGGACCTGCTGGACCCGGGTGATGAGGGGACCGGTGGGCAGGAGGATGCCTGAGCGGGACAGGGTGCGGGATGTCGGGCAGGCGAGGCCCGGGCGGGCAAAGGCCGGCTGCTCGTCGAGCGGCACGAAGAAGAGGCGGGTGTCGATTCCCGACGCTTTGAGATGGACGGCCAGGTCATCGGCCCGGCCGGCGTTTCGGCCGGTCAGGCGGAGCGCGTACATCCAGTGGGAGCTCACGCCCGCCGGGCCGGTCGGAGTCACAGCCCCGGAGTCGGCAGTCGGGAGGGCCGGAGTCGGGCTTGAACCGCTCGGGGGCCAGACGTCCAGCGGGAGGACGACGTCGGGACAGTCGCTCAGGAGCTCCCTGTAAATGCGGGCGACCCGGCAACGGGCTTCGACGAGCTGCCCTACCCTCTCGAGCTGGGCAACGCCGACTGCGGCCTGGAGGTTGGACATGCGGTAGTTGAACCCGGTTTCCGGATGGAAGAACCGGCGGCCCGGGATGAACCACTGGTCGCGGAACCCCCGGATGCGATGGTCCAGGTCCGGGTCATCGGTGACGACGGCCCCCCCCTCTCCGGTGGTGATGGCCTTGTTGGCGAAGAAGCTGAAGCATCCGACCTTGCCGAGGGAGCCGGCCTTCCGGTCACGCCATGTGGTGCCGATGGCTTCGGCCGCATCCTCGACGATGGGGATGCGGGCCGGGTCGCACACGGAGTGCAGAGAGTCCATGTCGCACGGGAGGCCGTAGAGGTGGACGACCATGACGGCCCGGGTGCGAAGGGTGATGAGCGTCCTGACCTGCTCGGCAGCGAGGTTGCCGGACGTCTCGTCGACATCCGCGACGACGGGGGTTGCGCCGGTGTAGAGGATGGCATTGCCGCTGGCGATCATGGTGAGGGACGGGACGATGACCTCGTCTCCCGGGCCTATGCCGAGTGCGGCCAGCGCGAGGTGAAGGGCCCCGGTTCCGCTGGAGCAGACGGCGCAGCAACGGGTGCCGCAGTAGGCAGCGAACTCCTTCTCGAATCGGGAGATGAAAGGACCGCTGGAGGATACCCAGCCGGTCTCGATGCACTCCTGGAGATAGCGTGCCTCGTTGCCGTCGAGTCTGGCGGAGCACACCGGGATGCGTTCGCCTGGTTTCGGTTTGGCGTCTACCATCGGCCCCCTCCGGGGCTGCCGCCTATAGCGACAGCCGCCCCTCCATCCGCCGTCCTTCCTGGGCTGACAGGTAGATCTGCTCGACCAGGGCCACCGCGGCCATGCCGTCCTCGAGCGAGGCCTCGGGCGGCTTGCCGGCAACGGCCTGCTGGAGGAAATGAAGCGTATCCCCGAGCCAGGAATCGACCGGGGTGACGTAACGGGTCTGGAAGGAGTGCTCGGTCCCCTGGTAGGTGAGGCCGGAGTTTCCCGGGTTGACCAGGAGGCGGACCTTGCCTGCATCCCCTTCGAGATGGATGTCGAGGTAGGTCCGGTCCTCACGGCGCCACGAGCTCTCGAATCGATACCGTCCCGCGCTGCCTTCGAGGGTCCAGACCGCGTGGCGGTCGACGCCGTTGGCCAGCCATTCGACTGCTGCCTCGATCTCGAACGAGTTGGGAATGAGGCCGATGAGCCGGGCGAGATCGAGGACGTGGACGCCGTTGTCGAGCAGGGTTCCGCCTCCAGAGTAGAGGGGATCCGTGCCCCAGGACGGAAGGGAAGAGCCGTCGTGCCCGATCTGCAGAGAGCCGTGGCTGATCCGGCCGAGGCGTCCTTCCCGGATGAGGTTGAGGAGGCCCTGGACCTCGGCGAAATGGCGCAGGTTGCTGCCGACCTTGCAGGAGGCCTTGAGCTCTCGAGACTTGATGTGCAGCCGCCGTGCGGCGGCCAGGGTACAGGTGACCGGTTTCTCGATGAGGAGGCAGCGGCAACCGGCTTCGAGAGCGGCGAGGGCCAGCTCTTCGTGGTAGACGGGCGGGGTCGAGATGATTACGGCGTCGGCCTTGACCGCCCTGAGGGCCTCGAATCCGCTGAAGAAGCGCGGGACCGAAGGGGGAAGCACGGGCTCGAGGCGGGCAAGGGACTCGGAGCTGGGGTCTGCCGCGAAGACCGGGCTGGCATCCCGGAACCTGCCGAGAGCGTTCATGCGGCGGACTCCGGCCCGTCCGCAGCCGATGAATCCGACACTGAGCGATGCGCTGTTTGAGTCCGAGGTCATCGTTCCGTCCTGTTGCGCCATTCAGGGCGCCCGTGGGCCTTGGCCCGGGCGAGTCTACCCGGTCGCAAAGGGGCGGGCAAGGCAATTCCGGAGACGCAACGGAGGCCGGGTCAGGCGGTGATCCGGACGACGATGGCGGTGCAGTTGTCATCCCCGCGGTCCACCGATGCGGCCACGAGGGCTTCGGCTGCATCGCGGGGCTCGTCGCTGTCGAGCAGGAGCTTCTCCATCTCGGAGGGCTGCAGGTAGCCGCACACGCCGTCGGTGCAGAGCAGGAGCGTGTCTCCGAGCTCGAGCTGCATGCGGGAACGGTCGACTCGGAGCTGGTCGCCCAGTCCGAGGTGATTGGAGAGTCCCTTGCCCCCCTCCTCCTTGTGGGGCGTCGTGATGGGCACGAGCTTTCTGCGGCGGAGGAGGTAGGCCATGCTGTCACCGACCTGGTAGAGGATCCCGAGGGTGAAGCGCGGGTCGACCAGGAGCGCGGTCAGCGTGCATCCCATGCCGTAGTAACCCTGCTGCTGGGTCCTGAGGTTGGTGATGGCATCGTTGGCCTTGAAGAGAAGGTCTTCGAAGGTCTTTTGCCCCTCGAACATCTCCCGAGGGAGGCGGAAGTAGAGGGAGAGCTGGTCCACGGCCATCCAGGCGGCCTGGCCACCGGCCCTGTAGGTTCCGATACCGTCTGCCACGGCAAAGAGGAATCCGCGGCCGGCGGAAGCCACGTCCTCGTGGTAGATGCGGAAGGCATCGTCGTTGGTCTTCCGGACTCTGCCCTGGTCCGACTTCCCCGCTGCGATTGCACGCGCCATTGGACAACCTACTTGAACGAGACGAGGTCGACGGCCCACGAGATTTTGCCGAATATGCTGAAGTCGCTGAGCGTGTAGTTGTCGATGTCGAAATCGGGCGACAGGGACGACGTGATGTTCATCCGCTTGGGGCCTTCAGGGTAGATCCAGGCCCCGAGCTCCTGGGGAATGGGGGGGATCGGCACCTCGGTGGTCTCGCCATCGACGACGAGGTACCAGAACGGGAAGCCGTCCTCGGTGCTGAGGATGAGGAAATGCTGGTCGGCCCAGGCGTCGGCCTGGTGGTAGCCCCAGCTCAGCTTGTCAAAGGGGAAGTAGGTCCCTTCCTGCGGTGACGTGATCTTGGGATAGGCCATGAAGGGGCCGACGTTGTACGTCTGGAGGCCGGCGGCCACGAGGCTCTCGGACTCCGATGCCCAGGCGAGGCGGTTGAGGTCCTGGAGCGTGTTGGTTTCGATGGCCGAGAAGGTGAGCCCACCGGAGTCGAGTGTCAGGAGCAGGCCGTCAGCTCCGGCCACGAAGACTTTGCCGGGGGCCACGGCGAGGATGGCATTGAGGGGGGTGTACTGGCTGGGGTGCAGCAGGTCGAAGGCATCTCCGTTCCAGTGAATCACGGTTCCCGGGCTTGCCGCGAGCCAGACGTCGTCCGGGCTGGTGCCGGATATGGAGGAGAGGTCGTACCCGGTGAACGAGGCGACGAGATTCCAGCCGGATTGGGAGAGACCGTAGAGGTGGCCGCTGTCGGTAAGGACCCAGATGTCGTTGAGGTCGGAGGCCCACACGGCCTTGAGCTGGCGGCCCGGAGGGGCACCGTTGTGGGAGATGATCTCGGATTCGTTGAGGATGACGAGGTCGTTCTGGACGACGGCGACGGCCTTTCCCGCAGCGGCCCAGAGCCCGAGCACGGGCAGGGACGACCCGATGCTCAGGGAGGTCCATCCGGCCGGCCCCTGGTGCCAGACGGTCCCTTTGCGTCCCCCCAGCCACAGGCTGTCCGCACTCTCGCGGAACAGAGAAGCAAACCCTTCTTTGGCCCCGGGAATCCCGGCAGGGGTCCAGCCGAAACCATCGTAGTGAAAGGCTTCGCCGCGGTCGCTCAGGAGCAGGACGTCGTCCTTGGCGCGGCAGTCGAGCCCGGTGACGTCACCGGACAGGGGGGGATGCAGTCGGTCGATCGTTCCCTCCGAGAGGAAGAGGATGCCGTCGCCTGCGAGGCTCTCCACCTTGGATTCCATGCGCACGGTATAGGGAATCGAAATCGGGGTGTTGGAACCAATGGACGCATACATCGACCAGGTGCTCCCGAAGAGGGGGCCGGAGAGGACGTCGGGGAGCCGACTGAGAAGAAAATACTTGCCCGCTTCGTTCCAGGCCGGAGCGACGGGCGGATTGATGAAGCCGTCCTTGCCGAGCTCGAGGCTCAGGATGATGTAGGGTTGCCTCAGGCCACTGGGATGGAACGGAATGTGGTGCAGGGCGAGGCGGGCCTCCCGATCCAGAGGAATCGAGAGCTCCACGTCCTTGTCCTTGACCACCTGGTTGGGGAGCACGACGACATTTCGGTGAAGCCCCATCACGGTGGGGACGAATTGGCCGGTATCGGGGTCGAGGAAGCCGCCGTGGCACACGACGGCAACCGTTCCGACGTTGGATGCGATGAAGTAGATGTCGTGCTGGTTGACGATGCCTCCCGGCCCCGGATCGGGCGGCTGGCCGAACATGGAGCTCATGGAGGACCAGCAGCGGACCTGTTTCTCGCCGGACCTGGGAATGCACCCGGTCTGGGAAAACGACGTCTTGGCACAGACGAAATCTTCGGGGCAGTCCTCGGGCACGGCGCAGGGCGTGACGCAGAAGCGTCCGGTATCCCCGATATCGGTGCACCAGGGCTGGACGGCCTCGGGCGGGAGGGTCGAGTCGAAGCACTCGGCGTCGGTGGAGCAGGATTTGCACAGCACAGAACCGGTGAATTTCTTGGCGCAGTTGCCCGGAGGGGCCACGACGTACTTGTCGAGGCCGTAGACCCGTCCCGAGACCCAGGCCTGAGTCGGCTCCCAGGTGCCGTACTCGGGCAGCACGACGGGAGTGAGGTAGACGGTGACGTTGGTCGCATCGAAGTGAACGACGCTGTAGAGGTTGTAACCCTTCTTGGCCGCTGTGATGGCCTGGGGACCGGACAGGCCGGGGGCGGAGAACGTGATCTGCCCCTTCTCGTCGGTGAATCCGCTGAAGTCCAGGCTGCCGTCGAGGGAGGCCACAACGAGGGCACCGGGGAGCCCCTTGCCCGTCGTGGAATCGAGGACCGTGACGTTGAGGGCCTCGTCGACCGGCCCTCCCCAGGTGCCCCCCTTCTTGTTCATCGGGTCGAAGTAGGTGTAGGCCTGGGGGAGCAGGAGCGCCCCGCCCGGCCATTCCACGGATGCGTCGACGGTGCCGGGTTCCTTGGCAAACGGTGCCCGGGCCGTGACGAGGGTCGAGTCGACCCACAGGACGTCCACGCACTCGTTGTCTCCGAGTCGGTAGCTGCCGCCAAGTGGCAGGTTGTCCCCGTGGAATCGGACGTAGGTGCCCCCTGCAATGGAGCCGTTGTCGGGAACCACCAGGAGGAGCTGAGGCGACGGGGAGGCATAGGTGTACCCACCTGAGAGCGAGACGGAGCCGTCGGGGCCGACGACGGTGACGTCGACCGGTCCCGGGGGCCCGGGCGGGGTCACGGCCTGGATGCTGGTCGAGCCCAGGAAGGTCGCGGCCGGAGAGACTGCCGGTCCGAAGCGGACCTCGCCGTGAGGGGGAAGCGAGCATCCGGAAAGGATGACCTGCGTGCCGCCAGCGGGAGGGCCTATGGAGGGAAGCACCTGCTCGAGGTGGGGGCCGGCCTGGTAGGTGAGCGCTCCTTCGAGTGTGGCAAAGCCCGTGTCCCCGACCACCATGACGACGGCGGGCCCGGGTTGCCCCGGCGGGACCATGACGTCGAGGATTCCCAGATCTTCGTTGACGGAGAGGAGCGCCGCAGGCTGCTCCGCGACGAATACTTCCAGCTCCGCCGGGGGTCCCAGGTTCTGGACGGTGATGGTGGCAACGCCGCCGGCACAGGCCGGCAGCGCGCTCGGGAGGATTCCCGTCACGGCCGGAGGACCTTCGGGGGGATCCTCGGGGACGTAGACGAAGGCCGGGTCGTGCACGGTCTGGCCGCAATCCGTCGTGAGCTCCAGGGCAACCGGGCCGGGACCTGCCGGCGGAACCAGGAGATCCACCAGGGTGGGAGCGAGGAAGATCACCTCCCCTTTGGCCAGCTGCATGTCGCCGAGGCGAACGGACATGTGGGGGGTGAAGCCAGTGCCTTCGAGGTGCAGGAGGTAGCCGCCCGACGTCCCGCCCGCCTTCGGGTAGAGCTTGTCCACGCGCGGGGAGCCGAGGTAGAGGAAGCCGTCCTTCAGCGTAGCCTTGCGGTCCTCACAGAGGACGGTGACGTCAGCCGGGCCGCAGTTGCCCGGAGGGGTCAGCGCCTGGAGCGTTTCCGGGCTGTCCGCGTGAACAGATGGGGAGCCTCGGCCGGCGAAGTAGACCGTGCAGCCCTCCGAGAAGCCGGTCCCGGAGATCAGCACGGCAGAGCCCCCCTCGGGCCCTCCCTCAGCAGGCTCGACCGACTCGACGAAGAGGTCGGCGACGTAGGTGAATCCCTGGGGCAGGATGGCCTCCTGGCCGTAGATGCTCCGGAGGCGGATGTCGACGGGGCCGGGGTAGCCCGGAGGGCTCTCGACGGTCGCATAGTGGTCGTTGACGACGAACGGGTCGAGGGTCTCCTGGGGGCCGAAGAAGACGTGCATGCCCTCGTGGAATCCGGTGCCGACGAGCATGATGATTTCGCCCCCGGTGACCTTGCCCTGCGCTGGCTGGACCTTGGCGAGGGAGAACTCTCCCAGAGCATCGAAGGCGATGTCGAGGTCAGGCAGGACGAGGTCACCCGGCAGTTGGCCCGAGTCGTCGGGAATGGCATCGGTATCGGAGCCCGACGGGGACGGCGGGAACCAGGTGGGGCTCTCCGGGATGGGTTCGACGGGCTCCCGCAGGCGGGAGAGGTCGAAGCAGCCTCCGTTCGCCACCGCAACCCAGGCAACGGCGAAAACCGAGACGGCGTGTAGACCCCACAGGTGCGGCTGCGGGCGCATGGCGGGCAGCTCCTTCCTTGAACCCGGCCTAATGATACGCGCGGGCGATCAATTCGGCCAGCGGATTCGGCGTGCGGCCAGCCAGGCGAGGAGCAGGGCCCCAAGGAGCGCCAGCGGGGCAATGGTCGGGGCCGCTGTTGCCTCGATGCGGCAGCCACAGGCGGAATTGGACCTGGGGCCGGTCGGTTCGGATGGGGTCACGGGGGAGGCAGAGTCCTCCTCCGCCGATGTGTCGGTGCTGCCAACCACCTCTTTGGGGGGGGGCATGACGTCGGGCCCGCCGGACTCGGGGCCGGGCTGCCCGTCAGGCGGTGAGGGAACGTCGGCCTCGAGGTCGGCCGGAGTGACGACATCGGGCTCCGGCTCGGGGGCGGCCTCGGGGTTCGGCTCCGGGGACGGCTCGACCGGCGGGGGATTGTCGCACTCCGGCGCTCCCTTGACGATGTCGAACGAGTCGATGAGCTTGTGGTTGGCGGGGTCGTTGCCCAGAGTCTGCTCCGCCGTGGCCCACACCTCGTAGTGGGCCACGTTGTCGTCGATATCCACCGTGGCGTAGTGATGGTCGCCGGAGCAGACCTCGCTTCCTGCGGCCGATCCGCAGACCCAGGACACGAGGTCGATGTCGATTCCGAGCACATCGAACTCGTCGTAGACCATGGCTCCCGCTCCACCGGTGATGACGTAGACGGTGCCCAGGGAGAAACCGCCGACGGGGGTCCCCTGCTCGGGCTTGGGGCCGCCGACCATGGGACCGAGCCGCTCATAGTAGTGGTTGTGGCCGGCGAACACGATGTCGACGTGGTGCTTGTCGAAGATGGGGACCAGAGCCTCGTTCTGTGCGGCCTCGTTGGGGGGATGGTTGAACTCGACCTGAGTCCAGATGAGGTCGAACTTGGCGTGGCTGGTATAGGGGGGGTGGTGGAGGAACACGAACTTCCACTTCCGGGGGTTGTCGGTGAGCACCTGGTCGAGCCAGGCGGCCTGGTCGGAGAACGGGGGATTGCCCCCCTCGTGCGAGATGGTGGAAAGCGAGACGAAGATGGCATCGCCGTAAGTGAAGAAGTAGAAGTCCTCGGTGTTGGTGAGGGAGTTCCGGGGGTAGGCAAAGAGCTGGTTGTAGTTGGCACCGTCGTCGGGCCCCGGACCGTCGTCGTGGTTGCCCGGGCAGGCCATGAAGGGCAAGGTCGCGATGTAGGGGTGGCTATTCTCGAAGAACGTGTTCCACTGGTTCGTGTCGGAGCCTTCCTTCACGATGTCTCCGGTGTGCACGAGGAAGGCAGGGTTGGTGGCGACGGTCTCGGAGAGGATGGGATTCCAGTGAAACTGGGGGACCCAGTCGACGTCGGGGCGGTTGTCGCCGAAGGCGGCAAATCGGAAGGGGGTGCAGAGGTCCTTGGGGCCGGTCCGGAACTTGAAGGTGTCGCTCCATCCGCCGGGGCCCCCTACCCGGTACTGGTATTCCGTATCGGGGGTCAGGTCGGAGAGCTCCGCCACGTGGATCACGCCGAGGCCCGGATCTCCCTGGAAGACCTGGGCGGGGACTTCGAACTGACCCGGGGCCACGGTCCCGTACTGAATCAGGTTCGGATCCCCCATGGAATCGGAGACCCAGGTGATGGTGGCGTTGGTCGCTGTGTCGGGGTGGGACCAGGAGACGTGGATGTGCCGCGGGGAGGCCCCCGACAGGCCTGGGAGCAGAAGAGTGGTGACGAGGACCAGCACCGCAGTGAATCTCGGCATGGCTTCACCTCACAAGCTGGAAGTGGACATACTCGCTTCGCGCAGGATACGGTTGAAGACCTCGGCGGACACCAGATCCTGGAGCTCTTCGACCTTGGACAGGACTTCGGAAGCTACCGGCGAGCGGAGCTTCTGGAAGATCTGGTAGGAGCGGACCAGTGCGGACAGAGCGTCTTCGATGCGGCCGAGGTCGCGATAGGCCAGACCAATCTGGGCGAGGGTGCGGGCCAGCCCCGGGCGGTCGCTGATGGCTCGTTCGATTTCCTGGGCCTGCTCGTAGTGGGAGATGGCTTCACCCAGCTCACCCCGCTTCATGTGGAGATTGCCGATCTGGTGAAGAGTGGCGGCCATTCCAGCGCGGTCGTTGGCGGACCGCTTCATGTCGAGCGATTCCTGGTAGGTGACCAGGGCTTCGTCGGCCCTCCCCTGGGCTTCCCGAAGGCGACCGATGTGATGGAGGACTCGAGAGACTCCGATGGTGTTTCCGGCGGCCTCTTCGATTTCCCTCGACTTCACGTAGAGGTCTTCTGCGGCGGAGAGGTTGCCGGCCATCTCGAGCACCATGGCGATCTTGCGGTAGCCGGCAGAGACCCGGTCGGTAAGGTTGAGCTCCTGGTCGAGCTTCAGGGCCTGGTTGAATGCTTTGACCGCGGGCTCGAAGCGGGAGCGGAGGTAGAAGACGTATCCTTTCTGTGCAAGGGCCTGGGAGAGCTGGTCGCGATCGTTGATGATGCGGAAGTGGTCGATGGCCTGGTCGAACCATTCGAGGGCGGAATCATAGTCTCCGCGGTTCTGGGAGCCGATCCCCAGCCAGTGGTAGCAGGTGGCCATCCCACCAAGATCGGCTTCCTGGGAATACAACTGCGTGGCTCTCAGGAGGAAGAGGCGGGCCTGCTCGGCATCTCCGCGCTCGATGTGGGTGCGGGCGACGCGCACGAGGTAGTCGGCAGCCTCCTTGCCGTGGAAGTTCTCGAGAACCTTCTTCGTCTCTTCGGGCTCGGGCATGTCCGGGAGGGGAGAGGCGTCGACCGGAGGAGGGGGTGTCGGTCCTTCCGGCTGCGGCGCGGGAGCGGCTTCCCGGACCGGTGTCGGCCAGGCGAAATAGCCGGCCTTGCTCTTCCAGAAGGAGGCGGCCTTGTCGGCAAGCACCCTCACGGAGCCAGGCGCCACGGCCAGGACGACGGGGTTGCGGCTGAGGCCTGATTCGATGCAGGCGCGCAGCGACTCCGCAGCCACGGGGGTCATCCCCTTGGATTCCTGCTCGCCGGGAAAGCTGTGGAGGAAGAAGACGGCTTTCTCGTCCGCTGACTTGGCCGCGACGTCTTCGAGGATCTTGGCGAAGGGGCGGGAAGTGCAGACAATCGCTTCCCAGTTGGATCGAGGAAACGCCCGGGACAGGAGCTGGAATGCCTGCTGGGCCTGCTCCATGTGGGTGCAGCGGAGCACGACGGTTCGATTGGCGCCCAGAGCAGCCAGCGCCTTGCCGATCTTGGCCAGCAGCTCCTTGACCTGCTCCTTGTAGGACTCGTCTGCGGAATGAGGCGCGGGTTGTTTCCTGCCGTTGTCGGCAACCATCAGAACCTGCCGGACAGGTTGAACATCGTGGCCCACTGGATGGTACGGCTGGCCCGGAAGCGGTTGCCGACCTCATCCAGCCCCTCGATGTACTTCGGATTGTACTCGTTGATTGTATCGGTGCCCCCGCCCTGGACCTTGGCCTTCTCGGTCACGACGCCGTCGCCGTTGAGGTCTTTGCCGGCATCGGCAAACGTGATGAAGTGGGGGGTGGTGTAGGCGAGGTTGAACTTGAGGCCAATCTCGACATACTTGACCGGCTGAACGTCGACCCCGGCCCAGAACGAGAAGGAGTTGTAGTGCTCGACATCGGTGATGCCGTCGGTTCGGACGAACTGCTCGGCCTGCTGGTCGGAGAGCTTCTGGCCGTACTGGCCTTCTGCCTTGGCCTGACCGGTGTAGGTGGCATCCCAGCAACCGTTGGTGGTGAGGCAGGACGAGTTCCCGAGCGCCTCGAAGAGCTCGCTGTACTCGCGTCCCTCGAAGGTGTAGTCGAGACCGCCGCCGATGTCGATGGAGACGTGCTTCTCGTCGGCCTCGACTTCCCAGGGGATGAACTCGAGCCCGAGCTTGAGCCCCATGCGGTGGCCGGGCTGTTCGAGGGTCTGGGTATCGGCATTGACGTTGTCGAACAGGCTCTTGCTGGTGGCGAAGCGGAGCTTGCCGTGGAGGTCGAAGTAAGGCTCGATGAAGCTGGCGACGCGGCGGGAGATGGCGGTATTGATGTCGACGCCGAACAATCCCTCGCCGACGCCGGTGTTGCCGGCCTTGCGGACCTCGGCGGTGGGGATTCGGAACATCACTCCAAGCACCCAGGTGGGGTACTGGTGGTCACGAGCCCAGGTCCACGGGGCGAAGCGGAGTCCGATGCCCAGGTCGCCCAGACCGCTGCGGGTGCTCCCGGTGAAGGGGACGTCAAAGAGCGACATTGCGTTGGCCGACTGGTTCTCGGCATAGGTGGACGCGGTCTTGTCGACGTCACCGATGCACTTGTACGGGTCGGCGCAGGCCGTGGAGCCGACGACCTGAGGGTGGAGGCCGAGCTTGGAAACATCGGAGAAGATGATGGGGAGGTCGACGACGAGCTCGAAGTCCTGGTACAGGCCGATGGCCGTGCCGATGTGGAGCTCGTGCCACATGCGGGTGAACTCGAGCTTGTTGCCGTAGACGAGCTGGTGCTGATCGAAGTCCTCCCGGGTGATGAGCGTGTTCCAGGAATGGAGCTCGTATCCGACGGTCAGCCGGATGTCGAACGGGTCGTTCTCATCAAAGGAGCTCTGGACGTCGGTGATGACCGCTGCGCGGGCAGGGGCCGGGAGCGACGCAAAGGCAACGAGAGCCGCTGCAACAAGGATGCCTCTCATGATACTCATTCCTCTCTTGCTGTTCGACGCGATGATGCAGCTCAATCCGGTTACGGTGGTAACAAACGGGGCGGGGAACTGTCAAGGAAAAAGGCCACTATTTGCGGTCCGAGAACAGGAGGGCTGCCTTGTGGGTGGAAGCCTCGACTGCTGCGATGAGCGCGATGGGGAGGCCGCGTTCTTCGAGCTTGGCGATTCCGTCGATGGTGCACCCCCCGGGGGTCGTGACATCGTCCTTGAGCTCGGCCGGATGCTTGCCCGTGGTGAGGACGAGGCGGGCGGCTCCGAGCAGGACCCAGGCTGCCATCTTCCTCGAGACATCCCGGGGGAGCCCCATCTTGACGCCTCCCTCGGCCAGGCTCTCGATGACCTTGAATGCGAACGCTGGACCGCAGCCGGCCAGGCCGGTGCAGGCGTTGAGGTGCTTTTCGTCGAGGAAGAAGGTGGTTCCGACGGCCTCGAAGACCTTGCGGGCGAACTCGACCTGCGCATCCGTGACCCCGGGCCCGGTGGTGAGGGTCGTGACCGAGGCCCCGATGACCGCTGCGATATTGGGCATGGCCCGGACGACGCGGATCTTGCCGTTTGCCGCGTTCTCGAGGTCGGCCACGCTGGTTCCTGTGACAACGGAGATCAGCAGGTGGCCGGGCTTGAATGCCCCGACGCAGCTCTGGACGATGTCGACGGCCTGATCCGGGTGAACCGCCAGGATGACGGCATCGGACCAGGCCACGGCCGCCGCGTTGTCGGTTCCCGTATGGACGCCCAGCCCCTTGAGCCGCTCGAGGGAGCGCCGCTGCCGCGCCGTCACGTGGATCGCATCCGGCGGCAGCACGTTTCGGGCAAGAAGCCCCTCGACGATGGCACGGCCGATCATGCCGGCACCGCCAATGACGGTGACCCTGGAGAGCGGTGCGTCGGCCCCCAGGTTCCTGTCGGCTGCGATCCGGGTGGGCTTGGGGCTGAGACGGTTCCTAGTGGCCATCGAGGTTCTCCTGGATCCACAGCAGCAGGACGAGAAGGCTCCAGAGCGGCTTCCGGTTGTCCCGAAGTCCGCCGAGGTGCTCGTTCCAGAGGCGATGGACTTCATGGGCGTGGAAGACCCCGGAGCGGGCAAGCACGGACGGAGAGAACAGCTCTTCCGCCAGCGGCTTGAGCTCCCCCTTCAGCCAGTCGGCCATGGGAATTCCAAACCCCTTCTTCTTGCGCTTGAGGATAGTGTCCGGAAGCAGTCCCTTGAACGACTCCTTCATCAGGTGCTTCATGGTGAAGCCGGCCATCTTGTACCGGGTCGGCAGCGAGGTGAGGAACTCGACCACCTGGACATCCAGAAGGGGGGCTCGAACCTCGAGCGCGTGCATCATGCTGGCGCGGTCCACCTTCATCAGGATGTCGTCGCACATGTACAGCTTGGCATAGAGGTAGGTCAGCAGGTCGAAGTCGTCCCGCGGGGTGCAGTTGGCGGCATGGCGGCCCACGTCGTCGAGAACGGACATGGGATCCGCCGGGGCGAACTCCGGGGTCAGGAGCGCGGTCTGCTCGAGCGGGGGGATGGCCCCGATCCAGACGAAGTGCCGAGACAGCCGATCGTACTCCATGCCGCGGACGAACTGGCGGGCCTTGTAGTCGAAGCTGATGTTCGACGTGCTGACCGGGAGGGAGGCCACCAGGGCCCGGATCGCGGACTTGACGAAGCCGGGAAGCCAGCCGTACCAGCGGGCGATTCGATGGGCCTGGAAGGTCGGGTAGCCGAGGCACAGCTCGTCTCCGCCATCTCCGCCGAGGGCCACGGTGACATGCTCCCGGGTGAACCCGGACAGGAAGTACGTCGGGATGAGGGAGTTGTCGGCCAGCGGCTCGTCGAGACGGCTCACGATGCCCGGAAGCAGCTCCAGCATCGTACGCGCATCGAGCTTGCGGGAAGAATGGCGGGTCTTGAGGTGAGCGGCCACGGTGCGGGCGTGCTCGGACTCGTCGAACGAGGCGTCCTCGAAGCCGACGGAGAAGGTCCGGACGTTCTGCGGCCCCATGACCTTGCACATGAGCGCCGTCACGGTCGACGAGTCGATGCCCCCCGAGAGGAAGACGCCCAGCGGCACGTCGGCGATGAGGCGACGCCGGACCGACTCGGTGAGCAGGGACAGAAACTGCTCCTTGGCGTCGGCAAAGCGAGGGGGACGGTGGTCGCGGCCCGGGAAGCTGATGTCCCAGTAGCGCCCGATGCGGTAGCTTCCGTCCTGGTAAAGGAGCCAGGTCCCCGGCTCGAGCTTGAATACCCCTTCCACGATGCTGAGAGGGGCCGGGACCGCGTCGAACAGCAGATATCGCGAGACCGCGGTCGGAGACAGGCGGCGCTGGACTGCCGGATGCGCCAGGACCGCCTTGAGCTCTGACCCGAACACCAGGCCTTCGTGCGTGAGCGTGTAGTAGAGCGGCTTCTTTCCCATCCGGTCGCGGGCCAGGAAGAGCTGGCGTCTCCGCTCGTCCCAGATGGCCATGGCGAACATGCCGTTGAGGCGGTCCGGGAGGGAGGTCTGCATCTCCTCCCAGAGGTGCACGAGCACCTCGGTATCGCTCACCGTCTTGAACTGGTGCCCGCGCTGCGTGAGCCCGGCTTTGATCTCCTGGAAGTTGTAGATCTCGCCGTTCAGGACGACGGCAACGGAGCGGTCCTCGTTGTACTGGGGCTGATGCCCCCCTTCCAGATCGATGATTCGCAGGCGCCGGTGCGCCAGATAGGCTCTTCTCGACTCATGGAACCCCTCGTCCTCGGGACCGCGGTGGACCAGGGTATCGGCCATCCGCTTGAGCGTGGCATGCGGATCCGCCGATGGGGTCTTCTCGAGGACGAAGCCCGCTATCCCGCACACGGACGATCCTCCGCGTCGAGATTGTGCTTCTCCTTGACGACGTAGGGGGGCACACGTCTGGATTCGAAGTAGGTGCGAACGTTCAGCTCGGCGAGAAGCCCGAACAGCACGATCTGGAGCGCTGCCAGAGACAGGAAGATGGTGGCGTAGAAGAACGGGTCGCTGTAGAACGGTCCCTGCCAGACGATGCGCTTGAACACGGACCAGAAGAGGGAGAAGAACGCCAGGGTCAGCAGCGCAAATCCCCACTTGCCGAAGAAGTAGAGAGGCTTGGTCGAGTAGGCCAGGAGAAACCGCACCGTGAGCAGGTCGAGGAGGACGCGAAATGTCCTGGAGATGTTGTACTTCGTCTTGCCGAACTGTCGTGGATGGTGGCGGACGACGACCTCCTTGATCCGGCCGCCCGCCCACACGGCGTAGGCCGGGATGAAGCGGTGCATCTCGCCATACAGTCGGAACGGCTCCAGCACTTCCCGTCGGTAGGCCGTGAGCGTGCAGCCGTAGTCGTGGAGGTGGACGCCGGTCACCCGGGAGATCAGCCCGTTGGCAATCCGGGACGGGAGGGTCCGGTTGACGAACGCGTCCTTGCGGTCCCTGCGCCAACCCTTGACGACGTCGAATCCGCCCTCCAGCTCGTCGAGCATCATCGCGATGTCTGCGGGGTCGTTCTGGAGGTCGGCATCCATTGGAATCACGACCTCGCCGGCTGCGTGCCTGAACCCCGCATCCATGGCGGCGGTCTGGCCGAAGTTGCGGCGGAAGGAGATGACCTTGATGCGGGAGTCGGCCAGCGAGAACCCCTTGAGTATCCCCAGTGAGCCATCCCGGCTCCCGTCGTCGCAGTAAAGGATTTCCCAGGTGCGCCCGAGCTTCGACAGCTCCTCGGTGAGCGTGGCGTGGAGGCGCGGCAGGCTCTCCTCCTCGTTGAAGACCGGGATCACGACACTGACTTGGGGACGCTCGCTCATTCCAGCTCCTGCCGGAGGGTTTCGTCGCGCCCAATTGCTACCCCCGCACGCGGCCGGTTGTCAATCCAAAGTTCCCCGCGTATCATTCCGGCGATGAAAGGGGAGGATTTCAGACGGTGGGCCGAGCGCGGTTGCCGGATCTACGGCGACGACCCCATGTTTTTCCTCCGGGAGCTTGCTCAGAACGCCCGCGATGCCGGAGCCCGCTGCGTGGACATCCGGGCCCGCGTGGAAGACGACTCGACGGCCATCCTCTCGTTCGAGGACGACGGGGCCGGGATGACCGCCCAGCATGCGAGACGGTTCCTGTTTCGCCTGTACGCGAGCAGCAAGGAGGGGGACAGCCGCAGCGCCGGCTACTACGGCATCGGCTTCTGGTCGGTGCTGCGGTTCAAGCCTGCAGCGGTGTTCATCGAGTCTCGCTCCGGCAAGGGGACCGCCTGGGGCGTCCGTCTGGACGCCTCGCTGGAAGTGGGCAGCGTCCAGCCTTCGCTCGAGCATGTCGGAACGCGCATCACTCTGGTCCGCCCTCTGGCAGCGGGCGAAGATGCCGAGTCTTTCGTCCGGGCCGTGGAAGCGGGGGCATCGCGCTACTGCCGGCATCTGCGGCGCAACGACCGGCGGGCGACTCCGCTGCCTGTGCGCTGCAATGGCCGGCTCATCTCGGTTCCCATCGAGCCCGAGGGCCCGGTCGGACTGGCCTTCCGCCGGGGCCCGGTGGAGGGGGCCGTCGGCCTGGGAGAATCGGCCTCAGTGGAGCTCCTGGCGCGAGGCCTGCCGGTCTGGCGCGGCACACTCCTGGACGAGCTGGCCTATGGCGGTACCGGGCTTGCCTGGCGGTCCGAGGTGGCCCGCGGCCTGGCCCCTGTCTTCGTTCTCAACGGGAATGACCTTGCCGTGGTGATGGCCCGCAATGCGGTCATCGACGATGGGGCGCTGGGGCGGGTCCGGGACGAAGCTCGAGACGCTCTTGCCCGACTCGTGGAGATGCACGTCGGGGCCGTTGCCGGAGGCGGGCCTCTCTGGCGAATCGCGGCCTTCCTGCGCCGTCTGCCGGGGAAGCTGATGCGCCCCCGTATGCTCGTCGTGATTCCTTCATTTCTTCTCGGGGTCGGGGCGGTACTGCTCCTCACCGCCATGGGGCTTCACAACGCGGGTGTGGTGGACGTGTGGACCCGAGCTACGGAAGCGGGCCTGGCCATCGATGCTCCGGTGTCAGTTCCGCTTTCGGAAGGCACGCAGGCAGAGGCCGCCGGGCCGCCTGGCTCACCGGGTGACGACGGAGCGGGCGGGATGGGGGGGCCATCTGGCAGGATCCGGCAGGGGGTCGGAGGCCGGCCCGAATCGCCGGCCGGGGCATCGGGGGCAGGCACGGAAGTTCGTGCGACTGGGGTTTTGACTGCTTCCACGGGCAGCCGGGGGGCGGCGGCCGGGGCGGGGGGAGCCTCGACCGATGCCGGGAGCGCGGGGGCGGAACCGCCCTCGATCCGGCCGCTCCCCACGGTTCCGTCAGTCTACCGGGGGGCTACCGTGGATGCCCCTGCCCAGAGGGCCGTGCTGCTTCTCTCCTACTCGCCCCCCATCCCCCTCTGGTTCAAGTTCCTGACCGCGGACCATTTCCTGCTCGATCGAGGGTTTGTGGGGGACGACGCTACGGGGGACGCCCCCTACCCTGCTCATCCGTGCTCGGTGGGCTGCGTCGAGGTTTCCCTGGAGCTCGAGGGGCCCGGCTCGGTCGTCTTGCCCTGCCCGACCGGTCGCAGTGTGGATGGGGCGTCGGTTCGGGTCAATAGTGCGGCGGCCGGGGATCTGGTCCGGGCGGACCGGCACGGTCAGGCATGGCTGGTGCTGCCTGACGGCCTCGCCCGGGTGACGTACAGGGTCGGCACCAGCGGGCGCACGGAGCTGTCCGCGAAGGAGATCGAAAGCCTGGTGAGCCTTCCAGACGGAATCCATCTTCCTCTGGATGCGCTGGAGCCGCTTCGGAGGGCTTCGAGCGGGGGGGTTCGCGCCCAGGTGGATGCGCTGGCGCGGGTGGCCGGCAGGCTGATGGAGTATGACGACTCGGCTGAGGCTGCAGCGCAGTATGTCGGGCTGCCGCCTGGCGGGCACTGGCTGAGGTTCGTGCTCTCTCTGGGCCGAGGGGATTGCGACGTGATCAATGCGGTGGCTGCAGTACTCCTGCGCCGAGTCGGGATCCCGGCCCGGCTTGCGGTCGGGGCCGTGGGGTTGGACGGCCGCGTACAGCCCGGTTCCCATGCCTGGGTCGAGTATTTCGACGAAGGCTGGCAGGCCGTGGACGTGAGCCGGGGGGAGGTGGTTCGGGGAAATCCTGCCTCTGAGCTGGAGAGCTGGCCCCTTGCCGGTGCGGACGTGCCGCGGGGACGGGGCCGGCCGGTGGAGAGACGAGGTGCGGCCGGGTCCGGGAGTGCGGGAATGGGTGCTACGGCGGGGGCCGGGAGTGCGGGAGGGGGTGCTACGGCGGGGACCGAGAGTGCGGAGAGTCAGTGGGGGGCCCCAGCGGCCAGGACTGTCCCCAGGGAATCGGCCGAGTCTGCCGGTGGTTCGGGTTCCCTGGCCGGAGTGCGCTGGGAGCTGGGCAGGCCAGGAACGGTCCTTCCGCTTGCCTCGGCCCTGGCTCTGGCGGCCTTGGGCTGCCTGTTGGGGTTGCGTCACCGCAGGCGTGAGAGGTTCCGGTTCGAGGCGGTCCGGGAGGAGGGAACCCGCATCCTGGCGGACATGTTGCGAAGCGCCCAGGCGCAGCCATCTGCCTGGCGGCACGCCCCGTCGCTGTGGCATGCGCGGGTGCTCCCGCTGCTGGGGGGAGGGACTCTCTCGCTCTCCCGTGCCTCATCGCTGGCCGGTCGCGGGGCGCTTTACTCGGGGCGGGCCGGCGTCAGGCTTGCCGAGCTTGTTGCCTCGAAGCGTCTGGCGGTGCTCGACGTGGATGCGCCGCACTATGGGGGAGTCATCCGCTCCATACCCGGCGGCATCGATCTGGAGCGGCTGGAGAGTCTGGCTGCTCGCGCACCCGAGTTCGAAGACCGGCTGATGGCCCGTTCCGAGGCCGTGCTGGCCGAAGTCGGAGTGAGGAGGCCGCTGCTCTGGTGCGATGGGTTGGGCGGGACCGGGGCCGCAGCGTTCCGTGTGGGAGCAGCGGGCAGACTCGGAGGCTTTCCCCTCCCGACCGGCTTTATCGGCCTCTCCCCGGATGCGGATTTTGTCCGGGAGGCTCGGAGGATCTCTCGGGGCAATGAGGCTCTGGCGGTTCTGCACCTCGTGGAGGCGGTGCTGGAGCGCGTGGAAGGGATCACGCCAACGCCTCGGCGGTTGCTGGCAGCGGTGGCGCGTCGGCTCTTGACCGAGGGGGGCTCATGAGCGGTCGTGACCCGATTCCGGGCGGACCGGATCTCCTGTTCGAGGGCGGCGGGCTGTTGTCCGTCGACGTGGATGCCCAGCTCCGCAAGCTGCCGGGCCGCCGGAATCTCTCCCGGCACCACTGGCCCGTGGAGTTGGTTCGGGGGGCCCTGGCGCGGGGCGCAGGCACCGTGTCCGTGTCCGTGTCGGGACGTCGGGTCGAGGTATGCGACGACGGGGCTCCCCCTTCTCCCGGCGTGCTGGATTCGCTTGTGACTGCGTTCGACGCGACCCGGCCGGACGGGGAGCGGACGGCTGCCCTGGAGCTGTTCGAAGATGGGCAGGGGCTCGACCTGCTTTCCGCCTTCGCCCCCTCCCCTTCGCAGGTCGAGATCCACTGCGGAGCGGAGAGGGGAAGCCGGCTGATTGCGTTCCGGACGGGAGAGTCCCCTGTCGACCGTCTGCTGTCGCCTGAGCGGGTGGGCACGCGGGTGACCGTCTGCCGTCGCGGCAATCCGAGGCGGGAGCGCGAGGCCGTGGTCGAGCAGTGCCGCTTTGCCGGGGCGCACATCACGCTGGACGGTCGCACCGTGTCGCCGGGGCAGCCTCCGGAGGCCCTCGCTGCCACCCGAGTCGCTCCGGCCTTCGAGCATGGCCCGGGAGTACTCTGGATTCCGGCCTCGGGTGACGTGTGCCGGGTTCGCATGCTCCGGAATGGCATCGTGTCGCGGCAGGCGGCGCTGCCGGCCCGACTCGGGTTCCTGTTCCACGCTGCGCTGGAGGGGGACGAGCTGCCGTCCGGGGCGGCCCTGGAGAAGCTTCGACTGCTTGCCGAGCAGCAGTATGGGCTGCTGGCGAGGCGACTGGGGTCGCTCGAGCCGAGGCAGCAGGAGAGGACGGACGAGCTGTTGTTTCTCCTGTATCGGCGCGGCGGGGAGTCGGAGCTTGTCCTCTCCTACGCACCGTTCCGGCTGCGGGGTCGGGATGAACGGTTGTCCCTCGCCGAAGTCCGGGAGTTGGATCGTTTGGGACCGCTACTTGCGGTTCGGGCCGGATCTCTCCAGGACCGTGAGCGCAAGGGGGGCGGGGACAAGGTGCTGGCGCTCACCACGCGTCAGCAGGAGTTCCTCGTCACCGACGTGGGGGTGAAGGTGCTCGAGCCGCCGCGGCCGGACAAAGGGCTCGTCCAGTGGTTGGTGCGGGCAGGGCAGCGCCTGGTCGATCGGATATCCGGCCGGCTCTCTGCCAACGGACGGGTCGTTCCCGAAGACCTCCTCACCCAGGGGGAGAGGGTGTTCATCGATGCGGTTTCCCGGCACCTGGATCAGTCCCGGCAGTCGATGCCGGCGCCAGACTCCGTGGTCTTCCTGGATGCTGCAGGCCGGCGGTGCTGGACCATCGAGGTCAAGGGCGGCGGACGGCGCCTGGGAATCCACCGTCGGCACTCCTTGGTGCGCTCGGCTGTCGCCGCATATGGCAGAGACCCGGCCAACCTGCGGCTCTTCCTCCCGCTGCTGGACGAGGGCCTGGACTGAGGAGCCCGGGAGGGGCTACCAGGACGGACGGCGGCGCTCGCTGAACCAGGTGCGGTACTGCTTCATCAGGCGCAGTTGATCCGCGGGCAGTCGGCGCTTGCAGGTGGACGCCTCGGTGCTTCCCGCCGGGGCCCCCCAGCGAACCTCGGGGCAGTCATTCGGGTTGTACCCCATCTCCAGTTCTGTGGCTCGGGCGAACAGGTCGGCGAGGGACAGCTCGAAGCGGGAACCGTCCGAGCGGACGTACTCGAATCGATATTCCTTCCACCACTCCGTGCGTCGGCTCACGAGGCGCTCCTGCACCTGCTTGCCGGTCAAGCCAGCAGGGAGGGCGAACGCATCCGGGGTCCTCACGACCCGCTCCGGGAAGTCGAGGACCGAATCCATGGCGATGAGCAGGCGCATGTCGCGGCTCGGGGTCGAGAAGTCCTCCCACGCCCCGGAGGTCTGGAACACGGCAAGCCCGGTGGGCATGGGAATGGGGAATGCGCCCCCCTGTCGATGGTAGAGCTCGCCGTTCTCCACGGCCTGGACTCGGGTCAGGAGCTGCTCGTACAGGGCTTGGTGGAGCTGGCGATAGGCGCTCTCGGGGTCGAGGGGGATGGGGTTGATGATGCGCTCCATCCGGTCGAAGAAGTCGGTGGTGGGGAGGCCCTGCTGCTCGAGGGAGAAGAACCCGTAGTCGGAGTGGGCGGCGATTTCCTTGTTGGTGAGCACGCGAAGCTTGCCTTTCTCCTGCACGACGGGGCGAAACGCCTTGAACCCGGGTTCTCCGACGACGCCGGACGTGACGAAGAGGAAGTTGCCGCGCCAGAACCTCTTGATCGCGACGGTTCCGTCGGGTTGGGCGTCCACCGCCAGGAGGGTTCCCGGCGTGTTGGCCTGCTGAGGGAGGAAGCGGACGAGGGTGAGGGTGTGGCCGTACGGGTCGGCAAACACGGTGCCCGGTCGGAGCGCATCCCGACGCAGGGCGACGGGGTAGAGGTCGGTACGGTCGTCGGACAGCCTCGTCCGGGCGCTGGCCGAGTGGACGCCGCCCGCCACCATGCGCAGGAAGCGGGACACAGCCTTGACCGGGTCTCGGGAGCCCTGGACATCCAGGTTGGTCGTGAACGACGTGCAGGCCGGGGGCCGCTTCCTGCCTCCGCGGTCGCACCCGCTGAATGCGAACGGCAGTCCCAGCTTCCAGGAGAAGTAGGCTCTCAGCGTGTACGGGTTGTCGGCACAGTCGGGCTCGAGTCGCAGCCCCTTGTCCGGGTCGTCCTCGGCCAGTCCAAGATGATTAATTAGCAGGTTTCGTGCCGGATCACGCAGAACCTGGTGAAGTGGTCTCCAGGAAGTGCCCTCGGGGACCAGGAAGAGGTGCTCGAACCAGGCGGAGTAGAGGTTTTCCGTCTTTCTTTCCCACTTGCGGCGGATGGTCCAGGCCCCCTTGCCGCGCCCTTTCGCCGGGGGCTTGCCACCGGGAGCGACGGCCACGCAGGCTGCGATCTCTTCCGACCCCAGACGGACCTCGAACCGTCCCGCCGGAGCGACTGGAACCTGGATGGCAACCCAGAAAGGCGGTCCACCGCCGGTTGCGACGATCTCGGCCTTGCAGGCCCCTGCGCTCGAACGGGCTGAAACCTGCGGTGCTGAAAGCGGAGTATCGTACGCCAAGAGCACCCGAACGGGATCGCCAGCGATCACTAGGTCGGGCGACACGAGGACCGCGACGGATTCGGGCAGCTCGCACGGGTCTTCTGCCGAAAGAGCCAATCGGGGAAGGAGGAGGACGAGGAAAAGCGTAAATGCGCAACCCCTCATGATCACAAGAAATAACAGCATTCCCTGGGGCTGGCAAATTCCCGGAACCGAGCCTGGCCGGTTTGACAGGTCGCCAAGGCGGCTCAATAATCGGTTCTCGCCAGGCGGAAGCTGACGGAAGTGGAGGCACCATGGACAGGCAGGAGCTCGAGCTGACCTTGAAGAAGGCAGCCGATTCGGTCGAGCGGGCGGGCACGATGACCAACGCCCTGCTGGATGGGAAGCCGGGAACATATCAGGAAGTGATGGCGCTGGTGGACCCGATTGTGGACCTCCTCGACGAGGTCCACCACATGCTCCTCGAAGTGGAGCCGGAAGGGTTGCCTGACCAGCAGCCCCTGCCGGAGTCCGAGGAGGAGGAGCCGGCCGAGGACGCCATTCCGGAGGAGGCGCTCGACCTGGTGATGCGTCGCCAGGAGCTGGAGCACCGTGCCCGGCTGATCGAGGCCAAGGCGTGTCGGCTGGCCGTCGACCTGGTGGGTCCCCGGCTGAGCGACCCCGGTGCGGCAACGGAGGAGCAGAACACGCTCCTGGATGATGCGGCCACGGCACTCGAGGCAGCGTTCGGCAGCCGACAGGAAGTGTCCACTCTGCTCCAGCTGGCGGAGATTCGGATCCTGCAGCGGGAGATCAAGAAGGCTCGACAGGTGTTGGACGTGGCGGTGAAGCTCGACCCCGACGGCCCCGGCGGTGCCCAGGCCAAGGGGTTGCTCTCGTCTCTGGACGGGAAGGATGCGCCCAGGGACAAGGGGCGCTGCTTCATTGCCACGGCCGCTTGCGGAAGCCCGGAGGCCCCCGAGGTCAAGACCCTTCGCCGCCTTCGTGACCAGTTCCTCGTCCTGATGCCAGCCGGTCGGTTGCTGATTCGGGTCTACCAGGCCACTTCTCCGGGTGCTGCCCGCATGATTGAGACGCGGCCGACGGCCCGGAAGATCGTGCGGTCCGTGCTCGTTCGCCCCGCTGCCCGTCTGGCCCAGCGGTGGATGGAGTTCTGCGGTACCAATTCCTGAGTCGTTTCTGGAGGTTGAACATGAAAGTAGCGTACTACCTGCTGGCGTGCGTCTGCGCGTGCATGCTCGCGGCGTGCGGGACCGGAGCATCGGTGGTCGTGCCCGACCTGTCTACCGCGGAGGACGGCTCGGCGGACGTGCCTGTCGGCGACGTTCCTGCTCCGGACTCGGCGGGTTGCGCTGCCCTTTGCGGTCCGGGAGTCTGCGGAACCGTGGGCATCTGCGATTGCGGCGGCTGCGAGGCGGGCCAGCAGTGTAACGATCTGAATCAATGCGAAGCCGTTCCGCCCGAGTGTGCGGACCAGTGCAAGGCGGCGGGAGCGGAGTGCGGCTGTCTCGACCCCGAGGCCTGCACGTGCGATTGCGGCGAGTGCAACGGCGGGGAGGAGTGTGCCGGGAACCAGTGCGTCGGGATTCCGCCTCCCGAAGAAGAGCCTTTCGACGTGGCCGACGTCCAGGAGACGGTGGACGAGGTCGTTCCCGAGGTCGTTCCGGAGACGACGCCCGAGCTGCCTCCGACCTGCGAGGAGATCTGTCTGGCGGCCAGTGCGGTCTGCGGGACGGTCGGTGATTGTGATTGCGGGAGCTGCGGCGACGGGTTCGAGTGCCAGGACGGAGCCTGCGTGGAGCTTCCCCCGGACTGCAACGTGGTCTGCGGGGACAACGGCTGCGGCCCCATCGACGGTTGCGAGTGCGGCGATTGCACGTGGGGCGACTGCATGGAGAGTCAGTGCGTCTGCATGCCCAACTGCGCCGGGAAGATGTGCGGGGCCGACGGCTGCGGCAGCCAGTGCGGTGCCTGCCCGGTGGCGACTCCCGTGTGCGCGTGGGATCTTAAGTGTTATGCCTCCTGTGACCCGTCCAAGGTCGGCTTCTCTGACAAGGTGCAGAAGATTGTGGTCCTCGCGACGGGCAAGGACGGAACCGCCGGGGAGGCGCTCGACGTGGACGGGAATCCCAAGACGTGTGCCCCGTTCGGCAAGTGCAAGGACGGCCTCGACAACCAGATGGCCACCATGTTCGAGGCCCTTGCCCAGTTCACCGACATCAACGTCCAGATCTCCAAGTCGGTCGAGGATGGCTCGCTCCTGATGCTGTTCGAGTCCGTCGGGTACAACGAGCAGGGAATGACCTTTGACACGAACGTGTACTTCGGGGAGCCGGCAGTACCCAAGGCATCCTGCAACTTCCAGTCCGCTGTGTGCAACTACCTCGTGGCTCCCGAGTCGTTCGATCTGGCCGCGTGCAAGCCCTTGATCTACTTCGACAATACCAAGGTGAAGAACGGTTCCCTGAGCGCGGGCGGGAAGAAGTACAAGATCATCATCGTGCTCCCCATCGTGCCCAGCTCCCCCTTCACCATGGAGCTGCTCAACGCCCGCATGGTGGCAACCGTCGGCACGGGAGCGGGAGGCCAGATGTCACTTTCGGGCGTGCTCGCCGGGGCCATTTCGAAGAAGGCTCTGCTGGCTCAGGTCGACACGCTGCCCGACGTGGGGCTTCCGGTCAGCAAGGACACAATCAAGATGTTCATCGATGCCATGCTCAGCCCGGACATCGATTCCGACGGCGACGGCAAGAAGGATGCCGCGTCCATCGGGTTCAAGCTCTCCACGAATGCCGGGAAGATCACGGGGCTTTCGAAGTAGGCTCAGCACCCGCCCGAGACGAGGATGTCGTCGAGGAAGATTCCGGACAGCCCTGACTGAGTAACGTTGCTGCAACTGTAAATCCAGCGAATCTGGACGGTCTTTCCCGCATAGGCGGTCAGGTCGACCGTGACCTTCTGCCAGGAGGCACCGACCGGGACGGGAAGGTCGCCGTTGTCCCAGATGGTTGCCAGCGGTCCGGATTGCGGGACCATCTCCAGGGTGACGAGCTCCCCCGTGGCGGGCGCTCCGATGTCGAACTTGGCCCAGAACGTCAGGGTGACCTTACCCTTTGGAAGGGTGATCAGGGGAGTCGTAGCCGTAGCCAGCGCGGTCACGGGGAACATGGGAAGAGAGTAGGTGCACTGTGGGAGCAGGCTGCCCGTCTCCGCCATTCCGTAGTAGGCCGCGTTGGGGCTGGAATGGGCACCGCACACGTTGGTGACTTGCCACTTGGCCTCCATTCCAGGGAACGGCCCCCCTCCCCCGTTCCACGAGAAGGAGAAGCCGCTATTGGTTCCCTCGTCGAACGTACTGGACCAGGTGAACGGGACGCAGCAGCCCGGCAGGGTGGACGGAGTGTAGTAGCACAGCCCGAAAGCGCACTGGTCCTGCGTGCAGACGTCGTTGTCGGAGCAGTCGGAGTCCTCATCGCAGCACTTGGACCCTCCCGGAGGCGGACAGAGTCCGCCGCAACCGTCTCCGGTGCAGGGGAGCTTGCCGGTGCAGGACGGCTGGCAGCAGGTCAACGTGCCCGGGTTGCAGACCTGGCCCACCTGGCAGCAGGCGTTGCCGCACTGCACGCCGGCGCAGACGCACTTTCCCTGAGAGGAACAGCTCTTGCCCACCGCACACTGGCCGCAGGTACCTCCGCAGCCGTCGCTGCCGCATTCCTTGCCGGCGCAGGCCACGTCCTCGCAGATTCCTTCGACACACTTCTCACCGCAGCCGCACGGCCCCTCGCAAAACCCGCCGCAGCCGTCCAGCACACAGGCGTCGGGCAGACAGATGGGGGTGCACACGCACTGATCCTGCTTGCACTGATACTGGGGGCCGAACGGCTTGCAGTCGCCGCATTTGCCTCCGCAGCCGTCGTCCCCGCACTCCTTGGCCGTGCAATCCGGCACGCACCCGCTCACGCACGTTCCGCCATCACAGTACGGGGCCTCCTGGGGACAGTTGCCGCACTTTCCGCCGCAGCCGTCGTCGCCGCACTCCTGTTCTGTGCAGTCCGGGAGGCACTGGCACGTTCCGTCATGGCACGAACCGTTGATTCCGCTGCAGGTTCCGCAGCTCCCTCCGCAGCCGTCGTCCCCGCACTCCTTGCCCTGGCAATCGGGAGTGCAATCCAGAGCACACGTTCCGTCGACGCAGAAGGGGGCGGCCTTGGGACACTTCCCGCAGTCACCCTCGCAGCCGTCGCTGCCGCACTCCTTGCCCTCGCAGTCGGGGACGCACAGGACCTCGCATTTGCCCTCGACGCACAGTGGGGCGGCCTTGGGGCACTTGCCGCACTGCCCTCCGCAGCCGTCGTCCCCGCACTCCTTCGCCTGGCAGTCGGGGACGCAGACATCCGGACCGAGGGGAAGATCAGCGGCGCCGCTGCCGTCGGGTCCCATGGCACCATCCAGGGCACTCGCTGCATCCGCCGTCAACTCGGAGACCGAGTCGGGGACCGGCAGCTCGCCCACGGACCCGGCACATGAGAGGACGGAGAGCGACGCCGGCAGCAAGACAATGAAACTGAATCCGGCCGGCAAACGACGAAAAACCATGACGGGCCTCCAACAAGCGCGGCAGGGCATGAACGCCGGAACGCGAGAAAACCAGAAGGGCCGTGGCAAGTCAAATCCGCAAGCCGCCTGGGGGCGGAAGTCCTTGCGGGATCGTGCATTACTGTGTATGGTGCGTGCGAGTCGCTGAAAACCCACACGGCAGTCAACCAGGAGGAAGGGCGATGGCGCGCACGCAAGTGGTTTCATTTCTGTCGGTTCTGGCGCTGTTGGCATTGAACGGGTGTTCCACCGGAAAAGGGGTCGTACCGGGTGGGGGCGGGGAGGAAACGTCGTCCGCAGACGCCTCCGTCTCGGGTCCGGAGACGGGCGTCTCCGAGCTGGTCGAGACCGTGGCCCCGGAGTGCCCCGACGGGCAGCAGATGTGCGACGGCACCTGCGTAGACTTCAGCAAGGACCGGGACAATTGCGGGTTGTGCGGGAATGCCTGTCTTGCCGGGCAGGTGTGCGAGGAATCGGAATGCCGCCTTTCCTGCCAGGAGGGGCTTTTCGAGTGCGACGGCGTGTGCGTCGACCTCTCCGTGGACCCGAAGCATTGCGGCAAGTGCGAAACCAAGTGCGATGCCGGACTCATCTGCGTGGAGGGCGAGTGCGTCGTGAGCTGCCCCGAGGGGCAGACGGACTGTGACGGCGTCTGCGCCAACCTGCTTGCGGACAACGCCAACTGCGGCGAGTGCGGCAAGAAGTGCGACGCCGGCCTGGTCTGCTCCAACGGGTCGTGCGCCGTCTCCTGCCAGGAGGGGCTTTCCGACTGCGACGGTGCCTGCGTGAACCTGCTGTCCGACAATGCCAACTGCGGCGAGTGCGGCAAGACTTGCGACGCCGGTCTGGTCTGCTCCAACGGGTCGTGCGCCCTGTCCTGCCAGCAGGGGCTGAGCGAGTGCGACGGAATCTGCGTGAACCTCCTGTCCGACAACGCCAACTGCGGCGAGTGCGGCAAGAAGTGCGATTCGGGCCTGGTCTGCTCCAACGGGTCGTGCGCGGTCTCCTGCCAGGAGGGACTTTCCGACTGCGACGGAATCTGCGTGAACCTGCTGTCCGACAATGCCAACTGCGGCGAGTGCGGCAAGGGGTGCGCTGCGGGGACCATCTGCTCCAACGGGTCGTGCGCCCTGACTTGCCAGCAGGGGCTGAGCGATTGCGACGGGGTCTGCGTGAACCTGCTGACCAGCGTCTACCACTGCGGCGAGTGTGGTGTCCCCTGCGATGCCGGCTGGACCTGCTCGGACGGGAAGTGCCTGCTGGCATGCCAGGATGCCCTCGAGGATTGCGGCGGTCTGTGTGTCAACCTGTTCAATGACAACGGTAACTGCGGCGAGTGCGGAAAGGTTTGCCCCGCCGGAACGGTCTGCTCGCTGGGGCAGTGCTCCGTCACCTGCATCGAAGGATTCGAGAACTGCGACGGCCTGTGCGTCAACCTCGAGACCGACAACGCCAACTGCGGCGAGTGCGGCAAGAAGTGCGACGCCGGCCTGGTCTGCTCCGGCGGCTCGTGCGCTCTCTCGTGCCAGGAGGGGTTGACCAATTGCGACGGAATCTGCGCCAACCTGTTGAGCAACAACCTCAACTGCGGCCAGTGCGGGAATCAGTGCGAGCCTGGGAAGGCCTGCTCGGCCGGGCAGTGCGAGCTGACCTGCCAGGAAGGGCTCATCGATTGCGACGGTCTGTGCGTGAATCTTGCCTTTGACAATGCCAATTGTGGCCAGTGCGGAAAGGTCTGCGGCGCAGGTACCGCCTGCGTGACCGGCGTGTGCGGCCTGACTTGCCAGGAAGGGCTCGACGAGTGCGACGGAATCTGCGTGAACCTGCTGTCCGACAACGAGAACTGTGGCGAATGCGGCAAAGCCTGCGGCGCGGGCACGGCCTGCGTCGACGGAGCGTGCGAGCTGACCTGCCAGGAAGGACTGGTGGAGTGCGACGGAATCTGCGTGAACCTGCTGTCCGACAATGCCAACTGCGGCCAGTGCGGCAAGGTGTGCGACGCCGGCCTCATCTGCTCCAACGGCTCCTGCGAGGTGTCGTGCCTTCAGGGGCTTGATGAGTGCGACGGAATCTGCGTGAACCTGCTGTCCGACAATGCCAACTGCGGCGAGTGCGGCAAGGGATGCGACGCCGGCTTCGTGTGCTCGAAGGGAGCGTGCGAACTGGCCTGCCAGGGCGGGCTTTCGGACTGCGGCGGGGTGTGCGTGAACCTGCTGTCGGACAAT
>CAITUV010000059.1 GCA_903895725.1 uncultured Myxococcales bacterium | reverse complement strand
GGCCAACTGCGGCGAGTGCGGCAAGGGATGCGACGCCGGCTTCGTGTGCTCGAAGGGAGCGTGCGAACTGGCCTGCCAGGGCGGGCTTTCGGACTGCGGCGGGGTGTGCGTGAACCTGCTGTCGGACAATGCCAACTGTGGCGATTGCGGTAAGGTCTGTGATGCCGGTCTCATCTGCTCCAACGGCTCCTGCCAGCTCTCCTGCCAGCAGGGGTTGGACGAATGCGGCGGCATCTGTGTGAACCTCCAGACGGACGTGGCCAACTGCGGCGAGTGTGGCAATGCCTGCGACGTCGGCTTCGTGTGCTCGAAGGGCACGTGTCAGCTTTCGTGCCAGTCGGGCCTGGTCGATTGCCTGGGCCTGTGCGTCAATCTCGACACGGACAACGCCAACTGTGGCGACTGTGGCGTCGTCTGTGACCCGGGTCTCGTCTGCTCCGACGGCCTGTGCAACCTTTCGTGCCAGTCGGGGCTGACCGACTGCGGGGGCCTGTGCGTCAACCTCAACACGGACAACACGAACTGCGGCATCTGCGGGACCGTCTGCGACGCGGGCCAGGCGTGTTCCATGGGAACCTGCTCGTTGACCTGCCAGACGGGGCTGACCAACTGCAACGGCTTCTGTGTGAACCTCCAGACCGACAACACGAACTGCGGCGTCTGCGGGAAGCTGTGCGATGCCGGGCAGGCATGCTCGAACGGAGCGTGCTCGCTGACCTGCCAGGCGGGTCTGACCAACTGCAACGGTTTCTGTGTGAACCTCCAGACCGATAACACGAACTGCGGCGTGTGCGGCAAAGTCTGTGCGGCCGGGCAGGCATGCTCGAACGGAGCGTGCTCGCTCACCTGTCAGACCGGGCTGACGAACTGCAACGGCTCGTGCGTGAACCTGCAGACGGACAACACGAACTGCGGCGTGTGCGGCAAGGTCTGTGCGGCCGGGCAGGCGTGCTCGAACGGCACTTGCTCGCTGACGTGCCAGTCGGGGCTGACGAATTGCAACGGGACCTGCGTGAACCTGCTGACGGACAACACGAACTGCGGTGGGTGCGCCAAGCCGTGCGTTGCCGGTCAGGTGTGCTCGGCCGGTGCGTGCTCGCTGACGTGCCAGTCGGGGCTCACCAACTGCAGCGGGACCTGTGTCAACCTGAAGACCGACACGTCCAACTGCGGCCAGTGTGCGAAGGCCTGCGCAGCCGGCCAGGTGTGTTCCAACTCCGTGTGTGCGCTGTCGTGCCAGACGGGGCTGACCAACTGCAACGGGACCTGCGTGAACCTGCAGAGCGACAACTCCAACTGCGGCGGTTGCGGCAAGGCGTGCGCCACGGGCCAGGTGTGCTCTGCCGGCGTGTGCGCACTGTCGTGCCAGACGGGGCTGACCAACTGCAACGGAACCTGCGTGAACCTGCAGACGGACAACACGAACTGCGGCGGGTGCGCCAAGGTCTGCGCCGCGGGTCAGGCGTGCTCGGCCGGTGCGTGCTCGCTGACTTGCCAGGCGGGGCTGACCAACTGTAACGGGGTCTGCGTGAACCTGCAGAGCGACAACTCCAACTGTGGCGGTTGCGGCAAAGTGTGCGCCACGGGCCAGGTGTGCTCTGCCGGCGTCTGCGCGCTGTCGTGCCAGACGGGGCTGACCAACTGCAATGGGACGTGCGTGAACCTGCAGACGGACAACACGAACTGCGGCGGGTGCGCCAAGGTCTGCGCCGCGGGTCAGGCGTGCTCGGCCGGTGCATGCTCGCTGACTTGCCAGGCGGGCCTGACGAACTGCAGCGGGACCTGCGTAAACCTGCAGACGGACAACACGAACTGCGGTGGGTGCGCCAAGCCGTGCGCTGCCGGTCAGGTGTGCTCTGCCGGCGCCTGCGCTCTGTCCTGTCAGTCGGGGCTGACGAACTGCAGCGGGACTTGCGTGAACCTGAAGACCGACAACTCCAATTGCGGGTCGTGTGCGAAGGCCTGCGCGGCCGGCCAGGCGTGCTCGAACGGCACCTGCTCGTTGACGTGCCAGTCGGGGCTGACGAACTGCAACGGGACTTGCGTGAACCTCCAGACGGACAACACGAACTGCGGGGTCTGCGCCAAAGTCTGCGCCGCGGGTCAGGCGTGCTCGGCGGGGGCCTGCTCGCTGACCTGTCAGACGGGGCTGACGAACTGCAGCGGCACCTGCGTGAACCTCCAGAGTGACGTCAGCAACTGTGGGTCGTGTGCGAAGGTTTGTGCGGCCGGCCAGGTGTGCTCGGCGGGGGCCTGCGTGGTTTCGTGCCAGACGGGGCTCACGAATTGCAGCGGGACCTGCGTGAACCTCCAGAGCGACGTCAGCAACTGTGGGTCGTGTGCAAAGGTTTGTGCGGCTGGCCAGGTGTGCTCTGCCGGCGCCTGCGCTCTGTCCTGTCAATCGGGGCTGAGCAACTGCAGCGGGACCTGTGTGAACCTGAAGACCGACAACTCCAACTGCGGGTCGTGCGCCAAGGTGTGTCTGGCCGGGCAGATTTGTTCGAACGGTAGTTGTGCTCTGTCCTGTCAGTCCGGGCTGACGAATTGCAGCGGGACCTGCGTGAATCTGCAGACCGACTACCTCAACTGCGGAGCGTGCGGGACTGTGTGCGGTGCGGGCCAGGTGTGCTCCGGGGGAAGCTGCGTCGTGTCGTGTCCGACCGGGCTGACCAACTGCAGCGGGACGTGCGTCAGCCTCAAGTGGGACCCGAACAACTGCAACGCGTGCGGCACGGTCTGCAACTCCACCAACGGAACCGGATTCTGTGCCAACGGAACCTGCTTCATCGGCTGTTCCACGGGTTACGGCAATTGCGATGGAAACGCGGCCAACGGCTGCGAGGTCAACTTGACGTCCACCGACGCGAACTGCGGGTTCTGCGGGAACGCATGCGGGGGCTCGACGCCGTACTGCATGTCTGGCCTCTGTTCCGCCGTACCGTCGACGTGCAAGGTCGTTGCCGGAATCCGGTGGTGCTACAATCCCAATGCTTGTGGCCAGGCGTGCAACACGGTCTGCTCGTCCCTGGGGTTGCCGTTCACCATTGACAACACGACCTGGTTCCAGGCTCAGGATACAGCGGCGGAATGTCAGGCGATCAGCAACGCATTTGGTTTCCCTGCGGCCGTCTCGGTTTCAAGTTACACCTACGCGTGCATGGAGGACACCTACACGTCCCATACGGCCCCCGGCGGGCTGATGGGGCCGCTCCTCTGCTCCAACTACTCCGGTTGCCCGGCCAATCACCGGACCAACATGGATCAGAACGGAACCCCGTGCGGGGCCGACTCGCGGCGATCCATCTGCCCGTGCCAGTGAGGTCTCCCGGGCCTTCTACCGCGGTCGCTGAAAGGCCCCTCCGATCACCAGCGGGACATTGACAGGAACGAACCGACCGTGGCAACTTGATGCAAGCCCGGTTCGCGGGGGTTCTCTGATCTCATTGCGGAGGTAACTGTGGGGATGAGAGTTGCTGACTGCCTGTTCCTGTTCTTTGCGGTGCCGTGCCTTTCTGCTGCTTGTGGTGGAGGGAGCTCCAAGGCGGACGCCGGCTCCGAAGCGGATTCGGGAGCCGATGCTGCCGGGCCAGCGCCGGATGCCCGTTCGGACGACGCCTTGCCGGGGGACGCGGGTTTCGAGCTGGCGGGGGATGTCGCCCCTGTCGATGTCGTTGCCGGCAAGCTCGGGAGGCTTCGTGCCGAGGGGACTTCCATCGTCGACCCGGCGGGAAACGTGGTTCAGCTTCGAGGCGTGAACCTCGGCGGGTGGATGTTCCACGAAACGTGGATCACGCTGGTCGACTATGCCAGTCACGGGCGGGTCATCCAGGTTGCCGAGAAGCAGGGGGTTCTCGAGGCTGCGATCGAAACCATGCAGGAAGTCGGGTTGTCCTACGGCACCGATCCAGCGGTTCCCCGGGTCTGCCCGGGCAATGGGGAGGAGTGGCTGGACGGCCTTCTCCCCGGCCTCACCGAGCGACTCGGAGAGGAGAAGGCGGTCGCGCTGCTCGACGAAGTGAAGCAGTATCCTGCCTTGTGCGACGATGCGGACCAGAAGCTTCGCAGCGTGCTCGAAGAGCGGTTCGGAACCGACGGTCGCGACGAGCTGCTCGATTCCTTCCAACAGGGATGGCTGACGGAGAAGGACATCGAGTGGCTGGCCTCCCAGGGGTTCAACCTGGTACGGGTTCCGATCGGCTACCGTAGCCTGATGACCGGCCCCGACTCGGACAAGCCGGAGAAGCTGAGCTGGAACGAGAAGGCCCTGCAGCGCATTGACGCCCTGCTCGACTGGTGTGCGGCCCACGGCGTGTATGCGGTCATTGACATCCAGGAGGCACCGGGCGGGCAGAACACCTACGCCGGAACTACCGGGCTTTACGGCGATGCCAAGATGGAGGCTCTGACCGTCGAGATGTGGGAAACGCTCTCGGACCGGTTCAAGGACCGCGACGAAGTCGCTGCCTACAGTCTGCTTGCCGAGCCGTACGGGGCCCCCGATACCGCCGCCCGCGATGCCATGTACGACAAGCTGGTCAAGGCCGTCCGGGCCCGGGGTGACGACCACCTGATGGTGATCCACGACGGCTTCTTCGGCATGATGACCTTGCCGGTTCCCGCCGAGATGGGCTGGGATGGGATCGTCTATTCGACACACCTCTTCGAATGGAAGGTCACCGGCCTGGACGGGTACCAGCTCATGCTGGACATCTACACCGATACTTTCGGCAAGGCGCAGGCCAAGCACAAAGTACCCTACTACATCGGGAGCTTCTCGACGTTCAAGGACGAGGATTGGGCGTACCAGGCTGTGGACAAGCTCGTCGCGTGGATGAACGGCAACGGGTACTCCTGGTCCGTGTGGACGTACAAGCGCCCGGACGATCCCCTGACCCAGCAGTATTTCGGCTACTCGACGAGCTGGGGAGTCCGGGGGCGGCTGGAAACGGCGTTCGACCGGCCCGACCCGTGGCTGGACAGCAAGGAGACCCTTGCCCAGAAGTTCCTCGGGTACGGCGACCTCGACGTCAAGGTCAACGAGAAACTGCTGTCGGCTCTGCTCGGGGCAGCACGGTAGGCGAGGAGCTGGCCAGGGAGGCACGGAATGGGACGACTGGCACTGGTTCTGGCGATGCTCATGGCGGCCTGCGCCGGGGGGTCAAACACGGTGCAGCTCGGATCCGACGGGGGCGACGCGGCCCTGCTGGACGGTGCGGGCAACGACCTCCAGGCCGAGGGGCTGGCGACTGCGGACGTGGAGGATGGCTACCAGGGCGATCCGAAGCCTCTTCCCGACGCGTCTCCCGCAGACGTCCCCGCGGATTTCGGGGCCTGGGATTCCCGAGGGCAATGTGCGCCCGGTGACGGGTGCTTCCTGGACCCGTGCGACGGCAATGCCGACTGCCAGTCCGGCTGGTGCGTCGAGCACATGGGCGACAAGGTCTGCACCGTGGACTGCCAGGAGGAATGCCCCGCTGGCTGGTCCTGCCAGCAGGTTGCCGGGGCCGCACCCGACGTCGTCTTCATCTGCGTGTCCGACCACGCCAACCTGTGCCGCCCCTGCCGGGACGGCAACGACTGCCAGGGAAGCGTCGGCGGCGGAGATGTCTGCGTGGACTACGGTCCGGAAGGTGCCTTCTGCGGCGGCTCGTGCACCTCCGGAAAGGCCTGCCCCTGGGGTTTCACCTGCAAACAGGCCCTGACCGTGGACGGCATCGAGGTGAAGCAGTGCATCGCGGACCTGGGTACCTGCCCGTGCACCGAGACGTCCGTGGAGCTGGCCCTGTGGACTGCCTGCTCGGTCGTGACCGAATGGGGGACCTGCGAAGGTATGCGGGTCTGCACGGAGGACGGGCTCGCCCCCTGCGACGCCCCCACCCCTTCCCAGGACGTCTGCAACGGCCTGGACGATGACTGTGACGGTGAGGTCGACGAGGATACCTGCGACGATGCCAACCCGTGCACCAAGGATTCCTGCCTCGGGCCGGACGGCTGCCTCAACGCAGCTCAGGAGGGGGAGTGCATCGATGGGAATCCCTGTACCGTGGCCGATCACTGTGTCGCCGGCGTCTGCACCGGATCGCCGGTCAAGTGCGACGACTCCAATCCCTGCACCGACGACGGCTGCGACGAGGCCGGCGGGTGCGTGTTCGAGGCCAACGACGCTGGCTGCGACGACGGCAACCCCTGCACCGTGGCGGACGTCTGCTCGCAGGGCGTGTGCGCCGGTACCCAGGTATCGTGCGAGTGCCAGTCCGACGCGGACTGCGCTCCGCTCGACGATGGGGATGCCTGCAACGGGAAGCTGTTCTGCGACAAGGGGAAGTTTCCCTTTGCCTGCGCCATCGTTCCCGGTAGTCCTGTGGAGTGCCCCGAAAGCCAGGCTTTCTGCCAGCAGGCCTTCTGCGACCCGAAGAGCGGAGCCTGCAGCTTCGTTCCCGCTCACGACGGGATGCCCTGTGACGACGGCGATGCCTGCCTGGTCGGTGAAACCTGCGGGCAGGGGAAGTGCTCTTCCGGAAGCCAGGCGAACTGCGAGGACGGCAACCCCTGCACCGACGATTCCTGCGACTCCACCGCCGGATGCGTGCACGCCGCCAACACGGCCCCCTGCTTCGACGGCGACTTCTGCACGTCGGGCGACCAGTGCTCGGCGGGAGCCTGTGTCGGCAAGCAGGTCGTCTCCTGTGAGGACGGGAATCCGTGCACGCTGGATACCTGTACCCCGGCGTCCGGATGCGCGCACGAGCCCTCTGCCGGCTCCTGTGACGACGGCAACCTCTGCACCGAGGGGGACTCCTGCTCGGCCGGCAAGTGCCTGCCCGGCAAGGCAGCGGACTGCAACGACTTGAACCCATGCACCGACGATTCCTGCAGCCCCACGCTTGGCTGCGTGCACAGCACGAACACCCTTGCATGCAGCGATGGCAATGCCTGCACGGTCGGCGACAAGTGCTCCCTGGGCCAATGCGTGTCCGGGCAGATGCTCGCCTGTGCGGACGGAAATCCCTGCACCGATGACTCCTGCGACCCGGTGACGGGCTGCAAGTTCGCGTACAACTCGGCCGCGTGCAACGACGGCAACGCCTGCACCCTGGCCGACGTCTGCAAGGCCGGTGCCTGCACGGCCGGGCAGATGCTCGCATGCGACGATTCCAACCCGTGCACCGACGATGCCTGCGATCCCAAGACCGGGTGCACCCACTCGCCGAACTCCGGCACATGCACCGATGGGAACCCCTGCACCGCGGTGGATTCGTGCAGCCAGGGGGTGTGCAGCGGCACGGGGCAGATCGGCTGTGACGACGGAAATCCGTGTACCGACGACTCCTGCGATCCCAAGAAGGGCTGCATCCACGTCGCCAACACCGCCCCCTGCAACGACTCGGATCCCTGCACCACCGTCGACACCTGCAGCCAGGGGGTTTGCCTGGGCGCGGTGCAGAAGAGCTGCGACGACGGCAACCCGTGCACCTCGGATACCTGCAAGCCGTTCGAAGGGTGCCTGCATTCGCCCGACGACGGCAAGGGGTGCGACGACGGCAATCCCTGCACCACCTCCGACGGCTGCCTTGCCGGAGCATGCATCGGTACCGGCCAGGCGTCGTGTGACGACGGCAACATCTGCACCGACGATGCCTGTGTCGCGTACGTGGGATGCAAGAGCACCCCGCACGACGGTCTGCCCTGCGACGACGCCAACGCCTGCACGCTCCAGGACGTCTGCGTCGGCGGCAAGTGCCTGGGCAGCGGTGCCCCGGTCTGCAACGACGGGAACGCCTGTACCCAGGACGCCTGCGTTCCGCCCGGCGGCTGCAAGTACACGCCGATCGTCCCCTGCTGCGGCGACGGCAAGGTCAACCCGCCCGAGGAGTGCGACGACGGCAACGTGAACCCGGGGGACGGCTGCAACGCCCAGTGCACCAAGGAATCGGCCGTGACCATGACCTGGACCGACAACTCCACCGGGTCGTGCAGCAACTCCGTCTACCAGTCGTTCAAGCAGATCGCTGCCGCCATGCCGACAGGCCCCATCAACGTGACCATCACGGCCAACCAGGTCCAGCCTCAGCCCAACTATGGCAACTGGACCGCCACCTTCGAAAACACCACGTGCATCCGACTGTGGCTGGAAGTCATCGGCAACCGGAACACCTCGCAGTACACCACCTGGAAGCCCGGGGTCTGCTCCGCAGTCGACAAGACGGGCACCTCTTACAACTTCGTCTGCAAGAGCGACGGGGCCAACAACCCGCAGATCGCAATCTTCCCGACCAGCGCCCAGGACGGCCAGTACATGAAGATCTACATGCTCGACCGCACCTTCCCCTGGTGCGACCTGGCGGGAGTCAACAGCCGCCCCGGGTACGAAGCGGGGCTGACCAACACGGACAGCTCAGGGGTTTCAGGCGACTCCATCTCATTCACCTGGTGGAAATAGAACTGGTCTCTCCTCCACTTACTGCTCTGCCGGCAGCACCAGGCTCACCGACGATTCTCCCTCGTTTGCAGTGACCAGGAATTCTCCGTCCGGTGCGGCGGCGATCCCCTCGGGCCGTACTGAAGAACCCTCCTTGTCCCACTGTCCGGTCTCTTCCTTGCCCACGCCGACCGCGGATGCAAATGCCGGTGCCGCAGGGTCGCTCAGGTCGTAGACGGCCACGGCCCCGCTGTGCCGGAGGGTGAATGCCACGTGGGGCCTGCCTTCATACAGGAACGTCGCCACCGAGTCCGGGCTGAAGCGGGGGGAGCCCTCGGACAGCACTCGGGGCAGTGCTTCCGGGATGTCCGAAGGGGAGATGGCCGTATTCGAGACCACGCCGCCATTCGAATTCAGGATGGTGAACGTATCGTTCCATTCCCCCGCCGTGACGAACAGCTCGGTGCCGTCCATCGTCTGGAACCGCCCTACCCCGTCGGGCCACGGTCCGGCGCCCACCGCATCGTCGGGAAGGCGAACGATGGTGGCCTTGACCGATGTGGAGGTCGGCTCGCTGCCGGCACCCTGCAGATCGGAGATCCGCACGAAGAGCACTTCGTGAGAGTCCTGGAGCGAGACGACGAGGAGGTCATTGTCGGACGAGAACACCAGGCTCTCCGGCTCTCGGGGGCCGGTCCCGGCGTCCACGACCGCCATGCGGTGAGCCTCGACCGGTGCCGAGCCGTCCGCCCCCATGGCGATGATGCTGACCGATGGGATCTCTCCCGCGACCTCGCACTTCCCCCATGCATCGGGCCCGTCCCGCTCGTTGGCGCTGGCCACCCATTTTCCGTCGTCCGAGATGGCCACGGCATCGGGCATCGGGCCGACCTCGACCTGGTGCGTCACGTCGCCAAACGAGGCCCCATCCCCGGCATCGACGAAGACGAGCTCTCCGGCACAGTCGGTCTGGGCCCCGGACTCGTCCGTCTTGATGAACGTGCGGGTGCAGACGGCCCACATACCGTCCGGTGAAACGGCAAGATTCGTCAGCTCGCTCTCGGTCGGGTCATTCTCGAAGAGCACGCGCTCCCGCAGCACCGACAACTTCCCCCCCGCGGTGTCCAGCAGCGTAAGCTTTCGCGCCTTGGAGGACAGCAGCAGCGCCATCGTGCTGGCGGGGACCAGGCGGATGGCCTCCGCATTGTCCTCTGCGCCCAGGAGCAGCGTCTCGGCCTGTTGGCACACGAAGTGACCCGCAGGAGCATGCTCATCCTGAGACACGTTGTCTGCCGTGGCCAAGTCGCCAGAAACATTGCCGCCGGCGTCCGACGACGCGCTGCAGCCCATAAGAAGTCCGATACAGAGCAACACCCCGGCCTGCAAATTGCGCAGCACACCATCCTGCCTGTGCTTCCCAACCATGTTTCTACCTCCTCAGTTGTGCCCGAAGCGGGCAATTTCCCTTGCAATCATGAGGACTTCGAAGCGTCACCTTCGATACCTCTAGAAGCGCAGCTCGAGCTGCACGAGCAACTCGTCGTTGCGGAACGGCACGTTATCCACCCCCTGCGCCGGCACTCCGTTGTGCTCGCGGATGAGGTAGTACTCCACCCTCATCCGCAGCAGGTCACCGTAGAGCCTGGCGATGACCGCTGCCGTCATCACATCGAAGTCCCAGCTTGACGCGTTGACGGGGGCGGTCGAACGGAGAGCATGCCCCGACTCGCTGATGCGGGTGCTTCCCTCGATGCGGAGGGTCTCGGCCCGCACGAGGGGCTCCATGGACACGAACCAGCCGGTCCCTCCGGCCAGAGGTACTTCGTACGAAATCAGTGCGTAAGCGCCGTAGCGTTGGAGAAGATCTTCCCGGGACGCGATGCCCTCGACCAGTGCGTGGGCTCCGTAACCGGAGTATCCGAGCCGTGCACCGGCCCACCGGAAGTCTCCGTACCTCCCCTGCTCGTCTCCCCCGTCCAGGTAGCGATAGTTGGGCAGTGCACTTCGCAGCACGTCGGTGCCTCCCTCCGCTGCCATGCGGCCCAGGTATCCGAATGCTTCCACGAATGTGCCGAAAGCGTCGAGCCGCAGCCGGGCACCGCACACCGGCCCGTTTCCGGAGAAGGCTCGGGCAGGAGCCGAGGCAAGGATGTTGATGGTACCTGGATGACTGGTGGACTCCTGGACGCCGGCCGGAGCCAGGGGGCGCATCATGGCGAGCGACACCCCCCCGAGGAGCCGGACGTCGGTGGTCGGTGACCACGCCGCCTCGTAGGCCAGGTGCAGCTCCGGCTCGCGCCACCAGGCCGTGGCGATGAGCGGGTAACGCTCCGTGCGCTGGTCGATTTTGACGAACGGAGAGTTGTATCCGGCCTCGACGTGGTGCTCGAGGCGCTGCGGGCCTGAAAGGAGTACATCGGCCCATGCTCCGCCGACCCGAGCACCATCGGGGCGGAACTCCAACAGCGAGAGGAACGCCAGTCCGTCGCCGATTCCCAGCCGGGGCGCGAGCCAGAAGCTGTCGATTTCCACGAAGGGGCTTCGGGTTCCGATGGTCTTGGTATCGGTCGGGCTATCGTTGCCCGGCCCCCCCTCCCCTTCCAGGTCGTGGAGCTCGAGCTCCAGCTCCCCCTTGAAGACCAGGGTCAGCAGCCCCGAGCGCAGGAGGAAGTGCGTGGGAGCAAGCCCCTCGGAGAGCTCATCGAAGGCCAGCGCCGCGTTCCAGGCACTGTGGCCAAGGAGCAGGAGCGCGGCAAGAAGAGCCGGCAGGATTCCACGGGACATGGGGGCCCTCCGTTCCGGTGCGAACGAAACATGCCGCGACGGAAGGTGGCCGAGAAAGTCCCCCAGGGCCGCTCGCCGAATCCCTACGCCGGTACGAACCGGATCAGGTTCAACGGGTCTGCTCTCAGGTCGTTCGCAGGGGAACGACCACCCCGTCAACAAGCGAGGCCATGTTGTGCCCGGTCAGAAGGGAAGTCAAGGGTCGGTGCGCGCTCGGCGCAAGATCAGGTTCAGCCGAGAAAGTCGATCTGGACGTATCCGTGGCCGGAATTCTGACCACTTTGGTTCTGCGGGTTGGCGCCGGAGTTGTAGGAGCCGCCTCCCCCGCCCTGGCCGTCTTCGCCGCAGCCGCCGCCGCCCGAATAGCCGCCGCCGCCTGCTGCCTGGTCGTCGGACGTTCCACCACCGCCCCCGAATCCACCGTAGCCCTGGTTCGGTGACGTGCCGCCGACGCCGCCGTTCACGAATGCGAGACCGCCGGTCGGATCGCCTCCGTTGCCGTTGAACCCACCGCCCCCGCCGCCTCCCGAACCGCCTTCACCACCGTTACCGTTCGCCCCGCCGACGTAGGGCACCTGACAATTGCACGAGCCGTTCGCCAGGGTGTCGGTCGTTCCATGCTGCGTCGCACATACGCCGTACCGGTTGTCGAAGCCGCCGCCGCCGGCAACGACCAGGGGGACGTTGGCATCGGTGGCCACGAAGGTTCCTCCACCACCACCGCCGTAGGTCAGTATCGTGCCCCCTTGCTGGCCAACGAGGATCTTCAGCTTCTGTCCGGCCAACAGGGTGACGTCACCCCGCATGACCGCGCCGTAGCCGCCGGAAGCGCTGGCCGCGAACCCCGCTGCCCCCGCCGCCGTGATTCTGTACTTGCCCGGATACGGGGCCACCCAATACTGGATTCCGTCGGTGACCGTCACCTTGCCGGCAAGGCCGGGCTTGCCGCCGTAGGCCGAGTCGCATTGCCCCTGGCTGGGCCCGGTGTTCCCGGTCTGCCCGCAGGTGGAAAAGGAGACTGACAGCGAGGAGAAGGCCTTGCAGGTGGCCTCGCAACCGTCTCCGCCGACCTGGTTTCCGTCGTCGCACACCTCGCCCGCCTCCACGATGAGGTTGCCGCAACAGGGAACGGTGGGGGTGTGCTTGCAGCCCGTGGCAGGCTCGCACGAATCGGACGTGCACGGCTTTCCGTCATCGCAGGTGAGCGACAGCCCGCCCTGGCAGGTCCCGCCCTGGCAGGTCTCCCCCTGGGTGCAGGCATTGGAATCATCGCAAGGCCCTTCCTTCGGAGTGTGCACGCAACCGGTCGCCGGGTCGCAGGAGTCCGCGGTGCAGGCATTTCCCTCGTCGCAAGGCTTGGGAGCTCCGGCCGTGCAGACCCCGGCCAAGCAGGTATCGTTCACGGTGCACGGGTTGCCATCCTCACAAGCCCCTTCTGCTGGAGCGTGGACGCAGCCGGCAGCCGGGTCACAGGAATCGGCTGTGCACGGGCTGCCGTCGTTGCAGTCCAGCGGGGAACCTGCCGTGCAGAGCCCGCCCTGGCACTTGTCCGTGAGGGTGCAGGAGTTGCCGTCGTCGCAGAGGTTGGCTGCCGGCGTGTACACACACCCCTTGACCGGATCGCAAACTTCCTTGGTGCAGACGTTGCCATCGTCGCAATCGACGGGAGTCGTGCCCAGGCACTTGCCCTTGGAGCAGCTGTCATCGCCTGTGCAGGAGTTGCCGTCGTCGCAGCCCCCGTCGACGGGCTCATGGAGGCACAGCCCATTGGCCCCACAGGAATCCTTGGTGCACGCGTTGCCGTCGTCGCAATCGACGAGCGGGCCGGGCTGGCAGACCCCCTTGGAGCAGGAGTCGTTGAGGGTGCACGGATTCCCGTCGGAGCAGGGGCTCGAGGTTGCGGAGAAGATGCAGCCGGACAGCGGGTGACAGGAATCCGCTGTGCACGGGTTCTTGTCATTGCACGCCACGATGTCTCCGCCAGAGCACCCACCGCCGACGCACAGGTCATCCAGCGTGCACGCGTTGCCGTCGTCGCAGGGGAGTGAGTTGGGAATCGAGTAGCACCCGTTCTCGGGGCTGCACGCTTCGTCCGTGCACGGATTCCCGTCGTCGCAGTCGGGCGGCAGCCCGCCCGTGCAGGCTCCGTCCAGACAGCTGTCCTGGGTCGTGCAGGGATTCCCGTCGTTGCAGGGACCTTCAGCCGGGCCGTTCTGACAGCCCGTCTCCGGTGCGCAGGAATCGATCGTGCACGGGTTGCCGTCGTTGCAGTTGGCCGTCTTGCCTCCCGTGCAGACCCCTTGCCCGCAACGTTCTCCCAACGTGCACGCATTGCCGTCGTCGCACAATCCGTTCTCATTGGCCGGAGCAAACGAGCACTTCCCCGTGGACGGTTCGCAGACGTTGGCGAGGCAGGGCGCATCCAGCCCGGTCGGCAGGGGACAGGAGATCACCGTGGCCGGGTCCACCACGCATTGGTAGGGGAGCTTGTCCGTCCGGCAGTATAGAGTCCCGTTGCACGAGTCTCCATCTTCGAGCTGGCCGCAGTCCGAGTCCTGCTGGCAGTCGCATGCCACGGCGAAACCGACGCAGCTCCCCTGCTTGCATTGATCCGCGACCGTGCACGGATCACCATCATCGCAATCAAGACTGTTGGGGGCGTAGATGCAGCCGCCCGCACCGTCGCACGAGTCGTCGGTGCAGGGGTTCGAGTCGTTGCACTTGACCGGGCTTCCCAGGCAGGCTCCGGCCTGGCACTGGTCGGCCACTGTGCACAGGTCGCCGTCCTTGCATTCCGTCCCGTCCAGGGCGACGTGCTCGCACCCATCGGTCCCCTTGCAGAGATCCTCGGTGCAGTCATTTCCGTCAAAGCAGAGGTCCACGTACTTTCCGTCGACCAGGGCCGGCTCGTCCACCTCGCCGTCGCAGTCGTCGTCCAGACCGTTGCATCCCTCCTCGGCCGGCTCCACGGCATCGCACTGCGACAACCCGCCCTCCAGGCACGTGCGCTTTCCCGGGCAGGTTCCCCACTCGTTGGTGCGGGCGCACGGAGTCAGCAACCCCATCCGGACCGACTTGGGCGTGCAAGGACACAGCCCCGTGTCCGCAACGCACTGCTTCGTCTCGAGCCCCGATACCGTCACCGCATCGACGCATGAAAAGCCCCACGGGCAGTCCGCGTGCGCCTTGCAGTTGCCACCGCAGAAGCTCCCTTCCTCCCCGTAGCTCACGCAGACGTCATCGGCCCCCAGGGACGTGCAGTCGCCGTTGTCCGCACACGGCTTGCAGAGGTTGGCAAAGTTGGAGACGCAGAGGAACACCAGGTCCGGACCTTCGCCGGACTGTTTGCAGGCATAGCCAGGGGGGCACTCTTCCTGGCACGCGATGGTGCATGTGCCTCCGCCCATGTGCTCGATGCAGAACCCGGACTCGCACTCGGCGTTCTCCGTGCACGGGTCGCCGAAGCACCCGCTGCCCGACTCGCAACCCGGAGCCTGCGCCTCGACCGCATCGTCCTGCCCCCAATCGAACCGGAGATCGCTCGTGGAGTCCCCAAGCATGTCCACCGGCGTGCGAGCGTCCTTGTCTGCGGCATCCGGCGGCACAACGGTCTCCTCCGGCCCCTGGTCCGTCGCAATCACGCTTCCGCTGCCGCCGCACGACGTCGCCAGCGCCACGACACCCACAAGGCACACGCTTGCCCGGATCCACGTCCGGCCCGATCTCGCCCGTTCACGCACCAGAAAGCCCATGCTGTCACCTCCGACGACTTCATTTGATCCCTATCACATCTCAGCTCTTGATGCGAGCGGAGCGCCCCATCACGCAGCGGCACAGGGATGGGGCACGGGGGACGAGACACCGGTTGCAACGCCGCTGCCGATGCGGTAGACCGAGGGGCAGGAGGTGGCCTGATGAGGCTTGTCCTGCTCACGACGTGCTCCGTCACGTGCCTGCTCGCCTCGTGCGGAGGCGGGGGAACGGCCGTCTGCGTTGGGGATTGCGACACTCGGTCGGAAGAGAACAGTCCCCGGGGCGACGGCGCAGGAAGCGATGCTCTCCTTCCCTCGGACGTGTCCCCTTGGTCGGATTGCTTCGGCTGCGCCGATGGAAAGGATGCCCGGGCCGAGGGTACATCGTCCGAGTGGCGTGCGCCAGACATGCAGGAAGATGCCGACGGTGGCGCAGGCGAGCTTTCGGTCGAGACTGCCGGTGGGGATGGCCTTGCAGACCTGCCTCCGCCCCCGGAGGTAACCGAGGAGACCTTCGAGGACGGTCCCGGCCTGGATCAGCAGCCCGGTGAGACCCAGGTGCAGGATGGCAGCGATGCAGTCCCCTGCATCCCGGATTGTGCAGGCAAGGGCTGCGGTGCCGACGGCTGCGGAGGGGTGTGCGGAATCTGTTCGGATGATGGCAATCCCTGCACCGACGAGATCTGCGACTGGGGCGTCTGCCAGCACATGCCCAACGCAGCCCCGTGCAATGACTGGAATGCGTGCACCCAGGCCGACCAGTGCACGGGCGGTGGCTGCCTCGGCCAGCCCCTCCCCCTGGATGCCTGCGACGACGGTCTCCCCTGCACCGACGATGCCTGTGTCCCGGTCACGGGGTGCGTACATGTGAACAACGGGCTCCCTTGCTTCGAGCCGCAGACTGTCCACGTGTTCGTCGACGTCGTGGTGGCCGGTGCCGGAAGCGGCGGCACATCGGCCGCCATCGAGGCAGCCCGCCATGGCATGAAGGTGGCCCTGCTCGAAGAAACCGATTGGGTCGGAGGGCAGATGACCGCGGCCGCGGTCACCAGCATGGACGAAGGCTACAAGAACCGGGATTCGGGCATCTACAAGGAGTTCATCGACCAGGTGAAACAGCACTACGGGGCCCTGGGGAAGTCGATCGGGACCTGCTACTGGAGCACGAACACCTGGTGCTTCGAGCCCAAGGTCGGCCGGGCGATCCTCGAGCAGATGATTGCCTCCACACCGGGCGTCGAGCTCTACCTCCGTACCCGGGTGACCAAGGTCACGAGCGACGTGCAGGCCGGCAAGACCATGGTGACCGGGATCGAGGCAATCGAGCAGGGCGGAGCCCAGCCGCAACCCTACGTCTTCCACTCCAAGATCGTCATCGATGCCACCGAGTGGGGCGATGTCCTGGCACTCAGCCCCGCCCAGTACAGGGCCGGCAACTCGATCAGCCCGAATGTGAACCCCTCCGCCTGCCTCCAGGATTGCACCTGGACGGCCGTGATTCGAAAATACCCTGCCCAGGTTCCGGCGACGTTGGTCTTCCCTGGGGAGCCGCCCGGATACACGGCTGACGTGAAGGCGCACTTCGAGTCCATCGTGACCAACAACGGGGCAGACTGGATTTCCGGGCCGAATGATTACCCGGCAAGCTGGAACACGCACAGCGGGTATCGGGGAATGCCGGACTCCGCTTCTCCGGGGAGCTATGATTCCACCAAGCCGCAGCTCATCTCCAGAACGGGCGTCAACTGGGCCAATGACTACCCCGTGACCGTAGAAGCGCTCGACCCGGCCAAGCGCCAGGAGGTATTCTGCGCTGCCCGCCTCAGGACGCTCCAGTTCCTCTATTACGCGCAGCACGACCTCGGAAAGACCCAGTGGAGCGTGGCGGATGACGAGGGCTTCGACACCCCCTTCCAGGACGGGGAGAATCTCTGCCCGAATATTCCGGCTGCGTTCAAGCCCATCGAGAAGCAGCTTCCCGTCATGCCGTACGTCCGCGAGGCGCGACGACTGGTCGGTGTAAAGACCTTGACCGCCGGGGAGATCCGTCGGGAGCCTCCCTGCGTCGGCTGCCCTCCTCGGGCCGTCAAGACCTTCCCTACCGCACTGGCCGTTGGGGATTATGCCGTCGACCTGCACGGCTGCAACACCAACGCCCACCTGGAGCTTGCCCTCGAGTCCGAGGCGGACGTGCCGCCCGGCTTCAAGAGCGGGGCCTTCCAGGTCCCCTTCGAAGTCTTCATCCCCCAGTCCGTCGACGGACTGCTCGTTGCAGAGCGCAACCTCTCGGTCTCCCGCCTGGTGAACGGAGCGATCCGACTTCAGCCCATCACGATGCTGACCGGCCAGGCGGCGGGGGCCATCGCAGCCCTGGCCATCGAGCGCGGCCTCCAGCCCCGCAACCTCCATCCCGCAATCGTCCAGGATACACTCGTCGACGAGGGGTGCCTTCTCGAGGTCTGGCCCTTTGCCGACGTGCCCCGCTCTCACCCACACTGGGACGACATCCAGTTCATCTCCGGCCGGGAAATCATGACCGGGTTCGACGAGTACACGTTCTCCCCCGACACGCCCCTGACCCGGATCCAGGGGGCCGTCGTCATCGTGCGGACCTTCGACGTCCCCATGGGCAACCCCCCGGCGGTTCCGACGTTCCAGGACGTGCCCAAATCGCACTGGGGGTACCCGTACGTCGAGGCCCTGTACGCAGCCGGACTGACGACCGGGTGCAGCGCTCAGCCCAAGCTCTTCTGCCCGGATGACCCGATGAACCGTGCCGCCGCCGCGAAATTCCTGGTGGATGGTCTGGGCTATGATCCCGCCAGTGCCCCTGCCCAATTCGTGTTCCAGGATCTGCCTGCAAACCACTGGGCGCTCCCATGGGCTCAGTGGGCCGTCTCGCTCGGCATACTGCCCCCCTGCACCCCGGGCAAGTTCTGCCCCGATGCCGGACTGGTCCGGTGGGAAATGGCCGAAGCGGTCCGAAAGACCGTCCTGCTCAAGGTCGATCCGTAGCGGTCACGGAGGAATCCCGCAGGGCAGTCCCGCTGTGGCCTGGCAAGGGCCCGGCACGGCGATGAGCGCGAGGCGGAATGCCCCCTCGGCAACAGTGGAGAGTGGGGTCTTTGTTAAATAACACAACCGGTCGGTAGATTTCTCTGGACACGTCTCGGTGGGGGCGCGAGCATGACATCGTGGCGCTGTGGGCCAACGTGGAGGGAACGGGAATGAGAGCGAACCTGGTCCTTGTGACGGCGATCCTGGCGTTGCTCGGCTCGGCAACCTTCTCCAGCCCTGCGCAGGCAGCCTCCTGCTGCGAGGGCAGCTTCTTCCCGGGCTGCGACGATGCCGGAGTGATGTTCTGCGTCTGCACCTTCGATTCCCATTGCTGTACGGACATGTGGGACATCTTCTGCATTGCCGAGGTCGATGCGTTTGGATGCGGAAAATGCGGGTGCAAGCCGGCCTGTGCGGGGAAGGTGTGCGGAGACAACGGCTGCGGGGGCGTGTGCGGGCAATGTCCCGGAGGCCTCGCGTGCCAGGATGGTGCCTGCGTGTCACAGTGCACCCCGAGCTGCACCGGGAAGGTCTGCGGAGAGGACGGTTGCGGCGGAACCTGCGGGACCTGCCTCGGGAATTCCAAGTGCGTGAACGGCGCCTGCGAGTCCTCGGCCTGTGTTCCCACGTGCGACGGCAAGCAGTGCGGTCCCGATGGTTGCGGCGGGAGCTGCGGCGTCTGCCCTCAGGGAGCGGAGTGCGCCGACGGCATCTGCAAGTCGACGTGCGAGCCGTTGTGCGTCAACAAGGAATGCGGGGCCAATGGGTGTGGGGGCTACTGCGGGCTGTGCCTGGCCGACCAGGTGTGCACGGCCACGGGAGTGTGCATCCCCGAGGATGAGGCCGAGGGAATCCCGTTGGACCCGTCCGAGACCGGAAGCGGGGATGCGGCGGATGACGGCACCACTCCTTCTCAGAATTGGGAGGAGGGCGAGGAGCCGGGCTCCGCTGCCGGGGACGAGGATGTCTGGGAGGACGATTCCTGGGAAGGCGAGCTGTGGACCGAAGCATCGGCCAGCGCCGGAGGGCCTTGCCCCCTGGGCAAGGTGCGCAAGTTCGGACGTTGTGTCAGCGCAGCGGCAGAAGATGGCGGCGATGACGGTGCGCTCGCCGGAGGCTGCTCCGCCGGCAGCCGCCAGAGCTCCTCTCGCAGCGGCCTGGGGGTGCTGCTGGCGCTGGGGATCCTTCTGCTTGCCGCACGTTGCAGGCGTTTCCTGCCCCTGAAGTAGCTCATTCCATTGACAACGCCACCGGTTGTCCTATTGTCATGCGGGCCGGAGGTTTCCCTTCGGCCACCGGAACTCAGCTCGAGACAGGAGCCTGCGATGACCAGAATCGTGATTGTGATTGGAGCGACGGCGGTTGGATTGCTCGGCCTGCCAGGCTGCGGTGGAGGCGACGGAGGCTCTCCCGGCAAGGTCAACTACTCGGTCGACAACAGCAAGCAGGTCGGCCAGCTCACGGAGGCCGAAGCCGGGGTCATGTGTGAGCAGACCATGAAGGCCATGGAAGGCGCAATCTCGAAGTCCGACACGTGCACGCTCACCGGCTTGCTGACCGCGGCGTTTGCTGGAGGCGACAAGGCCGTCTGCCAGGAGGCCTACGAGGAGTGCATGAACAAGCCCGAGGAGCCGGAGGACGAAGACGACTGCAAGCTGGACGACGAGGACAGCAAGCTGACCGACTGCACCGCCACCGTCGGGGAGTTCGAGGCCTGCATCAACGATACCATCGCTGCGACGAGCGAGGCCTACGAAGGGCTCTCCTGCGATACCGACGTGGAGACCCTCGACAGCATGGGTGACAATCTGGAGCCCGCAAGCTGCAAGGCCATCGAGAAGAAGTGCCCCGGCCTCGCCGAAGAGGACGAAGAAGTGCCGCAGTCCTGATCCAGGTAGTCATAGTCATCCACACCGTTGACGTCGACTCTCCTGCAAAGGTAGCATGGCCCTGTCGAGTAGGCCTTGGTTACTCGGGGAGGTATCCATGAGTCGCTTGTTGCTGTGGGGACGGCTCCTGCTCTCCATGGGGGTGCTCGTCCCCTGGGCCGCGTGCAACAACGGCGGTGTGACTCAGCATGCGGACGTTGCGACTGGGCCGGACCAGTCCGATTCCGGTGCGGTCGATGTCACGCTGGCCGAGCTACCCTATGCCGAGGTCGAGCCAGGTTCGGACGGTTCCCGGGGTCTTGACGGGGCGGATTCGAATCCGGGGGACGCCCCCTTGGACTGGGAAGGTGCCACGGGGGACTTCGGAAAGCCCTGTACCGGTAATGCTGACTGCCAGAGCGGATTCTGCATCGAGCTTCCAGACGGTACATCGGTGTGCACGATGACGTGCGCCGAGGAATGTCCGGACGACTGGGCGTGCAAGGGCATCGAGACTCCGCCGGATTGGACCTTCATCTGCGTGCCCAAGGGGGGCAACGTGTGCAAGCCGTGCGAGAAGGACACGGACTGCCTCTACCAGGGGGACCTCTGCGTTCCCGTGGGAAGCTCCGGCATGTTCTGCGGAATGGATTGCAGCCAGGGCCAGCCCTGCCCGAAGTACTTCACCTGCACCGAGGTGAGCGGAACCGAGGGGACGGTGGTCGGCTCTCAGTGCCTGCCCGATACCGGCAGCTGCATCTGTACCCATGACCTGGACAAGACGACCAAGGAATGCTCGGTGAAGAACGAGTGGGGCAAATGTTACGGCGAGCAGCTCTGCGACGGTGCCAACGGGTGGACCGAGTGCTTCGCTGCGACTCCGGCACAGGAGACTTGCGACGGCCAGGACAACGACTGTGACGGGAAAGCGGACGAAGAGCTCGAGCCCGAGCCCTGCGAGGTCGCAAACGGCCAGGGCGTCTGCCCGGGGACGTCCACCTGCCAGGCCGAGGCAGGGTATGTCTGCGACGCGAAGACTCCGACCGAAGAAGAATGCGACGGCCAGGACAATGACTGCAACGGCACCGTGGATGAAGGCTTCCCGGATACCAACGAGAACGGCGTGGCCGACTGCGTGGAGGCCGATGACGACGGCGACCTCGATCCGGACGTGACCGACTGCGCTCCGACCGACCCCGCCATCCACAAAGGGGCCGAGGAGCTCTGCGACGGCCTGGACAACAACTGCAACACGCTCGTGGACGAAGGGTTCGTGGACTTCGACAAGGATGCTCTGGCCGACTGCATCGATCCGGACGACGACAACGACCTCGACCCGGACGTCTCGGACTGCGACCCGCTGGCGGCGGACATCGGCCATGGGCTTCCCGAGGTCTGCAACGGCATCGACAACGATTGTGACGGCGTGGCGGACAACGGCTTCCCGGACCTGGACTCGGACGGCCAGGCCGACTGCGTGGACGAGGACATCGACGGTGACGGAACCGACAACGCACTGGATTGCGCTCCGCTCGATCCGACCGTCTTTCCCGACCAGGTGGAGACGTGCAACGGCAAGGATGACAACTGCAACGGACAGGTCGATGAAGGATCGCCGGACACGGACACGGACCAGCAGGCGGACTGCGTGGACTCGGACGACGATGGCGACCTCGATCCGGACATTTCGGACTGCAAGCCGCTCGACCCGGCGATTCATCATGACGCGGTCGAGGCGTGCGACGGAGTGGACAACAACTGCGACGGGCACGGCGACGAGGGATGTCCGCCGGTGAAGGTGACCGTGCGCCAGCTCTCCGCTCTTGCGGATCTGGACGATGGTCTGCTGCGGCTGAAGATGGCCGTTGGGTGGACGGTTACGGGGACGGTGGAATCTTTGGATCAGAACCTGGTGCTCCGGTGGGGACATTGACCGGCGACCGAACTTGGGCAGACAGCGGGGAGCAACCCGGGGAGGAGGTTTTCATGGGCAGACAGACGAATCGGGCGGGCGTGGACCTGGTCTGTGTAACGGGTCGGATTGCAGCGTTGGCCTTGGCGATGCTCCTGCTGCCGTCGCCGGCAGCGCTGGCAGCCTGGGGGCCGGGGCAGATTGCAGTCGAGGGCGAGCTCACCAACCTGGCAGGCGAACCGGTTGCCGGGCCGGTGAACGCTGTGTTTTCCCTTTACTCCTCCCCCGACGCGGTCAACGCGGTCTGGAGTGAGACTCACCTCGGCGTGAAGCTGGCTCAGGGGCGGTTCCAGGTGATCCTGGGCAAGACGACTCCTCTGGACAATCCAGCGGTGTTCGAGACCAACGGCGGCTTGTTCATCGGCGTCTCGGTGGACGGGGGACTGGAGCTACCTCGGGTGCCATTGTCCTCCATCGGGTATTCCATGCAGGCCAAGCACGCTGCGGTCGCGGACTCGTTGAGCGGTCCGGCATCGGATCTCTCCTGTGCGGGGTGCGTGTCGGACAGCGAGGTCTCGTTTGTCTTTGCGGCCGGTGACGGGAAGGGAGGCGCTGCCGTGGATGTGAAGTGCTCGGGCTGCATCTCGGGCACGGACATCGAGGACGGTGCAGTCGCTTTCGCCGACCTGGGCGCATCGGGCTGCGCCGCCGGACAGATCCTGAAGCGAAACGCAGGGAACACCGCCTGGACGTGCGCTGCCGACGATACCTCCGCGGGGGACATCACGGAGGTCAAGGCCGGGAGCGGACTTACCGGCGGCGGGAGCGAGGGCAGCGTCACGCTGTCGCTCGACAAGCCCACGGTCGAAACCTATGCCAAGGGCGTCTGCTACGACAGCGCGGGCGAGCTCACCGGCGCTCTGGACGGAACCTACATCAACGAGGGACAGGGCAACTCGGTCAGCTCGGCGATGATCTCGGATGGGACCATCACCAACGCGGACATCGCAGCCGGCGCCGCCATCGCGTTCAGCAAGCTGGCGGGAGTCGCTGCCGCCGTTCACACCCATGCGGCCGATGACATCGCGGGTGGTACGTTCGATGCCAGCTCGACCTACGTCTTTCCGGCCTCGACCACGGTCAAGGTCAATGGTCCGCTGATCATGGACGCGTGCCCGTCGGGTTATTCGCTGGCCGCAGCCAACCTGTGTCTGACGGCGTGGCGTGGACCGGGGAAGTTCTTCAATGCGCAACGGGACTGCTTCGACGAAGGAGCGCACGTCTGTACCTACGCCGAGTTCTATCACATGTGGTCCGCAGCGGCCAACCCGTCGTTCACCAACGGGGACTGGATCGGGGACGTCGTCGCGGACGACGGAGTCCTGTGCGTCAACAACGCCGCCAACATCGACAACTTCGAGGGGCAGTGCGACAAGGGAGATAGTCATCGATATCGATGCTGCATGGGGCGCGGGAGATAGGATCGGCAGAAGGATTGCCCACAGGCCGCCGAGCACGGGGGCCGACTAGCCCCCCCTGCCGCTAGTCAAACCCACCCCCTAGGTCCTCTCCGCATCCCATGCCTTCCATGCGTCCTATCGGTCCTATGCGTCCTATTCGTCCTATTCTTCCCATCCCTCCCCAGTCCCTGGCTACGATCCTGGCGGTCACGAGGAAGGTGGCGTCAAGGGTATCCGCTCGGTTGAGGACGCCTTGCAACCCTGAAACTCGAGGCTGAGAATCCCACCGTGGTTGTTGCGCGGAGGGATGCCGATGGAGAAAGCAAAGCCGAGGAGCCGTCGCTGGTGGCGACAGATGGTGGCGAAGTACGACGCTGTTCGGGGGCAGGTGGGGCTCTGGGAGTTCGCCTCTGAGAATGGGGTCAATCGCAGCACGTTGGCGTGGTGGGCCAGCCATCTGCGCCATGAAAAGCAACGCAAGGGGGAAGCGCAG
>CAITUV010000058.1 GCA_903895725.1 uncultured Myxococcales bacterium | reverse complement strand
GGCAGATGCGGCCCGGGAGGCCGAGGAGGCCAAGAAGGCCGAGGAAGCCAAGAAGGCCGAGGAGAAGAAGGCGGCCGACGAGAAGAAGAAGGCCGAGGAGGCCAAGAAGGCCGAGGAGAAGAAGGCGGCCGACGAGAAGAAGAAGGCCGAGGAGGCCAAGAAGGCCGAGGAAGCCAAGAAGGCCGAGGAGAAGAAGGCGGCCGACGAGAAGAAGAAGGCCGAGGAGGCCAAGAAGGCCGAGGAGGCCAAGAAGGCCGAGGAAGCCAAGAAGGCCGAGGAGGCCAAGAAGGCCGAGGAAGCCAAGAAGGCCGAGGAAGCCAAGAAGGCCGAGGAGCCGGCCGAGGAGCCTCCCGTCAAGACGGACCCCGGCAAGACCTGGAAGGTGAAGGTCGGTTCGCCCTCGGGCTTCGAGGGGGGCAAGCTGGACAAGGGCGCAGTGACCAAGACCCTGAACAACGGCTCATCCGCCTACATTAAGTGTGCGGAAGTGGTGGGCCGAAAGAACCCGAAGATGGCCGGGAAGGTCGGGGTGAAGGTGGCGCTGGCCAGCTCCGGTGGAGTTACGCCTACGATCACCTCCAATACCACCGGTGAAACGACTCTCGGCAGCTGCATCCAGTCCCGCCTGCGTCAGTTCTCGTTCCCCAAACCCACCGGCGGCGATGCCGAGTTCCAGTTTTCGCTGGAGTTCAAGGCCCCCTGAGCGCAGTTCGGTCAGGGCACGAGGCAGTTTGGACGGTCAACGAGGCCGGTGCTATCTGGACCATCGTCCCAGCCAATACGCGTAGCGGAAGTCGACTCCGGAGAGCAGCCTCGAGCCGTCCCCGCCCCCGTTGACTCCATACGGATTTGAGCGCCAGTAGTAGTTGCTCGCGGGCCGAATCTTCATGGGCAACACGGTGCTCGCAACGAGCGTCCCCTTCCACCCCACTTCGCCGAGCAGATCGATTTCGCTCCCGTCGACGCAGGCGCAGTGTTGGGCCGCGATCTCGTCTGCGTCGCAGTTTTCGACCGCCCATTCCCAGAACGGAGGCTTGGGGAACTGGCGGAGCGTCTCGATACCGCGCTCCACGGCCCCTGCATCCGGAACGGACTTCATGGGGGCGAATGCCGAGGAGCCGGCCATCCCTCCTGCGTAGACGAAGTCGAACAGGCTCTGCCCCATCTCGGCCGGCTGGAAGCTGCCGCCATTGTCATAGAGCTCGAACTTCAACGCCTTGCGCAAGGTCTGGAGCGCATCCGGTGCTTTGGCCGGATCGATGTAGCGGAGGGCCAGAACCGCGCCCTGGAACACCATGTTGAAGTTCGAGAAGTTGGTCCCTATCCCCGTGTTGACCGCTCCCGGGTTCTCGAGCGCGATCTGGTCAAGCTGGCGCTGCTTGATGAGCGAGTCGTAGAGGAATGCCTCGAGCGTCGGGTCCTTTGTGATGTACGCCCAGGTGGCAGCGCTTCCCAATGCCATGTAGGCGAAGAAGCCGTTCTTGACTCCGGGGATGTAGTTCTTGGGATCCTGGCACGAGTCGATGCAGTTCTCGTTCATGTAGCCGTGCAGAGTGGTACGGCCGTCGGCATCGGGGATCTCCAGGTCGTAGCCTGTCTTGCGGACGATGGTGAGCTGGGTGCCGATGTCCAGAGCATCCTGGCGCAGCCTGTCCTTGATGTTCTGCGGGATGGTCGGATCGTCCTGGAGGACTTCCCAGGCGGCACCAAAGGCAGCCACCCAGCCGATGTACATGTCCCGGCTGCACGAGTCTTCCCAGATGTAGTTGGGATAGAGGCCTCCGACCGAGTTGTCGGCACGCCAGGATCCGTTGTTCTTGGGCTCGGGCTGCGGATTTCCCTGGTCGTCGAACAGGGGAAGGGTCTGCGTATTCTTGCCTTCGCTCGGGATGTCGGTGCGGATGTAACCCCGGGCAATGACGCCGGGCACGCCGGTGACCGCTGTTGCCACGTGCAGTGCCTCGAGCGACGCGAGCAGGTGCGTCCGGGCGATATCCACTTCCGCTGCGGGGTACTCATGGTCCCTCATCGTTCCGTACCGGTAAGCGTCCGCAGCGATGCCTACTCCAGCGTAGAGGCCGGCCACCTTCTGCCATTGAGTGACCAGGTCGTGGGGGTGTTTCCCGGTGACCGCTTCGATGTCGAAGCTGTCGCTCTCGGCCAGGAATTTCTCGATGGCGGCCCTCTGATCGGTCCAGTCCGTCTGGATCATGATGTCCGCGTTGATGGACATCCCGAACGCGTTGAGCGCGTGGAATTGCCGGTCGTAAAGCCTGGCCAGCTTCTCCAGATCGGCATCGTAGCCGTCTTCGCCCGGCCCGGGGATCAGGTGGGGGCCCGTGTGTGCAGGCACCACCTCAACGGTCGCGTCATCGGGCATCTCGCCGGCCGCGTCGCCGGCAACGTCGACCGTGCGATAGTCGGTGCCCGCATCATCTGCTCCGACCTCGGGCGTTGCGTCGCCGTTCTTGCCTCCGCCTCCGGAACAGGCAACCGGGAGAAGGACCAGCAGCGCCGCTGCCGCAAGACCCGCTGTCAGCTTGTTGATCCGCATCATACCCCTCCGTCGGGAGCCAGGGGACTCATCATACATTCTGCGTGCGCGCATGGAAAGCGTCGAAGACCCGTTTCTTGACCCGGCGGCGTCGTGTCGGTACACATTGTCGACGGGCGCGTCGTCGCCCCGGAGGTTGCCATGAGACATCGTGCCCGGCTCCCATTGCTCGTCCTCCTGCTGTCGGCATTCTTCGCCACGACTTCGGTCGCCTCGGCGCAGCAACCGGAAGTCTCCAGCCGGGCCCAGGAATCCGAGGCTGCCTCGGGCAAGGCGCTGGGGGCGGTCGATGCAACGACCGGCGCTTCGCCCCGGGGGAAGGGGATGGGCGGCGACTCGGACCGACTGCCGGCCCTGCCTCTTCGCCCGGAAATGCTCGGAGGGATCCCGGTGGTCGTGCTGGCCGGCACGCACTACGAGCGTGGGGTATCGCACGGAAAAGCGCTGGCCAAGCAGATCATCGACGTGGTGGACAACTACCTGGCACCGCAGACGAACCCGATGCTGTTCTTCATGACGATCAAGAGCATGCGTGAGCAGCTCAAGGTCGATCCGGGCATCGAGGAGGAGGCGAAGGGAGTGGTCGCGGGGGCGAAGGAGGCGCTGGGGGGCAAGTTCCGATCCCGGTACATGTCGGACGACTTCACGTGGCAGGACATCATCGGATTTTCCACCTACATCGACTACGTGGGTACCAACTGCTCGTCCGTGTCTGCATGGGGGGCCGCCACGGTGGACTCGGCGCTCAACGCCCAGGCCGTGCTGGCACGCAACCTCGACTGGAGCAACGATCCGGTCCTCCTGCGCAACCAGGCTCTGTTCGTACATCTGCCCTCGGAAGCCGGAGAGCAGCCGTTCCTGTCGGTCGGGTTTGCCGGCTTCCTTGGCTGTCTGTCGTGCATCAACCAGCAGCGGCTCGGTGCCTTTCTGAACCTCGGCTACGGGAGCAGGTCTGGCAAGTTCCCGCCCGACGAGGCGTACACCCCCTCGGCACTGGCGTTCCGGCATGCCATCGAGGTTCGGCGCGACAAGGATCTGCTGGACGCGTTCGTCGCGGACATGACCGGAAGCGCCAGCGTGGGCAGCTACATCATTCACGTGGCCGGCCCGCCCGCTGCGACGAAGCAGGATCCAGCGCTCGTCCTCGAGCTGTCCGCCGGCCGACACGCCGTGCGTCATGCCTCGGACGACGAGCGTTTCGGGAACGAGATCCTGGTGGCCACCAACCATCATCGTAAGCTCGAGAAACCCTCCTCCTGCCGGCGCTACGAGACCGCGGTGGACACGCTGGCGGGCTCGGACAAGACCACCGACCCCGAGGCGCTCCTGGCGCTCATGGTCAAGATGAGCCGCCCGGATACCATGGAAACCATGCTCTTCATCCCCAGCACCGGGGAGTTCCGCCTGGCCGCCAAGACAAAGGGCGACGGCGAAGTGGGGACTCCGGAGAAGACCAGCCTGGACGTGCTGTTCGGCAAGTAGGGTGCGGGAGGCCGGATGCGGGGGACGGCGAGATCGTGATGACGGGCGAATCGGGACACAGCGGGTAGGGGAGCACTTGGAAGCCAGACCGCTTCGGTGGAGTATCGGTCTCGTCGGGGCATTCCTGCTCCTGAGCCTGGCCATGGCATGGGTCGTGCCGGGGTTTGACCTGATCCGGTGGTGGCTCGACGTCTGGCCGCTTCCAGCGCTCGTGGGGACCTCCCTCTCGGTCGCCCTCGGTGCGCTCCTGGTGGCCTGGTCGCTCCGCCCGGGCATCGCCGGACCCCGCTGGCGGGCGATGCAGGGGGTCCTGGGCCTGATCCTTGCCGCGACGGTGTGGGATGCCGTGTCGTTCTTCGCCCTCCTTGCGCTGGACCGCATCGAGAGCCGGTTTCCGGTTCCACTGTCCCTGCTGGCCGGAGCACTCTTGCTGTTCCTCTACCGCACCATGGCAGCGTGGGGGAAGCCGCCAATCTCAGGCGCAACGGGACGAGTGCCCGCCCCGTCCGCCGGCGCTTCACAAAGAAGTCGTCTTCTCCTGTGGAGCACCGTCGGGCTGGTGGTCCTGATGCCCCTGCTCTTTCCGCTGGCGCAGATGTTCTGCTTCGGAAAGACCGACTACCGGCGTCCTGCGCAGGTGGCGGTCGTCCTCGGGGCTGCCGTATGGCCTGGCAACCGCCCCTCGCATGCGCTGCTCGATCGGGTGAACACTGGCATCGACCTCTACCGGCAGGGGCTCGTGGACGTGCTGCTGTTTTCTGGCGGCCCCAGCGACGACGAGTCGATCTCTCACGAGACTGTGGTGATGCACGACCTGGCCGTCGCTGCCGGCGTACCGGAAGAGGCCATCTGGCTCGACCCGCTGGGAATTGACACGCAATCCACCGTGGACAACACCGTCGCCATGTTCAGGGAGCGGGGAATCCTGCGGGTGCTGGCCGTCAGTCACTTCTACCATCTGCCCCGCATCCACATGACCTATCAGCGGGCCGGCTTCCCCGTGTACACCGTGCCTGCCCGGGAAGAGCATATCCTCCTCAAACTCCCGTTCTTCCTGGCCCGCGAGGCCGTTGCCCTCTGGTTCTACTACTTCCGGCCGCTGATGGAGTAGGGGCGGACGGGCCGCTGGTGCGGCGGGAGGATGTGCCGGTGCAGAATGCCCGGAGTACGCCTCGGCTGCACTGTGCGCCTGGCAGGTCACCGGGATTCCCACTGCCGTGCTTGTAGCCTCCCTCGGGAGGCGCGAGGCCGCCTATGGCGGGCGAGCGGTGGGGCTGCTAGTTTCGCCAGAATCTCCGAAGCCGGTCAGCCAACGATTCCAGGGAAGCTCACAGTCCCCCACCTCCCCGCCGGCCGGTGCCGGCGGGGATCCGCCCCCGAGGGGCCGGCCATGCACGGCATTGCCCGCACCCGCTCTGGTGGAGGCGCACAGTGCAGCCGATCTGACGGAATTGCAGCAAGCGCCCCGGCCGTTGGGTTGCCGGCCCGCATTGCCGTAGCGGTGCCTTGGCAGACCCCAGAAGCGGTTGACCATGCGCTACCACCATGCTACCATTCTGGTAGCATAGGGAGGTACCGATGGCATCGCTTTGCATCAAGAACATCCCGGAGCACGTGCATGCCCGGCTGAAGGAGCAGGCGCTGAGGAACCGGCGGAGCCTGAACCAGGAGATCGTGCTGCTGCTCGAGGATGCCGTGAGCGGAGCGGCGGGGCGACGGCCTGATGCGGACGACGTGCTCGCTGCGGCACTGGCATCCCGGAAGCGTTGTCGCGGGATGCTCAGCGACAGGGAGTTGGCGCAGGCCCGCAGGACCGGGAGGGCCTGAGATGGTGGTCGTGGACGCCAACATCATAGCGGCGCTGGTTCTCGAGCAGGAGCACTCGGACGAGGCTCGACAAGTGTGGGAAATGGACCCGGACTGGTGCGCTCCGCCCCTATGGGCAAGCGAGCTCCGCAGCATTCTGGCTAAGTACGTGAAAGCCGGGCTGCTGCCTGCGCGCCACGCCGGTCCGACCATGGCCGTTGCACGGCGGGTCGTGCTGCCGGAGCGTACCCTCGAGTCCGGCGATGACGAGGTGCTGGCGCTGGCGGCGAAGTCGGGCTGCTCGACGTACGACTGCGAGTATATTGCCGTTGCCCAGGAACTGCGACTGCCGTTGGTCACCCTGAACAAGCAGGTGCTGAAGGCGTTTCCGGACATTGCGGTGAGGCCGAAGGATCTCCTGGGGTCGTAGGGTGCGGTCCCCCCTCCCGAACGCTCCCCTTCCTCTTGAACCCTGCGAGCCGTTGGGGCGGCCCAGCGGCTCCAGCACCCGCGCACCACCTCGGCCCACCGTAGCCCCGGGGTCCGGGGGCGGACCCGGGGTACCCCCGGTGGACGTGCCGTGGGTGCGCCCCCCGATTTCTCTTGCCCCGCCGTCCTCCCCGCAGCATGCTTGCTGCCGGAGCAGCGACCAGGCAATGGGTCCCGCGACGGGGGCCCGGCTGTCCACTGCCAGAGGAGGGAGGACGTGGGCAAGCGGGTATTGGCATGGGTCGGGGCGGTGGGCGGGGCGGTCGTGGCGGCTGCCATTGCCCTGCCGCGCTGGCTCGAGCCCAAGCTCGTGTATCAGCCCGTCGGCGCGTCCAACTTCCTGACCCGGCCGAACTACGCTGCGGTCGAGGCGGGACGCACCATGTCCAGGATCGAGGACGTGTGGCTGACGACTGCGGACGGAGTGCGCATCCACGCCTGGCTGCTTGGGCCCAGGAAAGGGAAGGTCGACGAGCTGCCCGTGTTCCTCTGGTTCCACGGAAACGCGGGGAACAACGCAGGCTGGCTCCCGCGGTACGAGACGATGGTCGATCTGCCTGCGAGGGTGCTCGCAGTCGACTACCGCGGCTATGGCAAGAGCGAGGGCACGCCCAGCGAAGACGGTCTCTACAGGGATGCCGACGCCGCCTGGGAGTACCTGACTCGGGAGCGTGGAATCCCGCCGGGGCGCATCTTCATCTACGGGTTCTCGCTGGGCGGGGCGGTGGCGATTGACCTGGCGTCCCGAGTGCGCGCTGCGGGCCTGGTGATCGAGTCGTCCTTCACGACGCTGCCCGAGGTCGCGGCCGCACACTATCCGGTCATCCCCAAGTCGATCATCCGCACGAAGATGGACTCGCTGTCCAAGATCGGAAAGATCGCAGGCCCCAAGCTCTTCTTCCACAGCCCGAGCGACGAGGTCGTCCCTTACGGGCTCGGCCGGAGACTGTTCGAGGCGGCCTCGGGGCCCAAGGAATTTCTCGAGGTCGAAGGAGCGGGCCACAATGAGACCTTCGAGGCGGCGGGTGAGCGGTTGTTCGACGCGGTCCGGCGGCTCGTCCGGAATGCTGGCGGGCAACCCTCTCCGCGACCATGAACGCCCGACTCCAGAACGAAGGTCCCGTCGAGGAACCATGAGCACCGGACGCCCCATTCTCCTTCTCCAGCTTCCCGTGCCCGAGGCCGTGCCGCAGCCGGTGACCGGGTGCACCCAGATGGGGGCCGCCGATCTGCTGCTTCACCTCGGCCAGCCGGAGACCGTTGCCGAGCTCCTGCCAGATTCCATCGTGCGGCGTCACGGGGACCAGGCGCTGGTCGATGCCATCGTCGAGCGCAATCCGTCGGTGGTCGGGTTTACTCTCAATGTCTGGAATGTCGAGCGCAGCGCATGGATCGCAGGCCGACTCCGGGAGCGCATTCCCGACCTCCGGATCTGGGGCGGCGGCCCGGAACTTGCTGAAGGGTCATGGGCTCTTACTGGCCTGCCCGGGACAGAGAGAGGCCCTGCAATCCCCCTGTGGGGAGGGGGCGAGCCTTGCCCGAGCGGTAGTCGAGGGGCCCCCGACCCTGGCAGTGACAGTCACCTGCACTTCCCCTTCGACCTGGGCGTCGTGGGTGAGGGGGAGATTCCCTTCGCAATGCTGCTGGCGGGCGCTAATCCCGCCACCGTTCCGGGCGTCTGGCTGCCCGGGTTGCCGGGACCGAATCCGGGCATCGCTGTGCCGGTCGATCTGGCCCGACTCCACGACCCGTACATGGCTGGAATGGCCACCATGGAGATGGACCGCATGGTCCTTGCCGAGCTCTGGCGGGGGTGCCGGTACGCGTGTGCGTTCTGTGCATACCACCAGGGCCGCGGGAAGGGGGCCGGACGCCCGTTCGAACAGGTCGAAGCACTGTTCGCATGGGCCCGGGATGCCGGTGCCGAGGAGATGTACCTGCTCGACCCGAGCCTCGAGCAGCGTCCGGACTTCGACGCGTTCCTGGAGATGCTGGCTCGAGCCAACCGTGGACCTGGAAGAGCGCTGTCGATCTTCGCAGAGCTTCGGGCCGAGTCCATCACGGCAACAAGGGCGCAAGCGCTTGCCCGTGCGGGTATCACCCGGGTCGAGGTAGGGCTCCAGACCGTGAGCCGGGAGGCGCTGCGGGCCGCCGGGCGCGGGTTCTCCCAAGCCCGATTCCGGCAGGGAATGAACGCGTTGCACAAGGCCGGAGTCGCAGCCAAGGTCGACCTCATGGTGGGCCTGCCCGGCGATTCTCCAAAGGGACTCGATGCCACGCTGGAATTCCTGGATTCGCTCGAGTTCGAGCCCAGGCTCCAGGTGTTCCAGACCCAGGTGCTTCCGGGGACCCGGCTGCTGCAGGACGCCCGACGGGCCGGCTGGCGATGGCAGCGTGAGCCGCCGTATCATTTCCTGTCCGGGGCCGGGTGGGGGCCGGGCGAGATCGACTTTGCCCTAGACAAGCTGGAATTCCGAGGCCAGGCCTCCCTTGCACCGGACGACGCCCCGATGCTCTGCGCCCCATTGTTTGCTGCTTCGGCCGTGGAGCACACCGCCTGCCCCGACAGCGGCTGCACCCTCCAGGTTGCGTTCGACCTCGATGCACAGCTCGGGGCCCAACGGCTTGCCGAGGAACCGTTCCGTGACTTGGCCCGATCCGCCATCGTCTGGATGCGGACCGCCAATCCCGAGAGGCATCGGGACGTGGCCGCTGCGGCCGTGCGACGCCTGCTCGAAGCCAACCCGTTTGCCGGCCTGACCGTGGCAGTGGAGCAGCCTCCCGGGGCCCCACTCGGGCTGCTGGACGACCTTCGCGACGCGGTGCAGAGGCAGCGGGCCTCCAACTACCTGCCGGCCCTGTTCCGTCGCTCACACCCCGACCGTCGAGTCTGTCAGTTCCTCTCCTTCTCCGGACGCGATGCGGTGAGCCAGGCCTGGCTACGGGACGTTCGAAAGCAGGCCACGGTGGTGTGGCGCGTCGCATGCGGGGACGTCCATGCCGCGATCGTGATGCTCGGCGAGGGGGTCTCTTCCCCCCGCCCCTGCAGTCGCGACGACCTGTTCCTGGTGCGGCTGCAAAGCGCTCCGCCCGAGGGCGACCTGGAGGCGTTGGCCAGAACCTCGCCACTGGCCGATCGCATCGTCCTTTCCGACCCTGCCTTGCACTGGCGCTACGCCCGGATCCTCCAGCGGAATGCGGGGGAGGAATGGTAGGCAACCTGCTCCGCAGGCAGGCGGGGTAGGGCGGTTGGGATGGGCAGTTTGCTGCGCAACGACAACCGGGTTACAATGCCTGCAACCTTTGGGGAGGATCCAATGAGGCTGAATTCGTGGAAGATGGCGCTGGCGGCGTTCCTGCTGGTCGGACTGGTCAGCCTGCCCGCGATGGCGAAGCCGGCACCGGGGCTGGGCGTGTTCTCCGGAGTCAAGTTCAACTCCGTCGATGACTTCGACTTGTCGCACAACTTCGGCTTCTTCGTCGATCTGCCGCTGGTGAGCACGTTCTACCTGTCGCCTACGGCGGATACCTACACTCTAGGCGAAGCGGCGGTGACCGACCTGACCCTGGCGTTCAAATTCGTCATTCCGCTTCGGGGCTGGGCGCCGTATCTGGGCGTGCTCCCCGGCCTCAGCACCGTGAGCAACGACCGCCACTTCATCATCGGCGGTGCGGGCGGTGCCTACATCCACCTCGTGGCCAACCTCTCTCTTCTCGTCCAGGTCGAGTACAAGCAGATCTTCAAGGATGAAATCGAAGGCGGGACAGTGCACGGTCAGGGCGGTCTGCTCTTCCGTTTCTAGCACCGGCCGAGGACAGAACTTCGGCTTTTTTCTGCCGTAAGGAACCGGCCGTTTTTGCGGTGTCTAAGGCCCGCTTTCTCCCCGGTCGACCGGGGCGATCACGGATGATTCAGAGAGGAGGACAGGATGGAAACCCGAGGGAATCGTGTTGCCGAAACGAGTGCAAACGGGCTGGTCGGGCGAGGCTGGAACCGGCTTTCCCGCTGGCTGGTGCTCGTGCTTGCCCTGGGGCTGGCGATCACGGAAGTCGCACTCACCGACGCCCAGGAGAGGAAGGAGAAGGAGGCCAAGGTGGTCAAGCCGAAGGCCCAGCCGCTCGTCCTCGTCATCAACTACCCGTACCAGATCACCGGGCAGGCGAACACGAAGATCCACGTGACGCTGTTCAAGCCCGATTTCTCACCGGCAGCCGGGGCCGAGGTCAAGGTCAACGGGAAGAAGGTCGGGGTCGCTGACGGCAACGGCACCTGCGTGTTCGACTTCGTACCCGGGGAGGGGCAGACCCACAACCTGACCGCGGAGCTCAGCTCGAAGGGTTCGACCTACCGGGTTCGCAAGAGCTTCTCGTCCAATGCCAGGACGCAGAGCTTCCGCTCCGACCAGCTCTTCGTCTACACCGATCGCGCGGTATACAACCCGGGGGACGAGATTCTCGTCCGACTCCTCGCATGGGAGCTGATGGCCGACTACAAGGCCATTCCCAATGCCGAGATCTCCCTGCTCCTGCAGAGCCCGGCCGGCAAGGTGTTCACCGGCGAGAAGCTCAAGACCGGCGAGTTCGGCGTCGCTGCCACCAGGCTGCCGCTGCCGGAAAACATGCCCGAGGGCGACTACGAGCTGGTCGTGCTCTACAACCAGGCTCGTGAAAAGGCGCGGCTCCGGGTCGAGCGGTTCGTCCCGCCCGTCATCGAGATCAAGCACGACATCAAGCGCTTCCTGACCACGGCCCAGGAGACGATGCCCATCACGCTGACGCTGTCGTACTTCGCCGGGGGCAAGCCGACCTCGGCTACGGTCCTGCTCGAGGTCGCCACCGTCACCGGAAACAAGATCATGGAGAAGAATCTGGGCACGGCGACGGATGCGAAGCTCGCCTTCACGCTGGAAAAGAAGGAGCTGGATACCATCCGGGCAGGTCTCCAGCCGGAGCAGCCGTTCAAGATGACCCTGACGGCAACCGACTCCTACGGTCGCTCGAGCTTTGTGACTCGGGACGTGGTGTTCACACAGCGGCCCTACCGTGCGGTTCTCGAGCTCGACAAGGACGACTATCCCGCGGGCGAGACGGTCAAGCTCCACGCCAAGGTGACTGACCTCGACGGAAAGCCGGCCCGGGGAATCGAGCTTGTCTGCCGCGTGGACGAGTTCGGGGTCAAGGCAAAGGCCGTATCCGATGACCAGGGGGTGGCGGAGTTCACCTTCACCATGGGCAAGGCCGCAGCCACCGCTATCGTCGAAAGCCCGGTCATGCCCGTGCCTCTCGGCAGCGTGGCCGTCCAGTTCAACCAGCCCAAGCCGATGACCTCCAAGGCCGAGGAGCCGCCGCAGAAGCAGGGGGTCCAGACGCACCTCAAGGTCACCTTCGACAAGGACTACATGCCCGTCGAGAAGGTCGTTCACGTGGACTTGACCGACATTTCGGGGGCCCTGGTGGCTTCCACCACCATCCCGGTCACGAAGGACGGCGGCGACTACAAGTCGGAAGGCACGATCACCGCTCCGACCTGGGGAACCATGCTGGTCAACCTCTACGTTGCTGCCGCCCGAAAGTCCGATGTCGGCAAGGGCGGCAAGCTGTCGGTCAAGAACGTCGGGTTCATCACGGAAGGGCAGCACGTCACGCTTTACCCGGATGCCGAGGCCACGATCACCGTGCACGGCCTCAAGCCCAGGGTGGCACCGGGCGAGAAGGTCGAGTTCGAGGTCGAAGTCAAGACCCGGAGCGGCCAGGAAGCGGCTCTGGGTGCTGCGCTCGTCGACCAGGCGGTCATCTCGCTCATGGACCCGCTCGAGGTCACGCCCAACGATCACTTCTACAACCCGCAGCGCAAGGTGATCTCCACCGGCGGAGCGGCCGTCCTGACGTGGCCCGTGGTGGACCGAAACTGGGGAGAGCCGTGGCGGGACATCGCGTACACGAACTGGGGCTTCAAGGACCCGGGCGGCATGGTGTCGGGCTCCGAGATGGGGGACGCCTTCGAGGGGGCCGAGGGAGAGGCCACGGGGGCCGGCTACGGAGCGGGTGGTGGCGCTGCTCTGGGGTCTGCCACCATGGATGGAGGAGGGGCCGGCCTAGGGGGCATCGGGGCCGCATCCGGGAAGAAGGGAGCCCTGAAGATGAAGGCGGCCAAGGGCGCCAGCATGAACCTGCTCATGTCCAAGGAGGCCAAGATGGAGGAGGCCCCCGCCCCGGAGGCGGTCGCTGCCATCACGGCCGGCGACGCCCCCGCTGACGGGGATTCGGGCGTGGCTCGGGACCGCCGCTCGACGCGCGGAGACGAACAGGAGGAAGCCCAGCCCCGAATCACCATCCGCACCCGATTCCCTGAAACCGCCCTGTGGGAGCCGCTTCTTGCCACCACGTCGGGCCGCTCGAAGCTGGCCGTCACCTTCCCCGACGCCATCACCGTGCAGCAGCTCACCCTCATTGCATCCGACAAGGTCGGCGGGCTGGGCATCCTCCGCCAGGACGTGGAGGTCAGGCAGGATCTGTACGTGCAATCGGATTTCCCCGCCACGCTGACGCAGGGGGACGAGGTGCGGGTGGCAGCGCTCGTGCGCAACCTGTCCGGCAGCAAGGTCCACCTCGTCGCCGAGGCCGGCGCATCGGGCCTCGAGTTCGTGGGCAATCCCCGGCACGAGCTCGACCTGGAAGATGGGGCTTCGGCACCGCTCGTCTGGACGGTCCGGGCAGGGTTTGCCGGGAAGGTGGAGTACTTCATCGCCGTGTCGGGTCCCTCGTTCCGTGACGAGGAGCGAAAGACTCTCTTCGTCCACCCGCTCGGCCAGCCGGCAATGCGGGAATTCGATGGCGAGCTGGCCGCAGGAAAGCCCTTCGAAGCTGAGATCCAGATTGACGCGAAGGCCAGCTACAAGACGGCCTTCATGAGCGTCGGTTTCCCCAACGTGATTCCGGCCATCGAGGCATGGAAGGCCATGGACGAGCTCCCGCTGGCATTTGTCGGCGTGTACGGCACCGCCAGCCGCCTGCTCCTGGATTGCGCCATGCTCGAGTGGGGGATGCAGGGCGGCCTGCCCGCCGCCGAGGTCGAAGCGCTGCGCAGCCGCATTCTCCGGGCCGTCGCAACTCTCGCTTCGGTTCAGACCGAGGAAGGGGCCTGGGGCTGGACCTACCTGGCCGATGCCAGCCACAGCCGCACCGGCTTTCGAGTCAGCGTCTACCTGTCGGCCTTTGTGCTCAAGGCACTGGCCGAGGCCGCGTCGCTCGACGTCCCCGTGGACAATGCCGTGCTGACCCGGGGGATCGCATACGTGCTGTCGAAGCGCAACGACAAGGGGCTCTGGGCCGCACAGGGTGCCTACTTCTGGGAAGTGAACGCTCCGGAGGTCGACATGGCGCTCTCCGCCGAGCTCTTCTCCATCCTGGCGCAGGCCTCCAAGGCGCTCGGTGGAGTGCCGGGCAACGACCTGCTCGTCCTCAAGCAGAAGATGAGCGAGTTCCTCGCCACACGGCCCGAGGAGCCGGCCGCGGTCGCCCATGCAGTCACCGGAATCCTGGTGATGAACCGCTGGGCGTCGGACAAGACGCTCTACCAGCCGCTCGAGCAGGCGGTCGACTTCCTTCTCACCCTGAAGAGGGAAGGGCACTGGGAGCCGCATTGGTACCACGCCTACGGCGGCATGGTCGAGCTCAACGCACTCATCCTCGAGATGCTGCGGGAGTTCAAGCTCCCCAAGTACGAGGGGGTCGAGCGGGAGTTGGTCACCTGGCTGCTCTCCACGCGAGAGGCCTGGGGCGCCTGGCACAATGAAATCGGAACGGTCAACGCAGTTCGTGCCCTGCTTGCCGCCGGTGCCGGTGCCGTCCAGGAGAAGGCATCCCGGGTGAAGGTGATGGTGAATGGGGACACGGTTGCCGAAGTCGAGGTGGACCCCGCGGATCCATTCCTGTCCGCCGCCCGTCTCCGGACGCTCGAGCTGACGCCGTTCCTCTCGGCCGGTGCGAACAAACTGGAGATCGAATACGACGGTGCGCTTACCGTGCCCGTCGCGCTCGAGCTCAAGGAATGGGGCGTTCGCAAGGACGGGGCTGGGGCGGCAGGGCCCCTCTTGGTCACTCGGGCCGCAGCGCAAGTCGTTGGCATGGGCGAGCCGTCCGAGGTCACGGTCACCGTCACGGCCGAAAAGCCCGTGCCGCACGTCCAGGTCGTGGACCGCCTCCCGACCAATGCCGAGCCGGAAATCGAGTCGCTGGAAGCGCTCGTCCAGGCCGGCGTGATCTCCTGCTACCTGGTCCAGCCCGGCCACGTCGCGTTCGAGCTCGAGAAGCTTGAAGGGACCGCTCAGCTTCGCTACAAGCTGATCGGCAATCGTCCCGGCTCCGCTCAGCACGGGGGCACGGAGGTGACGGCCCGCTACTCGCCCGAAGTCCCTCCCGCAGTCACCCTTGGCGGCTCTCTGGTCGTGAAGTAGTCCGGGCAACCCTTCCTTGACTTCACCGGTCTCGGCCGCTAGGATTGCGCCCGGCTTCGATGGGGAGGTGTGCGTTGCGACGGCTGCTGGTGATCGGTGTTGTTTGCCTCGGGCTGTCTCCGGCCGCAGCATTCGCTGACGAGCCCGAGCTTGCGGATCGGGGCGACCTCTTCCCGTCGCAGCAGCTCTTCGTCCTCGACATGGACGGGGATTTCCGGGTCCGGGGCGAGGTATCGCAGGCCCTGGACATGGGGCTCTCCCCGGTTCCGGACAAGTACGGAATCTACCCCCAGGTGAGCGAGAAGAAGTCGTCGGTCCGGAACCTCCGGGAGTCCACCGATTTCCGGCTGCGTCTGAGGCCGGTCCTCCACGTGAGTGAGATGGGCGACGTGCGCATGGTCGTGGACCTGCTCGACGTGCAGGCCGGCCAGGGGGGCAATTCCCTGCTCGCCGAGGCCCTGACCAGCCAGTGGGCCATGCCCGCCCCGGGCGGGGTTGAATCCACGCTCGAGTCGGCAGCGGTGCGCATGTTGTGGGGACAGCTCCACCTGTTCCACCTGCTGACCGTGGACGTCGGCCGGGCCCCCGCGGCCTGGGGCATGGGGCTCGTCGAAAACGATGCCTCCCACTGGGATGCCAACGGCGGTGACGCAGTGGATACCGTGACCCTGAGCGCCCGCCTCGGGATGGGGTTCGAGGTCTCGGCCTCCCTCGACTGGCCGCTCGAGGGACGCAGCGTGGGCGGAGCGTTTTCCCCGTGGCAGGAGGGGAACGACGCCGGAGACCTGGACGATATCTGGCAATGGCGCCTCAAGGCGACGCATTTCTCCGGTGACCGCAAGGCCGGAAACTGGATCCAGTGGGGCGTGTACAACCGCATCCGCTTCCAGGACTACTCGTCGCTGGGCAGCCAGAGTCCCTATGAGGAATGTCGACAGTACCCGTGGGCACCGCTCTACTCGTGCAACGAGCTGTTCTGGCGGGATGCCACCGTCTGGACTCCCGATGCCTGGATGGCGGGCTCGCTGGCGCTCGGCTCCGACCGTTTTCTCGAGTTGGAGGCCGAGCTGGCCGGCCGCTATGGCGTGCTGGGGGCCGGGAGGTTCCTTACAGCGGAATCCTCGGACCGTACCGTCGCAGGCATCGGCGGCGCGCTCCGGGCCGGTTTCGTCATGCCCCGCCTGGCCGTGCGGCTGGAAGGGGGCGGTGCCTCCGGCGACCGGGATACGCTGGCCTTCGGAATCCTCGACAAGCCGGTGGTGGGCGAGCCCGATGCGGCCCCGGGCGAAGACGCAGCGGTCCTCCACAACGACACGGTCACCTCGTTTGCCCTGCACCCCAACCACTTGGTCGACCTGATCCTCTACCGCCGCGTCATTGGCGCCGTGACCAACTCCTGGTACGTCAAGCCGTCCGTCACCGGAGCGCTGTGGGAGCGGGGAGATTCCTACCTGAAGCTGACCGCATCCGGCCTCTATGCCATGGCCTTTGCGGCAGAATCCACGCCGGGCGAGGCGGCCCCCCTGGGCATCGAGGCCGACCTGGCGCTGGAGGCCCGCATCACCCGCCACGCGCTCGTCCACCTCGACGGCGGCGTCCTCTTCCCCCTGGACGGGCTTGCCGAGGGCAGCAAGCTGGAGGCCCCCGTTCCCTGGACGTCGAGACTGGTGCTGGATTTTTCGTTCTAGCAGTCGTGAGCTCAGGAAGCAGCGCCGAAGCCCGCTGCGGAAAGCTCGGCAGAAAGTCGGGAAATCGGCCGGAAGCGCACCTCAGTGCCGCCGAGATCCAGGTTCGCGTCGAGCGTCAGATTGACGACCAGGGCACAAGGGGGGCGGTAGGCGTCGATGAAGCTCCTCAGGCTGCGTGTGACTGCGGGCCGGGGCATGGCGGTCGACTTGGCCTCAATCGGGAGGATTCCCTGGGGGCCACTGGCGACGAAGTCCACTTCGGCCCCGTTCTGGGTCCGCCAGAAGTGGAGTTCCTCGCCGGGAGACAGCGTCTTGATAAGCTCGGAGAACACGAGGTTCTCGAACAAAGGCCCCCGGTCCCCGCGTGCCTCGAAGGGCTCGAAACGACCATGCAGCACGTTTCGCAGCCCATTGTCGACAAAGAACGCCTTGGGGGCCGAGATGAGCTCCGAGCGTCTTGCGCCGCGGTAGGGGCGAACCAGCTTCAGTATGTGGCTGTCCTCGAGGATTCCATAGTACTCCCGCACCGTGGACACGCTGACTCCGGCTACGGCCGCGTGCTCCGACATGTTCAGCAGCGAGCCGATCTGCCCGGCAGCAAGGCGCAGAAGCGTGCGGAACGCCGTCGGATTGCGGATACCGTACGCATCCGATGCGTCCCGGAGCACGAGGGTGTCGACAAGGTCCAGGAGAAGGCTCTGCCTTGACCGGTCGTCCGGGCCGGTCCAGACCTCCGGGTATCCGCCGTATACCAGGAAGCGCTCGAGCCACTCCTTCATGACCAACGTATGTCGGTGGGGCGGGACTGCCGCAAGCCCAGCTTCTGCCTCAGCGATCGAGAGCGGGTAGAGAATGCAGCGCGAAGCTCTCCCTGCGAGCGATTCCCGGGTCCCCGCTCTCAGATGGAACGAGGAAGAACCGGTGGCGACGACCGGCACTCCGGGTTTCAGGTCCGCCAGGGATTTCAGGAACAGCGCTGCCTCGGGATGCCGCTGGACCTCGTCGAAGAAGAGCGCACAGAAGCGTCCCTGTGGGGCCGGGAGAGCAGACAGGAAACCGGCGCCCGAGTCGCACATCGCCCTGAGAAGAGGATCATCGAGGTTCACCAGGAGCGGTGGGCGCTCGAGTCCTCGGAGCCCCAGCCAGATCATGGTGCTCTTGCCGGCCTGTCGAGGACCCACGACGAGGGAAACCCGGTTCTTCCTGAGCGTGATGCCCGCTCTTCTCGGGATCACCTGCTCGGGAAGGTACCGGTCCGCAGCGCCGGGCCACACACCGGGCTCCACCAGCCAGGGGTTGTACTGCTCCAGCCGCAGCGCGAGGTCAGCATCCATGGCATCCTCCAGTGCCAACGAAAAATACCATGGTTAAAATTCGATGTCAACCCGGGTTTGACTTGGAACCTGACCTGGAACCTGACTTGGAATCTGCGGCGGGTCTCCCGGCCGACCGATCGGCCGGTGCTGGATTTCAGCTTCTGAGCTTCTCCAGCAGCACCTTGTACATGGGCCCGAAATCGCGGCCGGACATGCCGACCACGACGTCGCCGGCCTTGAGCTGGGAGGCGAGGGTCGCCCCCATCTGGGACATGTCCTCGAATGCCTGGCACGAGGACGCGTACGTGCGGATGCCGGAAAGGACCGCGTTGGGGTCGAGGTAGTCCTCAGGCTTGAGGCTGTCGTTCTTCTTGAGCGGGAACGTGAGAAAGACGTGGTCCGCTCCGCGGAACGCCTGCGCGTACTCGGCTTCGAAGACCTTTCGGCGAGACGTGTTGGACTCGAAGTGGAACGCGGCAAAGATGCGCCGGTCGGGGAAGCGCGTGCGGGCAGCAGACAGCGTGGCCCGAACCGCGGTCGGGTGGTGTGCGAAGTCGTCGATGAGCGTGACGCCGGACGCTTCGGCGAGCGTCTCGAACCGGCGCTTGACCCCCTTGAACGTGGCAAGCCCCGAAAGGATGTCGGGCATGGGCACACCGGCCTGCCTGGCCAGCAGGGCCGCTGCGGTCGCATTGAGAGCGTTGTGCTCTCCCCACATGGGCAGCTTCACCGGGTGCACGGCCCCGCCCGGCAGCGTGATCTTGAACTCCGTCCCTTCGGGGCCCACCCGGATGTCGGACACCCGGACCTGGGCCTGCGGGACCGTGCCGTACGACAGCGTCTGTCCCGTGCAGCAGGCGGCCACCTCGGAGAGGATCGGATAGTCGGCACAGTAGACCAGAGTGCCGAACGGAGGCACCAGGTCCGCAAACTCCTTGAACGTGGACACGAGCTTTGCCATGTCGGGATAGATGTCCGCATGGTCGTACTCGAGCGACGTGATGACTGCCAGCGACGGGTTGTAGTGGAAGAACTTGGCCTTCTTGTCGAAGAACGCCGTGTCGTACTCATCCCCCTCGATGACGAAATCGCCGCCGTGTCCCAGGTACGCATTCCGGCCGAAGTTCAACGGGATGCCACCCACCAGGAACCCCGGATCGCGCCCGGCGTGGGAGAGCAGCCAGGCGGTGCACGACGTCACCGTAGTCTTCCCGTGCGTGCCGGCAATCACGAACGACTGGCGAGCGGGCAGGAACTGCCGTTCGATGGTCTGCGGCATGCTGATGAGCGGGATGCCCAGCTCCTGCGCCCGGAGCACCTCGGGATTGTCCCGTCGCGCCACGTTGCCCACCACCACGACGTCCGGCGGGACCTCGGGCAGCGCACGGCCATTGGGGGTCGGTCGATGGACGATGGTCGCCGGCATGTCGGCCGACAGGCCGACGTTTTCAGGTTTCCACCCGGGCAGGATGTCGATTCCGCGAGAGGCCAGCAGAGTGCTCATGGGCGGATAGGAGGCCGTATCCGATCCGGTCACCGTATGTCCCGCCTCCTTGAGCAGGATTCCCACTCCCGCCATCGCCGTGCCGCAGATCCCGATGAGATGCGCCCGCATCCGAAACCTCCAGTTGCCGAGGTGCCCGCAAGCATGCTCCGGACCCTCGGCCGCAACCCGGGCGCCGGGGCAGGGCAGACAACGCCGTCGAGGCCCCGGGCCGCCCTCCAGTCTAGGCCGGTCCCCCGGGTCCGCAACTTTCAAGGTTGACCGGCCCTGTTGCATCGCGGCTCCATCCCGTGTAGCCTGGATGTGCAAGGAGGACAAAGCCATGAATTCACATCGCATCCGCGCGTGCTTTCTCTCGCTCCTGATTCTCGCATTGCTGAGCGTAGGCGGCCCTGCGTCGGGGCAGGGGCTGGCCCCGGGAGCATCGGGGGAGGTCCAGGAGGGATTCGTCAAACAGACCCCAGGGGCCGTGAAGGCCCGCAAACCGCAGGTCTGCTACCCCGGGCTCAACAGTGAGCAGGTACCGGCAGAGCTCTTTGCCGTGTGCGTGCCCGACGGATTCCAGTACCACCAGCGGGGCACCGAGCACGTGTGGTCGGATGGAAAGGGGCTCGACCTCGTCGTCGCCATCCAGGTCAAGATGACTTCGGCCGACGATGCTCTGGCCCTGATCGTCCCCTTCCTGGAGAAGTCCGGTGCCCGAATCGAGAGGCTTCCCGACAGCCGGCTGCGCTACTTCGGCGAGACCAGCCGTGGAATGGCATTCGGCAGGCACCAGCATCGGTTCGGGGCGCTCGTGTACAGCGTGTGCACCAAGGAGCATCCAGACTGTGCGATGGCCGAGGAGACGGCCCGGAGCTTCTCCAACTCCCTGGAGTTCCTCGAACCGGTCGTCGTGCCCTATGAGGAGTGGAAGACGGAAAAGGGGGAGCACGTCACCGTCCGGGTCCATCCCGAGGGGGCCGCGGCCAAGGACAAGGAGTGGCTCTCCCGCGAGTATGACAAGGGCGAGAAGGCCATCCGGTCCGCGCTCGGGCTGGGCGTGGATCAGAACCCCATCCAATGTTTCTTCTATCCGGACAAGGGCCTTCTCAAGACCTACACGAAGCGGGACAGCGGCTTTGCCATTGCGGAGAAGGGGGAGATCCACTCCTGGTTCGGGTCACGTAGCGACCGGCAGTCGACCGGGCACGAGATGACGCACGTGATCACGTTCCGGGCTTGGGGCGAGCCCACGGAGGCGCTGATCGGCGAGGGAATTGCCGTGGCGCTCGACCAGTCCGGGCGGGACCTGCACAAGGAGGCGGCCGCAATGCTGGCCAACCAGGGCGGGGAGTTCTCCCTGGCCTCCATGCTCGGGGAGGGGTGGTTCAAGGCACCGCCCGAGGTCGCGTATGCGATATCCGGGTCGTTCGTGAAGTTCCTCCTGGGCCGGGCCGGACCCGAGATGCTCGCCGAGCTGTACAAGGCCAAGGACTTTGGCGTGGCGCTCCAGTCGGTCTACGGTCTCAGCCTCGAGGAGGCGCAAAAGGAGTGGCTCGCCACGATCGGTCGGTAGTGCAGCAAGGCGATTGGGTCGGAGGGAGGGGGAAACGCCCCCGTTCAGGATGCGCAGGGGCCCAGGACGGGCCTGCCCAGGGCCTGCCAGGGGCCAGCTCCGACACCTCGCTCACGTCGTTTCGTCGCGGGCACTAGCGGTCCGCCTTCCCCCGTTTCTTGCCCAGGAAGATGAGCAGATTCGCCAATGCGGCCGGCGTAATTCCGGGAATGCGCGACGCCTGTCCGAGCGTGGCCGGTCGGACGTGCGAGAGCTTCTCGACCACTTCAGCCGTCAGGCTGTCCACCTTGCGGTAGTCGAGGTCCGGCGGTATGCGCCGCTCGTCGAGCTGCGTGAGCTTGCGGGCGATGTTCACCTCCCGCTCGATGTACCCGGCAAACTTGATCTCGGTTTCGGCCTCCTCCACTTCGTCGGGGAAGAGACCGTCCGACAGCCCGGGGTGGAACACCTCCAGTGCAGCCAGTGACAGCTCCGGCCGAGCCAGCAGCGACGCCAGCGGTACCGTGTCTCGAAGCGGGCTCGAACCCCGGGCCGACAGGTGGTCCTGGGCGGATGGGGTAGGGGAGACCCGCACCTTTGCCAGGACATCCCGAACCCGCTCGAGCCGGGCCTGGCGAGCCTGGAATGCCGCCCACTGCTCATCGTTCACCAGCCCCACCTTGCGGCCGATCGGGGTCAGGCGGGTGGCGGCATTGCTTTCCCGCAGCAGCAGCCGGAACTCCGCCCTCGACGTGAACATCCGGTACGGCTCGTCGGTACCCAGAGTGGACAGGTCGTCCACCAGCACGCCGGCATAGGCCTGGTCGCGAGCCAGGACGAGCGGGCCATCGCCCCGCAGGAGAAGGGCCGCGTTGATGCCGGCCAGGATCCCCTGGGCAGCGGCCTCTTCGTAGCCCGAGGTCCCGTTGACCTGGCCGGCCAGGAAGAGCCCTTTGACCCTGCGGGTCTGAAGCGTCAGCTCGATCTGGGTGGGAGGCACGAAGTCGTACTCGATGGCATACGCGGGCACGGCCATCTCAGCCCGCTCCAGCCCCGGAATCGAGTGAAGCAGCTTCTCCTGCACATCCACGGGCAGGCTCGTGGAGATGCCGTTCGGGTAGTAGAGATCCGCCTCCAGCGTGGTGGGCTCGATGTAGATGTGGTGGCTGTCCCGGCCTTCGAACCGGACCACCTTGTCCTCGATGGAAGGGCAGTAGCGAGGCCCCCGGCCCTTGATCTGACCGGTGAACAGCGGTGCCTGGTGCAGGTTGTCCAGGATGACCTGGTGAGTGGCCGGCGTCGTGCTGGTCTCGTAGCACGGCACCCGAGGCAGCGGCGGCGGAACCCGACGCCACGAGAAGGTCGGTGGCGGGTCGTCCCCATCCTGGAGCCTCATCGAGGAGAAGTCGATCGAATGCCCGTGCAGCCTCGCCGGGGTCCCGGTCTTGAGACGTCCAAGGTGGAAGCCTGCTTGCCGCAGCCAATCCGAAAGAAGGCCGGCCGGAGGATCTCCGTGCCGCCCTGCCGGGTATCGGGTCGTGCCGACGTGGATCTCCCCCTTGAGGAACGTGCCGGCCGTGACCACGACGGCTCGGCACTCCACCTCGCCTCCCCGCACGAGCCGGATGCCGCGAACGGAGCGGGTGCTGCCGCCGGCAGCGGCCCCAGGGAGGACCTCCGCCTGAAGCAGAACCTCGGCCACCTCGTCCTCCACGACCGTCAGCCCCGGCGTGGTCGTGACCACGGACCGCATCCGTTGCGAGTAACGGACCATGTCGATCTGGACCCGGGTGGAGCGGACTGCTGGCCCCTTGCTGGTATTGAGCCTTCGGAACTGGAGACCGCACGCGTCCGCTGCCTGCCCGATTTCGCCTCCCAGGGCATCGACTTCGCAGGTGAGATGACCTTTGGCCAGCCCACCGATGGCGGGATTGCACGAGGCCCAGGCGATGCGGTCCACCCGGAACGTGACGAGGAGCGTGGAGTGCCCCATGCGGGCCAGCGCCAAAGCAGCCTCGCACCCCGCGTGTCCGGCGCCGACGACTACCGCGTCAAACACCTGGTTGCCTGGTTGGGAGCCCATTAGGGCGACCATCGACCCCTCGACTTGGCTCGGGGCAAGCCATCGACCCCTCGACTTGGCTCGGGGCAAGCCATCGACCATCCTACTGGCAGACCTTGTCCAGCTCCTTGAGCTCCTTCTCGGCCGTCTTGGCCTCCTCGGTGCCCTTGAAGGTCTTCTTGGCGAAGTCGTAGATGGTGCGGGCCTTCTTGCAGTTGTTGAGGCGGACGTACGAAAGGCCGATGCGAAGCACGGCTTCCCGGTAGCGGTCGCCCGTCTGGTAGCGGTCGTAGACCGTCTTGAACGCGTTGACGGCCTCGGTGAAGCGTCCCTCCGCAAACAGGGTCTCACCGACCATGAATTCCGCGTCGTCGGTCTTGTCGTGGTCGGGGAAGCGGCGGATGAACTCCTGGAAGATGGCCCTGGACTTGCGGGCCAGATTCCCCTTGTAGGCCGCCATTCCGGCCTCGAACATGGGGTCGGCCTCGGTCGGCAGGTCCTCGGGCAGGGAATCGGAATCCGCACCGAAGCGGTCCTCGACGAGCCCCTTGATCCCCTTGACGCGCTTGGCAATCTCGTTGAGCTTGTACTCGAGCTCCTGGAGACGCCCGTCGTGCTTGGCCCCTTCCATCTTCTGGTCGGAAAGGTCGGCCGAGAGCTCTGCCAGCCGTCCCCGAACTTCCTCGAGGTCCTTGTAGACGACCCCCTTGAGGTTGTCGACGCGGGTGGAGAGCGTGACCATGTCCTCTTCGGCCTTGGCCGACCGGGTTTCGAGGTCGGTGACGCGGTCCTTGAGCGCGTTGTACCGCCCCATGGTGACGCAAGAGGTCAGGGGCAGGACGATGAGTGCGATGACCGCCAGGAACCGGGCGCGACTGCGACTGTCGGGTTGCAGTTTCATGAGCTGGGTCCTTGCAAGTAGTAGCGGGTCAACGGGAGGAACAGGCACGTTCAGGGGGATTAGTCCTTGAACTTGAACTCGGCGCGACGATTCCGCCACCAGCAGCTCTCGGCGGACTCGTTGCAGACCGGTCGCTCCTCGCCATAGGAGATGGTCGTCATGTCGGTCTTGATGGCGCCCTTGTCCTTGAGGAACTTCTTGGAGGCGTCGGCACGGCGCTGTCCGAGGGTGAGGTTGTACTCCTCGGTGCCGCGCTCGTCGCAGTGACCCTCGACCGACATGGCCGCGCCCACCTGCTTCACGCAGTCGGAATTGGTCGTGAGGATCTTGCGGGCGTCCTTGGTCAGGGCGTACTCGTTGAAGTCGAAGTACACGTTCTGCGGGTCGCACAGCCACACGCAGACCTGGTTCTCGCACTTCTTGCCGGCCGGGCAGCCGGACTGCTCGCAGGTGACCTTCTTGGCCACGCACTTCTCGCCGATGCACTCCTTACCCTCGGGGCAATCCTTGTCGGCCCGGCACTCACCGCCGCAGCGACCGGTCTCGGCGCCCTCGGTCTTCCAGCACTTGCCGCCGGGGCAATCGAGGTCGTTGTGGCAGCATCCCGGCTCCTTGACGCAGGTGTAGTTCGAGGAGCACATCTTGCACTTGTCGCCCGACTTGGCAACGCAGTTCTCGGTGGTGGCGCACTCACGGCAGAGCTTATCGACGCAGAACTCGCCATGCTCCTTGCAGTGCTTGTCGTCTTCGCAGTTCGGGTACTTGGGGCCGCAGCCCACGGCCAAGAATCCCCCAATCACCATCGCCAGAACCGCCAGCTTCCAGGACATTCCACTCTTCATCGTCATTCCTCCCGTCCATATGATCAAATTAAACCGTTACCAGTCAAAGGAGCAGGGCCTAACCTAGAGCAAGGTCCAAGCCTTGTCAACCGAAATCGGACGATTTTCTTCCGCCCTCCCGCCGGGGCTTCCGGAGAGCCCGGCAGGCCGCACGACGGTTCGAACGGAATGGACAGGACCGTGGCGCTGTGGTACGCAGCCAAGGCTGCCATGGAGGCCGTCATGACGCATCGCATTGGCTGGGTTGGAGCAGTTGCCGTCCTGGTGCTCTACGTCATCTCCGGTTGTCGCACCGAGGAGCCGGTTTCGTTGCGCACACTCCTGGAGAAGGAGGGCGTTCCGAGCAAGGGAACCGACTTCGGGGAGGGGTTCGACCGGAGCATGGCGGTGCTCGACGAGCTCGCCTCGCAGAAGCAGGACGTCGCGGTGGGAATCGAGGCCATATTCAACCGGGCTCGGGCCCACCTCGATCTCTTCATTGCCGCGCTGCTCTCTGAAGATGCGGCCCTCTACGAGAAACTGAAGACCCGGATGTCGTGGAGGCTGGAGCGACCCATGACCGACCCGCGAAACTTCCAGCTCCTCGCCCAGGAGCTCCTCGAGACGTTTCGACTGGTGGCCCGGGAAAGCGCTGCCCCGGAGGAAGTCCGCAAGGCCTCCGAGGCACTCGCTCTCTACGCAGACGGACTCCAGAGCATCCTGTTTCGCAACAAGAGCCGCTACTTCGAAGGGCGTGAGGCCGTGGCGAAGTTCCCGGAGCTGGCCTACCTGGACGACCTGATGGCGGTCAGGGACCTGGTCCACGAGTGCAACCGGCGACAGGAGGCACCGGCCGGGAACTGGCAGAACATCACGTTGACCGTGGTCGGACGTGTGTGCCAGCAGCCAGCTGCCAGGTACCTCTCTCAGCTCTGCTCGACGCCCGCAGCGCTGGCCGATCCGTCCAAGGATGACTACTGCACCACCGACTTCTCCGTGTTCCCGGAAGCGATGCGCAAGGAGGCCGGCAAGTTCCTTTCGGCCGAGTGCAGCGCCCAGACGGCCGGGTTCGAGGCGGTCACGGCTTACTACGACGGTGCGTTCAAACGACTGGAGCAGGCTTCGCAGTCTCTTCCCGTCCCCGTTCGGGATGCGGTCTCACGTTTGTCTGGAGAGCGTGAGAAAGCCTATCTCGGCGTGAAGATGCTGTTTGACGGAACCCTGCCCCCAGCCCGCTGAGCGCGGCTACAGCAGCTCGCCGCCGAACACCAGGTAGCCCTTGCTCATCTTGATCTCGAGGTTGCCCAGCGAGAGCTTGGTTCCGGGCGGGAGCCCGGGAAGCAGAGAGGAAAGGTCAATCTCCGGGATGGGGAAGCTCCCGAGGCTCAGGTTGCTCACCTGCTCCACGATCATCGGTACCAGGACTCCCTCGACGAGCTGCTCGATGTCGAACCCGAGCAGGCCCAGGTCCCCTTCGACCTTGATGAGCTGCGTTCCGATGTCCGTAATGCCGTTGATCTGGATTCCAATCTCGTTGCCCTGACCGGTCAGGACCGCATCCAGGGCCGCAGAGACGAACATGCTGATCTTGACCGGCATTCCCATCATCGAGAAGGACAAGTCGACGAGGAGGTCGCCGATCTGGACCTCGACCATCCCCTTGGCCGTGCAGTCATCCAGGATCGGGGGCAGCCAGAACGTCGTCGCCACGCCCAGGTCCTTGACGCCGTACTCATCCAGTGACAGCCCGCCCAGCACCGACGAGTCCAGGTTGAGCGCCAGGCCACCGCCGTACCAGAGCGAGAAGAACAGCTCGTTGACCATGTCCATGGCCGCACCGATCTGGAACTTCTCGGCCGTGTCGAACACGGGCGTTCCAAAGGCCCCGCTGCCACAACCGGCCCTCAGGATGCTGCCGAGCACCTCGCGGTCGATGCCCTTGGGGGCATAGAACCCTGCGCCCAGCCCCAGCTCGCCCCCCTGGGTCGTGAACTGCACCGAGGAGAGCGCCGTCTTGAACGTGATCTCGACCGGCTTCTCGGCCCCCGGAAGCTGCGGAAGCGGAATCGGCAGCACCACCTCGAACTGATTGAGCAGATCGCCGATGAGGTTGCCCACCTGGTCTTCGATGATGGGCTCGAGCAGGTCGAGCAGCCCGGGGATCACGAAGTTCAGCACCGGGTCGATGATGTAGCTCGACAGGATGTCGTTGATCCCGGAGACGAGCTGGCCCAGCTCGACTACCGGCAGGTCGATGAGCTGGTTCCCGTTGAAGTTGACCGAGCCGAGGTCGATCTTCAGGTCCTGGAGCGGCTCGATGTGGATTCCCTTGGGCTCCACGTTGAGGTTGGCCAGAGCGAACTCGATGTCCTCGCCCGGCTTCTTGCTGATGTCCATGGAGGCTTCGACCAGCAGGGTCTCCACACCCAGCGACGTCTGGACCGCCACCCCCGGCGTGATGCCTGCGGTGAAGAGCTGGTTGCCTCCCAGCTTGGACTGGACGTTCAGGAGGAAGTTCAGCTCAATATAGAGCTGCACGAAGATGCCCGGGTCGTCCTGCGTGCCCGAGAAGGAAAGGGTCATGTCGATGCCCCCGTCCCGGCTCTTCATCCCGACGTAGGGCTGGGCAATCGAAATCTGGTCGATGTACACGGTCAGACCGAGGTCCCCCGTGAACGTCAGCTCGAATCCTGCGACATTGAGAAGCGGCAGGTTCACGAGGTTCGGGATCACCGTGTCCACGACCGGCATCGACCCGCCGAGCATGTCGAGGCTGATGCTGTCGAGGAGGATCTCGACCAGGGTCGCCAGGTCGTCGATGTGCGTCTTGTCGTGGTCCCCGTCATCCAGGAAGTTCTGTCCCAGGTAGATCAGGAGCGACTGCTCCAGAAGGACGTCGGCGATGTCTCCCGTGCTGTAGTCGACGTAGTCGGTCGAGTAGTAGAACGACTGGACGATCTTGCTGTCGTTGCCGAACCCGTCATATCCCTTGACGGTCAGGATGTTCATGCCGTGGAACCCCTCGACCACGTGGAAGAAGTACCCTTCTGCATCCACCGGGACGGCCTTCCCGTTGATCTCGATCTCGACGGTCGGAGAGAGGGAGTCGAGGACCTGCCCCTCGACATCGACCATGCTTTCACCCGTCAGGGTGGCGCCGCGCTCCGGCTTGAACAGCACGATCTCGGGACCGGTCTCGTCGCAATAAAGGGTGAGCTCGCCCTTGATGGCGTCATCGGGCGGCTCGAGGGTACCCACGAAGGTGAACTCCCCTTCCTTGGTGAACTGGTACTTGCCCGATACTTCCTTCATGCCGGCCGGAGCCGTGATGATCACGTTGTACCCTTCCAGCGGGTTGCCGAAGGCGTCGGCAGCCGAGCCGGTGATCTCGACCTTGTCATCGATCTTGTACACGTTCTTCTTCGGCTTGGCCGTCAGGAGCACGCTGGCCGCGGGGCCGGCGTAGACCGACAGGTGGTCGGAGATCTTCTCGAGCTCGAGCGCCTCGTCCCCCGGAGAGCAGGTGACGTCGTACTCGCCCGCCTTCATGGGGGTAATCGTCGTGCCTTCGACGCCGATTCCCTCCTGCGGATCGGGGGAGGCCAGCCCCTCGAGGATGTTGCCATGATCATCTTCGAGGGAGCAGAACACGACGACCTCGGTACCGGCCGCCACGGTCTCTTCCTTGATGGTGGCCCGGACGAACGCCGGCTTGCCGGCCACGACCTCGAGCGTCTCGGGGGTTTCGTCGACGAACGGAAGATCCACCGTCTTGCAGGCCACGGAGTACGTGCCCGGCTTCTCCGTGTTCAAGGTCAACCCGGTGGCGGTGACCCCGTCGGTCGGCTCGATGACCAGCTCCACGGGCCATTCCACGGGCTGCCCATCCTTGTTCAGAACGGTGCAGGTGGCCTGGGACGGGTCACCGGCGACGACCTGCTTGGGGTCGATGGCCGTCTCGATGGAAGCGATGTTCTTCTTCGTGACGACGACCGTCTCCGGAGTCTCGTCCGGGAAGCTCCCGTCCACCAGGGAGCAGGTCACCGTGTAGACATCCGGGCGGTTGGCCGTCACCTCGCGTCCATCCACGATGACCGACTTGCCCGGAACCACCGTGAACGCGGTGTCTGCATCGAGCTCCTTTCCCTCCGGGTCGAACACCATGCAGGCCACGGTGAACGTGGAACCGGCATTGAGCAGGTTGGTGTCGACCGAGGTCTCGACCGTCACGTTGGAGAGATCCACCGGGGCATCGGCCCCGCAGGCCTGGAGAGCCAGAACCGACACCATCGCTGCCAGGGCCAGAATTCTACGAGTCTGCATGGGAAGCCTCCTTGTACCAGACGGTACTGGAGTATTCTACCTATCGGCCCGGCCGAAACAAGGAAATCAACTGTTGACACTGCCGCAAGGCGGTGTGTACCCTTTGCCGGACCTGGAGGTGAGCCATGGGCGGTAAGGCGAAGCTGGTCACTCTACGCATTCGGCGGACCGAGTCGATGATCACCCTGATCGGGGTACCCGACGTGCCCGGGGTTGCGGCCACGGTGTTCGGTGCCATGGCGGAGAAGTCGATTCCGGTCACCATGATCGTGCAGAACGCTCCCGATGCCGGCTCGGCCAGCATCACCTTCACGGTGTTCCGTCGCGACCAGGAGGCCGCACTGGCCATCACCCGGGACATCATGGATCGCCTCGGAGCCGAAGGATGGATGAACGATGACCAGATCGTCCGCCTGTCAGTTGTCGGCGGCGAGCTGCTCGAGGAAATCGTGGGCCTTGCCGGCGAGTTTTTCTCGATCCTGGCGGAAGAACGGATCAACGTCCTGGCCATCAACACCACGGCCGATGTCGTCTCCTGCATCATCGAGGATGCCAACCTCGACAAGGCGGTGGAGCTGCTCTCCAGCCAGTTCGGCCTGAAGGTGGAAGTCGTTTCTTGAAGCGGTTCGCTGCCGAAATAGCGGCCTGTCTCCTCCTCGTCGTCGCCCTGGGATTGCTCTCCGTGTGGTTTGCCCGAAACCGGGTTGCACCCGCTCAGGGCCTGGACGGCTGCGGGCAACCGATCGAGGTCATTGGACCGGCCGGTGGCGCTCTCCTCTGCAACCGGGACGATGGCCAGATCGATGCCGTCGTCGGGCAGGCCGGCGCGCCCGATTGCGGCGGAGCGGTGCGGGCCGCCCTCTCGGGAATCCGTGGGGACGTGGCGCAGATCCGTCTCGTAGCCGGTTGCCGCTTCACCCGGGTACGGGACGGGTTTCTGTCCGGCAATGCCTCGCTCCTGCTGCAGCGTCCCCTCGACCTGAATCAAGCCGAGGTCGAGGATCTCGTCGAGCTGCCGGGACTCGGTCCCGACACGGCCGCCCGCATCGTCGAAGACCGGTCGAAGAACGGCCCGTTCTGCTCCGTCGAGCAGCTTGACCGTGTCCGAGGTGTTGGAGGAAAGACCGTTGAACGACTAGGACCGATGTTGCGTGCATCCTGCCCGTGAGCCACGGGGCCTACCCGAGCCCCCAGCCCCGCTCCCAACCCCGTCCTACTCGCACTTGCCCCCGGTGCACTTGCCGGAGATGCAGTCGCTGTTGCCCTGGCAGTTCTGCCCGGCCGGCTTCTTGTCCTTGCACACTTTCTGGGTGGCACAGAAGGCCGTTGCACAGCAATCCGCGTCAGTATTGCAGGCCGTCATGCAGGCCTTCCCGGCAGCGTCGCACTTGAACGGGCAGCAGCTCACCTTGCCGGCATCGGCGCAGGCGCCCTTGCCATCGCACTTGTCCACCGTGTTGAAGTCCGTGCCGACGCACGTGGCGGCCAGGCACTCGGTGGTGATATCCCACAGGGAGCAGGCCCCCTTGCCATCGCAGGTGCCACTCAGCCCGCACGTGGACTTGACCGTCTCGGTGCAGTCATTGGACGGGTCGGTACCGGCAGGCACCGCAGCGCAGGCCCCGTTTCCGTCGCAGGCCTGGCACAGGCCGCACTCGTTCTGGGGGTCGGCACCAATGGCGTACTTGGTGCAGGTTCCCTCCACGCCTTCCTTGGCGCAGGTTTCGCAAAGGCCGGTGCACGCCGTGTTGCAGCACACGCCGTCCACGCAGAACTTGGAGGCGCAGTCAGCGGCAACGGAGCACTTCTCCCCGTACGGGGCAAGCGCCACGCACTTCTTCTCCTTGCAGTCGAACCCGTCGGCGCACTTGCAGTCGTCGCAGTCCGCACAGGTCTCGCTCCCGTTGCAGACCGTGTCGCCACACACGGGGCACACGGTGTTGGCCGCACCCGGCGTTCCGAGGTCACCGTCACCGTAGGCGACCTGTCCGTCGCACCAGTTCTCGCCGACGTCGTTGTCGGCTCCGGTCAGCTTGGCCGGGGAGAGGCTGAGGCTCGCCCCATCGCCCACGGGGAACGGGGCACCGTCGGTGTACGCCACCTGATCCACGACGACCTCGCCAGACGACAGGATGATCTCGTCCTCCTTGTTGCCCAGAGTGAATGCCGTGTACTCATAGCCGAGGACGATCCCGCCGTTGGTCAGGACGTCGTCGTTGACGCCAAGCACAAAATATCCACCCGCCGGAATGACGACGCCGCCCATGGCGAAGATGCGATGGGAGTCGGTTCCCGAATCCTTCACGGTCCAGGCATTGACGTCGATGTCCTTGACCGTGGTGTTGAGCAGCTCGAACCACTCTCCGTTGGAATCGTCGACCACCTCCGGGTTCTTCATGATCTCGGTCACGATGACGTCGCCCGGCTCCGCCGCCTGCGGCTCGACCTTGCAGGCCTCGTCGCAACCATCGCCCGACTCCTTGTTATTGTCGTCGCATTCCTCGCCAGTCTCGGGGGTGACTTCTCCGTCACCGCATTCGGGCGGGCACTTGCCGCAATCCTCCGGGCAGTTGGCGCAGGTCTCACCGGCGAAGTCCTGGCAGGTGCCGTCCTCGCACGCGGGAGTGGGGCATTCGCCGATTCCGAAGCAGTCCGAGTCGAGGCAGTCGGCCAGCTCGTCCTTGTCTTCGTCGATCGTGTCGTCGCACAGCACCTCGCAGGTGTAGCTGCCGATCCCGGTGCACGCTCCGGCCACGCAGAACGTTGCGTCGGTGCAGTCGACCTTGTCGTCGCAAGGATCTTCGTCCGCAGCGACTTCGAGCTGGCACTTGCCGGTTTCCGGGACGCAGACGTTGGTCTGGCAGGGCTCGAAGCCGGTTTCCGGGCACTTGACCACGGTATCCTTCTTCACGACGCACTGTCCTTCCTTGCACTCGAGCGTCCCGTTGCACAGGTCGCCGTCCTCGAGGTCGAAGCAGTCGCCGGTTTTGGTACAGTCGCACACCTTCTCGCCCTTGCAGATGCTATCCTTGCAGGAATCATTCTCGGTGCACGGGTTCCCGTCGTCGCAGGTCCCGGCCTGGGCGGTGAAGGTGCAGCCGCCGGCGGTGCACTTGTCCGCGGTGCACGGATTGTCGTCGTCGCACGGGTCGACGCAGACGCCGTCCTTGCAGTGCGCTGTCCCCCCGCACTCGTCGAAGAACTCGCCGCAGACGGTGCCGTCCGGGGCCACCGAGACCACGCATGCCAGCTTGCCGTCATCCTGTGCCTTGCAGACCCCGGCCTGGCACGTGCCGACGTCGGCCGCGGCGCAGGCGGTTCCCGGGAGCACGTTGACCACGATGCACTTACCGGTCTCGCACACCCCCTTCTGGCAGTCCCCGACGCCGGCGGTCGCCTCACAGTCGGTATCGACCATGCACTTGTCGAAGGTCCAGGGGTCCACGTCGGCAGGCACGGTCACGCTTCCGGCCGAATTGGGGGGCGGATTGTCCTGCATGGGCAGGTCGGTATCCTGCGTCTGGTAACACCCCACCGAGAACAGAGCCACAGCAAGGAAAACCATTCGTTTCATCGTCTCTCCTCCTGAGGAGTCGGCCTCCCGCACCGGGTGACAACCGCCAATGGTCGTCAGGGGAGCGGCTCACGCATGATCGAATAGTGTGCGCCGGCGAGTCAATAGGTTTTTTTGCGATTTGGGAGCCTCGGCATGTCGCTTGACACGGACCCGCCGGAAGTGATGCAATCCGCCCCGGCCCACTACGGCGGAGGTGCAGACGATGACCCGCTCGAACACCCACGCCCCGGCACTGGCGCTCTGTGCCGCTCTCCTGTTCCAGTTGGCGAACCCCTGCGAATGCAGGGCGCAGGCGAGGGAGCGTGAGCTCGACGTCACGCTGTGGCAGGACTGGACGGTCAATGGCCTGCTCCTCGCAGGGTGGGTGATTCCCGAGCTGCTCAAGGACCGACTGGCACCTGACCCGTGCCGCTGGTGCGATGAGTCGGCAGGGCGCTGGGATCCGCCCGGTATCGACCGCCGGGCTCGGGACTTCCTGGTGGCCGACCGCCCCTCGGCCCCCGCCCTGGCAAGCGACATCCTGGCCTTCGGGGTTCTGCCTGCGGCGGCGCTCGGAGTGGATTTCCTGTCCCGCTCAGGCGACTGGAACGGCGCTCTCGACGACGCCACGCTCATCGTCCAGGGGGTGGCGGCCAGCGCCGCGGCCAACCAGCTCGTCAAGTTCACGGCCGGCCGACGGCGGCCCTACGCTCATGCCGATCCCCGTCCATTTGCCGACGATCCGGACCAGAACGTCTCGTTCTACTCGGGACACACGGCCCTGGCATTTTCCACGGTAGTCAGCACGAGCACCGTGATGTACCGCCGGGGATCGCCGTATGCCCCCTGGGTCCTGGGGATCGGCCTTCCTGCAGCGGCCGGAGTCGGCGTGCTTCGCATCGCTGCCGACAAGCACTACCTCACCGACGTGCTGACCGGCGCACTGGTGGGCAGCGCGATCTCATTTCTTGTCGTATGGCTCCACCCGGTGCGGGAGGAGTGAGCCGCTGTTGCCGCGTTGATTCCGCCCCGAAGGGCTGCTATGGTTCGCTGCGTGGATTCCGGAGGAGGGGAGCATGTCCAGGTGGTCCGTCACGGTTCTGGGATGGGGGCTCGCAGCGTGGCTTGCGACCGGGTGCGCAACCGGCAGGACCGATGAGGCCGAGCTGCTGGCCCGCGGCACGCCTCTGCTCGATCGCCTGGCCAGCGGGAAGCTTGCGGAAAGCGGAATCCGGGGGAAGGCGCTCCTGGCCGCTGCTCGGGCCGACAAGGCACTGTACGAAGCCCGGCCGGTCGAGGCAGCCGATGCGCTGGGAGAGGCCCTTTCAGCCCTTCCTCCCGATGTCCCGGCCTGCGCCACCAGGGGGCTTCTCCTGTACCTCAAGGGGGCCGTTGCCTCCCTGGGGGGATCGGGCGCCTGGGATGCCGGCTTCAAGGAGCTTGGAGACGTGTGTCTGGACCGTGCCGCCGGAGGGCCGGGCGAGGTCGATGCCAGGCTCTTCCTGCTCGCTCTGGCCAGGACGGACGAGCTGAGCGGCCCGGCCGGCCCGAGCGCAGGTGGACCGGAAGGGGGGACCCGGCCTGGCTCGGCCGACGCCGGCCAGAAGCGGCGTGACCGCGAGCTGCAACGGATTGCAAACCAGCTCGGGGGAGATCGGGGAAGAGTAATCAACGCCCTGGCCCTCTTCCTCCGGGAGTCGGCTGCGGTCAACCCGGACGAGTGCGACCCGACTTTCTCGGCAGCGCACCGCGAGCGCCTGGCATCGGCCTGGGGAGAGCTGGAGAGGTTGGGGCGTGCCGACCTGGGGATCGGCTATTGGGCCATGGCCGTCGTGGCCGACGACGGCAAGCTGAGGGCCCAGGATGTCGCCCGCCTGAACGGATGGTTGGCCAGGCCCGAGAACGGCTGGCTCCGGGGGGAGGCGGCCTCCCGCTTCCTGTCGACGGTCCGCTATTCGGCCGACTGGGCCGACCCGCTGCTCACCCTCCCTGTGTGTCGGGTCTACTTCGATTCCGTGATCGCGGCCGCCGCCGGGGACAAGGGCCCGGGGGTTGCCTCCCGCAACGCAACCCGTCTCATGTCCGCCTTGCAGGCTGCCGGCGCGTGTCTCAATCCCGTCGACCTCTCTCGCCTGACCGATGCCGTGCTCGGCGCTGCCACGAAGGAGGGCAAGAAGGGGCTGCTGCCGGTGCTCGGCGGCGTGGCCGTCAATCTCGCATTGACCTTCGTGGACGGTCGGACCGATCTCATCCCGGTCGTGCTGGGGCAGCTCAGCGCCGGCATGGAGCGTCTCGGCGGCCGGCTCACCGATTCCCCCGAGGACCGAGTGGTGGGGGAGATCGCCCGGCTGGTCTCCGCGCTCGGGCCCTTCATGCAGGGATGGGACCTGGCCACGCTCGGCTCCGAGATCCAACGGAGCGCCGCTGCCATGGACTCGATTGCGGCTCTTCCCACGACGCCCGAGTCGGACGAGCTCGTCCGTCTGGCACCGGCACTGCGGGCCGGGCTGGTCGCATTGCTTGCCGGAGAGCAGCTCCTCGAAGGACGCCAGGCCGATGCAGAGGCCACCCTCGCCAGATTGGAGAAGACCCTCCCCGGCGACCTCGCAGCCTTGCTCGCCTGGTTCGGTCAGCCCGACCACTCGGGAGCCATCCTCCGGATTTTCGGCGGGGTCCGCAAGTCGCTCCGCATCGCGGACCAGGAAGGCGGAAACGGATTCGACGAGGCACTCAAGGCGCTCGAGGAGGCCTCGGTTGCCGGACCGGCCGAATCCGGCTGGTGGTCGATCGGCCTTGATGCGGCCCGCTTCCTCTCCTTTGACCTGCTGGCCATCGTGGCTCATGGGACCGTGCCGGACGACCGCATCGTCGAGGCCCTTGCCCGTGCCGAGGAGCTGGCCGTCAGGGCGGTGGATTCCGTCGCCCTCGAAGTCGAGCTGCCTCCGGCCGTCGAGGCCGTGCTGCGCCTGGTACCCGCAGCCCACCGTGCGATTCCCGCCCTGCTCGGACCCGATGACGTGGAGGTGGCCCCGAAGATCGCTGCCCTGCTCGAGCAGCCGCTCAAGGAGGTTCTCGGCGATACGCTCGAGGATGGCCTCGAGAAGCGGCGGACAGTGGCCGACCTCGTCATCGACCTCCTGCGTGCCGCGGCGGGAGTGGGACTCACCTCCATCGTGGAGAAGCCGGAAGAGGCCGTGGGCAAGATGGCCGGGTTCCTCGAGTCCCGCATGGGCCGCTACCCCGGCGACGTCCGCGCCTTCCTGGCTTTAGGGGTTGCATCCGCCAGGCTTCTGGCCGATCCGAGCGTCCAACCGACCGTGTTCGATCCGGTCCGCCCGCTCCTGGAACGTCATATGCCGAAGCTGGGCTTCGTGCCCGACCTGATCCTGGCCGCTGCCCGCAAGAACACGGCATCGCCGGAGGAGCAGCTTGCCCTGGTCGAGCGTATCCTCTCTGTCGGTGCCCCCCTGGAAGCCTGCGGTCGCTCGCACGCGGTGCACAGCCTCCTGCCCTACAAGATCCAACTCCTCGCGAAGCTGGGAAGATTCCCGGAAGCGACGGCCGCCTGGCAGCAGCTCGACAGGCTCCTCCGAAAGGGATTTGCCGGGAGCGGATCCCTCTCGTGCTTTCTGGAATCCAATTCCGGCAACGTCATGTTCACGGCGAACGTGGGAAACACCGTCGAGGGGTTGCTGCTGGCCGGCAAGGAGGAGGGGACGTTCAACGTCGGTCTGGGCGGGCGCTGGCTCGACGGCGGCGCCCCGCAGTCAGGAGACCAGCTCACCTGCCAGGCCGTGGTTCCGCAGGCGGTTCGCCAGGACCGCGTGGCGGAGGCGCACCTCGCCTATGCGGCCTACGCCCTTCTGGCCGGGGATGATCGCCTGGCCCACCGGGCCCTCGCTTCCGCTCAGGGGGCCTGCCAGGCCCTCCTGAACGCATCGCCCGTGACGCTCGGCCGTTTCAAGACCGGCCAGCTCGACGACGCTCGAAAGAAGTTCGACTACCGGCTTCTCGCATGGACCGCCAACCTTGCCCGCTTCCGGGGACACACGCAGATCGCCCTCGACCTCGAAGGGTGTGCCGCGGTGCTCGGCAGCGAGAGCGGAACGGCCTGGAACATGGCCAGGGCCGACCTCGAAGAGCCCCCGATCCTGCTGGCCGGATTGCCCGCGCTGGAGGGATTCGGGGAGCTGGTCTGGTTCCGACACCAACTCATCGACCCGTCGCAGCTCAAAGTCCTGGAGGACGGGCTGCTCAAGTGGAACAAGAAGGCCAGAATCCTGCCTGCGTGGGGAATTCGTCTGGGGCTCGATTCCCTGCTGCTCCAGGTCGATCCCTCTCGCGCAGCGACGGGCTTCCGTACCGCGGTTCCGGATGCCCGAAAGGAGCCTCTGGGGCATTCCCTGGCCTCTCTCATGAACCTGCGGCTCGAGGGAAAGGAAGCGGTCGACGACGAGCTGGTGCCCAAGCTCCGGGGCCTGGCCGAGCCGGCCTTCGAGGCGGGCCTCTACGCCGAGGTCGCTGCAGCAGCCACCTCGCTCGCGGTCGAGGCCCAGTGGGCAGGAACGCCGGCCATCGGAATCAATCTGATCGAGGCGGTACGGGAGCGCATTCCGGCCGAGGGGGCGGAAGTCGTGCAGGTCAACGCCATCCGGACTGCAGTCGGTCTCCTGGAGGGCGGGGGACAACCCGATGCCCTGGCCAGGGCCAACGCCATGCTCGTCGACAATGCCTCCCACCTGATGCCGGCCGGGGACAACATCCAGAGACGATTCCAGCTCCTCACCTTCCTCGGGCAGACCGGAGACGGGGCCTCGATGCAGCAATACCTCTCGCAGCTCATGCCCATGCTTCACCGAGCCGTCGGAAGCGCCAATGGAGACTACTACATCCTCCTGTCGACGCACGCCGCACTGGACCTCCTCGGCGGGGACCTGGACACCGAGTCCGCCCGGACTCTGGCCTCCTACGGCACATCCATCCAGGCCAATGCTGATGCCATCCGTTTCTTCGAGCTGATCGTCGCCTCGCAGGGGCTGGAGGACCGCCAGCGAATCGCCCGCGAGTACCTGGTGTTCCAGTTCCAGGGAGGTCCGATGCCCCAGCCCGCCCCGCACCCCCCGTCAAACCCAACCCGCCGGTCAAACCCAACCCCTAGTCAAACCCAACCCGCCAGTCAAACCCAACCCCCTAGATTCGCTCCGCGTCCTATGCCGTCCATCCGTCCTATGCGTCCTATCGTCCTATTCCCTCACCCAAGTCAGCTCGTGCTTGTTGTGGTGCAGGTGGAACAGGCGGCTACCCGGAATCGCAGCGAACTCCCGTGCCGTCTCGTGATCGGTTTCCCCCTGGAACTTGATGGTGAAGACAAGCCTGGCGCTCACCCCTCCGGCCAGGAGGCGCTCGACCAGCTTGAGCAGCCGTGCGGGGTAGCAGATCACGTCGGAGAAGACCCAGTCGGCGTGCGACAGCGCCTCCGCAGTCAGGGAGAAAGCACTCTCCGAGAGGATATCGACATTGGGAAGCGCCGCTACCCGGGGATCGAGCGCTGCCTTGTCCACCGCGGTCACGTGGCAGCCCAGCGTCTGCAGGACCCAGGTCCATCCTCCCGGGCTTGCGCCGAGGTCGAAGCACCGGTCTCCGGGGCCCGGCATGGTCTTGATGCGCGTGAGCGCTTCCCAGAGTTTCAGGTACGCCCGGCTGGGGGGATTCTCGTGGTCCTCTACGAACGCAACCTCGCCGTTTGGAAACGAGCTCGAACAGTCGGGGGCGGCCAGCAGGGTCATGCCGTCCAGGAGCGTGAATGAGCCCAGTGGGGCGGCCGGAGCGGGCTCGGGAAACCGTAGCGGGCGGGCGGAGACGTGAGGCAGTTTCGCCCGGATGAGCTCTGTCCGGCGATGCAGGTGGGCAGAATAGGGGACCCAGTTGCGCTGGAGCTGGCGCAGTGCAGCGGCGGCTTCCGATATGGACGGGGCTGACACGAGCCGCGCCGAGCGCCAGACATTGGCCGCCCAGGCTGGCTCGACGGCCGGTCCCCGGGCTACGAGAAGGCGGCCGTGGCGAGCGAGGATGGGCCCCAGCTCGGCCGCCAGGTCGTCTTCCCGACCTTCCGGGGCCAGGTATGCTGCCAGGTCTTCCGGCCAGCTCTTCCAGCAGCCGTCCGGGGCGGGGGCCGCTTCGACGCGGCAGTCGTTGTCGGGAGGATTCCTGCGCGGCATGGGATGCGGATTACCTGGAGGCCATGCGGCGGGCGCGGACCAGGACGAGAAGTGCAGCCAGCAGCAGGAGGACTCCGTGGAACCGAGGAGCTCCTCCCGACGCCGAGCAGCCGAAGGGATCCTGGTGACCGATGGAGATCTCGTTGTCCCCGCCCGACGTCACATCGTCTCCCCCCTCGCATCCCTCATCGACCTGGCTGTCGCAGTTGTTGTCCTTGCCGTCGTAGCATTTCTCACCCTTGGACGGGTTGACATTCGGATCCTGGTCGTCGCAGTCATCGACAACGCCAAAGCCGTCCCCGTCGTCGTCCCGAAGGCCACAGTAACCCCAACCCTGCATCCCTGGGATCTCGGCCGACAGGCACGCTTCGTCCCCGGAGCAGTGCTCGTCCGCGGTGCAGACCCGCCGGCACTGAGTGGTATCGCCTGCCATCACGCACTGAAGGCCGTCCTCACACGCCCGCTTTCCGACCGGAACGAGCGCGCACAGCCCCTCCTCCTCGACTCCGTCGGTCGGGAAGCAGTCGTACTTGCCCATGGGGCTGGTCCAGCATGCCTTTCCCACGGGGCAGTCCCCCCCGAGGAGCGAGCAGTTGGCCGGCGGCAGGCAGGTTTCCAGCGCAACGGCGCAGTAATCCCAGCCGCACGAAGGCTCGAACCCGATGGCCGGCATCGACGAGCACTTCGTCTCGAAGCAGTCGCGCAGTGCCTGGAAGTCGGTCTGTGCCTCCAGCGTGGCCTTCTCGAAGCAGGAGGCCCGGCACAGGGAATCCTCGAGCTTGCACACCGCCTGGCAATCGAAGATGTAGCTGCAGCTTTCGGTTCCGACCGGAGCGGCCTTGCATTCGTCGAGGTACTTGGCGCACTTGTTTTCCACGCAGGCCGGCTGGTTGGCAACGCCATTGCATTTCTGGTAGGTGCACCATCCGAGATTGTGGACCTCGGTGGCGGCCAGCGGCGACATCCGGAGGTAGCACCGGTTGCGGCACTGAGCGTTGCCGCCGCACTGGGCGTAACAGTCCTGCACCTGCTGGCAGGAGAGGGTCTCGCAAAGCGAATTGAGGCACGTTCCGTCGGGCTGGCAGGCCTGCGGGCACGGGCACAGATCGGGTTCCGCGACGCAGTTGGGAGCCTGCTCCTTCATGATCTTCTCGATCCACGGCGCATAGGAATCCACCCGGGTCTGCACCGCACCGCCCTTGCATGGGTCGTTGTTCTGCGAGAACACCGAGGAGTTGACTCCGATGACCCGGTACTCCTCGTCCCCTGCATAGAGCCCGGGACCGCCCGAATCGCCAAAGCACACCCCGGCGTCAGCGTACCAGCTGACGTAGGTCCCCTTGTCGTAGGTGTACATCGTCATGGAGCCCGAGCGCTTCACCCCCGCTCCGCTTTGCTGGATGCCGTTGTTGGCGCCGAAGCCGACGTAGAGGATCTTCTTGCCCAGCATCGACTTGTCGAACGGGATCGTATTGTGGGGGATCGGTTTGACCCCCTCGACCGGCCGGGTCAGGTGCATGAGCGCGATGTCATCCCCGCCGTCACCCGAGTTGTAGCCCGGGTGGACGAAGAACCGGTCCGACTGGTGCAGCGTGCCCTCGGGAGGCGGCTCCGCGGGCATGATGCTGTTGGCATTGGGGCCGATGTAGAAGTGGACCAGCCCCGGGAAGATGGGCAGGTCGGCACTGGCGTAGAGGCAATGCCCCGCGGTGAGGACCCACTGCGGGGCAATGAGCGTCCCGGAGCAGAACGAGCCCATGTACCCCAGGCTCGTCATCTTGAAGGTCATGGCACCGACCGGCTCCCAGCCGGATTCGAGCTTCCCGCCCACGATCGGTTGTGCCGCGGTCTCTGTGGCCGGGGGGCTTCCCTCGTCACCGGAATCGCAGGACGTCGCCAGCGGAAGGGATAGGAGCAACAGGACGGACGCGGACGAAAGAACACCCGGAAGTGCGTGTCGCATGGAACCCCCGAACCAGCCCGCCGGTCTGGTCCGACGGCTGCAGGCTCCACAGTGTAGTGAGTCCCGGCCCGCAACGCAACGGCATCGTTGCAGGCGGCGGAGTTGCAAGGAGCCGGGCGATGTTGTATCGTCCGGAATCGACGCTCGGGTGTCGAATGCTGCCGGTCTACCGACGTATCGTGATCGCGGTCATACTGCTCGTCGGGGTCTTCCTGTACGGCACGCTGGGGCATTACTTCCTGTTGTACCCCGAGTACAGCGTGCTCCATTGCGCTTTCCGAACCATCGTGATGCTCGGGACCATCAACGAAGCCTTCGACCCGCGGGAGCTGGCCCAGTTGAACACCCCGTATTTCAAGATGTTCATGCTCTCCATGGTGATCTTCGGCACCTCCGTCATCCTCTATGCGTTGTCGGTCATCACTGCATTCTTCGTCGAAGGGGAGCTCCAACAACTGCTGAGGCACAGAAAGATGAGCCGCGAAATCTCGAAGTTCACGGACCATTTCATCATTTGCGGAGCGGGCGAGACGGGGCATTACATCGCGGAGGAGCTGCGGGCCGCCGGGCGTCAGTTTGTGCTCGTGGAGAAGGACCATGAGCGCATCGAACGGCTCATGGAAGAGGAGCTGCCCTACGTCGAGGGGGATGCCTCGGACGAGGAGGTGCTCGACAGGGCCGGGATCCAGAGGGCAAGAGGCCTGGCCGTGGCCCTGCCCACGGATCGCGAGAATCTCTACGTGACCATAACGGCCCGCCAGTTGAACCCGAAGCTCCGGATTATCTCCAAGGGCATCGAGCACAACGTCGACCGGAAGCTCCAAGCAGCCGGGGCAACCAAGGTGGTCCGGCCCAACCACATCGGCGGCATGCGAATGGCCAGCGAGCTCATCCGACCCGTGGCTACCACGTTCATCGACCGCATGCTCCACGATCCCGACGACCCGACCCGCATCGACGAGATCTGCATCCCGGAAGGGTCGTCCATGGCCGGCCAGACGCTGGCCGAGTCCAGGTTCCGACAGAAGACCGGGCTGCAGGTGGTCGCAGTCAAGCCGGCCGATTCGCATCGTTTCGATTACGACCCCAAGCCCGACACCAGGCTCGTTGTCGGGACCGTCCTGGTGGTGATTGGCCGGACCAACGACGTGGCCCATGCCCGCAGCCTGGTGGAAGGCTCCTGATTGCCCCGTCCTTGACTTCACATCTTCACCTTGTAATATCCCAGACCCGTCGCGGGCGCACGGAAGCGCCGGAACCGCCTGAACGGGCCGGCGGGGGAGATGGAATTGGTTGACCAGATGAAGACTCGTACCGTTTGCGTGGGAATTGAGCCGCTGCCCTGGGAGCGGTTCCTGGACGTGGCACTCTCCGGGGCCGGGGTCGAGATCTCGTCGGATCCGGCCTTCCTCGCCCGAATGGAGCGATCGGCCGGACACCTCGGACAGGCACTGGAATCGGGACAGCCCATCTACGGTGTCACAACCGGGTTTGGCGGTGCCTGCGGGCTGAGGCTCTCTGCTGACCAGAGCAGCGAGCTCGGGGCGAACCTGCTGCGATACCACGGAATCGGGGTCGGCAACCCGCTCCCCGTTCCCGAGATCCGGGCCGCAATCCTCGCTCGTATCGTGTGCCTGGCTCAAGGCTATTCCGGAGTCTCGCTCGCCCTGCTGCGGCAGCTTGCAGCCCTGCTCAACGCGGGCATCACCCCGGTGGTCCCATCGTGCGGGTCCGTCGGTGCATCGGGCGACCTGACTCCGATGTCCTACATCGCCGCCGTGCTCGCCGGGGAGCGCGAAGCCTTCTACGAGGGACGACGGATGCCGGCGTCGCAAGCCCTGGCGCTGGCCGGAATCGAGCCCTACCGCCTCGGCCCCAAGGAGGCCCTGTCGATGGTCAACGGCACGTCCGTGATGACCGGCGTGGCCCTGCTGGCCCTCCGCAGGAGCCGTTCCATTCTTCGAGCTGCCACCCTCGCTACGGCGTTTTCCGTCCATGCGATGGCCGGTCACCCCCGGCATTTCCACCCGACCCTGTCGCAGGCGCGGCCCCATGCGGGCCAGGTCCAGACCGCTGCCCGACTGGCCAGCCTGCTCGTCGCCACCGGCGACGTGAGTGAATCCCAGGAACCCGCAGCACTCCAGGATCCCTACTCGCTGCGCTGCAGCCCCCACGTGCTCGGCGTCCTCGAGGACACTCTCGACTGGGCGACGCGGTGGGTGGAAATCGAGGCCAACGGCGTCAGCGACAACCCGCTGTTCGAGCCGGACACCGGCGAGCTGCTGACCGGAGGGAACTTTTACGGCGGGCACATCGCCCTGGCCATGGACGCGCTCAAGACGGCAGTGGCCTCGGTGGCGGATCTCTGTGACCGCCAGGTTGCCCACCTCGTGGATTCCCGGTTCAGCCGCGGCCTTCCACTGGGGCTTACGGGGGCCGAACCGGCCACACGGATGCTCCACCACGGTTACAAGGCCTCGCAGATCTCCGCTTCGGCGCTGACCGCCGAGGCGCTCAAACTCACGGTTCCGGCCACCTCGTTTTCCCGGTCCACCGAGCTGCACAACCAGGACAAGGTGAGCATGGGGACCATCGCTGCCCGGGACGCGGCCTCGGTAGCCGAGCTTGCCGCCGCGGTCGTTGCCATCCACCTGGCCGCAGCGGCCCAGGGCGCCGAGCTACGGGGCGGTGTGGAGTCGCGCCCGGCACTCGCCCAGGCATTGCCTGCCCTTCGCCGCGTGGTCGAGTTCCTCGTGCAGGACCGCCCGCTCGACTGCGAAATCGCTGCGCTTTCACGGGAAATCCTGGCCGGGACGTTCGACCGGTTCGCCGACTGAAGGGAGCCGTCCATGCCCACCCCCCGCCGTTGCGAAGTCGAGCTCATCGTCCCGTTCCATGACGTCGATGCCATGCAGGTCGTGTGGCACGGCCACTATCTGAAGTACTTCGAGATCGCCCGCGGCCTCCTGTTCGACCGGGCCGGAATCGACCTCTACAAGTACCATGCCGAGACCGGCTTTCTGTTCCCGGTCACGCGCACCCAGGTGAAGCACATCCATCCGCTCCGCTATCGGGACCGTTTCATCTGCACTGCCTGGGTTTCCGAGCTGCGCAGGAAGATCGTGGTGGACTTCGAGATTCGGCTGGTCGAGGGGAATACGCTCTGCGCTCGCGGCCGCACCGAGCAGGTGGCCATCCGAAGCAGGGACTTCAAGCTGGAGCTGTCGGTCCCGGAGTACATCCGGAAGGCATTTGAGGGGGACGATGGACAGTGACCTCTCCACAGCCCTCGTCATCGGTGCGGAGCGGCTCGCCGGCTGGGCCGACCTGCTCGACCGGCTCAACGTCTTCCCCGTACCCGACGGGGATACGGGACGCAACCTCGTGCTGAGCCTCGCCCCGCTCCGGCGGCATGCGGACGGGGCAGCCGGGCTCTCCGAGCGGCTGCTCCTCTCCGCTCGAGGGAACTCCGGAAACATCGCGGCCCGCTTCTTCACCGGGTTTCTCACGGCACGAAGCTCGGCGGACCTTCCGGCAGCGGCCCGCCGCGGAAACGAGCTGGCCTGGAAGGCCGTGCCCGACCCGAGGGCCGGGACGATGCTCAGCCTCTTCGAGCAGCTCCAGGCCGTGCTCTCCGAGTGTCCCCCGGGCTCGTCGCCCGCCTGGATCGACCCCGTGCTCGACCGGCTCGAAGCCGCCGTGCGTGCCACCACGGACCAGCTCCCCAAGCTCAAGGCAGCAGGAGTGGTCGATTCCGGGGCCCTGGGCATGTACGTGTTCTTCGACGGCTTCTTCCACGCGCTCACCGGGCGTCCGGACGAAGGGCGCAACGTCGGGAGGGCGTTTGACGGCCGCCTCCGCCTCGATGCCGACTGGCAGGCGGGCAGCTCGCCGGAAGAGCCGGAAGAGCCGGCCTGCTGCATCGATGCGGTCCTGGCCGCCGATTCAGTCCCCGACGACCTGGAAGAGCAGCTTTCCGAGCTGGGCGACAGCATCGTGGCGGTTCGGCAGGGGGACTACGTCAAGGTCCACTTCCACGCGGACGACGAGCCTGCTGCCCGAGCCCGGCTCGCTCTCCTCGGCCGGGTCGTCCGCTTCTCGAGCGACGACCTGCGCGTTCAGACCGAGCGGTTTGCCTCGGTCCACCCCGACGCCTCGATCCACATCGTCACCGATGCAGCCGGCTCCGTGACCCGGGAGGACGCTGCTGAGCTCGGGATGACGCTCCTCGACAGCTACGTGAACCTCGGGGATCGCTCGGTTCCGGAGACGCACCTGCCGGCCCGGGAGCTATACGCGGCCATGCGCTCGGGTATCCCAGCCTCCACCTCCCAGGCCTCGGTGCACGAGCGTCACCAGCATTACTCCCGGCTCCTGGAGCGCTATCCGCAGGTTCTCTACCTGTGCGTCGGCTCGGTCTTTACCGGCAATTTCCAGACCGTCACCGACTGGAAGGGCACGCGCGACCCGGACGGGAGGTTCCACGTCATCGATTCTGGTGCCGCGTCCGGCCGGCTCGGGCTCGCTGCCCTGGCCACGGCCCGCTTCGCCCAGGGAGGAGCGTGTGCCCGGGATGTGCTTCGCTTCGCAAGTTGGGCTGTCCGGGCGTGCCAGGAGTTCGTCTTCCTGGACAAGCTGCACTGGCTCGCTGCCGGAGGCCGTCTCTCCAGGACCAAGGCTTTCTTCGGGGACGTGCTCAGCAAGAAGCCCGTGGTCAGCCCGCTCCCGGACGGGGCACGCAAGATGGCCGTCCTGAAGAGCCGGGATGAGCAGGTGGCCTATGCGGAAGAGCGGGTCCGGGAGCTGGGGCAGCCGGAGAAGCCCTTCCTGTTCCTGCTCGAGCATACGGACAACGAGGAGTGGGTGCGAGACGTTCCCGCACGCCGGGTAGCCCGGCTTCACCCCGCTGGAGAGGTGCGGGTTTCCCGGATGTCCCTGACTTCCGGCGTCCACATGGGACCCGGAACCTGGGGCATCGCCATGCTGCCGCTGTCGCCTTCGCAACAGGAGCTCGATGAACTGGTGCGAGGAGAGGAGGTTCGTTCATGAGTCAACGCCGCCGAGTCGTCGTCACCGGGATCGGGTTCCTTTCGCCCATCGGCAACTCCCTGCCCGACGTGCGTGCCTCTCTGCTGGAAGGGCGTAGCGGAATCGTGACCATGCCCGAATGGGAGAACATCGGAGCGCTTCGGACCCGTGTGGCCGGTGTGTGCCGAGACGTCGATGAGAACCTGATCCCCCGCCAGACGCGGCGGAGCATGGGCCGGGTCTCCATCCTTGCGGCTCTGGCCGCACAGAAGGCGGTTGCCGACGCAGGGCTCACCGAAGAGCAGCTGGCCTCCCCCTCCTGCGGAGTGTCGTTCGGCTCCACCGAAGGCAGCTCCCAGGCCATGGAGGAGTTCCTCTCCCGCATCCTGTCCGCCCGCAGCCTGAAAGGGATGCAGTCTTCGACCTATCTCCAGTTCATGAGCCACACCTGTGCCGCCAACCTGGCCATGATGTTCCGCACCCAGGGCCCGGTCGTGGCAAGTTGCACGGCCTGCGTCGCCGGCAGCCAGGGGATCGGCTTCGGCTACGAGCAGATCCTCCACGGCAAGGCCGACCTCATGCTCTCCGGCGGTGCGGAGGAAATGCACTTCATGGATGCCGGTATCTTCGACATCATGCGGGCCACGTCCACCGACTTCAACGACCGGCCCCATATGACCCCCAGGCCCTTCGATGCCGCACGAGACGGCCTCGTGGTCGCAGAAGGGGCCGGCTGCCTCGTGCTCGAGGAATACGAGCATGCCCGGCGCCGCAACGCCCGCATCCACGCCGAGATCGCCGGCTTCGGGACCAACTGCGACGGTGCGCATCTGACCAATCCCAGCTCCGACGGAATGGCCGGTGCCATGCGGCTGGCTCTCGAGGATGCCGCCCTTCCTCCCGATTCCATCGGCCACGTCAACGCCCACGCCACGGCCACGGCGGCCGGCGACGTGGCCGAGGCCGCTGCTACGTTCAAGGTGTTCGGCGACCGCGTGCCCGTGACCGGCTTCAAGGGATACATGGGACACACGCTGGGGGCTGCCGGCGCGCTCGAGTCGATCTTCACCATTCTCATGCTGCACGAGGGCTTCATCGCTCCGACCCGCAACCTCGACAATCCCGACCCTCAGCTCGCTCCCATCCAGCACGTGATGAAGGAGCCGAGGGAGCTGCGCTTCCAGGTTGGCATGAACAACAACTTCGCATTCGGGGGAATCAACACGTCCCTCATCTTCCGACGCCTCTAGGAGGAGCCCATGAGCGAGCGACCATCCGCCATCGTCACCGGTGCCAGCCGGGGTATCGGCCGGGCCATTGCCGTGGAGCTGGCCCGTCGAGGGCACTACATCGTCGTGAACTTCCACAGCCGCCAGGATGCGGCGGAAGAAACCCTCCGCCTGGTACGCGAAGCCGGCTCGGACGGTGAGATCGTTCGGTTCGACGTCGGGGACGGCAAGGCCTCGGCGGAGGCGCTCGGCGAGATCACGGGCCGCCTGAAGAACCTTGCCGTGCTGGTCAACAATGCCGGCATCGTGGCCGACGGCCTGTTCGTCATGATGAACGATGAGCAGTGGCACTCGGTGATCCGGACGGCGCTGGACGGGTTCTACAACGTGACCCGTCCCGTCGTGAAGCGGATGATCCGGAACAAGGCCGGCTCGATCGTGACCATCTCGTCCGTCTCCGGGCTCATGGGAAACCGGGGACAGGCCAATTACGCCGCCGCCAAGGCCGGCCTCATCGGGGCCTCCAAGGCGCTGGCGTCCGAAGTCGCCCGGCTGAATATCCGGGTCAACGTGGTGGCCCCCGGACTCATCGAGACGGAAATGATCAAGGAGGCCCCCGTCGACGTCATCAAGCAGATGATCCCCATGGGCCGCATCGGCCGTCCCGAGGAGGTCGCCGGCGTGGTGGGCTTCCTCTGCTCCGACGCGGCAAGCTATGTGACAGGTCAGGTCCTTTCCGTGAACGGGGGCATGTTCTAGCATGAACAAACTCGGCATCGGCATCGCAATCGCAATCGTAATCGCCATCGCCTCCGCCCCCCGCATGGCCCGCGCTGCCGAGGACTTCAACGAGCTGCGTCGCCAGGCTGAGGCGATCAAGTCCATCTCGGCCGATTTCACCCAGACCAAGAAGATGAAGCTGCTCAAGAAGCCTCTCGTGTCCAAGGGGCGCTTCCTCTACCAATCTCCGGACTCGGTCCGGTGGGAGTACCAGACGCCGATTCGCACCGTCTCGCTGGTCAAGGGGGGGAGCGTCAAGCGCTTCAACCTCGCTGCCGACGGAAAGTGGCGGGCGGATTCCTCCTCGGCCGTGGAGGGAATGCGCATCGTCATGGAACAGATCACCGGCTGGCTGGCCGGTCGCTTCGACGAGGGAACCCTCTTTTCCGCGTCCCTGGTTCCCGGTGATCGCCCGGTCGTCATCCTGAGCCCCAGGGACAAGGAGATGGCCCGCTTCATCTCCCGGGTCGAGGTCCGGTTCTCGAACCGACCCGGCGTCGTGGAGGCGGTCGAGATCTTCGAGGGCGAGGCAACCTCGACCCTCATCGAGTTCAGCAGCGTCAAGCTCGACGAGGCCGTGGATTCGAGGCAGTTCGAGGCGGTGGAGTGAGAGCCGCCCTCGCCACTCCCGGCTGCCTCGTCGTGCTGGCCCTTGCCTGTGCGTGCAGCGCGCCCCCCAAGATCACGCCCGTGACGCCTGCCGACGCGGATCCACTGATCCGCACCTGCCTGGCCCACTATCCCCCCGGATCGTTTGCCCTGGTGCACGCCATCGAGGCGACTCTGCCACTCGGAAACGCCTCGTCCGTGATCGGCGTGAGCTCCTGGGACGAGGAGACGCACACGTTGTCGGCCGCCCTGTTGGCTCCGGAAGGCATCGCCCTCTTCGAGGCCGCTCGCTTGGGTGGCACAGACCTGCTGGTCACCCGGGCCCTGGCTCCCCTGGATCGGCCCGGCTTTGCCGCGGGGCTCTTCGAGGATCTCGATTTCATGTACTTCCCGCCTGGCCAGCGGGCGAACGGAGCCTCGGTGAAGGGAGGGGAGCCTGTCCCCGGCCGCTACGCGGACGGTCGTTCAGTCTGCCGTTGGACCGTGGATGGAAGATACTTCGACCTGGTTCCTGCTGCGGATGGGGGGTTCTCCCTCTCCGAGTACTTCGAGGGCGGTGAGCCCCTCCGCCGGTACGAGGCGGGGCCCCCTGCTTCGGACGGGTTTCCGATGCATGCCCGCTTTGTGAGGACGGGGGCGACGGGGTACTCGATGAGCTTCCGACTCGTTGAACAGTAGAAGCCGTCCGGGCCGACTCCCAACCAAACCATCAATGCCGAAATATGGGTATTTTATATACCCCATTGGTACCCCAATTCTCGGCACTTGCCGAGTGCCAGGGCCGGCCCTATATTCGACAGGCAGTCGGCTCGGGGGGGGGGCAGTCGTGCTTCTCTTTAGGCCGACCCCCATCAAGACATGGAGGAGCGCTATGCAAAGGTGGACGGGGGTTACTGTGGCGCTGTTTGCCGTCTGTGCACTTGCGAGTCCATCACTCGCACTCGACATTCAGCCTACCGGAGACGCCAAGACGCTGGCCGACGCGATCGGGGGTGGGGGCGGGATCGTCGTGAAGAGCGTCAAGTATGACGGCGGGGCCCAGGCGTCGGGGACCTACACGGCAGGGCCCCTGGGCATGGCGGACGGTACGATTCTGACGTCGGGAGCGGCTGTGAATGCCTTGCCGCCCAACAACAACACGGGGGCCGGCACGAACTTGAACCTGCCCGGAGACCCGCTCTGCAACGCTCTTGCCGGTGGTGTCGGCACGTATGACGCCGCCAGGCTGGAGATCGTCTTCACCCTGCCTCCGGGGGCAAGCGGAATCCGCTTCGAGTACGTGGTGGGCTCCGAGGAATACCCGGAGTATGTCGGCTCGGTGAACGACGTTGCAGGCATCTTCGTCGACGGGGTCAACAAGGCCCTGGACAAGGAAGGCAATGCCATCACCATCAACGGGCCGTTCTTCAGCGGAGCGTCCGTGATCACCGACAGCGGAACACAGTACGACGGCTCGACTCCGCGTCTTCAGGCCGCCGTTCCGCTGGCTGGCGGTGACCATACCATGGTCGTCATTGTGTGTGATGCCGTGGACGGTATCCTGGATACGGGAATCTTCGTAGCCAGCCTGGGGGCCTGCTCCGGGGACTGCAACTCGGTGGCCTGGTGTGGGGATGGAAAGAAGGACCCGGGCGAGGACTGCGACGATGGCAACAACAAGGACGGCGACGGCTGCGGCAATACCTGCAAGCTCGAGGCGGTGTGCGGGGACGGCCTGTGCTTCGTGGACGAGAGCTGCGACTCGTGCCCTGCCGATTGCGGCGAATGCCCCGCTGTCTGCGGCAACGGAAAGTGTGACGGTGACGAGGATTCCTGCTCGTGTCAGCAGGACTGCCCGGATGATCCGGATAGCTGCTCGGAGTGCGAGTGTGGAGTCTCCGGTGGCTCCTGCTATTGCGACGCCGCATGCGTCGAGGCCGGCGATTGTTGCACAAATGCCTGCGATTCGTGCGGCTACTGCCCTGCGACGTGCGGTGATGAGCTCTGCTCCGAAGGGGAATCGTGCGAGGATTGCCCGCTCGACTGCGGCGTTTGCCCTGGTGGGTGCGAGGGGTGCGCCCAGTGCGGCGAGGGGTGCGACGACGTGTGTCCGGCCGACTACACATGCAGCCAGGGCAATCTGTGCGTGTCGGATACCCTCCTGAGCGTCGAGGGTACCAGCGACGGAGACGTCATGGGAGCCGAGCTCGTGCCGGCCGACTCGGGAATTGTGGTCAAGAGTGCCGTGTTCGACGGGTTCGACTGCTCCTCCGGTACCTTCATCAACGGACCGTTGGGAATGGGCGAGGGCATCGTGCTCACCACCGGCCTGGTGAAGTCCGCTCTGCCTCCCAACGATGCCACCGGAACGTCGACGGCATTCTCGAGCTCAGCTGCCAACGAACCCTACTGCTCGGACATCGCCGGGACTGACGTCTTCGACGCGGCCAAGCTCACCATCGAGTTCGAGTTGCTTCCCGGACAGACGGGCATCAAGTTCGGCTACCTGTTTGGGAGTGAGGAGTATCCGGAGTACGTCGGGCAGTTCAACGACGTCGGCGGAGTCTTCCTGGACGGCGTGAACGTGGCCATGGATGCCGAAGGCAACCCCATCACGATCAACGGGCCGTTCTTCAGCGGAGGCCAGGTCGTCACGGAAAACGGCACCGAGTATGACGGGGCCACTCCGTTCCTCAACTACTGTGCCAAGCTCGAACCCGGTATCCACAAGATTGAGATCGTCGTGTGCGACGCGCTCGACTCCGCCTATGACAGCGCCATCTTCGTCTCCAGCCTGACGGGGATGAAGGGCGATTGCGGTGGCGTTGCCGAGTGGTGTGGTGACGGCGCCTGCAACGCCCAGGAGACGTGCGAGAGCTGCCAGGCAGACTGCGGCGCATGTTCGCTTTGCGGAGACGGGCAGTGCCTGGGCGACGAGACTTGCGGGACCTGCTGGGAGGATTGCGGCGAGTGCCCTCCGTTCTGCGGGGACGGCGAATGCAATGGCGACGACGAGACGGAGACCTGCACGAGCTGCCCGCAGGATTGCGGCGAGTGCCCGGACCCCTTCTGTGGTGACAACCTGTGCAACGGCGACGAAACCTGCACGAGCTGCCCCGGGGATTGCCCCAAGTGCCCGCCCGCCAAGTGCGGCGACGGTACCTGCAACGGCGAGGAGTCGTGCGATAACTGCGAGGAGGATTGCGGCGAATGCGAGCCCTCGTGCGGCGACTGCACCTGCAACGGCGAGGAGACCTGCAAGGACTGCCCCGACGACTGCGGCGAATGCGGTGCTGAGTGCGGCAACTCAGTCTGCGAGGAAGGCGAGACCTGCAAGAGCTGCCCGAACGACTGTGCGTGCTCGTGCGGTGACGGCATCTGCTTCAAGGACGAGGACGGGAGCGACGAGAGCTGCGAGTCGTGCACCGAGGACTGCGGCGAGTGCCCCGACGGCTACGGCTACTGCGACGGCTGCCCGGAATCGTGCGAGGCTGAGCCCGATTACTCCGGCGTAATGGTCTCGGGTGGACCCTCGAGCTGCAGCGCTGCCCCTGTAGGCACCAGCACGGCGGTCCCGGCCGGCTTGCTCCTCGTGGCCCTTGCACCTCTGGCCCTGTTGTTCCTGCGCCGGCGCAGCCTGCGGACCAGCGGCACGCTCCTCTCGGTGCTGCTCTTTTCGATGCTCGTGGCCATGCCGGCATCGGCCCTGGAGATCACGACGACCAACGACGCCCAGGGCCTGGCCAAGGCGCTCCTGGGCGGCGGAGGAATCGAGATCAAGTCGGCGAATTTCACCGGACATGCCGAGGCGGCCGGTACCTATGCGGCCGGCCCGCTGGGCATCGGCAACGGGTCCATCCTGACGTCGGGGACGGCCCAGAACGCGCTGCCCCCGAACGATGAGCCCGGGATGACCGCCTCGTTCGGGCTGCCCGGCGATCCGCTGTGCGACCAGCTCGCCGGCGGAGTGTCCACCGGCGATGCCGCCAAACTGGAGATCGTCTTCTCGCTGAAGGAGGGGTTCGACGGCATCCGCTTCGACTACGTCGTCGGCTCCGAGGAGTATCCCGAGTACGTCGGAGAGTTCAACGACACCGTGGGCATCTTCGTCGACGGGGTCAACAAGGCGCTGGACGCGGAGGGAAACGCCATCACCATCAACGGCCCGTTCTTCAGCGGAACCGAGGTGGTGACCGACAGCGGGACTGAGTATGACGGCTCCACGCCGCGTCTGCAGCAGAAGCTCGCCCTGACCCCGGGGGAGCACACCGTGATCCTCGTGGTGTGCGATGCCCTGGACACCTCCCTCGATACCGGCATGTTCGTGGCCGCGTTTGCCGGCTGCAAGGGCGACTGCGACACGACTTCGTGGTGCGGAGACGGGAAGGTCGACGAGGGCGAGGATTGTGACGACGGCAACAACACCGACGGCGACGGCTGCGACAACACCTGCAAGCTCGAGGCCGTGTGCGGAGACGGAAAGTGCTACGTCGACGAGACCTGCGAGGGCTGCCCGGCCGACTGCGGCGAATGTGAGCCCGAGTGTGGCGATGGCATCTGCAGCGGGGACGAGACTTGCGAGAGCTGCGAGGTCGACTGCAATTGCGAGGCGGTCTGCGGCGACACGATCTGCAACGGTGACGAAACCTGTGGGAGCTGCCCGGGCGACTGCGGCGAATGCGAGCCCGAGTGCGGGGACAACCTCTGCAATGGCGACGAGGACTGCACGAGTTGCCCGGCTGACTGCCCCAAGTGCCCTCCCAGCGTCTGTGGGGATAACAACTGCGACCCCGGAGAAACCTGCGCGACCTGCGAGGACGACTGTGGCGAATGTGAGCCGGAGTGTGGCGACGGCGAGTGCAACGGTGAAGAGACCTGCACGACGTGCAAGGACGACTGCGGCGAGTGCGCACCGGAGTGCGGCGACGGTGTCTGCAGCGCCGACGAGGATTGCGAAACCTGCGAGGAAGACTGCGATTGCTCCTGTGGCGACGGCATCTGCTTTGAAGATGAGGAAGGGAACGGCGAGAGCTGCCTGAGCTGCGAGAAGGACTGCGGCAAGTGCCCGCCCAAGTGCGAGACCTGCGAACCGCCGTGCGACGAGGAGGACTCGGAGCTCGAGGTATCCGGAGGAGTCACCTCCTGCAGTGCATCCCCCTTGACCGGCGCTCCCGCCCCGTTTGCAGGCCTGCTCCTGATGGGAGGACTCGCTCTGACGGCGCTTGGCTTGAGACGTCGCTTTTTTCGGTCCGGGCTGCTCGTCGCGCTGACCGTCGCGGTGGCAGCCATCACTCTGGCCCCTTCAACGGCCATGGCTCAGCAGGACGTGCAGATTGAAAGCCAGTTCTTCAAGCCGTCCCCGTTCGTGCACGACTACTTCACGGTCGGCACGGGAGACGTCATGGGGGAGTGCCGCTGGGACGTGGGGCTGATGCTCAACTACCAGAACGACCCGCTCGTGCTGAGGACCACCGGGGGCACTGAGCTCGGCTCGCTTGTCGAGCACCAGGTCACTGGAGACCTGCTCGCCGCAGTCAAGATCCTGGACTGGCTCGGGATCGGGCTCGACGTTCCGGTCGTCCTGATGCAGCAGGGGGAGGACATCGAGGGGTTCCCGGGGGCGGGCGTGGCCGGCGTGGGCGACATCCGCCTCGTTCCCCGCGCTCGGCTCTACCAGACCGGTGACGGGCTGTTCACCCTCGGTGCGGAGCTGATCGTCACCTTCCCCACCGGCAAGCTCATCGACCCCTACATGGGGCGCAACGGGTTCGGCTTTCTTCCCCGTCTTCTGGCCAGCCTTGACTTCGGCAGGGGCGGAGTGGCGCTCAATGCCGGAGCTCTCATTGCCACCGGAGAGGACAAGGCCCTCAACGTGGACACGGGCCATGCCATCGATACCCGGCTCGGCGGTTGGGTGGGCCTCGTCCCCGAGAAGCTCGATCTGATCGCTGAGCTCGGGACCCAGATGAAGCTCACCGAGCCCATGAAGAACATGGAAAACAATCCCATGGAAGCACTGGGCGGGCTCAAGTGGCACGTCATTCCCGGCCTCGACGTCAGCGCCGGTGCCGGCGGCGGGCTTACCGAAGGGGCCGCTGCCCCCGACTTCCGGGTCTTTGCCGGTGTCATGTACTCCTCCTGCTGCAAGGCCGAGGAGCCGCCGCCGCCCAAGCCGTTCTGCGACGCGGACCCCGATGGCGACAAGCTCTGCAGCCCGTGCGTCTTCGAGCAGAATCGTGAGGAAGAGTTCGCTGCCGTCTGCAAGGGCAAAGACGAATGCCCGGCCGAGCCCGAGGACTTCGACAACTTCGAGGATTCCGAGGGCTGCCCCGACCCGGACAACGACAAGGACGGCATCTGTGATCCGTGGGTTGCGGAGAAGAACCTGGCCGACAAGTACAAGGAGCTGTGCCGCCTGTCCGACCAGTGCCCCGACGAGCCGGAGGACGCGGACGGCTTTGAGGACGACGATGGTTGCCCCGACCCGGACAACGACCAAGACAAGATCTGTGACCCGTGGGTCGAGGAGAAGGGCTTGGCCGACAAGTACAAGGACATCTGCAAGCCCACCGACAAGTGCCCGACCGAGCCGGAGACCGTCAATTCCTACCAGGATGAAGACGGCTGCCCGGACAAGGCCGTGGTCATCGAGAAGAAGAAGATCGTCATCCTCCAGAAGGTGGAGTTCTACTTCGACGAGACCCGTATCAAGGAAGAGAGCTTCCCGCTCCTCGATGAGGTCGTGCAGACCCTCAAGGACAACCCGCAGATCAAGAAGATTCGGGTGGAGGGCCACACGGACGAGCGGGGCAACGACAAGTACAACATGAAGCTCTCCTCGGGCCGCGTCGAGACGGTCATGAAGTACCTGGCCGAGAAGGGGATCGACTCCAAGCGCCTGTCTTTCAAGGGGTTTGGTGAGTCCAGGCCGCTCATCAAGAATGCCCAGACCGAGGAAGACCACCAGAGGAACCGCCGAGTCGAGTTCATCATCCTCGAGATGGACGAGCAGTAGTCCTTCCGCCGTCCGCAGCAGTTTCCCCCCGCAGCCCATTGTCCTGACGGTCTGCGTGTTGCTTGCACACCCCGCACAACGGGAGTATTCTCACGTCGTTCGATGCGGTTGGAGTGTTTCGATCCGAAGGGGGAGGTGGGGAGATGACGCGCAGATTGATCAAGGTGCTCGGTCGGATCCGCTCGCTGCTGGTCATGGGACTCCTGGTGGCGGCTCTGTCGATTCTCAACTTCTTCCTCGGATGTGAGAAGGAGGAGCCGGCCGTCTACTACGGGCCGCCGCCGGAATCCGATTCGACCAGTGATGACATGCGTGTTCTCTACGGCCCCGTGCCCATGGACGTCGTCGAGGACGCGGCCCCGCTTCCCGATGGCGTGGAAGCGGACCAGCCCCGAGTCTACTACGGCCCCATGCCGACCGACGCCGTGGACGATGCTGCTCCGCTGCCCGACGGCATCGAGGCGGATCAGCCCCGCACCTATTACGGGCCGATGCCGGTGGATGCGGTCGATGCGGCTCCGGAGGACATCCAGGCTGACCAGCCGATGGTGTACTACGGTCCCGTGCCCGTCGATGTGGCCGAGGACGGGTCTCACCTCGATGCGGAAAAGGACTGCCCGCCCATGGCCTTCTACGGCCCCAAGCCGTGCGCGTCGGACGAGGAGTGCCAGCAGGACAACGGTGCCGGCTGGTATTGCGACAAGGAAAACGCGTACGATGACGGCTGCGGCGGCAAAGTCGTTTGGCCCACCTGCAAACAGAAGTAGCCTGACCACCGCCCCGTAGTCATCTGCGGCGCCTGCCCTGAGCAGAATCGAAGGATTGCTGGGTCGCGTACTCGCTGCGACGCACCGCAAATGCGCCTCGTTCGCTCGCTCGGTCTCGCCTTGCACCTGGCCACGATTCGATGGTCAGCCATGCTACGGAAAGGGGGGGAACCTACTCTTCGAGCAGTCCTTTGGGTCCCTGCTGAAGATCATTGATGGCCGTCTGGGCCAGCATCTTGAGCTCCTCGTCGTCGGTCTGACGGATGTACTCCTGGAGCGGGGGGATGGCCTTCTTGCTGCCCATGAGACGCAGTCCCTCGATGGCAGCTTCCTGGACCGAGCGCTCGCCGTCGGCAAAGCCGCGGGCGATGTTCTCGATGACGTTGTAGTCCCTGGAGCGGCCCAGCGCGATGAGCGTTGCCGCCCGTACCCGGGCATCCTTGTGCATCAGGAGCGTGCCGGACTGGAGCAGCGGCACTACCATGGGATCGATGATCCACTGGAGGCCCATGATGGCCGCCAGCTGGACTTCGGTATCCATGTCGAAGATGGCCTTCTTGTACACCTCGAAGTACTCCTTGTGGTCGTCCTCCGTCTCGCTGAGCGCGACGACGGCCCGCATGGCTTCGGCCTTCTGCTGCGGGTTGCGGGCCTCGACCAGGAACTTGAGCTTCGGCCGTGCTTCCTTGAGCTTCCGCTCACGGACCTCCTGGATCGCCAGGACCCGGACCTCGTCCACTTCATCCGCCAGGAGCTCCAGGATCACCGCATCTCCCTCGGGATCCGCCAGGGCCAGGGCGGACTTGAGCACCAGCGTGCGCACCTGCGGGTCCGTGTCGGCTTTGGCCTTGAGCAGCCGCTTCCAGTTGGCCGGACCTCCGATGTCGTTGAGCGCCTGCACAGCCGCACGCTTGATCACGACTTCCTTGTCCTTCATCGCCTCTCCGAGCAGCTCCAGGATGGGCTCCGCATCCTTGGGCTGCTTGGCCGCCTTGGCCTGGGCCACCAGCGACAGCACGGAAAGCTCCCGCACCAGGATGTCCTCGGAGCGGGCCAGACCCATCACCGTCTTGAGCGGCTGCTTGGCCAGCAGTGCCGAGATAACCTCCCGAACCACAGTCGAGAGCTCCGGTCTCTTGGACGCCGCCGAAAGATCGGGGAGCCGGTCGAACAGCTCGAGTGCACCGATGGCAGCAACCGTCACCTTGGCGACCTCGACATCCGGATGCGTCAGCGCAAACGCCAACAGCTCTCCCTGGTCCTTGTAGGCCCGCATCTGGAGCGTGGTGATTGCCTCCACGGCCTCTGCACCGGAGTGGTTGCGCACCAGGTACGTAATTCCGGCCTTGGCGAAGTCGGGAATCGCCTGCCGGGTCAGCTCCAGGGCCGCTTCCTTGCGGTATTTCTCCTCGATCTCCTTGTTGGTGAGCAGCCCCTGCAGCGTTGCGAGATCCTTGAGCTGCTTGAGGCCGGCAAACGCCGCCTCCCGCACCACTTCCTGGCTATGCGTCAGCATCCGGGTCAGCGCGGTCAGGACCCGCAGGTCGCCGGAGCTCGCCAGCTTCTGGCACGTGGCCACCACGACGGCCGGATCCTGGCTTTTCAGATCCTCGAACAGGATGTACACCTGGTAGGTCGACTGGTTGTTCTTGACCAGGATGCGGGCCGCCATGAGCTGGGCCTCCGGATCCTTGGCGGTATCGGCCAGAACCGCCAGCGCCTTGAGCACCTTGGGGTCGGTCTTGCTCGACAGCAGGTCGATGGCCTTGTACACCACCTGGGCGGACTTGTCGTTGAGCAGCGGGAGGAGGTAGTCCGCCTCGCCCGGCACGGCCAGGTGGGGGAACGCTTCCAGCACCCGCAGCTTGACGTAAGGCTCTTCCCCCTTGAGCAGGTCCAGAATCCGGGAGTAGAGTTGCGGATCCTTGCGCCCCATGCGCTCCTGGAATGTGATGGACTCGACATACTCGTTGACTCCCAGCCGCACCAGCGCATGTGGGAAGGTCGCAGGCGGAAGCGCCTCCCACAACGGGATGGTCGGAACGAAGTAGGGATACTTCACATCCACGTCGGAAAGCAGCCGCTCACCGTTTCCCAGATACACCCGGGTGATGCCGATGTTGGTCAGCGTCAGGTAGATCTCCCCCAGGATGATGTCGTGGAACCGGGCCGCAGCCGGGTCCAGGATGAGCGAGGCAACAAACTGTCCCGCCTCCTCCTTCACGATGAGGAACGTGTCCCCGTAGACCGACTGACGGGAACCGTGCAGCTTCTCGAACAGCACGGCGATTCGCTTTTCCATCTGCTTGTGAGTCGGCCCCGTGAAGCTGAACGGGACGAAGAAGATCCGCTGCTGGCCCTGGTACTCCATCTGCTCGGCCGAGAACGCGAAATACACGTCCGCCCGCGCGTGCGACGACATCAGGATACCTGCCAGAACAAGGAAAATGGCCAGATTTCTCATGGTTATGCCTCCAACGAACCGCCCCCATTGTTGCGGAAACGATCCTGTTGTCAATGGTTTAGCCCTTGAGCGCGGGTCATGCGTGGGTCTTGAAGTCCTTTCCGACCCAGCCCTTGGCAGCGATGAGAAGAAGCGGTGACAGCACCGCAATGCCGCCGAAAATGAGCCACATCATTTCGGTGTTCTTCGGCCCCTCCGCAGGGCAGTAACGGTCCATCACGAACCCGGAGTACAACAGCGGCACCAGCAGCTTGGTGAGGAACCACGGAAGCTGCGCCACCCCCATGTACGTCCCGGTCCTCCCCTCCGGCGCAATCTCGGCCGCATACTGGAGGAACCTCGGCTGCCACATCGCCTCGCCGATGGTCATGATGATGATGTAGGTAATGAGCGCCCACGGATGAGGACCGGCCGCCAGGAAGAACGCAGACGACGACATCACCAGCGTCCCCAGCACCATCATGTTGTAGACTTTGGCCTTCTGCGTCGCGGCCGCAATGATCGGCACCAGCACGAAGATCAGGATCGGGTTGGCGTTGGACGCAATCTCGAAGTACTCGCCGATCCACCCCTCGAACGCCCGGTTGATGTACTGCGGCAGCACCAGCCAGTTGTAAGTGAACAGGGTCTGCACTGGGATCAGGGCGAAGATGAAGAAGGCGAACTTGGCGTCTCCCAGCGGGTGGTTCGCAATCCAGGACACCGTCGACTTGCGTGCCTGGGAGGGCAGCAGTGCGATGATCAGCGGGGCCGCTGCAATCGGCGCCACCACATACCACGCCCACGGCATCGGAATACGCCAGAGGGCCATCCCGATCACGGCCAGGGGAACCAGCCAGAGGTGAAGAGGAATCCGGGTCGCCTGCTCAACCACCAAGGTTCCCTTCCCCATGGACGGAGCCGATTCCTCCTTCCCCTGCCCTTCCTCCGCTCGGAGTCGGGCCGTCTGCTCCTTGGCCTCCCGGATCGCATTCTCCACGGTGCGGCGAGACAGCAGAACCAGCGTCACGAGCAACGCCACCACCGTCAGCGCCGTGTACACCCACCACGTCCCCGGAATCCCGAGGCCCAGGTAGTCGTCATCCCTCAGCAGGAACGCAAAAGTCGGGACCCAGCCGCCCAGGTTCATCAGCGCGTACAGCATCGCAAACGACATGCCCGCAGTCTTGGGCGTCGTGAATTGACGGACCGCCGCGTACGCCGCCGGCTGGTACATCCCATAGCCGATGACCACCAGCACCATACCCGCAACCGTGACCAGATGCAGCGGAGACCACGGGCCCTCCGGCATCAACCCCATGAGCGTCGGTGCCGAGCTCATGACGATGCGGCCCGACAACAGCAGGATGAAGGCCAGCACCAGCGCCCGCCTCACACCCCACTTGTCCGCTACGAAGCCCAGGAAAAACATCGAGATCGTGATGCCCGCCGTGAGAATCATCACCTGGCTGTGCGACCACTCGTCCGCGTGCTCGACCCCCTTGAACACGAAGTCCGAGAAGTGCATCGCCAGATAGCCCAGCATCCCGAAGTAGACCAGCCCCTCCAGGAAGTAGGCGAGATTCACCCCCCACAACGCTCGCGGCGCCTTCACCAGGTCAATGAACGGTTGGACGATCTCCCGCAGCGGACTGACCGGTGCTCCCTTGTTCTCCGACTGGCCTCCCATGCGTCCCTCCGAATTGCCTCAGGCGAATGCCTGCGCAGACCGGCCCAGTACACCACACGCGCCCTGTGCGGTCAAACAGTTTCCCCCCGCCAATTGACGGGATCGGGGATACCGTTTAGGATGCACCCCGGATCTGTTGAGGAGCACGCATGCGCGGGAAGATGGCAGTGCTGGTTGTCGTGGGGGCCGCCCTGGCGGTCGTTTCGGGGTGCGGGAAGAAGGAGGAGGCCCCTGCCGGGGCTCCGGTAGAAGGCAAGGAGAGCTCGGCTCCCGAGGGACGTTCGGAACGCCGCGGCCCTGCCGAGCTGGCAGGAAAGGCTGCCCCGGAGAAGCCCGCCGAAGCCGCTCCGGCAGCGGAAGCTGCCCCGGAGAAGCCTGCGGAAGCCGCTCCGGCAGCGGAAGCTGCCCCGGAGAAGCCCGCCGAAGCCGCTCCGGCAGCGGAAGCTGCCCCGGAGAAGCCCGCCGAAGCCGCTCCGGCCGGCGAGGTGGCACCGGCCACTGCTTTGGGTGCCGCTCCGGCCGGCGAGCCCGGCCCGGAAGAGCCCGCCGCGGCCGCCGCCGGTTCTGGCACCGGCGACCCTCGACCCTCGACCCTCGACCCTCCCGACTACGTCCCGCCGCCGTTCCAGAACGTGGACGAGACCAAGTGGGAGAAGAAGGCCCGCTCCGACATGCTCATATTCCTCGAGCAGAGCTACCGTCACCGGATCAAGGATCCGAGAGTGCTGACGGCCATGGGCAATGTGCCCAGACATCTGTACCTGCTCCCCGAGGATCGGGAGGCCGGAAACAGCTACAAGCAGATGTGGTACAAGATCGGCTACGGGCAGACCATCACCGATCCGGGCATGGTCGCGTACATGACCCAGCTCCTGGCGATCAAGCCCACCGACAAGGTGCTGGAGATCGGCACGGGCTCGGGGTATCAGGGCTCCGTCCTGGTCCAGCTCACCCCCAATGTTTTCACCATCGAGATCGTGGAGAAGCTCGCTCAGCGCTCCCACAAGCTGCTCGATTCCCTGGGCTACGGGGAAACCGTGCTGCGCCGGAAGATTGCGGACGGATACTGGGGCTGGGAGGAAGAGGCACCGTTCGACAAGATCATCGTGACCTGTGCAGCCGACCACGTGCCCGTCCCCCTGCTGCAGCAGCTCAGGCCCGGCGGGCTCATGGTGGTGCCGGTCGGTCCCCGCTACCAGCCCGGCAAGCTCCACTTCATCGCCAAGGATGATGCCGGACAGGTCCACGAGAAGGTGCTCGGGACCGTCGAGTTCGTCCCCCTGACCCGCAGGAAGGTCGAGAAGACCGAGGAGGCCAAGTGACATCCCAGCCCCGGCCCCCACAGCCCCGACCACGCGGGAGGGGCCCTCGGGGCGCTGGCGCCTGCAGTGGGGTCTGGGGGGTGATCGGCCAAGGAGGTGCTTCGATGCGTACGATGGCCTGGACCGTTGTCTTGTTCGTCCTGCTGCTTCCTGCCTGGACCTCCGGGTGTGACAAGGCCCGGCAGCTCGTCGGGGGAAAGGGGGTAGCGGAGGAACCCAGGGGGGAAGATCCGAAGCCAGGAGATCGGCAGGCGAAGGGGGCTGACCCGGCCGCAGCCGCCCCCGCCGCGGAAGCTTCCAAGACCATTGCCATGGTGGTCGCGTTCGAAGGGTATCAGGACAAGGAACTCGAGATTCCCAAGGGGAAGTTCGAGGCAGCCGGGTTCACGGTGCAGACGGTTTCCTTTTACGCAGGAACGGCCACCGGCTCGCTCGGTGGCAAGGCCAAGGTGGATCTGCTGCTCGAGGATGCGGTCAAGAAGGTCGATGACTACGCTGCCGTCGTGTTCGTGGGCGGCCCGGGATCGGTCTTCTATCACAAAGAGAAGCTGGCCCATCAGCTCGCCCGCGATGCCCTGGCCAAGGGCAAGGTCGTGGCCGCCATCTGCCTGGCTCCTTTCACGCTGGCCTACGCCGGCGTGCTCAAGGGGGTCAAGGCGACGAGCTGGACCGGGGGGGAGTTCACCGCAGAGAAGCTCGGTGCGGAAGGGGCCTACTTCCGCGACGAGCCGGTGGTGATCGAGAACCGCATCGTGACGGCCAACGGACCGGCCGCAGCCGGCGATTTCGCCGAGGCCATCCTCGGCCTGCTCAAGTGAGGGAACCCATGAACCTTGGTCGCTCGATTGTTGCGTTGTCCGTCCTGGCGCTGGGTCTTTTCGGCTGCTCCGCCGCCCAGGTCTCGGGCACCGGGGACCGCTCCGATGCCGGGATGCTGTCCGGGCTCACGCTCACCGACCTGAAAGGGGGGACGCTGTCGTTTGGTGACCACCTGGGCAAGGACGTGCTGATCGTCAGCTTCTGGGCGACGTTCTGCAAGCCGTGCAAGTCCGAGATGCCCTTCCTGCAGAAGCTGCACGAAGCTTACGGGGACAAGGGGCTCAAGATCATCAGCATCAGCCTCGACCCGCCGGATACCGAGGACCAGGTCTCCCCGCTCATCGAGCGGAACCGCTACACGTTCTCCGTGGCCATCGATCGGCAGAGCGAGGCGACGCAGCTCCTCAATACCAAAGGTGTGCTGCCGTACCTCCTGATCTTCGATAGCAAGGGAAACCTGGTAAAGAAGAAGGACGGGTTCACGGTCGGAGATCAGCCGGAGCTCGAATCGTTGGTCAAGGGGCTGCTCGAGCCGCAGGCCCAGTAGCGTTTCCCTTCCGGGAGGTCCAGATGAACCGGATTCCGTTGACCGCGACACTGCTTTCGGCATCCGCTGCCGCGCTGCTGCTCCTCCTGGTCAGCCCGCTGCCGGCCCATGCCCAGCTTTTCTCGGCCGGAGAGGTGGATTTCACCCTCACCGAGAGCCTCTACGTGGACTGGCATCGCAACCAGGCCTATGACAACGGAGCGGGCACGTACGACTACTTCGATCTCAAGAGCCGCCTCAACCTCGGAGCGGATGCCCCGTGGCTTCAAGTGGGGCTCCGGCTCGATGCCGCGGGTTTCCTGGGCCCAGATTCCGGGGCATCGGCAGACGCCTTCGACGAGGACTTCGATCACGATGTCACGGTCGAGAAGATCTTCTTGCGATCCCGGTTGTGGAAGTTGACTCTGGAGGCCGGGGACGTTTACGGATGCCTGGGAAAGGGGATCGCCCTGTGCATCAAGAAGGTGGATGAGCTGTCCACCGATACCACGCTTCGAGGGCTCAAGGTGTCGCTGCAGCAGCCGATGGTCGGAGTGACCCTCCTGGGCGGCCTGGCCAACGTGGTCAATGTCGGCGACAAGGTCGAGGAATTCCTGCCCGATCCCAACGATCTGCTGGCCGGTGCGGAGGTCCGGGTGACTCCGGTATCGAGCCTGCGCCTCTCGGCTCACGGAAGCTTCCTCCAGGATGCCCGTGACCTCTCGGTGCCGGACGTACCGGCACTCATCCACGCCCCGCAGGAGCAGGAGCCGGTAAGCTATCGCCGGAGCTCCCTTGCGATCGTCGGCCCCGGATTGGCAGTCAACAACCTGCCCATCCTCGGTTCCCTGTTTGCCGAGTACGATGCCATGCTGGAAACCTTCGAGCCGCTCGCCGACGAGGAGACGCCCGAGTCCTTCGTGGGCCAGGCCGTGTACGGCTCGATCACGACCGGCGTCGACATCGTCCACCTGCTCCTCGAGGCCAAGTGGTACGACAGCCGCCTGCCGGAATCGGAAAGTCAGACCAACTTCATGGGAACCAAGGTGACCGGGCCGTCCGGAGTCTCTGACTTCGTGTACTACGGAGTGCTCCCCCCCATCGACGACGAGCACCTGTTCGTTCGCAACGATCGCCCTTACGACGTGGCGGGAGGCCGCCTGCGGGTCGATGTCGAAGTATCGCCGCTGTCCGGCGTGGCCTATGCCAGCTACGCCCACTTCGTCGATGCCACGACCGGGGACGAGGCCATGGGGGACTACTTCGTCCGGCACGGAATCGCCGGCTGGGAGCAGCGCATCGATTCGCTGTCGATTTCGGGCAACCTGGCCGGGGGCTATCGCCAGGAGGACTTCCACTTCACCCGGGAGAACATGTGGCACCTCGGTGCGGACGTCCAATTCCCGCTGATCGGCTCCCATTCGCTCCAGCTCCAGGGACGGATGGAGAACTACGATCGCCCCAACGAAGGGACGGAATACATCATCGCCCAGGCCTCGACGACGTACGCATTTGCACCCTGGCTGGCGCTCGTGTTCAACTATGAGCACTCGGACCAGCCCGGCCCCAACGAGAAGGGGGATTTCTATTCGGGCGAGGCCGTGTTCCGCTTCCTGTCCGGCTCCTACTTCAAGCTGTTCGGAGGCTCGTCCCGAGGCGGGCTGAAGTGCGCTGGCGGAATGTGCCGCACGTTCCCGCCGTTCGAAGGGGTGAAGGGCGAGCTGACCCTGAGGTTCTGATGGAGTCGTCCACTCCCACCATCTGCGGCCTCGTGAATCTGACCGTCCGCTGCAACCAGGACTGCATGTTCTGCTGCGACGGCCGCGTGAAGTCGGGAGGAATGCACCTCACGACGGATGAGGCCCGCTCCCGCATTGCCCAGGTCCGGTCCCAGGGGGCGGAATCGGTCACCTTCATCGGTGGCGAGCCGCTCGTCCGCAGAGATCTTCCCGAGCTCGTGGCGTTTGCCCGGGAGCAGGGGCTGCGGGTCGGCATCACCTCCAACGGTACGCTGCTGACCGCACCGCTGCTGGCCGATCTGCTGCGGGCCGGCATGACGTCCATCGAGATCTCGGTCCACTCGTTCGTTCCGGACAGGGCCGATCGCATCTCGCGCAGGAAGAACACGGCGGACAGACAGCGGGCAGCGCTCGAGCTTCTCGAAGCCCCTCCGGATGGGCTTTGCCGGCCAGGCGTCTCCCTCAACTTCGTGATCTTCTCGGAGAACTGGGCCGAGCTGCCGGCCTTCGTCCGGCACGTGGCAGCGCACCACGCTTTTGTGGACGAGCTGTTCTTCAACTTCGTGGACCCGATCGGCTACCCCGAGCTCGACCCGTCGCTCGTGCCTCGGTACTCGGAGGTGGCTTCCCCACTGCGGGAGGCACTCGATCTCGCTCGAGCCAGCCGTCTTCCCTACACGGTCGACTCGGTTCCCGGGTGCGTGCTGGGCCCGCATTTCCTGTTCCTTCGTGCCACGCGTGAGAAGCTGCGGGGCGTCCTGTATGCCAAGCAGACCTGGGAGATCGAGAACTCGGCACCGGACCCGGATCTCTCGCAGTACTACCGGGTCAACGCGTGCATGGAATGCCCGGTGTCCGGCCTGTGCCCCGGAGTGAACTTCCGCTACCTGCGGATCCACGGCCAGGGGGAGTTCCGGCCGTTTCCTCTGGCCGGGCTTGCCCCGGGGGCCTTCCATCTTCCACCCGAGGTCGATGCCCCGATCGCAGCCGGAATTGCGAAGCGGGCGGGCGCCCGAAGGGCCGTCAACGCCGCTTCCGTTCCGATCTCCGATCGCTGCAACCAGAACTGTGCGTGGTGCCCTTGCCGGCTCGAGGGGAAGGGGGCGCTGTCTCCCATCCGACTGACTCGCAGGCTCGAGGCCGCAGCGGCCCGTGGTGCCCGGGAGGCCGTTCTCCTGTCGGGCGGAGAGCCGGCCCTCCACCCTCGCTTCTTCTCCATGGTGAAGCTCCTGGCGGCCCAGGGGGTTCACGTTGGATTCACAACCAACGGCCGCATCTTCTCGCTGCCGGACTGGACCCGGAAAGTGGGCCAGGCCGGTGCACGCTTTGTCGTCTTCAGGATTCCCGCCCCGATTTCCTTCCTGGCCCGCTGCACCGGGGACGCGGCTGCGGCGGAGCAGGCCATACAGGGGCTGGACAACCTCCTGTCCCTGCGATCGTTGGCCGTGCAGGCCGAGATCGGTATCCCTGACGGCTCACGATCGGAGGTGGCCGGAACCCTCGACGCACTGGCCGATCGGGGCGTCTTTCACATCCGGCTCGTTCCGCAAGGACATGTGGACGTCGCCGATGCCACTGCCTGGAACGACCGGGCCGCCCGGCGATCGCTTCAACTCGAGCTGGCTCAATCCTGAGGAATTCCGATGGGCGATCGCTTCGCCTGCAGCGCACCACAGGAGGCCTGATTCAAGGCCCCTTCCGGAAAACGATACGTGGCGACGGGCCCCGCCGAGCGCAGGCTCAGACCCGGCTCGTTTCCAGAGCGCTCCCAAGCTCATCGAGCAGCTCCCGGCTCAGGGGGCCGGTTGCTTCGAACCGGAAGCTCCGCGTGGTCGGTCCGGTCGTCTGAATGCTCACCAGCAGGCGATCGCTGGACAATGCCTCGGGATACCGTTCCGCCCACTCGACAAGGAGGACTCCGTGCCCCGCGAGGAGCTCGGATATGCCGACCCCTTCCAGCTCGCTTTGATCGTCCAGTCGATAGAGGTCCAGGTGGAAGATGGGGAAGCGGCCGCCATATACATTTAATATAGTGAAGGTCGGGCTGTTCACCGGGTACCCTTCCGGAACGCCGGCCCCGCGCGCCACACCGCGCACGAAAGCGGTCTTCCCGGCCCCGAGATCGCCGACCAGCCCCACCACGTCGCCGGGCATGAGAAGCGCACCCAGGAGCATCCCGGCCCGCTCGGTCTGCTCCACTCCCTCCGAGGTAAACTGCAATGCCGTGCCGAGCGTCTCCAAGTCGTCCTCCGATGCGGCGATCGCCTCCAGTCGTCTGCCTACCACATCCACCGGCGTCGCGCAACCGCTCTGCCCTGTCCGGCCCGCTTCCAGAGCGGTCGGCAGCGCTGTTTTCCTCTGGCGATCGCTTCTTCCGTTTTGCTGGACTTGTCGTCCCGGGCCGACTATAGTCGAGTCGACCTGGAGAGGCTCGAAATGCCGCCCCGCAAGAGCAGACCGAAGACTACCATCAGCAAGGCATTGCTGTTCGATGCGACGCTGGAGACGTTGTCCCTGGGCGTGCTCCTTTCCGTCCAGCGAAACGGCGAGCTGCGCATCCAGTCGGTGGGAAGGAGGCTCCTCGACACGCTGGGCATGCAGGACGTGCAGCTCAAGGGCCGGCCGGAGAGCGAGTTCTGGAATCTCCTGATTCCCAGGCTGGCCAACTCCCATGCGGTCCGGGAAGACCTCGAGCGGTTGGTGGCCAGCCAGCGGGAACAGCGGACGGACATCCTCACCGTGCTCCAGCCCGACCTCGCTGTGCTCGAGCGATCCTCGGCACCGCTCCACGATCGCAAGGGGGAGTTCGTCGGCCGGCTGTGGACTTTCCGCAACGTGACACACGAATTCGTCCTGCGCGAGGAGCTGCAGCGCAAGCGGAAAAGCGAGTACTGTTTCAGCACGCTTTCCGCGTACCTCTTCGAGGCCCGCCGGTCCGAGGAATCGTGCAATGAGATCTGCCGGATCGTGGCGCAGGGAATCGACCTCCCGTCGGTTCTGCTGCTCCCGGTCCAATCCGGAACCATCCGACCGGCCCAGTATTCGGTGAGCCGCAAGTATTTGTTGAGCGGGGCCCCGGAAGGCCTGGGGCTGCTGATTCATGAGCTGGGTGTCGGCAGCGACGGGATCGGAGACTTCGTGGCCAGTGAGCTCGACCCGCTCCTGTCGGGCGTTTTCCGCGAGCGTGCGATCCGTCGGATCCGCACGATCCCCGTGGAATTCGGCGACTCGGTCCACGCCGTCCTGGTTCTTGAAGATCGGGATGCCATCCGGGACTGGGGTCCCGACGAGGGGCGATCGGTGGTGTCCGCCGCTCGGGCGATCGCACTGTGGCTCCAGAAAGAGGACGATCGAGTCCGCCTGGTCCACGCCCGGGAAGCGGCCGAGGCCGCCGCCCGGATCCGCACGGATTTTCTGGCTCTGCTGAGCCACGAGCTGAGAACGCCGCTCAACCCGCTCATCGGGTTCACGCAGCTTCTGCACGAGCAGCGGGACACGCTTCCGGAGGAGGCACGGGACATGGTCTTCCGCATCAACGCCGGAGCCATGCGCCTGCGGGAGCTCGTCGAGGATCTGCTCACACTGACCCGTCTCGACAACCGGATCGAAGGATGGCGCCTCTACCCGTGCGATCCCAACGGCATCGTGGTCGACTCGTGCACGTGGGCCCGAGCCGTGGGGGCCGAGCGCAACATCACCGTGGAGGCCGTCATTGTCGGCACGATCGGCATCGTCCAGGCCGACGGTGCCTCGTTGCGCCGTGCATTCCGTGCGCTTCTCTCCAATGCCGTACGGTTCAGCCCGGATGGTGGTGCCGTGCTCGTCGAGACCTCGCTGCGGGGCCGTGACCTGGTGATTCGGGTCAGCGATCGTGGCCCCGGAGTGAGGGAGGAGGCCAAGGAGCGGATCTTCGAGCCCTTTGTCCAGGAGGAGCCGGTCCTGACCCGGCGCTTCGGCGGGGCGGGGATCGGCCTCACCCTCGTGCGCCGTGTGGCCGAAGCGCACCACGGGAAGGTTTGGGTCGAAGATAACCCTGGTGGCGGCAGCATTTTCCATCTCCAGATTCCCACCAACGCCCGAAACGACTGAGGTTTCCCGTGAGACCGTACATCTTTCGCCTCCCCGAGTGGCTGGGCCAGATTCCCGACTTCGTCCCGCTGATCGGAGGCACGCAGATCGGCGGACGGCCGCTGTTCGCCTACGGCGTCATGCTTGGACTGTCGTTCCTCGTGGGTTGGGTGCTGAGCACGTACTTCATCGAGCGGCTCGACCAGGATCGCCGCAAGGCGCAGATCCTTTTCATCGTGGCGGCGATCGGGGCGATCGTGGGGGCAAGGCTGCTCTACTTCATCGCCAGTGCACCGGACAAGTTCTCGCTGGTGGCCTTCTTCCGGTTCCAGGAGGGTGGGCTCGTGGCCTACGGGGGCTTCCTGGGCGGCCTGATCGTCAGTGCGATCGCAGCCGTGATCATCAAGGCCGACTACCTGGGAATGGCAGACGGAGTGGCCCCGGCACTGGCTCTGGGCACGGGGATCACCCGGCTGGGCTGCTTTCTGTTCGGCTGCGATTTCGGGGACGCGACGGCAGCGGCCTGGGCGGTGCGGTTCCCCCGCTGGTCGAACCCCGGCGTGGCCCAGTGGATCCCGGGCGGATCGCCGGCATTCAACCAACACTACCAAGGGGCGCTCGATCGAACCGCGGAGTTTCTGTCGATGGGAGTCCACCCGACACAGCTCCTGCTGTCGCTGAAGGGCTTCTCTGCGTTCGTGCTGGTGATGCTGCTGCTGCCGCACCGCCGGTTCCACGGCGAGGTGATGCTGGCGTTCCTGGTGTACTATGCGGTCGTGCGCTTCCTGGTGGAGTGCATCCGGGGCGATGCAATTCGTGGGACGACCACTCTGGGACTGCCGCTGTCCACGTCGCAGTTCGTTGCCGCACTCATCGTGATGGCCGCCGTACCGGCCTGGATTGTGCTTCGGAGGCGTGCCGCAAGAAAAGTTGCGCGGGCCTGAAAAAAAATGTTGACACCCTCAGAGGGGGAGCGTATAAGTCAGCCTCACCTCCGGCGGGAAACCCCGGAGCGGATGAAAATCGGTTCGGTGGAAGACGGTCGCCTGGATGTGACCGACTTTGGGTGTCGGCAGTTCCGCTCCAAAAAAAAGCGGAAAAAAAAGCTTGACACGCCCCCCGGGGATGGATACATTCCCATCCCGGCCGCAGGGGCCACCGTGAAGAGCGGGTTGCTCTTTGACAACTGGAAAGCAGGTGCAGGTCATTCGAACGATCCTTTGAGGATCGAGTAGTAAACTCGCCGGACTTCGGTCCGGACCTCCAATTCAATGGAGGGTTTGATCCTGGCTCAGAACTAACGCTGGCGGCGCGCCTAACACATGCAAGTCGAGCGAGAAAGGGGCTTCGGTCCTGAGTACAGCGGCGCACGGGTGAGTAACACGTGGGCAATCTACCTCGGAGAGGGGGATAACCTGGCGAAAGCCGGGCTAATACCGCATACGTCCCTGAGGCTTCGGCCGATGGGGGAAAGGGGCTTCGGCCTCGCCCTGAGATGAACCCGCGGCCCATCAGCTAGTTGGTGAGGTAATGGCTCACCAAGGCTACGACGGGTAGCTGGCCTGAGAGGGCGGTCAGCCACACTGGAACTGGAACACGGTCCAGACTCCTACGGGAGGCAGCAGTGGGGAATCTTGCGCAATGGGGGAAACCCTGACGCAGCGACGCCGCGTGGGTGAAGAAGGCCTTCGGGTTGTAAAGCCCTGTCGCGGGGGAAGAAACAGGTCGGGTAATACCGGTCTGAGACGGTACTCCGTGAGAAAGCACTGGCTAACTCCGTGCCAGCAGCCGCGGTAATACGGAGAGTGCAAGCGTTGTTCGGAATCACTGGGCGTAAAGCGAGTGTAGGCGGCCCCGCGTGTCGGGTGTGAAAGCCCACGGCTCAACCGTGGAGGGTCACCCGAAACTGCGGGGCTCGAGTTCGGGAGAGGGAAGCGGAATT